>PPHI01000001.1 GCA_002901265.1 Rhodopirellula baltica | reverse complement strand
TCCTGGACCGTTTCGAATCGCTGTCGCAGCAACGCAAACAGGGCGTCGGCAGAAAGATAGCGTCTGGTGCGTGGGGAGATGGCAGGGCCGGACATGGTGCTTTCCACATGGCTTGCGAAAACTGTCAGGCACTATCATAGGATGTTTCGGTCACGAAGCGAGACGCAACAGGCCAAGGAGATTCTGGCGAACCGCTAGCAAAAGCCAAGTCGGCAAAACACGGTGTTTTTCAACAGGCCGGGAACTGCTGGTGCCAGATGGACTCCAGTAGCCAACCATCTGTGCATCCGACGGCAGTTTTTCACTGACCTGCTGTAACGCTTCATTCCTGGAGAGCGTCGATGTGGACTCCGCCGATTCCCATGCCTTTTCCAACAGATCAGTACTGGTGTAGGCAATGAGCACCGTTCGTGAATCGATCGCACCGGCATACATTTTCATGCCACCGGGTCCGAACATTTTTTCCATCATCCCTTCCATAGCAGCCTGCTGCTCTGCGGGGAAACCTGGAATCGATTGAGCCGGCATGATCGTGCGTAAGACGCGATGATCCTTCACTGTCATCTCTTCGAATTGCGACTGTGCAATGAAAGATTGATCCGAGTCTTTGGTAATCTCGCGGACTTCCTTCCAATATTTGACGTAGTCATCCAGATACTGATCCGAGTCAGGAACAGTCATCGCGGCAGCCATCTGCCCGTAGATCGGCATGTCACCTTCTCCGGCTCCCATTAGGAACGACATTCCCTCGATGTTGGAAAAATATTCTCTCGACAGTTCCATCATCTTGTCGATTTCGCTGGGAGTCATGTGATAGAGCTGTGGCATCGACTGCATCATCGTCTTTGACAGATCAAGCATCTTTTCGAAGCCACCGCCGGGAATTGAGACTCCTGCCGCGATGACAAATGGGATGTCCGGCAGTCCGACCAGCAGGTCTTGTTCGCTTGCGGGAATACTCTTCAGCACGGGTGCCCATTCGCTATCCGGCTTGACGACAAAGCTTTTGGTCACACGCAGTGAACTTGACTCGTCCAGTCGCATCGTAACGGCGATCGATTGCAGATCGCTTTTCACGAAGACAAACAGTTTTTCATACATTCGCAGGCCTGCGATAGCGGGATTGTCCGGGCCGCTTTGCCTTTCGATCACACGAATCATTTCAGAAAGACCTTCCTGAGCGACCTCTGTGACTCGTACAAGCCCGGCTTCCGTGGCAACCATGGCCAGATCGAAATCGCCGCTTGGCTTTGTGACAGCCTCCCCACCACTCGCGATTTTCTGCAACGCAGACGCAAGAACCGCCCGATCGCTTGCCTGAGTGACAACCGCGTGCCCTTGCACCTTTCCCAAGGCCAGCGTATTGCCGTTGAAACTTCCTTCGGTGATTCCGTCTTCGGTCGAAGCATCCGTTAGCTGCTCGATCAACGCTTGATAGTCGTCGACAGGAACATAAACGAGCGGGGCGACACGATTCCCCGATGGCATCAACGCGATGGCTAGCGAACCATCTTGGTCCAACGTCGCGTTCAAATCGGGCATTGACGTGAGCAACGTTAGCACACTTGGAATGGGCAGATGCATCCGCTTGGACAGCATCTGGACTTTGCCATCAAGTTGTTCGGCATTGGGTACAACGACAAACCCATAGGCGTCGCTCGGTATCGCTGTCGTCACATCAGCGGCGAAGGACGATGCCGCTGTCGCAAGACAAGCAAACATCGCTAATAAAGGCTTTCTCATTTCCGGTCTCCGGTTCACGGTTAGGCACCAACACCGAATGGCATTTTCGCCAATCGCAATTGTAAATCAGTTTGCGATGCGTGGTGAGTTCGAGACGATAGGCCGAAAACCACGGCATCCGGAGCGCAAAGAGAAGAACCTTTAACGTTTTTTTGAATTGGCGATCGCCGACATCGCTTCGGATTTCAGTGGTTGCAGCCGACCATCCCATCGCTGAGAGAGCCAATCGCTGGAACGTTTGCCAACTTGTACACCGGCGTTTTGGTAGTTGACTAAGAACTCGACCCAATCAAACCACGGCATATTGGGAATAAAATCACTGCGAGATTCAGCTTGAACCAAGAAACCGGCCATTGTTTCGTCAGCAGCACGCAACGTTTCCATCGCTTGCTGATGGTCGCCGAGACCTTCATAAGCGATCGCGATCAAGGGTGTTGAAATCCCGCTGCCGCGCCAATCGAAGGTTTCTTGGTCCGCCTGTTTCAGACGAGCGATAGCCTGTGCAAATTGGCCTGCTCGCAGGTGTGCCCATCCGGCCACATACAGTTTTGCGCCAAGCGGCGGACCAGAACGGCGACGACGAACAACGTAACCTTGGGGCGGCTCCGGCACTTTCCCCTGGTCTTCGTACCCGGCGAGTGTTAATTGTTCTTCGGCAAACGTCACCAATTCAGTTGCGGTTTCAGGATCGATTGGCCCGATTAAACGGCCGCGTGCTTCCACGGCAAACTGGTCTTTTTCAAGCGTGGATAGTTTTGCGTTGATGCCTTGATAAACGGTGTGATTGCCAACCATCCAATGCAATTGAGGCACGCCGAGAAAATCCGGCTGATTGCTCACGCCACCGAGCTCAACCGATTTCGCGTAGTCTTCCGCGGCCTGTTCCCAAAGCCCAAGACTTGCATAGAACACACCGCGTTCGGACCAAGCTTGATAGAAACGCGGCTGGACTTCGATCGCAGCATTGTAAGCGGTGACGGCGTCTGCCAAACGTCCGGCGTCAACGTGGGCTCGCCCGGTCGCTAGGAACGAGTTGGCAAGCTTCAATCGTTCAACAAATCCGGCAAGATCTTGCCGTGCCTCGATCGCTCGTTTTTCCGACTGACGTGCGGTATCAAGCGCCGCGGTCGCTCGGTCGCGTTGAACCGTTGCTACCGAAGCTTGCCATAAACTGACCGCCGTTCCGACTAACAATGCGACCGCAACGATCGCTGTCGTCACGATCGTCACCTTGTTTCGTTTTGCATAGCGTGACAACCGATAGGTCCATGTCGGCGGGCGGGCGGCAACGGGATTGCCATTGAGGTAGCGTGTCAAATCATCAGCGAGCTCGGCAGCAGTCGCATAACGACGTTCGCGATTCTTTTCGAGTGCTTTCATCGCGATCCAGTCGAGATCACCTCTCAACACGCTTTCCAATCGATTTGATTCCGTACGACGAACCATGGAAACCGTTGAACGAACGTTTTGGTCAAGCGTGCTAACGCGTTTGCTAGGCCGTACCGGTTCTTCCTCGCGAATCATTCGGCGCAGTTCGTCAAAGCCGACCGTTTGCAACCGATCACTTGAAAGCGGCGGTGCCCCGGTCAGCAATTCATACATCAACACGCCTAACGCATAGATATCGCTGCGAGTGTCGACGCCGGCATTTGTCATCTCGGCTTGTTCGGGACTCATGTATGCCGGGGTACCGACCATCGACGCAAAACGGGTGTAGATCGTGTCCGCTGTCAAACGTTGCCCGATCGCTTTTGCCACACCAAAGTCAATCACCTTGGGAAGCGGCTCTCCGTCTTGAAGAGTGACCAGAACGTTGTTCGGTTTTAAATCGCGATGAATGATGCCTTTTTGATGTGCATGTAAAATCGCATGACAAATTTTGATCAGCAAATCCAACCGTTCTCGCATACTCAAACGGTTCTTGTCACAAAACGTTGTCAGCGGGACACCACGAACCAATTCCATCACGAAGTAGGGTTGCCCGGTTTCCGTCGCACCTGCATCGAAAACCCTGGCGATGTTGGGGTGATCCATCATCGCGAGTGCTTGCCGCTCGGCTTCGAAGCGTGTCAACACTTCGTGCGATTCCATACCGGGCTTTACCAGCTTGAGCGCCACACGTCTCTTGACGGGATCCTGCTGGTCCGCGACGAAGACGAGTCCAAAGCCGCCTTCGCCAATCAGTTCACGAAGCTTGTAGTTCCCGATCACGGTCCCCGGTGTGAATCGATACGAGGACGGAATTGGCATGCCCTGGTCAAGGGTTTCATCCATCAGCCCATTCGATCGGATTTCGCCGACGATCGGTTTATCGATACAGACTGACGTGTGTTCGTGACGGTGCAGCAGATCGGTAACCGACTGATAAAGCGATTGATCTTGATCACAAGCTCGCCGGACAAACGCATCACGCTGCTCGGGACCTTCGATCTCGAGGGCTTCAAAGAAGATCGACTTTTCATTTCGAGGGATCATGGCAATCTACGCCAACTAGGAATCGTCAACATCACACAGCGTTTACGGCAAGTTATCTGGTTCGGCATCCATCGCCCGCGCCAACCAAACACGTGCATAGGCCCAATGTCGTTTGACGGTTCGGGGAGAAATCGCCATGACCTCTGCGGCTTCTTCGACAGACAGTCCCGCGAAGTATCGCAGCTCGACTAACTTGGCAAGTTCGGGTTCATCGACCGCTAGCTTGGTTAGCGCCGCGTCCAGGTCCAAAAGTTCGTCGGCATTGTCCAACGTGACGATGCCGTCTGATTCATTGAGTTCGAATTGTTGGCGATCGCCTCCACGCTTCAATGCGTTTCGACGTCTCGCGTGTTCGATCAAAATTCGTCGCATCGCTTCGGCGGCCGCCGCAAAAAAATGCGACTTCCCATCCCAACGGACATTTTCATTGCCGATCAAACGCAAAAACGCTTCATGAACCAGAGCGGTCGGTTGTAAGGTTTGTGCATGGCTTTCCCTTCGCATCCGAGATGTCGCCAACCTCCGCAGCTCTTCGTACACGAGCGGCAGCAGCTCGCCTGCCGCTGCCGGATCGCCTTGTTCGAGGCTGTTCAAAATGCGAGAGATTTCAGAATCCATGAAACTAGTTTAGGACACCGGCATCATGACTGCATCGCGTCATTCTTTTTGGTGGTCTTGATAGTGTTTGTCAGGTAGTCGGCTGCATCGGGGGGAGCGTCTGGGACGTCGGTCGCTTGAACGGCAGGGCCAATCGCAGGTCAACGACAAGACTGAAAAACAGCGGCACGATCAGCAGTGTAAAGAACGTCGCCGTGGTTAGCCCGCCGACAACGATCGCCCCCAATCCACGGTACAGTTCACTGCCCGCACCGGGTGCGATCACCAAAGGCAACATCCCGAACACGCTCGTGCAGGTAGTGATAAAAATCGGCCGCGTCCGTGTTTGGACCGACAACGCGATCGCATCTCGAGGACTCATTGGCATCGCACCCTTTTGGTCGACTTCGTCGGTTTCGCCTCGCATAAAGTTCAACGCTTGGTGCACGATCAGAATTGCGTTATTGACGACCACACCGATCAAAATGACGAAACCCAACATGGTCAGAACGTCCAACTGCTGTGTCGGGTCAAACCAGTGAACAATCGCTAATCCGGCGAACCCGCCAACCGTCGCCAATGGGACCGTCAACAAGATCACCAACGGATAAATAAAGTTCTCGAAGAGGGCGGCAAGCAACAGATACGTGATCACCAGGGCGATAAAAAAGCGGCTTGTCGCAACACTTCCTATCGATTGCCAATCCCAACCGTACCAGCTTCCCATCAACAGCCGACGGACTTCGGACAACCGGTCAGCGTTTCCTGACAGGGTGACGAACATGTCGTTGCCGAGTTTTCCCGAGACACGGGCCTGTTCGACGATCGCCAAAATCCGTGTTTGGGCGTCTTCCAATGCAACGTCGTTTGGCGGCGTCACCGTCAACGCGATCGCCCGCTGTTGCTCCACCCGGCGGATTTCCTGTGACGCTTCGCTGGGGAGAAACGACACTAGCTGTCCGAATGGAATCGTGCTTGGCGTCCCCGTCGAATCTCGTACTGTGACAGGAACCTCGGCGACCTCTTCGGGGGCAAGTTCGATTGACGGATCGCGAATCAAAATCAAGTCGATGTTGTCACCTTCGAAATCGAAATCCCCAACAAATGCGCCATCGATCAACGAGCGTGCGGTCGTCGCCAAGTCGGTCGCGTTCAAGCCCAATCGCTTGGCAATTTCCTCGTTGACTTCGATCCGCAGTTCGGGACCGGATTCGTTGAAGTTACCCGGTGACGTTCGAACTGAAAATCGCGAAAACTCGCGTTGCAATTCTGACTCAAGGAAACCACAAGCCACTTTCAGTCGTCGCATGTCATTGCCGCGTACTTCGATATCGACCGCGTTAGAACTTCCAGCGCCACGTCCAAAGATCGATGCCTGTGACGTGACACCTTTGCTGGCCGGGACAACATTGAACGCACGGTTAAAAACGGCAGCGATTGGTTCGACGTTTGTTGGGTCTTGGCTGATCCCGATCATGAATACACTGCCGCGAGCGACAACGAAAAAGAACTCTTTGAGAGCCGGGATATCGGTATAAGTTTTCCCGGAACGTTGATCCACAATCGGACCATTGGCCGACGCCTCTTCACCGGTCGTTGCACTCCAGAACGGCTGGAGTTCCTTTTCGATCCGCTGGCCTACGGAGTAATTTTCCATGACGGAATAGCCCGCCGGAGTCGACATCCGACAGAACGTAAAGTTTTTGCTGCCGTTGGGTAGGTAGCTTGCTGGCGGCATCCACCACATGCTCAGACCGATCGATACGGCCATCGTCAACGCGATCAACAACACTCGCAACCACGCACTGGACAAACTGCGGAACGTCATCAGGTGAATCAGCCCCGCCCAACGGTCAGTCAGCCAAGCGAAGATCCCTACCAATCCAAACAAGTTGTGGGGCGAGAATTTCTGACTCGACCTAGCTGTGTCACCCGACGAAGCACCTTCACCATTTCGCGACCGCCCCAAAGTACGGTCGCGATGCGGTCGCAAGATCAGTGACGCGGCCATCGGGATTGCGGTGATCGAAACGATCAGCGAAAGAGCAACGGCCGCACAGATTGCTAACACCAAGTCATAGAACAACTGGCCGGCCTCATCTTGGATTGTCAGCACCGGTGCGAACACAGCGATCGTCGTTAACGTCGATGCCAAAACTGCCCCCCAGACCTCCCGCGTGCCTCGCAGTGTCGCGGTCCGCACGTCGGCACCAGATTTTAGGTACCGGTCGATGTTTTCCAGCACAACGATCGCGTTGTCGACCACCATCCCGACTGCGAAACTCAGTCCCGCAAGCGAAATGACGTTCAAGTTTCGTCCGCTAAGCCATAGCACCACGAAAGTCCCGATCACTGAAATCGGAATGGCCAACGAAATGATCAGCGTTGACCGCATGCTGCGCAAAAACAGCAGCAGAACGGCGATTGCAAGGCCGCCACCGATCAGCAAGTTGTCGCGAACCAGACCGATCGCACTATGGATGTAGTGTGAATCATCAAACGCATTTCGCAGCCGCAACCCGTAGCGATCGTTTTTGAACGATCGCAAGACGCCGCCTTCGGCATTCATTTCATCAACGACTCGATTGACGTCCTCGATGATGTCCAGCACGTTGCTGCCCGTCTTTCGTTTAACGAAAATGGTCATCGACGTTTTGCCTTTGCATTGGTCGAAGTGCACTGTCTTTTCGAGGACCAAGTTAGCACTTGCCACATCGGCAACACGGATCGGACTGCCCGCGACGTCATACTTAATTACGGTTTCACGCAACCGTTCCAAGGAATCGAACTGTTCGACGACACGAAAGCGAACGTCCTGACGACCGCCAGCCATATCGCCGGCAGAAACGTTCACGTTGTCTTGACGAAGTGCCGCGGCGACTTCGGGAATCGAGATATTGCGTCGGGCGAGTTCTTTAGGGTCAAATCGCACTTGGACTTGGTGTTCACGTCCGCCTTTGATGTCGATCTCTGCAACACCATCGATACGCTCCAAACTTGGCTTCAAGAAGCGATCGGCATAGTCGTAAAATGTCGCGACTTCGAAGTTCGGATCATCAGCCTGGAGCAGAAGATACGCGATCGAATCGTCGCTGGCCGTGTCGGCGATATCGATCACGGGACGGTCCGCGTCTTCGGGATACTCCTGGACCTCGTCCATCTTGTTGGAAACGTCTTGTAAGACACGGTCGGGAGGGCTGCCAACGTTGAACTCCAATGTGATCGATGCACTCCCCAGGCTGGCGAGCGACGTCATCTTCCACAGTCCCTGGACGGATTTCAGTTTTTCCTCTTGTTCGATGATGATCGAACGCTCGATTTCCTCGGGGCTTCGTCCAGACCAGTTCGTGCGCACGGTGATCACTGGCCGATCGACATCCGGCGTCAATTGGACAGGAATCGCGTTGAGTGCCAGTCCACCGAATAACAGCACCATGATGATGCCAACAGCGGTTTTCACCGGGTTTTCAATTGCAAATCGAATCGGGTCCATGGCAAACTTTTCGGTACAACGTGCGGTCGGTCGGACAATCAAACGGTGGGAGAAACGTTGAGTTCTACTGCGGGATCAGTCGACCATTTGCTGGCCGTTGGGATACGAACCGGGAACAGCGACCAGAGGTTGTCCGTCAGCGTCGATCCGCACGGGAACGCCCGGAACCAAACGCTCGAGGCCTTCGGTAACGACTTGCGCACCCGGTTTCAATGCGGCCTCATCAGCGGTCCGAACACAAGCGATTGCGAATTGCTCCGCCGTATGCGACAGAATTTTGACGGGAACCGGACGCGTGGTCATGGGCTTACCCGGTGTATCGCGTTTTGGGTTTTGTTCCAACGCGCGAGTGTCGATTTCCAAGATCCATACGACCGATTCGTCAGGCTTCGTCAACACCGCATCGCGCGGCACCAACAATTCGGTTGACGGTGGCATCGCGGGAACATCCAAGCTGACACCCATCCCGGGCTTTAGCCGCCCGTTTTGATCATCAAGTGCGATGCGGACGGGAAACGTTCGGCTGTCGAGCGAGCCTTTAGAATTGATTGCGACAACATTCCCGGTAATCTCGACATCGGTGTGGTCAAGTTTCACCGCGATCGCGTCACCAAGTTTCAACAACGACAGGTTCTGCTGCGGCACCATCGCTTTGGCATCGATACGACCGGTCGAGACGATGTCGACAATCGGAGCACCGACGGCGATGTACTCGCCGACTTCGGTGTGCTTGCTAACAACCTCGCCATCGAAGGGCGCGATGATATTCAGTCGCTCCATCCGTGTCCGAACTTCTTGCAGGCTCGCTTCCAGCTCGTCGAGCGATGCCTGTGTCTGCTCGATGATCGCCAGCTTGGCGTCGACTTCGCTGGTGGATGCGGCTTGCTGATTGAGCAGTTTTTTCAGCCGCGCCATCTCAGCTTGTTCAAAACGTAGCGTCGCGTTGGCTTGATCAATTTGTGCGGCGATCTTTTTTTCTTGTAACGTTTCCCAAGTCCCGTCGACTCGGGCTAAAACGGTTTCGCCACCAACGACGGTGGAACCTTCATCGACAAAAACTTCCGCGACTCGCCCAGGCACTTCGGTGGCAACGGCTGCGGTGCGAACGGGAATTAAATCACCCAGCAACGTTCGAGTGGGTGCGATCTGTTCCCGCTGGACCGTACCAACGCGCACGAGCATGGCCGGGGTAGACGGTGGCCCACTTCTTCCCGGGCCGCCCTTGGCACTTCCCGCGTCTTCTGATTCGCCTACACTCCCCCAGATCCCGTAACCGATCAAAACCCCAGCTGCCAACATTGTGGCGGCGGTCGAGAGCAAGAAAACCGCGTGTTTTTCCGACGTATCGGCGACTTTCTTTAGACTTCGGAGCATGACAGGCATTCGTGACGGGGAACCAAATGTGTGTGTTCCGTCAATGCGTCCTGTGGCTCCTACGGGTGCCAATGTTTTTTCAAAGTTGCCATGCCTCAGCACCTCTACAAGTACTTTCTCGGACTCCTGGCCGCGACCGCCCCACTGGCGACGGATATGTATCTGCCGGCTATCCCGATGCTGGCCGAACGTTGGCAGGTCCCGACCAGCACGGTCCACCTGTCACTCGTTCTGTGGTTTTTTGCCTACGGTTTGATGCTTTTGTTTTGGGGCAGCGTTTCCGACCGCACCGGCAGACGGCCAATCCTGATCATCGGACTGAGCCTGTTTATCGGGGCATCGCTGTTGTGCGCGATCTCGCAAGACGTGACGCAATTGATTGGCGCCCGGATCTTGCAAGGGATCGGTGCCGCCGGTGCGGCAGCGATGGTGATGGCGATCGCGCGAGAGCGGTTTGAAGGGCAGGAGCGGAAACGAACACTCGCCTGGGTTTCGGTCATCCTGGGCTTTGCCCCCATGATTGCACCCACGATCGGCTCGGCGATTTTGGAAGTAGCGTCATGGCGGGTGATCTTTATCGCCCAAGGTTCACTGGCGGGCGTCTCACTGCTGGCGACCTTGTTTCTCTATCAAGAGACTGCAACCATCACGGCTCGCAAGACATCGCGTATTGCGGGTGTGACGAAGGAGTTGTTTGCCAGATATGGGCGACTGCTGCACAACCCGGGCTACCTGCTGGCCAATGGATCAACCAGTTTATTGTCGGCGCCTCTATTGGGCTTTGTCGCTTACTCGCCCGTTGCCTTTATCGTTCACTTTGAATTCACGCAAACACAATTCGCGATGGCCTTTGGTGGCAACGCCGCTTTCGTCATCATTGGATCGCTGATCTGTGCCAAACTGGTTGACAGGATTGACGACCGCAAGCTGCTTTCGCTCGCATTTATGGGTTGCCTTGTCGGCGGCGTTTTGTTGCTCGCATTTGGGGCTCAGCAGTGGCTGGCATTTTCGACTGCGATGGCGATCTACTCGTTTTTCTTTGGACTCAGCCGGCCGCTGGTCAATCACCTCGTCCTTGATTACGTCCACGAAGATTTTGGCGCGGCGGCCTCCGGGCTGGTCAGCGTTCAATTCCTTTGTGGTGCGGCCGGAATGGCGATCGCGACAGCAGAATGGCAACAACCGTTCCTCGTCTTCGGCCTGCTATCGACCGTCTGTCCGGTACTCACACTGATTCTTTGGCCGCTCGCCAAAGCCTGTGAGCAGCCTGACGTCAGCCACTGCTAGGAAAGTGCGGCGGGACGGCCATAGTAATAGCCTTGGCCCAATTCAAAACCGAGCTCCAGGCAACACTGATGTTCCGCCTCCGTTTCGACACCTTCCGCAAGGGTGCTCGCCCCCGTATCGTGAGCGAGTTTCACCAGGGTACGCAACAGTTCCACACGACTGTTGGCTGCGGTGTCGATCCCGCGAATCAGCCCCATATCGAATTTCAAAACATCGGGTGGCACTTCGGCCAGTTCCAACAACCGGCCTTGGCCGGCGCCAAAGTCGTCGTATGACAATCGCATCTTCAGATCCTGCAAAACCGCCCGAAAGCGACGCATCGTATCCGGATCGGTAATGGATGCTTCATGGATCTCGATCGTGATCGGATAGTCTGGAAACTCGGCTCGCAAATCACGCAAGGACTGGATCAAACGATCCGTAACGACTTCGCTGGGGTGGGTGTTGAGAAACAATTCGCGTGAGCTGATCGAAGACTCAGACGCCTTTCGAACGCCTTCTTCACGCATTAACTCGCTGAGTGCGCATTGCTGGCCCAACCGTTCAGCGGCACCAAACATCAATGCCGGGTTCCCCAAGTTTTCCAGATCACTTCGTGCCAACAATTCATAGGCAAGGGTAGCGTTGTGATCATCGCTTCGTTCAAAATCAGCGAGCCGCACAATGGGCTGGAAAAACGGAACGACGGCACGCTCTGTCATTAATCGGTCGAACAACAACAGGGTTTGCGCCCATGGGATAATGCCTTCTTCCATGGTTCCATCGGCGATCGCGTCACAGCTTCGTCCGACACGAAAGAGCGCGTTGGCGAATTGCAGCAAGTCGCCGACAGCAACAGTTGAGCAATCAACTTGTTTCCCATTGACGTATGTCCCGTTTGTGCTGCCCAAGTCTTTGACCAACATCTCGCCTTCGAGGAACGAGATCTGCGCGTGACGTTTGGAGATCCCCTGTGCGGCGATCGTCAAGTCGGCCTCACCGGATCGCCCGACGACAATCGTACGGTTTGGCAAATCGAGCGTTCGCTGCTGATGTTCGCCCTGCCCGAATTCGGTCAACGTCCAGCGCTGCTTTAGACTTTGGATCGTCGAAGATTTTTGATTAAGCATGGCTTTGGAAAGGAATGGGTTTCATGAAAAGTTGGATGAGTCGATTTTTTCCGCCGGGCAGGTCGACGGTCTGATGTTGTGGTTGCCGATCGAGCGACTGAACGAGCGTTTGCACTGCCGGATCTGTAAAGACGCTATCGGTCAAAGCAATGCCTTGCGCAACTCGTTGTGAAAGCGCCAGCACTTGGCGAGCGGTTGTCCCAAAGTAATCGAGTCGTCCGTTCTGAGTTGTGACCAACAAGGTGCCGCGATGAAGCCCACAGGCCAGTGCGACGTCCGACAACTCTTCACGCTGCAAGCGATCCTCAATCGCCAAGGCTGCGGACAAGGCACGCCCGGGATCTTGGAATGACGCCAAGACCGTCTCGCCGAGCGACTTGATTGTCGCGCCTTCGTGTGCCACGACGGTTTCTTCAATTGCAGTCATCACACGCTGAATAATCGCATAGGCCTGTGCATCGCCGACCTGCTCGTAAAGTTCTTCGCCGCTGCCAATTCGAACGGCAAGCAATGTCAGTTCGTCTGATGTGATAGCGCCGCTTCGATCAAGCACTTGGTTCGGGAACAGTTCCCTGAAACGCGGCAGCGCGGATGCCACGGCGGCGGTCAATACATTGGAACGTCGAATGGTGCGTTCGAGCCTGACGACTTCGTGACATGCCTGATCGTTGTAGACGATTAACGTGATGCTTCCAGAACGCACGATCGGCAATGCTGACCCGCTACCGAGTTGGCTGGACCACACTTCGACACTGCTGGACGCTGAACGTGTCTGAACCTGCAACATTTCACTGTTGCCGACTCCGGATCGCCGTACCAAATAGTCGCCCTTGGTCAATTCGACGTTGACCTCTAATCGTTCGCCTGGCTGCAAACGCAATTGTGTAACGACGTGCGGTGAATGCTCGGGACCGCCAATACAGTATTGCCCGTTGTCGATTTTTCGAATCTCGGGATGAGCCTGAAAAACCAATTCGATGGCCGACGCGATGTCTGACCGGAATGCCGCGTCGCAAGCTTCACAGTGCGTGTGCTGCTCGATCTCGGCCAAAATTCCTGTCGCGGACGCCGGGGCACGACAACTTGGACAAAGGATATCCCAGCGCAATTGCAGCAATCCGCAGTGTGTTCCCACCAAACAGGCATCGACGATCTCTTCACTGGGAAGCCCCAACCGATCAGCAAGCGCGACGGGGCGGATCTGAGCAAGGTCTTGTGCCGCAGCGTTGCAAACATAGTCAACAAGGCGTGTTGCTGTTTCAACACCGATACCGAGCTGGATCATTTGGTCCAGCCGTTGTTCGACTCGGCGTTTGACTGCCTGCGAGAGCGAGATTGGTTCTTCGAATGGATCAAACAGCGGATTGTGTTTTTCGTTTTGCAGCGCAAGGTCGATCCGGCGATAAATACGGTTCAGCGCACGACCGCCTTTCCAGCCCGCTTCGATCGATGCGACCATTCGGCCCAACGCGTTGCGTGGCAAGATACGGACGGTATGAGTCAAGCGAGTTCCGCCTTCGGGAAGTGGCGTGAGTTCCACTAGGCTTAGGAACCACTCGAAAGGCCCGCTTTGGAACTCTCGCAAAATTCCCATCCGCTGGCCTTCGATCCATTCGAAGGGGTGTTCCTCCCACTCGATTTGCAAACCGGCGAGGCGAAAGTTCCCGAACTTGCGTAAACCGTGTTCCGCGTCTCGCTCCGTGCGATACTCCACCGCTTGCAACCCCGCAGCGCGGTTCAACCGATCGGTATTGGAAACATGCGGCCACAGTTCGCTGGGTTGGCTTTGCAGGTCCCATCTAAAGACTCGCTCCCAGAGCTTGCCTTGCGATTGGCTTGGCAAGCGAGGATGCTGCTCAAATTCGCTCACCTGTCCACGGAGCAACCGCTCGATTTCATGCACCAACTGGCCTGCGTCCCCAGGACGTTCGCCAGGCGACTTGGCCAGCATTCTGCCCAACAGTGTGGCGGTCGAGTCGGAAACGGAATGGTTGCGTTTACGAATATCTGGCGGTGCGTCGAAGCAGTGTTTTGCCGCCAAATTCATGGGATCGTTCGACTGAAACGGCGGTTCGCCGGAGAGCATCGCGTAAAGTGTGATTCCAATCGAATACACATCGGCGGCAGGTGAGATCCGATCGGTTCCTTTGAATTGCTCGGGCGCCATATAAGTCGGTGTGCCAAGCAACGAACCTGCCCGGGTAACCTCCATCGATGCGGTCTGCTGCATCGCTCTGGCGATCCCAAAGTCGGTCAACTTGATCTGAAACCGCCCCGGCTCCAATGTGTCTTCGAGATCGCTTTGCAACAGGACGTTTTCTGGCTTGATATCTCGATGGACGATTCCAAGATCGTGTGCTTCGACCAAGCCACGCGCGATGTCAGCAGCGAGACGCAACGCAAGCTCTTCCGTCATTGTCCCTAGCGATGCCATCCAACGCTTTAGATCCGTCCCATCGACATACTCGATCGCGATGTAGTGCACCCCTTGGTCAACACCGGAGTCGAACAGTCGCGTGACATACGGATTGTTCAAGCCGGCGAGCAAACGGGCTTCCTTCTTGAATCGTCGGACCGCTTGCGCGATATCGTTGCCGGTTGGCCGAAGCAATTTGATCGCGACGACGGTTTCGTTTGTCGTGTCCGTCGCACGATAAACGAGGCCCATCCCGCCTTCACCGAGCAAAGCGTCCAAACGGTATCGGGCAACTCGCTCACCGATCCCAGGCAATGGCTTGATGTTGTGATTGACAGCGGCAGGATTGATTGCGATTTCACCAGTTTTTTCATCACTGGCAACGCTTGGCGCCTGCCCGATGACAACCTGCACCTCGCCGGTCGCATCGGAAAGTAATTCATCTTCGTCAGAATGGTGACTGATCGGGTTGATCGCGACTTCGCAGGTCACATCGTCTTGTACGGAAGGAGTCTCGTTTCGATCTCCCAAACGCTGTGGCTCGGCGGGTTCAACCCGAGCGGAAGCAGCAAACCACTGTGACCACCGGTCGAAGGTATCGAGCGGATCTTCGTCCTGGTCAACCGAATTGAGCAACCGTCGCAACTGCCCGCGACGTTGACCACCTAGCTTTGCAGCCGCGGGATCGTCGATCACAGGACGCAGCAGTTGGCGTATAACGGAAACGGTCGCCCGCGCGTCCGCTTGAGCGGTTGCCGGCACTGCATAACTTTCGGCGGAGTAGAACCTGGCAAAAAAGTCGATGCAGATACTGCCTTCGTGATCTCGCAAGATCGAAAAAGGCGAGATCGCCCCGTGAAAGAGGCCTCCCATCAAGGCCTGCTCGACGGCAACAACGATCGACGCGCCAAGGTCGATGCGTGCTTCTGGCGTCAGCGTTGCATCAAAACTCGCCAACGGTTCCGCCAACTCACAAATCAATTTTGGCGGAGACTCTTCTAGGCGCCAGACGGCGACTTGGCGTGCAGAAACTCCGGCAACCAACCGAGTCAGTCGAAGTTGGTTTTGAAGGTTACGTTTCCAGTCGTGCGTATCCGGCCAAGGCAGAATACGGATTTCATAGTTGCGGGTCGTCGACAGGTCGACCGCTACAAATGCATTGCAATCCGCATCACGGCCGCCAAGCTCCGTTGGCAGTGGCTCCCAATTCGACAAGACAATGTCAGCGGAACCAGAGTCTGCGGCAACAGAAGGCGTACCGTTTGACGAAGGTCCGGCTGAAAGGGTGAATGAGCTGACCGAATTGATTAATGCAGGTTGAGCCGTGGACACCAATTGCCTCCGAGGTAGTGAACGGAGGCAGATACCGATTCAGTTTGGATACACCGATATCTCGCCCATCATTGACCTAGCTTTAGCAAAGGGCCCCGCGACACCACATCAACGGCCAACGAACAGGTTGTCACACTCGCATTCGGCTCGTATCGGCTGTAACGGTTTCGACGTCCGACGCCACCGGAGCGATACCTAAAGTCGAATCAGGTCGGCGGCCAGACTGACGGGTGACGCGACTTCAAACATCGGACTGAATTTGCCGCGGCGTGCCGAATACGCTTTTGCACCGGGATACCATTGAATGCCCAAAAATGCATCAACCGTCCCGGTATCGATTGGGGTGATAATATTTGTTTCGCCATAGATCGCCAGCGAAGGGGTAAGCGGCATCAAGACATCAGCCCCAAATAGAAACGATTCATCTTTCGCTGGCGCAAAACCCGTTACCGCGTTGTCTTCGCCATGCCCATCGGCCAGTCCTAGCCAAAGCGAAGTCTGCGCACCGGACTGCCAATAGTGTCGCCAGTAAAACTGCAATTGGTCGATCGGCTGGAGTCGAACGTCGGTTGATGCACCGAACGTTCCAGTGTCGTCGTACGAGCGCAACATCGCGGTAGCGCCAACTTGGTTGCATTCGTTGAAATCAAAACTCGAACGAAGCCGCCACTGACCCAAGCTGAAATCGTCGAAATAATCTTCGTACAGGAAATCGTGGACAACGCCCCAGGACCATCCGGAATCAAACCGCTGAAACATCCCCACGGTTGTAAAACTTTGGGTCCGCCCGGTTGTCTCGCCTACTAACTCGTATACACGAACGGCGTTGGAAGTGGCTGTGATGCTAGAACCGATTTGAAAACCAATTCCGTAGTCGGGCAGCACCGGCAAACCGAGATTGATTGTCGCCTGCGCCCCGGCAACCGCATTGACGCCGAAATCCTGCGGCTGCTTGGATCCGTCGAATGCGAAGCGAAGATAAAGTTCGTCGAATAGCCCGGGTGCCTTACAGACACCCGCGTTGTCACACGCCTGATACGAATCGAGCTCCCAAGGCTGCGTCACTTCTGCTGACGGAATTTGATCTGCAGACCGAGCGTCAGCGGCCCAAAGGGAAACGCCAGCCGCCACCAGCAGTACCAGTGCAATTTGTTTGAATCGATGCAGAGACACAGTGCTTCCGAATGCCGTCAAGTGTGTGTGAAACGGCTGCCCCGTTGGATTACCGCCAAGCTTCATCTACATCGGCCTGCGACAGACGGTTTGCTCAGGTCACGCCTGAAATTGGGATTGCGAAATCTATACGCGACTTTGACGGATGCATTCTTTTGAGAGCAAATTGCTGAGCAACAGGATGCTTGGCGGAAATCGTTCCCGATCCGTCATTCTGAAGAAGCGTCCTGAACTTTTACTCTCGGAGCTTCTGAATGATTGAAAGGCGATCGAGCCGCCGGCGAACGTTCCCACTTGCTTTCTTTTTCGCAGTAGGGCTGGCCGGCAGCAACTTGCTTGCAGGCGAGACCGCACTGGAATCGTCACCTCAAACCCACGCTGACCTTGTCGAACTCGGCGAGAGCATCGTTGCGCAAACATCAGAGCACCCTCTGTCCAAGCGGTATGTCGGCAACCGATTGAATTGCACTTCTTGCCACTTGGAAAATGGAAGGCACTCTGAAGCGGCATCGTTCATTGGGATCGCGACTGCGTATCCCGCTTGGTCACCGCGAGAAAAACGCGTGATCACGCTGCAGGATCGGGTGCTGAATTGTTTCATGCGGAGCGAGAACGGGACACGTCCTCCGCAGGGCAGTTTGGTTTCGATCGCGATCACGACTTATATCACTTCACTCTCAGAAGGGCTCCCGATCAAAATGAATCCCAATCGACCGCTAGGACCGAACGCCGTAAAACCGTTGCCAAACACAATAGGCAAAGCTGATCCGGCACGCGGCAAACAGCTTTACGAAATTCACTGCGCGTCCTGTCACGGAGACGACGGACTTGGCAACGATGATGAGCCGCCGGTCTGGGGTGACCAATCGTACAACGACGGAGCGGGTATGAGCCGCAACGAAAAGTTGGCTGCATGGCTGAAGGTCGCGATGCCACTTGATGACGCGATCCTGACCGATCAGGAGTCAGCCGATATTGCTGCCTACGTCAACGAACATTCACGGCCTCGCTTTGAATTGTCGAGCCATCTACCGCCACCCGACCAATCGGGCATTTACAACGGCGTTCAGCCTGACTGATCAATCGTCGTGGCAACACATGTCGATGACCACGGTGCAAGCAAGAATCAGAACATCATCTTCGCCGTCGATGATTTCCACGCCGTAGGTATCGCTCAACGAAAAGAACTTTTTCGAAACCGAAGCAACTGGTTTACCGTCACGAGTGAATGTGTATTCGTGGTGGATAAAATTACCGCTGGCATCAAGATCCCCGGCGGCTGTGTCTTCGACATCAAAGACATCACGGAAGAACGTAAAGTGTTTCTTCTTGACGTGCCCAACGGTTTGCCCATCACGGATCAAATGGTAGGTCTTCCCAAATGAGAGCACCTTTTGTTCGATCTTGAGCAACTCGCGACGTTGCATGTCTTGAAACGATGCCTTATCGCCAATCGAAAACGCTTTGCCGTCGACAAAGTAAACATCATTTCCGTCGGAGTCTTTGATGGTGAAATCATCGCCGAAGGAAAAGATTTTTTGTCTCATTTGGTAACGCATTGCAAACTCCACTCTCTTGCGGTTTCGAAATCATTCGACAGGATCGACTCCGTCGAATCGCCACGACAGGTTGGCTCGATCAACCTCGCATTGCGGCACAGACTCCTGTTGCCATTCGCGTGCCAACCTCGAAACTTGGCATTCGTTTTGCGGCAATCCCAATTGAATGGGTTACCAGCAGAGTTCCAATGTCGACGTCACCGCAGCGTGGGTATTCACCATCGATTACCAAAACTTACTGACCGTATTGATTGCCGGCGCACTGGGAGCGATTCTAGGTCTCGAGCGAGAAATTGCCTCGAAGCCAGCTGGAATTCGCACTCATATCCTGGTCGCTTCAGGGTCCGCACTCATGATGATCCTAGGCCAAGATATTATCAGCGAATTTCGACAGGAAAGTTCGCCGCCGGAGCTCCGCTCGGACCCCATTCGTGTCTTGCAGGCCATCGTGGTCGGGATCAGTTTTTTGGGAGCCGGAACGATCGTCCATGATAGAAAAGAGGGTGTCGAAGGGCTAACGACAGCGGCGACCATCTATGTGACAGCTGGTATCGGCGTAGCGGCAGCTGTCGACCGCGTCTACTTTGCGTTTCTCGTCACGGCAGTCGTCGTGATGGTATTGACTGCCGTCGGATTCGTCGAACGGTCCGTGCACCGATGGCAACAAAATCGTCGGCGTTGACAACACAAGCTGCAGCATGCGGTGATCGTCTACAGCCCATAGGCTGACTGATACACGATCGCTGCGACAGATATCCGGTCAACCGCTGCAGGCGCGCTCTCGCGTCTATTGTTTTAAGAACTGCGCCGCATCGAGATGCACCAACCCGGTGACACCTTCTGTTAGCTGAACCACTTTCACTTCGCCGCCGGCTTTCAGTTCCACCGTTCCGACTTCGACGAACTCGCCATCTTCGCTGCCTTGATAGTTAACGAGGCTTTCGGTGACATCGCCGTTGTGATGGATCTCGACCGGCGCCGACGTCGAACGATTGTCGAAAGGAGCCGTGCGGAGTCCGATGCGATAAACGCCGGATTCCTTTGCCGTAAACGAATACGTTGCTTTGGCACCGCTACCGTTTCCGGCATAGTGATACCCGTAATCGACATACCGTCGTCCGGTCGAACCTGCTTTCCAACCGCCTTCCACGTTGGCATCTCGATCGTCGATCACAACACCTTCTATCGTTTCCGAATCAACTCCGGTCGGAGGTCCGTACTTTGATGCCCGCGGCAACGCACCCGGATCGATCGTGATCGGCGCGGACGGTGTGCTTCGCCGTGCCTTTCCGGGCAGTTCCAACAATTCGAGCAGTTCTGCTAGGTGATGTTCATAGACATCACGGGGAGAGCACTGTTTGGCCGCACAAATCGATGCCGCCTTGCCAACGACTTCCCCCATCATGCCACAAGTCTTCATCACGCGTACGGTTCCCAATGCCTCGTGCGTCACACTGACGTTGCGACCGGCCATGAAAAGGTTGTCAATATTTCGACTGTAGAAACAGCGATACGGGACGGGGTACCCGTACATTCGGTCAACGCGTTGATCGTGAACCGCTTTGCTAATGAATGGATTGCTTGGGTATTTGTCCGCGTATTCATCCTTGGGGTAGTGCAGATCGATCGACCAAGTGCTTGGCACACAACCGTCGGGGAACTCACGCTTGGCAACGATGTCGTCCTGCTCGAGAACGACGTCACCTAATAGGCGGTTACTTTCGCGCGGCCCGCCGACAAAGGCGACCCACGTCAGCACCGCGTTTTTGTGATCAGCCGCGCCGTCACGATTCTTCATCGCATTGAATGCCCCATACACCGCACGCAAGTTCCAATCCCGAATGGCTTCCGCATCGCCAATAGCATCTTTGTCGAAACCGCTTTCCCAAAACCATTGGCCATGATGATCGCGCGGATAGGGAAAGTCTTCCATCACCAAATCAAGCGCCCATGGCGTGCTCGGAAACTCGGTCGGTGAGTCAGCCTCGTCCCATCGCCACATATTGCTCATACCCATCCGTCCGTCGGGAGCCATGTCGCGATCGGCATCAACGAATTGTCCCAACCACCCATGCCCGGTGCAGTCGGCAAATCGATCACCAATCATTCGGACGACTTGACCGGTTTGCGTATTGAGTGCGTCGACGGATGCGATCTTGTTTTCATGAATGGCTGCGTCAAAGACATGGTGATGCAGCCAAAGATCGATTTGGGGCTCGGCAAGGACGACGCGTTCTTTCAATTCGTCGCCGAACTCTTCGTATCGCCCGGGAGATTTTGTCGCCTGGTCAGCGAACTCCTCGACAATTTCGCCAATGCGAGGAAATTTTCCACGGCGAATATTTCCCATCGCCCAAACACGGACCTCACTAGATCCATTGCCGCCAAGCACCCCGCGGTCTTGGACCAGCGCGACACGGCAACCCATGCGTGCGGCACTCAAGGCTGATGCCATACCGGCGTATCCGCCCCCCACAACGACCAAATCGTACGGGCCGCGTTCCGCCGGTGACGCAGGCAAGTTCAACTGCTTGCGTCGCCATTCGGTGAGCACGCCGTCAGCCGGTGGCGGCGTGGCGTCTACATCCGTGGTCAGATAGATGCAATCACAGCGTCCATCAAACCCAGTGAGATCGTGCAAGCGAAACTCGGCAGGCCCACGATCCAAATTCACCAATCCGCCATCCTGCCATCCCCACGTTTTGCCCTTGGTTCCAAACGTCTGCGGCAAGGTGTTGCCGGCAATCCGAAGTTCAAATTTCCCAGGCGCCCCCTTCGCGTCCCAACGTGCTACCCAATCAAAGGTGCGAACCCAGACTCGATAGGTTCCCGCTTGGCCGACATTCACGGTCTTGAATGCATCGTCGACCGGTTCGCCTAGACCATGGGCCAGCAAATAAGGCGACCCCATTTGTTCAATAAATTGGGTATCGAGCTTCCATCCACCAGGCTCATCAAAGCTTTCACATTCGACGAAAACTTCAGCCGCTTGGGCAGAAGCCTCCAATGGCCCACGAAGGCCGTTGCCACCGATACCGGCCAGGAGAAACGCGACGAAGAACAGTCTTACTTGCCGCGAAAGTTCGCGGGTCATGCAGTCGGTGGACATGTATTGCGGGGATGTCGGAGGGAGGGAGGAGGAGGGGCAGGATGGTCTGTCCAATGATGGTTTTCCACCCTGGCTATTGGGGTTAGGATACACCGCTGGGCGACCGCCCGTGTATCACGCCCAACATCGGACGCCAGATCCGCCGCAAGACCGCTTACCCCGATTGGCGGATGAGCTTGTTTTGGGGCTGAGAAAGACGCCGGGTTCAGCTAAACTGGTCGACCTCTTAGCATGTACTCAATATTTCACTGCGGCATGGCGATCGGGACCGTTCCGACCCGTCGACCGTTTTCGAGTCTACTCGGCTTCTAGATGCGTATGGCGACTCTCGAATCCCAATCCAGTCAAAACTCGTCCAGCCGAATTTCCCCCAGCCAGCAACAGTCCAGCCGCAAGATGCCCGAATCGACCGAAGGAACCACAGGGCCAACCAAAAAACGCGGCGTCCCCGAGGGACTATGGCTGAAATGCCCTGGTTGCGGCACAAGTGTTTACAAAAAAGAAGTCGAGCAGCGTTTCAACGTTTGCCCTAAGTGTGAACACCATTTCTATGTTTCGGCGCTCGATCGCATTAATCAAGTGATCGACGATGGCACGTTCGAGTCGATGAACGAGCACCTGCGTCCGACCGATCCGCTCGAGTTTTCGGACCGAAAACGATACGCAGAACGCTTGGTCGGCGAGCAAAAACGGACGGGTCTGACCGATGCCGCGGTGACCGGAACGGGGATGATTCGTGCCCGCCGTGTCGCACTTGCAGTCACCGACAGTGCCTTCATCATGGGCAGCATGGGTTCGGTCGTGGGCGAACGCCTGACCCGTTTGATCGAGCATGCCACCAAACAAGACCTACCGCTGATCATCATCAGCGCAAGTGGTGGTGGTGCACGGATGCACGAGGGCATCCTATCACTAATGCAAATGGCCAAAGTCAGCGCCGCGCTGGCCAAATACGATCGTGCCGGTGGCCTGTTCATCAGCGTCTTGACCAACCCAACGATGGGTGGTGTTGCTGCCAGCTTTGCTTCACTCGGTGACCTCGTCTTTGCCGAACCGAAAGCGTTGATCGGATTCGCCGGCCCACGGACGATCAAAGCGACGATCGGAATCGAGCTTCCCGAAGGTTTTCAGACCAGCGAGTTTCTACTCGAACACGGCTACATCGATCGGATCGTGGCACGCAAAAACCTGAAGACCGAAATCGCGCGAGCTATCGACTACTGCGGAAAATAGGCCAGAGCTGATGGGAATTTTTGATTCCGTCAAATCCATGCTTGGCGGCAGCGGCAAGTCCGGTGGCGGCAAAATAGATTTAAAGGAGCGATTCGCACTCGAGCGGACAGCGGTCACGGGAACGATGGCCAAGTTCTTTGCCGCGAAAGACCTACATAACGACGGAAAAATCGTCGGCGTAAAGGTCTTGGACCCGGAAAAGGTCGAAGCATTTGAGTCCCGATTTCGGCATCTGAAGAAGCCCAGCGAGGGCGAGATTGCGATGAAAATGCATCATCGCAACATTGTCGAAACCTATGAAGTCGGCGTGTCAACAGACGGAAATCCGGTGTTGATCATGGAGTACATCGCCGGCCCCAGTATGCAGAACATCATCGTCAAGAAACAGGAAGAGCACGTCGCAGGTCGACGTCTGGCCCTGATCAAGTCGATGGCCGAAGCGTTGCGGTACGTGCATGCGTTGGAATTCATCCACCGTGACATCTGCCCGCGGAACTTTATCCTGACCCCGGATCGCAAGGACGTCAAATTAATCGATTTCGGTCTGACCGTCCCCGCATTGCCACCGTACATGGCTCCCGGAAACCGAACCGGGACTCCGTTATACATGTCGCCGGAAATCGTCCGTCGACGCCCTACCGACAAGCGTGTCGACCTCTTTTCGCTTGGGGTAACGTACTACTGCTTGATCGCATTTCGTCATCCCTGGCAAGGTGACGAAGTCACCGGACGGGCAGCGCTCCACCACGACACCTCACCCCCATTGCCGTTGACGACCGCCTGCCCAAACGTCAGCCCCGCGCTGGCTCGGACCATCATGCAGATGATCGAGCCCAAGGTCGACGACCGGACGCCAACGATCGAACACTTCATCCAATCCCTCGCCCGGGTCAAAGAAGTGTATGTTGAAGGTGCAGCCAGCCCGGCGAATTGACCGGTCGATCTCTCTCGCACCACCGATCTCTCTTGCAAATCGCGCTATAAAACCCATACTCCTGCGCGGTACGACGTATCAAATCAATCCGATTTTGAACAACAAATCGAGGCATGAGCGCATTGAAGACGATTGCACAGCCCACCTGGTCCCTTGAAGACGCCGAAGAAGAATACGGAATTGGCCGCTGGGGCGACGGATACTTTTCGATCTCGCCGCGTGGCACCGTGAGTGTCACTCCAGATCGAGACCCCAATAACGCAATCGATCTGGAAACCATTGTCGACCGGCTCTGCCAGCGTGGTCTGCAACTGCCGATCCTGATCCGGTTTAACGGGATCCTGCGAGATCGACTGCGGCATCTCGACAGCTGTTTTAAAAACGCGATCGAAGAAAGCGGCTACAAAAATCGCTATCGCTGCGTCTTTCCGATCAAAGTCAACCAACAACGCGAAGTTGTTCAGCAGATCATTGGCGAAGGGTCCAAGCTCGGTTTCGGTGTTGAAGCTGGTAGTAAACCCGAACTGCTGGCCGCGATCGCAATGAGCGACGCGAACGTGCCGCTGGTTTGTAACGGATTCAAAGACGAAGAATACATGCGGTTGGCTTTGAGCGCCCAAAAGCTTGGCCGAAAAGTCTTTCCCGTCATCGAAAAAGCGACCGAAGTCGACTTGGCATTACGCGTCGGCGCCCAAATTGGCGTCCGCCCGACCCTCGGCATGCGAGTCAAACTTGCCACGCGCGGCTCGGGACGATGGCAAGCCAGTGGCGGGTACCGCAGCAAGTTCGGCTTGACCGTCGCAGAGATTCTCGAACAGCTCGACCGCCTGATCAAAGAGGACATGGCGGACTGTTTGCAGCTACTGCACTTTCACGTCGGCAGCCAAATCGGCAACATCCGCCAGCTGAAATCGGCGATTTTGGAAGCCGCTAGGATCTATGTCGACCTGAAACGGCGTGGCGCGGCGATGGGATACCTGGACGTTGGCGGTGGTTTGGGCGTCGACTACGACGGCTCACGAAGCGATTCCGAATCGAGCATGAACTACACCGTTCAGGAATACGCGAACGACGTCGTTTATCACATTCAAACGGTTTGCGATGAAGCCGGAATCGAACACCCGCAATTGATTAGCGAAAGCGGACGTGCGATCACCGCCCAACACAGTGTGTTGGTGATGGAAACGCTTGGCGTCACCCGCCAAGGCAACACGAATTTGCCTGATTGGGCTGAATCGGCGACCGAGAGTGAAGAGCCGGTCGGACCGCCGGAAGAGTTTGAACAACCGGTGCATGACCTTTGGGACGCGTACAACAATCTGACGCAGGCCAACATGCGCGAGATGTACCACGATTCCCAGGTCGCACTCGATTTGTGCATGAATCTGTTTAGCGGAGGTTATCTGCCGCTGGAGCAGCGTGTGGCGGCCGAGACGCTGTACTTTGCCCTCTGCCACCGAATTCGCGGCCTGATCCAAGACGGCAGCGATTGCCCGAGCGAACTGGCCAACTTAGATCGCATGTTGTCGGACATCTACTTCGTCAACTTTTCGCTGTTCCAATCGATGCCTGACTCCTGGGCGATCGGGCAACAGTTCCCAATCATGCCAATCCACCGGCTGGAGGAACGCCCCACACGTCACGCGGTGCTAGGCGATATCACCTGCGACAGCGACGGCAAAGTCGATTCGTTCGTCTGCGGACAAGGACGCGCCAAAACGCTGATGCTGCATTCGTTCGAAGGCGCCGAAAAACCATATCGCCTCGGCGTCTTTGCCGTCGGTGCCTATCAAGAGATCCTTGGCGACCTGCACAACCTGTTCGGCGACACACACGCCGTTCACGTCGAATGCGATGGTGGCGTGGCAAAGGTTCGATCGATTGTCAAAGGAGACACCGTGAGCGAAGTCTTGAGCTATGTTCAATACGAAGTTCGCGAACTGATCGAGAACATTCAAGATTCGGTTGAGGAAGGAATCATCGCCAACCGGATTGACCATGAGCAAGCAGGTGAAATCGTTGAGTTGTTCGAGTCGGCGTTGCGGGGCTACACCTACCTGACGCCAGGCAAGAAACCGGCGATTCGCGATGGCGCGAACGTGGAATCCGATGCGGCACTTCACTCGCCCAACAACGGGTTCTCAACGCCAACGTCCGACGACGAGCGGGATTCGTAAACGAGTCGCTCGCCCAAGCACCACGATACGCGTTCCGCACCTCACCAGCTTGCGTTACGCCAATGAGCCATCATGAATGAGTAAGTACCCCGTTCCTACCGGCGCCCGCAAAGCACTGCGTACAGGCAGTCGCTTGGGAAAGTACCGGTTGGAAAAACGGATCGGACAGGGCGGCTTTGCTGATGTGTATTCCGCCACCGATACCCTATTGGGAGTCAAGGTCGCACTGAAAATCCCCAGTGCCCAATGGGTCACCGAGGATCTTGTCGACGAATTCCGTCGGGAAGTCAGACTGTCGCTGCGATTGGAGCATCCTTACATCCTGCCCATCCGCGACGCCAGCTTCATTGATGGACACCTGGTCGTGGTCACACCATTGGCGGACCGCACGCTCGACGATCGCTTGAAAAATCGACTTCGGTTTGAAACCGCTTTCGAATACACATCGCAGCTGCTCGATGCCGTTGCCTTCGCTCATGACGAAGGTGTCATCCACTGCGACATCAAACCCGAAAACATTTTTTTGTTCCCTGACAACACTTTGCGACTGGGTGATTTCGGGATCGCTAAGGTCGCCCAAAAGACCATTAATGGCTCGGGAACCGGCACGCTCGGATACATGGCGCCCGAGCAGGCAATGGGAAAACCCTCCCAACGAAGCGACGTGTTTTCCATCGGATTGATCGCATATCGCATGTTCTCGGGGAAGTGGCCCGAGTACCCCTTCGAATGGCCGCTCCCCAACGCGGCGCAACTCCGCCGACGCCTCCATCGCGATGTAATCGCTATCATCCGTAAATCCCTCAGCATTACGCCGCGCGATCGGTACGCTGATGCCGGGAAAATGGCCGCCGCTTGGGAGAAATCCCGTTTGAAAGCATTTCGATACATCAACCGCCAGCGTGCAAAGACGTAAAATGGCGGGATGTCTACGATAGTCGAAACAACCAAGATCTACCGCGAAAGCGACATGGATCAGCCAGAGCTGATTGATGTCGTTGGCGGTCATGTCGTGGCTTTTTCGAGAACCTGTCCGGGCAAATCGGAGCCCAATGACGACAGCGCTCTGATGATGTCGCTGTCCGCGAACCGCTTTGTTATGGCCGTTGCGGACGGTGTCGGTGGTGCCCCCCTCGGATACAAAGCCTCCGCAATCGCGATGGAGTGCTTGGCCGAATCGCTCGGTAAATTGGACGAAGCCGTCGACCTGCGTCCGGCGATCCTTGACGCGATCGAAAGGGCCAATACCGAGATCCTGGACCTTGGAACCGGCTCAGCGACCACGCTTTCGATCGTCGAAGTCTGCGACCGTGTCGCACGGGGATACCAAGTCGGCGATTCAATGACCATCGTCGTTGGCGGCCGTGGGGCGATCAAATGGAAGTCGAACTCCCATTCGCCAGTCGGCTATGCCATCCAGTCCGGGCTGATCGACGAGGAAGACGCGATGTACCACGACGAACGCCATTTGGTTTCGAATCTGGTGGGTGCACGTGACATGCACATCGAAATCGGGCCCGCGATCCAGCTCTCCGCCCGTGACACCATTGTCGTTGGCAGCGACGGACTGTTCGACAACCTACACGTCAGCGAGATTGTTTCCCGTTGCCGTGTTGGCCGACCGACCGACCGCATGAATGCACTTGTCCGCCTGGCAACCGACCGCATGCATGGCGAAGACGATTCACTGCCGGGCAAGTACGACGACTTGACCGTGATGATGCTCACGCCTTAGCAGGCTGTTAGACCGCTTGCGATTCGATCTGGGCCACCAATCGCCGCAGCTTGGGCAGGAACTGACGCAGCGCTCGGCTGCGATGACTGAGCGCTCGCTTGACCGTCAAATCAAGCTCGGCAAACGTCTTGTGGTATTCCATGATCTCGAACAGCGGATCGTACCCAAAGCCACCTGCACCAGACGGCTCAGTGCGAATCCTTCCTCCACAGGTTCCGCCCGCAGTGATCTGCACATTACCCTCGGGGTCCGACAAACAAATCTCGCAGTGGTAGCGTGCCGTTCGGCGTTCGAGTGGAACACCGTCCAGCGATTCCAACAGCTTGCAATTATTCGCTTCATCATCGCCATGCGTGCCTGCGTACCGAGCCGAATACACGCCCGGATCACCGTTGAGCGCATCGACCGCTAAACCGCTGTCTTCAGCCAATACCCAGCGTCCAAGATGCTTGGCCTGTTCGACCGCTTTCAACGCGGCATTTTCTTTGAAGGTCGTTCCGGTTTCGTCGACGTCAATTGACACGGGAATCTCGGCCAATGAATGCAGCGAGTAGTGCTCTGGCGGGAGCATCAGCTTGAGCTCGATCAGTTTCTTTTTGTTGTTGGTTCCGAGGACCAAATCGAACATGGGTTTGTTCCGAGAGAACGAATATTGATGGTGATTGCTTACGATCGACTAGGACGCGTCAACGAGTTTGGCCAAGGCATAGATCTCGCTCGCGTTGAGCACCTTGTCATTCGATTCGAACAAGGACCGGATCGCGGCCTTGTGCGTTTTCATTTTGAGTCCGCCAACACCGATCGCGCCATAGGCGACCGCCTCGGTGCCCTCAAACCCTTTTGCCTTGTCAAAGACCTCGATGCCTTCCAGCCCCGCTGGTGGGACGGCATTCAAGTCAATCGCGACACGCAGACTGCTCGATTGTGCCAGGTTTTCGCGTGAAGCCAACTGGACTCCCGCGGCGCCACAAGCGATCACGATCTGTGCTCCATCAAGCACCGATTGCAGTTCGTCGGATGTCGTCGGCGCGGCGGCCGATAGCTGGCCAACACCATCAACGCTGTCGCTTTCGAGTTGCTTGGCGATCTGCTGGCACACACTCTCGGCTCGTGATTTTGAACGGCTGGTCAGAACAACGTCTGCTCCATCGGCGGCAAGCAATTTGCCAACTCGCTGTCCCACCGGCCCCGTTCCGCCCAAGACGATTGCTTTGGCCCCGGCAAGGTCCACGTGTCGTCCGGCACAGACGACTGCCGCGGCAGCGGTCGTGTTGCATCCGTTGGCGTCCATCATCACCGAGACTCGAACCGGCCCAAAGAACGTGTCAGTGACACAGCGAAGCAGGGTTTCGGCGACGGCAACGTCCGACCCACCAATAAAGATTGCGGTGTGTTTCAAATCATCGCCGCCGCGGGTAAACATCGTCCCGTGGACAAGCGGCTCAACGCTGGTTGCCTGGACGTTGGCAACTGGGACCAAGTGATCGATGTCGGAGTCGATTGCGACAACGGAGTCAAAGGTGCTGCAGTGTGAATCGCTGTCGAATTGAAACAGAATGCGTTTACTCATGAACTCGCGATGAATCCTTGGCCAGAGAGGGCGCCATAGCAGAAGGGCAGGTAGACCATTGTCGATGGTCCTGCCGTGAGGCGTCGTGATCGACAACCCGATTGATGAAACGGTGACGCGATGTTAGCCGCGAAAACGGCTAACATCGACGATCACACGTTGATTTAGAAGTTGCCCTTGAATGGGTGTGCTGCCGAATCTTTCTTGGCAATCATTTCTTCGGCGGTGGGCTTGCCGCCCATCGCGTTGGCAACCGATTGCTTGACGGCTTCGTAGTTGTAGTTGTAGATCTTTTCGTCGTCGTCGGCTTCGGGGTGAATGAAGACGCCACAAACGCAAACCAAGTCTTCGGCTTGGTCAGCGGGGATCACGCCTTCGGCGACGGAATCGGCAATCGCTTTTGCGACAGCCGCTTGAGCAGGGCCGAACATTTGAACGACTTGCTTCATGCCTTTCAAAGTGACCTTGGTGATCATCACGGTCGAAGGCTTCACAGCGACGTTGGGTTCCAAAACGGCCAACAGGTTCGTGTGGCCTTCGCTCTGGGTGCTGAGCGCGTTTGCAAAAGCAACACCAACTGGGCCGTCTTTGCTGCCCAGCATCAAATCGATGTGTGCAACTTCGTTACCATCACCCACCAGGGCTTCACCAATGTAAAACTTCATTTCAGTGACCTACTTCAACAGAAACTTCATTCGGTAGACCGGTGGGGATGCACGAATCCGTTACCCCGCAAGCAAACCGGGGCAGTTCTGGAAGGAACCAAATTCGGCGCTTGGGGTGGGTCTGGACGGGAGAAAAGCTAACAAACCGGCACGCCCATGCAAACACCCCAGGACAATCCGTGTGCCCCTATTTGTGCCGATCTCGCTCGACGCGTCGTCCTAATCGGCCCGTCGGTTCGCGCCGCCGCCCAATCGCTGCAAATCGCCGGTTATTCGCCGATCGGAATCGACCAATTTGGCGACTTGGACACCCAACAGGCCTGCTCCCAATGGCATCGTTTGCAGGACTTTCGTGACCCGCCCCACAGTACGCCCGACAGCACGCGAATCGAGCCAATACTTTGCCAGACCGACGGCGTCTGGATTGTCGGCGGTTTGGCGTCGGGGTACGACTGGCTAGAACCGATCGCGGACCGAATCTTGGGAGCGTCGCCAACCGCGTTCCGTGACTCCACCTCCCCGGAAGCCCTGGCCGAAATCGCTCGAGTCGCCGGCGTCCATTTTCCGGCGGTAGTAGAACGTGGCACGATCCCAGTTGGCTGGCTAACAAAGCGACGAAATTCCAGCGGGGGCATTGGCGTCCAAATCGGCATCCCCGGCCAACCCATCCCTGTGGGGTGTTTCGCCCAGCAACGCGTGACGGGCCAGGTCTTCGGTGCGAGCTTGGTCGCCAACTTTTCGCACGCACATCTCGCCGGAGTCTGCCGACTTCGCAAGAAACGGTTCCCCCAACGACCGTTCGTCTTTGCCGGAGCGATCGGCCCGCTGCCCATCCAGCCTGCTGTCGCTGACCAGCTTGAACGCATCGCCAATGCATGGCTATCACAACATCCGATGACAGGGCCACTGAATATCGATTTCGTTTGCGACCACATCGGCAGTCGCATCACGTTGCTAGAGATCAACCCGCGGTATAGCGCGTCGATGGAGTTGATCGAGCGAGCCTATCGAGAAACTCTCGAACGACCGATATCGATGTTCGATCCGCCATCCCAGTGGGAAAAGCAGCTATGGCGGACTCGAAACCAACGAGATTGCCTCACACCGCTTAGCAAGCAGATTCACTTTTCCCGTACCGGAGACATCGTTTCGCCTGATGACTTCGCTGGCAAGGGACGATTCTCCGGCACCGGTTGGCACGACATCCCGGCCTCCCGCACCGTCATTCCTGCGGGCGGACCGATCGCAACCTGGATCGGCCCATTTCGTCGCGACCGCTTGCGGACTAAGACATTGCCTTGACTTCTTCGTTGGACATCAAGGGGAAGTATTCGTCGACGACCTGATGAAACTCTTCGGCGGTGTTTACACGTGCGACATGGGTACGGAAATGCCGAGCACCATGTTTGCCTTGGGCATAGCAGCATGCGTACTTGCGCATCAACACAGTGCCCTTCTCTTCGCCGAAGCGATCGACGACCAAACGGTAATGCCGGAGCATACACTCGCGTTGCTCGTGCAATGTCGGATCGGGCGGGATCGGTTCGCCGCGAAGTGCAGCCGCAGCTTGTGCAAACAGCCATGGCCGCCCCAGGCAAGCGCGAGCGATCATAACGCCATCAACGTTATAGTTTTGAAACGCGTGCACGACTTTCTCGGCCGAGTCCAAATCGCCATTGCCGATCAGCGGGATGTTCTTGAGGTAAGACTTGATCTCGCTGATTCGTTCCCAATCGGCATGCCCACGAAACATGTCTTTCGCGGTTCGCCCGTGAACGGTCAGCGCCGCGGCGCCCGCCTCTTCGACGATCTTTGCGATTTCGTTGCAATTGATCGTTTCGGGGCTACAGCCCAATCGAATCTTGGCGGTCACCGGCGTTGGGGCACAAGCTTGAACCAGCTTTGAAATGATCTCGAACATTCGCATCGGCGTGCGCAGCAAATAGCTTCCGCTGTGCGCTTTTTCGGTGACCTGGCGAACGGGACATCCAAAGTTGATATCCACGACACTGACGCGGTACTCCTCCACCAAACGCGCCCGACCTTGGCCATGGTTTCGGGATTGTTGTCCCAAATCTGCACCGCCAAAGGCCGCGCCTCCTCGGCGACCCCCCACAGGCGATCGGGGTGCTCCTCAGCGTGCTCGTCCATCCAAGCGAACCCGCGGGCATTGACCATTTCCGTCGCGATCAGCCCTGTTCCGCCGTAATCGCGGACCATTTGGCGAAACGCCGCATTCGTAAATCCGGCCATCGGCGCCTGCAAAATGGGCGGGTCGATGACCAAGTCACCAATCTTGAAAGCCGGGGGAGGAAAGGGTCGAGACATGCGCGATCGTGTTTTTGCTGTGAAGGTTTTGCATCACTCTAAAAAGACACAGGATTTCTGGCAATGTTCGAACTTTCTGGGATGGCGGAAACCGTCGGGAGCTCGCGATTTCTCAAAAGCCGAATCGACAAACCGTTTTGAACACCCCACTGCAGATTCTCCGGGAAACACGATCTGCGTTGACGCCTTCTTCAGCAGTTTGCTATAGCCGAATCCGAGTGAATTTTCGGACGCACTGATAGCAAAAGAGTGCCATGTCAGCCGTCCACCTGTCGGCTGGATGACCGGACCGAAACACACCTAATACGACTGAACGATCGCTGGTCGAGCACGGACGCGACAGCCCCTTCAGTCACACTGACGACGAATGGAATCGAACGATGGGCGAGATCTTTGGACTGCCGATATTCCCGATTTTTGTTTTCATCTGCGCCGGCATGGGACTGGGTTATCTGTATTGGTACCAAGTCGGCATTGAGAAAGACGAGCGGATCGGCGAGCTCGAAACAGAGATCCAACAACTTCGTGAAGCCTCGCTTTCGTCGGCTGATTCGCCTGTTTTGAATGAGGATGTTCGCCAGCTCAACGATTCGCTGGAATCGGCGAACTCGGACCTCGATCGTTTGTACGACGAAATCGCGGCCTTGAGATCCGACAACGAAGAACTCGACTCGATGCTGCGGCACGCCCGTGAGCATGCTGATGGTGAAGCCGAACGTCACCAGAAGTTGTTCGACCAAATCAATTCCCTTCAAACCGAACTCGAATCGACACAAAACCAACTGCAACAGTCCGTTGCTGCCCACGACGAAGTGGTCAGTACGCGCGATGAACTGCAGAATCTGCTGGACCTCGAACTCGCCGCCGCCCAAACCACGAGTGCCGAACTTGCCGAGCGACAATCGGAGTGCGATACGCAAGCAGAACAGATCGCATCGCTTAAAGAAACGATCGAAACGCAGGCCGCCGAACTGGAGACCTTTACCGCACTTTCGGATCAACTCGCACAGGCACGCGCAGAATGCGAACAGCGAGAAGCCCAAATTGACGAACTGCGTCAAGACCTTGCCCAGCTCGCAAGTGAAAAGGACAAAGTTGCCGCCGCTTCTGAACGACTTCAATCGCAACTCGATGCCGGTGGAACTGCGGCAACAGCAGCCGAAGAACAGATCGCCGAACAGCTTGAGCAAATTGCAACGCTCGAAGCCAAGGTTGCAAAGCAAACCGCAGAAATCGAAACACTGGAACCACTCGCAGTCCAGCTAGCAGAGTCACAATCGAACGTTAGCGACCGCGACACACAACTTGTCGAACTTGAAAAACAGCTCAACGAAATCAAGATCGAGAAGGATATCGCTTCTGCGGAGGTCGAGCGACTGCAATCACAATTCGATGCAGATGGGAATGCTGCGATCGTTGCTCAAGAGCGGATTGCTGAACTTCAAACGCAGCTTAGCCAATCGACGACCGAGAAAGGCAATGCGTTAGCGACTTGCGATCGCCTGCAAGCTCAACTTGACGCCGGCGGAACCGCAGCGACTGCCGCTCAGGAACAAATCGCCGACCAGACCAAACAAATTGCGACGCTGAAAGACACCGTTAAGCAACAAGCGGGCGAAATCCACTTCATGGAAGCTACCGCGGAGCAACTCAACCAGGCTCAAACAGAAATCGCCGAACTTGAGCAACAGATCACAGCACTGAACGACACGCTCGCGACAAAGACAACCGAGGCCGAAAGCCTTCGAGCGACTGCTGACCAACTCGCTTCGGTCCAATCAGAACTTGACGCGACTCGCGAACAGACTGAAACGCTGACAAGCGAACTGGAACACCGAAACCAAACGGTCAACCGTCTAGAAGACCAAATCGACCGACTTCAACAATCGCTTCTCTTGCGTCAACAATCGGATGCAGAACTCGAAGACTCGACACAACGCCTGCTGCAGCAAATCGATGACTTAAAGGATGTGCTCAGCGATAAAGACAATCAGATTTTCGAGCTAAAACAAGAAATCGAACGCCACCGCATTCGGGGCGAAGAGAGTACTGCCGCCGTCGATTCGCTACGCCGCGACATCGAAACTTTGTCTCAACAAAAGGACGACGCGACCGGCAAGTACGCCTCCATCGTCACCAGCGTCGAATTGATGCAGCAGCAACTTGCGTCCGCACTCGACCAAGCGGAACGGACAGCGGACCAAAATGAACGCCTCGCGGATCTGGTCGAGGAAAAACAAAACCAGATTGCGTCACTCGAATCCGATTTAAAGCACGCTGAATCGTACCGCGATGACTTGCTCGAATTGCAGGTCGAAAACGACGGGCGTGTCGCCGAATTAGACGACCGCGAACGGCTCATCGCGTCGCTGCAAAGCCAAATCGAATCGCTGCAGTCAGAACAAGATGCTGAGCTGGAGCATGAAAGAAACATTCGCTCTGGCCTGGAAACCAGCGTGAGCGAAAAGACCACTCGCATCGCTGAACTCGCCAAACGATGTGAAACAATCGATCCGCTTCATGCAGACAACGCACGCCTTGGCGAAACGGTATCGGCCCAGCTCGAAACGATCGCCCAACTTAGCGAGCAACTTGAACTAACCGAATCACAGTCCCAAAAATCTAGCCAGACGATTACCGAGCTCCAAGAACAGCTTTCCGTGATCGATTCGCTTGAGAACGACAACCAGATTCTGGCGGACAAACTTCGCGACCATGTCGACAAAATGGATTCGCTGACCAAAGGCCTGCGAGACCGTGATGTGCATCTCACCGAACTAAAAGCACAAGTCGAACATGTCGAAGACCTGGAAGCACACCTGGCGGAACTCACGGCCAAGCTTGCGATCAGCAGTGACCAAGTCGAAGACCTAGCCGATAAACTGAGTGCCCGCGAAGTCGAAGTGGCGCGGCTGTTGGATCAGACCGAGTTGGTCGCTCCGTTAACAGAAGCCAACGAAGCAATCTCGGCGCAGCTCAAAGAGGCAAATCGGCAAATCGCGGGATTGAATGCGGCACTGAGCGACCAAGAAATGGAGATCGAATCGCTTCGCGAAAAAGAGCAACAACTTGGCGAAGTCGAAAACCAGCTCGATCAGGCACAACTTGAATTCAACGAACTTGCGGAAGCGAAACAAGGTGTCGATTCTGAGCTTGCTGTTGCGATTGCCAAGTATGAAGCGTTCGCTGACGAAATCAGCGTCCTGAATGACCACAACGACGAACTTCGCAACGAACTCGCCGCGCAGCAGGAACGGTTGGTGTCGGCAATTTCGACGATCGAGTCGATGGGAGCAAAACTGCGAGAGAAAGACCAGATTGTCGCCGACATGAAGACCCGAATGGGTGGCGTCATCGATCTCGAAAAACAGCTTCACTTGCGTGACCGAGACATTCATCAACTGAAACAGCAGAGTGACTTGCAGACGCGAGCCTTCGCCGAACAGCGTGAAGAACTGCTCCGACTTCGGGAAGAAGTTGTTGATTCCGATGCGACGCGTCAGCACTTTGAAACCGCCCGTGTTCGCATCAACGACTTGACCGACAAATACGAATCGCTTCTGTCGACCAACAAGACGTTGCAAACCCACGCAAACGACCTGTCGGAAAAACTCGATTCCAGCAACTCGGTCCTGTCAGATTTACGTAAACAACTGACCGAACGATCCAACCAGAATCAGGTTGTCAGCGATCGGTTGAAAGACGTTTCGGCGGAACTCGATTCGGCCAAGCGGGCGAACCAAACGTTGGCCGCGAAAACATCCGACCTGACGGCCCATCTGAAACGCATCAGTGAGGAACACGAAGCAAGTTTGCAAGCCAACGAACAAGCACACGTGCAAATCCGCGAACTGCAAAACGACATTCACCGTCAAAACGCAACCATACGAACGCTACGACGCGAGCGTGGAACGATTGATGGGATCGATTCACGCGACGCCGCATAGCGAGACCGAAACGTACGCCCTCACCGGAAACATTCAATTCGCCGGTGGGGCTTCGTTGCGAGGCATGACGTATTTCGCTTTGCGAAGCTTCTTCGCCAAGCGTCGCTGTCCGGCCGCTTCGGCAATCCGTCCACGCAACTCTGCAAACACGTACTGGTCGACCTGCTGAAGCTCTCGATGGGCGAACTCGTCCATCCAATGGTCGATCAATCGCTCTTCATCTCCGCGTCCTTCGCGAATGCAGTCGACGCCGATTGTGATCAATTGGGCCATCCGTTTGAATGCCCAGTCCAAGTCGTTCTTATCGACCAGTCGAATCGCTTCGTCCAATCGATCGAGATCCATGGCATGAACACCGTACATAGCGATGATGACCATCATCTCGCTATTCATTGAATCAGCCCGATAGGAAATTGCGTCCTGAACCAACTCACTTGCCAATCGCAAGTCACGCTGACAAAGCGCCGCCAGCACAGCCGGCACCATCATGTGAGCTTCTCGGTCGACGACCAGCTGATACTTCGAGGCCAGCTTGGCGGCTCGCTTATTTTCCTCGCCGTATAACAACATCCATGTCGCCGCTTTCCAAAGCATGCCGCTTCCATAAGTCAGCGTCCCAAGCTTTCGAACGATGCGAATGGCAAGGCGATTTCCTGATTTACGGATAGCCATATCGTCCGATTCACACCAAACCGAAACCTTCCTGATCACATCGAACGCGGCGGCCGACAGTACCTCTGACTTTTCCGGAAGCTTTAGGAATCGTTTCACGCCTTCCGCAAGATTATCTTCCTGCACGTTGATTCGTGACCAAAGATAACCCAAGCTTGCCGAGGCGTTTTTTTGCCGGACCGCTTTATTCAACGACTTTGCAAGCTCTCCGTCGGAGCTTAGCTCAAAATGCCGAAGGATCTCGCGTGTGATCGTGACATAGTCTGCATCGCTGGGAAACTTTTGAAAAACGGTAATCAAGCCTGCGTCATTCCCCTGTGCAATCGCCAGCGTCCCCTGGGCAATTGACAACGCCATCTCATCGACGCGATCTTTCAGTGAACCGACAAAGCGTTCTGCCCGATCAATTTCGCTGTCTTCGATGAATAGCCCGAGTAGCTCGGGGACCGCATAGACGTACCCGCCGTCGAGGTCGAGCGCTCGTTGCAAATGCTCTTTGGCTTCCTCTCGGTTGCCTCGTCGCAGGGCCGTGCTGGAATAGTAACCGTGACTCGACGCCAAATACGGTGCACGATCCAACAACGCGGTTGAAGCCAAATCGTACAGTTCGAATTTCTCGAGTGTCTCCGCCCAATCCGCCAAGCGACTCCAGCCTTCTAAGTTACTCGGGTCACGTTCCAATGCAGAAACCACCCGTTCGCACGCCTCCTCCGTTTTGCCGGTTAAGTTCAGAAGATTCGCCGCGAATAGATTCAACTGGTTTAGATCAAACGGATCAATGCCTTCGGGGGAACAGCTCGCAATGGCATCATCAATCATTCCGCGTTCGTAGTACCGCTGAGCAAGCAACCCATGTAGATCGACATTACGCGGGTCACGCTCGATGGCAGACTTGATCACACCGACCGATTCATCCCATTGATCCTCACGATGCAACATTTCGGCCAAACGCAAGGTCGCGTTGGAATCACTCGGACGTTGGGCAACCAAATCTCTCGCGGCTTGTACGGCATCCGCTTCGCGATTTTCAAACTGACACAGCGACAACAGCATCGCCCATGTGTCACTGTTATTTGGCGATAACATCGCGGCGTCGAAAATCAACTTGCCACGCTCTGATTCGTCTTCTGTGTGCTTTCCAAGCTCCACCATTAACGCGGCGTCTGCCGGTGCCGCACCGAGAGCCCGACGAAGCGTTTTTTCGGCGTCCTGCGGGCGTTCTACTGTTTGGTAAACCTGGGCGGTGCGAATGGCGAGATCGCGGTTAAAGGGATCCAATTCCAACGCTTTCTCGAACGCTTCAACCGCAGCTGGCATGTCATTTTTGGCAAGATACACTTCCCCAAGATGTTGCCAATATTCGGGTAAGTAGCTGAAACGTTCTTCAACGCTACGGAGGACTTCCTCGGCTTCAGTGAAACGCTTGCAATCGCATGATGATCGGCAGCGATCGTGTGCATTGTCAACACGTCCGGCCGGACTTCACGGAGTTGCTGATACTGCGAACAAAGCTTTGCGTCATCAACGAAACCCGTTGAAAAACGCTTGTATGCGATCACGCCATCGCCGTTGCTGTGTTGAAAGACCAGCTGCTGAAAGATCTCGTCGAGCGTCTCTTTGTTTTCGTCCTCATTTTTGCAGAGCTTCACCCACGTCAACATTGCGGGTGGATAATCGCAGTCCAATTGCACCGCTTGGCGGCAATGGTTGACTGCAGATTCCACATCACCTTGACCAGACTCGGCCTCGGCGAGAATGTTGTACGACATCGCCGACCGCTCGCATTCCAGCCCTCGGACGGCGCTTCGATAGGCTTCGTCATACCATCCGGCGGCCGAGCAAACCAATGATCGCTCTCGCCAAGCCCAGGCGTCAAAATCACAGGTCTCCAAGATTCGGTCCAAGTATCCGACGGCATCTTCGTAGCGTGCCGCACGATGCATGTATTCGGCCGTAATCGACAGCAGGCCACGGCAATGCGGGTGACGACAGGTAATTCGTTCCAAGAATTCGATCGCACCGCCAATGCCTCCGACGGTCGCTTTGAGGTCTGCGATACGTGAGACCGCATCGAAATTCATCGGTTGCAGGTGATGCAAATCCAGCAACGCCTCTAAAGCTTCGTCGGGTTGCCCTGCACTGAGCGCCAGGTTTGCCTTGGCGTACAACACCTGGTCTTTTGGAAGCGGAATGGTCGCGTTTTCCAGCAACTCAAGTCCGACAGAAGGTTTTTCAAACCGACCGAGGGCGGAGGCAGCTTCACACAACAAATCGCCGTCTTCGGGACGTACCTGCAAGGCTTTGCGAATGACTTCCGCCGCACGATCGGCGTGAGTTGTTCTTGCAAGAGCGTATGCATACGTCATTCCAGGTTGGCCGCTCGCGTGACCATGCTTTTCAAAGCGAACACGCATCACCTCGATCGCTTCGTCTTGACGGTTCATCCGCGCCGCGGCTGCCAGATACCGCCGCGCATGATCTTCATCGCGCTCTCCCGTCATCGAAGCCAGACGCAAAAGCTCCAACGCATCGTCCCGTTGCATTCGATCCCAAAGCAAAATCGCTTCCTGGGACAGCCCCTCTGGATTTGTCGGTGCGTCCTTGAGAATCCTGCGAAGCTGCTCGTGTTTTTCCTCGCTATCCGATTCGCTCTCTAAACGGGTCAACAAACGCAATCGACTTTCGATGCTTGGCGTTTCCCCACGCACGCACTCGCGCAAACGCTCAATCACTTTGTCTTGACGATCGATCATTGCTAACAAGTCACACTCAGCGAGGGTTAGCAATTCCGTATCGGGAAAGTTTTCACGCAACTTCTGAATCACATTCAATCGCTGCGGCAAATTGAAATCGTAGCGAGCCAATTCAACTTCGGACCACAACGTGATCAGGTTGTCCGGATCGGACGATCGCATCGAATCTAGAATCGCCACGGCATCGTCACGATCATGCTTTTGCAGTGCGATCGCGATTGCGTGCTGTTGGTCATAGCGATCCACGTCCGGCATCTCGATTCCCTCAAGCAAGCTCTGCTTGCCTTGTGGAATCAGCACCAATCCACGCGGTCCGAACGCTTGATACTGCTCAATAAACTCCCGCAACAACGCTTCGATCCCGTGCCATGTCCCTGGATCTTGCATTAACAAGACACCCCTTCTCGAATCGTATCCGCAAACGACGTTGATGTGCCCGCCACCCGGGTCAACACTCGAGATACCGAAGGGAATCTCCGCATCAATTAGCTGATGTGCGACTTGTTCCGTCAGACGAAACTCGCGTACGACCATCCCGTTTGCTTCGGCCCATGCGCGTTGGCGTACAGGAGCTGTGCCGTCATAGCAGATCTCGTTTACGACCGCGTCGTGATCGACCTCGATGCCCCAGTAGGCGGACAACATCGCGAGTGTCGCGGGTGCGCACGTCACATCGTTTTGTCGTACAAATGGGACATCAAGACGCTTCCGCTTTCCGCCTTCACGATTGTTTTTGAGATTCTCGACCAAAGTGTCATGAAACTTATTGTTTGCTTCGTGTGCCAGCGCGATCGCAGTTTCGTAGTCGCCATCGTAGCAAGCCAATTCGGATCGCATTTTCGCGAGCGACGAACGGACACTGTCCTGTTTCGCTCGGCCATTGCGTGCCGGATCCGCTAACGGAAAGTAATCTTCCAAATCACCAATCAGCTCTTTCGCGGCAGCATACTGACGCCGCTGAATCTCCATACTTGCGAGCTGTAACCTGCACCCACCAGATTGTGTTGTACCGATCGAATCGCGGAGCACTTCGAATGCTTCGTCGACCTGATTGTCTTGCAGCAACAGGTGCGAAAGCGTTTGAATCGATGGCGGGTAGCTAGGGATCATCGCAACCGCATCTCGACACGTTTGGATGGCAAGGTCCAAACGGTCATTTGACAGATGCGCCGTTGCGATCCGAAGCACCGGGCGTGGGTCGTCTGGCAACAGCGAGTGCCCCTGCTCAAGCAACTCAAATCCTCGATCAAAGTCTCGCATCCCACAAAGGATTAAGCCCTTCACGACGGCCCACTGTGACTGCAACTCTGGATCGTCAGTCTCCAGCTGTTGATCCCGAATTTGCAGCCAAACACGTGCCAGAGGCTGCCGCGAAAGTTTTTGCATCGTGCGCAAAAACCTGACTTCGAGATTGTCTGGGTAGAGTCGCCCCAAACGATACGTCAACACGTTCGCCAATTGCGTTCCGCCAAGACAGTCAGCGATTCGCAACGCCAATAGGCCTCCTTCGCAACCCGGCCATTGCAGCAGGTCATCACCAAGCTGTGACTTCACATATTCATAATTATCAAGATACAAACCCTGATCCGCTAAACGACGCATTTCGGCGCGTATGACAGTGAAATCAATGGTTTGATCGACGTGACGATCGAGTAGACTTTCGCTTTCGAATTGCATCATGCGAACCCAGACTGTGATGAGCTTGCCCAGTCAAAATTATGACGGAGCAAACGATGATACCAGTTTGGATCTCACGACAGTGCGGCGGCGGGTGGGTTCGCGACCCTTCTTTTATTTTTTTACTGACTAGAGCAATCAGCAAGGGAAATACCGTGTGCAGTCTCTCGAACGCAGCAGCGGACGGCCTCAGAAAAATCGAGCGAATTGCCCGCCCACTCACGTTGCTTCATCGCGCCATTTCCGTGCTGTGATAAGCGATGAAGAAATGACTCGACGCGATCAACGTCACCGGATTGTTTCAGCACCGGTGCGCACCAATCAAAGAGACGCCCGAGTAGACGGTGCGCATCAAGTGGCTTTTTTTCGACAGGGTCAATCAATTTTTCCGAAACACCATAGCGAGCTGCCTGCCACATCGCGTGGCGGAGCAATTGGTTACAGATAGGCTCCTGTGTGACGCGATCGTCCATGTCGACTTGAGTCTGCATCACTATCGCTCGTATCAGTCCGACATACGCTACAACGTCCTCAACGTGCAGCATCACATCCGCGACACGGAACTCGATCGTCGGAATTTTTTCAGGCAGACGAACATCCCAGTAGATGAAACTCTCGTCTGCAATCGCGCCGACTTGGATCAAGTCAGCAATCGTTTCTTGGTAGTCGGCGTAACTTTGAAAATGCGGTGGTGGGCCTGCCATCGGCCACTGTGCCCATAACTCACGTCGATAGCTGGCATACCCTGTATCGTGGCCGTCCCAAAAAGGACTGTTCGCGGTGATCGCGAGCAGCGCTGGCAACCAACGACGCGCTCGGTTCATCACCTCCAGCCCAAGCACGCGATCGGGCATCGAAACGTGAACGTGACAACCGAAGATAAACAGATCACGTGCCAGCTGCTGGTACTGCTGCGTCATCCGGTTGTAGCGTTCTTTGGGCGTGATGTCGTCGGTGTGCGGCAGCGGCAGTGGATTGGTACCGGCTGCCGATAATGCCGCACCTGTTTGCATCGCGGCCCGCGAGAGCGCCTGTCGGGTATCGACCAATGATTGCTGTGCTTCATCCAGCGTGTGGCAGATCGGAGACGCCATCTCGATCTGCGAAAGATGCAGTTCATGCTGGATCTCTGCGGTCACCTTGCCGTTTAAGCGACGCATCACACGTTTGCAGTCTGCCCGCATCGCTCCCGAATTTGGATCTACGAGCTGATACTCTTCTTCGACGCCGACGGCTGGGATGTCCATAGCAATGGTGATTTCGGGGAAGCGAATGGTCCTGCGATTTCATCCACCGAGGTGCACGTTATGTGCCAAAGGCGACCGGCGTGAGAAAGGCTACTAGGGCAGCGTCCATTACAGAATGACGCGAGCGAATCAGCACACGTCTAAGAACGTGCGCCGGCGACTTCAGCCGCCTTGTAGACAATCCGAGATTTGCGAAACCCCATTCGCTCGTACAGTCGTACCGCACCCGTGTTTTCGGTCGTGACTTCCAGGTGCATTTTTTCAAGACCGACGCTCGCGAAGCCAGACGCGGCCTTGGCCAGCAAGATACTGCCGAGCCCCTTCCCGCGATGCAGCGGGGACACCCCCAGATTCTGAACTGCTCCCCAGCCGTCGCTCGACAAACCCTGGATCGTTCCGACGGGCAGCTTGCAAATCGATCCCGTTGTCGGATCTTGTTCCAGATGCCTGATCAGCCAAGTAGCCTGGGGGACGAAGTCGTGCCGGCTGGTGATGTCGCGCATCAGCTTCAAACATCCGTCGCGACGGGCCAAACATGGAAACACATCGGCGTCCAGCTCGTATCGGAAGCTGTTGTACTTGGCAATCGCATGCTCACGCAGCTGGTCAGCGGCAAACGCCACCAACTCATACTCGGCCGGAACCATAGGCTCATCGCTTCGCAAATTGCGAAGGTCGAACTCCATCCGGTATCGCTTGAAATATGTCATCCCCATAGCAGGCAATTTTACCACGCGTTTACCGGTCATGCCCTCTTCGCCTAAACTTTAGCGGATCGGAACAACGTGACAAATCGTTCCGATTCAGCTTTTGACGCACACCTGATCCGCATGCCTGACTCGATCGTTTCAACTTACCCATCACTGATCGACAAAACCATCGTCCTGACCGGTGCAACCGCATCGGGCAAGAGCTCCTTGGCGATCGAACTCGCCAAGCGACTCGGTGGCGAAATATTGTCACTCGATTCCATCGCCGTTTACCGCCAGATGGAAATTGGGACTGCTAAACCGACACCCGAGGACCGCCAACAGGTTCCCCACCACCTGCTGGATTTGGCCGATCCGGATGAAGATTTTTCGGTGGCGTGCTACCTGGATGCCGCTCACCAATGTGTCCAAGAGATCCTGGACCGGTCTGCGGTACCGATCTTTGTCGGCGGCACACCGATGTTCCTCAAAGCGATCTTGCGCGGCTTCGATCCCGGCCCGCCGCCAGATTGGGCGTTTCGTGAAGCGGTCGAAAAAGACGTCGAACGATTTGGCGTCGAACCACTTCGCACCCGGCTTCAACAGGTCGACCCGTTGTCAGCGAGTCGCATCGCCCCGAACGATGTGCGGCGAATGATCCGTGCCTTAGAAGTCGCCAAAGCCACTGGATTCCCGCTCAGCCACCGCCAAGTCCAATTCGATCAACAAACGCATGCTGACGCCTGCAAGGTCTTCGCGATCCAGCACCCGCGTGCCCAACTGCATCAGCGGATCAATCAACGCGTCAATGAGATGTTCCGAATCGGACTGGTCGACGAAGTAAGGCGACTGCTCAGCGACCATGGCGAGCTTTCACGCACCGCCGCACAAGCAGTCGGATATCGTGAAGTCATCGAGTGGATTCGCGGTGGGGAGTCTACGCCGATCGAGACAGTGATCGAAGAAGTCGCCGCCCACACTCGGCAGCTTGCCCGCCGGCAGGAAACGTGGTTCCGATCCTTTTCCGAAATCACGACCGTACAAGTTGCTGACTTCGAAGGTTTCGACGCAATCCTTGAATGGCTGGTCGAACGAGTCAGCGGCTAGCTCTCCGGCTGTGCCACGATTTGCGATTCGTACTCACGCGAATGCTCGACGGACTGACCCGTTAAATGCGAGACAATCTTGTCGACATGGTCGTGACAGTTCTCCAGAAACGTCTTGTACTTGCTGGTTTGCGAACCGGCGACCGCGGTCCCGGCAACATAGATTCCAGGAACGTTGGTCTGCATCGTTTCCGGGTCATACTCAGGGCGTTTCACTTCATCGAGCAAGTGAATGCCGGCGGACGTCAGCAACGTTTTATCTTGCGAGTATCCGATCAAGCTCAGCACGTCGTCGGCGGGAACTTCGATCAATGCGTCGTCTGACTTTCGCCGCAGGCTGACCGTTCGCGATGAGATCTGCACTGCTTCGGTACCGACGAAGTTTTCGATGCGGCCAGCTTTCAGCAAGCCTTTGATTTCCGGCAACAACCAATACTTGATGCCGTCTTCTGGTAACTCGTCGCCACGATAGCTGAGCGAAACATGCGCACCGGCATGATGTAATCGCAGCGCCGCTTCGATTGCACTGTTGCGTCCACCGATGATTAGAACGCGACGGCCAAAGTACCGATGCGTTTCTCGTAGATAGCCATCAACGTGCGGCAGGTCTTCGCCGGGGATGCCAAGCTTGCGTGGGTGATCGGTTCCGCCAACGGCCAGCACAACCGCACGGGCATTCCAAGGCGTGACATTGCCAGACGGTTTGGTCGTGACACAAAATCCGTCGCCTGACGCTTGCACATCAACGACCGGGCAATACGGGTGGACGTTCAAATCGAACTGCGTCACCACGCCTCGCAGGTACATCAGGTATTCTTCACGCGTCGCCTTAGATTGATCCGTTGTCAACAAGGGCACGCCTGCGATCGCGATCCGCTCGTTGCTGCTGAACCAACGCGTCTGAGGTGCCCACCACGCGATCGTTTGCCCGATCGGGCCCGCATCGAAAACCACGGAGTCCACACCGGCCTTTTTCAAAGCGACGGCAAGCTCGAGCCCAATCGGCCCGGCACCGACGATCGCGACTTCTGTTGATTGGGCGGGCTCGTTTGAAGGGCTCATGGCTTTGGATATCGCGTTGGGCGAGTGGGTTAGGTTGTCTGTTGCTCTGTTGGCATCTTACGCGTGGTGTCGATCCCCAAGCCGGCCGCGGCATCTCGGTCGAGGACGACAGTAACGGCAGGGTGCTCACGCAGGAAGCTAGCAGGGACATCTGCACTGACTTCGCCAAGCAACATTGCGTTCACGGCATCGACTTTGCCGCTGCCCATTGCCAACAAAACAATCTGTTTGGCTTTCAGAATGGTCGCGATGCCCATCGTGATCGCCTGCCGTGGAACCTCATCGGCTGAGCTAAAAAATCTCGCGTTCTGTTCAATGGTATTTCCAGCCAAATCGACCAATCGAGTCTTGGTTTGCGAATCGGAACCGGGTTCATTGAACGCGATATGCCCGTTGTGCCCGATTCCCAGAAGCTGCAAATCAATGCCGCCATGGCGATCGATCATTGCTTCGTACTGTGAGCAATGTTCGGCGATGTTGTCAGCCAGTCCATCGGGGACGTATGTCTGCTCAATCGGCACGTCGATTTTGGAGAACAAGTTGTCGTTCATGAACGAGCGATAACTTTGCGGGTGGTCTGCCGCCAAGCCAACGTATTCGTCCAGATTGAACGTCGTCGCGTTTTGAAAACTGCATTGACCGCTTTGGTTCATCGCGATCAATGACTGGTACGTCATCAGTGGCGTACCACCGGTTGCCAACCCCAGCACGCATCGCGGATTCGCATTGAGCTGATTGGCGATCAGCTTTGCTGTGGCTTCGGAAGCTGCCTCCGCGGTATCACAAACCAGGACGGAGATGCCGTTGATGGTGGTGCTTACGCCCATTGGTTCTCTGCGAGTTCAGCCGTTTCGAGCAACAGATCGGCCCAGTGCTTCCCGGTCGGCAGCTTTTCTGCGAGCAGTTCACGGAGGTCTGGGCGGACGAACAAACGCACTCGCTTGACGTGATGATCAAACTGGCGTTCGGCAAGGACAGCGGCAACAGGTGAAGCGTCGCCGAGCCGCGATGGAGTACCGTCGTGGTGAATGACAACGGTGTTGATGTCGACTTCCAATTTGACCGGTGGCGCATCGATCAAGATGTCTGCCGGCGCGACGGGCACGTTGTATTGTTTCGACAGCCGCTCGGCGAGTTCTTCGGCCAACGTGACCAGCCACCAGTGCGGACGGTGTGCCAAAGTTTGATGCACCTCTCCGCCGTTGATGACACTGAATTCGACAACGCGTTTGAAAAGCTGGCGACGAGAACCGAACAAGCCTTCGACCATTGGTTCGGCCAAGCTTCCCGCAGCGGTCCGGCGAAGCTGCGCGATCCATTCCGCATCGCCGAGCTTTAGCGAAGCGGACAAGTCCAACCGGTGACGCAGCAGAAATACGCTGCGTTGCAACATCGCTGTCGCGGCCCGAACGGCGTGATGCCAATAAACTTCGCTGAACATGATGTATCGGGCGAAGACCATCATTTCGGCCGCGGTACGTCCTTTCTCGCCGACCGCCAAACGGTGCGATTGAGGATCAACGACCAACGATGAAATCAGTCGACCGGAATCGAAGTTGCGACCATACTCGACGCCGCAGTGCAGACTGTCACGCTGCAGGTAGTCGAGCTTGTCGATATCGACAGGTCCACTCAGACAGCTTTGCAAGAATCGTTCGACGGGCTTGGCGGAATCGGCGCCGACTAAAAGCGAGACCACGTCATCGGGCGAACAACGCCAATCGCTTTCGATCAAGGATGCAATTTCGCCGCTCAGGATGATACCACGTGCACGTTCTTCGTGACGTGCGACGTCGTCCAGCATCATGTCTTCGATGCAATGACAAAACGGCCAATGCCCGACATCGTGCAAAAGTGCTGCCAAGACAAATGCGTCACTGTTTGCATCATCTAGCAGCGCGGCGCCACGATCGTCGGCTGAAAAACGTGCCAAGAATTTCAGCGCGTTGTGGTAAACGCCTAGCGTGTGCTCCAAACGCGAGTGCGTCGCACCGGGATAGACGCGAGAGACCAAACCAAGTTGGCTAATCCCGGCCAGTCGATGCATCGAGGCAGTGTCGAGCAGACGACGGACTCGATCAGAGAGCGGAACGGAATCAGAGGGCGGTATCCGAATCAAGGACCCCGAACCTGCACCGGCTTGGTGAAGGAGATCGATTTCGGGAAGGCGAATCACAGGCGAGTTGCGGTAGGGGGAATCGGGCGGGGAGACTCAAAAAATCCCTGATGATTGGGCGAGGCGGATTCGCTGACAAGCTGCACCAAATCACGGTCGTCGTCTTCGTCGAGATCTGTCTCCACTCCCGCCAATGTAACGCCACTGACAAACGCCAGTAAGACGATTGAAACAAAGTACATTCCGGCATGGACCACGCCGTTGAAGTATTCGAGTTCAAAGGTTGCCGCGGATGCCAGCCCCCCGAGTGCGATCATTACGCACAGTGTCACTCCAAAAACGGCCCACGACATTTCGTTGATCTGATCGAGTTCAAAGACATAGGTGGGCACAAACGCGTACACGCACCAGATCAGTGGAAAGATCGCAGAACAGACCAGCACGCGATTTCGAAGCTCGGGTCCGACGTAGGGCTCGCGTTCTTGGTCATAAAGAAAGGAGTAGCCAGCCCAGATCAGTGGCGGTGCGGCGATAAAGAGCGCGACCAGCTTTGCCGCCAGTGGAACGCCATCGGGATGTGTGAAGCGGAACACAACGGCCAACCCGAAAACTGCCACGATGGAGCCAATCGTGATCAGCAGTCCGGTGCGGGTGACGTCCGTTTCTTTGCGGGTGATCGGCTTGAGAACGCTTTCGCCCTTGCTGTCCTTGGGCGAATCGTCCTGGGGGGCGTGGATGACGACTTGTTCATCGAGCGCCGGGATTTCGATCGGCTTCTTACAATTGGGGCAGGGGCCCGTTTTGCCGGCGAACTTGTCGCTTACTTGGAATCGTTTCAGGCAATGTCGGCAAGTGACTTGGATCGGCATGAATCGGGGCCGCTACCTAGAGTTTGAACCGGGGCCGTTGGAACAGGCATCGGTTTCGGGGGCGTTGAGGATGACCGGAGACACCCCGCTGAAATCTGCGTGGAATCTGTCATGATGTACGGACAGTTTGTCACGCCCGGCCAGCACTTTGCAACCCATCGGGCACCCACCCTGATGGCGGTGGCCCAGCGGTGTCGGCAAAGCCACTCGATCTAAATTCTTGCGACCGCACTGACATATGCCTGACGAAGCGACTCCCGACCCCGTCATCCAGCCGCCGATTTCCGAGGGCTCGCCCTCAGAACCCCCTGCCGCCCGTGAGGTCGAAACCGTTTCAGCGGATCGGGCAAACCCCGTCGCCCACGTCGTTCTTTACCAGCCAGAGATTCCTCCCAACACCGGTAACATTGGCCGTTCGTGTGTTGCCGTCGGCGCGAAGCTTTGGATCGTTCGACCGGCGGCGTTTGATTACAGCGAGAAACGGGTTCGGCGGGCTGGGCTGGATTACTGGCAGCACCTTGATTTTGATGACGCCGAAAACTGGGGGGAACTGGTGCAAAAGCTGCCGGCGACGAACATCTACTTTTTCTCGCGATTCGCCGAACGCACGATTTGGGACGTGGAGTTTCAGCACGGGGACTGCTTTGTGTTTGGCAGCGAATCGAAAGGCTTGCCGAGAGAGATCGTGCAGCCGGGCAACCCACAGGCGTTGCGACTTCCGACGACCAAGGTGGTGCGAAGTTTGAATCTGGCAACAACGGCGGGAATTGTGCTGTTCGAGCAGCAGCGACAATTACACCAGCGAGCCCAACAGGCAGGCAACTCTTAGGCGAAGTGCTTATCGAGCTAGCATGGCTCCAGGGTGATCACGGACGCTGCTGCGTTGTCGCCACACCCTCGCTGGTGGCGAGTAGCCTGTACAAAACCTTCTCTGAACATTTAGCGAGGGAGTGGCTCTCACGATGAGACGTGAGACGTCACGTTGATGGCGGCGTACAGAAATCCCAAAAGTCGGATTTGGCGCCGGGTCCGTCAACGTTGTATGAGGAGAGGTCAGAACGTTTCTCAGAGCGAGAAAACCTGGGTGGACTACGTCTGGTGTGCTTCAAATTTAAAGATGTTGTCACCAAGTAAGAATTGGAACGAATCTTGCTAGGAGAAGCGATCCGATAAAGGGTTATCTTCCTCCAATTCCATCAATGAGGCCAACGATGGTTACCTTGACTCCACAAACTGCAGCAACCAGCGCCGCTACCGCCGAGATCGTGATTCAAACTGTTCATGGGAACATGATGTCCATTTCGGTTGCAATGTTGCAGCAGATTGGGATTGGTCGTGGAACGAGCACGTTGCAGACGACGCGTGCAAATGCCGTCGCCAGCAAGTGATTGCGGATTAACCAGAAGCGGGCCAGGGCGATGCCCCCGCAAAACAACCGCCAAAGCAAATCGGCCTGATGCACTAGGGCTGGCCGATTGAGCCCGAGGTCTTGATTCCTAGAGTCGACCGACGGCGAGCAAGCAAAACGACCAAACATTGCTCTCCCCGAGCAACAACCGTCTCCCGAAAGGTGCCACCCACCTTCCGTCTTCTGATGGCACAGCCTCATCTTAGAAAGTGCCACCCACCTAACTGCGACCTGTCATCGCGCAAGTCTCTCTGATTGGTGCCCGACACTTTCCTGCCTTCGCACTGTTTGCTGGCAACCACATTCGGTGCCACCCACCTTTCAGAAAGCATTGGTTGGCTAGCAAATCAAAGCGGAACCGGCAAAGTGTCCAGCTTAGAAGGTTGTCGATTTTTGCTTATTCTGAACGGACTCGATCCATAAAGTGCCTGGCACCTATTGGTTGGTCGGAATTGCTAGTGCTGCAACATCGTGGCTTGAACGTCCGTATAATCGACGGTGCATTTCGCGATTGATTAGGTCTCACCGGAAGAAGCACATCGGACATGGCAGGGCGTTCGCAATCCAACAGCAGCTCTTGGCTGCTTGTCGAAGAACACTTCGAAACCGGTGCCCCCGCCTTCGTTGATGAACTCTGTCGCTGCGACGACGCCGAGAAGCTCGGCAACTTTGCAAGCCGCTGGCTGAGCGATCGTCGCCCTGAATCGCGTGAATTCCTCAGTCGATACCTCGACCAGCCACTCAATCACGCCCGCCACGAAGCTCTGGTCAAACGGCTATTTAAGTTGGCCGAAAAAGCTGAGGACGACAAAGTAATGGCGTGGATGATGGTCGCGTTTGATCGTTCCATTCGTCGCCAGATTCGGAAAACCCACCAATACGACTGGCAATCCAGAGAAAGCTGGGAAGAAGAAAGACTCGTCGCGCCTCCAGATTCCGCACTGCCTCGCGACCCGCGCATCTTGAAATGGATGCGCAATCTTGAGGAACGACGACTCTTCAGCTTGAAAACACGTCGGTACCTCAGACGTCGGAGCTGGCGTTACTTCCGAAACCTCGGTAATACGGATCCCGTTCGCTACATCAAAGCGATTTCAGTCGCACTTGACCGCTATCGCGACGACGACGTCGGAGATGGTGTTGCGTTGCTAGACAACTGGGGCATGATCCATGCAATGTTTCATCACAGCAAGCTACTCCAATCGCCGCCAGTAGGTTGGACCTTGGCCGAAGACGCCTCGCTCGCCGATTTGTCCGCCGCACCAGCATTCCCAACGGCTTGGAAGACCAACGCACAACCGCTGCTCAGATTATTAACCACCGCACAATGCCGTCCCGTACGCCAATGGTGCATCGCTTTATTGCGAGCGGATCATGCCGACGCAATTCAGTTGATCGACATTGGCACCCTAATTAGTTGGCTTGCGAGTGAACAAACGGAACTCGCTGAATTCGCGATCGAATCACTGCAAGTCGGCGCGTCCGCTGCAAAATTCAAGGACGAACACTGGCTAGCCCTGCTGTCAAGCCACAACCCGGCGGTAATCGCAAGCCTCTGTAACTTGGCAAGAGAACACCTTGCCCCAGACCGACTGACCCTCGATCAAATCGTTTCGCTAGCGGTCCAGCCATCAGCACTCGTCGCCCGCTTAGCCAACGAGTGGCTCCAGACACGTACCCTGTCGACTCGTTCGGAATGCCTGGATGCATTCAACGTTTGCGAGGCCCGCTCAGAAAGCACCCGCGAAACGCTTGTCGCGACCGCAATAGGCATGGTAGCGGCCTCGCCTGCGTTTACTCCCGAACTCGCGTTAGAGCCACTCGACAGCCGATACTCCGACGTACGAAAGCAAGGTTGGCAATGGTTGATCTCAGACGCTCGCTTGACCAACGAAACTCTTCTTTGGCAGCGTCTGATCGAATCGCCCTATGACAACATTCAACTGCCGCTCGCTGAATTGCTCGAGCAACAGTTGCTCGAAAGCAAGCTTTCGTCACGAGACATCGGCAATGGGCTGATTGCATCGACACTCGACGATCACGAACTACAACGACTTTGGGCAGCAGTCCTGCTCAATACGCGTCGTGGAAGTCGGCGAAAACCCGGCGTTATTCTTCAAGTGATCAATCACCTGATGGCGTCACCCGATCAAGCCGATCGTTTGGAACCACTGCTCGCCGTTGGCCTCAAGTCGATTCGCCGCCCCGAGTGGAAAGCAACCATCGCAGGCCTGACGCAACTTGCCGAGCGCCACCCGAATTTGCGAGAACGTTTCCAATCGGCTTTTGTTGAGCTGACGTTTTCGCCATGAAACGATATAACAGAAAACACTGAACCATCGGGAGGAGTGCGTCGTCGACCGAGACTAATTTGCTGTGGTGTTACGCCATGGTTTGAGATTGCTTCGCCATGCTTCCCCAAAGCCGTTGTTCGTTCGCCAGAGACTACACCGTAGCGGCGAACTGAAGCAACGAGGTTTACGCCGCTACGGTGTAGTCTCTGGCTTGGGTGAACGACCTTGGTCAACGCGTTGAAGTCGGTCGCACGAACACTCCTCCCGTGTTTTTTAATCACGATGGATCTATCAGTACGCTATCGCCAGCGAAGCCAAATTAGCCGCGGACCTTCAGGCCTCGCGATCGCGTTGGCACCGAATCTGCGCCGTGATCGCGTCAGCTTTCGGGGACAACTGACCGATCCTCTTTCGTTTCGTGAAGCGATTGGCGCGTTGCACGATATCGTGATCAGCGACCTGCGTTTCCAACCACGAGATCGCTCGGCGTACGAAGCCTATCAGGTCGCCGAACGGGAACGCGAAAATCAACTTCGCCGACGGACGTACCAAAGCCGACTTGGCGAACTGCGCGACCATCAAATCGAACCGATGCCGGATGGGCTGGAAACCGAATTCCAATCGATGCGTAAAAAGTACTGGCGAACGCGGATGAAGTACTCCGCGCATTTGCTGTTGCACGACCGGGAAATGTGGCGGCACTTGATGCCATGTGACCCTGTCGTCACGGTCGCGCCCGACGTTTTGCTGTTCGAGTGTTTTAGTGCTGACGAATCGAGTTACGGTTGCTTATCGGTTGATCGCGAGGCATTCCAATCCGAATCAGATGTAGCGATCGGCACGACCAACGTCGACTACTCGTGGCAACTCTACGAACATTTTCAAACACTGCGTAGTTATCGGCAAACGAGTTTTGTAATCGACCCGCAGGGCTTTTCCGCTACGACCGAATCGGCTGGTGGTCACTACGAAGAAAAAATTGATCTACCCGATGGATGGCTGCGCGGCTTCATGCAACTTCAGTCAGCAATGAGTCTACCAATGCGAAGAGTCGAAATCGGTCGTGAAGCACTTTATAACGTGCTGGCCTACCTTCGACGACATCGTGCGAAACGAAGCCCACGGGCGATACGAATCGAATGTCACCGTGGACAAGTTGCTCGACTAGTCTTGGAGCCCTGGGAAAAAGCGATCCAGCTTCCCCCGCAATCAGAAAACTTTACACAAAGTCTTTCGGTGCGGTTATGGGGACGTGATCGCCTTCACGTTTTGTCTCGATTGTTGCCGATCACCGACTCCGCTGAACTCTATGTGTCCGGATCAGGACTGCCTAGTTTTTGGGTGATCCGGATGGGCGCAATGCGACTGACATTGGCATTGAGCGGATGGACGACGAACGACTGGACGAAGTCGTCGGCACTGTCACAACTCGCCGCTCCAGTGGATCTAAGCGATGCGATGTTGACTCATATCGCTGCGGCATTCAAAGACTCTCCGTCACAAACCTTTGAACGCTTGTGTCAAACGATTCCAACGCGACCAGTCGAAATCGCTGCCGGGTTGAATCGATTAGCGCTGCTCGGCCAAGTGATCCACGACTTGCCTGCCAAGACCTATCGCTGGCGACAAGTGATGCCGGCTCCACTGACGTTCGAACAGCTAGGCGGGGACGATCCAGAGACGGATGCGGCGAAACGACTAGTGGCTCAGAATCGCATTAAAATCTCGCGAGATCAAACGACGGATTCAGGACTTCGGATCATGGAAGGAACGATTGAAGGGAGGGAAGTCGGTGCAGTCATCGATGGCGACGGACGGATAACTCGCGGAAATTGTACGTGCCCACACCACTTTAAAAATGCTTTGCGGCAAGGCCCGTGTCGACACTTGCAAGCGCTTCGCGGTTCGTTGCTCAACGAATCTGCGGTCGATTCAGTCGAAAGTTGGTACCAACGGTTTTGGAGCTAGGTGTCGATGGCTGATAAAGCAACCACCGAAGCTGTCGAACGCTTTGTGATCGAATTGGTCAACTGCGACGAAGCGTTCACGGCGGCTGACGTGACTCTGGGAGCTCGCGCGGCGGGCATTCAGGTTCACTACAGCGACTCACGCAACATTCTGCACGACTTACATCGTCGCGGTATTCTTGGAACTAGCTACCAGCGTTCTTCGGTCCAGCTCACCGATGGAACAAAACCTTTTGTCTATCATCCGGTTGGTTTCACGGCGAATCACTATCGCTCCAATCAATCCTCGCTCATGGCGAGCGATCACCCCGACCAAGTTAGCCAACCCAAGCCAGGCTTGCTTGCCAGGCTAAAGCAATTCCTTTTAGGACGAGGCGATTCGGATCGATCCGACAGTTCGAAAGATGCCAGGAGTTTAGCCAATCAGGCCCCAGCAACTCAGGCGACTCGTGCGGCTCAGCGCAAAAACGTCACGCTGAATTTGAATGCCCCATCGCTTCTTCCGATTAGCCGGAAAGAGTTGCTCGCAGGCGCGAAGTCAATCAACCTTTGGTCTAGCCCGTGGTTCGGTCGGCGTGATGTGATTCCGCCGATCGATGATCCACGCACGTTATTGATTGATCGGGCAATGATCACTGCAGGGTTGATAACGCCAGAAGAACTGGCCCGGATCCATGAGGTCGGTGCTCAGATGGATCGCTACCGGCCTGACGAGTTGCTGATGCGGCACCAAGCGAATCGTGCAGGGCGGGATGCGGTTGCAGAAGACCGGCGTGCGAAAGCAGAACGAAAAGCTGCAAAGAAAGCTGAGTCGGAAGCCAAGCGCCAGCGACGAAGAGAAGAAATCGAAATACGTCGCGCGACACGAATCGATTTTTTGGGTCGCCGCGTTTCGACAAAACTGCATCTGTGCGAAAGCGACGAAGAACGTTTGAATGCGGCCGGCCTACCGATATTGCATACGACGACTGAACTTGCCGATGCGATGGGGATTCAGCTCAGCCAACTGCGATGGCTAGCCTTTCATGATGACGTTGCATCATCGACTCACTACGTCGAATTTGACATCCCCAAACGTGCCGGCGGTGTTCGGCGACTGTCTGCACCGCTGCCGCGACTCGCTGAAGCACAACGATGGATCTACTCTCAGATTCTACGTGGGATGCCTGTCGACGACTGCGTTCATGGCTTTGTGCCAGGACGTGGTACAGCGACCGGTGCGGCACCACATGTTGGGCAGGACGTCATCCTTAATATGGACCTGGAAGACTTCTTCCCGTCGATTGGGTTTGCACGGATTCGACATACTTTTGAGCGGCTTGGATACTCACCGGCAGTTTCAACGGTACTCGGACTGATCTGTACCGAAGCGCCGCGACGGAAAGTGAGTTTCCAAGGGGCGACGTACTATGTCGCCACTGGGCAACGGGTGCTGCCGCAAGGAGCATGCACGAGCCCCGCGTTGTCCAACTTGGTCGCAGGCAAACTGGACCGGCGTATTCTTGGGTTTGCAAAGTGCATTGGGGCGACGTACACGCGTTACGCGGATGACTTGACACTTTCCGGCGGGCAGGATTTGGCAAATCGAATTGGCTACACGATTGCAAGATTCGTCATATCAGCGAGGACGAAGGCTTCCGGGTGAAGCCGTCGAAGACTCGTGTGCTGCGTCAGAATACAGCGCAAAAGGTGACGAGTTTGGTCGTGAATTCAAAGCCGGGAGTTGGCCGCAAGAAGCTGAGACAGCTACGGGCAATCTTGCACAATGCATCACAAACGGGACTCCAAGCTCAAAACCGCAATAGCCATCCCAACTTTCGGGCTTCACTTGAAGGCATGATTGCTTACATCGGCATGACGCATCCGGAGAAAGCAAGCGAATTGAAAGCGAAATTAAAGACAATCGGCGACTAGCGCCCGTCTTGCGTTAGGTGCCACCCACCTATCAACTCCAGAATGGTGCCACCCACCGTTCAGTTGACATCGAACACCCTACGCCTACGATAGCGACACCCCCCTGCATGGAGAGTGTGATGCCGCGGCCGAAGCGATGTGAACAATTCACCACAAGCGACATTTGTATAGTACACATCACTCAGCGTTGCGTTCGCCGCGCGTGGCTTGCCGGCTTCGATCAGGTCACTGGAATCGATTATTCGTTCCGCAAGGAATGGATCCGACGTCGGATGGAAGCTCTGGCGTCTGTCTTTGCGATCGACGTACTTTCGTATGCCATCATGAGCAACCACATGCATCAGATTCTGCGCAATCGCCCAGACGTCTGTGCAACATGGACCGACGAAGAGGTCGCAATCCGCTGGCTTCGAGTCTATCCAGGGAAGCGACTTGAAGAGCACCTTGCGGAGCCCAACGAAAATGATGTTAAAACGCTTGCGAGAAACAAGAAATTGATCGCCATAATCCGTGAACGGCTTTGCGATCTCTCATGGTTCATGAGGGCCCTCTCCGAACCGATTGCCCGGATGGCCAATAAGCAAGACGAATGCACGGGCAGTTTCTGGGAAGGACGGTTTAAAGCACAACGCATTGTCGACGAAGCAGCACTACTCGCCTGCAGCATGTACGTGGATCTGAACCCAGTACGCGCCGCGATCGCCGAAAACGTCGAGGACTTTCCACACACAAGCGCGTTTGATCGCATTAAATCTCGACGTGGCGCGGAGATTCCGTCGGCTGCTTTCGACCTCGTAGCAATTCGTACCGATGAAGCGGGTCGAAAGATTCGCGAAACAACGGTCGACACGTTACGCGCCGAGAAGAAACAGAAAAAGAAAAATCCAACTGGACGTCGAGTTCGGCGAGACGGATGGCTGAGTCCGATTCGACTAAAACCGGAAAAGCTAACCAACGATGCCGAAGTCCATGCGGACGGACTTCGAAGTAGCAATCGAGGTTTTTTGAGCGTCAACTGGGAAGCGTACTGGGAGTTACTCTGCTGGACCGCAAAGCAAAGCGTCGATGGCCTGTCAGCCGAGATCCCGAAATCACTTGTAACCGTCGTCGGCAAGCTTGGAATCGACGTCACCATGTGGCGTGATTTAGTTTGGCACTGGCCGAAATTTTTTGGGAAGTCAAGTTGCGTCGGACGCCCTGATGCAGTCAAAGAGCACGCCAGGCAAACAGGCCGCCGCCATCACCACGGGCAAGCAAGCTCAGCCTGCTGTTTCACCTAGCTTCTCAATCGGACGGCAAAACGAGACTCTGTGGCAATCCGGCCTGCCACACGCTTAGGTCGTTTGCCATGCGCGTCTCAATCGTTCGACTGCTGCCGCGATGCCGAAAACGGCTTCCCTGACAGTGTCTCCTCGGCCAATGCTGGCCTCGATCCGTCAAAAAACCGACTAGCCAAGCCCGTTTGTGGGCTAGAAGCAAGCCAAAAGGTGTCAGGCACCTATCTGGGGAGAGGAAAGGTGGGTGGCACCAATTGGAGGGAAAGAATTTGGCGTGTGTCTGGGCGGAACTTTACGGGTGAGCTACAGTTAAGGAGAAATCTGTTCCCAGACCATCGTGACTCTCGATCGACCTGCCATGGCAAACCTCCGGCTGACCAAACACAACATTGCGATGCTCGAATCTGCGATGACTTTGGTCAACGACATCAACGCCGACGCGCTGGTGCTGCTGCTGGAAGGGGCCAGCGATTGGGAACGGATCTCCGAAATGGTCCGGAAAAAAGGCTGTGAAAAGCCTCTGATCGTTGCCGTCGACTCGGTCGAAGAACTGCAAGGTGCCGCCGAAGCTGGCCTCAAGCCAATCGCGCTCAACAAAGAGAAAGCACCACTCTTAGAACGGCTCCAACACGCAATCCTCGAAGCTGCCGCCGACGAATTCATCAAACCCAACGACGAATTGGTCGCGATCTACGGCGGATTCACCTCCGGACGACTCGATTCGATCAGCCATCTTAAGCTCGATGAACGCATGCGGCGTTTGAGCACACGAGACCTGCAATCGCTCGAAAGCAGCGTCCCACTGAAAGTCCTCAAGGCCGTCGTTGACCTGGCCGTTCAAATCGGTGTCGAAGGACGCGAGGGTAAACCGTGCGGTGCACTTTTTGTTGTCGGAGACACCCGCAACGTGCTCAAACATGCCAACGAAAGCGGTGTGGACCCGTTCAAAGGCTACAACAAAAAAGCCCGGAATCTGCTCGACCCCAAAACCCAAGAAGACGCCAAAGAACTCGCCCAACTCGACGGCGCCTTCCTGATTACCGCCGACGGAACGATCGAACGTAGCCGTCAAATGCTGGAAGTCCTGCACGAAGACTTGAACATGTCCAAGGGACTGGGATCCCGGCACTGGGCCGCAGCAGCGATCACTCGCCGCACAAAAGCCATCGCGATCGTGGTCAGCCAGTCGACAGGAACCGTTCGCCTGTATCAAAATGGCTTCCTCAAGATGCAAATCGAACCGATGGACAAAGGCATCAAGTGGCAGGAGATCTCCTTCAAGCCCCCCACCGCTAGCGGCGACGACTGAATTCGCCGTGCGGTTGCTTCGGAGTACCCAATTCATCCGAAGCCGCCAATGTTGCTGGTCGGCCCCGCACGCCGCTGTGGCCTTGTCGTCTCGTTCGGTCATCTGCGTCCCAGCACCGAACACAGCACAAACCATTCACCGCACCGTCCGCCATCCCCCATGCCTCGCGACAACATCTACGCGTTGCCCCGAGATCAAGTCGGAAGCTTTCAGTTCGACGATCACGTCGCCGAAGTCTTCCCTGACATGATTTCTCGAAGCGTCCCCGGCTACACCTCGATCCTCTCCGTCATCGAACAACTTGCCGAACGCCTAGTCCAGCCCGCTTCCAATGTCTACGACCTCGGTTGCTCCCTCGGCGCTGCAACTACACTGATCCGCGGCAAAGCTCCTGCCGACGCGACGATCTACGCGATCGATAACTCCGAAGCAATGATCCGCCGCTTACGCGATCAACTTGCCGGCTACAGCCAAACAGACACCGCGTCGGTATCCGATCTCTGCGATGTCATCATTCAACAACAAGACCTCTGCGACACCGAGATGTCGAACGCGTCAATGGTCGTGTTGAATTTCACACTGCAATTCATCGCCGCCGAAAAGCGAACCGAACTGCTGTCACGATGCTTCGATGCGATGATCCCAGGCGGCGGTTTGGTACTGAGCGAAAAAATTTGCTTCGACGATCCGGCAGAACAGGATCTGCTCGCCGAGCTGCACCTGGATTTCAAACGAGCCTGCGGCTACAGCGAACTCGAGATCGCACAAAAGCGAACGTCTCTCGAAAACACACTGATCCCGGAAACCCTACAAACACACATCAGCCGTTTGCAACAAGCGGGTTTCCAAACCGTCACGCCATGGTTTCAGTGCTTTAATTTCGTTTCCATTTTGGCCATCAAGTCTCGATGAGTGATTCGTCCTGGTTCGATCGCAATGAGCTCGATCGATGGTTGCGCGAACAAGGCCAAACGTCGTTCGCCGACTTAATCGCTGAACGCTCCGCGCAGCAAATCGACCAGCCAACCAACGGTGACCTGAAACGCTGGATCAGCACCTTCAACGAACTGCCGTCGCCTGATCAATTCCACTTGGACCTATCCGACGACCGCGTCCGGGTTCTGCCAACCAACGAAAACGACGACGAAGCAGTCAACACAACAACCGCATCAGAAGCAATTCGAGAACAGCTGATGTGTTTTCACCCCTGGCGAAAAGGCCCGCTCGAATTCGCCGGGCACTTCATCGATACCGAATGGCGGTCCGATTGGAAGTACGAACGCATCCGATCCGGTGTCGACTTTCGAAACAAAAAAGTGCTCGATGTCGGCTGTGGAAACGGCTACTACGGTTGGAGAATGCTGGCTGACGGAGCAAGCTTCGTCCTCGGCTTCGACCCAATCTTGCGGTTCCTCGCCCAATTCGAAGTCTTCCGACGGTACGCCAAACCAGACTGCCCGCACCACGTCGTCCCGCTGATCGACGAAAACCTACCCGACAAATTGAACTTCTTCGACGTCGTCGTTTCCGCAGGTGTCTTGTATCACCGCACCAGCCCAATCGATCACCTCCGCAGCCTCGCGGGGGCACTCGCACCAGGCGGACAGTTGGTCCTGGAAACGATCGTCATCGAAGACGATTCGCCAAATGTGCTAGTCCCCGAAGACCGCTATGCACAAATGCGTAATGTCTGGTTCCTTCCGTCCGTACCGATGATTTTTCGCTGGCTACAGCGAACCGGATTCACCAACCCACGCTTGATCGACATCAGCACCACGACGTCCGAAGAGCAACGCACCACCGACTGGATGACGTTTCAATCCTTGCGTGACTTCATGGACCCAAACGATCCGACCAAAACAGTCGAAGGATACCCTGGACCGGTCCGCGCGATCGTCGTCGCCGATTGCCTTTGATCGCCAATCGAGTCCCGTTTTCGCTCATCCAAGCAAAACATGCGTGACACGCCGTCACGATTGCTCAGGCTTCAAGTTAGCCAGCGCAATTCGGCATAGCAAACGTTTGCCCGAATCTGCTACAGCCGACGATGGCACGCTTTCTAAAGGGAGTTGTCACCCCATCTCGCCGCCGCGTTTCCCCCCTCGCCGCGTGGTCACACGAAAGGATTCTTATCATGTCAAAGCACAGGATTCTGGGCTCGCTATTCGCTGTCTTGGTCATCGCCGGAGCTTCCGTGCTCTGCCTCGTCGACGCCTTTGCCGATCAATCGGTCCAACCGATCGAGCAATCCGAAGGCATGCTAATGCGTTCGAAACTAAAACGATCCCAAAGCGTTCTTGAAGGCCTATTGCGAAACGACTTCGCCGCGATCGCTCAAGGTGCCAACGAAATGAAACTGATCAGTGAAGCCGCGGAGTGGCCACGAGCACGCGACCAAGTTTATGAACACTTCAGCGCCGAATTCCGCCGTCAGTGTTCCGAACTCGAAGACTTGGCACAGAAAAAGAACCATCAAGGTGCCACGTTTACTTATTTGAGCATGACGAAACTGTGTATCGAGTGTCACAATTACGTGCGTGATTCACTTCGCGTTGCTGAACCCAATGGGCGAAGCGGGATACAATTAATTCCAGCCCAATGGCCCGAAAGCGGCCGCTGATCAAGACCGCATTTCCGAATCGGCGTTACACCCGCAGAGTATCGTTTGCTGATGACGTTGCTTTACCAAGACGATCGCTTTCGCCTTCATGACACCGGTCAGCATCCTGAATGCGCTGCCAGACTAGAGCCTGCCGGTGAATACCTGCGAACGCTGAGCGAACACGACGGTATCGTTCGTCCAGAATGGGAGCCGGCGACGGTTCAGCAGATCGGCTCCATTCACCAGCCGTACTACATCGAAAAGGTCAGTAACTTCGCTTCCCGTGGTGGAGGCAGGATCGAAACCGACACGGTCATGAGTGCTGAGTCCTACGATGTGGCTCGGCTTGCAACCGGGGCGGTTTGTGATGCGGTTGAGCAGATTTTTGCGGGTAATGATCAGCGTGCTTATTGCTTCATTCGGCCGCCTGGGCATCACGCACTTGCGGGTGCTCCCATGGGGTTTTGCTTGTTCAATAACATCGCGATTGGGGCACGCCTGGCGATTGATCATTTAAAGCTTGACCGAGTTATGATCGTGGACTGGGACGTCCATCATGGCAACGGAACACAAGACGTTTTCTGGGACGACGCTCAGGTCGCATTCTTCTCCATTCATCGCTGGCCATTTTATCCAGGGACGGGAGACGAAGATGAAACCGGAACCGGTGCGGGCTTAGGGACAACCATGAATGTCCCGATCGGATTCGGAACATCGCCGCAGTCTTACTTGGATCAATTCCGGCGTCATTTAGAACCATTTGCCCGTTCGTTTCAGCCACAACTGTTGCTCCTCAGTGCCGGGTTTGATTGTCACTACAACGATCCCGTCGGGTCCTTGGGCTTGGACGCGGAGCACTTCAAGGAGATGACGGAGTTTGTCGTTGGATTGGCAAACGAGCATTGCGATGGAAAGCTCGTTTGGGTTCAGGAAGGCGGCTACGATCCGCAGGCGATGCGTGATTGCGTCAAAGTCCATCTCGAAAACCTGGCGTTGTAAACGAGTGATCGGAATTCGTCGGCACTTCAAGCGGTACGGGTCCGCAGATTCGTTTTCTTGAAAAACGGAGTTTCTTTTCCCGTGAAGGGGTAACCTTATCGCTTTAGCTGCCATAGTAAGGCGATGACGGTTCCAAAAGACACGACCGACAGCAGGCGTCAATGCGCCCCTAAGTTAGCCACCGAGCCAGCAGTGGACGCTGATTTGGAGCGGGTGATCGTACGCGCCCGCGGCGGCGAAACGTCTGCTTATGAAGGCGTTGTACGCCAATTCGAGACTCGCTTGAGAGCTTGGCTCGCCGGGCAGGCACCGCCCGGGATCGACGTCGACGATATCGCTCAGCGTACTTTTGTTGCCGCTTATTCTCGTCTGGCTGATTACACGCCGGGAACTCGCTTTGAAGCTTGGTTGTTCGCGATCGCTCGCTATCAGTTGAAAACCGAGATGACTCGCCTGCGCCGAGTTGCAGACTATCACGCCCGCTACGCACCCGATCTTTTACAGCGAGAGCTAGAACGAAGAGCAAGTGGTCCGACAGAGTTTGAGATCGAACGGTTGGAGTCTTTGAAGACTTGCGTCAGTTCGCTAGCTGATCATTTGCGGCGATTTATTCGCTGGCGCTACGATGAAGAGATTTCATTAGAGGAAATGGCGAGTCGTAGTGGACGGTCGGTCGCCGCTGTGAAAAAGCAGCTTTGGCAAATCCGCCAGCGACTCCAGGAGTGTGTGGAGCAGCGTTCGCTGGCTAGCGAAGGTGACTCATGGGCTGGCGATGGAGGTGAACTCGGATGAGCGATGAACAGCGGTTCGCGGAACTGTGGACGGACTATCTCGAAGGTGAACTTGATGCGTCGTCGATGGGCGAACTGCGTCAATTGCTTGAATCGAACGACCAGCAATTGAGGCAAGCCGCCGATCTGTACCAGACCCATCGCCTACTGAATCTGGTTGGTAAGCAAGACAGCCTTGCCGACCAGCAAGACGACTTTGTTGAACAGGTGATGAAGCGATTGCCCCGTTCACCAGAACGTTTCGTCGACGATGTGATGGCAGGCGTTCAAGCGAATGCGTCAAATTCCGTTTCACCTGTGCCGGTGACAAGTCCCATCCCGCCGACGTTCCTGGCGTTGATTGCGGCGACGTTAATCGGAATCGTTTCTCTTCTGTATTGGCAAGCGTTTAACAGTGATGCAGGAAACCGCGTCGCCGTTTCTCAGAATAGAAATCAACGCAACTCGCAGATTGCGACCAACCAAATCGCGGCCGTTCGTTTTGCCAACCTTGCTCACGCAAAGTTCTTTGGCGAGTTGCTGCCGCCAGTTGATTCGGCTCTCGCACATCAACGCGATTATGTACTGATGACAGGCTTGGCTGAGGTTCATTTTCCAAGCGGTGCGGAGGCTATTGTCGAAGGCCCTGCCGTCTTTCGTGTCCTTTCTGACGAATGCTTGGGATTGGACGTTGGCAAATGCAGTGTGCACGCGCCCGATGGTGCAGAAGGATTTCGGATCGAAACACCGATGATGCGTGTTGTCGATCGCGGCACCCGTTTCACCATCAATGTTGGTGAGACAAGCGAAACGGAAGTGCACGTCGTGGAAGGTGCGGCAGATGTGTATGAAACGTCGACTGCGGCAACGCCTGCCGGTCATTCACAAGTGCATCTGACGGACGGCCAAGCCCAGCGGTTTGCCGCATTATCCGAATTCGGTGCGGACCCGATTGAGTACGATCCACGACTCTATCGGCGTGAATTGCCCGATCGTGTGATCAGCTACGATGCCAGTAAAAACAAAGCTGGGCATGCCGACCAGCTTGTCAGTGTCACGGTTCAACGTGGTGGTCAGATTCAATCAGTTCCGGTCGAGCAATTGATTCGCGCGAAAACGATTGCATTCAGTTCTCCGGAAGTAGGTGGATTTCTTTGTGGACCGGCAATGCTGCCAGGTGATCGTGCGTCGCTAACGTCGGACAACAGTTTGGTGACTGGTGTGATCAACCCCGGTGGTAGCAGAACGCCGTACAACTCCGATCCGGTGTTGGCTGGTGATGCCCCGACGCCTGGGATGGCGATTCAGTTTGATCGTCCGGTCGTCAATGGACCGGGCGATGACTTGGTCGTCTTCGACTTGCAGGCGTTTTCGAATCCGCCTGATGGAGACGCCTTTCATATAGGGCCACTAAGATTTCGCGACGGTTTAAAGGTGCAGACCATCACGTCATTCGATCTGACCTTGGAATCGCCGTCCGCCCATCCCCTCGCCGACTTTTATGTCCATATGTTTCCCGGGCCTGTTTCCTCGGTCGATGAAGTTCAGTCGACTGAAACCGTCGGACGCCGACAAACCATTCGATTCCGAGGATTGGTTGTCGGTGTCGATTTAACGGACTTGGGATTCGACGACGGTGAATCGGTTGATGGGCTATTTATCCAAGACGCTTTAGACGACGACCATCATATTGATCCGGTATTTATCGGTGGCCTTCCGCCGCTGCCGTAGTCACTTAAAACGAAAACATGGCGATCCAAAGCCAAGCAATACTGAGTAGAAAGAAACGGATTCACGCCCCTATGAACACTTCTTTGTTGCCAGTTAAGAAAACATCGTTGCGACTGTCCGTCTTGCTTGGGTTGTTCGGGCTTGGTGGGAGCGTTGGCGGATTTGCCGGGGCAACTGAATCGGCCGTCCCCGACGAAGTAAACGCAGCGCAGCACTTAGCGTTTTTTGAAAACAAAGTTCGTCCGCTGTTGGCGAGCAAATGTGTGCAGTGTCATGGTGAAGAACAACAAAAAGGTGAATTGCGTCTCGACTCGATCGACGCGATGACCCGCGGTGGCGAAAGTGGAGCGGCAGTCGTTCCGCACAAACCGCAGGAGAGTTTGCTGGTCGAAGCGATCAACTATGAATCTTTCGAGATGCCGCCAGAAAAGCAACTGAAGGCGGAAGAAATCGAAGTCTTGACCCAGTGGGTTAAACTCGGTGCCCCTTGGCCGCAGGCAGATTCTTCGCAGATTCGCGCAGCCGGAAAAACGTTTACCGACGAAGACCGCAACTGGTGGGCGATTCAGCCCGTTTCCGATCCGATGCCGGCAGGAAGTGATACGACACATCCACAGTGGGCCAATCAATGGGCCGAAAATTCAATCGATCATTTCGTCGCAAAGCGATTGGAACAAGCCGGATTGAAACCGGCCGCGCAAGCCGATCGCCACGAATTGGTCCGACGCGCTTACTTTGATTTGCATGGGCTTCCGCCTACACCGGAGCAAGTCGACGCATTTGTGAATGATCCGAAACCTGACGCATGGCCGCGTTTGGTCAAGCAGTTGCTGCAAAGTCCTCGCTACGGTGAGCGATGGGCACAGCATTGGTTGGACGTGATTCGATATGCGGAAAGCGACGGTTACCGGGAAGATGCGTTTCGCCCCGATGCAAGTGTCTTTCGCGACTACGTCATTCGTTCGTTCAACAATGACAAGCCCTTCGACCAGCTGATTCGCGAGCATATCGCTGGCGATGAGATTTCGCCGGATGATCCAGACGCGTTCATCGGAACCGCCTACCTGCGTCACGGTGTCTATGAGTGGAATCAACGTGACGCCCGAATGCACTGGGACCTGATCGTCAACGAAATGACTCGGGTGACCGGGGAAGCGTTCTTGGGCATCGGGATCGGATGCGCCCAGTGTCACGACCACAAGTTCGATCCGATCTTGCAGAAAGACTACTTTGGCTTGCAGGCGTTCCTGTCTTCGGTTTCATGGCCCATGGATAAGCCGCTTGCCGATGCCGAACAGATTCGACAACACAACGAGCAGCAAGCGATCTGGGAAAAAGCAACCAAGTCGATTCGTGACGAAATCCATGAATTAACAAAGGTGGCGATTCAGAAAGCACGTGATAACGCGGTCGTGCAATTCCCTGACGATGTCAAAGCGATCTATCACAAATCTGAATCCGAAAAGACGACTTATGACAAACAGTTGTCGTATCTAGTTGAACGGCAGGCAGCCAGAGCGGCACGCGGCGTCGACTTTGAAAAATCACTGAAAGGAAAGCCAGACGATCTAAAGCGATACAAAGAGCTTCAGGATGCACTGAAAGAATTCGATTCGATCAAGCCCAAAGAGTTGCCAACCGCATTTATCGCGGTCGATCATGGTCCTCAGCCAGCACCGACTTATCTGGTAACACGGACGTCGAAGACGGAAGTTCAACCCGCGTTCTTAGAACTGCTGGGGCAGGCACCGCCCGAGATCGAATCGCTTGAACATTCCACTGGTCGGCGAACAGCTTTGGCAAACTGGATCGCTGATTCGAAGAACCCGTTGTCGACGCGAGTGATCGTCAATCGCATTTGGCAACGGCACTTCGGTACCGGAATCGTGCCAACGCCAAATGATTTTGGAACGTTAGGTGAACTGCCAAGTCATCCCGAATTGCTGGATTGGTTAACCGTCCGCTTTTTGGAAGGTAAATGGAGGATCAAAGCAGTTCATGAGCTGATCATGATGAGTGCCACCTACCAGCAAACTTCGGCTCGTGAGCCTTCCGATGAAGAGTTGAAAGTAGATCCCAGCAATCGTTTGCTGTGGAGTTATCCACCGCAACGGCTGGATGCCGAACAGGTTCGTGACGCGATGTTGGCTGTTTCTGGTGAGTTAAAGCAGCGAGAGGGCGGTGCATCGGTTGCAGGTAGTTCTCCTTATCGAAGCGTCTTCGTCAAGAAACTTCGCAACAAACCAGACGAAATGCTAGGCGGGTTTGATGCGCCACTGGGATTCGAATCAGCGCCGGATCGCGTTTCCACAACAACTCCGCTGCAGTCTTTACTGTTGATCAACGGACAATGGAGTGTGCAACGCTCACAGGCTTTCGCCAAACGTTTGCTCGGACAGCAAAAGCAAGCGTCTCCAGAATTGATTCAAAGCGCTTACCGCCTAGTCTACGGTCGATCGGCGACGGATAGCGAAGTCAAAGCCGCCTTGGAGTTCATTGTATCTCAAGCGGTGTCGATTGAAGAGCATGCCCCGTTGACGGTTCCAAAACCAAAGTACCCGGACGAAAATGGGTTGCGGCCCATCACGCAGCACTTTGGCAATGTCGATCAAAGGTTGCTTGGCGACAAAGCATTGTGGATCCAGCCTGAAAGTCGGTTTGAGCGGCTAAGGTTGAAACAGTCTGAAGGCTTGGCAGATCAATTCACGGTTGAAGCGATCGTTTGTTTGGACCGCGTTTATTCCGACGCGAGTGTCAATACACTGCTGTCACGCTGGGATGGGAACCAATCCGTCGGCGGTTGGAACATTGGAATCACCAGCAAGAAGTCTGCCTACACGCCACAGAATTTCATCGTGCAATTGGTCGGTCGAACCTTTCAAGACGAGGCCAAATATGAAGTGGTGGCGTCAGGATTAAAATTCCCCTTGGGAAAACCAGTCTATATCGCTGCAGCAATCTCGGCGACCGCCAGTGGTGACAACCCAACGTCCGGTACCGTGACGTTCTACATGAAAGATCTGTCGGATCCGGATGCAACGCTTCAGTCTGCGACCGTCGAAACGGATATTGTCAGCCATGTTCAGAATCCAAAATTGGATGTGATCGCCGGTGGCAGGCAGTCCACTGGCCATCTGTGGGACGGTCAAATGGCAAGGCTGCTGGTTAGCGACGGAGTCCTGACTCAAGAACAATTGCTGGTCAATCAACCGGACTCGACTTTGGTACGGTTGTTGGACTGGAAGTTTTCAGGAACCAACGGCGAGCAACCGGCTCCCAATACCGTTTGGTATCGACCGGCTAAAAAGCAAGATAGTCACGGCTATTCGAGCAAGCTTCATGCGGCAGTCACTGATTTCTGCCACGCTCTGTTTAATTCAAATGAATTCCTTTACCTGCACTAGCGAAGCGGGAAGCCCGTTCCATCGTCTGTGTTCACGCGGTGCATCGATCCAACAATGACCGCCACAAGCTAACTCATTCGCTTCGTTCACCCGTATCGTCGCGATAAAAACTCCGGAAAGAATCGCTCTGGAAAGAATCTATGAGATGCAACAATATTGACAAGCTTCATTCCCGGCGTGAACTGCTGACTCGTGCCGGATGCGGGTTTGGTGCACTCGCCTATGAGGCAATGTCCGGCGAGCGTTTATTCGGTGCAGAGACCGCGAATCCGGCATCGCAAAAGATTACCAATCGATTAGGAACGGCCAAAAACGTCATTTGGCTGTTTATGGAAGGTGGCCCCAGTCACATCGATTTGTTTGACTACAAACCTGCTGTGAACGAATTGGCGGGCAAGTCATTGCCCGACAGTTTTGAGAAGCCCGTCTTAGCGATGGGCGAAATCAATGCGCCGATTTTGGAATGCAAGCGAAAATGGCAGCAGTGTGGCGAAAGCGGATTGTGGATCTCTGATTGGCTTCCACACCATCAACAAATCGCGGATGAACTGTGCGTGATTCGATCCTGTGTTTCGGACGGGATCAATCATGCCGGTGGCGTCTGTCAGATGAACACCGGAGCTGTCTTTGGGGGCAGGCCGTCGCTTGGAGCGTGGGTATCCTACGGTCTTGGTAACCCAACGGAAAGCTTGCCGACGTTTGTCGTCATGAAAGATAGCTCTTCAATGGTCGTCAACGGAGTACGAGCTTGGGGATCAGGGTTCATGCCATCGATGCACCAAGCGTCCTGTTCGAAACGGGTGATGAGCCACTGCGTCACCTGAACAACCCTGCCGGAGTTTCGCAGCAACAGCAGCGTAGCAAGTTGGATTTCATTAACCAATTGAATCGCCAGCACTTTGAAGGTCGACATTCCAATACAGAGCTAGAAGCACGTATCCAGAGCTACGAACTGGCTGCCAAAATGCAGGCGGATGCCCCCGTCGCGATCGATATCGACAACGAACCCGAGCACATTCGTTCGATGTACGGATTGGATCAAAAGGAAACCGAAGTTTATGGACGTCAGTGTCTGCTAGCTCGGCGACTGGTCGAACGTGGAGTCCGGTTTGTGCAGTTGTATTCGGGAGCCGGGAGCAAGTGGGACAGCCACAGCAATATCGAATCGAACCATTCACGTTTGTGCGGAGGAGTCGACAAGCCGATTGCCGGTTTGATCGCAGACTTGAAGCAACGCGGGATGCTGGAAGATACGTTGGTCATCTGGGGCGGCGAGTTCGGACGAACGCCGATGAGCGAAAAGGGCAATGGCCGTGATCACAATCCGACCGGATTCACTATGTGGATGGCCGGCGGTGGTGTGAAGGCCGGTCAGGCTGTCGGCGCAACAGATGAACTGGGGTTGCATGCGGTGGAAGACCGACTGCACGTGCACGACATTCATGCGACGATCATGGGACTGTTGGGCATGGATCACAAAGAAGTCGTGTACATGCACAAAGGCCGTCCTGAACGAGTCGATCTCAATGAAGGTGAGTTCTACAAAGGGATACTCGCCAAGACGTAAACACAATAGACCTTCATCCAACCTCCCGCCTGCTGGCAAGCATCCCTCCCCGCCTTCCCACCAACTGACTGCCCAAGAAGATCCTGATTGCCCGATCACAAGTTCTTCCATCTGTTGAGGAGTCCACGGTTATGTCAATCAATCTTGTCGCCGTCTTGTTCGCCTTTGCAACGACTGTCGGTGAATCTCCTGTTGCCCAGTGGAGCTTCGATGGCGAGTCCGTTGAGTCGGTCAGCAACCATGGTGACGTTCGTCGTGACATCGCCGGGCCACGTCCTCCCGAATTTCCGGATCTTGCCGAAACGAATACTGCGATCGAAGTCAGTGCCTCTGCATATGTCTCGATCCCAGACGAAGGACCTGAAAGCCGATTTGATTTTGCCAACGGCGACGAACTGACATTGGAAGCCTGGGTCAATCCGCAGCGATCGGCCGAGGGACAACCGGTTTACATCATTGGCAAGGGGAGAACGGGTTCTGCAAAGTTCACGCGTGATAATCAGAACTGGGCGTTGCGGATTATCAATCGTAAAGGCAACGCACACATCAGCTTTCTCTTTGCGACAAAGTTGTCTGGTAGCGATCGACACTGGCACCGGTGGACGTCGAATCGAAGTTTTCCGATCGGTACCGGATGGCACCATGTAGGCGTCTCGTATCGGTTTGGGATGCCGGAATCGATCCGTGGCTGGGTCAATGGAAAGCCTACCGAAGGCAAGTGGGACATGGGAGGAATCACGACCGAACCGCCCATCAATGATGACGATGAAGTGCGTTTAGGCGTCAGCTACGCGGGCGGTCTGGATCAGATCATGATTCATCGAGAATTGCTTGACGATCAGACGATGCGGCAACGCTTCCATCGAGTTGGCGAGCCACGGGTTATCGAGCCACAACCCGAAGTCATGCCACGGATCGCATCGATCCCAAACGGAAAGGTGGTGGTTCAACTTTGCGAGCGATTGCCCGCGGTCGATCGCTGGTTGAATAAGGGCGAGCAATGGCCGGAGGAAGCATCACGTTGGTACGGTGAATCGTTTCTGCTTCCCCGCATTCCTTTGCATTTCGATTCTTGGGGAATACGTGACGCTTGGGGAGCTCCGTTGTTGTTGCGCATGGCGGGTGATGTCCAGTTGCCAACAGGAACTCACCAGTTCTTGATCCGATCGCGAGCGATGAGCCGACTTTGGATCGACGGTGAACTTGTGACTCGAACCGATTCCGTTTCTCGAAAGCCACCTGATGGCGAAGAACCTGTCACCCCGCGGGCCGAGCCACCGCTGCCCGGTGTTCGTCCGCACGGATACAAACAACAGGAGGCTTTTGGCGAGATCACGATCGATGGATCGTCGGGACAGCCTCTCAAGACATGCCGTGTGGTATTTGAAGTCATCGTCGGTGGCAGCGGGCATCGCACCGAAACAGGTGAAATCTGTGTCGCAATGCTGAATGCAGAAGGCGATGGCTATGACCTGTTGGCGACGACCGAGACGCATATTCCTTTGTCGAACGAAATTGTCGAACCACTGCTGGAACGAATCGAAACCGAATTAGTCGACTTCGATCAGCAAAGCCAGCACTTGGCTGCGAAGTCGCAGGATGAATTCTGGATCAAACGCCAACAGATCGCACATCAGTGGATCGAGTCAAATCGTCCCAAACGAGACCAGCAGCTTTCCAGTCATCCGATTGATCATTTCATCGAATCGAAAATCCGAAACCGTCGACAACGCCAAACCGATATCGATCCTGATCTAGCGAGTCACTTCAACGAAAACGTCCTTCCGATTTTGCGTGAGGAATGCTTCCGCTGTCATGGTGAAAAAGAAAAAGGTGGGCTACGTCTGAATTCGCGTGAAGAATCGCTGTTGGCAGGTGATTCTGAAATCCCCGCTGTCGTTCCAGGTGATGTCGAAGCGAGCGAATTGATTTCGCAAATCCGCTCGGGCAACATGCCACCGACCGAGGAAGGGCTTAATGCAGACCAAATCGCGACGTTGGAAACCTGGGTTAGCAACGGAGCGGTTTGGCCGAGTCCGCCCTTGGACGAGGAAGCGATCAAGATCCCCTCGGTCATTGACGATGCATCATTCTTACGGCGAGCTTACTTTGATTCCGTTGGTGTGCCGCCAACGGCTCAGGAAGTTAAAGCTTTCTTAACTGACACGTCAACCGACAAACGACAGCAGCTCATTGAGCGTTTGATTGAAGATCAACGATTCGCGGATCGGTGGGTCAGTTTTTGGATGGATCTTCTCGCCGAGAACCCTTCATTATTAAACGCATCGCTCAATAGCACCGGTCCGTTCCGTTGGTTTTTGTACGACTCACTTCGTGACAACAAGCCGATTGATCGCATGGTCACCGAATTGATCATGCTGCGTGGTGGTGCAGCTGAAGGCGGAAGCGCCGGTTTCGGCTTGGCGGGTGAAAACGATTCGCCGATGGCCGCAAAAGGCCATATCATCGCGTCCGCTTTCTTAGGAATCGAACTGCAATGCGCTCGTTGTCATGATTCGCCGTACCACAGCACGACTCAAGAGGATCTTTATTCATTGGCGGCGATGTTCAGTCGCAAACCAATCAAAGTCCCCGCCACAAGTCGAGTCCCCGCTGCGTTTTTTGAAAATCAAAAGGTGCGCAAGTCGCTCATTCAAGTATCGCTTCCGGCCGATCAGGCTGTCACGCCGACTTGGCCGTTTGCAGAAGTCACCGGGGTGGAAGATGGTCCCGAAATAGATCGACTGGTTCGATCGAGCAACGATACCCGCGAAAGACTCGCGGCGTTAATCACGGCACCACAGAATCAACGATTTCCTCAGGTGATCGTAAACCATGCATGGAAACGATTGATCGGTGCTGCGATTGTCGAGCCGGTTCACGATTGGGAGGGCAACTTGGCCAGTCATCCGAAGCTGCTGCAATGGTTAGCGGATGACTTTGTGTCCAGCGGATATAATTTTCGTCGACTCATTCAACAGATCATGGATTCGGATCTGTACCAGCGTCAGGCCATCGGTACGAATCAAGTGGCCACTGCGGAGTCGCGGTTTTTCAATGCTCCTGATCGACGGCGTTTGAGTGCAGAGCAAATTGTCGACGCGCTACATCAATCGACAGGACACACGATTTCGGTGGAAGAGCTAACCTTCGTCCATGACGGACGACGTCCTTTGGGGGCAAGGCAAACGCTGGGAACGCCGACTCGGGCGTGGATGTTCGGGGACTTAAAAAATGAGCGTGATCGGCCCAGTTTGTCTCTGCCAAAGGCTCGAGCTGTTGCCGATGTTTTGGAAGCCTTCGGTTGGACGGGGGCAAGGCAGATGCCGATCGCCGAGCGAGACCAAGAGCCAAATGTATTGCAGCCTGGTGTGCTGGCGAACGGTGTGCTGGCAAGTTCGCTAACTCGCATTTCAAACCGAAGCGTTCTTGCAGAGTTGGCGATCAATGAGGATTCGCCCGAAGAGCTTGTGGATCAACTCTTTCTTCGTTTCCTCAGTCGACATCCCAATGCTGAAGAGCTGCACGTGTTCTCCTCTGCGATCGCCGAGGGCTATCAGCAGCGGATCTTACCGGCAAACGAAATCACCGAAGTGTTGGTCGCGAAACCACTGCCGCAGGTTGATTGGTTCAATCACCTTCGCCCCCAGGCCAATGAAATTCAGCTTGAAATTGAAAAGCGTGTTCAAGCCGGACCGCCTGCCGACCCGCGTTTCATCTCCGCATGGCGCGAAGTCTATGAAGACGTCGTCTGGAGCCTGATCAACCATAGTGAGTTCGTTTGGATTCCATAGCCAAAGCAAACCAAGATGAAAAAAGAAAAACAGCAAGAACTCAGCCGTCGAGCCTTACTTCGGCGAAGTGCGGCATTGGGTAGCCTTGCGTTGCCGTCGCTGGGGATTGCGAATGATGCGGGTGGCAATGTCCAAGGTGAGCACTCGCATCAGCAACCGAGCATTTCGGGAAACGCAGAACATGTGATCTCCATATGGTTGGGTGGAGGCATGGGGCAAATCGATACCTTTGACCCCAAAGAAAAAGGAGATCCAAAAGCGAACCGCCCCGGCGCCTACTATGACTCCATCGAAACATCCCTCGACGGAGTTCGCTTGTGTGAACATCTTCCGAACGTGGCTCGGTTGATGGAACACGTCACCGCCGTTCGCAGCGTCAATCATGACATGATCGACGAACATGCCGCGGCAACCAATCGAATGCACACGGGGCGCGCGGTCAGTGGAACCATCACCTATCCATCGATCGGTTCGATTATCGCACATGAACGCGGCGCCGCATCGGATACGGCACCACCCTATGTCTTGATTGGCTATCCCAATGTGACACGCGGGCCAGGTTTTTTGGGAGCCAAACATGGCTACCTGTACCTCACCGATACCACAAAAGGGCCTGCAGGATTGTCACGTCCGGAGGGCATCACGATGACGCGGCAGCAGCGTCGGGAGCACTTCCTTGCAACGCTTCGACAACAAGCGAAAAATGCACGAGGTCCATTGATCAATGACTATGAACAGGTGATTGATCAAAGCTTGAAGCTGAGTGGCCCCGAATTCAACCGCGTCTTTGAACTCGACAGAGAGCCTAACAGTCTGCGAGATCAATACGGTGGGGAGTTTGGTCAGCGATGCCTTTTAAGTCGACGATTGGTCGAACAAGGTGTGCGTTTTATTGAGGTCTCGCATAACCTGAACTTCCTAAATGGATCTGGATGGGATGTGCACAACGGAGGGATTCTACAACAGCACAAGCTGATCCAAGAGATGGACATTGCCGTTGCGACATTGATAGAAGATCTCCAGTCCAAGCGACTGTTGGACAAAACGTTGATCATGATTACCACCGAATTTGGACGTCCACCGGAATTTGACGGTGGTGGCGGGCGAGGTCATCAAGGCACTGCATTCACCTGCGTCCTCGCAGGCGGAGGGCTGAACCACTGTGGTGCCTTTGGCGAAACCGATGAGCGTTCGCAAAAGATCTTACAAGATCCCGTCAGCGTCCCAGATTTCTTCGCCACGGTTTGTGCGAGCGTTGGGGTGGACTACCAAAAGAACCTCTACGCCGGCGACCGTCCCGTCCCCATCACCGACCGCGGGCGGCCGATCAAATCGTTGTTGATCAGTTGATTCGGCGAACGGATCGAATGCCTTGCCGGTATGGCTCAATGCCATGTTTGACTTGAACGATTGCAGCGAGGACGTTTTGCGTACATTTGATTGGCAAAACGGTCACTCGGACTGCGAATGTGCAAAGGATTCGGTCTTGATCAACGATCGGTACAGACTTTGCGATCTTCGTTGATTGACAAGGGGCGATGCTTTTCAATCAACGGGGTCAGCACAATGGTTATCTTTGGAATCTCTACCAAGCAAAAAGTCGAGTCAGCTGGCGAATTTACTTGTCCCGCATGCACGACAAAAACGTCTTGTGGACGAGTAGTGATCGCGCGCTACTTCACACTGTTCTTTATTCCAGTACTTCCGTTGGGGCGTACACGAACACATCGCTTTGCATGCCGACGGTGTGGAAGCGTTTATTCCGAAGCCGCGGTTGGACACCGTCCGACAACCATCGGACTAAATGGGTAGCGATGTGGCTGGTCAATTTACGACCAATCGCAAGCGTCGTTCCGTGCTTGATAGCTTTGGCATGCAATTCGCATAGCAGATGATTCGAAGTTGCTCATCGACGAGCATCCCCAAAAGTCCGAATCATGCGTCTTCGACGCGTTCCCCGATTGTATGCGTCAGCGCATTGAATGAGGGTGAGTTGTGCGCAACGGCTTTCAAGGCCATGAGACTGGCGGGGTAAATAAAACGCGGTGTCAAACCTGACTTTGTTCAGTTTGACGCAGAAAAAGTTAACCAACGATAGTCAGTAAAGGAGATTCCACGATGTTGATTCCAATTCTTGGTTGGATGCTTTTCGGTCTGTTTATCGGTGCCATCGCAAGACTTTTGGTTCCCGGCCCCCAGTCAATGGGTTTGCTAATGACAATGATGCTTGGTGTCGCGGGATCTTTCGCGGGTGGCTTCGTTGCCTACCTGATCTTCGGCGGTACACCATTCCAAGCTGCGGGCTGGATTGGCTCCCTCATCGGCGCGGTTGCACTTTTAGTGATTGCCGAACGAACCAACCATCGCACAACCGCGTAACTCAAACACGCGACGCCAATTCAGAATCTGGTGGAAAGCGATCTGGCCCGGTGGGTGACATTGGATTGATGTCACCACCGGGCCTTTCGTTTTTTCAATTGTGCGGAATGGCTACTTATCTCTTTCGATTGTTATTCCGCCGCTGCGGCCCAGCAGGGTCATCATCCTCTGGAACGCCGAACTTTTCTCTCGCGGCGGTCAATTGCTGCCGCAGCTTTTGCTGGACATCGCTGTAGTCCGTGCTGCCGTAGACGCTTTGCAGTTCGTTCGGATCTGATTTCAAATCGAACAATTCCCAATCATCGATCGTTTTCCCTTCGAGCGCATAGTAGTGAATCAGCTTGTGTGTTCCATCAGTAACACCATAGTGCCGAGCGACGTTGTGCGCACCAGGGTTTTCGTAGTAGTGGTAGTAAAACACCTGCCGCCAATCATCGGGCGTTTGACCTTTGAACAGTGGCACCAACGAACGGCCTTGCATGTCGTCTGGGACCGGTTGTCCGGCGAGGTCTAAAAACGTTTCGGCAAAGTCGAGATTCGAGGTGATGTCGTTGTTGACCGAACCGGGCTGGATCACACCCGGCCAACGAACCAGCAGCGGCGTGCGCAGCGATTCTTCGTACATCCAGCGTTTATCGAACCAGCCATGCTCGCCGAGGTACCAACCTTGGTCGGAGGAGTAGATCACGATGGTGTTGTCGGCTAAGCCAGCTTCGTCGAGATAGTCGAGGACTTCGCCGATTCCATCATCAACGCTTTTGACACAACGCAGATAATCTTTGACATAGCGTTGGTACTTCCATTTGATGATCTCTTCTTCTGTCATCGAATCGCGAGCATCCAGGTACGCTTTATTCTTTGGTCCGTAAGCGGCATCCCAAACCTTCTTTTGCTCGGCGTTCATGTTGCCATAGCCTGACAGCTTCAAGTCGTTGTCGTTGAGGTGCTCACGGACAGTCATCGTTTGCTTGCCTGCAGATTGCGTCCGCCCTTGGTAATCATCCCAAAGCGTTTCGGGTTCTGGGACAGTGACGTCGTCGAGCCAGTGCAGGTACTTTGGCGCAGGTCGCCAGTTTCGGTGCGGGGCTTTGTGCTGGTACATGACCATGAACGGTTTGTCCTTGTCACGATCATTCTTTAGCCAGCTCAGAGTTTTGTCGGTGATGATCTCGGTGGTGTAACCAGTGTGGCTGCGAGTGACCGGCTCGCCGTCTTTTCCGGCGGTGACCATTGGCGGGTTGTAATACGGACCTTGCCCTTTCAAGACGTCGTAGTAGTCATAACCTTGTGGTGTAGTGACAAGGTGCCATTTGCCAATGATCGCCGTTTGATATCCGGCCTGTTGCAGCAACTTTGGAAATGTTTGCTGATCGCCATTGAATCGATTGCCATTGCGAATAAAGCCGTTCAAGTGGCTGTACTTGCCAGTTTGAATGACTGCGCGGCTTGGACCACAGATCCCGTTGGTCACATAACAGCGATCGAATCGCATTCCCTCGCGTGCGATGCGATCCATGTTGGGTGTCGTGATCCGCGACGGGTCGTACGCACTGAGTGCTTGGGTGCAGTGATCGTCGGTGAAAATAAACAGGATGTTTGGCTGATCGGCGGCGATCGTTGGTCGAGACAACGCGTGCCCGATGAGGCAAGCGGCTAGCCCGAGCGACAAGACATAACCGAAGCCCTGACGCCATCCTCGATTGCAAGATTCGGGAGGAAGCGACGAGCGTGTTGCAGAGAATCGCATAGATTTCGTCAATTGGGAGGGAATGAGCGGGGCAAATGGCGATCGCGATAAAGAAAAATCGCCTCCGGAAGAATCTCCATCGTACCCGCCCCACGGTACCGACGCCCAAGACCACGGACAAACTTTGGTGATCGCTGCGGCACAAACCGGTGAATCGGACGAATTGCCAGTCCCCTGCGTCCGATTGGGTCGACGAAAACTGCTTTTTGGGCCACGAATCAAGGTGCTTTCACGGTCAGATGGTGGAGTAGTAGCCGACAGCGAACTAGACTTGGACCGCTAGAAAATTGGCTCTCGCATCAGCCCACGCTGGTCCGCCTACGCCTGGACGAGCTTTTTCCCCACTGCTTATTCCCACCATGACCGTATCGCTCTCTCGCTTGTTCGCAAAAACCGTTCTTCCCGCATTAATCTTGGCCGCCGTGCCAAACGCAAACCTGTTTGCTCAGCAACACGGCAGCGAAAAAGGCCCCGCCTACACCGAGCCGCCACAGGATGATGCCAGCTATCATTTGATGGGCGAGTTCGTTGGTAAGTTCAGGAGCGGCGAGAAGAAAGGCCAAATCCTGGCGTTGCAAATCCGTCCCGTCGCTGGCGACCAATTCCAAGCGATGGCGTTCTACGGCGGGCTTCCTGGTGAAGACGGTCACGAAGCCGAGGAACTGCGATTGATCGGCCTTCGTTCAGGAGACAATGTCATCCTGTCCGGCGGACCGTGGGGGATCTTCGTCGATTCCGAAGGCTGCAACATCATTGCGTCGGACGGAAAGATGCTGGGGCGATTGAAGCGAGTCAACCGCGTCAGCCGAACCCTTGGTGCACAGCCACCTGAAGGCGCCTTGATCCTTTTCGACGGCACTTCGGTCGACAATTTCGTCGGCGCCGAAATGACCGAAAATGGTTTGTTGAAAGAAGGCGCGTTGATCTCGCCGATGTTCCAAGACTTTGACTTGCACGCCGAATTCCGTTTGCCATACATGCCAATCGCCGATGGCCAACAACGTGGCAACAGCGGGCTGTATCTGCAAAGTCGCTATGAGTGCCAAGTCCTCGATTCCTTCGGCACCGAAAAGATGTTCAACGGACTGGGCGCGCTGTACCGCATGAAGTCGCCTGATTTGAACATGGCGTTCCCTCCGCTCGTCTGGCAAACCTATGACGTGTCGTTTACGGCACCTCGATGGAACTCCGACGGCAAGAAGATCCGTGATGCCCACATCACTAGCTGGATCAATGGGGTCAAAGTCCAAGACAACGTCGCACTGCCAAGCAAGACTGGTGCTGGCAAGCCCGAAGAACCGACGTTGTCACCGATCAACATCCAAGATCACGGCGATCCGGTTCGCTTCCGTAACATTTGGATCGTGGACCGCGGTATTAGCAACGCAAAGTTCCCTGTGATCGCTTCCCAAGAACAACGCGACGCGGCCGCGGAACTGGAGTGGAATCAGCCACCGAATGAAGAGGCGACCGAAGAAGCCGAATCGGAAGAGCAAGTGACTGAAGAAAAGCCAGCCGAAGAGCAGGCCGCCGAGGACGAAGCCGCCGAAGAAGCGTCTGGCGAGTAAGGCAGACGCTTCGTGAAAGCCATGTTATGCGGCTTCGCTGCGAAGACTCTTTTCGATCGTCGCCGCGTCGAGAGCGACAATCTTGATCCCATGTGTTTTGGCGAGACGTAGTGTCTCGTCACGTTCGACCAAGATCGTCATACCTGCTTCGATGACGATCGTCTTGCCACCGTTTTCGGCCACCCTTTCGATCGTTTGTGGGCCGATCGTAGGCACGTCAAACCGCATGTCCTGGTTCGGCTTGGCAACCTTCACCAATGTCCATCCGCCGCGACGGCAGAGCTGGCCAGTTCGCTCGATGCACGAATCGGTCCCCTCAACTGCCTCGACGGCTAAAACGGTCGAGTCTTTGATCGTGATTGATTGGCCAATATCCATGCCTCCCATCTGCTTGGCAACGTTCCAGCCGGACACCGCATCACGGTGTTCACGTTGATCCAATGGCGCTCCGGCGAGCTGACCTTCCTTGACCAACAGCTCGGGTGCAAAATCGGTTGCAGGGCAGACGTTCATTTTGTTTCTGGCGTAGGTTCGGGTCACGGACAAAAGCAAACTGTCGTCGCGTGAATCACGACGCTTTCCCAGCAGACAAGGACCAAAGGTACGGATCGCGGTCAGGTCGGGAAAGTGCTTGATCCAGACGCTGCCCTGGAACAGCAAGTCCGATTTAAAAAGCTTGCCTGCCATCGTGACGTCCTGTACGTCGTGACGACGAAAGTACCGCACATGGGCACCGATCTTGCCGACGCCAGACCATTTGACGTGATCACAAATCGATTCCAACTCTGGACTCGCATGACCAGTAATTGCGATGCAACAAACGCGCCCACCGGCGCTAACGATTTCTTCGGCAACTTGCACGGGAAAGGAGCCCCAGCCGGCGATCAGTCCGACGGGTTTGGGCTGGCCTTCGGAAGCCAACATCCCGCGTGAAAAGAAACTTCGCACCAGATCTCGTCCGTAGCTTTGGCGTTTGACGTTACGTTCCATTGCACTAGGCAGCACGCTCGTTGACGACACGAGAGCTAGCGTGATCGTCCGCGTCACTGCCATCGGTCAGCTCGCGAAGCTGTGCAGTCAATTCGGCCAACTGCTTTTTCAAGGACTTGAGTTCGCGCCGCATGTCAGGCAGCTTGCGCTGGAGCGCGAAGATTTGCATTTGATCACGTTGAGGCATCGCGGGAGCACCCAAGTAAACCTGGCCGCCTTCGCAGTCGTCCATCACGCCAGCTTTTGCGCCAACGATGGTTCCGTCGCCAAGTTTGATATGGTCTTTTAAACCGACCTGCCCGGCCAAGATCACGTGATCACCGGTGCTGCAGGACCCTGCGATACCGACTTGGCTGCAGATCAGATTGTGCCGCCCGATCTGGCAGTTGTGTGCAATCATGACTTGGTTGTCGATCTTGGTTCCTTGACCGATCCGTGTCGCGCCATAGGTGCCACGATCGATGGTGACGCCAGCACCAACATCAACGTCCGATTCAATTTCGACATACCCAAGTTGACTGGCCGGCATGTGCCGACCATTTTCGAATCGATAACCGAATCCGTCCGCGCCAATCGTCGAACTTGCGTGGATGACAACACGATCACCAATCTGTGTGTGTGAATAGAGAGTGACGTGAGGATGCAACACACAGTCGTTACCAATGCGGCATCCGGGCATCACCACAACGCCGGGCATGATCAGCGTTCGCTCGCCGACGACGACGTCACGACAGATCGTCGCTGTCGGATGCACCTTCGCTGAACTGGCGATCTTGGCGTTCGAATCGACTCCAACACCGGGCAAATTGGTCGTGATGGGGGGCCGGAAGTGGGCGACGATCCGAGCAAATGCAGCGTGCGGTTGATCGACAATGATTTGCGGACGATCGCAATTTTCGAGACGCGCCTTCGTGACAACCGCCAACGCGGTGATGGGTCCGATCTCTCCGACAGGCTGGACGACCAAGGTGATCTCTGCTTCGGTGGCGAGGTCCAACGGATTTGCACCCTGGCAGATCAAGGCACCATCACCATGCAAGGTACCTTCAACCAGTTGGCTGAGCTCGTCCAATCGAATTGCCATGGCGACTTCCTTTTCGCTGTTGCTTCTGTTTTCAGACCACTGGCAAGAATAGCGGGTGAGGCGATTTGATGACAAGAGAAATGAACACGGAACCTGGAGACCTGGGCAGGCTCGCGATCGTTGCCACCGACCACTGACGTCCAAATGAATGCGCGCCTACCGAAAAACGGATCATCCTGACCACACCAAAGATTCACAACGTTCGAACACATCTGCGTAAACCATTGCCATAAAGGCACTTAAAGAATCTCCACTGTTGTTGGCACAAGCGGTGCATAGGTCTAACGCCGTTACCCAATCCAAATTTGACGTCCGCAATGACGCCGGGCGAGCACGAACCGCTTCGGAGATCACGAATGATTCACACCACCAAATCCATCGCCTCGATCGTCTGCCTCGTCCTGGTGTCTGCAGCCCCTGCAGCTTTTGCAGGACATGATTCGCCACTCTACGGAGCGGCCGACGACTACCGTGACGCGGTCTGTGACTTCGAACGATTGGTGCTTCGCGAAGACTTTGTCGAGCGGTGTGACGAGCGTTTGGTGGATGACTTGGAAGACAGCACCAGTGATTTGCGATCGGCCTCGCGCGACACACGCCGACCGGAACGATTGTTCGAACAATTTGCGACAACCGAAGCGCTGCACTTCCAAGTCCAACAAACGTTCTTTGAAAGCCATCGGTACCCTCATTGCTCGCGGTTAGAAGCAAGCTGGCAAGTGGTCAGTTTGCGGATGTCGCACTTAGCTGCAGAGTTTCGAAACTTCGAATCTGCGATTCACCCAACAAGTTGCGTCACTCCCGCGATCGTTTCACGATCACAGACGTCCTTTCGTCCAGCAGTTCCCAATCGTCTCAATGGGAATCGAGTTGAGCTTCAAATCAGCGTCCCTCCACGGATGCCATCACGATTTGACCAACCCTCGAACCACCACGGAACATTCTACCGTTCACAGGTAGTGACGCCCCCCTCACACAGCCACCCTTCGTCTTCCGTGAATCGACGATCCCATTCGGAGGGTTTCCAACGCCATGACAATCGTTACCGGCGAGCAGAGACCAACGTTTCTGCCGGCGACGAAATTCGCCGTGCGATCGTTGGGGCATTGCTTCAACGTCTATGAATCGACGCGGAGTAAAAACTATTCAAAAACCCACTGAAAACCATGGCGGTCTCCGGCGGGTCTTGTTGCTCTCCTTTTCTGCAAGACAAGCAGCGAGCCAGGCACTGCAAGTGAACACTTCCGTGTCGGATACATGCGAAGTGATCTAGCGTCCAGGCTCTTCTCCACGCTGTGCCTGCTCATTGCTTGGCCTTGTCGTTCCTTGAAGAGAAGCATTTTCAAGACCGCCGGGCACGACCGTAATGGGGCAGCTCTACTCGTGCAGTAGAGAATTGCGGACGTGTCCGGCTTTTCTTTTTTGCTGACTTGTCGACCGAGTCTCTTAGCAGCCAGCCGGACGAATCCGAAGGTCCGCATCTTCAAACAGCAATTTCGGGGGGCACAAAACAGCTTCCGAGAGCTGATGATCGTGAGATTTGTCACGAGAATTCGAAAAAAAACATCGGTTCGTGAGATAAATTGCGCGGGTGGTTTGCTTGAGCCGAAGACAATCAAGGCTATCGTCGAACTACCAAATTGACGATGAACGTCTGCTTCGAACGCCATTAAGCCTCGATAGTTACAGTGGATCCAGCCTTACCCACTACCGACATGACTTCAACCGACCGATCGCTGGTGGTTGCGGTTCGTGATGGCAATGAGCAAGCGGCTTCGATCCTATATGACCGATATGCGCGTCGAGTATTCGGTTTGGTACGATCAAAAATCGGAACCAAGATCGGCGTGGTCACCGAGCCGGAAGACATCGTTCAGTCCGTCTTTAAAAGCGTCTTTCGCGGGATGCAATCGGGCAACTATGACGCGCCGCCCGGATCGACGCTCTGGAATTTGCTGGCCGTAATCGCGGTTCGCAAATTAACCAACCAGGCGAACCACCATACTCGCCAACGTCGAGACATCAGCCGAAACGTTTCACTGGAGGCGGCATCAGATGGCATCAAAGACTCTATTGACCAGACATCGATGGAGTTTTTGGAAATCTGCATTCGCGAGTCACTTGAATCGCTCCGGCCGATCGATCGTGAGATCTTAACCTTGCGAATCGCTGGCCACAGCATCGAAGAGATTCACCAAAAAACAAACCGCAGCCGCCGGACGATAGAACGCAGCCTTCAACGAAGTCGCGAACAATTGGCGGAGCAGTTACTCTCTGAATAGCAATTGCTGCGGTGGCGAATCCTGGCGACACACTCTTTTGCGGGCGAACGAATATCTCAACGTTTGCACCTTTTTTCTAAATTCGCTGGCGGGCGATTCGCGGGTTTGCTGCTCCACCCAAGATAGGAATGGTTCGGCCCGCCGCGTAATCGCTGGCCCAGGTTTATCCCTGATTTTGGACTAGGCTCACCGGATGATTAATCGAGGCACCTTCGACAGGCTTGATGAAGCAATCGACGAATTCGAAGCCTCGTGGACGCCAAATTCGACCGCAACGATCGAAGACTTGGTTGCCCGTTATGGTTTGAGCGATGACCACGATGCGATAGCAGAGCTAATTCGGATTGACATCGAACTTCGATATGAAAGCGGCGACACGATTGAGCTCGCTCAATACCTCGATCGATTTGATCTTCTCCAAGATAGGCCGGACTGTATCGCCGAAATCGCTTTCGAAGATTTCCGTGCGCGCTCAGCCATGGGCTATCCCGTAACGGTTACGAGATGGAAAGACTTACCGGGAGTTCGTAGCGAGCCTTGGTTTCAAGACCTCGCACGGTCGGCGAGACGCCAGGACGTTCAACGTCAACTCGACGAACTACGTACGAATCCCAACGAAGACGCCGCCTTCCAAGCCGAACTCGCCTCGATCGGATTCCAGTTGGTTCAGCAAATTGGGAGTGGTGCGTTCAGCCACGTTTACCTTGCCAACCAATCGGAACTCGCCGATCGATATGTCGTCCTGAAAATCGTCGGAGACACGCTTGCAGAACCCGAACGGATGGCGACTCTGCAACATACAAACATTGTTCCGATCTACTCCAGTCACCGAGTGCTCTCACGAACGGTGATCTGCATGCCCTACGCGGGCAGCGTCACACTGGCAGATTTCTTAAGCAATCGCACCGAAACGTCACAACGTAGTGGCGAAAGCTTGGTCGGAACTGTCGAAGCGAGAATCCAAGACACCAAAGTCATGGTGGTCGACGACGAAACTCAGTTGCCGCTGGCAATGTTCCCGCGAATTCCTGCGGCAGACGAAGTGAACGCCACACGGCCGTTGGAACGTTTCAAGTCACTCGATTGCGATGAATTAGCGATCTCCATTTTCTCGCGCCTTGCCGGGGCACTTTCCCATGCACACGTGCGTGGGATATTGCACAACGATTTGAAACCCAGCAACGTTCTGGTTCGAAATGATGGCGAACCGGCGCTGCTCGATTTCAACCTTTCACAAACTATCGGGCAAAAAACACACCGACGGGCCGGTGGAACGTTGCCATACATGTCTCCGGAAATGCTCCGCGCATTGATGGGCGCCGGTGACCAGCCCGATGCGACATCGGACATTTATTCGCTCGGTGTGATGATGTACGAATTCGTCACCAGCCGTCTTCCCTATGCGACACCGAACTCGATTGCCGAAATTGATTTGGCACCAGCGGTTGCCGACCGAAAGTCTTCACCGCGTTGGGATGCGAACGACACAGTCACACCCGGTTTGCGTTCGATCATTGATCGCTGCCTCTGTTTCGCGTCAGAGCAACGCTATGCAAGTGCGGACGAATTACATGTTGACCTGGTCCGCGAACAAGACCGTCGATCCTTAGCACACACCGACGAGCCCATCGGGTGGAAGTTCAAAAAGTGGACCCGGCGGCATCCCCAACTACTGTCTGCATCAATCGCATTCGTCTTGATTCTGGCATTACTGGTTCCCGTTTCGATTGCACTACAGAACAGCAAGAAAACGATTGACCGTCTCGACGGCCAGCATCGATTCGCGAATTTCTATGAGGCATCGAGTGACTACCTTGCCGAAGTAATGACGGATCCGGGCCGTCAAGATGTCGAAAGCATCGAGCGTGGACTTGCGTTGTTCGAGACGTTCAAGCTTTCAAGCTCAGACGAAATCGAACAGATGGTTCATGCGTTGCCAGCGACGCAACAGCAAAAAGCAAGAGACAGCCTGCTAATCTTCACCGTTCACTTGGCAATCCTCGAACAAAACAATCTCTGGAAGCAAAAATCACTTCAGGGTATCGACGAAACAGACCTTAACAGCCTGGATCAGCTGATCACCATCGCTGACTACCTCGACGGCGACTCCGCATCACGCGCGAAGCTCTACTTGCAATCACAGCGTGCGCGTCTTGTCGACGATATCGAGAGACAAGTGATGCTCGAATTAGACGCGATCACGGTCCCCGCCCAAACCGACACGGAAGTTTATCTCGACGCGGTTCGTTTGCTTTCGATTGGGGACTATAGTTCGGCTTCTGACCTGCTAGCGATTCTTGCCGACCGCGACACCGTTCCGTCGGCGCTTCGCTGGACACTTCTAGGACGGGCCCAATTTCAGGATGAACAATTCGACCAAGCGAAGTTGTCGTTCACGCAGTCGCTGGAACGAGCGCCAAATTCGGCCGAACTCTGCGTGCTCCGCGGACGCTGCCACTACCGTTTGGGCCAAAAATCAGCGGCAGAGCGTGACTTTCGACGAGCCATCGAGCTCATTCCAACCAATTCGGCCGCCTGGTATTACCTCGGCTATGTCCTACGTGACCAAGGACAACTGAAACCTTCGCTGGAGAGTTTTCTTGAAGCGGCAAGGCTTGCCCCCGATCGTATCCGCCCCCACTTGCAAGCCAGTCGCAACTATCAATTGCTTGGCGATGACGAGCTTTCAGAGCAAAGCCTTGAAACAGCTTTCAAGCTCGAATGCAATGATTTGGACAACCTGCTAACGCGTGGGCTCGCCAACATCAAACGCGAGCGTTATGAACTTGCCTTCGCTGACTTTGAATCAGCACTCAAAATCAATCCTTCCAGTGCACACGCTCGATTGCAACTTGCCTGGACACAAGCGACGTACTTGCATCGCTATCAAGATGCGATCGCAAATTACAAAATTCTCCTCGACATTCGCCCCTACGACGAACGGGTGTTAATCAGCATCGGACTCGCTTACCTGCGTGAAGGCATCCACGATCTAGCGTTGGCCTACACCAAGAAGGCGATGGATCCGCCCAACTCCCCGAGGACGATGTACCAAGCCGCCTGTATCCATGCGGTGATCGGCCGGCCGATGAATCGCCGACGTGCGATTAGCCTTTTGACAGAAGCTGTCAAACACGGTTATCCGGCTGAAAAACTCGAATCCGATGAAGACCTCCAATCGATTCGTGACACCGAAGAATTCGAGACGATCCGAAAATTCCTGGGCAACTCAAATCGACGCGTTTCTGAATCCGGCTCTGACTTCGATCCAGACTGAAAGCCCTGATTTACCCGACTGCCGCACCTCCGCTTATCAACGCTTTTGCAGCGAACGACAAGGAAGCCAACCATGCATCGCACAACGAAGAAGAATCGTTACTCGCAAATCAAACTCGAAAGCCTTGAACAACGGCGACTGTTAACCACTTTCGGAGAAGCTTGGCCCAATGAACGCGAATTGACCATCAGCTTCCCCGCTGACGGCGTCGCGATCGGCCACGGCGAAAACGAAATTGACAGCCTGCTCGATCAAGTTGCCGCACGACAAGACTGGCAAGAACTGTTGCTGCGGGCTTACCAAACCTGGTCGATCCATTCCGGTTTTAATGTCGGCTTGCGCAACGATTTTGACCTCCGTTTCGGTACACCCGGGCTGACCGTGGGCGACCCACGCTTCGGCGAATTTCGCATCGGTGCATTTCCACAATCAGGCTTGGTCGCCAGCAGCATCCCATTTCAGGCGATGGCCGGTACACACTCGGGCGACCTGTTACTCAATTCCAATCAAACGTTTACTTACCACGATTGGCAAGACGGAATCGCCCCCGATCCCGCGACGATCGAGCCAAACGACCGTGATCTATTCAGCTTGTTTTTACATGAAACGGGCAACACGCTTGGCGTACCAGACAACGATATGACATGGTCTGTCATGTTCGGCCAATACACAGCTCCCAAGGGATCCCTCGCTCAGGAAGACGTAGCGGCAATTCAAGCTTTGTATGGACATCGTGTCGACCCCTATGAACTCGTCGACAACGGTCAAGTTCAAGTCGCAACCCTGCTTGAAACGCCCGGTGATTTTGATCCCGCGTCACAGGTTTTGCGGACCCGCGGAAGCCTGAACGACGGCCAGGACATCGATGTCTATAAATTGTCCCCGTCGCCAACGCGAACGAAGTCACAGTCAGGATTCGCGCCGCTGGCGTCAGCCTCGTGAAATCGCAATTAGAAGTACTCGATGCCTCTGGCAGTGTTCTTGCCACTGACATCGCCAATTCCGTGTTCGACAATGACAACGAACTGACGATCAGCGGAATCACCGGACAAAGTGAACTTTACATCCGAGTTTCTCCGGCCGACACCAGCGACATCTATTCGGTAGGCGACTTCTTTCTCGAAGTCGACTACCGTGACGCCGCGACACGGGCGAGCGATTTACTGCGCAGCCCTTACGATAGTGGAGCCGACGCGCTGTTTGCCGGTTTCGACATGGCAGATTTCGAATCTGGCCAAGACGATATCCTTGCGAACGCGAACGCATTGACGTCGCAACCGACGCTCGATTCGAGATACGAGTTCGAAGCGTCTGTGTCGTCAGCGAATGATGTCGACTATTACAAGATCACGGCACCGAGCGATGTTTCTGGAAAGCTGATCGTGCATCTTTCCGCTGTCGGGATTGATTCGCCGAGTTTGAACATGCAGGTGGTCGATTCGACGGGGACACCGGTCGCACCGCCGGGCGTGTACGTGCCGACGGCACCATCAGTATCGAAGTCGCTTCGCCACAAGCGTCTGAAGATTACTACATACGCGTCAGTGTCGACACCAGTTCCAGCGTCAGTGTTGGCAACTACATCACGGTTGCCGAATTCGACAACGCAGCCGCGACGATGCACCACCTTTCCGATGGCACCGTCGATGCTGACGTTGATAAATTCATTCGTTGGGAAGCGTGGAAATCGAAACTCTTTCGATTCGACCTTGCGGGCATCGGCGCGGACGCCGGTCAGTCCGTGCGTCTTACTATCTACGACGCACACACACGAGAAATCAAACTCGTGGTGCAAGCCAATTCTGACGTAACTCGATCAGCAATGGCATGGCTGCAAGAAGGTGAATACATCCTGCGATTTTCGTCCATCTCAAGCGGAAGCAATGCCAACCTTGGTATCGACTATTCATTGGCCGTCAACGGAATATCTGACGACCAAGATGATGACCCATACGATACCGGTGATGAACCGGATTACGATGCCTACAACTACGACTATCGAGACTACTACGACTACTCGGATGTCTACGCCTATGGGCCAAGCGAGTACTACTACTATTACTACTATGGATACTACGTCTAAGACGCCGAGCTCGGTGACTTCATGAAGGAATCAGACTCTGTGAGTGCCATCGAACCGTCTCTCGACTTGTTCATACGGTCGCTTCTGAAATCAGTGTCTCCCAATGCCACTGCGTCCGAAGCGACCATCGTGGGTGACTGCCATCGGCAACTACGTCAGCGTGTCAGCCATCACCGCAACGATGAACACGTCGCCGCAGCCGCCCCGGTGGTTCATGTCGTCGTCGCAGATTTGCTTCGCCAAAAAAAGCAAGACCAAGCGGTCGCTATTCTGTTTGCTCATGCGGACATGGAGAACGATCCGGTTGCGAACCGATTGCGAGCGTACGCATCGCTAGCGGCAGGCGACCTGGACAGTGCTCACGAAACGCTTGAACGATCGATCCAACTGGATCCTCATCAGGCCGAATGCTGGTACCTGCTGGGCAAGATCGCCGAGACGAAGGACAATCCAAAAGCAGCGTTAAAGTACTACGAACGCGGGTCGTTTTTCGATGACGAACAATACTCGTCCACACTGACTCTTGCGGAGTATCATGAACAACGCCACGACCTTGGCGAAGCTATTCACGTTATTCGCGTCAATCTCATCCGCGACGCACGCTCGGCAAAGCTCAATCGCACGCTTGCAGGACTGTTAGAAAAACGCGCGACCAACTTGGCTCGCCGCAGCCGATACCGGATGGCGAAACGTTTGCGTCTCGAGGCTTTGGAATGCTATGGCATTGTGAATGCTCGCGAACCCAGTCGAAAATCGCTGATCGCCGAAGGGCGTCTCCGGCAACAACTTCATCAATACGAAGCAGCAAGAGAGACGTTTGCAAAGGCTGTCAAACAGGACCCCGAGTCATCGATTTCGCTCAGCTATCTCGCCAGCGCGAATGTTGACTTTGGCGAAATCCCGACCGCTCTCAAACTGTTTGAAAAAGCCATAAAACAGGATCCTGATCGCGCCGAAACGCACTTCCGATACTCGCGTGCAAAGAAGTTTGAAGACAACGCTGCGACACGACAATACGCTAAGTTGCTACATCGCCTGATCGACCAATCTAAGCCTCGCGAGCAAAAGCAAATCAGCTTGAATTTCGCACTGGCAAAGGTCTACGACGATACAGGTCGCTATCAAGAGGCCTGGCAACACTACCAGCGTGGCAATCAGGTCAAGGCCGATCGCAACCGGGCGAAAGCGGAGGCGAACATACGTGGCCGGTCACTCGACCTTGCGATGTCCGATATCGTCGATCGAGCGATCGATTTCTTTACCCCGGAAATATTTTCAAAGCTCCGCCACCTTGGCAATCCTTCTGCGATGCCGATCTTTATCGTCGGGATGCCGCGGTCGGGCACAACACTGACCGAACAAATTGTCAGCAGTCATCCCGATGTTGCCGGTGCTGGTGAACTGTCTTCGATTAGCCAAATCCGATTTCATGCGTCCCATGTGGGCAACGCCCAACCGAGTCGCAACAATCCAAACAGCGACCGCCAACGACAGTACCCTGATTGCTTGGCCTCGATTGACGCGGTTGATTTTAAAGGCATGGGGCAAGAATACCTTGACGAGTTGGCAGCGTTTGCCGGTGATGCCGCACGAGTCACCGACAAGATGCCAACGAACTTCTGGCATCTCGGTCTGATCGGCATCTTATTCCCGAATGCAACGATCATTCATTGCCAGCGCAATCCGATGGACGTGATGGTTTCTTGTTTTTGCCAAAACCTAAACCCGCCGTTTTGCGATTTCGAACAGATGATGACTTACCATCGCGACTACCGCCGGATCATGCGTCACTGGGAGAAGGTTCTGCCACAGCCGATCTATCACAGTCGGTACGAGGAACTGGTAGCGAATCCCGAATCGAAGTCACGCCAATTGATCAATCACTGTGCACTCGAGTGGTCGGAACAATGCCTGACGTTCCATCAAAACGATCGAGCAGTTCACACACCGAGTAAATGGCAAGTCCGCCAGCCGATGTATCAATCGTCGGTCGAAAAATGGCGCAAATTCGAATTGCCTCTTTCGAAGATCGCCGAGCAACTGAATCAGGAATTGGCCGCCGAAGCGACCTTGACCGAGTAACGAGCTAGCAAGCGATCGCGTTATTCGAAATCAACCCGAATTCGAGTTTCCGGTTGTGGCATCCAATGACGGACGCCCTCGTCGCCAGAACGAATCGTGGATGCCTCCAGGAACCAAGCGTCACCGGGTTGGATCGGCCCACACAAACTGCGCAGCTCGATCGCAATTTCACACACGACGCCTTCGGGTTGTTCGCCGGTTGCCAAATACCATGTCGGATCCCATGGCAGCACACCGTCTAGATCGTCGCGAGTCCGTCCGTCACGACTGCAGGTAAAGTTCATTGAGGTCAACAAATCCTGGTCACAATCCAAACCGATCTTTAGCCGATCGACATGACGCAGGTCAGCGTCGCGGTAATGACGAATTTCAGTTTGCCCACTGGCTTTGAATTCTTCCTGCGGAACGATCGCTGACAAATACAGGTACTCATCATCCCAGGCCAATGCGATACGAATCGGCAATGCCCCAGCAGACGTCGCCGCGGAACTCTCCCAGGCAAGCTGCCACATCGCCTCGTCAAGCTTCCCATCAAGTTTAGGCGGTTGCGACGTCCGCTTCGCGACGGCAACTTGCCCCGAACGAGGTTGCAAAAGTTTCGCCCAAGCGGTGCTTTGACTCGCGATCTGCCGAAGGGCACCAGATGAAATCGTGCTTGCCGGCAGATCACCCTGGTTTTCTTGCTCAACTGTGTGATGCTGTCGTTGCTTTTCGATCGCAGCGTTGACGATCCGAGTCACCGGATGCATTTGCCAGGCAAGGTCCAGTTCTTGCCCAGTTTGCTTGGCGTTTTGCGCCGCCAGATCATTTCCATATGGATCCGAATCGGCAGGCATCATCGCAGACGTTTGCACGACCGACGGACCGCTTGACTGGCGGTTCTCTACGCTGCTCTGGAAAGGCGATACGATGCTGGAGTGCCCCGACTGCCCAGGTAAGATTTCGCGGGACTTTGAATCGAGTTGTGCGTACTCATCACCGCCAGTTTGCTGAACATCGTGCAAACGTTCATCGGGAACGATGCCTTCGCGACTCCTCTGCCAACTGGCCCATTCCAAACTGGTTGACCGAGTTCTCGCATAGAGCCCGGCAAGCTGTGCCGAAGAGGTGTCGGGAAAGTGTTTTTCAATCGCAAGCAAGACAGTCGGCAGGCTCGGGTGATTGCGTGCCTGTGCGGCAACCATCCATGCCAAGCGAAAACGATCCAAACGACTGGTTTGCGCGAAAAGTAAATCCAACGACTTGCTAAACGCGGTTGAATCAGCAGACGAACGTTTCAACAAGTCGGCGATCATTGACTGCTGACGCAATCGCCCCTGTACCACTTGTTGTCGGCGGCGACTGGCGGTTACCTGTCGTTTCGGCAAGCGACACGTTGCATCAAGTTTTATTCCGTCCGACAAATCATCACTACGCGTGAGTTGATTCCCTGCGGCATAGACGGTGTTGAGATAGATCCCTTGGCTCGAGCGATTCGCTTGAGAAAGTTGAAAACTTCGATCAGCCCAAATCTGGCAATCGATGTCGAGATCGTCAGCAAGCGTGCCCATTTCTGACAGCAACGCGTTCCGGTGCAGAAGTGTCTCGCCGGCACCTTCACGTGAAAACTCAACGACCTTGCTGGAGCTACCCTGCGCGGCAAACAATCGAATGCGGTGCCGCAGATCGGCAGCAACGGATGCGTCAACGGCGACGATCGGAGCCTCATAAATTGCCAGCAGCCCGGACAAGGATTTGTCACTGAAATCCGTCGCAAGATCACATCGTTCGATGGAAGCGACCCCCAGATTCATCGCCATCTGACGCATCGCAGGATCAATCGGACCGTTGGCCGAAACCAAGAGATTGCATCGCAGACGTTGCTCCAAGGCCTGACGCCCAACAAGCGCCCAGGGGATACTCTCGAGATCCTTGCAGATGACAAGAAGCCCACAATTGCCGGCTTCTCGCACCGAGTCCCAAGTGCGGCCACCGTCATTTGATCGAAAGATCTGTCCATGATCGCCAGCGCACAAAAATGTTTGCTCATCAATTTTGCATGACATGCGAACAAGGCATGGCTGCCCCACAATTTCCCGCCACCGCTGACAACGCTCAACCGTGATGTGACTGAACCTGTCTCGTTCCGCAACCGATTCGGTCCCATCCGCTTCGATTTCGTCGGACCGGATTCCCTGCCAACTCTCACCTCCGTCAGTGGACAGAAAGACGTCGTTTCCTGTGATCGGGTCGCGTTCGCCGAAAGCGACGATGCCGGGTGCCCGGCGAGAGTTGGACGTCGAAGAACGCCCTGTGAACTGGGATTCCCACTGCATCGACCAGAATCGCGGCAGATCATCGATCGCTGCCCTCCTCCAGGTTTGTCCTTGATCTCGGCTAACCAAAACAACTCCGCGTGAGATCGCGGTGACGGGATCCTGTCCGCCTCCCACGGCAATGACTCGATTGGAATCGAGCCAAAAGACGTCACTCAGCGAACATTCCACGCCACTAGCGACATCATTCCAAGTTTGGCCAGCATCATCGCTGCGGAGCATCAAGCCATGGTCACCAACCGCAACGCCAACCTTTGCAGCATTAAATCGCAAACAATGGATCGTCGCCGCCGAACGCAACACGTCACTGTCACAGTAATGAGGCGTATCGAGTGCGTGCGGGGCATCGGTGTCATTGGAATCATTTCGATTGGAAACGGCCTTCAGTGTGGGAGCATCGCGAAGCGGCCACAGGCCGCCGCCCGAAGGTGACTGCGAAAACGCCCTGGGACTTCCAAGCAGCACCAACGGGGCAATAAGAATCACCAGTCCGGCGGTAAAGCACTGCCCAAGTGACGGCTTCCCACCAATTGGCGTCGACCAGAAACTGAGAATTTGTTTTTTCATGAAGCCCATCCTTTGACCCAACCCGATGCCGCCATCAGAGCGGCCCAACCGAGAACCAAATTTGCTAGCGTGTACGCTGTTGATGCCCCCCACTGCCCATCTTCGGCGAGCACAGACGACTCGGAGGCAAAGGTGGAAAACGTTGTCAGTGACCCTAGAAATCCAACACGAACGGCTAAAATAACGCGCTCTGTGACGACCGAATCCGGCACCTGAAGGGCCGATATCCCGCCTAATAGGCACATCCTAAGACGTTGACAATCGTGGTGCCATAAAGGGTATTCCCCCCGGGGACGGCTGCCGCAGCCAGGGTAATGCCGTATCGGCAAAGCGAACCGGTTGCGCCAGCTATCGCGATTGCCAACAAATTGAACCAAGTACTCATCGTGTCCGCAGGTTTTACGCATTGCCTAAGTTTGGGCCCCCACTTACGTTACCGTTTAGATTCGGAAGTTCTGTCGGCTGCGTAAATGTCAGTTTTTTTCCCGAACGTGGACTGAGACGGCTGACCAGCGAACCGCTGCCGGAGTTTTCGTGTCGCACGAGACGCGTGAATCCCTACTCGTGATTCCTGTTTTTCCCCATCTTTCGCAAGAACATTCCCCTGCCATGAGCACTGCAGAAGCTGCAAACACTGATAATCGCGTGATGACCGGAGCCGACATTGTTGTCAAGTCTTTGGTAGATCATGGCGTCGACGTGCTCTTCGCATATCCGGGCGGATGCAGCATGCCGATTCACCAGGCGTTGACGCGTTTTGGTGATTCGATTCGTACGATTTTGCCACGACACGAGCAAGGCGGCGGTTTTGCCGCACAAGGTTATGCTCGGGCAACCGGACGAGTCGGTGTGGTGATGGCGACCAGCGGCCCTGGTGCGACGAACTTGGTCACCGCGATTGCCGATGCAAAACTAGACAGCATTCCGATGGTTTGCTTGACCGCCCAGGTCCCCACCAAGGCGATTGGGTCGGACGCATTCCAAGAAACCCCGATGGTCGAAGTCTGCCGTGGGATCACCAAACATCATTACTTGGTGACCTCGATCGACGATTTGCCGCGCGTGATGAAAGAAGCTTTCCACGTCGCCAGCTCCGGTCGCCCCGGCCCTGTTCTTGTTGACCTCCCAAAAGACGTCCAGCTTTCGGACGTTACCGAAGTCGACCTCGACCCGCCGATGGACTTGCCCGGCTACGAGCCAGCCCCACCTGCAATTCCGGCCGAAACCGTTCGCCAAATCGCCGCCGCCATCAAACTGGCTCGCCGCCCCGTGATCTATTCCGGCGGTGGAGTCATTCTTGGCAACGCTAGCGAAGAACTGCGTGATTTCATCAACAAGACCGGTATCCCAACCGTCACGACGATCATGGGTATTGGCTCGGTTCCGCCCGAGAACGAGAACTCGCTGGACTGGCTGGGAATGCACGGCGCTGCCTACGCCAACTACGCTGTTCGCGACTGTGACTTGCTGATCGCATTGGGCGTTCGATTTGATGACCGCGTGACCGGCAAGGTCGAGGCATTCGCCAAAGACGCGAAGATCATCCACATCGACATCGACGGATCGGAGCTGAACAAGAACAAGGAAGCGCACATCCCAGTTCGTGGCGATGTGAAACAGGCTCTGACGGAACTCAACAAAACCGTCACACGCTGCGACATCGATCCGTGGCGAAAGCACTGCACCGAACTGAAGGCGAAGTTCCCCTTCAAGTACGACACCGAGTTCGACGGCATCCTGCAACAGCACGCGATCCAAACACTCAGCGACATCACCGCCAACATGAACACCCAAATCAGCGTGGGTGTCGGACAGCACCAAATGTGGGCGGCGCAGTTTTACAAGTTCCGTAAACCTCGTACCTGGCACAGCAGCAGCGGCTTGGGAACGATGGGATTTGGTTTGCCAGCGGCAATGGGCATCCAGGCTGCTTTGCCAGACGCTTTGGTCATCGACATCGACGGTGACGGCAGCTTCCAAATGAACATCCAAGAACTGGCAACTTGCTTCTGCGAAGAACTGCCCGTGAAGGTGTTCTTGCTGAACAACCAACACCTTGGAATGGTCGTCCAGTGGGAAGACCGCTTCATGGACCGCAACCGCGCCCACACCTACTTGGGCCCAATCAGTCACGACGAAGCTAGCGGCAACAGCACCGCCGAACGCTTTACCTATGCCACCGAGCGGTATCCGAACTTTGTTCAAATCGCCAAAGGCTACGGATGTGGTGCGGCAACGATTCGCAAGAAGTCGGACCTGGAAGGTGCGATCAAAGAAATGATCGAGCACAAAGGCCCGTACCTGCTGGACGTCGAAGTGCCTTACCAAGAGCACGTCTTGCCGATGATCCCAGGCGGAATGACCGTCGACGACATGATCATGAAATAGGCCGCTTCAGTTAGCCTTTGTTGATTGGCGACCGTGAAATACCAACGAAAACCGCCCGGTGCATGCCGGGCGGTTTTTTTGTGAATCAAGATCAATTTGAATCAAAGGCCGGCCTTCGCCCTAAAGCGTGAACCCGCTGCTGGTCAGCCACTGAAGGGATTCCTGGTACGCATCCCCAACCTTCGAAAATCCGATGTTTGTGCCCGTTGTGTTCCCTCGCTCGTAGCCCAACACGCTTTCCAGAACATCACCCATCGGACCAGAATGCTCCAGCAGCGCCTCGTTGATTTCGCCAGCCAACGGCAACAGTTCAAGCACCTCGTCCATTGGCTGATCTAGCATCGCGTCAAGGACGGAAAACAACCCTAGGGTGTAGTATCGTTCGGGAGTGTCGCTGTCGATCGCCTTGGCAAGCAACTCGCACGTCTTCGCACGCGTCATTGCCAAATTGATCAGCTCCTTTGGCTTGCTCTCATCCAAGCCAGTCAAAACTAACATCGATGCAAGTGAGCGAAGTCGCTGTATTCCCATCAAAGCCGTTGCCTGCTTCAACGATTCGATCTTTCGCGTCGTACCGGCTCCGGCAGAATTCACAAAGCGGAGCAATCGGTACGACAAATTCGCATCCATTTGAATCGTATTTTCGACATCGGTCGGCGTGATGTTCGGATCTTGCAATTCAGAAACCAATCGAATGACCGCCGCAACGTTCGACTGCATTTTCCCGCGACTGATCACCTGCGGCTTACTAAAGAAATAGCCTTGGAACAGATCGCAACCGACATCCACACAGAGTTCGTACTCGTCCTGCGTTTCAACCTTTTCGGCCAAGATCGTTTTAATGCCGCTGTCTCGAAGACGTTGCACGTGATCTTTCAATTCGTCTCGTGGTATCGCCGGGAGCTCAATTTTGACCAGATCAGCCAAGCAAATCATCGGCTCCAGTTCGGGCCGATAGACAAAGTCATCTAGTGCGATCGTGTAGCCCATCTGCCGGAGCTCACGAAGTGCCTCGAGAACTTCTGGGTCCGGTTGGATGTCTTCCAGCACCTCGAGCACCATTCGGTCTTGTGGCAAGCAGTTCAGCGTGCCATTAAGCAGCAGGTTGCGAGTGGTGTTGATAAAGGCGAGCTTGTCGCCAATCAGCGTTTCTAGTCCGATGTCCGTGAAGGCACTCAGCACAACAGTTGCGGTCGCGTGATCGCCATCGCGGAAATCCGCCGCAGACGTTTCACTGGAGCGAAAGAGCAGCTCGTAGCCGTACACATCCTGCGACTGAGTGAAGATTGGCTGCCGCCCGACGTATGCTTTGTTCATGATTTCCTGGTGTGATTTTAGTGTCCAGGGGAAACTAGCTTTCGGGAAAACCAGGATGACTGAAATCCGCAGTCCTTGAGGGATTTCGGCCCAGTCCCGTGGAGGACATCGCAAGGTAAAAACGGCTTCTGAAAGCCTGACTTGTTCAATCCGCTCCGATGCTGACAAGTGCCGGCAAGATGCTTAGGTTGACCCATGTACCAATGACCAACGTCCACGCCACAAGTGTGCCAAAAGTTGCCGTCGGAATGAACTCACTCGTCGATAAAACACTGAAGCCCGCAACGAGAGCAATCGTTGCTAACAACACCGGCGCACCGATATTACCAGCGGCAGAAACGGCAGCCGCATCGGACGTGCGGCCAATCTGACGTCGTTTTCGATAGACCATTAACAAGTGCACCGATCCATCAATCGAAAGCCCGACTGAAACAGCAGCAATCATTGCTGCTCCCATATTGATCCGACCACCTGCGAGCGAAACCACGGACAACACCAAGAACGCTGGCAACAGATTGGGAACCAGCGCCGCCGTCGCTTGACGAAGACTGCGTGTTGCGCAACACATCAGCCCCCAAATCAAAAGTGCGGCCGCACCAAAACAACGCCATTGATCACTGACCAACTGATCGACCAAGCGAGTCATGATGACATAGTATCCTGTGACAAGTGGCGGCGACTCCGCGCGAACCGACTCCCAGGCCTGCAATTCTGCCTTCGCGATCTCCAGCGTCCGGTCCATCAGATGCCGCTTCTGATCCGCTGGCAATCCTTCGGGACTTCGCAACATGATTCGCAGTTTTCGATACCCGGGTGAATCTGACAACGGGTTCGAAATCAGCGCCCTGATGAACGATGGCAACCGGGTACGCATCGCTTCGATTCGCATTGCCGCGGGCAACCATTTTCCAGCAGCGGATCGCCCCACAACCTCAGTTGCATCGGCAAGGCTGATCGCCTTAGCTAGTCCATGCGACCCAAGTTCATCCAATAGTTTCTGCTCAAGCTTGCGGACATTGGCGAGTTGTTGCTGCGTAATCGGGTCCTGAACCTCAAGCACCAAATCCCATACGCCTGCGCCACCAAGATTGTCTTCAACACGCCCGTAATCGATGACGATCGCACTGTCGTCACGAAAGTTACTCAAGAAACTCGTTTCCGTTTCTGCATCGATCACAACAATGACCGTGCCGACCATCACTCCAACCGTCAGCAATGCGGTTTGCCACCGAAAACGAACAAACTGACTGGCCACACGAAAACACAACCGCCGCATCGTGCGTGTGAGTTGCGAGTGATACCCAAACTGGGAACGGGCAATCCTTAGCTCTGGCATCAAAAAGCAAATCGGTGAGAACAGCAAGATCGCAACAAAGACGGCCAAAGCAGACATCGCGACCATCAAACCAAACTGACGCACCGGCTGGATCGCCGAAAACCAAAGTGCGGCGAAGCCTGCCGCGTCGGTCGCGCAGGTCCAAAAGATTGGCCAGGCCATTGCGTCCATCACTTGTCGCGTTGATTCCTCGCGTGAAAAGCCACGCCTCCGCCGGCCATGGTACCGCACGCCAAGGTGCAACACTGCGGTGACGGCAATCACGGTGACGATGGCGGTCAGGATCGACGCGATCAGTGATAACTCGATCCCCATCCAGTACATGGTCGCTTTGGTGATGATCACCGTCCAGCCGATCACCAGCGACAGCAGCACCACCAAACGAAAGTCCAACAGCGAAACGATCACCACCAATGACAACAAAACAACGGTCGTGATCGCTAGACGATTCCCGTCGCGACGAACCAACGAAAACGCTTGATCGACCAAGACGGGTTCACCGATTAACGCGACATCGGAGACGCCCGGTTCGCTTTTCCACTGCTCAGCAATCGCGCGGATCTGGTCAACCGTTTCGGCAGATCGAGCTTGATCGATCATCGCGACGACGGCGGCATGCGAAAAGTCAACTGAATGCGTGTAGCCGGAAAAGATTTCGTTCAGCCCACTGCCTACCGGATCGTCCGGACGCATTAACCGTGGCAACGGGTTTTCATCTGTTTCACCGATTCCAAACGGCAGCGCTACTGCGCCCATGCCTTCAGCGGCGCCATTCAATACCCAGGGCGACAACACGGCCGTCACTCCGTCGAGCGATTTTAATTGGCGGGTGAGCTGTTCACTCCGCCGCATCCCGGAATCGCTCGGGAGTGCCTCGTCTCGATACATCAAGACCAAAATCTCGTCGTTGCCGAACCAAGTCTTCAGGGCTTGATACTGCCGCAGCGTTGGGTCATCTTTCCCAAACAACGATTGAACGCTCTGGTCAGTCTGCAATCGAGTGGATGCAGGATAAGCGACAGCCAGAAGGACGATGCCGAGCACCGACAGAACGAATCGGCCACGGATTGCGTATCGAATCAAGGTTTGCATCGCGTCGATGCTACGTGGCAGCTAGGATCGTCGTCAACCAGTCCCCATTTGCTGTTGCGGATTCGGCTGGACAGCCAGTCGTGATCCCATACGCCCCGGCGAGCATTTCATTGGATTTCCTGCGTCATCACCGATACTTGTTGCTTTCGATTGTGGCGTGCCTACTCGTTCGCGGGGGGGGACTGTTCGTCAACAGCAATCGCTTCGTTGAAGACCCTGATGCATACCAAGCGATTGCATCGACGATCTCTAACCACGGGGTTTTTGGCTTAACCTCTCCGCAAAACGTGCCACGAGCGATCGCATTCCGACCGCCGCTTTACCCGTGGCTGCTATCTTGGATCGTGGTTGATGATGCGACAAACGGGTCCCGTGTCAGTCCGGTCTTACTGGGGATCTTTCACACCTGCTTGGGTTGCCTGACCGTTTGGCTCGTCTTTCTATTCGCACGTGATACCGCTCGAAGGATTCGCAATGTGTCGCCGCGTTCAGCCGATGTCGTAGCGTCCATCGCGGCACTGATTTTCATCTTCGACCCGATCCTACTTCGCCAGTCAATTGACGCGATGACAGAAACACTCGCCGCAACCCTGGCGATGGCTGTCATTTATTGCTGGTACCGATGGTCAATCGCATCGCATACGAAAACTCAACTCGCTTGGTCGGTTTTGCTTGGGACCTCGCTCGCCCTCGGTTACCTTTGCCGCCCTACCTTTTTGGTGTGGAGCGTCTTCCTCTGCGGCGCGATGCTTTTGAACATTCGCGAGCGCCGCTTGTTGCCCCAGCTTGCATTGACGGCTGGAATCATCGTCATCGCGGTCGCTGGATGGACGATTCGGAATCAACGCGTAACTGGGCATCCGGTCTGGGCCACTACGCATGGTGGCTACACTTTGTTACTGGGAAACAATGAATCGTTTTATGACTACCTGGCAGACAACACGTTTGGCGAAGCGTGGGACGCAACCCGCTTTATCAATGCCTACCAACACCGCTACGAGGGTGATCCACTGACCGCAGAGTTTTGGTCGAAAGACTGGCAAGGCCCAGTAACGACAGCGGTATCAGCGTCTGAATACGAAGATGACCGACTCGTCTACCAATCCGCGGTTGAAACGATCAAACGGCGCCCATCGCTATTTGTATGGGCGTCGATCGTACGTGTCGCACGTCTATGGAGCCCTCTCCCGCACGAAGTCCAAGGGCGATCACTAGTCGCCATCCTTGGTGTTGGTATTTTCTACCTCATGCTCGGAGTGGCAGTCTTGATTGCGATCGCTCGCCATTGGAAGAGTTTGATCGATCAACGCTTCTGGGCCATTGGCCTGCTGGCATTCACGCTGTCCGGTGTCCATGCGGTGTACTGGAGCAACATGAGAATGCGAGCTCCGATTATGCCAGCGATCGCTTGTCTGGCTGTCCTCGCATTCCCTCGCGGTCGTGACCTGCCAGAGTAAAATCGCTATTTCGTCTCGCTCAAAACGCGAGCGATATCGATCGGTACGATACCAGAGCGTTCAAGTTCCATCTTCAGTTTCGGCGTCATCTCTTCATGCAGGAATTGGACGCGAAAATCACGTTGGCCAGACTGCTTTAACCCACACGCAAAACTTGTCGTACTTCGTTCGCTTGGATTGAGTTGGTCGAACACCAAGGTCAAGATCGGCAGCGCATCACACTGCCCAACGATCATCACCTTGTGCCGGTCACGAAGCAGGCTGACTGTTTCGCGGGCGATCCAGTTCACCGCGTGGCTAGGTAGTGTTGCAGGCGTACTGTCTGCGAAGTCGCTTTCGGGAAGTGGCATCGAAATTGGCTTGTCGGTCATTTCCGATTGCGGCAATTGGTGATTCTCGTCCGCGGGGAGAATCAGGTGGCCAAGTGCCAACGCCGTTCGAGCAAAGTCGATGGCATGAAAGCCATATTGCATTAACTGTCTTCGTGTCGCGACCAACGCATTGGTGACGACGGAAAACCCGCCGCGCCCGCTGTATTCTGGAGCCCCATGGATGCTGCGGGCGACCGCATGATGTGAATCGGAAAGCGCAAAAAAGCTCAGCCCCCAAGCGGATTGCAGATCACGATTCGGAGTCGTCTCAATCGAATTGTGGGACGGTGCCCACTTACAAAACGAGGTCGAGAGCGTGGCATCGATCCCGGCCGATTGGCCGATGATTTGATACCCTTGCATACGGCTTCGATTTGCCGATCCATAAGTGATCTGTTCAACAAGCATGGCTTAGCTGTTTTGAATGGCCCAGTGCAACGGTTCGATGACGCCACGTGGCTGGATATGAAGTGGCAACCGCGAGAGTGCTCCCGAATTCTGGCTCATCAATATCGACGAACCAACGACACTTGCGCTAAAGACTTCATGTCGCGGAAAGTTTTGGTGACAGTAATCGCTAAAACGCGGCATGTTGTTTTCCATGAACCGACGTGGATCAGCTTCCGCTTCAGGACACGTGTCGCTTTTCGTGAATACGATCGCGACCGCAGGCGTCAGGTCGCGTGATTTGTCCAAGTGCGACAGACCTTGCTGCTGTGCAATGTATGAACCGAGTTTCATCGCGAAGAGATCTTCACGGGCACCGTTGTCGCGGACTTCGATGGAATCGCACAGCAACAGGAACGCAGACGTCCGCTCGACGATGTGCGATACCGCCGGATAGGTTCCCGGGCGTTCCAATTCCATCGCAATCGCTTCCCCGGCAAAGTCGGGAGCGACAAAGTCGACTTGTTTAACCTTTCGTTTCGCCGAATCGGTGACGACGCAGTGCAACCATTTCCATTGGTCGGATTCGTTTGGTGTCTTTTCGGGAAAGCGGCGATCTTCGAGTGCCGAGACGACTTGTTCTTGTAACCGCAAGGAGAACGCTCCGTTGGGTACACCTTTCAAATACTTTGCGCCGCCACAAAGCACGTCCAACAACAACCCGAGGTAGACGGTCTTGCCGGCGTTGCTCGGCCCAACAACGGAGATAAAGTGAGGACTGACATGCCGTTTAGCGATCGAACGGGTGATTTCTGCTGGCGTATTACAAACATCACAGAAGTCATCATCGCTGTTCATCTGGGCGTCACAGCAAACGCAAAGGACTACTTCGTCCGTTTGCGGGATTTCATAAGTGTCAGTCGTCATGATGGGTGCAAGCCTACCTATTTCGTCAGTAAAACCAGAGCAGTTTTAATCAAGGAGCAGAGACGTCTGGAGGGTCCAGCCCGTCTGCGGAAAAGCAACATCGGAAACCCAAGTTGGGCTTTCGAGCCGTCAAAGTATCTGCACTACGGCTTTGGCAAGTCGTGTGTGAGTGGAAATAGCTGTCGTAGCTCCGCCACGGATTTCCGCCATCGAATCCTGCATGTGGACGGTGATCTCTTCCGTCGCAGCTAAAAGATACTGTGTGTTGATCCACTCCCAGACGTTTCCGACCATTTGACGGATACCATCGGGGGTGCTGCCTTTGGGGAAGTCATGCACCGACGCGATACAGTGGTTTCCCGATGCCCAGGTATTGGCAAAACTCGGGTCAAAGGAATTTCCCCAAGGATACCGTGCCTCGGTCAAGCTATCGCCTTTGCTTAGACTCCAAGTCGCCGCCCGTTGCCACTCGGCACTTGTCGGCAAACGCTTGCCAGCCCATTGTGCATAGGCATTCGCTTCGTACCAACAAACGCCACTTACCGGTTGCGCTTCGGTGCCGGGAAGTGGCCGCCCGTCTTTCCATAGTGCCGGTCCGGGGTGACGCGTTGTGTCCACGAATTGAAGCACTGTGGTCAGAATCTGCTCGGGCCAGAGGTGCACATCATCATAGCCGCCGTCATCGACGAAACGCTTGTAATCATGGTTGGTGACACACCAGCGATCGATGAACAGCGACTCGACTTCGCTGGTCCCAAGCATCTGCGGCACTAGCGTGAGGCCTTCCGAAGTGTTGGTGGCGTATTCACCTTGCAGGACAACCGTCCCACCAGGCACATAGGCCATGTCATGGTCGATCGCCTGCCACGCGAAACCGATCGATTCGGCATCAAATTGCACGCCATCCTGTGGTCGAACGATATGCGCGTACTGTCGGTTTCGTACCAACAGACGAATATCAGGTGGCGCGTTCGGGAAGTCGAGCACCGGTGGCGGGGCTGAATCCGCTTTCGATTTCGCTCGTCCTGGTGAGCGAAAGAAACTCAGTGGACGAGTAAAAAAAGTCGTTAAGGGCACGGTAGTCTCCAACAGACAGTTATCGATTGCGGTTCGACCGAAGTGCACGCTGCATTCGTTTGAACTCTTCAATTCGTTGACGCGACTGTGCGTCATTGGGGGAAGCAGGGTCGCTTTCGGATCCGTCTTGAGGGCGACTTTGCACGGCGTTTGGAAGGATCGGCCGATTCGCTAGCGGCGGCACGATGTGAGGTGCGGACTGCGGGATCCCGCCGAGATTCGCCGCCTGCGGTTCGGTCGCGGCAACGGGCAGATGGGAAGGACTCGGGGTCACTCCCTGATTCCCATCCGCGTGCGTCGGTTCGTGTGAAGCGGGCTGAATCGACGTCGGCATCGGGATTTCGCCAACCGACGACTCTGCGTTGATCGGAGGCGTCTCCACCCCCGCATGCATCGCCGCAGCAGGAAGCACCGGTGATGCATTCGTCTGAGCGGGAAGCACCGGACGTACCACCGGCACGACAGTGGCTTTGGATGACGCGGTGCGTCCGCCTTGCATTGACTTTCGACGCTCGGCCTCGACTTCCAGCCAAGCTTCCGTCAATCGTTTCGCCTGGTCACGAAGAGCCAACTCGCGTTCGGCCGTTCGTTTGCTCCATTCCGTCTTTTGCTGGTCAAGCTTTGCGATTGCCCCGGCGAGTAACGATTCTCGTTCGAGCAACTGAGCCGATCGATTGATCACACGCCGGATACGAATAATCCACTGGCGTGTAAACTGCTCAACGTCACCGGCGATCGAGCGAAGTGCCTCGACGTCGTGTGCGTCCAGCGGTGTCGATGGCCCACCTTGAAACGAACCGCCCGAGGAGGCGTTGGAGTGCAACGCCCCCGAACCGAAATGGTTCTTCGGTTGGTGTGTCGAGGTGAAAAAATCGTTGGATGCGGTCATCAGTATTCAGCTGTTGGGGATCAATACTCGTCGCCGACTCGTTTCCACAAATTAGAAATCCGTCCCATCAACGTGCCGGGTTTATCGTCACGTTGTGATTTTTCCTCTTCATGAATTTCACGGAGGTGCTCGCGAAGCGTTTTGAGTTTGTATGCGAACTCGCGATCGGGTTGATCTTTCGCGACTGGTACGTTCCCAATGTCTTCTAGCTGTTTTGACAATTGGAAACGAATTCGCGAGACATCCGCCTTTTCTTTGGCAAGCTCAGCTCGCAACGACTGCACGTTTTCGGGCTCGTCGGTTTTCAGATGTTCGACCTGCCTGGATAATCCGGCAACCTGCTTTTGAGCTTCATCCAATTGCGAATGTAAGTCCGCATTTCGACGCTGCAATTCTTTCAGGGTTTCATCATCGAGCTCTTCTTCGACCGTCTTTCCGCCCATTCGTTTCTTTGCCGAGTGAAGCAACTGCTGAAGCTTGTCGCGTTCGGCACAGGTTGCCTCCAGGCGTTCTCGAAGTGCATCGTGCTCTGCTTTCAGTTCGGATTCACGCTGAGTGACGCGCTGTTCGATTTCGCTCACCCAAGTTTCCAAACACGCACGTTCGTCGCGTTCGGCTTGGTTTTGCACCTCGGCCGCTTGCAACAAATCTTGCAGCGTCGCGACGCGGTCATCATGCTCTTCGAGTTCTGCCAGAAGCGCGTCGACACGGTCCGCCAAATCGCTGCCTGCGAAATCCGTGGTGGTTGCAGGCACCATCGGAACTCCGACGGAACAATCATTTTCCCCTGACAATGTCGCGAGTTGCTCATCACGCTCGGCAAGTTGCATCCGGAGATCGTCAATCTCGGCTCGCAACAGCGCGACCACTTCCGGATCGATCTCATCATCAACGTCGGCCGGATCCCAATCGTAATCCTGGTCCAGCGAAGCGGCGGGGTCTTCAAAGGGCAATGTGAGCGCGGATTCCGGTTCGGATTCATCATCGAAACTCGCTTGTGGAGTCTCGGTAAATTCAGGCTCAAAGGAATCAGTATCGACTTGTGCTTCCGATTCCGATGACAACTCTGTGTCGATTGGCAAAGTCGCTTTGACGGATACGGGTGATTCGACCTTTGCCGGCGTCGGTTTGGGTAGTGCTTGCCCGACGACTTCGATTCGTAGGCTGCCGAGCATGATCTCGTCGCCGACGTTGAGTGCCGTCTTGTCATCAATGTTGGTCCCGTTGACGACAGTTCCGGCGTCTGACGCCCAATCCTGGACCGAAACGGTTTCACCTTCGACATCGACCAGACAATGAATTTCAGCGACGCCATCGCCTTCGATGTTAATTCCACACGAAGCGCTTTTGCCAAGAAAGACGCTACGCCCGTCTTCAAGTGCATGCTCAATCGATGACTTACCAGGTCGATGGACTACCAATCGAAAATGCGAGAGGGCTGGAGAGGTAGAACGACTCATGAAAGTGCCTCGACTTCTTGCGTGGGGCTATTGGGTGTGACGACCGGCGCGGGGGATGGAGTGTGCTCGGGTTGTGGTGCGAGTGGAATCGAATCAAGTTCACGCATTGTCGAAATCAGCGTTTCGTACTTGTAGGGCGATTTGATCAGGCGATCGGGTACGAATCCCAACAGGCGCGCCCAAGGGACGTTGGGATCATCAATCACCTGAGGTGGGGCCAGCACGATTTTCCTTGCGTCACCAAAAGCTTCTGTCGCCGCGGAATAAGCTTCGCGAATGGCATCACAGCTTTGCGGCGTGTCGACGGCAAAGAAAACGGCGTCCGGCTGAGTACGTTTGACGAGCAATTGCAGGGTCAACGTGTCACGGACGACCTTTCCTGCAAACGGTGTTGTGTTTTGTTTCAGCTCGCTGCGAAGTTGTGCCGCAACCATTGCGTTGGTTTCATAAGCGACATACTTTCCTTCACTCTCGTCACGTTTGCATTCAAGCACATCGGCGGCGATGAAGCCGGCCAGCACGCGACGCAGTTCATCACGTTCCCAGTTCAGTCGTTGCTGAAGGTCATCAAGCGAGCGTGGTTCGCTGACTAGGTTGAGCACCTTCATGTGCTGTGCTGACAGTCCGGCGCGATCCAGGTTTTGGCCACGAATCGCTTTTCGTGAATAGCGAAGTGACGATTCATCGGCTGGCAATTTCGATGCGTCGCAGTGCAGCGCATATTCGACCAATAACCCCATCAAGCCGATTTCCAACGGCAAGTCGCGTTGCAGCGAAGGAAACTCGTTGAGGGCTCGGAATTGAAATCCTTTCAGCGGACGACTCTGCACCATTCCGATCAGCATTGCCGCTTGGAATCGCAACAGTTTCGCGGTCAAACGTGGATCAAGGACTCGCTTATCCATCAACTGAACGAAGCCATCGAACTCGGCCGAGCCACGTCCTGCGATTGTCAATCGCAATACTTCCGACAGGTTTCGCAGCGATTCCGGCAATTGATCAACAATCATTTGCGTTTCATCGGGTTGAAGCCCTGTCGCGTTGATCCCTTGGACGCGACCGCGGTCCAGATAGATCCACAGACGCAGACGCTCGGCTTCGATTTCTAGAACACCTTTCTTGGTTCCGTTGTTCAAAAAATCGACGACTTCGCGAATTCCAAAGACGCTAAACCGGCCGGCGAAATCGGGCTCGGCAGTTTCGCCAATGATCTCAGGAACGGCCGAGCCTTTCGTTTGCGACTCGACGATCATCGCTGCCGTTTCGATCGCATTTTCGACCGTCGTTTTAAGCAGATTCTCGGTATACGGTTTGGGCAACATATCGACGACGTTGTCGAGATCCGCATACTCCACGTACGCCTTTTTCCGCAGCGTCGAACTAACGACCACAGGAATCGTCTTGAGCGTGGAAGAAGCTGCGAGCTGTTGGCAGACTTCGAAGCCCGTCGTGCCAGGCAATTGGTGATCCAGCAAAATCAGATCAGGGCGAATCTCTTCGGCCAACTGCAAGCCTTCTTCAGCGGTTGGCGCGAGAGTGACAGCATAGCCGGCGGGACTGAGGTGCGAATCGACCAGCTTTCGGATGGTCGCACTGTCGTCGATGACCAAGACTTTCTTTTCGGCCATGAAACTGATTCCTCAAGAACTGTGAAAAAACTGTGAATTGAATGAATCGGAAAAACGTTCCGATCGTGCCCCGCGTCCAACCGCATCAACGCTTTGCCCATGGCAACGATGCGACCACACTATCAAGCCGCTCAGGTGTGAGCGGTTTTTGTACATACTCCATCGCGCCCAACGCACGAGCCTGCTTGCCCGCGGTATCAATGCTTCGACTGCTAATCACGACTACGGGAATCGGTTCCAATCGTGGTTCGCTTTTGATCGTCTGCAATAGTTCCAGACCACTCATCCGCGGCATATCGATGTCGCTGAACACCGTTACGAACAGATCCTTTGCGAGCAGTTCGATGGCGGCTTGTCCGTCTTCCGCTTGAACAATTTCGACCGGGTATTTCTGCAATGCCCGAGTCGTTCGCAATCGAGCGCTCTTCGAGTCGTCAACGACGAGAACTTTTGGCAAACGCTTGCTCGAACTCGGTGTTTGTGGTGTCGGTGAAGAGACAACCGGCGAAGCCCCAGTCGCAGCTTCAGTTAACCCACGAGGGTCGAGCAGCAAGACCGTTTCTCCCATCCCACTGAGCGTCGCTCCGATGCAAAGTGGATGCGACTTCAACAGTGGCGGCATTGGCCGAACAACAACCTCTTCCGGCCCAAGCACTCGGTCGACCAACAGCACCAGATCCTTGTCATGGTTTCCATCAGCACTTGTTCCACCCGTCGCCAATTCGATAACCGATCGACGTTCATCGTCTTCTGCGATCGTTGCGATGGGACCTTGCAGCGACAGAACTTCGTTTAGATCCACCGGCGAATTAGATCGATCGAATTCTCCCGTACGACGAACCGCTTGCGCCGGCAGTGCAAACAGTTGACCGCCAGAACGAAAGACCATTGCGTGTTGAATCATCGATGGCAATGGCAACGAGAGTCGGATCGTTGATCCTTGGCCAGCTTCGGATTCGACTTCCACCCAGCCGCGCATTCTTTCCAGCGTCGCCGCGACAACGTCCATGCCGACGCCGCGTCCGGAGACTTGACTGGCGACTTCTTTGGTCGAAAACCCTGGGTGAAAAATCAACCGGGCAAGCTCTGCTCGACTGATCGATTTATCGCTTTCGATTAAGCCACGCTCAATTCCACGACGCCGAATCGCATCATAATCGAGGCCCTTACCATCATCGCTGACTTCGATAACCAACAAATCTGGCCCCGCGTGAGCATGCAGCTTGACGACCCCGGGGACCGGCTTGCCAGATGCCGCTCGTTCTTCTGGTGTCTCCACTCCGTGGCTTACCGAGTTTCGAACAATATGCAGTAGTGGCTCGAAAATACGTTCTTGAAGGGATCGTTCGATGCCGGTGTTTTCCCCAACCAACTCGACACGAACTTGTTTTTGTTCTGCCCTCGCCGCATCGCTGATCGCACGGTGCAAACGGCGGAACAATCCTGAAACCGGCATCCGTCGGAGTTGGACCAATTCCAATCGGAAGTTTCTGATGAACTGCGAAACGGCTTGGTTACCATCAGCCACCGGTTGGTAGCACTCACGCAACCGCTGGGCGGATTCCAGAACATCGTTGGCCACTTCGTTGAGATGTGAAAACGAGACGCCTTCCTCAGCCAAGGCGGGATCGGCCAAATTATCACTGGCCAACAGGGCTTCGCCTTCATGACTCAGCATCCGGATTCGTGTCACGCTGTGAATCAGCTCATCATGGATTCCTTTCAATTCCGAAATCTCGGTGTCGCGTTGGTTGCGCAACATGACCAATTCACTCAACATGTCCATCAGACGATTTAGCTGGGACGCTTTCACACGTACCGTTTCGTCATCGGAATGGGCGTCTGAGGCTGCGGCTGACTTGCGAGGCCCGGCAACGGGAGTACTTGATTGTGGCGACGCGACCGCAGCGGGACTGCTTGAGACAATCGGTGCATCAATGTGTTGTACTGGCTGAGATGCATTTAACGCGGGTACAGGGACCGCGTCGACCGGTTCCGGATCGTCGTCACCATCGACACGCGCACGGATCAAATCGACATGAGGGAGCAACAGTTCCGGAGTCACCGGGCGCCCTGCTTCTTGCGTTAGCCGGATTAGTTCTTCGACTTCGTGGATGTAGGTCGCGAGATTTGCCAAGCCAATACTGGCGGATGCACCTTTGATCGTGTGCAACTCACGTCCGATCGTTTTGACGATAACGGGATCCGACGGGCTCGATTCCAAATCAAGCAAAGCCTGTTCCATCGATTCCAAACCACGCGTCGCGTCATCCATGAACGCTTCCATCAATTCACCGTCGACGACAACATCATCTTTCGCGGGCGGCTTGATCTCGCCTGGCTCGGCACCGGGTGCCACCGATACTCGATCGGCAAACATTTCGCGAGGTTCGCTTGGCGCAGCGGCAACCGGTGGGGCGGGAACGGCTTGTGTTTGTGCACTCAGGCTGCTCAACAATGCCGCAATCTCTTCACGAGACGGCGCGGAAACGTCTTGATCTTCCTTGGTCGGTGTCGAGTCCCAACCGTCATCGAGGTTGACGTCACGAGGTACATCCGCCATCGCCTCAACACTTTCCAGACGAACATCGACCGCGTCCAACAGCATGCCCAGTTGCTGGCGATCAGGCTGTTCGCTTTCGCTGAAAGCGACTTCACGAATCATGCCACAGCTCTCGATCACGAAGTCGAGCAACTCCATGACCTCGGGATGATCATCGTTGAAATCTGAAAGCGACGATTCCACCGAGTCGGCAAGTCGTCCTAAGCGTTCAACCGCTTCGCCCAAGACGTCATCGACATCGTCGAGCCCGGCTTGACCGAGTTCCGCAAGCAATTCGACGGCGGCGGTAAAATCGGCAAGCCGATCATCATGTGGCACTGCAGTAGGTTGGGATGCCATCGGAGTAGTGTCTGCGTCGTGAGTGCTCATCAGACATCCTCCCGTGTGTCGACAACCATTCCTTCTGACGAAACATCAGCGGGTGTTTGGATTGCAAGGTCGACCAATTGGCGGCGTTGAGAAGGCGTCAAGTCAAGATTCGGGTTTGTGCATCCACGGAGGCGATGGATGTTGCCGTCTAGGTCGATCGCCGTTTTTGCAAGTGACTTGATCGCCCAAGACGCATGGTCGGCACGTTTGCGATCCGCCGCGTGAGCACTTGCGATCGAATCGATGCCGCCAGCGAGGCCTTGTACGAGTTGATGCTGTTGGTCGCCTTGCGACGACAAATCTGTGGCGACGTGTAATCCAGCCATTGTGACTTCAGACAATTCCAGCAGCGTCGAGCGAATCGAGTCGAGAACCATCATGTCGGCTTCAACCTCGCTCTGTTCACGCCCCAGTACCGAAAGGGAATCGTTCGTTTGCAGTTCAAGAGATTCTGCCAACACGCCGATCTCTTTCGCCGATTGAGATGTTTGTTCGGCAAGCTTTCTCACTTCGTCAGCGACCACTGCGAAGCCACGACCGTGTTCGCCAGCGCGAATCGATTCGATCGAGGCATTGAGCGCCAACATTTCGGTTCGGGCAGCAATGTCCGTGATTGTTCCAACGATATTGCCAATCTGACGTGTGGGATCGCCGAGCGAACGTAGCTTTTTCTTGCTCATTTCACTGCAACTACGGATTCGCCCGATTCCCTCGGCGAGTTGACCAGTCTTTTCTGTCGCCACACGAACCGCTTTTTCCGCAGCACCGATTTGCTGCTGCAGTTGCTTACAACGATCCGTCACCTTGCCAATTTCACTCGTCAGATTTTGCAGAAGTGCCGTCGTTCGATAGGTCGCTTCGGACTGTTTTGTGCTGTGGATTTCCGAGTTACAACGCCCGATTTCGATCAGGTCTTTTTCGATTTGTCCCATCAACTCATTAAGCGATCGCCCCATTCCGTTGAGCACGTTTTTGAATTGAGACATGTCGACCGATTCGATACCTTCGACATTTGAAAGTCGTCCGAGCATCGACTGAAGTTCGCGTTGATTCTGGCGACTGACAACTTCGATTTCGTCATAGTGCTGGGCGGTGTGCATGATCGTCTCACCCAAGGCATCAATTTCACGAATGCCGGTTGCGACCAAAGTCTGACGACGTTCGGTCAGCATTAACTGAAGTTGACCGAGCCCTTTCGAAACTTTGTAGCCGAGTGCTAGTGATGCGATTGCGGCGGCAACGACCGAAGTGGCCAACACAACCGACCAATGCATCTCGTCCCACATGGTCGATCCGGCCACTGCGACGGCGGATGCAACCACAGCCACGAAGCAATGGCTTGCCAGAAATGCGAAGTTCGTTTTCATACCGTGCTACTGTGTTGACGCTTAATTAAGTTGATTGAGAGCTAGACGGATTTAAACAGCGACGGTTTCCGCAACCGACCAAGGCGAAACGCTGGCAGACCACTGTGATTCGAGTGTTTGTTGGGCGATCCGCTGCAAACCATGAACGTCCAGTACGCTGATCACATTGCCGTCGTAACTTGCCGTTCCGAGCATAAAACTTGCCGAGTTTTCACCACGCTGTGCAGCGTCGATGTGAGTCTCGATGGCGTCAATCGCGATCACCTTGTCGATCGCGATGGCCCAATCGCCCAATTGACTTTCGACGACGATCATCTGCCCGACTTTGGCACAGCGCCGTGCTTGGTCACCAACGATTGGCTCAAGGTCGATCACTGGCAAAAACTCACTACGCAAATTGCCAATTCCCGAAAGCAACGGATGGCTGAGCGGAACCGGCACGATGGTCGGTTTGATTGTGACTTCGCGTACCGTCGTCGCGGGCAATGCAAAGATCGCATCACCACAGCGAAACACGCAGTGCTTGTCGCTCAGGTTTTCGATTCGAGATCGAGATTTGATTGCGCTGTCCATATGCCGGTCTGTGTTTTAAAACGCTTATGATGTCGTTGTCGCTGCCGAGTCGTTACAAGTTGCCATCGCGAAGATTGTCGATCACTCGTGATGATTCAGTGCCGCTTGGATCTGACGCGTCGCCCGTGAATTCGCTCAGTCGTCGCAACATCTGCGAGGCAAATTGATCGAGCTCAGTTTCCCAATCATCAAGCGTTTCGATGGTCAATTCGAAGTCTTCAGGGACGCCTGCGCTTGTGGGGTTATTCATATCAGTCACCGTTGCCAAGTGAGGGCATGCGTGTCGCAGTGATCGAAAGCAGGAAACGCGGCCTTAGCGCGCGTTTGCCTTGCGATGGATCAGTTTTGCGACGGTCTCGAGCAGCAAATCTGGTTCGGTTGGTTTGGACAAAAACGCGCCAAGTTCTTCGCCCAACACAGAAAGGTGGGGCTCTGAAGCGCTCGTCAAAAAGATCACGGGTGTGCGGCTATCCCAATCGGGATTGGCTAGCAGTTCGTGACAGACGCCATACCCGTCCAATTCGGGCATGTTGATGTCCAATACAACGAGATCTGGGTTCTCGGACAATGCACAAGTAACGGCACGACGTCCGTCCTCGGCGAGTAGCACTCGATAGCCGGCCTCACGTAACGTGCGATCGATCAATCGAAGGACGGTAAGACTGTCATCAGCCACAAGAACTGTTCGCTCCTGTGATGACGATTTGCGTGACCGATCGAGCGCATGGGCTGACGGTTGCGTAGCGGTCATGGATAAGACTCCGGTACCGGCGCAAAAAAGTCGTAGCGCCGATACTGTGCGTGGGGTGTTCGTTCGGTGGCGCGGCCATCTCCCCGAGTCGGAGAGATCCGTCACTTTGCGTGCACGGCCTCGCGGCCGGCTTGCCTTTATCGCGAGCCCCGGTCACCACCGGATTACTCACTGGTGCCCCCCTCCTTTCGCAATGCGTGCAGGGTAGGGCACTCTGGTGAAGGGTTGGTCACCGATACGCAGAGTCAAGTGAAACAAATAATTCTGACAAACAAATGTCGCACTCTACTCGCCCCCCGCGACAGAATTCGCACCTAAACCCTTGGGGACAATCGACTTTCGCCTCTACACGTTTACCGAACAGCGTCAACCAATCGCGACAGCATCTCGTCGGTATGTGCCGCCGATAAAGAAACACGCAACCGAGCAGTGCCTTCCGGGACGGTAGGCGGTCGAATCGCCGGTACAAATAAACGATGCTCGACCAGACGACGTGACATCTCCATCGCGTCCTCGTCGCTACCGATCACGATGGGAACGATCGGGACCTGCATCTCCAACTCGCTGCAGGACAATCCAAGTTGACTTCGCAGGCTTGATGCCAACCGGGTCACGCGATCTCGACGGTTCAATAAACCTGCGCCGGTAGCAAAGAAACGCAGTGCCGATTCGACAGCCAGAGGTGACAAGGCGGTACTAAAGATCAATGAACGGCAACGGTTGATCAAATAATCTGCGATCACATTCGGGCAAACGACAAAGCCGCCTTGGCTACCGATCGCTTTGCTTAGTGTTCCCAAGCGAATCGCGATTCGATCTTTGAGTCCGAAGGCTTCGCACGCCCCCGACATGTGCTCGCCAAGGATCCCCGTTCCGTGAGCTTCGTCGACGATCAGTTCAGCATTGTGCCGCTCGGAGATGTCGACCAACTCGGCCAACGGTGCGACATGCCCATCCATGCTAAAGACCGTCTCGGTTACGATCCACACGCGGCGGTAACGCTGACGATCACGCTGTAACAATTCCGAAACGAACTGAACGTCTCGGTGCGGATAAACGACACGTTCAGCGCGACTCAATCGGCAGCCATCGATCAATGAAGCATGATTCAATTGATCACTAACGATTAAATCGCCTTCCTGGCAAAGTGTAGCAATGGTTCCGCTGCACGCGGCAAATCCGCTCGGGAACAACACGGCCCGTTCGGTTTGTTCAAACCGCGCGAGTTGATTTGCCAACAGTTCGTGTTGCTCGGTCCAGCCACAAACCAATGCACTTGCCCCCGCGCCCATCAGCACATCAGATGTCGCCGCCGCCTCGATCGCCAAACCAAGATAGTCGTTGGAGCCAAAGTTAACCAACGTCTGCCCTTGCTGATCACTAATCTCGATGCCGTTCCATCGCCTTGGGATCAGCTCTCGAAAACGTGACTGCGCGTGCAACTGACCGAGAGCTTGCTCGAAATCTTGCCAATCCTTCCCCGACATCAGAACAACTGCCCCAGCGACGTCATCCACTGATCAACGTCTTCATTCGTCATCGCAGCTGAGTTCGTTGTCGCAGCGAACGACAATGATTTTGAGGCAGCTTGTTCGGAGACGCGACGGTATGCAAATTCGCCTTCGGCTGACTGACTTGCCGAAGCCTGACGCAGTGCGATTGCGTTGATCACCGACAACGCGTCACGTGGTGACAGCAATCCGTCTGCATTGGCATCGTAGAAATATCGCCCGGACGTTGGTGGAACAAAACCTGACTGACGCGCGAGCTGATTAATAATGGCGAGTGCATCCAAAGGAGTCGCCTCACCCGATCCGTCGACATCCAAGCGGTCATACAAGTTCGTCTGCACGACGCTGACACCACCATTCACGGCGATCTCGAATTGGCGTAGAGTCGGTCCAGACGAGGCAACGATAATGTAGTGTTCTCCAGCAACCAACGAAGCCGTCAATGTATTCCCGTTTCGTTGTCCGACGTCGGTGCGGTCGGGCTGCGTTACCCAAATGCTCTGGCCCAATGAATCACCGGCTTCAATCATTAAGCTCGCATTCGTATCCGCTTGGATCATCAGCGTTTGATACCCGGCCCCGGCTTCGAGATCGAACGTGCCATCAACCGTTGAAGATTTGATCGGCACATATCCGGTTTCGAAAACAGATTGCTGGGCCAGCAGTCCACTCACATCGATGTTTTGATTTTCCGTTTGATATTCCAGTTGCATCAACTGTCGGCTCACACCGCCATCGATCCAATAATCACCGACCGATAAAAACGATGACAACAATCCACCGGTGCCCGAACAAAACTCGTCTGCGAATTGACCATCGACGGATTCGACCGACACACAACCGCTGGTTTCTTCGCCAATGTCATAGCCCGAGTTCTCGTTCGCGTCGTCATACGCGATGCCAACCAAATAGCCACCGATGTTGCTGTTGCGAGAAAGGGTATGGGTCGCCAAAAAATTTGTATCGGATGACGATGGACTGAATCCATCGAGCAACTCGTAGGCAACGCCAATCGCGTCACGCTTGGTATGCAACAACGCTTCAAGGTGTCCGAGCGAACTGGAATTAAACTCCAATACGAAGTTCACAACATCATAGTAAGCCTGACGCTGGCGGTGAGCATCGGAACCGACCGCATACTCTGCTCGCGTTTGCGGCATGGTCGGTCCAGACTGGTATCCAATATTCTCATTGAAAGCGCCGCTGCTCCACTCACCCAGTGTGCTTTTACCGATGTAATCTGGAGTACTTGCCGCACGTGACGGGTTATACGTCAGGCCTGGCATTTGCCCCAAACAAGAAGACGCGCTGCCGTTTTCGGCAGTGCTATGGGCAAAGCAAGTTGTCTGCATCCAGGTATTGTGGTGGTCTGATTCGAGATAGAGCGAATCCTCCCACGCCAAAGGCGGCAACGGCTCCGTCGCTCGTAGCAAGTCGATTGCGGCACTCACATTCGACGGCGTCAAACTGGAAGCAATCGCCGTCCGCAGATCCTGCCAGACGGGATCGGTGTTGGAAAAGCCGTGCCCCGTGGCAGTCCGATTGCGCCGCATGTCATCCAGGACGTCTGCAAATGCTGGCGGGTCGGCACGCATCTGGTTGATGACGTCGAGTGCGTAGAACTCCATTGGCGACGCCACCATCAGGAAACGACACTCCAGGCGTTCAATCGCAGGTCGCAAGGTGGCTTTACGATGACGATACGTCTCGTTGGTCCGTATGGCTGCCATAGCAAAATTGCCTTGTTACAAGAACGTCGTCACCTGAGTTGTACCGGGTCTAGCCAGCTTTTCCAGTCGCTACCATTTTGCCCCAGCTATCACGCAATGGGACGATGCGATTGAAGACCTGTTTTTCGGCGGTGGAGTCTGGGTCGACGACATAGTACCCCAATCGCTCGAACTGCACGCGTTCGTCTTCGCCCGCCGCACTGAGCTCGGGTTCGGCATAGCCCGTCGTCACGTCAAGCGAGTTGGGGTTCATGTTGTCGAGGAACGTCTTGCCCTCTTCGGTTTGATCGGGGTTCTCGACGGAGAACAAGCGATCATAGTTTCGCACTTCGATTTCGACCGCTTCGCCGGCACTGACCCAGTGGATCGTGCCTTTGACTTTGCGTCCCGAGTTGTCTTCACCCGATTTGGTTTCGGGATCGTAAGTGCAAAGTACTTCGGTGATGTTTCCGTCAGCGTCTTTGACCACGTCATGACAATCGACGATGTAGCCACCACGAAGCCGGACCGAACCGCCTTTCTTTAGACGGAAGAACTTGCGCGGAGCTTCTTCTTGGAAGTCATCGGAACCGATCAGCAAACTGCCACTGAACGGGACCTTGCGTTTACCGGCCGATTCATCTTCTGGGTTGTTGCCGACCTCCATCATTTCGACCTTTCCTTCAGGCCAATTGGTGATCGTCAGCTTGATCGGATCAAACACAACCATTCGCCGTGACGCGACACGATTGAGGTGCTCACGGACGGCGTTTTCCAATCGAATCACGTCGATGGTGCTGTTGAATTTGGCAACACCCACATCGATCGCAAAGTTGCGAATCGACTCGGGCGTGTATCCGCGGCGACGCAGACCACTGATCGTCGGCATTCGCGGATCGTCCCAACCGTTGACGTGGTTTTCTTTGACCAGTTGCAACAGTTTGCGTTTGCTCATGACGGTGTAGGTCATGTTCAAACGCGCGAATTCGATCTGGCGTGGGTGATGAATCTCCAACGCACCGCAGTACCAATCGTAAAGCGGGCGATGGTTTTCGAATTCCAGTGTGCAGATCGAAAACGTGATGCCTTCGATCGAGTCACTTTGCCCGTGCGCCCAGTCATACATCGGATAGATACACCACTCGTCGCCGGTACGATGGTGGTGGGCGTGCATGATGCGATACATGACCGGATCACGCAGATTCAGGTTGGGCGACGCCATGTCGATCTTGGCTCGCAACGTACGGCTGCCGTCTGGGAACTCGCCCGCTTTCATACGGCGGAACAGATCCAAGTTTTCTTCGGGCGTGCGATCGCGAAAAGGGCTGTTCTTGCCAGGTTCGGTCAACGAACCACGGTATTGACGAGTCTCCTCGGCATTCAAATCACAGACATACGCTTTGCCATCGTTGATCAGCTTTTCGGCCCACTCGTACAGTTGGCCAAAGTAATCACTGGCGTAATGCAGCGAATCCCACTGGAACCCCAACCAGCGGACGTCTTCCATGATTGACTCGACGTATTCCGTTTCCTCTTTTGACGGGTTGGTGTCGTCAAATCGCAGGTTGCAGGTGCCGGAATAGTTTTTCGCCAGGCCAAAGTTCAAGCAGATACTTTTGGCGTGACCGATGTGCAAGTAACCGTTCGGTTCCGGCGGGAAACGCGTGAAAACACCAGCCGCCTTGTTGGCCGCCAAATCGGCGTCAATCGCTTGCTCGATAAAGTGTTTATTGGGGCGGCTGGAGGCCGAATCGCTCTCGCGTGTCGTGTCATTCATGGCGTGGCGGAATCCGTGTGTGGGGTCGATGGCGGATCAAACAAAAATTCCCCTGCAAAAGCAACGTCAGCCTAGCGACGGGCCTGCGATCCGACCAAAGATCGCAGGCAAGGGGAATGATGCAGATCGCGACAGAAGTTTAGCGACCGAACACGAAATCGCCGATGCCAGGCAAACGCTTAGCGCGCCGCCTGCATTTCCGGGGCCGGCTGGTCGCCTTCCGCCGCCGGCGTTTCTTGATCCGACGTCTCTTGGAGCGATCGGATGAAGTTGATCAGATTCCAGATATCGTCTTCTTCGTATTCGCCCGGCACAAACGTGCTGGCTGCTGGCATTGGGGTGCCTTCGATGCCTTGCGAGATCCGGCGATACAGGTCCTCGCGCGAGCTGCCGCCTCGGAAAACGCCTTCGGTAAAGTTACGCGGACGGGCATTCTTCGGTGGCATCGCACCGCGAGCCATCAATGGAATCAACGCGTCAAAGTCTTCCGGTTTCAAACCGACTCGCGATGTCCAGTCCTTTGTCCAGTCGTCGTAGTCCTTGTTTTGGCCGTCGCCTTTGCCGGTGTTGCCGTGGCACTTGTTGCAGCCCGCGACCTTTCCGGTGAAAACCGCTTTGCCGCGAGCAACCGAGGCTGCCAACGCATCGGCATCGTCACCTTGTTGCATCTGGACAAATTCTTCGTGTGAATCTGGAACCGGAATGTCTTCTGGCGGATCCGGAACTTCGACGACTTCGTCTTCGGCATCTAACCACGAACCGGCGATGTCCTCGGCCAGCTCCTCTGCCAATCCCATCGAATCGTCGTAAAGCTCAAGCTGCTCGGCCAGCTTTGCTGCTGGCGAGTCTTCTTTCTCGCCGTCTTCTTCCCAAGCGGCGACCTGTTGTTCGATCGCTTCACGTTCGGTCTTCAGCCGTTCGCCGAATTCGACATTCACGATCCGGTCGACTTCGAAATCCAACTCGAACACGGATTCGTCGATGATCGTTCGCTCGAGTTCACCACGCAGTGACAAGTAAATGACGTAGTCGACCAAGGCTTCGACATCGTCGGCGGACAGCTCGGGGATCTTTTTCATCGCGGTCCCATCGATGCCGTCACCGATCACATGGATCAAATCGTCACGCGTGGGCTTCTCGCCGCGAGCGGTCGATTTCCACTTGAACAATCCCATGCGATAGTCACGCGGATAGGGATCCAAGATCGCGCTGTTTTCGCCGCGGCCGTTTCCGGTGATCCCGTGACAGCTGACACAGTGTTGGCGATACAAACCGCTGCCTTCAGCCACCGGACCGGCGGCCTTTGCCAGGCGGTCCATGTCAACCAAACCTTCGTAATCTTCGCCTTGCAGCACCTCAGGCATCTTGGGCTCGTCCGGGGTTCCGAACATGCCGTTGATGATCCATGTCGTATCGGCAAGCGCTTGGTCCATCGAGACCTCGTTCTTGATCTGATACTTCATGGCGTGAACCAAGTTGGGCTCGAACTCGGCCTTGTACTCTTCACGACCACGGTTGCACCCGGCGACCAATGCGACCAGGGGCAGGGCGGCGATTGTCAGGACGGAAAAGGTTTTTCGCATGGGTCCTTTCGGCGGGAATGATGAACGCGAGGGGTGTGCGGCTGGGATCATTTTGGCCCCCGGCCGCACCAAAAGTTCGCTACCGAGTGAATTCATACAGAATCACTGGTATTTCAAGGTGGGGTCTACCTTAAGGCTGCACGATTTTGACCACAGAATCAAGAATCTGCGGCATTTTTAACCGCCTTTTCGATGCGATCCGCCACGCATTGTGGCCCCAGAATTGAAAGCGTATCGAACATGCCAAATCCGACAGCCGTTCCTGTCGCGGCAACACGCACGGCGTGGATAATTTGGCCGATCTTGATCCCCTGCTGCTCACAATAGCCCTTCAGCAGCGATTCGCAGCTTTCTGGATCAAACTTGTCCGCCGACAGCACCTGTTCGCGGAAACCGGTCAGCAACTCGCAAGCACCGTCCGCTTTGGCGATTCGCTTTTGGAACGCCTTGTCGTCGTACTGGATCTGGTCGGTGAAAAAGTAGTCAAAATCGATGATATCGCCGGCGACCTTCAAACGATCCCCCGCTGCCACGACCACCTTTGAAAGTGTGTCATTGCCAGCCGAGTCGACTAGGCCTGCAGAAATTGCGAACGGCGCGACCGCCGACAAGCGATCTTCGTGTGGCAAATCGGCAAACAAGTCCGCTTGAAAGGCCATCAATTTTTGAGGGTCAAACGACGCAGGCGATTTCGTGACGCGTTTCAGCGAGAAATGTTCCACCATCTCTTTGAGCGTGAACTTTTCGCGTTCGCCATCCAGCGACCAGCCAAGCAGCACGAGGTAGTTCAACAGGGCTTCGGCGGAGAAGCCGATGTCACGATAGAAATCGACGATCACTGGGTTGAACGTGTCGTCGCTGGTTTCGATGTTGCAGCGTTCGGCGATCCGCTGTCCGTGGGCAAGCAGGTCCGCGAAGTCTTTGTTCTTGAGGTACTTGGCTAGCTTTCGTTTACTAAGTTTTGCCGTTCCGCCGGGCTCGGCGACGTATGGCAAGTGCGCGAATGCGGGACGTTCGTACCCGAGAGCTTCCAAGATAAAGATCTGGCGTGGCGTATTGGGCAGGTGCTCTTCGGCACGGACGACGTGGGTGATGCCAAATTCGTGGTCATCGATCACGCTTGCCAAGTGATAAAGCGGGCTGCCGTCGGCACGAGCGATCACATGGTCTTGCTCGGTTTCCCAAGCGACAGTGACGGTGCCACGTACCAAGTCTTCGATCACACAGTTGCCTTCACGAGGCATCTTCAATCGGATGACCGCTTGGCGGCCTTCGGCTTCGTATTTTGCCGCCGCTTCGTCGTCTGCGGCCATCCATTGCCGGTCATAGAAATACCGTTCACCACGCTTTGCCGCTGCGTCGCGTTCGGCTTGCAACTCTTCGGGAAGTGCATAGTCACGGTAGGCGTGGCCGGACTCCAACAGCTTGACCACGGCTGCTTTGTGTAAATCGACACGTTGCGATTGGTAGTACGGTCCGTGCGGTCCGCCGACTTCGGGGCCTTCGTCCCAGTCGATCCCCAGCCATTTGAACCCATCCAGGATCGGTTGCAACGCTTCGTTGACGTTTCGTCCGGCGTCGGTGTCGTCGATTCGCAGGATAAACTGCCCGCCGGACTGCCGTGCTAGCAACCAGTTGAACAAGGCCGTCCGCACGCCTCCGATATGAAGGTAACCGGTGGGGCTGGGTGCAAATCGTGTTCGTATCATTTCAATCAAGCGTGGTTGTAAGCAGATTCCGGTGGTTCGGCGCGGCAGGGCCTGCGGGGCGAATCATCGCGGCAACAAAATATCAGCCAGCAACGGAATCACGAAGACCTGGAAACGGACGAATTAAGCGGCGCGGCCGCTGCGCCGAATCTTTTTCCGAAGTCGACGTCGTTCCGCCTTGCTGAGCGAATCCCAGTCGATGTCGTCTTCGTCGATGAACTCCTCGTCGTCATCTTCACCGACTGGCTGCGACGCCGAACTCTGCAAACTTGCCGCGGCAGCAGGCGGTGATGAAGCCGGCTTAGACCTCGCAGCCAGAGGGGCTTTTGCCGCAGGCTGCGATTTCGAGGGTCGTTCGTTTTTCAAATCAGCCGCTGAAACGTCTGAATCGGAATCGTCGTCATCCGCCTCGTCTGTCTCCGCATGCGACTTCTTCGCGGGCAGCATCGACTTTACTCGAGCGAACAAGCCGGGCTTTGGTTCGGACGGTTCGTCTTCCGCTTCAGTGGACTCAGTTTCCGCAGCCACTTCCTGCGCAGTGTCAGCTTTCGGTGGCTTCAAACGCAATGCGAACCAACCTTTTCGCTTTGGCTTTACAGCGGCGTCGCTATCGGCGTCAGCCTCGTCAACGTTGCTTGCGGCGGCATCATCATTGTCCGTCGCTTCAAGTTTCTCATCTTGTTCGACTTCGGTTTCCGCGTTCACCCTTGGCTTGCGTGAGGGCAAGCGGAACCATTTTTTCTTCGGCTTTGGCTCAGTCGCTTCGGCCGAATCGCTTTCTAGGCTGGCGTCTTCGCCGGCATCATGGTGTTCTTCCGCGTCGCCGTTCAATTCCTCGTCGTCGTTCTCAGCGGCCGATGTGATCGGTTTTGGACGCCGCCTCAATCGCTCCAGCAGTCCTGGGCGTTTGGGCTTTTGTTTTCGTTCGGCTTGCTTTGTATCGGTGTTTTCCGACGCGTTGTCATCGGCTTCCACATCTAGCGAATTCTCTTCGACAATCGCAACTTCTTCGCTGGCCTTCGCCGGGCGACGCTGAACTTTCAAATCAGCAGCTGCGGGGCGCAAATCCGTTGCACCGGCAAAGAAATCGGACTCAATCGGCGCACTGAGCACCTTGCGATCCGACTTCCATTGCTCCACGCGTTCACGAAGTGTCGGTCCGTCGGCGATATTACGGACCTGGCGGAACAGGACTCGCAAATAGACGGCGAATGCCAATGTCAGCAACGAACAACCGGCAAAGGGGGCCGACAAGACAATTGTCGATCGAACCATCGAGTCGACGACGAAGACGTTCCACGCGGCAGCTTCGAACAATGCGAACGCCGCACCGGACAAGCTCAAAAACACGAGTGATGGACGGCAACGATACGTTTCGTGTGCCAACCGCATGAACAGGATCACGCCGCCGACGTCCAACAAAATCCTCAGCCAACGCCCACCGGACAAAACGGCTCGGTCACCCAGTGCCAAATCCAAGCAGGCGCCCAACCAGCCGACCAACCCAACGACCGAATGCACACACGTAATCAATACCACCACGGTCGTCAAACGCCAAAGCTGGTACTGCCCGCGATAGTCGTCGCGCCGGTGTAGTCGCAGCCCATAAATGAGATACGAAGCCCCTGTGCAGACCAACAGGTTCATCGTCAGCCACCATGCACCGAAGCTGTCGGGGCGATCCAGTCGCAGCGGCCGGGCCAGGCCGTCGCGATTGACCAACGGAGGCCAGGTGACCGCCATGTGGTGACCGATCGTCAGGGCAATGAAGGCAAACAGAAACCCGATTGCTACCAACACCATCGACCGCAAAGACACCGGCACCAGGGCAAACCACGCCCGCGAAGGTGGCGGTTGACTCGGGAACCGAATTGGCTTGCCGGCTCACGAGCTTCGCGCAGATCCGCTGCACCACGACGCGACGGGTCGGAGGTGTCGGAGGTGACGTGGGCCTGATACAGCACACGTCGTCTGCGTTCGCTAGAGCGGCGTACCGACGGCATGGGATTTCGAATCCGATCACTGGGGAGAAGTTCAGGCGGAGACGTTAGGAAAAACGCTCGGTCAGGGTCAACGGAGATCAGCCCGCAGAATGTGTCCAGTTCGCGTTCAGCGATTTCGCGTGAACCCACCGGACCATTCGGGGTGTCAGTGAAGCCACGACGAATCGCAAAAAAACGATGAAAGTCGAATGAGTAACGCCGCCCTGGCCTCAATTGGGCCCCCATTGCGGCGAATCACTCGACTAGAATGGCGAGGACCTCGGGAGGTCAGCAGCTCCACAATCGTGCGGTTTGCATGTTCCTTTACACCAATTCGTTGGCCCGACTGGCAAGTGCGTGCTGGTCAAGTTTCTGCAAGGATTTTGCTGAGATGAGTCAGAGTTTGCTGGACAGTCACGTTCTAATCCTAAATCGCTTCTATATGGCGATCCGTGTTGTCGACGTACGCCGAACGTTGACACTGCTTTATCGCGAGTGCGCGGAAGTCATCAGCCACGAAGCCGGACAGTTCATCAGCTACGATTTCGAAAGCTGGTGCGAGATGAGTCAGCTGAACTCGCTGGAAAAACAACCCAGCGACGAGTTCATACAAGCGGTCGGGTTCGAGCTTCAAGTGCCTCGGATCGCTCGATTGACCCGGTTCGACCGGATGCCGATGCAAACGGTGCGGTTCAATCGCAAAAACCTGTTCGCCCGCGACGAACACACCTGCCAATACTGCGGACAAGATTTTCCGACCCACAAGTTGAGTCTGGATCACGTCGTTCCGCGAAGCCAAGGTGGACCGACGACGTGGGAAAACATCGTTGCCTGCTGTTTGCGGTGCAATTCACGCAAAGGTGGGCGGACGCCGAAAGAGGCCGGCATGAAGCTGCGAACCAAACCGGTCAAACCGCGGTTCAACCCGCTCGTCACGCATTCGGTCGATGACCCGCGTTACGATTGCTGGAAAACATTCCTGCCGGCTGCCGGTTAACGGTCCGCAGAAAGTTTCACCAGATAAAAAAGAAGGCCTCGCCGGACTGCATCCGGCGAGGCCTATTTTTCGATTTGCCAATCGGGATCAATCGTCCGCGAGTGGCTCTTTCTTTTCTGTGATCACTTCACACTCTTCTGCTTTCTCAGCGTTCAGCTCGATGTAGCTTTTCCACTCGTCGGGAACGTTATCTTCGTGGAAAATCGCCTCAACGGGGCACTCGGGCACACACGCTTCGCAATCGATGCATTCTTCTGGGTGGATATAAACCATTTGGTCGCCCTCGTAAAAACATTCGACGGGGCAGACGACGACACAATCGGTGTATTTGCAGCCTGAGCAGGGTTCGGCGACAACGTGAGTCATGTTCAAAAACCTTTCATTATGGGAACCTATCCAGAGTCACCTCTTCGCCCAATATATCGACCTGACAAGCGATTGACTGCACCCCAATGAGCCGTCCGTAATAGGAAATGTCAAACGAATCCCCCAAACCAGCCAAAACCGCCCCATCTTCCGATCAGTCCACGCCCCCTGTATCGGCGGGCCAAATCAGGGTCAAACCGGGCCGACACTTCCCTTTTCATGCCCGTCACCCCTGGGTTCACGCTCATGCGCTGATCGGCACTGCAGATCGCACCGAAGACGGAAAGATGTTCCAGCGTGGCGATGTCGTCGAACTCGTCGATATCGATGGAAATTTCCTCGCCCTGGGACTGATCAATCCGCACAGTCGCTTGCGTGTGCGGCTCTACAGCTTTGATCGCCGACACCCCATCGACGACCAATTCTGGTGCCAGCGCATCGACGCGGCGCTTGCGCGACGCCGCTTGTCCGGCGAAGCAGACCCACAAGGTGCCGAACGATTGATCTTCAGCGAATCCGATCTGCTGAGCGGACTGATCGTTGACCGCTACGCCGATACCCTGGGGGTCCAGTTCACCGCCGGGTCACTGCTGCGATACCGCGATGTCATTCTCAATCACCTTCGTGAAGTGACCGAATGCAGCCAGATCGTTGTGCGGATCGACGAAAAAACGGCAAAGCATGAAGGCGTTGAAGCCGAAGGCGGTACCTGTGTGATCGACCAGCAACCCCAACCTGACGGGGTTGCCTATCGCCAAAACGAACTTGACTTGGTGGTCGATTTGCTCGGTGGACAAAAAACAGGCGGCTATCTGGACCAGAGAAAAAATCATGCCGCCGCTGCGCGTTACCTCTCGGGAAAACGCGTGTTAGATGTGTGTTGCTATACAGGCGGCTTTGGATTGGTCGCGGCAAAGCATGGCGCGGCCAGCGTTGTCGGTGTCGACTCCAGTGCCCAAGCCATCGCGTCTGCCGAGGCGGCCGCCCAACGCAACGGATTGAGCGAACGCATGTCCTTCATTCGCGAAGATTGCTTTGACGCACTCAAACGATTGGGCGACAGCGGCGAAACCTACGACGCAGTGATCCTGGATCCGCCACGTTTTGCCGGCTCACGAAAACAAGTCGACCAGGCGCTACGCGCTTACCGTCGGCTGAACGCAATGGCGCTTGACCTGATTCCGCCGGGTGGAATCCTGGTCACCTGCAGTTGCAGTGGACGTGTGTCGCGAAGCGAATTCGGAGCCATGCTAACAGAGGTCGGACGTAAAAAACGCCGCGACTTAATCGTGCTCGAAAATCGAGGTGCCCCTGCGGACCACCCTACCGCTGCGGCTTGCCCTGAAAGCGAGTACCTTAAGTGCGTCATCGCACAAGTGATGTAAACTGCGTTGACCGAGCCGGGCTGACCGAGACAAACGCGGTGCGTCGAATCAATCAACACACCGCACGAACGGACCCATCCCCCCGATTAGACCACAAGAAACTTCGAGACATTGTGGTCAATACCGGATATATTGTTGCAACGGTAGATAACGACCACTGTATTTGCCGATGTCCAATACGATTGCCCTAAGCGCCAAGAACTACTCATCTACTCGTTGCGGAGTCTACCCATGTCGGGTGTGACATTAAAAGTTTTACACGGCGCAGATCGAGGGAAGGTTTTCCACAACCTCGTGCCTCCCTTCACGGTCGGGCGAGAAGAAATCAACGACATCCAGCTCAATGACGAGCGTGTCAGCCGTTGCCACTTCAAGATCCAACGTGACAACGATCGCTTGGTTCTCACTGACTTGGACAGCACCAACGGCACCAAAGTCAACGGCGTCGAGTATCCGCTTAAGATCCTTCGCAGCGGGGATCTAATCTCGGTCGGAAGAAGCTTGATGCTGGTCGGCTCAGAAGAGGAAATCGCGGCGCGCCTGGCGGCACTCGGTAGCGACAACCCGACGATGGCTCGCGAGATGTCGTCATCGGAAAGCTCCGTCGCACTGGAACTGAGCCAAGAGAAATCGCCGTTCCAGCTCGACGTTGCGTCGCTGCGTGATGCACCTTCGATTCCAGATAACCTCAGCCCCGGACAACGCGCCCAACTCTGCGAAATCCTGGACTTCCTCCAGCACCGAATCTGCCGTTTGGTCGAAACCGCGAAGATCGACGAGAACAGCCAAAGCGTGACATTGAAACTGAGCGCGTGGCAGCGTCTGCTTGGCGTTCAAGCGCGACTCAGTGAGATGCATCGCAAGATCGCCGATCCTGATTGGAACGGCGAAGGCTGAATCAATTCGTCGGCAGGTTGCTGGCGTCAAACGCATCCGGCAAAAGCTGCGACAGGCTGCGAATCTGTCGCGCGCCGGTCAGCACGTCTGCCATGATGATCTGCACGTCCATGCCGAACTCTGATAAAAACTGTCGGCACGCACCACAGGGACTGACACCGCCGACGCTGGCGACCGCAATCGCGTGGAACTCTCGATAGCCTTTCATGACCGCCGTCGATGCTGCCACGCGTTCGGCACAAATCGATAGCGAGTAACTGGCGTTTTCTACATTGCATCCGTGGACGATTTCGCCGCTTGGAATCCACAGAGCGGCGCCGACATAAAAATGACTGTGCGGGGCATAAGCCTGATCGCGAGCATCAATGGCGGCTCGGACCAAGCGATCAATTTCTTTGGGCTTTAATTCAAACATGCGGATTCAGGTAGTCGCCGGGGCAATCAGGATTCAATCAATCGAAGCCGCCTACATCGTCAGCGGACGCAACTCAACCGGCTCGTCCGCCAACCGAAGTGTCGCCCGCAATCGCTCAGCATAATCATTTTGCTGCTCGTTAGAACAATACAGGTCCATCAACGGTTGGCCCCGCGACACCCGATCGCCGACCTGCACGTTCATCGAAACGCCGACCGAATGATCAATCGGATCACCGACGCGGCGCCGACCTCCACCGAGCTCAACAATCACCGAACCGATCTCGCGACTCTGGATTTGTTCGACCCATCCGTCTTGTTGTGCTTCGATCGTCATGCGCTCGGCTAAGTCGAGCGGACCATCCCAACGGCCGCTTTGTTGATGCACCATCGCAAGGAACTTCTCCATCGCGCTACCATCGGCAAGCGCCCGCTCTAACAAGACGCGTGCCGCGGCAGAATCCCCCGCCACGTTCGTCGCCGTCAGCAACTCGGCACACAAAAGCAACGTCAACTCGCGTGCTCGCTCGACCAACGGATCGTCGCGGAGCTCGCCCTTTAAAATCGCGACCGACTCGTTGATCTCGATCGCATTGCCGACCGCCGCACCAAGTGGTTGATCCATATCAGAAATCAGTACCGATGTCGGCAACCCGCAGGCCTTCCCCACGCGACAGATCGAATCGGCGAGTGCCCGTGCCTGCTCCATCTCAGTCATAAATGCCGCAGATCCGACTTTGACATCCATCACCAACGCGTCCAGGTTGGCCGCCAACTTCTTGCTCAAGATGCTGGCCGTGATCAATGGAATGGACTCCACCGTGCCCGTCACATCACGAAGCGCGTACAAACGGCGATCCGCCGGCGCGATTTTTTCACTGGCACTCACGATGAATGCGCCGACTTGCTGAAGCGCCGTCTCCGATTCGGTCTGATCAAGATCTGTTCGGAACCCGGAAATCGATTCCAATTTGTCGAGCGTCCCACCCGTTAAACCCAAACCACGACCGCTAATCATCGGCACGTGAACACCACAGGCCGCCAGCAAGGGCGCCAATACAATGGAGACTTTGTCGCCCAAGCCGCCCGTACTGTGCTTGTCGACCCGCGGCGTGTCGGCGGAACATTCTCGCCGCATCAGATCGCCACTTTCGAGCATCGCCCGGGTTAAACTTTCTGTCTCGCCGGCCGACATTCCACGCAGGCAAACGGCCATCGCGAGCGCCGACATTTGATAATCGGCAACCGATCCACGACAGAACCCATCGATCAAAAAGCGGATCTCGTCATCAGTCAGTTCAACGCCTTCGCGTTTTTTGACCAACAGATTGGCGGCAAGCATTCGGATGACTGGGGTTGGTGGGAAGGTTATAGTGCAGTGACGTCTCAGCTTGTCGGACGTGACAAATTATTCAATGGAGATTCCTTCAGTGCCACGCCCCACGCAGGTGTGGCGACAGCCTTGACGGATCTCCATGACCGAAACGGATTGACCTATGCAGATTCCACGCGTATTGCCTGCCATTCTCGCACCTTCACTTGCCCTCCTGGTGCTCGGCCAATGCTTGGCCCCGATGACTTGCGTTGCCATCCAACCCGATGACCTGCCAACCGGTTCCAGCGGCGGAAGCACGGCCGGGGAAGCGAGCCCGACCAATTCCAGCGACACCACGCCCGAAGCGGCGAATCCCGCTGAGCCCGCCGACGCTTCCCTCGTACCAGGCCTTCCTCGCTCAACCGCCGAAGAGGACCTATTGGCCGCCATCCAGGCTGGACCTCGGGCACTTTCCCTCGCCTTTCGGATGGCCGCCAAACGCGCCACCGGATCCGTGGTCGTCCTTTTCGCCTATGGCCAAGGCGAACCCAAGCAACTCGACTCCGATGCCGAAGAAGAAACGCCTAGTGAGCCGCCGTTGCCATTGCTCGAACACCCTGAGATCCCTCCCGTCCCACCACAGCCCGACGAATTTCCGCCCAATCCAGACAAGCTGACCGGCCTGGGATCGGGTGTCATCCTGTCCTCCGATGGGCTGATCGTCACCAACAATCACGTCATCACGGGTGCTTCCCGGATCGTGGTTCAAATGCCTGACGAAACCTGGTTCGATGCAGAAGTCTTTCGTGGTGACCCCGACAGCGACGTTGGGATCGTTCGCATCAAAGCCCCCGAACAACTGCAGCCGATCGAACTGGGGGACTCGGACAAACTGGAAATCGGCGACTGGGTGCTCGCGATCGGCAGCCCATTTAAATTGCAAGCAACCGTGAGTGCTGGAATTATCAGTGCCAAAGATCGCCACTTAGAAAAAATCCCTCGCAGCAACATGCTGCAGACCGACGCGGCGATTAACCCCGGAAATTCCGGCGGGGCGCTGATTGACCTCAACGGCCAAATCGTGGGAATCAGCTCCGCGATCGCAACCCGCACAGGTTTCTATCAAGGTGTGGGGTTTGCAATTCCGATCAACCAAGCGATTTGGATCGCTCAGGAATTGGATCAACATGGTGAAGTTCGACGCGCCGCAATTGGCACCACCTTGGTGGATCTGAAGCCGCGGATTGCGAAACAATTTAACCTGCCCCCCTACTCGGGAATCCTCGTCTATCAGGTCATTAAGGACTCAGTCGCGGAGAAAGCCGGGATCGAGCGATTAGACGTGATCGTTGAGTTTGCGGGGGAAAAAGTCCGTGATTCTGGAGCACTTCAGCGTGCGATCGAGCGTCAAAAGATCGGCTCCGAACACCCCATCGTGGTTCAACGTAACGGTGAACGCGTCGAGTTGTCGGTGCAGTTGGCAACCGTTGATGATCCGACAACCGCCGAATGAACTTGGTACAGTGAGCTTGGTGCAGTGAGACAGTACTTATTGAAATAGTACAGTGGAACATTCGAACCGCCGCATCCGGGGTGGGCATTTCGGTTCGAATGACCGGTTCACGCGGACCGACCAAATTTGGTGCGGAAACCAACATTGCCTGGATTTCGCCACTTTCCTACCATTCCATCGAAACTAGTCCCCCTCGACCCTTGGGTAGATACATATGGTTCTTCAGCGACGACTGGGCGCAATAGCGACCGCCTTACTCATTTCGATCGCCGTGGCCTGCACGACGCAATCCGTTGTCGCCCAGGAGACGCTACCCGCTGGCGGCACCTCGCCGAAGCCCACCGTCCAAGACCGCTTGATCGCCAAGATCATCGCTCAGCGCATTGAACGCTATCACATCTCGGGCGACAAACTTGACGACCATATCAGTGAACGTGCGCTCGACCTCTACATCGAACGATTCGACCCGCTGAAGCTTTACTTCTACCAATCAGACATCGCCGAGTTCAAACAACAGAAAGACTCGATCGATGACATGGTCAAAAAAGGCAATCTGGATTTAGCCTATCAAATCTTCGAGCGTTACACCCAGCGTGTCGACGAACGTGTGGCGGTCGCACTCGAACTGCTCAACGAAGATTTCGATTACACCAAAGACGAATACATCATCGTCGACGCAGACGAAACCAGCTTCGCAGCGACCCCCGAAGAAGCCCGCGAACGCTGGCGCCGACAAATCAAGTACACGCTGCTCGACCTACGTGACAGCGACGAAAAAGCCGACGACGATGACGCGGCCGAAAGCGACGAGGTCGAAGACCCTCGCGCCGTCCTTCGCCGCCGCTATGAACGCTACGCTCGACGTTTCAAAACCTACAGTTCAGACGATCTGCTGGAAGCATTTCTGACCGCCGTCACCAGCGCGTTCGATCCGCACTCCAGCTACATGTCGCCCACAACTTACACGGATTTCCTCATCTCGATGCGTTTGGAACTCCAAGGCATCGGGGCGGCACTTCGTGAAAAAGATGGCAAGACCGTTGTCATGCAGGTGATCCCCGGCGGCGCCGCCGACCTCGACAAACGACTCCAAGCCGATGACATCATCATCTCTGTCGGACAAGGCGATGATGGCCCCATGGTCGACATCGTCGAAATGCCACTGAAAGAAGTCGTCAGCATGATCCGCGGTAACGCCGGAACGACCGTTCGCTTGGGCGTTAAGCCAGGCGGTAAAGGCGATACCAAGGTCTACAAAATCAAACGCGCGAACGTCGAACTGGCGACCTCAGCTGCTCGTGGCGAAGTCATCGACCACAAAATGACCGATGGCACCACACGTAAGATTGGCTTCATCAACCTGCCAAGCTTCTATCTCGACATGGACGCCGCTCGCGAAAATCGCCCTGATTTCCGCAGCAGCACCCGCGACGTCCGCAATATCCTGCTGGACTTTAAAACCAAAGGCGTCGAAGGCGTCGTCATCGATCTCAGCCGCAACGGCGGTGGCTCGTTGACCGAAGCGATCAACCTGACCGGACTGTTCATCGACCGTGGCCCCGTCGTTCAGGTCAAAGACAGTAACGACGAAGTCCAACAGTACAACGACGAAGACTCCGGGACCGTTTGGAGTGGACCACTGGTCGTTCTGACCAGCAAGTTCAGCGCAAGTGCAAGCGAGATTTTCGCCGGCGCGATCCAAGATTACCACCGTGGCATCATCGTCGGTGACCCGGCGACCCACGGTAAAGGCACCGTGCAAACCTTGATGAACTTGGCCGAAGGTTTGTTCGGCGTCGGACGTGAAAACTTCGGTGCCCTCAAAGTCACCCTGCAACAGTTCTATCTCCCCGACGGCAAGAGCACGCAGCGCGACGGCGTTTCCGCAGACGTGATCCTGCCTAGCTTCACGCAAAACTTTGACGTTGCCGAAGGTGACCTGCCGTACGCACTCGAAGCCGATCGCATCAACGGTGTCCGCCACGACATCTACAAATTCGTTCCCAGCGGACTGCTCACCGAACTGCGTCAAAAATCAGAAAGCCGCGTTCAAAACAATGACGAGTTTCTTGATCGTATCCGACGTATCGCGTTGTTCATCAAGCAGAAAGAAGAATCGAAGGTGCCTTTGAACGAAGAAAAGTTCCTGGCCCGACGTAAGCAACTGGACGCCCAAAAAGAGCAAGAAAAGGAAGAGATCAATCAGCAGAGCGATCAAGAAGTCTTCCGCGATGACTTCTATAACCGCGAAGTCCTCAACATCACCGGCGACTACATCGAAGGCCTCCAACGCCAACAACTCGTGAAGAGCTAAAAAGGTACCAGGTACCTTTTCCAAAGCCAAAACGGCGTGGTGAACCCTCACCACGCCGTTTTTTCATTGCCGACAGGCTAAAAAAGGTACCTGACACCTTTTAAGACTCGGCCTGGGTTTTCGGTGGTCCAGCGGTGGACTTGCTCCGGTGTGGCGATGTGGTTGCTAGCCAGCATCGCTGACATCTGATTCATCTCGGTTGCACAGCCGGCGAATTGCTTTCGGCCTTCGCCCCATGCCGCCAACGATTCGTCGACCTCGACCCACTGATCACCCAACCGGTGCTTTCCCGGGCCCAGACCAGCCGCACTGATCGCGTCGGTCACGATCACGACATTCGACTCGGGGATGCTGTTGAGGTAGTTGCGCATGGCAAACCAAGGCACATGGTGACCGTCAGCGATCAATGAAATCATCATTCGATCGGCAAGCGACAAGACACGATTGATAATGTTGTCGTGCCGATGCATTGTCACCGGACATCCGTTGCCAAGGTGCGTGAACATCGCCATACCGGCATCCAGCCCGGCACACAATTGATCGATCGACGCGTTACTATGTCCACCCGACACGACGATCCCCTGATCGGTCAAAAACTGAATCACACGAGCGGCACCGTTGACTTCGGGCGCGAGCGTGACCAAGCGAACGTAGCCTCGTCCCGCGTCAAGCAGCCGTGACACTGCATCGATCGATGCGTCGCACACCGCCGCGACGGGATGGGCGCCGACATAACCAGGCTCGCGACTGATGAACGGGCCTTCCACATGAATTCCTGCCACCAATTCGCTCGCAAGCGAACTCGATTCGATCGCGTCAACCACTTGGCTGATGCGGCGACACATCGCGTCCAAATCCGCTGTGATGATTGTCGGCAAAAACGCATGTGTCCCGGCGGACCGTAACCGAACGCAGGCTTGCTCGATTTCCGCAACCGTCACATTGTCGCTATTAAAATCAATCCCGCCGTACCCGTTGACTTGCAAGTCGACGAAGCCACTCACAAAATTCGCTCCATCGCGGCAGCTCGCTCATCAGGAATCTGACTGGCTGCCGCTTCATCGACAATCAATGTGGTGGCGTTGTGTTCGGCCAAGATACTCGCTGGCACATCCGGCGAGACTGGGCCCAGCACGGTCTTTCGAACCGCTTCTGACTTGCGTTCGTCAGGCACGCTGCAATAGATGTACTTCGATTTTAAAATCTGCTTGACCGACATGCTGATCGCGTGCGTCGGCACGTCATCGATCGTCTTGAACCAGCCTTCGCCGACCTGCTGCTGGCGACAAGGCTCGTCCAGTTCAACCATCAGGTACGGAAACTCCGTTTCAAAATCGGCCGGCGGATCGTTGAACGCCAAATGCCCGTTCTCGCCGATCCCGACCATCGCGACATCCACATCGATCGACGAGATCGCTTTTGCCGCCGCACGAATGGTGACCAGTGGATCGACCGAACCATCCAAGTAATGGAACGATGCCAACTCGACTTTGCTAACGAAACGTTCTCGCAGGTACCGACAGAACGATGCGGGGTGATCGGCGTCGATTCCGACATATTCGTCCAGGTGAAAGCCATCGACACTGGACCAATCGATCCCCGGTTGCTCGACCAAATGCGAAAGCACTTCGAATTGCGATGCGCCGGTCGCGACAATCAATGCCGCTTTCCCTTTCTCCGCGATCGCCTGCCGCAAATTGGCAGCGGCTTGCTCAGCCGCATAGCGACCCATTTCTTTCGCGCTCGGCGCGATCACAGTTTTCATGTCAGACTTGCTTCAAAACGTCTTCGAATGGAATTTGCTCGCACACACCAAAACTGGCGTGCCGCGAAAGACGTGAGCGTACCATTTTTGGAGACGACAGGCCGCACAAGAACCGTGCCCGCTGGCGAGCGGTTGTGAATTGGTCGGGATATTCCTTGACGACTTGATCGATCGCACGTCGAACCGAATCGCCGATCTGACGCGGTTTCGGCTTGTGAATCGGCATGGGGCCGTCACCGATGCAGTGGCTGCATTGACCGCAATCGTCCGCCATCGTTTGACCGAAATGCTTTGCCAACAGCTTGGCCTGGCATTCGCCAGCACGTGCGATTTCGAAGACCTCGTCGATCCGGCTGACCTGGGACTTTTCACGTGACATCACGCGTTCGAAGTATTCGTCCGCCAACACCTTGGGCTGATCGATCCGTTTGATCCAACGATAGCCGTGCACCAAATCTTGTACTTTGACTTCAACCCAGTTCTGCGCGGCCATGAAATCAACCGCTTTCACCAAGCGTGCCCTCGGTTGCCCAAGAGCTTTACACGCAGCCGCCATGTTCAACGAGAAATACGTACGCCCCTTGGTCAGTTGACCAAGCAACCCCGAGAGAAACTCGCGTCGTTCGCCGTTAAAGTTTTTCAGAATCGCGGCCGAGGTCACGTGCGGACGGATCTTGTAGGTGTCATACCGAGGCGAAGTTGACTCGAGATAACCATCCAGCTCCAAATAGGTCAGCAGCGTGCGGACGACCAAGATGCGAATGTCCGTTTCGAACGACAGCTTGTAGTGCGAAATATGAAATTCGTCCGGCTGACCGATCAGAAAATCGATCAGTCGCCCGACACCATGCCGGCTGGGCGTATCGCCGTACGTAAAGTTCTCCAGCACGATGCGGTCTTCAGGCACGAGCAGCAGCTCACAAATCGAATCCTCGCCATCGCGTCCCGCACGACCGATTTCCTGTGCGTAGGCTTCCAAAGACTGCGGCGGGTTGTAGTGATACACATACCGAATATTTGATTTATCGATGCCCATTCCGAACGCGATCGTGGCAACAACCACACCTTGATCGGACTCGATAAACTGCTGTTGGATGTCGGCGCGATCTTCGGAAGACATGCCGGCGTGATAGACCATCGCTTCGACGCCGTCTGTGCACAGCTTCGCGGCGACTTCTTCGGCCGTCTTTTGACGCGACACATAAATAAGCGTGGCTCCAGGCGGACGCCCGATCAGCCGTTCGTGCAGATTCCCGTAGTGCTCGGCCTCGCTCATCACCGAACTGCGGATCCGCAAATTCGGCCGATGAAACGGCGTACAAATCGCGTCGTCTGTTTCGATATCGAATGCTTTGCGGATGTCCTCAAGCACCGCCGGTGTTGCCGTCGCGGTAAGCGCCAAGATCCGACCGGCATTCAATCGCTTAGCCAATTCGGCCAGCTTCAAGTAATCGGGCCGAAAGTTATGCCCCCACTGGCTGATGCAGTGCGCCTCGTCAACCGCAAACAACGCAACGTTCAACGAACCGATCGTTGCGATGAACCGCTCGTTGAAGAAACGTTCCGGGGCGACATAAAGCAGCTTGATCGAACCGTCGCGGACACCGCGAACCGCCGCACTGAATTCCTGATCGCTGAGCGACGAATCCAACCTTGCCGCGCGGATGCCACGAGCGGCAAGCGCATCACATTGGTCTTTCATCAGCGCGATCAACGGCGACACAACCACTGTGGTCCCGTCGATCATCTGGCTAGGCAACTGGTAGCACAAGCTTTTCCCGCCACCGGTGGGAAAGACCGCGGCGACGTTCTTTCCGTCGAGTAACCGTGAGATGACTTCGGTTTGACCGTCACGAAACCCATCGAGCCCGAACGAATCTCGAAGAACGGACTGCGCATGCCGAAGCGAATCTGTTTCTGCAATTTTCATTGCGAATCCCTGTATACTGATAGCGTCAGGAAAGACGCCCGCAGATTGCTGGCTCGCTCGATTTGATCACCTTGCGAACTCAATCACCCTGCCGCTGCCGGCGCGATGGAAAAGGCCTGCTGCACCTGCCACAGGCGTTTGTTATAGATACAGGATCGACCTAGCGTTTGACCACCTTTTGACGATTCCCGCCGCTTAAACATTGACCTTTCCCGCTATGAAATCAATCCCACTAGTTGTGAAATATTTCGCGCGACACGTCGCTCCGCTCACCACCTGCTTGGTGATCGCGGCCGCCTTGATGGCCCCAGCATCACGCGCCGCCGCCAAGGACACTCCGCCAAACGTGGTCGTGATTTTCATCGACGACATGGGCTATGCCGACATCAATCCGTTCGGATCCACCGCCTACCCCACGCCAAACCTCGACCGTATGGCAGCCGACGGTCGCAAGTTTACCGACTTTTGCGTTTCGTCAGCCGTGTGCAGCGCTTCGCGTTCGGCCTTGCTGACAGGATGCTTCCACAAACGTATCGGTATCTCGGGTGCACTCGGTCCAAAATCCAATATCGGCATCAACGCTAACGAAACCACACTTGCCGAAATCTGCAAAAGCCAAGGTTACCGCACCGCGATCTATGGCAAGTGGCACTTGGGACACAACCCAAAGTTCCTGCCGACCAACCACGGATTCGACGAATACTACGGAATCCCCTACAGCAACGACATGTGGCCGCTGCACCCGAACTCGGTCGCCAAGCGTCGCAACAATCCGAAGGCGCCGATCAGCTGGTCGGAACTGCCGATGATCGAAAACACCAAGATCGTCAACGAGAGCATCCAACCGGATGACCAGCGCGAGATGACCAAAGAATTCACTCGCCGCGCGGTCGATTTCATCAAACGCGATTCGGAAGATCCGTTCTTTTTGTACCTGCCACACCCGATGGTTCACGTCCCGCTGTATGCGTCGATAGACTTCGAAGGCAAAAGCGGCCAAGGCCTGTTCGGTGACGTGGTCATGGAAGTCGACTGGTCGGTCGGCCAAGTGCTCGACGCGATCAAGGACATCGGTGCCGAAGAAAACACGCTCGTTGTCTTTACCAGCGACAACGGCCCGTGGTTGTCCTACGGCGAGCACGCCGGAAAAGCGACGCCGCTTCGTGAAGGCAAAGGCACGATGTTCGAAGGTGGCTATCGCGAGCCAACCGTCATGCAATGGAAAGGCAAAATCCCTGCCGGCACGACCTGCGATACCTTCGCCAGCACGATCGACTTGTTGCCAACCGTCGCCGCAATGATCGGTGCTGAATTGCCCAATCACAAAATCGATGGCCACGACATCCAACCGCTGATGTTCGGCGAAGCAGACGCCACGTCACCTCACGAAGCATTTCCTTGTTTCTACGCAGGACAACTGCAAGCGATCCGTAACGAACGCTTCAAGCTGGTCTTCCCCCACCAGTACCGAACACTGGACGGCGGATCCGGCGGCAAAGACGGCTTGCCAGCGAACTATTCGCAAGCGATGGCCAAGAAAGCCCTGTATGACTTGGACAATGACGTCAGCGAAACGACCGACGTGTCACAGGATTACCCCGAAGTCGTCGCCCAACTGGACGCCGCCGCCGAGCAATACCGACAAGCCTTGGGCGATCGGCTGACCAACACCAAAGGCAGCGAAGTCCGCCCGGCCGGACGCATGCAACCTGGCGACGAAGAACTTCCGCTCGTCTGGTAATCACTTCGTCACTCGCCGGCCGAGCAAAAGCTTCCGGCGATTGGTTCAATTAACGCCGTGGGAATGCAGGCGGTTGCCCATACCACGGCGGATAGACTCCAGACTTCACGGCCAGCAAGACCGCTTTGCCGTGAAGGTGCTCGGGACCGTGCGTGTAGTCCCATTCCAAACGTTCTTCGTAACGCAGCACACGCAGGTCCGCATCCGGTTCCGTCGCCCAACGCAACAATCGGTTGGGCGGAAAGTAATTGATCACCGCGCCGGCCGTCTCGCTGACCGGCGCGTCGCTGTCCACACCGGGCTTCTGATCACTGCCGGGATCTTCGGTCGAGTGGACTTCGACATACAAGGCACCTTCGCGGTGCAGTCCCGACAACATCCCCTCCCAAACTTGACACGAAGCGTCCGTTGGAATGTGATCCAACACCGTCGTCGCACAGATCAAATCGAAGCTGCCCGGTTCGATCTTGAAATCACAGACATTTGCGACGCAGGTTTTGACCCGATCGGCGACTCCTTGGCGGCGAGCACGCTGCATGATTCGCTCGGCACCACGTTCGCTCAAGTCGACCGCGGTCACATGAAAGCCTGCCTTCGCCATCGCGATCGTGTCACGTCCCGCGCCGGCCCCCAGGTCCAACGCCTCCCCCGTCACAGGGACCTGACGCAGATAAGCCGCCAGCGGTGCGGACGGTGTTTCCCCGTATGCGATGTCGTCGCGGTCGTAGGCTTCGTAAAATGGGTCGTTAATTTCTGACATCGTCGGTTCGGTTTTCTAAAATAAATTTGGTTGTTCCGCCAAGCTTGCCGCCGATTGGACGAATGGCCCTCCGCTGTCGATCTGACAAACACCGCGCAAAATCATACAGAAACGACCAGTCTGTCCCATCGCCCCTGAGTCGATTTGATGAAACGAGCCATGATTTCCGTCGCCAAATGGGCCTGGTTCGGGCTGTTGATGCTGATTGCGTTCGGCTACATGGCATCCGGATTGTCCAAACCGGGCGAAGTCGACGAAAACGAAACACCGACTGGCGTTCGACAAGTTTCCGCCGAAAACGCCGTTCTCGACGGCGCAGAACAACTCGCTGAGACTCGGATCCCAACGCTCGACGCTGCCGCCGGTGCGTCATCTGCCCAGCTCAACTCGAGTGAATCTGTCGACTCAATCGAATCCGTCGTCGATGCCGTCAACCTTGCTCGCCAACAAGCAATGCTCGATGCGGAAGTTGAATCGGCGCCCACAGCGGACTGGATGACGATCTGCCGACGTCTCTCGCTGGCGATGGTCGGCAGCGGAATGTCACTCGAAGAGATCCGTCATCTGGAATCGCTCCCCGCAAGCGAACGCGAATCGGCGCACCTCGAAAGCCTGCTTCACGACGGACGTTTCCATGACTATTGGGGCGAACGTTGGATGCGTTATCTGGTCAACGATGAAGGCCCATTCCTGGTGTTTCGTCGACGCCGTTTCGGTCATTGGTTGAGCGAAAACATTGCCGCCAACCGACCCTACGATGCGATCGTTCGCGATTTGATCACCGCCGAAGGACTTTGGACCGATCGCCCACAAGTCAACTTCTTAACGGTGACATTCGACAGCAACGACGGCAGCCCCGACCCCGTGCGTTTGGCCGCCCGAACCTGTCGCGCGTTCCTGGGGCTTCGAATCGATTGTTTGCAGTGTCACGATGACTTCTTAGGCAACGTCAACTTGGGTGATGCCGACGATCGGCGTGGCGGACGGCAACAAGACTTTCACCAACTTGCCGCGTTCTACAGCAGCGCAAAAACAAACGGATTGCAAGGCGTCCGAACAGAGGACGTCGATTACAAGTTTCAATACCTTGATGCCGACGACACTGTCGACGTCGAAGCGACCGTTCCCTACCAAAGCGATCTCTTGCCGCAGGACGGTAATCCGCGTGAGCGTTTGGCTCACTGGGTCACGCACCCAGAGCACCGACAATTCTCCCGTGCCGCGATCCATCGTTTTTGGGCGTTGATGTTCGGCCGCTCGATCACCGATGCCGTCGACAACTTGCCGCTCGATGAAGCGGCCAACCCGGTACTCGATCCCATCATCGAGGACTTTCAATCGCACCGAGACATTCATCGCACGATTCGTATCATCGCTGCCACCGATGCCTTCCGCGCCGACAGCAAAGCCGACTATGAAATCACCGCCCGGCACGAAAACAACTTTGCCGCATTTCCACTGACTCGCCTGCGTGCCGAACAAGTCGCCGGTGCAATCACACAAGCATCGAAAATCAAATCGATCGATCGTCAATCGTCGCTGCTGGTGCAGTTGATGCGTTTCGGAGCGATCAACGATTTTCTGAAACGCTATGGCGACCTAGGCGAAAACGAGTTCTCCAAAGACGGCATCACCATTCCACAGCGATTGATGATGCTCAATGGAAACGTTTTGAACGAAGCCGCCAAATCCGAACCGCTGTTGAACACCACCGGCCATCTGAAATCATTTGCCAAAGACGACTCGCTCGCCGTCGATGTCGCGTTTTTGTGCTTGCTCAATCGACATGCCAGCGAAGCTGAGGTCGAGTACTTCGCGGACAAGCTTCAACAAGCAGACGGCCGTGGGAACGGCTTAGTCGACCTGTTCTGGATGCTCGCCAACTCGACCGAGTTCGCTTGGAACCACTAACCGCCTTTTCTCAACCGGCTTCATTAACTGGTCAAACACAATGATCCCATCAACGATCTGTGACCCGCGACTTCATTTTTCTCGCCGACGCCTGCTCGGTGCCGGTGCCGGAGGCGCGATGCTGACCGCGATCGCGAATCAGTTGGCATTTGCCGATGAAGTCGCGAAGACAGATCCACACCAGCGCAAGAACGTCATCTTGCTGTGGATGGAAGGCGGCCCCAGCCAGCTAGAAACGTTCGATCCGCACGCCGGAACAAAATACGGCGGCGATGTCAAAGCGATCCCGACCAGCGTCAAAGGCATCGAGTTCGCAGACACACTTCCTAGGACCGCAGAACGAATGCACCTGGGAACGCTGATCCGCAGCATGACCAGCAAGGAAGGCGATCACCAACGGGCTGTTTACAACATCAAAACCGGCTGGCGTCCCGACCCAACTTTGGTCCACCCCGCCATCGGTGCCGTGCTCTGCGACGAGTTCCGCGAAACGCTGGATATCCCCAGGCATGTGTCGATCGTTCCGGGACAATGGCCGGCCAAAGGTGGTTACCTAGGGCCGATCTACGACGCCTTTAAAATGGGCGATCCGAACAGCCCGGTTCCTGACTTGAAAGCGCGTGTTGACGCTGCGCGAATGGAGCAACGTCTCGCAGGCCTCGACTTTCTGGAATCGCAATTTCGCCGCGGCCGCTTATCCGACCTCGATCAAAATCGAACGCTGCACGAATCGTCCACCAAAGCCGCGCTGCGGATGATGTCCAGCGAGCAGATCGATGCCTTTGACGTGAGCGGTGAAACGGCAGCCACGCTTGATGCTTTCGGTGATACGCCTTTCGGACGTGGTTGCTTAGCCGCAACACGGTTGATCGAAGCCGGCGTGCGATGTGTCGAAGTCAACCTGAACGGCTGGGACTCGCATATCAACAATCATTCGCTGCAAAGCTCTGCCTGCGAGACCCTGGACCCGGCGCTGGCTGCACTGCTCGATCGGCTGGAAGAACGCGACATGCTGAAAAACACGCTGGTCGTTTGCGGCGGCGAATTCGGGCGAACGCCGACAATCAATCCGGCTGGCGGACGCGATCACTGGCCGCACGGGTTTTCGATGTTCTTGGCGGGTTGCGGTATCCGTCGCGGGTTCGCGTATGGCGAAACATCTGCAGACCCGATTGTCGATTCCAGCGATCCCAAATTCAGTCCCACCGTCAACATCGACAAGCCGGTCACGGTGGGCGACTTGCACGCGACGATTTTTAAATGCTTGGGTGTTGAATACGATCGCGAAATCGAAACCCCGGTCGGTCGTCCGCTGGTCCGTGTCGAAGGTGAACCGATCGAAGCCATTTTGGCCTGATCAAGATGCCGTGTGACACGCTGATTCTTTTCAATAGTTTTTCTAACCCCAGGCGTTAGATCTCGGTCATCAGCCAGCCTTAAACTGGTTGTGATGAAAACCCCCGAGACACGACCGAGCCTGATTGTTCGACTGCCCAACCATCGCGACCAATCCGCATGGTGGGCTTTTGTCGAGCTTTACGAGCCTTTCTTGCGGCACTTTGCCAAGCGGCGAGGCGTGCCAGAATCGCATCTTGGTGACGCGACACAGCAGATCCTTTTGGCGATCGCCAAATCGGTCGAGAGATTCCAGGACGACGGGAAACAGGCTTCGTTTCGTCGCTGGCTGTGCACCGTCTCGCGTCACGAGGTCATCAAGTACATGACCAAGATGCGGCAGCACGTCACGCCAACCGGCGGAACGGACTCCATCCGCAGCCTGCATTCGATCGCGGACCAGCCTGACTTTGACGACCAGTACGAACACGAACTAATTGTCTGGGCGGCCACCAAAATCCGCGGCGAGTTTTCCGAATCGTCCTGGCAAGCATTCTGGCAAACCGTCATCGACCAACGCCCGGTCGACGCAGTCACGCGAGAACTCGACCTGTCGCGTGGGGCGATTTATATGGCCCGCAGCAGAATCCTGAAACGCATTCGCGCTATCGTTGAAGAGGTGATGCAGTGAAACATCCCTCGCAACAACAATTGCTCGACTGCCTGGACGACCGCTCCGATATGGCAACGCAGGCCTCGGTGGTTCGGCATCTGGATCACTGTATCGATTGCCAAAAACGCATCGAATCGTTTTCTGGATCGGACAACGGCTCGCTGCGAATCGTGACGGCGCTGCAAGCGGAATCGCGTGCGATCACGTCGTCAAAATCGACAACTCCACCGTTCAGCACCGAGCGTCCCATAGATCACACGGAACAATCTCTCGCCGACTTTGCCGTTAATTTTTTGAAGCCCGCTCGACGTGACGATTCGATCGGATGCCTGGGCGATTTTGACGTGATCAGCGTGATCGGCATCGGCGGGATGGGGATCGTTCTGAAAGGATTCGATACTGAACTGAACCGCCCCGTGGCAATCAAGGTGATGTCGCCACACTTGGCCGCTCTCGGAGTCGCGAGGCAACGTTTTTTGCGAGAGGCTCAGGCGACAGCGGCGGTCGTGCACCCCAATGTGATGCCAGTCCTATCGGTTTCTGATTCACAAACATCATTACCGTTTTTGGTGATGCCGTACGTCGTCAGTCACTCGCTGCAGCAACGGATCGACTCCACCGGCGCGCTCGATACCATCGATGTGCTTCGAATTGCCAGCCAAGTCGCCGCTGCCCTTGCCGCGGCCCACAAACAAGGCTTGGTTCATCGCGATGTCAAACCGGCAAACATCTTGCTCGAACGTGGTGTCGATCGAGCGATGTTGACCGACTTCGGTTTGGCACGAGCGGCGGATGATGTGTCTTACACCAGATCGGGCTTCATTGCCGGAACACCCCAGTTCATGTCGCCTGAACAGGCACGTGGTGACGCGATCGATCACCGCAGCGACTTATTCAGCTTGGGCGTAGTGATCTACTCCATGTGTGCCGGACACCCACCGTTTCAATCCGAAACCAGCTATGGGGTCCTGCGCAAAATCATCGAATCGAAGCCAAAACCACTTCGCGACCAGAATGCCAACGTCCCGCATTGGTTGGAAACGCTGACAGAACGTTTGCTTTGCAAAGACGCTTCGTCGCGTCCCCAGTCCGCGGCAAAAGTTCAAGACCTTCTCGAAGGATGTCTTGCCCATGTTCAGCAACCCACCAACGCGAAGTTACCGGAGTCACTTTCGATGGCAAAACCGAAGTTTGCAAGCTGGCTGCTCTTCGTCAGCAGTACTTTCTTGATGCTGTTCTTATTTTGCTCAGGAACGATGCTGCTGTTCTGGGACGCCCAAGCACCACCGACAGGACCGTCGAATACAAACGCGTCGATGCCGCCTGATTCGCAAGAAATCTTCATCGAGCAACCGATGGACCAGGCGATCGATCAGCTGCAATCGAAGCTTGATGCACTGAAACAAGAAATCGAGCAAGACAACTTGTCAATCTTGCTCGGCACCCCGTCGTCCAAGCAGCATGACACCGCAACAGAACGCGATAGCCCTCTTCTCTTCGTTCCGATCCGAATACAAAAGGAAGCTTCTCGATGATGTCGACCATTCGATGCACAACAGGCACGACACTTGGTGCCCTTCTACTGGCAAGCGTTTTGGCGATTCCACAGAACATCGCTGCACAAACCAGCCAAACAAACAATCTAGAGATCGTTGTCATGCTGGGGCCTGATGCCAAGCGGAACGATTTCCTCACCGCCTGGGAGATTCAAAACGCATTGTCCACCGCTGGGGTCGGTCAAATCAAACTCGACCAAATCCGCATCGACAACGAATCACCATTACCTGAAAAAGCGGAACTGATTCTCGCAGCGTCCTACCCGGCAAGTTGGAGCGACTCTCAAATCAATGACTTCAAGGCCAAATGCAACAAGAAAGCATTGTTGTTTGGAATCAACAAAGTCGAAATCGGACCACAAAAGGAATCGGCAACCAGCAACGGATCATCCGACAATCCTTTTTATTCCGCAGCTGGAGACCCTTTCGCAAGTCCTCCCTCCGCACAGATGTGGTTGCGAATTGGGATTAAGACGTCGCGTGACCTTTCAGAATCGAGTGACGTCATCCTAACGCTTGCGAAGGCATTCGATACCAACCAACCTCGTGTCGACCTATACAACCTTCGCGAGATCCCGGGATTTGACCCGTTTGACGGACCGACACTGCCGAAATTAATTGGCAACATACCGCTTGCGAACCACCAGCCTGCCAAGACCGACCAGACACTCCAGCAATCAGATAATCCTTTTGCACCAAGCATTAGCAAACCGAGCACTAACAAGACAAACGCCAAGCCTGCTGCGGATCCGTATGGCGGCCAGCAAAGCATGAGCCCCAAAAGCACCGACGCAGTGCAATCTTCGGGTGACGTGGCACGGTCCGAGAAGCGGCTTGAAGTTCTGAAATTGCAGCTGCAGAGACTGCGTCAACGCTATCTCGACGCCGAAACGAACGATCAACGCGAAAGCATCAGACAGTCTGGCGGGAAGGTGCTCTCCTCGCTTCACCAAGCACAACGAGAGTTACAGCAGTCGAAACTCAATGCACTTGCCGAAGAGCTCGCCGCGTTACAGAAAACGCTACAGGAATCGGAATCGGCGGATGCCAAACTCGAGCAAATGGTCCAAGAACTGTTCCCGGACACCAAGTGACCCTGTTGCTCACAGTGCCTCGCTTCTCGGGGCGTTTCCTTCGATCTATAACATTGTCGGGCGACTGATGGTGGTCGCGATTTTGATCTCCAGGTCTCCCGGCAAATGTCTGAATCCACGCTTCGCGCCGAAATCATTTCCATTGGCGATGAAATGACCAGCGGCGCCCGTCTCGACACCAACTCGCAGTGGCTCAGCCGACGCCTGGGCGAACTGGGTATCGAAGTCGAATTCCACAGCACTGTGGGCGATACGCTACAGCACAATATCGATGTCTTTCGCATCGCAGCGGGACGTGCCGACATCGTCGTCGCGACAGGTGGACTGGGGCCAACCCGCGATGACCTGACGCGGCAAGCCCTCGCCGCGGCAGCGAATGAGCCGCTGGAGTTCCGCCAGTCGGCACTCGACCACATCGAATCGCTGTTTTCCAAACGCAATCGCGAGATGCCGGAGCGGAACAAGATCCAAGCGATGTTCCCCGTCAGCAGCGACGAAGTTTTCAATCCCCAAGGCACCGCGCCAGGCATCGATGTTGTCTTGACAGAAAACGACAATCGCTGCCGCGTGTTCGCGTTGCCCGGTGTGCCCGCCGAAATGATGCGAATGTTTGACGACACCGTCGCACCGCGAATCATGGCCATGGCCGGAGGACAAGCCAATCACATCGAACATTTTGTGATGAAGTTCTTCGGGACTGGCGAAAGCGATATGGAACAACGGCTAGGCGATATGATCGAACGTGACCGAACGCCACGTGTCGGGATCACGGTCAGCGCCGCGACCATCTCGCTGCGGATCACCGCGATCGACCGCAGCAAAGATGCATGCCTCGCGCAAATCGAATCGACGCGTCAAGAAATCCTTTCACGCGTCGGTGACTTGCATTACGGCGATGGCGAAGACTACGAACAGTTTCATGCCGTCGACAGTGAACTACAACAGCGTGGCGAAAGCGTCGTGACGGTCGAATTCGGCTATGCCGCGCAGCTCGCCGACTGGTTCGCAACGCTTGGGCCAACGCCAAGTCATCGCGGTGGGATGACGTTTGCCGAGCTCTCTGATCTCGCAAGCTTTCTGGGAGTCACGCCTGACGCCGCACTCGAACAGCTGCGTCACCAATCTTCCGCCGATTGGCTGCTCGCCGTTGATCAGTATCCGTCACTCGAAGGCAGCAATGAAGCTCCGCTGCCAGCTGCCGATGTAGAACTGATTGTTCTCTCGCCCACCGGCGAACGGTTCAGCACCACCAGTCGCATCGGCGGCCATCCATCAATCATCCAGCCTCGGATCGCCAAAGCCGCACTGGCCTGGTTCCGGCATCTCCTTCGGGAAAACACTGACACGGTATCGGCGACTGATAAGGCGGCACGATGAACGTGATCTACGAGGACAACCATCTGCTGGTTGTCGACAAGCCGGCCGGTATGGCCACGATGGGTGCCGAAGACGATCAACTGACCGCACACCGCTGGGCGTGTGACTATGTTCGTCGCAAGTACAACAAGCCGGGCAACGTTTACATCGGCGTTGTCAGTCGCTTGGACCGTTTGACGACCGGTGTCCTCGTGCTCGCGCGGACCAGTAAAGCCGCCTCGCGTTTAACCATTCAATTTGGCGGCCCCGGCAAAAGCAAGAAGGTGACATCCCGGGCGGAGAAGGTCTACTTGGCAGTCGTTGCGAATCCCGATGCGTCTCTTTCGTCCGGATCTGGAACCTTGCGTGACCAAGTCTACAAAGACGACGCGGCACACCGCATGCGGGTCGACCGCCATGGGAAACAAGACTGCCAATCGGCCGAACTGCAATACACGTCACTTGCCGAATCAGAGACACATCTGCTTGTCGCCGTCAAACTATTGACTGGCCGCAAGCACCAGATCCGCTTGCAATTCGCCGAACGCGGTTGCCCAATTGTCGGCGACCAAAAGTACGGCAGCGAAGAAAACTTTGCCGACGGCATCACGCTTCACAGTTGGCGTTTGGGGATCGAACATCCGACCAAAGGCGATCGTTTACAATTCACCGCTGATCTGCCCAGCGGTTGGCGACAACGCTTTCCCTGGATCCCCACGATGCCTAAGATCGAATCTCAGGTCATCGATTGGCTGGGACAGTGTTAGCTAGCCAGTGCTAGTGAGCCAGTGATACTCGATCTCCGTTTCACGATTTGAATCAAGACCGTTCCACGCCGACTTTCGTTCCACAGCGCATCGTGTCCGGTGGCCAAACGGGCGTCGATCGCGCGGGTTTGGAAGCCGCACTCGCGTTGGGCATCGAACATGGCGGCTGGTGCCCCAAAGGCCGACTGAGCGAAGACGGCTCCATCCCCAGTCGTTACGAATTGCAGGAAATGGATTCGCCGGAGTACCCGCCGCGGACGGAACAAAACGTGGTCGACAGCGATGCCACGTTGATCCTTTACGAAGGAAAACTCAAAGGCGGCACGTTGCTGACCCAGCGTTTGGCGAAACGCCACAATCGCGATTGCCTGTGTGTCAAAATCGACCCCAAGAACCTTGATCGACTGCGCGAATGGCTGGCGCAGACACGTCCAAGCGTGCTGAACGTGGCCGGACCTCGCGATAGCAGCCAGCCAAAGATCGAAGCTCGCGCTCTGGAGTTCCTTTTGCAAGCTTTTGCGACTTAGGGCGTGGTTTTGGCAGCTCACGCGATACCTTGCCACGGCGAATCGAGGGCTTGGGGAAAATGCCGCTCCCGTGGTACCATTGTGCCCCTGGAAACCGCCGTGTTCGACGCTTCCTGGTCCTGACCAGCGTCACCGCCGAACCATCCAGCAACCGAACAATCAAAGCGTCCTTGCGATGCCCCCCACCGGTGAGCGGAGATTGCTCGCCTCCACTAACTCTGGCAACCAGAATTCATGTCTGTCGATCCATACGCGATTTGCCCTTGCGGCAACGGAAAGAAAATCAAGTTCTGCAAATGCAAAGATTCCGTCGGCCAGATGGATCAAGTGTTGCGGATGGTCGAAGGCGGCCAAGTGGTTCCGGCATTGGACAAATTGCGATCGATTCTGGAAAAGCACTCGGACGCCGCTTGGGCGCTGGCGATCCGCGGTCGCTTGCTGCTCGGACTGCAAGAACTCGAGTCGCTTGCCGATAACGCCGAACGTTTCATTCGCTTGCAACCGTCAAACCCGCTCGCGTTGACCCAACGTGCCGCCGTCTCGGTTGCCAAAGGGGAGATGCAAGTCGCAACCGATTCGTTGCTCGAAGCGTTCAACGAAAGCGGACAAAACATCGACTCGTTCTTGATGGACGTCGCCACATTGGTCGCAATGGGCTTGGTTCAAAACGCATCGATCCTGTCGGCACGTCTGTTCGCGATGTTGCCTCTCGGCGCCAACGGATACGATTCCTCCGAAGCCCAACATTTCATGGCTTCGCTGGACAACTCTCCGATGATCAACCATTTGCTCAAGAACATTCCGGACTTGATCGAATGCCCCGAAGGTGTTGACTGGCAAGAACGCTATGACGAAGCGATCGCATTGCTTGACGTCAACAAGGTACTGCTTGCCCAAGACAAATTCGAATCGCTGCGCCGTACCGCACCGGGACAACCGGCGATCCTGTCTGGCTTGCTGCGTTGTGCGATCTGGCGTGGTGACACCGAACGCCAATCCGAAATGGCTCGCCAACTGTCGGCCGCCGAAGGCTTGGACCTGGTCGAGCGTCAACGCTACCTTGCGATTGCGGCATTGCTGCTTGAACGCGACGAACTGGCTCCCAAGTCGGCAACGGTCCGCATGGAGTTCAAAGACGTCGAGCAAGCCGAGATGGCTTTGATGGCCAGCAACCGCACCAAGCAGTTGGAACCGGCACAAGCATCCCGTCTGCGCATCACCGAAGACAGTGTGCCACCACGCAGCGCGTTCTTTATCGCCGATCGCGAGCTGTCCAGCGAACTTGCCGAAGGCGAACCAAAGGGCGCTGACGCTGCTGTTACCCTTTGCATCGCTTGTGTCTTCGGACGCCAAACCGATCAAGAGCCACATGTGTTGGCCTATGACGTCAGCGAAGACCAAGTCGACTCGGTCAAAGCGGTCTTCGAATCGGCAATCCCAGAAGGCACGATCGAAGTCAAGGATCCATTGCCTACCCCGCTGCTAAGCGAACTAGAACAGCGTCCGATCCGCTTGGAAAACCCCAAGTCGATGGAAGAGTTCACCCGCTACAACCTCGACTTCTCGCTTGCCAACACCGCAAAGCGGGCGTGTGAATTGAACCTCAAACTGCTCGGCGGAAAATCGCTAAATGACGTCGCCAACGATGAATCGATGGCACTCGCTCGCGCCGCGTACCTGCGAATCCTCGAAGGCTACGAGCGTTTCCAAAGCCTAGAAGGCGTGCTGGGACAGATTTGCGAAGCCGGCAATGTCGAGCCACTTCCTGTTCTGACGCCGGATGACGAAGAAGCGAACATGCTTCCGCCAGCCGACTATTTCCGTATCGACCCAAGCAAGCTGAGCGCATTCCCGCTGTACTACTTGGCTTCGTCGGCACGTCAAATCGGTGCCAAGAACGCTGCTCGCAAGTTTGCCAAACGCCTGGTCGAACTGCAGGCTCCGACCGCTTCGACCGAAGAAGAAAAGCAACTCGCCTACGAAGGCTATCTGGTTTGGATGATGTCGACCGCGGCGCCCGTCGAAGCGATCGGAATCGGCAAAGAAGCAATGGTGTTTGCCAAAAAGCACGGACTGAACTTCGCATCGGTCCTGATGATCCAAATGGAACTGTGCTTGATGACAGCCGACCAAGAAGGCTTCCGCAGCACGATCATGGAGATCGAAAAGAACTACGGTAGCGACCCCAGCGTGATGGCTCGCGTTCAGCAAATCCTGATGCAGTTGGGCGTCATTCGTCCCGATGGTTCACTTCGTGCTCCAACCGGCCCCGGCGCCGGACCAATGGGCGGTCCCGCAGCGATGGCAGGCGGCGGAAACGACTTCGTTCCCGCGCCAGCACCACAGTCCGAACCAGCTAGCGAAGGTCTCTGGACACCAGACTCGCCGAGCCAGCCGAAGCCTGACGGCGGCAGCAAGCTCTGGGTTCCCGGAATGGATTGATCTCCGGACAGCCGATGCCCGTGTCCTCTCAAGCTGCCACAACGCATCGAGATGAACTCTGGATGCGCAAAGCGATCGCCCTCGCCGAACTCGGCGAGGGTTTCGTGGAACCGAACCCTATGGTGGGCTGTGTCATCATCAAAGATGGCCAGTGCATCGGGCAGGGCTACCATCAACGATTCGGCGGACCGCACGCCGAGATAGAAGCCCTTCGCAGCTTGAACTCGCCCGCTGATGCAGAATCCGCGACGGCGTACGTGACACTCGAACCGTGTTGTCACCACGGCAAAACGCCACCATGCAGCCAAGCGTTGATCGACGCCAAAATTGGACGCGTCGTCATCGCCATGCAGGACCCGTTTCCTAAAGTCGCCGGCGGCGGACTGGCACAACTACGCGACCATGGGATCGATGTCACTGTCGGAGTCCAAGAGGTCCAGGCAAAACGCTTGAACGCGCCCTACCTGAAACGGCTTCGCACCGGCCAACCTTGGACCATCGCGAAATGGGCGATGACCATCGACGGTCGCGTCGCCACCACGTCCGGCGAAAGCCAATGGATCTCCGGCCCACAATCACGCAGCCATGTGCACCGACTGCGCGGCCGTGTCGATGGCATCTTGGTCGGAATGGGGACCGTCCTTGCTGATGACCCCATGCTCAACGCCAGACTGACAGACGCCGACGGCAATCCCGCCACTCCGCCTCGAGTCGCCAAGCGGATGATCTTTTCCCGTGGTCGACTGCCACCGGTCGATTCCAAACTGGTCCAAAGCGCGAAAGACATCCCGACGTACCTGTTTACCAGCCCCTTCGTCAATCCAGACGAACGGGCCCAACTGGAGTCGCTGGGGATCATCTGCTTCGCCGAAAATGACAGCTTGCCAGACATCCTCGGCCGCTGCGCAAGCGGCTTGCCCGGACAAGAACCGGCAACCAACGTGATGATCGAAGGCGGACCAAACCTGATGGCAAGCCTGATCGGCGAATCGGCCGACGAATGTCTGATCGACGAAATCCATGCCTACGTCGGCCCCAAATTGTTCGGCGGTGCCACCGCACCTGGACCAATCCTAGGCAGTGGAATTGCACAACTCGCCCAAACGCCCCAATTCACGCTCGATCAAGTCGACAAATTCGACGATGACGTGCGGCTGATCTACCGAAGGCAATAGTTTCCTCTTCCCGCCGAACCGCGTCTTTTGATATAGACTCCGTGTCTGTTTTCAAACTCGTGAAGGAACCGGTGAGATGAAGAAAGGTTGGATCCGTGCGGCTGCATTCACCATTCTGGCTGGGCTTTCGGGATCGCTTGCGACTGCCGATGAACCGGCGGTTAAAACGGCGGGCCAAACCGAAGCCCCGAACTCCGGACCTTTTGCTAGCGGAAACGTCATACAGGTGGGAGAAGGTGAAACAATCGCCTTGCGAATGCTCCGCCAAGTTTCGCACGAGATCCCCCGCGAACTGATTCGATTCGAGATCTACATCGTCGATGTGAACGACGAAACGCGTGAATCGATCTATGAACAGATCAACCACGAAAACATCCAAACCGAGATCACAACGATCGAGGCCCAAAACAAAGCCCCTGCGGCAGCCGCCAGCGACTCGACAGCGGCCAGCTCACGCCGCACCGTTTCTGGCAGCATCATCAGCACGGCCTCGCTCACACCAGAACAATTCCAATCTGCGATGGCGTTTGTTCGTGATAACCCACAAAGCGGCATTGTGAGCACGCCCAAGATCATTGTCGCTCCGGGCCAAACCGGTGCGATCGAACAGATGGTACAGCGCCCGTTTGTTTCCAAGCTCCGCGAAGTCGCACTGGACAACCAAGTCTCGTTTGAATCCGGAATCGAAGTCCTTAACGAAGGCATCCACTTGGCTGTCGAAGGCGAATGGATTGACCAAGAACTCTTGATCCGCACAAAACTGCAACAGTCCCAAGTAACCGACGTGCAAGAATACAGCTTGTACGGAATTGGCGACAAAAAGCTGACTCTGCAAGTTCCCACACACGAGACCCGCCTAGCGGCAACGTCACAGAAGCTTGCCTCGGGCAACGTGCTGATGCTGGATCCGTTCATCCGCAAGACAAGCGAACAAACCGAGACCAAGGTGTCACCGGAACTGTCCGCAGTGCCCTATGCGAAAAAGATGTTTGGCAAGCAAGTCACCGAGTCGGTTACGACGTCGACGCTCGTGTTCATCGCAGGTGAAAAAGTGACGCCCAAAGAAAACGTGGGTCTCCCCAACGGGCAACCGGCGAAGTAGCGTTTAGACGCCCAACCACCAACCGCCGAACGCAAGCCAAAACGGGATCGTAAATAATCCCGTCAGCGAGGTCCACAGGATCACGCGAAGTGCGGTTTGCGTATCACGGTCGTACAGCTTGCACAGCACGATCGGAAACACGGCTGACGGCATCGCGGCTTGCAGCATCGCGACGATCCGCAAGTCGGTCGACGGTACCATCACTCCGCTCAAAAAGACCAACATCGCCGGCAGTACGATCTGACGGAGCCCAATCGCGGAAAGGATCACTCCGGGCTCGGAACGCCAGGTTCGATCACGCATAAAGTCGATGATGATCGCACCACTAAGCAACAATCCCATCGGGATCGCACAAACGCCAAGAGCATCGACAGCTTTCATCACCGGGACAGGAATCCGCTCGGTTAACCCGATCATGCTGGCACCGATCGACAAGACCACTGCCCATAGCGGAATACTGGTCAGCGTTTTTTTCCAGCCGTCGCCGCCTGACCCACTGATGATCGAAATCCCGATCGACCAAAGTGCAATCGACACGCCGACATTGTGAATGATCAGGTCGATGACCGCTGAGGGATAGAACGTCTCCGCAAGCGGCAACGGGATGTATCCGTAATTGCAAATCCCGACACACAATGCGAACGCCCGCTGCGACGCATCGGTTTTCAAACCGACCTTGGGCCCGATTTTACGGGCAAATAACATCGCGATTCCGAACCCAATCGCTGTCGCCAAAAACCCCATCAAGGGCGCTTGCCAGGTGTTCGCCAGCGAGAGCGATTCCATCTTCTCGCCGGTGTTACCGCCCGGTGAAAATTGTTTTAAGAAATACGCAGGCATCAACACATTCGCCGTCACGTTTGCCAACGTGCGGTCAGCTTCAGCGGTCAACCAGCCGGCGTAACGGCATGCGGCGCCGACTCCCATCACAAGGAAGACGCCGATTACGGATGCGATAATGGGCATAAGTTCTGTCATGCCAGCGTTATCATTGAAAACCGACTGAAGTGTCAATCACCAAATGACAACGCTCACCCTACTCGGCAAACATTCACCGCTAGTCGCACGACAACGCCGCCTCCCACCACGTTCGTTCACCAGTCACGATGGCATCGAACGGCATGTCGTTTTGGAGCCCCCCGCGACGTTTTCTGGATCGCTCTCAGTACGCGGACGATCCCCGGCGTTGTGTCGCCTCGATTTGAAAACGACACAAAGCCCCAAGAAAACTAGTGCCCTTTCCAAGCCGAACGAAGCTCGTGGACCTTCATCGATTTGACATCGATCGATCCGCCGCGAACCTCGAAATGCACGCGTTGATTCTCAGGCTTGGTATTGAACGGCAGCGGAACGTAACACAGTCCATCGCTAGCGAAAACTTCCACGCCCGTTCGGTCACAATAAATCCGCAGACGCTGCTTGCCATCACGCAGCGGTGCGGCAGCCGAATGATTGTCGACATGCAAACGTTCTGACTGGGGATCATAAACAACCATCACGTCACGAATGTTGAATACGATCTGCTCGGCATCACCGGGCTCGAATTCAACTTCGACCTCTAACAATTGGTTACGGATTTGATCGATAGGATTAGCGTCCTTTTCGGTGAGCTCGAACGCCCCAAGGTCGTGTGTTACTTCCCGAAGCGTTTCCAATTCATGAACGGGTGCAAACGTCATGCGTGGCCCATCGTCGGTCGAAATCAAATTCAGTTCCAACGGAATCGTCATGCTTTGGTTAAACGGCATTCCCCGCGTATCGGTCTGCCACCAGCCGATCTGGATGCGCCGCCCGTCGCTTTCGGGAACATCGCTAAAGGTCTGCGCCGCATAAAATCCACGACCTTGGTGGCCGGGCAGTCGTTCGAATTCTGGCGTGAATTTCTTTCCGTCGAACGAACCGATCGCATACACACTGTCCGCCGCCGTTAGCACCCATTTTTTGTTGTTTGGATCGCCATCAACCGCCAGCTCAAAGAAGTCAGGACACTCGAATAGATAACGCCCGCCTGGGGCATCGCCATCGGTGATACTGGCCAACTCCCAGTCACGCAGGTTTGGTGAGGTGTAAAAGTGGACCGTGTGTTTCCCTTTCCACTCCACATACAAAACCATCACCCAGCGTTTGCTAGGTTCGTGCCAGATCACTTTGGGATCGCGGTTGCCCGGTGTCACTTCGCCAACGATCGGGTTGCCTTCGTACTTGGTAAAGTTGCGTCCGTCGGTGCTGTACGCCAAACCTTGAATCGTCGGATTGCCGGCCGCGGTGTAGAACAACACCATCGGTGGTTCTCCGTCTTTTCCGAAACCGCTGGTGTTATTCCAGTCAACGACGGCGCTGCCGCTGAACATCGGACCCATCTCATCCGGCAGCAATTCGTCACGCAGTTCGGTCCAGTGAACCATGTCTCGGCTGACCGCGTGGCCCCAGTGCATGTTGCCCCATCCCCAGCCGTACGGATTGTGCTGGAAGAACAAATGGTATTCGCCTTTGTAGTAAACCATCCCGTTGGGATCGTTGTTCCAACCTCGAATGGGCGAAAAGTGAATCTGGCCGCGCATCGGCTCGGCGTACAAGTTGTCACTCTGTTTTCGCTCATCCATCAACTCAATCGACTCAAGTGCACGCGACGATTCGGGAAGCTTGTCGACTTGCACCGTCAGCGTTTTGCCTTGCCACTCGCTGACATCCATCGGTGCCCACCAATCGGCACCTTCGTCAGCAAGTTCCATCGTGTTGACAACCGCAACCTTGCCATCAACCAATAACGTGACCTCGCGTTTGTCAGCACCATTTTTGATCGGAAAGTTGAGGTAGGTCGCGTCGGCAACGAAGTTTCGCTTGGCGTTACGGATTGGGCCTACCGGACGCGTGTCGGTTTGGACGATCTGGTCAACGTTCAAGTGCCCCCAGCCACCGGTTGCTTGATCAACGATTCGGATCTGTGCTTGCTTACCTTTCAAGTCTTTGACATCCCAGGAATCTTGGTCCAGCCGTTCGCTGCCGCCCGCCTGATCATTCGGCCCCGTCGCACTTCGTACGACTTCGCCACCAACGAGCAATTGCAATGCCAGCTTTTGCGTGTCCTTGCCCCCGCCGATTAAGAAACCGATGTAGTCTCGCTCGATCGAAAACGCGGGCGATGTCAGCGTGCCGGTCGTCCGGTCACCTTCAAAGAAACTGTTGACCAATCGCTTACCGGCATAACCATCCACGCTCATCTGACCAGGCAGCGTACCTTCGGCCGGCCCTGGCCCGAACGCATCGCCGGTCACCGTCCATGGTTCATAGGTCTTTGATTCGAAGTCCGCGATCACGAGGTCGTCGGCCGCATAGGTCGGCATTGCAAAACCAAAAATCGGACACGCGATCGCAATCGATGCCACGCCGCGGCGGCAATCACGAATCAGGTCGGCTGTTGTTTTTCGAAGCATGGGGAACCGCGAAGATGCGTCTAGTTGGAGGGGGGACGAGCAGGGTTGGCAAACCGGAGTGCGGTTCGCGGGATTCATCTTGCTAGAGGCCGTGGAAACGTCTTTTGACTTGCTGCCAAAAACATTATGATCCGGCCATGCGTGCCGATGTTTTCCAGAAACGTTTTTTTGACAGTCTCGCCGATTCCGGCGCGATCCGTGGCATTTTCGACCACCTTCCCGGCGTCTACTTCTTTGTCAAAGACCGTGACGGTCGCCTGATTTCGGCCAGCGCAATGATTCTGGAACGGCTGGGGATGAAAGACGAGAGCGAGTTCATCGGCAAGGTCGACGAACAGGTTTACCCCCCACAATTGGCCGCCGCCTATCGCGCCGACGACGAATGGGTATTCCGAACGGGCAAACCACTGGTCAATCGCTTGGAAGTCTGGCTGGACGAAGACCGGCGGCCCGATTGGTGCGTGACAACCAAAGTTCCGCTGTTTGGCAAGAAGACCGCCAGCAAGCCCGCACCAATCGTGGGATTGATGGGCATCTCGCGTCGGGACTTGGATCGCGAAGTCCTGCGGCCGGTCAATGAAGCCACGCAAGCGGTCAACTACTTGCGAACTAGGTTGGATAGGATCGTTTCAGCTGACGAACTCGCCGAAGGTATCGGGACTTCGGTGCGAACACTGAATCGCAAGATCAACGATACGTTTGGGATACCGCCCTATGAACTGATGCTGCGGATGCGAATTCAATCCGCCGCCGAATCATTGCTGCGATCGGACGAAGAGATCTGCCATGTCGCGGTCAATCACGGCTTCTGTGATCAGAGCACGTTCACACAGCACTTTCGCAAACGTATGGGCATGACGCCTCGCCAATTTCGCATGGCCCATCTCGCTTCCAACAAATCGTCCTGACGATCGCACCACCTTAGTTCTTCATGTCCAACCATGCCGCCAGCGTGGCTTCGGCGGACGCTTCGCTTGGCTTGGGATTCAAATCCTTTTGCATCGCACCGGCCAATCGGGCCACATAGTCAATCGTGCTTTCCATCGCTTCGTCGCTTGCCGTCGCATCCAACTTAGCGACGAAGAACACGATATAACCGTCGTCGTTCTTTTCGATCGCCCAAGACCCGATTTTTGTTGCCGAGTTCTGACGCATCAATCGCATCATCAGCTCTTCGCTTGGAGTGCTCGCGGTCGTTTGGACGGTCGACCAAATCCGACGCACATCAGCACGTCCGTGGTACTCAGTATTCTGTGCGACGAAGACCGCTTGCTTCTGTCCGCCGCCAATCGCATGATCGATTTGGTAGTGACCGCTGCTGTGCCGCGTGTACGTCACACCGACTTCATCCAGCATCACACGTGTCGCCAACGGAGCACTCTTCCAAGGGCTGGCCAGGATCTGCCGAATTTCACTGACGTCAACACAAAAGCTGACCAACGCACTTTGCGGCGAGAATGATTGCGCCAAAGCAACGAGTTGGCCTTCTTCGTCAACGATCGGTCCGCCGCTGTCGCCAGGTTTGATCGGGCTTTGTGTTTCGACTGCCATGAAGTCATGCTCGCCGTGTGTCGATTTGAACTTCTTTTGATACACCGACCGAACCGTCCCGGAGGTGTAGACCCACAGGATTTCGCTATCGCCGGGATTGCCCACCAAGTCGACTTTCGTCCCCGGAGCGGTGCTCTCGTCCGCCAGCTTGATCGCTGAGACCGACGCGGGCACACGCGGCAATTCGATCAGCGCCAGATCACGCTTCCGGTCGACGGCAACGACGTCGCCCTGGATGCCCAGCTTCAAGATGTTCTGCAAATAATGCTTACGGCGCACCGCCAACTTTCCGTCTGGCGAATCTGGAAAAAACACGACCGCTTTGCGACTGTCGCCAACAACGTGCGAGTTGGTCAGCAACAGCCGTTTTTCGGCATCGACATAAACGCCGGTCCCAGTGCTGGTCTCGTTTTCCGCATTGCTGGTGATCACCCACGCGACGCTTTGCAGGACCTTTTTATATTGCCCCGAATCCGCCCGCGAAGACCGCACACCGACCGAAGTCGCGATCATTGCGACCAATATGCAAACGACTGCTCGTGAATTCTTGAAGGACATCTTGACCACCTGTTTTCGCCATTGCGTTGAAAAACGTTGAACCAAGATGCCAAGCGGATCACCGGCAGCGATGTTTCAAGAAAAATACCCCAGAGTGCCAAATCGCTTCGTCGTTCGCCGATTTGGCGGCTGACTCAACAACGTTTCCGCCGATTTAGGAGCCCAAACGCCCGTGAATCACGCCGATTCAGGCAGAACGAAAGGCGGCTTCGCAGCTACTGTTTGAGCAGGTCGTTGACGAAATGCGCTTCCCGCTCGGTATTGATCGCGTGAAACACTTCCCAAGCCGGTTTTGGATTTCCGATCCGATTCCCCGGTTGCGGCAAGCCGCGAAGTCCCAGACGCAATCCGCCTTCGTGTGGGTGGTCGACAGGCCGGTGATAGTCGAACGCGATCACCGAAGGACACTCCCGCAGGATCTGCCAAGTTTTCAACAGTGCGACCGATTGAGTTTGCAGCTGTGCCGGCTGATCCTCGGCAGCGTGGTACCCTTGTTCGCTACAGATCACCGGCCGCACGCTGCCGTCGGCAGCTCGTGTTTCTGGTTGATGCATCAGCCGATCGAGCACGTGCAGATTCTTCATCGTGATCAGCTCGGTCTCGTCAGTTTGATTCAACCGCGTGTCGTCCCAAAAGTCTGCCTCCCAAAGACTCTGCGGATACGGATGATAGGCGACGCCCCAACCGTAATCGCCGTGCTGCTCTGAATCTCGAATGACCCAGCGCATCATCTCGCGTGGGGCATACGTTTTCCAAGGAATACAGTCGGTCGCGTTCCAACGGTGCGTCAACGAGATCAACACTGTCGCATGCGGGTTGTGCCGCCGCATCGCCCCATCCACTAGTCGCATCGAGCGGACGTAGTGATCCATGAACACTTCGAACGGTTGTTCGCCCATGTTCGTCCACTGCCAACCATAGTCGACTTCGTTGTGAACGATCCAATGATCGATGCGACGTCGTGAATCGGTTCCGCAATAACGTTCGCCAAGCACCTCCAATACGGCGGCGTACCTTGCCACGGCGTCTGCGGTGGTCAGGTTCGGCATCGCGTACGCCCCGGCCGTACTGGACTCGGGATGCCCCAGCCATGGGTTGGCCGGATCGGCGACATTGCCGTGCGTCTGAATTAACAAGATTCCCGCCACGACACAGCCCGCGTCACGGGCGATTTGAATGTTGCGATCGTATCCGACCAACTGCGGCTCATTCACCCACCAGCGGGCGCCTTTGAGTTCGCGCGACACCCAACCGGGCTTTTCAGTCTGGCTGACCAAGCCATCGAGCAACAGATTGACCGATGCGTGTTGCAGCCCGAGGTCCCGCAGCATGTCTGGATCAAACCGTGAATCAATACACGTCAGCCCTTTGGCCGCATGAAGCGCTGGCGGCGGATCGATCGAAACTTCACTTTCAACCGTCGGGTAAACCTCTGCCGAACAAGGCAGCAACGAAGGCGATTCCGACTCGCGACGACAGACTTGAAAACGGCTTCCCGGACGCAACGCGCTGGCAGCCTCTCCATCGAGGGTGACTTGGAATTGATCATTCAAAGCATCAGCTTCGATTGGCCATGCCGGACGTGATTCCAACGCGACCGGCGTCGCGGCGACATCCTCTGGCGATCGCAACACCAACCAGTGATCAGTGTTCGCTCTCTGACGCGGACAGACACCGCGAACCACCACCGACGCTCCTTCACGCTTGACCTGCGAAATCACAACAGGCCATTCCTGCTGATGATGTTCGCGGATCGTTTCGGCCAGCGTTTGCTTGTCCAAGCGACGCTGCCGTTCGTGCTGCTGAGCTTCCAACTCCTGCGCAGAGATTGGCCGAATGATCGTGCGGCGAAGACTCAACCGCGACTTCGCTTTGGTACCAAGATCCATCCGCACTGAAACCGACTGGCCATACGGAAACCGATCACGCAGCAGCCCTGAAAGGTTGACCGAGTACGTCGTCCAGCCTTCCGCCTTGGGAACACTTGGCAACTCCCAAACCGGCGACAGGCTGGCGTTGTCTCCCATCCGCCATTCCGGAGTCGTGATGCCATCAGGGCAAAAGTACTCCCACTCGAAAACCCAATCCATGTCACGGTGTTCGAGCGGCGGCAATCGGAACCAAACGAAAGGATCGTTGCCTTGCGAGACGAACGTGATTTCGCCATTGGCGTTTTGCACGTCCACCTGATGATGGCGACTGGCAAGCGACGACCAGTCGATCGCAATCGCTTGATCGTCCGCCTTTACCGAAGCATTGACAAAGAGTGAAAGAAGAAGCGTCCAACAGAACGCTTGCAGAATCGAGGACACAGGTGGTTTACGCAGCATGATGAATTACAACAGTTCGGACCAAATCAATTGGCCCGAATGATAGTCCATCAGCGATCGCCGTTGTCGAGCCAGCGAACTCGATTACAGCAAACTCAATTACAGCGGCGCAACCAACACTCGGTCATCTTCGGCACTGCGAACGGTTGCACGAATCAACTGGCCTGCTTCGACATCCTTGCGATCGGTGACATATTCGGCGGCAGCGTAGCGGCAGGTTGTGCCGCGGACGACCGTCTGATTTCCATCGGTGCCGAAGGATGCGAGTGACCGGGTCGATTCGACCAGCAGTTGTACCTCTTCGCCGACCAAGCTGTCGTAGTACTCGCGACGCAACTCCGATTCGACTTCACCCAATCGATGAACGCGATCGTTCTTTACATCGCCTGGGATCTGATCCGGCATCTCAGCTGCGGGCGTGCCACGGCGAGCACTGAACGGGAACGCGTGGATTTTGGAGAAACCCGCGTCGCGACAAGTCTGCACCGTCTGCTCGAACTCCTCCTCGGTTTCACCAGGGAATCCGGCGATAATGTCGGTCGTGATCGCCGGTTTGAGCAGCGATTCACGCAGCAGCCGACAACGATCGAGAAACATCTTGGTGCCCCAGCGACGGCGCATTCGACGCAGTACCGAATCGCTTCCTGCTTGCAGACACAAGTGCAAGTGCGGAACGACGCGTTCGGGATACTCGTTCATCACCGCGATCAAGCTGCGTGTGACTTCGGTGGCTTCGATACTGGACAGACGAATTCGGAACTCGCCGGGCAGTTCGCAAAGGCTGCGGACGAGGTCTGACAATCGCGTCCATTCTTCGCGTGGTTTGTTGCGATTCCAATCGACGCCGTAGTGTCCCAAGTGGATCCCGGTCAGCACGACTTCGCGGTGCCCGGCTTCGGTCAGCCGGCGGACTTCGTCGGTGATGTGATCCAGCGGACGCGACGTCAGATCGGGACGGACGTGCGGGATGATGCAGTAACTGCAACGCAGCAAGCAACCGTCTTGGACTTTAACATAGGCGCGGTGACGGCCCGAAAAGCCATCGAGTCCGGTGGGGACATCGACAACGCCGAACCGAGTCATCAAATCTGGCAGTTCACGCTTGTCGGTCACGACGTCGACCACGCCTGGCAGCGCCGCGACTTCTTCGGGCGCCCGCGTTGCGTAGCATCCCATCACGACGATGCGTGCGTTGGGGTTGTCGCGAGACATGCGACGGATGACTTGGCGGCTTTTGGCATCGCCTTGGTTGGTGACCGTGCAGGTGTTGACGATGCACACGTCAGCTTGATCGCCCTCGTCACAATCGGTGAAGCCGACCTTTTGGAGTCCCTGTCGAACGAGTTCAGTTTCGTACTGGTTGACTTTACAACCGAGCGTGGTCACACGCAGTTTCGCGGTCATGAAATTCTGTTGCTGCTATCCTTCGACCGGCTCGATGGTTGCGGACATACTGCCCTTACAACGCGGAATCAGGTCGTCTTTGCCAAAGGCGTGTATCTGGTCTCGTTTTAGTTCGGCATGTTCCATCGTCGTCGTCAAACAAATCGCTTTCCCTTTAAAGTCCACTTGGGTCGCGATCTCGAACCCTTTTTCGACGGGGTGCCGAAACACTTTTCGCATCATCATTACCACATACTGGTAACTATGATCCGAGTCATCCCACAGGATGACGTTGTACATCGGCTGGCGTTTCGGTTTGGTCTGCTTTGACTTTTCCGTGGTGGGTTCGGCCACCATCACATCATTTTCTGCCATAGTCGCCTGAATGCTCCCTGCTGAGCTCCATCACTGGCCCTCTAATCTTTGGCCCTCTGTTATTTACATCAAGCCGGCCCTATTGTAGCGCCCCGGGTGAGTGACGGCAGACCCTTTTTTCGATCCAAATCCCCGTTTTTTGGACGAAGTAGCATCGCTGGCCGCCCTCAAATTTCACCTCGTCAACGCTAACCTCCAACCGTGCAGGTCCAATGCCCTCCGACGATTCCTTTGCCGAATTACTGTCCGCCATCCAATCCAATTCGCAACGACACTTAGACGACTTGGTCGAATGGTTGCGAATCCCAAGCGTCAGCAGTGATAGTTCGAAAGTTGGCGAAGTCCATCGGGCAGGTCACTGGGTCTTGGAAAAATTCCAAGCCGCCGGGATCGAAGCACGGATGATCGAAACCGAGGGCCACCCGTTTGTCTTCGCCCAAACCCCCGCGGTCGAAGGTGCACCCGTTGTGCTGGTCTACGGGCACTATGACGTCCAACCTGCCGAACCGCTGGCCGACTGGATCACCGGCCCCTTCGAACCGACCATCCGCGACGGCAACCTCTACGCTCGCGGTGCCACCGACGACAAAGGCCAAGCTCTCACACACGTGCAAAGCGTTTGCGAGTGGCTGGCCAGCGGAAAATCCCTGCCGCTCCAAATCAAATTTCTGATCGAAGGCGAAGAAGAAGTCGGCAGCGCCAACCTGGAACGTCTGCTTCCCGAACTCGCTGACGAGCTGGCTTGCGATTGCGTCGTGATTAGTGACAGCGGCCAGTACGCCGACGGACAACCTGCAATTACCTACGGACTTCGCGGCATCGCGACCTACGAACTAAGTGTCAAAGGCCCCAGCCAAGACTTGCACAGCGGTTCGTTCGGCGGCGCGGTCATGAACCCAGCAATCGCCTTGTGCAAAATGCTGTCCTCTGTCGTTGATGCCGATGGCGTCATCCAAATCCCCGGCTACTACGATCGCGTCCAGCCACTGGCCGAAACCGAACGCGAGCAATGGAAACAGCTTCCCCAGACCGACGAAAAATTCGCCGCCGGAATCGGAGTCAAAGAACTGTTCGGCGAAAAAGGCTACACCACCGACGAACGCCGCTGGGCTCGACCGACATTTGATATCAATGGATTGACCAGTGGACACCAAGGCGAAGGTGTCAAAACGATCATCCCCGCTCTCGCCGGCGCGAAACTCAGCTTCCGATTGGTCCCCAACCAAGACCCCAAGGAACTGACTCAACAACTTCACGATCACTTCACAGCAAATACGCCTCCCGGTGTGACCTGGACGCTGGTCGAGGATCACGTCGCTCCTGGCATGCTAGCTAACTTCGACACACCGTTCGTCGAAGCCGCCAACGTCGCCATCGAAGCGGCCTTTGGCGCCCGTCCGGTGCTGATCCGAGAAGGCGGCTCGATCCCGATCGTGACACGTTTTCAAGAAGTCCTCGACTGTGATTGCCTATTGCTGGGCTGGGGATTGTCCGATGACAACGCACACAGTCCCAACGAAAAGTTCCGTGTCACCGATTTCCATCGCGGGATCGAAGCCTCCGCTAGGCTCTGGCACGAGATCGCAAAACGGGCACAATAACCGCCTGATCGCAAGACTTGGCCGCGCGCGTTCCCCTTCGTCGCGGGCCGCACCATCAATCGCTGACAACCGAATTCCTTCCCGACACCTGACTAGCAATGCTCGATCGCAAGTTCATCCTTCAAAACCCCGATTTGGTTCGTGACAACTGCCAAAAGCGTGGCGTGCCCTGCGACATCGACCAGATCGTGTCCCTCGAGTCGCAGCGGATGGAGCAACTGCAACTCGCCCAGGAACTGAACCGTCAGGCCAACGAAGTCAGCAAGTCCATCAAGAGCGCCAGCAACGACGAGCGGCCAGCGATCATCGAACGCGGCCGCGAACTGCGTCAACAAAAGGATACGGCACAATCGAAGTGCGACGAACTGGATGCCGCGATCAATGAAATCCAAAAACAGATCCCCAACCTGACGCACCCCGACGTGCCCGAAGGCGGCGAAGACGACGCCAACGAATTGTCGTTCGGTAAAACCGCCAAACCGCAGTTCGATTTCAAAGCCCTCGATCACCTGGAACTGGGCGAGAAGCACGACCTGTTCGACTTCGAAGGCGGTGCTCGCGTTGCCGGCGCAGGCTTCTACTTCTTGCGCAACGCTGCCGTCCGTTTGGACCTCGCGCTGCAACAGTTCGCCGTGTCGTTCCTGTCGGACAAAGGCTTCACGCCTGTGTCCACTCCCGACCTCGCGTTGACCGATGTCTTGCAAGGCACCGGGTTCAACCCACGTGGTCCCGAAACACAGATCTACAGCATCGAGAACACCGAGCTGAACTTGGTCGCGACGGCCGAGATCACACTCGGCGGCATGATGAGCGGCCAAACCGTCATGGATACGGAACTGCCGCTCAAGCTGTGCGGACTCAGCCACTGCTTCCGTACCGAAGCCGGTGCGGCTGGCCGCGCGTCCAAAGGCCTTTATCGCGTGCACCAATTCACCAAAGTCGAAATGTTCGCGTTCACGTTGCCTGAACAGAGCGACGCGATCCACGAAGAGATGCGTGGACTGGAATGCGAGATCTTCGACGCGCTGGAAGTCCCATACCGTGTGATCGACACCGCCAGCGGTGACCTCGGCGGCCCCGCGTATCGCAAGTACGACCTCGAAGCCTGGATGCCCGGCCGCGGCGAAGCGGGTGAATGGGGCGAAGTCACCAGCACCAGCAACTGCACCGATTACCAGTCACGCCGCTTGAACGTGCGTTACAAAACGGCTGGCGAAAAAGGCACGAACTTCGTTCATACCTTGAACGGCACCGCAATCGCAACGGGCCGCGCGATGATCGCCGTACTGGAAAACCACCAACGCGCCGATGGCTCCATCGCCGTCCCCAAAGTGCTGCAACCTTGGATGGGCTGCGAAGTCATCGAGTAGCCGCAGCGGTTATAATCGCGACTCTCCCACCTTCACCCCACACCCGATTTTCAACGATGCGTGTCACCTCGCTTTTGATTTGCCTTTTCGGTCTCACATCACTCGCGGCGGCTGACACGCCAACGTTTTCAGAAACGGACTGGCCCTGGTGGCGAGGCCAAACCCGTCAAGGCGTCGCCTTCGACACCAAAACGCCGCCGCTTCATTGGAGTGAAACGGAGAACGTCGTTTGGAAAACGCCGCTCCCCGGACGCGGCCACGGCGCGCCGATCTTGTTGGGTGATCGGGTTTACCTGATCACGGCCGACAAACAGCAACGCAAAGAACTGCTGCTCTGCTTGGATCGCGAAACCGGCAAACAGGTTTGGGAAACGGTCGTGCACGAAGGCGAGTTCTTTCGTGTTGACAGCCGCGAACCAAACCAAAAAGCGTCTTGGGCATCATCAACGCCTGCGACCGACGGCAAACGGATCTTCGTCAACTTCTATTGCGACAAGGCCGTTTACACGAGCGCCGTGACATTGGACGGCGAGATGGCTTGGCAAACCAAAGTCTGCGATTACCAGATTCACCAAGGCTTCGGTTCATCGCCAGCGATCTACGAAAACCTGGTGATCGCATCGGCTGATAACAAATCCGGTGGCAGCATCGTCGCGATGGATCGCGAGACTGGCGAAGTGGTCTGGCGTCGTGAACGTCCTCAACAACCAAACTACGCATCGCCAATCATTTTGAACGTTGCCGGAAAAGACCAGCTCTTCATGACCGGCTGTGATCTCGTCACCAGCTTGGACCCGATGACCGGCAAAACGAACTGGGAGATCGATGGCTCGACGACCGAGTGCGTGACATCGACCGTGACCGACGGCAAGCACATCTTCACGAGCGGCGGATACCCAAAGAACCATGTCGCCGCGGTCAACGCCGACGGTTCCGGCAAAGTCGAATGGGAAGTCAACACGCGTGACTACGTCCCGTCGATGCTGGAGAAGGACGGTTACCTCTACATGTCGCTGGATGCCGGAGTCGCAACCTGCGTCAATGCTGCCGACGGCGAAACGATGTGGAAGAGTCGCCTCGGCGGCGAATTCACCGCCTCACCCGTGTTGGTTGGCGATTTGATTTACGCGACGAACGAAGACAGCGAAACGTTTATCTTCAAAGCCACGCCCGAGGATTTCGAAAAGGTCGCGACGAACAAGTTAAGCGGCACCACCTTTTCAACGCCTGTCATCAGCGACGGCAAGCTCTATCTCCGCGTCGCCAAAGATGAAGCGGGCAAGAAGCAAGAATATTTGTATTGCATCGGTGAGTGATTGACGCGGACTCCTCCAAAGTCAACGTGTCTGCGGAGATCCAATTGCCAATTTGCAATGTTCATTTTGCAATTTGCAATCCCTGATCACTCGCTCGCGGTGCGACCCCGCGAAACAAGACACAGAAACATTCCATCGCCCCGGAGAGGCCGACGTCAACGAACCGACGACGGCCCCTCCGGGGCGAGTTCTTTGTGGGACAACAGAACTCGGGGCTTCCACCCCGAGCTATCAAAGACGGCCCCTCCGGGGCGATTGCGAAAGCGACAACCCCACGCAATCCCATGTCAAACGTGGAAGGTGATTCAGCCTCATTCAGACCGCCTCCATAGGGCGCAACGCACCTGCGACGGTTCCGAGCCGACCACACCGACACCGGAGAAGTCTGCGTCGGTAGCTCGGGGTGCAAACCCCGAGAAACAAGACACAAACACATTCCATCGCCCCGGAGGGGCCGACGTTAACGAACCAACGTCGGCCCCTCCGGGGCGAATTTTCTGTGTGACAACAAGAACTCGGGGCTTCCACCCCGAGCTATCAAAGACGGCCCCTCCGGGGCGATTGCGATAACGACACCCCCACGCAATCTCCATATCAAACGTAGAAGGTGATGCAGTCTTATTTAGACCGCCTCCAGAAGCCGTATCGCTCTTGCGACGGTTCCGAGCCGCCCACACCGACTCCGGAGGAGTCCGCGTCAGTAGCTCGGGGTGCAAACCCCGAGAAACCCGACAAAGAAATTTTCTTTCGCCCCGGAGGGGCCGGCGTCGCAAACCGCGGGATAAACCAATCGACATTGCCGCCGCTCGAAAACCGACGCTTTCGCGTATCGGCTCAACGAATGGATCGAAATCGCGAACTGCTTTCGCAGCTCGCGACTCGCTGTCCTAGGATCAACTTTCTTCTGACTGATCCTTTTCCGGTTCCTTCGTTTCAACCTTCTCTGGAATCGCTGCAACTGGCGATGGTGTTGCCAAAGCAACTTCGGGGTGCGTGTCTTTGGCGAAACGACGCAGCACGACGTAGAACACAGGTGTGAAGAACAACCCGAACAACGTCACGCCCAACATCCCGCTGAACACGGCCGTTCCCAACGCCTGACGCATCTCTGCACCCGCTCCCGTTGCGATCACCAAGGGAATCACACCCAAGATGAACGAGAACGCGGTCATCAAAATTGGTCGCAATCGCAAACGACATGCTTCCACCGCGGCGGAGAATCGATCGAGCCCTTTGTCTTCTTCCGCTTTCGCGAACTCCACAATCAGAATCGCGTTCTTGCACGCCAAACCGACCAGAACGACAAACCCGATCTGCGTCAAGATGTTGTTGTCCATCCCACGGAAGTAGACTCCATAGATCGCACACAACAAACACATCGGAACGATCAGAATCACCGCCAACGGCAACAACCAGCTTTCGTACTGCGCCGCGAGTGCCAGGAACACAAACAACACGCACACCGGGAAGATGTAAAACGCGGTGTTCCCGGCTGCCTTTTGTTGGTACGCGATATCAGTCCATTCGTAACCAAACCCAGGCGGCAAGTTTTCCTCCGCGAGCTGCTCCATCCGCGCGATCGCTTGCCCGCTACTAAAACCCGGTGCGGTGTCGCCGTTGATGTCTGCGGCACCGAACAGGTTGTAGCGCACGACCCGGTCTGGTGCCGTCGTGCTGCGCATCGTCACCAACGATCCCAACGGAACGATCGATCCGTTGTTGCTGCGTGTACGCAGTTTGACCACATCACCTTCTTCGTCGCGGAACTGGTTATCCGCCTGGGCCGTCACGCGATACGTCCGTCCCAGGAAGTTAAAGTCGTTGATGTAGGCCGATCCCAAATAGATCTGCATCGCTTGGAACACATTGGCAAGCGGCACGTCCATCATGCGAACCTTTGTGCGGTCAATGTCGGCGTACAACTGCGGGGTTCCGGAGCTGTAGTTGGTAAAGACTTGCACCAAGCCAGGCTCTTTCTGCGCCGCGGCAACGAGCTTGTTGGTCGCTTCTTGAAGCGCCGCCAATCCCGCTCCCGACTTGTCCTGTACCTGCATTTTAAATCCGCCACCGGTTCCGATCCCGCGGACCGGAGGAGGCTGGATCGCGAACACAAGGGCTTCGTTGATCGAGCCGAGTTTCTGACGCAAGTCGTTCAATACCACGTCCATCGTTCGGCCACGTTTGGCACGTTCTTTGGCGTCTTCCAAGACAGGGAAAATCGCCGCCGCGTTGGAAGCGTTCGCCCGCGTCGCGCCGGAGAAACCGACAAACGAGACCGCATCGGCAACCCCGTCAACTTCCAAAGCCAGTTGCGTTACTCGGCGTGTCACTTCGTCGGTGCGATCCAAGTTCGCCCCCGGAGGGTTTTGGATCGCGATGATGACGTAGCTTGATCTTGGGCCGGGATAAAACCGCCCGGCACCTGATTGAACCCGACATAGGTCAGGCCGAGCAAACCGCCATAAATCAACAGCATCACGAAGCTGACGCGGATGAGCCGTGACACAGTCCCGCCGTAGGCACTGCTAGCGACATCAAAGACACGATTGAAGATCCGAAACGGCCAACCGAAGACGCCATCGATCATGCGACCGATTTTATTCTTGGGTGCCGAGTGGGGACGCAACAGCAACGCACACATCGCGGGCGTCAGCGTGAGCGACACGAAGGTCGAGATCGCTGTCGACACGGCGATCGTGATCGCAAATTGTCGATAAAATTGGCCGCTGATTCCGGGCAAAAAACCGGTCGGCACAAAGACCGCGATCAATACCAAGGTCGTCGCGATCAGCGCCGAACCGACTTCGTCCATCGCTTTACGCGTCGCTTCGCGCGGCGTCATTCCTTCGGCGATCAAACGTTCGACATTCTCCACCACCACGATCGCGTCATCGACCACAACACCGATCGCAAGCACCAACCCAAACAGCGACAGATTGTTCAAACTGAACCCGATCGCGTGCATCAAGGCGAATGTCCCGATCAATGAAATCGGAATTGCGATGACAGGAATGATCGTCGAACGCCAGTTTTGCAAAAAGAGAAACACGGTCAGCACAACCAACAGGCCGGCTTGCCAAAGCGTTGTGAACACTTCGTCAATCGATTGCTCGACGAAAGCCGTCGGGTTGTAGATGACTTGATATTCGAGTCCCGGCGGGAAACTTTTGCTGAGCGTTTCCATCGTGCTGAGAATCCCTTCAGCAGTTTCGATCGCATTCGAACCGGGACGTTGGAACATCGCCAACGCCACCGCGTTTTTCTCTTTCAGGTAACTGCGTACCGAATAGTCGACCGCCCCGAGTTCTACCCGTGCGACATCGCTAAGCCGTACCAAACGTCCGCTTTCACCAGACTTCAGAATGATATTGCCGAATTCCTCGGCCGTCTGCAGTCGTCCTTGAGTGTTGACGTTGACTTGGAAAGCACCGACCGGATCGATCGGCTGTTGCCCGACCACACCCGCAGCGACTTGAATGTTCTGGCTGCGCATCGCTTCGACGGCGTCACCGGCGGTCATGTCCAGCGCCGCCAACCGGTCGACGTCCAGCCACACCCGCATGCTGTACTCGGTCGCACCAAAAACGTTGATGTCACCGACACCATCGAGTCGTGCGAGTGAGTCGCGAATTTGCAGGTAGGCGTAGTTACCGATGTAGAGTTGGTCACGTGAGTCATCGGGCGAAAACAGGTGAATCACCAACATCAAGTCCGGCGAACTTTTTCGTACCGTGACACCGATTTGGCGGACTTCCTGCGGCAACCTTGGCTCGGCGATCGAGACGCGGTTTTGGACCAAGACCTGTGCTTCATCGATGTCAGTGCCCAAGCCGAAGGTGACGGTGATCAGCAGCGTTCCGTCAGCCGTCGCTTGTGACTCCATGTAAAGCATGTCGTCGACGCCGTTGATCTCTTGTTCCAGCGGCGTCGCCACCGTCTTGGAGATCGTTTCGGCGGTCGCACCGGGATAACTTGCCCGTACCGTCACGGTGGGCAATGCGACCTCCGGGTATTGACCGACAGGAAGCTGGTAATATGCGATCCCGCCGATCAACACGATCAATGTCGAGAGGACGGTCGCGAAGATGGGGCGGTCAATAAAGAAGTGTGGAAATTTCACTGCACACGCTCCTTACCGGCCAATGGGAAACGCTCTTCCATCGCAATCGGCTCGGCATACATCGAGTTATTCGAGTGAACGCCGTACGGTGCTGGCGCCGGTCCACGCGTTAACCACTGGTCTTCGGGAACGGGTTTGTAATTGTCCGGCAGCGAGCTTTGTTTGGCCTCGATCGATTCGATTTTGGCGGCGACTTTCGCGCCTTCAAAAATCTTTTGCAGACCGCTGGTTACAACGGTTTCCGATCCATCCAAACCGGCCCTGACAATCCGTAGCCCGTGTGAAATCGGCCCCAGCTCGACCGTTTGACGATGCAAGGTGCTTTCCCCGTCAACAACGTAAACGTATTTTTCAGATTGGTCGCTGATGATTGCGGCATCGGGGACCATCACCGCGTCATAGCGACCACTGCCTGGCAAGCGAACCTTTGCAAACAAGCCTGGCGTCAAAAGCCCATCGTCGTTCGGCAGAATCGCCCGACCACGCATCGTCCCGGTGTTGGGATCGATCTGGTTGTCGACGAAGTCCATGTGGCCTTGGTGTGGATAACCTTGTTCGTCGATCAACGAAACAAAGACCGGGTTTTTGACGTTTCGCGAACTTTCCCGTTTGCCCGCTTTCGCCAATCGCACGTACTTCAAGAACTCTTGTTCGTTGGCGTCGAAGTAAATGTGGATCGGCGAAACAGAAACGATCGTGGTCAGCAGCGTTGACGTTTCGCTGCCACCGCTAATCAAGTTGCCTTCGGTGACGTTGCGACGACTGATCAAACCTGTGATCGGCGCCCGGACTTCGGTGTATTGCAGGTTCAGCTCGGCGAGCTGCAAGTTGGCTTTTGCCGTTTCGATGGCCGCCTCTGACGTTGCGATCGCTGCTTTCGAAGATTCGATCTTCGCGTTGGCGGCCTCGAACGATGCGGTCGCCTGCTGTGTTTCGCTGCGTCGGACGTCGACTTCTTCGTCCGAGATCGCCCGTTGTCTCGCGAGAGCCTGGGCGCGTTCCAAACGCGAGGTCGCGAGCGACAACTGCGCTTCCGCGTCAGCTTTTTCGGCTTCGGTTTGCCGTAAAACCGATTGTGCTTCCTTCAATCCCGCATTGGCCTCTTCTAAACGCGCTCTGGCGGCGTTGACTTCGGCACGAAAGGGTCGCGGATCGATGATCGCCAGTAGGTCGCCGGAGCTCACCATCTGGCCTTCTTCAAAATGTGTTGATTGCAAATATCCGCCAACACGTGAGCGGATCTCGACCGAGTTGATCGCATCAAAGCGTCCCGTGTATTCGTCCCACTCGACGATAGGCATCACAATCGGTTTCGAAGCCACAACGGGGGTGGCACCGGGAGTCGGGCCGGTGGGAGTGGCCTCACTGCCGCACCCAGCAACCACAGTCGCACTGGCAAGGATCAGAGCTAATCCAAATTTCATCTTTAATTTCACTCATAACAGAAGCGGTAACACTGGGGTTACCAAACTGTCTCACCGCGCTTACAAGTTGTGACAAAAGAATTGCACGACGCGAAACCGAATTCGCAGATGCGTTTTGACGGGCGTGAGACACTAGCTTTCGTAAAAGAAACCACAGCGACGCCGATCGACAACTAGGCGACAATCGACTCCGCTAACACGTAGCAGTCACAAGGATGGTCAAACACACCTCCATGCGATTGACTTGACCATGGCAACAGAATTGCGAGCGAGCACCAACAGGATTCTGAGTAGACTCAGCACCTGATGAGCCACTACGCGTCGCAAAGGTTCGCGGGGTGCCAACATTGACCGGTTTCCAACGAATCAATGTGCTGCTTGATCGCCCCAACCGATTCACTGGAGACCTCGAAATGTTTCGTTCGACTTTGAGCTTGCACTGCCTCTTTCTAGGAATCGTTTCTCTGACGGCCTGCGATGCAGCCACTGCGGCGACATACGATCCGCTTCTGATTAGCGAGACATCCGAGCCAATCGATTTCGAAGTGACGGACTCCAGTCGCAAACGTGAAATCCCACTGCGAGTCTACCTACCGAAGGAAACCAACCCGCAACCCGTCATTTTGCTCAGTCATGGCCTGGGGGGATCACGACGCGCGTGTGGCTATGCCGCCAAGCATTGGTCGGCCCGTGGTTACGTTGTCGTCGCGATGCAGCATGCCGGTAGCGACGAAGCGATTTGGAAAGACGAGCCGCTTCGAAATCGAATGGCCGCTCTAAAAAATGCGGCGACGGTGCGTCCGGCGCTCGACCGATTCGCCGACGTTCCATTTGTGCTTGACCAACTGGCTCAGCTAAATCAAACCGACTCTCGTTTCAAAAATCGACTCGACCTCGACAAGGTCGGGATGAGTGGTCACTCATTCGGAGCCGCGACCACCCAAGGCGTCAGCGGACAGAGCGCACCCGGCTTCGGTCAACGTTTCACCGACCGGCGGATCGACGCAGCTTTGATGTTTAGCCCCAATCGCCCGCGACGTGGTGATCCGAAGGCAGCGTTTGCGAAGGTTTCAATTCCTTGGATGATGATGACCGGCACCAAAGACACCTCACCGGTCAATGACACCACACCGGAAGACCGGCGGCAGGTTTACCCCGCACTTCCAAAGACGATCGATAAATACGAACTGGTGTTGCATGATGCAGAGCACTCCGCGTTCGGTGATGGCCGAGGAAAAGCATCCGATCGCAACCCAAATCACCATCGCTCGATCCTTGCTCTTTCAACCGCATTTTGGGATGCGAACCTAAAGGGCGATGCGGATGCGAAAGCATGGCTGGAAGGCCCAGAGGTAAAAGAGATCCTAGACGAGAAGGATCTCTGGCAGTTCAATCGTGCGGAGTAGTTCTGGCAGCGTGAGAATGGGTGGTGAACATTCCGGATCTTCGACAAGATCGACTACCGAAACGCTACTGTTGGTTGCGGATGTAGTGGACGCTTCGGATCTTTGACAAGATCCGCTACTGAAACGCTACTGTCGTTTGCGAATGTAGTTCACGACCTCTTGTGGCCTTGGGATGTCGTTGACGATGATTTCCATGTCGTCTTGACCGGCACTGGAGATCGCAATGTCACCGAAGGCAAAGATTCTCTCGAAGATGTTTTGGTCGAGCTTCACATTTCGCACGTCATCATGGCGTACTTCACTGGTGCTTCGACTGAAGATGCCTTGCTGGTAAACCAACCGCTCGTTGGTCAATGTCAACGATTGGAAGCGGCTTTCAACGTACCACTTCAACAGAAACATGCCGCAAACGACCAGCAGCACACTGCTGACCACCAACATCACCATTGGATCTAACCCAAGCAAAAGCTGCCCGGTCAAGCCTGCCACAACGCCCGCGATGGCGACGAGAACGCCGAGCGCACAAACGGTTGTCCCGACCAAGTGACGTCGGAAAACAACAGGATGAATGACCTGCTCGACCGCTTCGGTGTTGGCAACGTCTGCCGGTGACACAACAGGCGTGTCGCTGCGTCGCTCCAACTGATACTCGTCCGGCGAAACGGGCCATGCCTGCGGAGGTGTCACTTCAAATGGACGCTTGCACGATGGGCAGTCGATGGTTTCCCCAACGAAGTGTTCGTCGATCTCTACCGACGTCTTACACATTGGACATCGATAAAGCATCGTCGAAGTCGTCGTATTGGGATCTGTGACAGTGTCGGCTTGCATGATTTGTTTCTACGGGTGAATCAACCAGGGATACAAAAAGAGCAGAGGACACCACGTTGGGAACGATCTCGTTCCAATCGTGAAACCCTCTGGAAACCAGAACTCACCGCGTGGATTGCCGAGCCCGCGACCCTCTCACGGGACGCTGTGTTGCTCGGCAACCGATTGACGCAGTGATAAAATAACGGCAGCTTGCCGCCCGACTTAGTCGTCGATTTCTTCAAGGTTGTCAGCCTTCTGTTCGCCTTGCTCTTCGATCATGTCAGCTTTTTGCTCACCTTGTTCTTCGAGCATGTCAGCCTTGTTTTCGGCTCGGTCGCGAATCGCTTCAGCGCGATCTTCCGCATTGTCTTCAACGGGTGGCTTCGCAGAGCTGTACTGTTCTTCGAGGTTGTCGGCACGCTGCTCGGCAGCTTCGCGTGTGTTTTCAGCCATCTGCTGTGACGAATCACGCACGCCTTCGGCAGCAGCTTGGCTGTTGTCACGAACGGCGTCTGCTTGGTAGTCGGTTGGACTGTCATTGCAACCAACGAAAGAAGCGGCTGCCAACAACAAACTGAAAAGTCCTAGAGAAGATCGCATGACTGATTCCTTTTAGTGGGGAAGGTGTAAGGTTGTCCGAGACCTCGCCCCGAGGCAATTCGATGCCGCCGAGCGATGTCTCTGATAACACCAATACTTGGCAAACCCCGTGCCGATTGAACAAAGAAGACGTGAAGCAGAAGTGAATCGTCAGCGGTTTCTCCCCGCAACACCGCCTATTCACGTGATTTCTCCATTGCGATTCGTTGTGTCGGCTGCCTTCGTCGCGAGTTCTCGGCAACCGCGGAATCACACTCAATGCAGTGATGTTTGATCGAAAAAGAACCAAATCGCGTGCTAGCACCGAGCGAGTCTGAATGATTTTCGCGCTCTGGTCACTTAGAATGGCATTCCCGCCCGATTCCTCATCCATTCAAGCTACGCGAACCACTGCGTCCCCAGATGACACGATCCGATCGCTCGATCCCCGCCCTTGTATTCACAGCTGCCTTGACGCTTGCCCTATCGTCCACGTCGTTGGCAGATTCGCCCAGCCCCGACTCGATCGATCACGCAGTCCAGCCTTATGTTGATCGCGACGAATTGGCCGGAGCTGTCATGTTGATTGCTGACACTGACAACGTGCTTTATCGATCAGCGGTCGGTTTTGCCAACATCGAAGACCAGCAAGCGATGACGCCCGATTCGATGTTTTGGATCGCTTCGCAATCCAAGCCGATGACGGCGTCCGCGTTGATGATGTTGGTCGATGAAGGGAAGGTTGATGTCAACGATCCGGTAGAAAAGTACCTGCCAGAATTCAAAGGCCAAATGGTGCTGGTCGAACAAGATGACCAGCATCGCTTGTTGCAGAAACCGGTACACCCCATCACCGTTCACAACGTCTTGTCGCACACCAGCGGATTGCCGTTCCAATCCGCGATCGAAGTTCCCACGCTGGATCGATTGCCGCTTGCCGACCGTGTTTGCAGCTATGCGATCACGCCGCTGCAGTTTCAGCCCGATTCGAAATACCAATACAGCAACGCCGGAATCAACACGGCAGCTCGAATCATCGAAGTCGTCACCGGCAAACCGTTCGAAACATTTTTGCAAGAGCGATTGCTGCAGCCTCTTGAGATGAATGAAACCACCTTTTGGCCAAGCGAATCGCAAGCGGCACGAATTGCGACCTCGTATAAGCCTGGCAAAGGTGAACGCGGCCTGGAGGCAACGACGATCGGTCAATTGCAGTACCCACTGACGGATACAAAAGACCGTTATCCGATGCCAGCTGGCGGCCTGTTTTCGACCGCGAACGATTTGGCAAAGTTCTACCAAATGTTAGCTAACGGCGGCGTACTCAACGGACGTCGTGTGCTCTCCGAAAAAGCGGTTGCCGAGCTGACTCGCAAACAAACCGCACAAGACTTGCCAAGCGAATATGGATTCGGCTTCTCAACAGGTGGCAATCGCTTCGGTCACGGCGGCGCGTACTCCACCAACTCGTACTTCGACAAATCGAACGGCCTGATCTTTATCTGGCTGGTCCAGCATGCCGGATTTCCCGGTGAAGGCGGAAAAAGCCAGGACGCATTTCGAAATGCCGCCATCAACGTGTTTGCCAAGTGACCCAGCAGGTTGCAGCAGCAATCAACATGCTCATCCATTTCACATCACCTTAGTGACCAAGTTCCCTCACGACCTACTGAGATGCACCGATCCGAATTCATGACCCGACACGCTAAGTCGCTTGCCAAACTGGTCCTCTGCTTTATCGCTGTCTCGATCCCGGGAACTTCTTCTGCGACCGAACCATGGGCCGACTCATCGCTGCCGATCGAGAAGGACTTGGCCATTTGGCTCGATGCTTCGCGGATCAATGCCGGGATTGCTGCGGCAAACGGAAACGAACTGAAAAACAAGCAGACGGTTTCCGTTTGGCCTGACGCATCGGGCAACGGCCGTGACGTCATCCAATCCGATGCTAGTCGCCGGCCACGCTTTATCACGGGTGATGACTTCCAAGCGGTGCGGTTTGGTGGTGCCGAACAGTGTTTGCAGCGAACGGCGTCCCAATGGCAAGCAAACGAACTGACGGTGTTTGTTGTTGCGGCAACGTATTCAAACCCCGATGCGTTTTCAGGCTGGCTGTCATTCAGCAGCAACGACACAAACGATTACTTGTCAGGACTCAATATCGATCAAACGACGGGATCTCCGGCGACATTGCAGGTGATCAGCGTCGAAGGAGCTGGGCAAGCCGGTGCAAGCAACTTACTGACGAACTCGCATCGTTATGGTGAAGTCGTCCAATTTTGCTTACGAACCGTTCCTGGCAGCACGACATTGTGGCTTAACGGCCAACAACAAGGCTCGCGCGACCGCGCCGACAACTCCCCGATCTCGCTCGAAAACTTCGTACTCGGCGCCAGACGATTTACGCACGGCGGGCCACCAGAACCACGCGGATTTTTTCATGGTGACATCGCCGAAGTGTTGGTCTACTCACGCGGGCTGGATCACGCGGAACGAGAATCGATTCAGCGTTATTTGGAACACCAATATGCTTCCGTCCCGGACCAACCGATCATTGGGATCGACAACGGCGGCAAACCGCTCGCTCGCGTAAAACCATCGATCCCGGTCCAAGTCTTTCGTCCAGGTTTTCGTGTTCGCAAGCTGCCTGTCGACCTGCCCAACATCAACAACATCCGTTACCGCGAAGACGGACAATTGATTGCCTTGGGATATGACGGCAATGTTTGGAAACTCAGCGACAGCGACGATGACGGGCTGGCCGACCAAGCGGACTTGTTTTGGAAGAACCAGGGACAACTTCGTGCCCCGATCGGGATGGCGTTGACGCCGCCTGGATACTCCAAGGGCAACGGGCTGTTTATCGCCGCGAAAGGCAAGTGCACCTTGTTGGTCGACACCGACAACGACGACTTCGCGGACAAAGAAATCATTGTCGCCGATGGCTGGAACGAGATCGCGAACCACGTCGATGCCCTTGGCGTCGCGGTCGACCCCGAGGACGAAAGCGTCTTCTTCGGACTGGGAACGACCGACTATGTAGACGGCTACCTCATCAACGATGACGGCGTTGCCGAATACACGGTCGACAATGACCACGGCAACATCATCAAGGTTGCACCGGATTTCAAGTCACGCGAGATTTACTCCACCGGCATCCGTTTTCCGGTCGGGTTGCATTTCAATCGCCAAGGCGACTTGTTCTGCACCGACCAAGAAGGCGCCACTTGGCTTCCCAATGGCAATCCGTTTGATGAGTTCCTTCATCTTCAAAAAGGGCGACACTACGGATTCCCACCACGCCATCCAAAGCACTTGCCCGACGTGATCGACGAACCGAGCACGTACGACTACAAGCCACAGCACCAATCCACCTGCGGGTTCTGTTTTAACGAGCCGGTTAATGCCAACGGCCGAACCTTTGGCCCCGAGCGTTGGACCGGCGACGCATTCGTCACCGGATACTCCCGAGGCAAACTGTATCGCACCGAACTTGTCAAAACCGGCGAGGACTACGTCGCACGGAACGAGCTGTTTGCGTGCTTGAATCAGTTGACGGCGGATTGTTGCATCACGCCTGACGGAGGCTTGTTGGTGGCCTGCCACAGCGGCGGCCCCGATTGGGGAAGCGGACCGGCGGGGCGTGGAACGCTGTTCAAAATCGAATACGCCCAAGATGAAACCGCGCAACCCGTCCTCGCATGGCCATCTGGACCACGTGAAGTTCGTATCGAATTCGATCACCCGGTTGATCCAGAACAGCTGCAACGCTTGGCCGCATCAATCGATATCACGGCTGGCGAATTTGTCGGTGCCGGCGATTCATTCGAATCCTTGTGGCCGGGGTATGCGGTCGTTCAAGGCCAACACCGGACCCCGCGTCATGACATCCGAGTGTACTCTGCCCAGCTCACAAGCGATCGTCATGCCTTGCTGCTTGCGACTGATCCACTGGACGCGGCGGTCAGCTATGCCGTCAGTATCCCGCTGGCGAATTCACCTGACGCATCCGATGACAGCTTGCCGCAACAATTGCAACTCGATTTAGCATTCAACATGACTGGCACGTTGGCCGAATTTAAACGTGACAACAAAGTCCTGTGGAGCGGTTGGCTTCCGTCAGTTGATTTAGCAGTCAGTCGCGAGTGGACCGCAGGCTCTGCCTTTCATGATCAGCTTTGGACGTTGCTGGACGAATCGAAAAAGCAGAACGCCAACGGCCAACTGACCATGAATAGCAAACTTGACCTTGAGCAGCTCCTACGTCCGGTGGTCCAGCCCGGATCGAAACTCGATTTCCAATGGCCCGATGAAATTGTCACCGTCGATGTCAATCAAAATGTCACGCTGGCGATAAGTGATGGCGACGCAAGCCAACGCGTATTCACGGGTATCGACCAGCTTGTTCCTGTCACCTTATCAGCACTACTCCCGTCCGACGAAACGGTTTCGACGGCGATACGTTACAGCACCAATGAAGACAGTCGCTGGCGACCGCTTCCGCCCAGCCGAAGCTACCTGCCTTGGGTGACAGAGCAATCTTCTGCTGATTCGGAAATTGCGATGGTCCCCGAAGAAATCGCTGGCGGCGATTGGAACGCAGGATATGAACTGTTTCATCACGCACAAACCGGTTGCGCCAAGTGCCATACCGTCAACGGCAAAGGCGGACAGATTGGCCCCGATCTGTCGAACCTGATCCACCGTGACTATGCCAGTGTCTATCGCGACGTGACGCAGCCAAGCTTCGCGATCAATCCAGACTACCTGGTATCAACACTGCTGCTCGAAGACGGGCGAGTCTTGACCGGTTCGATACGCACCGTGGAAGGAAAACTGCATGTTGGCGACAGCAATGGCAAAACAACAATCATCGATCCCGATGAAGTAGAGCGTTTGCAACCGTCGCTGAAATCGATCATGCCAGAAGGTCTGTTGGACCAGTACTCGCCTCAGCAAATTCGCGATCTAATGACGTTCCTGCTGACTCACGCCCCGGCAGAACCCGAACAACCGATTGACGGTCGCTAAGCAACTATACTCAGGTTGTCCCCGCCCCTTTCAACACAATCCAGACCTATGACCAAGCACGTCCCACGCCGTTCTGCGCTTAAAACACTCGGTGCCAGCAGCGCATTGCTGGGGCTAGCAGATTCGACCGCTGCACAGGAACCTGCCGCGGCAAACTCGTCTGCAATTGCGACGACTGACCAACCAGTCGTCAATTGGGCAGACACACATGACCGTGTCTGGCTAGCGGGGAACTGTTGGGCGAACCCGATGGAAGATTGGGTGATTCGTGACGGTGCCGCCGAGTGCACCTCGGCGGGTGGAGACCGGAACGTGCACTTGATCACACATCAATTGACCGATCCTACAAAGCCGTTTCACACCAGCGTGATCATTTCGCAAGTCGAGCTCGCTGGCAATGACGATGGCGTTGGATTCCGTCTTGGTGTGCAAAGCGACCTGAACGAACACCGTAGCAACGTGTTTGCCAAGAACGGCATCAAAGCAGGACTTCAAGACGGCGAACTGTTTATCAAAAACAAGCGTGTCGTGGTCGAAGGCACCAAGTCCCCACAAGACATTCGGCTTCAACTGGTTGGTGAACCTGCAGGTGATGAAGTCAAGCTTTCGTTGACGGCATTTAAATCCACCCAGGATAACGCCGCCGATACCGAACTCGGACACGTCAGCATCAACGTCGCGAAAGACGGGGTGCTAGGTAATATCGCGATTGCCAACAGTTTTGATCCACAGTTTCGCAACCAACAAGGCGCACGGTATCGCTTTCGTGATTGGCAAGTCGGTGGTGAAGCCTTTTCTGTCGATCCCGATCGTACGTTTGGTCCGATCCTCTGGACGATGTACTCACTCAGCGACACACGCACCGACGAAGGATTCGTACTCAAGCTGTCTGCATTGACGGGGCCTCTCGGTGAGGCGGATAACAAAGACCTCGAACTGCAATTCCAAGACGGAAGCGATTGGACGACCGCCGGAACGGCAACACTGGACACCGATGCCTGGACCGCAACCTTCCGAATCGCCAATTGGGATGCCTCCAAATCTGTCACCTACCGCGTGGTTTATCGCGAGAAGCACCCCAGTGGCAAAGAGACCGAGTCGACTTGGTCAGGAACGATTCGCCCCAACCCAACCGGCCGCCCGTTGCGAATGGGTGCGCTCACGTGCCAAAACGACTACGCGTTTCCGTATGAGCCCGTCGCCGAGAACGTCGTCAAGCTGGATCCCGACCTGCTGTATTTTTCGGGCGACCAGCTTTACGAAAACCATGGCGGCTACGGCATCATCCGCCGCCCTGCCGACCGAGCGATCCTGAATTACTTGCGAAAGTACTACCAATTCGGTTGGTCGTTCCGTCATGCGATGAAGGACCGACCGACGATCTGCTTGCCCGACGACCACGATGTTTTCCAAGGCAACGTCTGGGGCGAAGGCGGCGCGCCGATGGACGTCGAATCAGGCGGTGCGTCATCAAATGGCGGGTACATCGAACCGGCGCGTATGGTCAACGTCGTTCACAAAACCAACTGCGCGCATCACCCAGACGCTTATGATCCGACGCCCTGTAAACAAGACATCAGTGTGTATTACGGCGACATGGTGTATGGCGACGTCGGATTTGCGATCATCGCGGACCGGCAATGGAAAAGCGGCCCACAGCGTGTCGATACGGGTTCCGGCCGAGCCGACCACTTGGCCGATCCAGACATCGATCCGCTAAAACTAGACAAACCTGGACTGGAACTGCTCGGCGAACGCCAGCATCTCTTCCTGAAAGATTGGGCGGCGGATTGGCGTGGACATTCCATTAAAGTCCTACTTAGCCAGACGGTATTCGGTGGAGTCGCCACACACCACGGCGGATACAACGGTTACCTGGTCGCCGACTTGGATTGCGGCGGCTGGCCCCAAACGCAACGTGACAACGCAATCCGTATCGCCGCGAATGCGAAACCACTGCACATCAACGGTGACCAACACCTGACGTCGCTGGTCCAGTACGGCGTCGACAAACAACGCGATAGTTTTTGGTCGTTCTGCACACCGGCGATCGCGGTCGGATACCCACGCTGGTGGCGCGCAGACGAAGTCGGCATGCCTCACGAAAACCGGCCCAAACACGGGATGGAAAACACAGGCGAGTACTTGGACGGACTTGGCAACAAGATCTACGTGTACTCGGTTGGCAATCCGATCGTTCCGACCGCGAAAAACCGCTACGAGAAAGCTCACCAAAAAGCGAGTGGCTTTGGGTACGTTGTCATCGATCCGAAAGAACGCACCTACACGATCAACTCGTTTCGATTCCTTGTCGATGTGACCGATGGCAATCCCGAAAACCAATTTCCCAATTGGCCAGTCACGATACACCAAGACGAAAACGGCGGCGCCAATCGGATTTCATAGCAGCCGTTTGACGTCGTTTGCCGCAAATTGCGAGACGTTCGGATCAGTCACCTTGTCGCCGAGCATGACCGCTCGATCGAGCTGCCTGCGGCTGGTCATCGACGCTCATTCCCCACGATTCAACTTTGTGCTTCCAATCCTTGACCAACGAACCGGCCAAGAACATCGCATTGGATGCATAGCGGGGCACCAAACGTTTTGGATCGCTTAGCATTCGATACGCCCATTCGGCGCCAATCTTTTGCCAGGCCTTGGGTGCACGCTTGGCGGTGCCAGCGATAAAGTCAAACGATGCACCGAGTTGGATACTGACGGGCACGCCCAGCCGACGGTAGTGCTCATGAATCCAGCGTTCGCCTTTGGGTTGTCCGAAGGCGACGAGCAAGATTTCAGCCTTCGAATCACGAATGCGGTTTTCTTGAGCCTCTTGCTCTGCTTGTGACAATTCACGAAACGGCGGCGACTCGATTCCGGCAATTCGCATCCCCGGATAATCCCGTGCAAGTCGCTTCGCACAGGTTTCGGCAACCCCCTCAGCTCCGCCAAGGAAATAGATCCCCCAGCGGTTCTGGCTTGCCGCTTGTGCGAGCTTGAAAATCAGTTCGCTGCCCGCAACGCGTTCTGGCAGCGGATTCGGTCCAAGCTTGCTTCGCCAAACGATGGGCTGGCCGTCCGCCAGGATCAAATCTGCGTCACCGGTGATCGCCTGCAAATCGGACTCCTGCTCGTGCAGCATGACATAGTTCAGGTTTGCCGTGATGACGTAACTTGGCTCCCCGCGGCGAACAAGTTCTTCGATCCGTTGGACGGATTGCTTTAACGTCACACGGTCAAAGGGAACGTCCCACACGACGGTTCGGTCGAGCGGTGGAAGTGCATTGGGCGTATTTTTTGTTGGCTGCGGCGGCAGTACAACCGGGACGTAGGGAGCTGCAGTGGAAAATGAACCAGTCGGTTGAATGGACATAGGACGCTACGCAGTGAAAGACGCTGTGCGGTGATCGAAAATGTGTCGACGGAGGTCGCCAGAGGACAGAGGACGCAAAAGTCTAGGTCCCCGCTTCGCGTATTCGGCGAACCCGTTAAAGTTGACGTCTTTGGTGAATCAGCGACGCCCGCGATTTACCGATTGCACCGATTCGAACGATTGCACCGATCCCCACATGGAACGCCCAAAAGCCTTGTCTCCGATCACGATTGTCATCACCGTCGAAGGGCTCTCGACGGCGCCGCTGGGCTGCTATGGCAGCTCGATCGGCGAAACCCCAGCGATCGATGACGTGGCAGCCCGCGGCGTCGTGTTCGACCGCTGGACCAGCCCCATCGATCGTCCATCGGGGCTGATCCGTCACTGGCTGAAAAGCTGTGACGACCCAATCCAAAACGATGCGCCGGCATCGCTGTGCGTCACCGATGACGCTCAGCTGGACGAAGCCGACTTTGACCCGATCTTTGGTGAGGTGCGAAAACTCGATTCCAAATCCGGTGGAAGCATCGCGCCGAGTATCGAACGGACACAGCTTGCTCGAACCTTTTTCGAGCTGATGGACCACATCGATTCAGATACCGAACTGGCTTGGCTGCACACCGCGACACTGCGTGATAGCTGGGACTGGATCGAAGTCCCACTGCCTGATCCCGATGAAGACACCGAGCCTCCCAGCGAAGAATTCTCTGACGAGGAACCGGAACCGCCGATCGAGCCGTTGGTGCTGCCCGACAATGCGGACGTCCCCCACCTGGAACTCGACAGCGAAGGACACCCCGACCTGCTGTTTTCCTGGATGCAGCGATATGCAAACCAAGCGTTCGTGCTGGACACGATGATTGACGCCCTGGTGCAGTTTTTGGGCGAGCGACCGTTCACGATGATCATTGCGGGCGCCAGCGGATTTTCGCTTGGCGACAACCGCTGGATCGGCCATCACGCCGGACCGCTGCGAAGCGCTGACATACGGCTTCCGATGATCGTTTCTGGGACTTCACCACTGCGTGTCCCTTCGGTCACCTCAGCCGACCAGTTCGCGAACATCATTCGGGCCGCGATCGCCGGGCAATCCTGCATGACGCCCGCGGCATGGTCGCATCGCGACGAAGAATTCACGCCTCAGATCCACACGGACTCCGATCGTGCGACCAGCGCGATCACGACCGCATCTTGGTTTCTGGTCAGTGAAAACGACGACCCGATGCACGCCAAACTGTTCTTAAAGCCCGACGACTTGAACGACGTCAACGATGTGGCGCGGCTGAGACCGAACGTCGTCAATCAGTTACTGGCCGAAGAATCCGGCGATGACACGGCCGACTGATCTGAAGCTTCAGTCTCGGCTACCTTTGCCAGTTTCATTTTCAATCGCAGATGTGGTCCGCCACGACGAATGATCGGGCTGACCGCCGGCTGGTAGCCTTCGGCGACGATCCTAAATCGCATCACCGAAAAACCGCTGGTTCGTGGCCATTGAAGCAGGCCGTCTTTCATCTCGCGTTTCAGATTGTCGCGCCAGCGGATCGTTGCTTTTCCATCGTCGTCGGTCGAGATCGATCCGGGGATCACGGTAAACGCAGCGATCGGTAGCCCGCTCTCGGAATCGACGACGGGGCCTTCCATCAGCCACTTTGCACGCGAAGCGGCATCGATGTTTTCGACCGCCGGCAGGGCCGGCGACTGAGCCGGTGACTGAGCCGGCGACAATGGTGGCTCGGCGGTGGCAAGATTGCTACCGAAACAGACAGCCGCAAACAGCGATGGGATGACGAGTTGGAGCACGAAACGTTTCATTGCGACCACCGGAGAGGAAACGGAACGGACAGTGTAGTCCGATCACAAGTTCGATTCACCCGTTTCCCCTCGTTCGATTCTCCCGCCGAAGTCGTCAACTCGCGGGCTATTCCAAAACGACCAACAGGTCGCCGGCTTCGACCTGGGTGCCGGCCGGCGTCTGGATCGATTTGACGGTGCCTGATTTTGGCGCGTTGATGGTCGTTTCCATCTTCATCGCTTCGAGGACCATCAGCTTTTGCCCTTCCTTAACCTTGTCGCCTTCGGAGGCGGCGACGGTGATCACCATACCGGGCATGCTGGCGGCGACTTGGTTGGAATCGCTTGGGTCGGCTTTAACCGCTTTCTTGGTCTCCGGCTCTAGCGACTTGTCGACGACAGTGACTTCACGCGGCTGGCCGTTCAGTTCGAAGAACACCGTTCGCGTGCCATCGGGGTGCGGCTGACCGACGGCCAGGAACTTCACGATCAGGCGTTTACCTTTTTCGATGTCGACGGCGATTTCTTCGCCGTGCTGTTGGCCATAGAAAAAGTTTGGTGTCGGCAGCTTCGAAACGTCACCGTACTTGCGGAAGTGCTCGGCAAAGTCTTTGAAGACCTTCGGATACAGCAGCTCGGTGACTCCCAGCTGATCAGTCGCAGGCTCGTTGATTAATTCAGATGCGGTTTTGCGAGCAGCTTCGACATCGGCATCCGGCATCGATTCACCGGGACGATCCAGCACAGGGGCCTGGTCACCCAAAACCTTCTTGATGACTGGCTCGGGGAAGCCTCCTGGTGGCTGTCCCATACGGCCACCGATCAAGTCGATAACGCTGGCAGGATAGGCCAAGGCTTTTTCGCTGCTCAGAACATCGGCGGCCGACATTTCGTTTGCGACCAGGAACAACGCCATATCGCCGACCGCTTTACTGGTCGGTGTGACTTTGACGATGTCACCGAACAAGCGGTTCACGTCCGCATACGCCTTGCAAACTTCGGCCCAACGGTCCGACAACCCGAGGGCGCGTGCCTGTTGGAACAGGTTGGTGTATTGACCACCTGGCATTTCGTGTTCGTACAAGTCGCCGGTTGCCGGCAACACATAACTTTCGAACGGCAGGTAGAACTCACGTGCGGCTTGCCAGTAGGTCGCGATCTTAGTCAACGCTTCCGTTTGCAAGGTGCTTTCACGTGGCGTGTCACGCAGGGCTTCGACGAGCGAGTTCAAGTTCACTTGGCTGGTACCGCCCGACATCGGCGCGAATGCCGCGTCGGCGATCTGCAATCCCTCGTCGGCGGCGGCCAAGATCGTTGACGCTTGGATGCCGGCGGTGTCGTGGGTGTGCAAGTGAATCGGGATGCCGACTTCTTCACGCAAAGCTCGGACCAGGGTGATGGCGGCTTTGGGTTTCAACAGGCCAGCCATGTCCTTGATCGCCAACAAGTGCGCGCCCATCTTTTCGAGCTGCTTGGCGAGGTCGACATAGTACTGCAAGTTGTACTTCGTCCGTTTCGGATCTTGCAGGTCGCCGGTGTAGCAGATCGAGGCTTCGCAAATCCCGCCTTCTTCGATCACAGCCTCCATGGCGACTTTCATGTTCTGTTGCCAGTTCAGTGCGTCGAACACGCGGAACACGTCCATGCCGGCTTGAACGGCTTCGCGAACGAACAGTCGCACGACGTTGTCGGGATAGTTCGTATAGCCGACGGCATTGCTGGCCCGCAGCAGCATCTGGGTCAGGATGTTCGGCACCGCTTCACGGAGATCCGCCAACCGCTGCCAAGGCGATTCTTTCAGGAACCGCATGCTGGTGTCAAACGTCGCACCGCCCCACATTTCCAGCGAGAACAGCTGCGGGGCAAGCTGTGCATACGCCGGTGCGATTTGAAGCATGTCATAAGTTCGAACGCGGGTCGCCAACAATGACTGATGCGCGTCACGCATTGTCGTGTCGGTCATCAGCAGACCCTTTTGCTTTCCGATCCATTCGACCAAGCCCTTCACGCCCGACTCTTTGAAGATGTCCTTGGTGCCCTTGGGCAGCTCAGCCTTGCGGTCGACATCGGGGACCGGTGCGGCATGGCGGCGTGTCGCTTCGGGACGGCCGTTGACCAGCTCGTTTCCGTTGACGATGGTCTCGCCAAGGAACGTCAACAGACGCGTCGCACGGTCACGTCGGCGAGGCAATTCGAACAGCTCTGGCGTGCTGTCGATCATCCGCGTGGTCGCTTCGCCCGCCAAGAAGGTCGGGTGATTGATCAGCTTCAGCAAAAATGGAATGTTGGTTTTCACGCCGCGAATACGGAATTCCTGCAAGCAGCGGTCCATCCGCGAGGCCGCGTGTGCGAGCGAGGATGCCCGTGCGGTTACCTTGACCAACATCGAGTCGTAAAACGGGTTCACGACCGCACCACTGAACGCGGTACCGGCATCCAAGCGAATGCCCAAACCGGCCGCCGAACGATAGTGGCTGATCCGCCCATAGTCGGGACGGAATTGGTTTTCCGGGTCTTCGGTTGTCACGCGACACTGCATCGCGAAGCCGGTGGTGCGGATGTCTTCTTGGGCCGGGATACCCAACACTTCGTCGGTCAGCTTATGACCTTGGGCGATCAAAATCTGCGAACGCACAATGTCGATACCGGTGACTTCTTCGGTCACAGTGTGTTCGACTTGGATCCGTGGGTTGACTTCGATGAAGAAGAACTGGTTCGAATCGGTATCGAGCAGGAACTCGACCGTTCCGGCGTTTTCGTAGCACGACCCGTCCATCCCGACAGCCTTGCCGATTTCCAAAGCGGCTTGGCAAAGCCCGTCGCGGACTTCGGGTTTCAGATTGGGTGCGGGCGCCAATTCGACGACTTTTTGGTGACGACGTTGAACGCTGCAGTCGCGCTCATACAGGTGCAGCAGGTTAGTGCCGTCACCGATGATTTGAACTTCGATGTGGCGGGCGTGTTCGACAAAACGCTCCAAGAACACTTCGTCGCTGCCGAACGCGGTCGCGGATTCACGCATCGCCGCTTCCAACTGGCCGGGCAGTTCTTCCGCCGACTTGACGATTCGCATACCGCGTCCGCCGCCACCGTGAGCCGCTTTCAGCATCACGGGATAGCCCATCGAACCGGCCAACTCGAGTGCTTCTTCGGCGGTTTTCAGCGGCTTGTTTTTGCCGCCCAAAACCGGCACGCCAGCTTTTTCGGCTAGCTCGCGGGCGGACATTTTGTCGCCCAACTGTTTCAACGAATTGACGCTTGGTCCGACAAAAACGATGCCCGCGGCGCCAAGAGCTTCGGCAAAGCCCGGTCGCTCGGAAAGGAATCCGTAACCGGGGTGCACCGCGTCCACATCGTGCTTCTTACACAGCGCAACGATCGCGTCGATGTTCAGGTACGAACGGATCGGCTCGCCAGCTTCGCCAATCTGATAGGCCTCGTCCGCTTTGAAGCGGTGCAGCGCGTACCGGTCCTCGTGCGAATAGATCGCGACGGTACGGATGCCAAGCTCGGATGCACTTCGGAAAACGCGGGTGGCAATTTCGCTTCGGTTAGCGACGAGCAGTTTCTTGAAAGGCCGAATCGTCATGGGCGACTGGATCTGTAGGAAAACAAGCGGTGTGGACGGACAAAGTGCGGCGGGAGACTTTCCCCCCGCCGTCACGCAATGGTAGCCGATGGGATGCACAACGACAGCACGGCATGCGGCTATTCGTGTGGTTCATCGTCGATTGCAGGCATCAAACTTGACCGCGACCGACCAGACGGACCGTCGATCGGAGCATCTCGTTTGATTCCGCGAAAAATTATTCGGCGCCCGGCAACCGGTGGGTCACCCGACCATCCCATGCGACCGCGGGCGGATCACCAGCCCAAAACGTAGGCAAAGATCAGCGGCGCGACGATCGTGGCATCGCTTTGCACCATGAACTTTGGCGTGTCACGCGACAGTTTCTCCCACGTGATTTTCTCGTTGGGAACCGCACCGCTGTATCCGCCATAGCTGGGCTGGGCGTCGCTGATCTGGCAGAAATACGACCACAGCGGGATGTCCAGCTTTAAATCCTGACGCATCATCGGGACCACGCAAATCGGGAAGTCGCCGGCGATCCCCCCGCCGATCTGGAAGAACCCGATCGGGTGTTTCGCCGAAGTCTCTTGGTACCACTCCGACAAACGCTGCAGTTGCACGGTGCCGTGGTGCATCGCGGCGTGCGTCGACAAACTTCCGTCGATCACGCGGGCGGTGAAGATATTTCCCATGGTGCTGTCTTCGACGCCGGGAACATAAACCGGTATGCCGGCGTCCTTTGCCGCGGCCAACCAGCTGTTCTCGCGTGGAACTTGGAAATGCTGCGGCAGATCGGGATCGTCCAGCAATTCGAACATGAATTCCGCTGGGGTCCGCGGCTTGCCTTCCGCGGCCGCCCGCTTCCACAGGTTCAACAAGCGAGCCTCGATATGCCGCATCACCGTTTCGGGAATGCAGGTGTCGGTGACGCGGTTGAATCCTTCGTCGAGCAGCTTTTCTTCGTCGTCGGCCGACAGTGCCCGCCAGTCTTCGATGACGCGGTATTCGTCATGGGCGACCAAGTTGAAAATGTCTTCTTCCAGGTTGGCGGCGGTGCAGGTGACCGCATGGACCTTGCCCTGGCGAATCATTTCGGCCAGCGACAGCCCCAATTCGCCGGTGCTCATCGCCCCCGCCAGCGTGACCATCATCCGCCCGTCTTTCGCATCGATAAATTCACGGTACGCCTTGGCCGCCGCCAAAGTCTCGCGGGCGTTGAAGTGACGGTAATGCTGTTCCAAAAAGTCGCTAACGTTCAACGGTCACTCCGTCGTGGCTAAAAGGTCAGTGGTCCCAATCAGGTGGCCGGCATTATTGCGGCAAGCGGGACTTTAATTGAGCGATCAGATCGTATTTTTCGCGATCGGTCGAGCGTTCGAGTGCCTGCGTCAATCCGATCATGAATTCTGCGTAATCGTTGTGCCAGTCATGGGCCACATGGTCAAGGTCCAATCGTGGCTCGGCGACGCCTTTCGAAAGCGGTCCCGTCCCCGGTTTCAGCTCGTAGGTCTCGTCAAAGGTCGGCATGTGAATCCGCTCGACGTCCAAACCACGTTCGCCCAACAGATCACGCAACATCGCCCGTGCGTCGTCTTCACCATGGTTCAGGAACAACCCGCCGTTGATCGGGCAACGGGCCAGAATCCAATCGAGCAGTTCCTGTTGGTCGGCATGGGCCGAATAATTGCCGAGGCTGCGGATGTTAGCGCGGACTTTGTACGTCGCACCGTGAATTCGCACTTCTTTGGCACCACTGCTGATGATGTGCCCGAGTGTCCCTGGCGATTGATAACCGACGAACAACACCGTGCACTCCGGCCGATGGATGTTGTAGCGCAGGTGATGCTTGATCCGTCCGGCGTTGCACATCCCGCTGGCGGAAATGATGATCGCACCGCGTTTGATCGCGTTGACCGCCTTGCTCTCTTCGAGCGACTGGACCAAGTGAAATTGTTCGTGCCGGAATAACTTCTCTTCGTCGACTTCGACGTCTTCGAGCTCGCCAGCGTATTTCATGAACACCTCGGTCGCGCGGCGTGCCATAGGCGAATCCAAATACACGCTCGCTTGTGGGATCTCGCCGTTGGCAAGCAAGTAACCGATGTCGTGCAACAACTCTTGGCTGCGTTCGACCGCGAACGAAGGGATCACGACGTTGCCACCACGGCCAAGTGCTTCGACCAGCTCGTCACGGATTGCCGCACGTCGACGTGCCAAGGTGTAATCGTCGCGGTCGCGATTGCCATACGTCGATTCGCAAACGATGTAGTCGTAGCCGACCGGCGCATCGGGACCGGGGTGAAACACCTTTTCCTCTGGCCCCAAATCGCCAGAGAACAACAGCGTCAACGGAGTGTCATTTCCTTCGTCGATCTGCAACTCAATCGATGCCGACCCCAACAAGTGACCGGCGTTCCAAAACCGAGCCTTGATGCCGTCTTCCGGACCGAACCAGCTTTCATAAGGCTGATGATTGAACAGCTTGAGCGTCGCTTCGGCGTCCTCGATGGTGTAAATCGGCTTGACCATCGACAGCCCACGCCGTCGCCGCTTGGTGTTGTGCCGCTTGACGCCGGACTCTTGAATATGCGCCGAATCCGGCAGCATGAATTTCAGCAAGTCATACGTCGGCTCGGTCGCATAGATCCGCCCCTTAAATCCCTGCTTGACCAGTTTTGGCAATAGTCCCGAGTGATCGATATGGGCATGGGTCAAAAGCAAGAAATCGATCTTCGTCGGATCGAACGGGAACGATTCATAATTCAACTCTTGCGTCGTTTTGCTGCCTTGAAACAAACCGCAATCGATTAAGAAACGATGTGAACCGGTTTCGATCAACGAGCAAGAACCGGTGACCGTGCCCGCCGCGCCGCAGAACGTCAATTTGGCCATGAATACAGAACCGCCTGGATTGAATTACCTAGAGACACGCGATCGATCAAAAGATGTCGCGACCACGCTGTTGAACATACCATTGCCACACCATCCGCGTGGCAATGCTGCGCAGCGGCCGCCAAAGTTCCGCCCTTTCGATGATCTGATCATTGCCGGCGTATTCACATTGATCGATCTCGCCCAAGCCTTTGACGAAAGCCAAATCACCCACCGGCAAGATATCCGGACGTAGCAACCCCATCATCATGAACACGTCCGCAGACCAATTGCCCAGCCCCTTTCGCTGGACGATCAACTCGCGAACGCGTTCATCGGGCAAACGACTGAGCGAATCGACTTTAAAAACGCCCGACACACAGTCTCGCGCCAAGCCGACGGCGTAATGAGCTTTCTGACGGCTGAATCCGAGTTGCCGTAGGCCGTCTTCATCGAGTTCAAGAATGCTTTGCGGCGAAACACGCCCGCCACAATGTGCCGTCAGCTTGTCGTTGGTCGACTTCGCCGACTCGACCGAAACCTGCTGCTCCAGAATGATATGCACCAGCGTCGCAAACGTGGCCGGCCGCCGCAGCAGTGGCGGCGGCCCAAACCGATCCAAGACGGTTTGCAGTGCCGGATCGCGTTTGGCGAGCTCGACCGCCCCTGCGGCGATCGCTTGCTTCGTTAATCGGATCGGCTTTTCAGTTCCACGTGATTGGCGACGTGGCGTTTCGGTCAAAGGAGTTCGTCCAGTTCTTTTGTCAGTTGCTTGAAGCGGTCCAGTGTCGTCTTCACCGGTTCAGGCTTTCCATGTCGACGCCCGCGTCACGCAACAAGTCCAACGGATCTTTGCTGCAACCGCCCGACAAGAACTTTAGATAGTCGTCCAGTTCGGCCTGGCCGCCTTCGAGCACGCGGCGTGACAACGCGACCGCGGCACTCAGCCCCGTGGCATACTTGTAAACGTAAAACGCGCGATAGAAGTGCGGGATGCGGAAGCATTCCAGCTCCAGTTCTTTGTCGACCACAAAGTCTGGTCCGAAGTACGCGTCGAGCAGTTCACGATACACCGCTCGCATCGAAGCGACCGTCAGTGGCTCGCCCGCTTCGGCCATCTCGTGGGTGCGTTTTTCGAACTCGGCAAACATCGTCTGACGCACAACGGTTGCACGAATCCCGTCCAGCTCGTTGTTGATCAGAAACGCGCGTTCGGCATCGCTGGTCGCATTTTTCAGCAAATGCTCGGTGAGCAGTTGCTCGTTGAACGTACTGGCAACTTCGGCGACAAAGATCGTGTAGTTGTAGTACTGAAACGGCTGATTGTTGGCCGAGTACCAGCTGTGCATCGAGTGCCCGGCTTCGTGCGTCAGCGTGTAAACGTCGTTCAACACGTCGGTTTTGAAATTCATCAAGATGTACGGTGCACCGTCGAAGGAACCGCAGCTGAACGCGCCACTTTGCTTGCCACGATTGGGATAGCGGTCCGCCCAGCGTCCACGCAGGCCCTTTTCGAGCACGGTGGTGTACTCATCGCCCAGTGGTGCCAGCGATTCGATCACCACGTTGACCGCTTGGTCCCACGTGTGTTCCTTTTTCATATCGCTCAGGATCGGAACGTACGTGTCGTAATGGTGAATGTCCGGCAGTTCCATCTTGCGGCGGCGGACGTCAAAGTATTCGTGCACGCTTGGCAGCGAGTCACGGACTGCCGAAATCAAATTGTCGTAAACACTGACCGGCACATTGTCGGGGAACAACGCGCCGTGCAACGCGCTTTCGTGGTTGCGAGCGCGAGCATAGTACACGTCGCTGTGAATACTGCCCGCCAGCGTCGCGGCCAATGTGTTTTCGTGCTCTTCGATTTCTTTGTAATACTGCTGAAACGCTTCACGTCGGACTTTGCGTTTCGGCTTGTGCAACATTTGGATGAACGTCGCGTGCGACAACTCTTGCTCATTGCCTTCTTCGTCTTTGACCGTTCCGAATCGAAGATCGACGTCGTTCAATTGGCGGAACGCGTTTCCGGCGGCAGATGCCATCTCGCCCTGCATCGCGAGCAATCGTTCTTCACGATCGGTCAGCGTGTGGGGGCGACGGCGGAGCAAGCGTTCCAGTTCCAACCGGTACGGTTCGAGCAAGGGATCGGCAACCAGCGTGTCCATCGTCTCTGGCTCGATCGCCAACAGTTCCGGCGACCAGTAGCTGCCCGCTTGGCTGGCGCGGACGGCCAAGTTCTGGAACCGCGACTTCATCGCTTGGTAGTCGCTGTTGCCTTGATCCTCGGTCGTTTTCAGAAACGCGTAAATCGCGACGCGTTCGCTGTCCCGAGAAAACTGGTTGTCGAATTCCATCGCTTCGCGAAGCACCGCTGCCGATTCACCGAGACGGCCTTTGAAGGTTTCGTAGGTCGCGATTTTTCCATCCAAAGCCTTAAACGCTTCTTCCCATTGCTCGTCGTTTTCGAACAAGGTCGAAAGGTCCCAGCAATCCTCGGCAGAAACTTCGGATCGTGGCGGCAATTTGGATGCAGTTGGCGAAGCGGTAGACATATTGGGCTTATTGGAAAAGGAATTGACGAAGAAACGGTTAGAGTCGAGCATCGGCACAAGGGCACGATTACTTGAACGACTCGTCTGGGCCGGGAAAACTGCCGTCCTCGACGGATTGCCGAAAGGCCTCCGCCGCTTGGCGGATGGTTTCACCGACCGAAGCATAGGTCCTAACGAACTTGGGAGTGTATCCGGCCGTCAGCCCGATGAGATCGTGGGTCACGAGAACTTGCCCCGTCGTCCCACCGCCGGCACCAATCCCAATGGTCGGCACCGAAACCGCGTCGTGAATGGCCGCGGCAACGCTCTCTGGCACGCACTCGATCAAAACTGCAAACGCCCCGGCACTTTCCGCAGCTTTGGCGTCGTGAATTAGCTTTTCCTGTTCGCGCTGAACGCGGTAGCCGCCATCGACGTGAATGTTTTGCGGCCGTAAACCGACATGCGCCATCACGGGAATTCCCGCAGTCACCATCGCTTCGATACGCGGTGCCTGTTCGGCGCCGCCTTCCAACTTGACCGCGTGACACTTGGTTTCCTGCAGCACACGGGCGCCGGCTTCGATACTGCGGCTGACCTGTAACTGGCCTTCGGGGAACGGCAAATCGACCACCACCATGGCTCGTTTGGCAGCCCGTCCGACCATTTCGGAGTGATAGATCATCTGATCCATCGTCGCCGGCAGCGTGGTTTCGTGCCCGCCCACGACCATCGCCACCGTGTCGCCAACCAGTAAGATGTCGATACCGGCTTCGTCGAGAAATTTTGCCGTCGGGAAATCGTAAGCCGTCAGCATTGAAATCGCTTGCCCCCGCTCACGACGGAGCTGCAGCGATCGTGTCGTGATGCGTGACGGCGTATTGTCAGAACCCATTTCGTGCCTACTTCCCGAGTGCTCGCTGCCGCCCCCATGCAAAGGAGGCACCGATTTTTTAGACTAAAACCATTGCTGGGCCTCAACAGCACCAAGCCCCTCGCAGGAACCAGCTTGCCCCGATCTCGCCCCGCCGACGAATAAGCCTAGCGAATTGGTGCTTTGACGCAAATGATCCCTCCAGCTGTCAACGAAGGATGGCGACAACGCGGAATGAAAACACTGATCCGAGGCGGTCGAGTCATCGACCCGGAATCCGGAACCGACCAAACGAAGGACTTGTGGATTGATGGCGATCGGATCGTCGAGCCCGCAACTCTGGACTCGAATTCGGCAGACCGATTGATCGATGCCAGCGGCTGCGTCGTCATGGCCGGCGGTATCGATATCCACACGCACATCAGCGGCGGCAAACTGTCCTTGGCACGTTTGCTGATGCAAGACAGCTTGGAACAAGAGGCGTTCGAGCTCGGTCGCCAAGCGATGGATTGCGACTACCTACCGGCCGCCGCGATCACCGGTCAACGTTACTTGGAAATGGGATACACGGTGGCCTTTGAACCGGCCGTGATCCCATGCAATGCCCGCGCGGCACATGCCGAGATGGCTGACATACCGGGTCTAGCGACCGGCGGTTTTTGTTTGCTTGGCAATGACGAACTGCTACTGCGATTGATCGCCGCGAACAGTCCGCAAGCGTTGATCAACGATTACGTCGCCTGGATGGTCCGCGCCACACAAAGCATCGCCGTCAAAGTTGTCAACGCAGGCGGGATCTCCGCGTTTAAGTTCGGCGAACGCAACTTGGACGTTAACGAACTGCATCCACATTACGGCATCACTCCCGGCGACGTGATTCGTGTTCTCGCACGAGCCTGCCACGAAATCGGCTTGGTCCATCCGCTGCACATTCACTGCAGCAACCTAGGCGTCCCCGGCAACATCGATTCGACGCTCGCAACCATCATGGCCGCCGACGGCTTCCCGGTGCACCTGACGCACGCCCAATTCCATTGCTATGGCAAAGGCGAACATGGCATGACGTCGGCCGCCGAAAAACTGGTTGCCGCTTTGCATTTGCACCGAAACGTCACAATCGACGTTGGGCAAATCATGTTCGGTCAAACGGTCACAATCAGCGCCGACGCCCCGCACCAGTTCGACAATCGCGGTCACGCTTCACCTCGCAAATCAGTGATCGCCGACATCGAGTGTGAAGCCGGCTGTGGCGTGGTGCCGTTTCGTTACCGCAAGAAACAATTCGTCCACGCGCTGCAGTGGGCAATCGGACTGGAGTTGTTTTTAAAGATCAACGATCCAAGCCGAGTTTTCTTGACGACCGACCATCCCAACGGGGCGCCGTTTACCGCGTACCCGCATTTGATCCGGCTGTTGTGTGACCGCACCTTCCGCGAAACTGCACTCGCAGAAATCGATCAAGACGCGGCGGCGTCCAGCTCGCTTGCCGGCATCGACCGCGAATATTCGCTCACCGAGATTGCCACGATGACGCGGTCGGCTCCCGCAGCAATCCTGGGGCTTTCCGACCGAGGTCACCTCGCCGCTGGCGCGATTGCCGATGTCGTCGTCTACAAGTCCGACGAGAACGCCGAGACGATGTTCCGCTCGCCACAACATGTCTTCGCGGGTGGAAAGCACATCGTCGATCGAGAGAACAATCCTGGCGGCATCGACCTTGAAATCGCTCGCACGATGGATCACCAAACGCTGATTGCCGATGTCAGCTATGACCCGGCAAGCGTCGACCGGTTTCGATCAATGTACAACGAACACTCGACCTTCGATTTTTCTCGCCTCGCGATCAGCGACGATGAACTGCATTCGACCATCAACTCGCGTCCCGTCCGGCAAACCACCAGGGGCCGGACATCATGAGTGATCCGCAAGAGAGCGACTCCGACGAGACCGCACCGCTACAAATCAATGGTGTCACCATCGAACCGACCTTCGCGGAAGCGTTCGATATGAAAGCGACGCGTGTGATCGTGACCGCGATCGACGCTTATTGGGCTCGCCAAGCGGCTGTCGCGATGAGCGGTTTTGGCACTAGCGTCATCGATTGCAAAATCGAAATCGATATCGAACGTGAGCTCACCGCGGACGAAACGCCCGATGGTCGCCCCGGATTCGCGTTGCTCGGATTTGCGATGTCCGGCGACGGCTTGGACAAACAAATCGTCCGTCGCTGCGGACAGTGCGTGCTGACCTGTCCGACAACATCACTGTTTTCGGGAATGGAACACCTGCGTGACCAAACCGACAAACGCGTCGCCCTCGGCAAAGCACTCCGGTTCTTTGGCGACGGACACCAGATCAGCAAATGGATCGAAGGGCAACGCTACTGGCGTGTTCCGGTAATGGATGGCGAATTCCTTTGCCAGCACGACGCGCCCCGTACGGACGGCATCGGCGGTGGTAATTTTTTGCTGGTTGCCGATTCGATTGGCGTCGCCCTACAAGCCGCGAAAACCGCGGTGGATGCGATCGCCCCGCTGCCCCGTGTGATCGCACCGTTTCCAGGCGGCGTTGTCCGCAGCGGATCAAAAGTCGGTTCCAAATACAAAACACTGGTCGCTTCGACCAACGACGCGTACTGTCCGACACTGCGTGGGATTGTCGATTCCAAGCTAACGTCGGACCAGAATGCCGTCTTGGAAATCGTCCTTGATGGGTTGGATTTTGATTCGATCGCGACAGCCATCGGCACCGGCGTTCACGCCGCTTGCGAAGCGTTCGGACAAAAGGGTTTGCTTGCCATCACCGCCGGCAACTACGGCGGCAAGCTCGGTCGTCATCACTTCAAGCTACATGAGATCTTGCGATGACGCGTTGGACACTCACGCTACAGCCACACCCCTTTCAACGCATCGATGCCTCGACGCTGCGGCGCAGTTGGCTGGCTGACAAAACACAAGCACAGATCGAAAAGTCAACGCTAGTCGCCGACGGAATGCCTGTTCCGTTTGGTGACCTGTTTCGCATCTTGGTCAACGAGAGTGAGACGGACGAGATCATTATCGAAGGCGACGCGGAGCGATGCGATGGTCTCGGGGCGCTGCATGATCGGGGCGTCTTTCGAGTGCTGGGGCACGTCGGTGACTACGCCGGCGCAAGCCTGCGAGGCGGAACGCTCCTGATTGGCGGCAGCGCCGGTCACTTTGTCGGCGCACCTCTAGCGTCACGAAAAAGCGGCATGTCACGCGCGACGATCGAAATCACTGGCGATGCAGGTGATTACGTTGGGCATCGAATGCGCCGCGGTACGATCGTGATCGCCGGTTCGGCCGGAACGCACCTCGCGTCCTCAATGGTTGCCGGAACGATCGCCGTGGGATCAGACATCGGACACCAGCCATGCATTGGAATGCGACGTGGCACCGTGTTCCTGCCGGGTGCCTCAACGGCGAGCCTATTTGATTCGAAGTTGACATTTTCGGCCCCGTTTGACTACGACGCGTCGTTTCTGTCGCTTTACCAGTCACCGATGATGCGGCGAGTCCTTCACCCACTGATTGACAACGTTGTGAAACGGATCCGCGCCGATCGCAGTGTTGGCGGGCAGGGCGAAATCCTGACGATTAGCCAACAGTCCTGAATGCTAGTGCGAAACCGCTTCGGCGTTCAAAAGCGAGTCCTGCATGAAAAAAGCTGCGGCGACAGAACACGAGCGTTAAACTGAACCTCCACCAACCCCGCCTCTTCCCACCAGGAGTCCTTCTGTCATGGCTCGCATTACTCGACGTCAATTTTCGCTGACCTCTGCCGCTTCGATCGCTGGCCTTTCGATCGGCGTTCACTCCAGCAACTCTGTCAAAGCGTCCGATAGCCCGAACGAAAAACTTGGTGTCGTGGTGGTTGGTCTGAACAGTCGCGGGCGTTCGCACGTGGCAGGGTTTGGCAACGACAAACGGTGCGAGATCCGCGCGATTGTCGACATCGATTCGAAAGTCGCCGAACGCGCTGCCGCTGACATTGCACGCCGGCATGGCAAATCCCCCACGGTTTACAGCGACTTTCGAGAAATGCTGAATTCCGACGACTTACAAATTGTCACCGCCGCGACACCGAACCACTGGCATGCGTTGATGGGCGTCTGGGCGATGCAAGCTGGCAAAGACGTTTACATCGAAAAACCGATCAGCCACAACATCATGGAAGGGCGTTCGCTTGTCGAAGCCGCCAAGCGTCACCAACGCATGTTCCAAACGGGAACCCAGTGCCGCAGCAGCAAAGGCGTGATCGAACTCGTTGACTTTGTCCAAAGCGGCGGTATCGGCGAAGTCAAACTCGCGCGGGGGCTGTGCTACAAACGACGCAAATCGATCGGCCCACTTGGCGATTACGCCATTCCAGAAAACGTCGACTTCAACCTTTGGAGCGGCCCGACGACCTACACCGATCCCAAAGTTACACGCCAACAGTTCCACTACGATTGGCACTGGCAACGTCACTACGGCAACGGCGATTCCGGAAACCAAGGGCCACACCAAACGGACGTCGCACGATGGGGATTGGGACTCGAACGTCACCCACAATCCGTGCTGACCTATGCCGGCCGACTGGGCTATCAAGCAGAACGCAAAGACCCCAGCTATGTCGATGCCGGAGATACCGCGAACACACAGGTCTCGATCTATAACTACGGCGACAAAACAATCGTGTTCGAAACACGCGGACTGGGCGTCGACAACAGCGCTGACGAAGAAATCAACAAACTGTTCGGCAGCAACCGTGGCAACCGAATCGGTGTGATCTTCTACGGCAGCGAAGGCTATGCGATCCAAGGCCCACGATATGAAAACGGCGCCCTGTTTGACAAAAACATGAAGCTCGTGCGAGAGTTCAAACACGATGTCGCCGTTGACGGTGACCTGAACGACGTTCACATGAGCAACTTTGTCGACTCGGTGATTTCGCGCGATCCGTCGACGCTCCATGCCGACGCGACGTGCGGACACCTTTCCGCATCAATCGCGCATCTCGGCAACATCGCGTACTACGTCGGCCAAGACGAGAAAGCATCGCCCGAGGAACTGCAAAAAGCGGTGGAAGCATTCCAATCCTCCGACGACGATCTTGCCACGCTCAATCGCACACTCCAGCACCTACGCGATAATGGGGTGAAGCCAGAATCGGAACGCCTTTCGCTTGGACCGACGCTGCGTTTCGACCCCGAGTCGGAAACCTTTGCCGACAACGATGCCGCCAACGCGATGCTAACTCGCGACTATCGCGACGGCTTCGAAGTCCCCAAACCGGCCGACGTTTAAGATTCGATGTCCGCTCCGTAAACGGGGCAGTGGTGATCGTGCGCACGGCATCGCATCCTGGCACCAAAACGCTAGAATGCGGCGCAGCCAATCATTTGTATGCGTTGTCGTGTGCCACTTCCGTTTTTGTTCGCCCCATCGAGCTTGCCAAAGGTGACTCTTTCTATTCGCGCATCTGTCGGTCGCCATGGTGTCAACAAATTTGATGACACCAAGGCTGTACAGAACGCGATCAACGATGTCCCGCTTGATGACGGCGGATCACCGATTCCTCTGAAACCGGACGGTGACTGCGGACGAAAAACGATTGACGCAATTACCCGATTTCAAATCCATCACTTCGGGTGGCCAGGCGCTGACGGATTGATCGAACCGGGCAAACAAACGTTCAACCGGTTGTTGCTCTACACGTTTCCCGATCTAGAACTTCCGCCGCTACCCAAGCGACGTTCCGAACCAAGATCAACGAAGTTCATCATCATGCGTGAAAACTCGCGTGATTCATTCGGCGCCAGCAACCACGACTACTACTTCGAGATCCGCTCGGTACCGCATAATTTCGCCAGTGTCTATTACTTGGAACGACGGCCGATTCCCAAGCCTCGCCCAATCCCGACGAAATTCAACGGACACTTCTCAATCTTCCACACCAAGAAGCCGATCACGACGAAGGAATTTCAGTGCCAAGCGGTCTACTTTTCACGTGAGCAGGTCGAACAAAAAGTCGAAAGCCATCTGACACTGTTTCTCGACAGCGGAAACATCGAAATTCCGATGGACTCTCACTTAATCGGGCCGCACGGAATGGTTCGCCACAGCCAAGGCGGTGCGAGCACATTCCAATCCGGCCTCTTCGACTTTGTCTCGCTTGCCGATCAGATTTTCTAAGTCGACATTTTTTCTAAGTCGATTCAAATCGAACCGTTCGGGCGACTTCCAATGCGATCAAGAACGATCCGGGCAGCCAACATTTGGTCATCCCAACGCAATGTTTTGCCGCCCGTTCGACTAACTCCGGTCGCTCGATAACCTTCCTGGCAGTTCACTCGCGAGCTACACCGTTGCCCGCTGCGACGTACCGACCAGCTCCGATTCGGCCAACACGTGACCACTCATTGCCGCATCGAGTGCGGCGCGATCCGCACCGGGTGCGAGATCAAGCTTTGTGGACAATGCATACAGCTTGAATCGGTAGTGGTGCGTCTCACGATGCTTCAAGTGCTCAGGACCTTGGTACCCGACCTTGGGCCCCTTCAGTCCAGAGTGGCGTCCTTGAAGCACCCGGATTGCATCTCAGCCGAAGGTTCAAGCGGCAGGTGCTCTGGAAGCTCTTCAAGGTCTGGCGGGATCTTGTAGACCAGCCAGTGAACACTCGCCTCCTCACAAGAAGCATCGGGATCCTCGCAGACAATCGCCAGCTCTTGGGTCCCTTCAGGTAATCCTCTCCATCGCAGTGGAGGAGAGATGTTTTCGCCGTCCCCCGTGTACTTTTCCGGCATCGTTGCCCCGTTAAAAAACGCTGGGCTCGAAATGGTAAGGCACATGGTACTCACCTACTTGCTAGTTCACGTCAAGCGCGACGACCGATCTTGGGTAGGGTGGAACAGAACCGCGACCGTTTTCGCGCAGAAAGGAAACATCCGCACTCTCAAATATAGCCGATCGCAACGCATAAACCGAACATAAAGGACGCGATTCCCACCGAGTACCTGACACTGTGCAGAAGACATCGGCCAATGCTTTCAAATCTATCTGACACAGATTCGGTCGCACACACTGACTTCGTTTGCGTGCAACGACCATGGTGTTGCACCTAACGTACCAAACATGAAATCTTTGGCATCATTCTGCGGCGAGTCGGGATCCCTCCAGGAGTGGAGCATGTTTTGAACATCACCACTGTTATTGAACACCCTAGCCTTGTGATCCGACTGTTTTACCTCTTGCCGCGGCATCCCGATCGCGTGCAACCAATACGCCCAAGGAACGTTTGAAATTGTGCTGTTTTTGCACACACAAATCGCTCACCGCGCATTCGCCAACTGTCCACTATTCGCCAGCAAGGCAAGCGAAGGAAACAAAACGGCAGCAACGATTGAGAACATTGCGTTCTAACGCCACTTCGTCGAGTGAGGCCTGAAGCCAGTAACTATAGTAACGCCATCGGGGCAATCGCAGCCCCACCGCAACGCAGCCTGTTCCTCTGATTCGACGATCACCATGAATTACAAGCTTGCCCTCGCCATCGTGACCACGCTCACGCTACTTGGCCACGAGACGCCCGCCTCCGCCGACGAGCCACCTGCAGCTGACTGTTGCAAACCGATGTTGTTACATGCAAAAAGCTTACTCGACGTTGCGACAATCCGCGCCGAGTCAAAGAAGGCCGCGTTGGCGACCGAAAACTCTCGCTTGAAAGAACTCCTCGCAGACAAAGCGGCAACCTACCTAGCCCGCGATCAAGCGAACACGCGATTAGGGACAGAAGACGCAATCGCGAACGCCGCCAAGACCGAATACGCAGCAGCCTCAACCGACCAAAATACTGCCGACTGGATCAACAAAAATTCAATTGCCGCCCAAACACGACGCACTATTGCCGACCTCAATGCCAAGATCACAAATACTGAAAAGGAAATCGAGAATGTGCAGCTTGCCGTCGCGAGAGCAAAGCTACTGCTTGAAGACGCCGAAGCTGAGAAAAAGTCAGCAGAACATTTGAATGCGGAAATCAAAAACTTCTGCAAATCAAAAGCAGTATCAGAAGCGGCCACGTCCGAACCCGCAGACTCTCAAGACGATGAAGTCACGCCTGGTAACAGCAACAGCACCTCGCCGCAGACAACGAGTTCTACAAAAATCATCTGTCCTGACGAGCTACGCAAGAAGCTGCTCGAGGGTCAACCGAACGTCCCCGCTGCGATCGAAGACTTCGACACAACCGACAAGGATGTTTTGCTTCACCGACTGGTGAATGCCGTGATGAGAGCGCAAACACTTCGCGCCCAGGTCGAAGAGATCCACGACCAAGTGGCTTCCTTGCAAAAGGAAAACGATGTCTCCAATAGTGACATCCAAGAAACGGTTCGCAAAATTCATGAATCCGTTCAAGAACGTTTGCACTGGATGCTCCTGATCCAAAAGCGTCTCGAACGAATTAAACCGCTTGCCTCGCAACTTCAAATTGACAGCGAGCAAGACCAAGTGAACTGTGGCAACGGCTCGTACGCCTTAAGCTGTGATTCATTGTGTACGGTCAAGAACAATCACCAGGAAGTCGTCGAACGCTACGCCGAAATCAAGAAACTGAATGAAAGCCTAGAACAGGCGACCCGGGAATCAATCTCAGATCACCTTCGACAACTGAGTACACTTTTTAAGAAATACAAGATCGTTACAGAAGTACCCGCCGCCCCTAAGGCTGAGTCGACTGCGGACCTGTTGCGCAAGCTATGGAGTTCCCCTGAAGCACTGAGCCAAGCAGTCGCCCAGTGCGCCCAATCAGCCCTGGAAACACTCCAATCTCAAAGGGCAATAACAGCTCGTGCGATTCGCGATCGTGCCGCACAGGAGTCACCAAGTATCGAACCTCGTGGTCACCTTGATGTCGAAGTGCTACTCCTGAATGACGAGTACAAAACGATTGCTAAACATTTAGCGGCTATTGAAGACACACGCTTGAAATTGCGAGTGAAGTTGCTCGCCTGCGACGAGGTCAGCGAGTCTTACGTCAACGACATTGCGACACAACTAAGCATCATCCTCACCGAAGTAAGCGGGACCGAAGCCAATCTTGCCTCGCTTCAAGCTCTCGATCCGACCGTTGCAGTCATCGAACGTTTGATTGCCGGCGATCATGAAATTTTTGCCCAGATCAACGCTGATGATCATTCAAAACGACTAGCGATCATCCAACAGATCAGACTTGAACTTGCCGAGTTGGAACGCCAGCGAATTCCCTCCGGCAATAAAATCGCTGACCATCGCCTACTCGAACAACTTGGCGATATCGCCGTCGATTCCTGCCGGAACCTTCGACATCTCTATCAACACTCGTCCGACGGCTTGGTCGCATTAACAGAACACCACCAAAGCTTGCACCAACTCTCACAAGAACTCGATGCGATTGTCATCCAGTGCGAAAACCAGCAACACTCGCTGGAAATCAAGAAGGAAAACACTGATCTAATCAGAAGCGAGTTTGACCGGATGATCGCTGAGGCACATGCAATTTCCGAATGCTTCGGTAGCTCGTTGCACACAATAGTCCAAGAACAAACGCAGGACGCCAAGAACGAAGAATACATTCGCTCACTGAGACTGACGCAACAACAGTTGCTCCTCGAGCGCGCGCAGAAGGACGCCGAGATGGAAGAGAAACTCGCGCAAATGCAGTGGAAAGTGGTCCAGGCAAATATGCGGGCGAAGTCCGCGAAGAAACGCAACCGACCAGACTCGAAAACTGTCTTCAACCAACCTGCACGATTCCCGATTCCTCGCTACAAGATTGACGGCGCGCCTGACGGACGGGACGGGTTGACGATCGCCGGTGGCATGAAACTTATCACACGCGCCGACGGCACCTACGAGGTCACGTTGCGGGTCAGCCGTACACAAGTTCCAGTGACCATCCGCCTGCAACTGGAACTCGACATCAAAGAACACGCACTACCAGTGACGATCGTGCTGCCTCCAAAGCACTTTGGTAACCACACCGAAACATCGCCATTCGCAAGCTACCTGGACAAATCTTTGGACGATAGCGCCGCAGGAATGCAAGGACAGTACGCCGGGATGCAGGACGACCAATGGTACGAAATTCGATTCACCGGATCGCACGATGCCTTGAAAGAAACGGGAGGGGAGATCCGTTCGGCGCGTCGCAAAGGCAGTGTCACGTTTGGCCATGGTTACCAAGGACTAGACGTCTACTCCGCATCCTACTAATTCGCCCAAGACGCTCGGCATCGCCTCTCGCCGACTTGAACCAAACTTTTCACTTGCAGCGTTTTTACTAACTGAAAACGCTGCCGGTCGCATTGGGTACGAACAAACGATTAGTGACAATCATGAGGTTCAACTAAAAGATACCGATTAGCCTGAATGCGATCCCCCCGATCAGCCGAACTATAGGGACAACCCCCTAAGGATGGTAGAAGACCATCCGATAACCGTTGTGCCCTCTGGCTAGGCAGACAGATGCGTTTCTGGCAAGCAAAAACTGGCTCTCGAAAGATCGCAATTGCCGGACTGGCAATCCTGTGTGGTGCCGTCTGGTTCTTTTCTCAGCGTCCAACATCGACGCCCACAAATCCGCGAGCCGCGAATCCACTCACTCGCATCGAGCAAACTGCAGAATTTGCCGAACTTCGCAAGTTCGAGAACACGCCTGAAAGAACGCTCGCGCCCCCCACCGTACAACACCCGGAAGGGTCGGTACGCCCAGTGAACTGGCTGCAACAAGCAGATGCGGACAGCGAACCGATCAAAGGCGCTTACTCATTAGTCTCCATCTCGCCTGCAAATCCAACGACGGCGTTTAAGGATCTGGTTTGGCCAATCAGCGAAAAAGACTTGGCACTAAATCCATGGGCGATTCCGCTAGCAGCTAACAGCCGCTTTCAGATCACCTTCAAGGGTCCAGCAAACCTTTCCAATCCGACGCTCTCATTGAAGGTCACTTCGGTCGACAAGCAGCCCAAGCCCGAATCGTTTACCGTGACTGGCAAAGTATCGCCAAGCGCTGACGAAGAGGAAGAGAGCGAGCTGTACACAGTCGCGTTTGCCCCCATTCAGCTCCCAGGGCCCTCTGTTATTTCGGTTTCGTTTGTGGAAGCATCCGTCGCACAAACGGTCGCAAATCCAGAAATCGCTATCGGCAGCTTTCAAGCAATTCCGGTCGACACGATTTCTCGAATTTACGTTTCCAACGCGACACACAGTGAGTACCGGAAGCCAAACATCCCAATTGATCAAAACGCAATTACGCTCTTCAAGACCGAAGTTTCGAACACTGCCTTGCTACGTTTTAGCGGGATCGATGCACAGCGAAGTGGCGAGTACGTTGGGTATTTGATTAACGACAATACAGTGATCGACCAATTCGAAATTTTGGTCGATCAATCGAGCGAAGATCAAACCTACCTGGCAACGGCAAACATTCCGCTACGGCGTATAAGCGATGCCTACCAATCGCTTCGGCTGATGGTTGGCGATGCGAGAAGCCAACCAACAAAATTGCGTCTCGCCGACCAAGCAATTCCACACAACTTCAATGCGAAAAACGGTTCGGACTGGAATGTTGGCGAAGTTGTAATTTCAACCTATTTAGGCAACGGCTCGAAAGAACCAAGCGATATTGATAAGTCGAAGACGATGTACACCGTCAAATCACTGCAATCGATCCACGTAACGGCGAAGGATTGGTCAGATGATTTTGATTTGATTGTCGAGCAGCTCCAGGGCGGGCAATTCAGCAAAGTCTTGAGCGGCAGGACGATGCTGAGTTCACCTAACGAAAGCGACCAAAATTTTTCCGCCGATATCCCTATTGGTATCCCGGCATCCACGCGCCCCCAAGAAGTCAAACTTCGCTTGGCCGCATACGCCGGTGACAGCCGAGTGATCGCATTCCCCGTAACGTACACGTTCCTGCTTCTCGACAAGCCGTTGCGAGTGGAGCATTTCGAACAGAATGGGATCGGCACCATCGCCGGCGCGAACGAGGTCACACTTCGATTCCCGCAAGAACAGAAATTGGAACTTACTGAAGGAGCGGACGACGGGAACAAAAAACATTTCAACCTTTACAAAAGTTCCGACGCTGTAGTGATCTCCCCCGAGTCGGCATTTTTCAGCGTCCAAAGCAATTCGGTCATCCTGAAATTCCCTAACGCCAAATTAACGCCTGACGAATACAGACTTGAGATCACAGGTCTTACGGATATCTATAAAAACGGGATCGTTGTCAACAATCCGGCCGTGCTGAGCAGCGGATGGGTTGAGATGTTCGGCGCAAGCGTTGGCGTGGTTGCCAATGGCAGCGTTCTTCCTGGACAAGTGATGCCAGGCATTCACGGTGCAACAGGCGAATACGTCGCGTATCAGGAATGGACGCCTCCGCGTGACACCCCCGATGGTTTCAATCAAAGCGACAAAGTAGAAACGCGTGTCGCACCGCTGTACTTTTTCCGCGATGCCCATCGTGTTGCCCAAATCATCAATCGAAAAGTCAAGTCACACAACCGACACGGCGTGTCGATGGCAAGGCAGCATGCCGATCAAGCGCGAACGCGCGCTGACCAGACAACAGCAGCTCGCCAGCAAGCCGAACGAGAAGCGATTCGCAAAGCACAACAGACCCGCGAACTCGAGCAAAAGCTTTCGGATGCCCGGAGCAATTTTGACAAGACACTTCAACAACTCCGGCAAACATCGCAACAACGCAATTCGACGGATCCTGAGAACGAGGATGCCCTCACCGCACTGAACAGCAGTGCCGCGGCAATGGAACAAGCGGTGCGAACGTTCTCCGCAGAAGTGAAACGCCTGGAGGGCGAAGTCGACACGGCAAAGCAAGCCGAACTCGACGCCCGAGAACAATCCGAGCAACTCGAGTCGCGTGAACAGCTCGCGCGACAAGAACAATTTCGTCGTGAAGTGTTTGCCGCCCATGCGGATCCAGATACTTATGCCGAAGGTGTCCCCAACAGTTCTGACCCGGTGGAACAAACGAGCATCTCGGTCATTGGCGAAGGGCTAATCCATCTGCGAGGTCCGCTCAAAGGTGTCAACCAAATCCGGCTCATGATCAACCAGATCGATACCCCTGTCGGACAAGTCCGCGTCAATGTCCACAGCACACAGATCAATGGCGATGACGCCAAACGACTGGAAACGGTTGCCTCGCGGATCCAAACCTATATCGACCAAGCTCGATTTATGACGGTCCAAACGGGTGAAATGATCCGTAAAAGCGTGATGTTGGCAGCCGCCGAACGGGCTGAGCAAGCTTGTACGATGTACCCCGGCGCCACTCAACAGGAACGTGACGAACGATACCTGTATTCGTTCTTCGGCCACGAGTTCATCGACGAGTTGAAAGCGATGGACAGCGAGTTCCTGCACACCGGCAACAAGCTTTTGTCCTTGCACTCGATGGATGTGACCAGCCTGTCGTCGGCACTGCTGCTGATGTCGCTCGCCAACAACGAAACCCGAGTGCTTATCCTCAGCCATCTTGATCAGCAGCTTCGCGAAGAACTGCCACTAGCGGAACAAAACTACCTTGATGCGGGCATGCATCACAGCGACGGAAAAATTCACATCTGCACCGACGCTTGTGGAAACCCCTGCTCGCACCACACCAAGCTTGGATCAGCGTTTCGCCGCATGTGGGACAAACACCATGGCCCGCCACCGTTGGTGTCGCTCTCGCAAAATGCGGCGTTCCAGTCGCTTCGCGGCTTCTACTCGGCAAACGGCATGCAAGGCGACACGATGACACCGTTGCAACGCGAATTCATTCGCTTGGCCCAAATTTTCAAAAGCCGTCTGATTACAGAGCTTGAATACAAACAGCGCGTGATGGAACGTGCCTTGATCGAAGACCGGCTTGGCAATCGCCAACAGGAATTACTCTCGGCCAAAGAGAAAGAGAACGAAGCGAAACGAGAACTCTACCGTGCCCAACAAGCCAAGTCGGAAGCGATCCAGAACGTCGTTGTCGAATTGACCAAGGCTCAGTCCGAGATCCGTAAAGCTGTCATCGCGTCGTCCGACATCCTCAAGTGGTTCGATGCCAATTTCTCCGAATTCATCAACGACCTGACTGACACCGAACAGAGAGTCGAAGTTCAAAACTTCCGGCTCAACTCCAGTCGCACTCTCTCAAGCGTCTTCACGTTCTACGGCAGCATTATTCAAGAGGGCGTCGAGTTTCATTTTGCAAAGCAGGACGCCGAGTCGCTTGACCACTCGGTGATCATGATCGTTGCTGATCCGAAACACAACACCATCATTGAGACTCAAATTATCGCTGCGGTCAACAATGCGATCAAACTTGCTACGGAGCTTTCCCAATACACGTTGGACAATCGGGCCGAAACGATCCGTGCGAAGCTGGCAATTGTCAGAAAAGATGTGATCATCCAGCCTTCGCACAGCGTCCCACAACTGCAACTCGATTACAAATCGCTGGAAGACTTCGCCGACTTGTATATGGAGCTCAAATCTCTGGTCACACAGACATTTGGTGAAATCCAAGACTTGTCGACGACACGTCTCCGTTTGCTGGAACAACTCAAAGATCCGGAGGCCAAGTTCACCACTTACTACACCTTGTGGCAGAGCTACCAACACCGGATCGAACGCACCTTCCAAAAGCATCCACGCAAACAATACATCCTGTACCACATGAACAACGTCAACGAGCAGTTCAACCTGCTGCTCGAAGTCGACGTGCAGGCTAACTTCAAAATCCAAGAGGCAAACGATGCGCGTCGGCCATTGGACCACAAGAAGTTCTTGGACATGTTGATCGATGATTTGGAAGAGAAATACATCGAACTGCTCGAAGGCACGCGGGCGCACACCGCCAACATCGACAACTACCTCAAACGTTTGACAACGGCACTCGACGACGATTTCAACACACAGTTTTACTATCCAACATTCCGCAACATTCGCGAAGGCAGCCAATACAAAGACGTCGAGTTCGGCCAGACCGAAACGACAAACGTCTTGGCCAACAACCGTGCGTTCGCCAAGGTTTCGCCAAGTGCGACGATGGAATTTGACTTGCCCAAACGCGACATTCTGATCCGTGAAGGGATCGATTCCGCGTTGGCGATTTACAACGATGTCGGGGCCCTGGTCAACGATCCCAACCTACTGGCCCTCGCGGCAAGCCAGGGCGGCCTACCAACATCGCAAGTTGTCGCCGGACAATCCGGTATGGTTCGCGATGTACTGCCAGGACTGCAGTCGGACACTCAGGCGGACATGCTGGCCCAAGACGCCGGCAATCGCCCTCGCTACGAATCGAACGTCGAAAAACTGATTCCCGATCCGGCAATCTACAAATTCGAAACTGGAACAGGCTATGAAATCCGCCCAGTGATCGAACCGGATGGCCAAGCAGTCGTGTTCGACTTCAATTACATGTACACGACCAACGTACGTGAACCGGTGCGTGCCGATGAAAAGCATCTTGGCCGAGTCAAACGTCACTTCATCGACACCGATGTGCAACTGTCGAACTTCGAACTGCGTGAAGTCAGTCGCTACACCGTCGCGCTCAAAGCAGAACGCACCGCTCGCGGTGTACCGCTGCTGGAAGACATCCCCGTCGTGGGCGCGTTGTGGCGACCGGTACCGAACCGAGAGAGTTCGCTGCAGCAGAACATCATCATGGCCCAGGCAACGATTTTCCCAACCCTATTTGACCTGATGGGATTGCGTTGGGCGCCCGCTGTCGCCGAACTGGATCCGCTCTCACTTAGCAATCGTGAATTCATCGTCCGTGGTCGTCACCATGTTTTGGAAAACCGCGTCTACGATGTCAGCAGTTCTCGTGTCGACGAATCCCTTCGATTCCCCGCATCGCAACGCCGTGCGGACCTCTATCGATCCCAATCGACGATCCCCAGTGTGCACCCCAACGGCTACCGGGGACCTGGCCTCGATTATCAAAACAGCGATCTCGACGGCGGATTCGACGTCAACCGAGCCTATCCGGAATCGCAATTCGTGCCCGCAACAAACGGTGAAGGTGTAGAGAGCCAACACCTCTACTTTACACCGGGGACGATCATGAACGATATGGACTCGATCCCCAGCCAACCCAATACGGACTACGCGACCCCGCAACTGTCAGATGATGACTTTGCGATCCCCGAACCGCGTACCGGGCGTTAGCCGGGAAATGAAAGATCCGTACCGTTCCGTTGCCAATACAAGATGACCCGTTTCGAGTGACTGGTCGAAAGAAACTGGCGTTACATGACCGTGGCATTTCGATGATCAAGGATGATTAAATGAGCCACAATGAACTTGAACGACTTGCCAATCGCCGCCAATGGCTGCGACAACTCTCGATCGCAGCTTTAGGATATGGCAGCGTCAGTTTGACGGGCGCCGATTGGCCACGATTGATCCCGCGAAGACATGTCACCAGCCCAACGCCGATCGGCTGCCTCCCAAAAAATGATTACCAACACCAAGGGCGCAGCCCCTCGCTGGTCATCAACAGTTTGACTTTCCAAGCGATTGAGTCGGACGCCTATGAAGCAATGATCCGTGATGCGGCAAACGGAGACGCGGTCGAGCCAGCCGAGACCACTCGGAAACGCTTTCGCCCCAATCGATCGGAACTGACGATCGATCACTGTCGAATCAGTGATGTGGTCTTGGAAATCACCAGTGGTGGCGATTGGTCAATGTCTCTGTTGGCTGAGCAAAATTTTGCGGAACTGGATGTAGGGGACGAGCTCAATCCGTTCGCTCATTTGAGACGCAATCGGTTCCATTTCGAAGCCCGATTGCTGGCTTCCGAAACGGCTGCCCAAGCTGACGCAATCGAATCGGACCAAGTTGACCGAGCAGCGAACCCTGGACGCCTATTCGCCGCACGGCTTGCACCAAAACCGTTTTGGGTGCAACGGAATGAACCGCGTCGCCTGCGATGGCACGACAACGACTTTCAAGTCCTGAAGGCGTTCCCGTTCACTGAGGCCGTCGAGTTCGAATTCTTCTATCAACTCGATCCGCTCACTTCGGCGAGCCAAAACGTCCGCCGCTTAGAAGACACCTAGCCTTCGTTTAGTCAACATTTAATGCACGCGTTTGTTTACGCGTGCTTCATCTTGCTGCCTTGCCTGCATCCGTCAATCACGAAATTTACGTCGAAACCAATGAACGCTCTGACGTCACGACGATCATTCCAAACGCGCATCATCGCCTGGATCATTGCTGGCGTAGCGTTGCACCAAGGCAGCGTGACTGCGCAAGACCTTCGTAAATCCACTGTTTCGCCGGCATTGGAAATCGAGGTGATCGATCCGGGTGCAGATTCATTAGGTAACCCGGCCGTCCAGCTACAAGACGCTGGGTCAGGAATGGCCGTTGAGATCCCTCCGACAGTGTTGGTCCATCGCTATTACTACACCGGCGACCGTTCTTTCCGAGGACCAGATCTTCCGGGTGGGCCTACGATTGTTGTTGCGTCGCATCCCCGAACGGGTGAGCGAACCTATGTTCAAGTTCAAATGTTGCCGGGCTCGCCCATCGTCCACTACGACGCCCATGGAATCGACTATGACTTTGGCGATGCGGGGATCAAAGTCGTCTTCCCTCGCAACGGTTGCCCCAAAGTCAAAGTGCGAAGTGGGCGAGCGCTCACCGATCAACTCGGTAATGCACTGCAATTAGAAAAACTTCGCAAGTGTGGCGAGAACCTTGTGGAGTCACAAAGCAAGACGCCCAAACGAATCGCGGTTGCCGCCGAAGGACTCGTCTTAACCGCGAAAGACGTGGTCAGTCCTATCACGCAACCATTTCAACATGTCGCTCGATTGATCCCCGGATACGTCGCCCTTACAGACCCGAATACCGAAATCGAAAACGCCAGAAGGGTGAGCGAAGTCAACCAACAACTGCGTCGAAAGCACCGCGACTTTCAAACACGACTCGACAACCTCGACTCAATTACTAATCGCTAGCCGAGTGACCAAGCTGGATCACCCCGTCTGATGTAGGCACTCACCCTACACTCTCTTCCATTCGAGGTAGATCGCTGTCTTCTTTTTGCATCGCCCTACTCAATGAGATGCATCTCGATTGAGCAACGTTCTCAAAACGCGAAGGCCGAACTTTCAAGATCATTTGAGTAAGCAACGCAAGCGTGCGAGAACCGTTTTCAGGAGAACCTGAGTTTGAATTTTTGCAAACCTGAAGTTTCTTTCGAAGCGGTGGTAAAGCCTAAGTACTCACCCCCAACAGAGCTTAAAAAACCGCGCGCTTTAGGACCGATCAATGCACACCGTAGGGATCTGAAGGGCATCAAGCCGCACACTAGTTTGCGTGCTTTGAATTAAAGAATACTGATGTATTAAAAACGGATTGGTTTCCTGTTTAATGTCGTCGACGAATCGGGCAGGCTCATCGTTTTGGGCAGGCATCGTTTAGTGCGACTCGAGTAGCCCATTGGGCTGAGGCATAAGAGTTGACGACGTGTGCTGATTGTCTTGTTCTCATGTAACCCTTCACGGTTACGCAAAGAGGCGGATCGGATCGTTTCGACGTTTACGTCGAACGCGGCCATTTATCGGTAGAGCTGCGCTATTGGTCGGCGCAGCCACTGAAAGCACTTAATGGAATCAGATCTCGCAATGCAATTGAATCGCAAACGTAATCAGGGCTTCACGCTCGTAGAACTTCTTGTCGTGATCGCCATCATTGGCGTCCTGGTTGGCTTGCTCTTGCCAGCCGTCCAAGCAGCACGGGAAGCGGCTCGCCGCATGAGTTGCAGTAACAACTTCAAGCAAATCGGGCTATCGGTACACAACTACCACTCTGCTTACAAAGCGATGCCCCTGCAAGGAACCGGCACCGACGATGGTTCGGACCGCCTGAACCAATCGTACTGGTACCAAAACAGCAGAAAGTACAACTGCAAGATGCTGAGTGCGTTCGTCGCGCTCACGCCTTTCTTCGAGCAACAAGGTCTGTGGGACAAGATTTCGCAACCGATGGATATCGACGGCGACGGAGTCGTCGACTATCCAGCGATGGGGCCAACCCACGAGAAAGCAGACTACAGCCCATGGGCAACTGAAATTCCAATGTTGCGTTGCCCGAGCGATCCGGGCACGGGACTTCCGGCGCTGGGACGAACAAACTATGCGGTCAGCCTTGGCGACGCAGGTTACGAACTTCAGTTCGGCTCCTTGGGTGTGTGGTTGCACCACAACGCGACTCGAACCGCGAAGTCAATGGCATCGCACCGTGGCGCGTTCGTCTTGCACCGCCAAATGAAGTTCCGAGACATCCTTGACGGATTGTCGAACACCATCTGCATGGGTGAAATCGCAACCGACCTTGGTGACGACGACGTTCGTACGATTTCCGTCAACTCGCAAGGTGCGGCGAACCCGGTCGAAAACCCCAACGCTTGCACCGACCTTGGCTTCCGTGACCCTGAGCGGCCACGTTTCTGGGGCCCCGATGCGCCTGACCGCACCTTCGCATCGAACGGTCGTGGCTTCCGCTGGGCATCAGCGTGGAACCCCTTCTCCGCGTTCAACACGATCCTGCCACCGAACCGCGAAATCTGCACCTCGACCAACTGGTCGAACGCAGAAATCTATCCCGCATCCAGCCGTCACCAAGGTGGCGCTCACGTCTTGATGTGTGACGGTTCGGTCCAGTTCATCACCGACTCGATCGATGCCGGCGATTCGCACAGCCCGGTCGTCCGCCGTGCCGCTGACGGCGGTGCTGGCAAGTACCTTCCAGGTAACCCCAGCCCCTATGGGTTGTGGGGCGCTTTGGGTACTCGCGACGCTCGCGAAATCATCGATCAACAGCTGTAATCAGCGACCCGGTGTGTCGCACCTCAAACACAGACTGCGGCAATCAGTAGTTCGCCGGGAGTTCCTCGGCATCGTTCGCCGGACTTATTCCGGCGAACTTACTTTTGAACGAATCAACAGCAACGCCTTTATGGAACCCAATCAATGCGTCATGCAAATCTTCTGAAACCGGCAGCCGTTTCTGCAAAAGCGAAAGCGTGTTTCTGCCTCGCAGTCGTCGCATTGGCGATGACCGGTTGTGGATCATCTGATCCTGTCAACGTTGTCGAAAACGCCGACGCCGAAGCGCTCGCCGCTTACAACGAGATGGTCAAACAAGACACGATGGCCCCGCCATCTCGTTAATTCCCGATCTGGTGAATGCCTCGAAGCCCCTAGAGCTCGAGGCAACAAATTGGCCAAGTCATTTGCGATTCAAGCACCTCTGAATTGCGGAAGGCTTGGCCAGTTTTGTTTTTCGTCGAAGGGTTTCAGCCCCTTCCCACCGTTGCGTTCGCTTTTCTCGCTTCAGCACCGTACGCTCTAGGCCTATTCTCCCGCCCCCTGCCGTCACCAATGGCTCGCGATAAAGCCACTCTGTCGCGATAAGGTGGATTCTCTTCCGATCGCATCCGGCCTTTGACCGAACCTCTTCTTTGGCCATTTCATTGTTAGGGCCCGGCACCGGCAATCGCCAATGAGTTAGCGGGATTCACGATGACGTTTTCGTGCGAGCCGACCACAACTCTATTGAAATAGATTGCCAATGTCTTTGAAAAGGAAACAGAACCACGGTTTCACCTTGGTTGAACTTCTCGTCGTGATCGCGATCATCGGGATTCTAGTCGGGCTGCTCTTACCCGCGGTGCAGGCGGCACGTGAAGCGGCTCGTCGGATGAGCTGCAGTAACAACTTCAAGCAGATCGGCTTAGCAGTCCACAACTACCACTCTGCATACAAAGCAATGCCGACTCATGGCGCCGGGACGGACGACGGTTCAAACAGCTTGTACCAATCGTATTGGTATGAAACGAGCGCCAACTACAACTGCAAGATGCTAAGTGTGTTTGTCGCTCTCACCCCGTTCTTTGAACAACAAGGCATCTGGGACCAGATTTCACAGCCGATGGACTACGACGGAGACGGCGTCGTCGACTTCCCACCGATGGGCCCGACGCATGAACAGGCCAACTACCAACCTTGGGTAACCGAGATCCCGATGCTACGTTGCCCGAGCGACCCAGGCAACGGCTTGCCCTCGCTTGGCAGAACGAACTACGCGGCAAGCTTGGGTGACTCGGGATTCCGAAATGAACTGGGTGTGCTGACAGAGTGGCTGCACAATGACACGACCCAATCATCGGTGTCGAATGCATCGCATCGTGGCGCATTCGTTTTGCATCGCCAACTGAAGTTCCGTGATATTTTGGACGGGCTTTCCAACACCGTTTGCATGGGCGAGATCACCACTGATCTCGGCGACAATGATGTTCGCACGCTTCCTCTTGATGCATCGGGTGGCGCCATGCCGATCGACAACCCAAACGCGTGCACCGATCTCGGTTTTAAAGACCCATCGCGACCAAATTTCTGGGGCCCAACGGCGCCGGCATTAAGCACCCCAACGAATGCGCGTGGTTTTCGCTGGGCGTCGGCTTGGAATCCCTTTAGCGCCTTCAATACGATTCTGCCTCCCAATCGTGAATTCTGTACCTCGACGAACTGGGCAAACTCGGAAATCTTGCCGGCATCCAGCAGGCACCAAGGTGGCGTTCACATTCTGATGTGCGACGGTTCGGTACAGTTCATCACCGACTCGATCGATGCGGGGAACTCACACAACCCAGTGGTTCGCCGCGCTGCCGACGGCGGCTCCGCCAATTACTTGCCTGGACACGCAAGCCCTTACGGTCTCTGGGGTGCACTCGGCACTCGTGCGGCGCGCGAGGTGATGGATCAAACGCTGTAAGGTGCAACCATTTCGATCAGCCGACGTCCGTAAGCACATCAATCGCCTCGCGGACGGCGGCTTTATTTTTGCTGATAGGTCAGACGATAGTCTCGTGGCGACATGCCGGTAGCTTGTCGGAATTGCCGCGTGAAAGCGCTCTGATCCGAATAGCCCACATCCAGTGCGATTGATGCGATCGGGTCGGTCGTGCTTTGTAGCTTCCGCTGTGCCCGATCGATCTTGAGCTGGATCAGCCACTGGCCGGTAGTCAAACCGAACACCCGTCGCATGCGACGATCAAGTTGGTAGCGTGACATGTTCGCGACTTTTGCGAGCTGCTCAACCGACATGGCATTTGCCAAGTGCTGCTTGGCAAAGGCAATGGCGTCGGCGAGGTGTTGAAACTCGTCGGTATCGAAGTCGGGAATTTTGACGTCCTGCGAAACGCCAACCAACCCAATGATTGTCCCCTGCGAACCACGCATGGGCATTTTGGTCGTCAAACACCAGCCGGTATCTAATGTCGGATAAACATGAAGCTCAAGCTGCGATGTGAGGGATTGTCCCGATTCAATCACGCGTCGATCTTGTTCTTCGTACCGAGCACCGAGCGGAGCACGCAACAACTGTGTGGGTGTCTTGCCGAGCAGTTCCGCCTTGTTATTTTTGCCACAACGACTGACCAGCGTTTGATTGACCACGACATACTCACATCGCTCGTTCTTGACGAAGAATACGATGTCATGCAGGTGGTCAAAGAGGGCTTCCCCAGTGAAAGGTTGCTCCAGCAGGCTGAAAATTTCGGGAACCATCAAGCCTCTCGGGCAAATGTGCGCCTTTTCAAGTGGGCAGCGTGGGTCGTGTCAAGAAATGCCAAGTGATCGATGTCACAATTCTAGTGCGAAACAGCTCGAAGCGAATCAGGGCTTCGACCCGACCAAAATTACCGGCAGCTCGAAATGACGCTGCCTCCAAAGTGGAGATTGCCGTGACGGGAGAGATGACAGTCTTTCAAGGTTGTATTCCGGCGTTGATGACGCCGTGTGACGAGGCCGGACGGCCGAACTGGGACGCCTTGGTCGCCACCGGCCAAAAGCTGATGGACGCGGGAATGAACGCGGTCGTGTACTGCGGTTCGATGGGCGACTGGCCACTATTGACCGATGCCCAACGCCAAGAAGGTGTCGCCAGGCTGACCCAAGCGGGGGTTCCTGTCGTCGTCGGAACCGGCGCACAAAACCCACGCCTTGCGGCCGAACACGCCGCACATGCGGAACAAGTCGGCGCTGCCGGATTGATGGTCATCCCACGCGTGCTCTCACGCGGCACATCGATTGCCGCCCAACGTGAACACTTTTGTGGAATCTTAAACGCGGCCCCAAGCTTGCCCGCCGTGATTTACAACAGCCCCTACTACGGCTACCAAACCAAGGCGGACCTGTTCTTCGAACTCCGTGATCGCCACGCCAATCTAGTCGGCTTCAAAGAATTCGGCGGTGCTGAATCGCTGTCCTATGCCGCCGAAAACATCACCAGTGGCGATCCAAACCTAGCCTTGATGGTCGGCGTCGACACTCAGGTGTTGCATGGCTTCGTGCGTTGCGGCGCGATCGGAGCGATCACCGGAGTTGGCAACGCATTGCCAACCGAAGTGCTGCGACTTGTGGAACTGTGCCAACAAGCCGCCAAAGGTGACTCGAAAGCACTGCGACTGGCTTGCGAATTGGAATCCGCACTTGCGGTCCTCTCCAAGTTCGACGAGGGCCCTGACTTGGTGCTGTATTACAAGTACTTGATGGTCTTGGAAGGAAATTCTGAATACCGGTATCACTTCAACGCCACCGACAAACTGGCCGCCAGTCAACAAGCGTTTATTGACGACCAGTGGCAGCAGTTCCGCACGTGGTGGGGCCAATGGGAAGGGGCGGTCTGATGCACAGCCTGATGCGTGGTGAAACGCCAACGTTTGAATACATTGACGCACACACGGCGGGGGAACCCACACGCGTTGTGATTGCCGGGGCGACCGAACTGGCAATGCTTACCCCCAAAGCGTTGGTCGAACGACTATCGAATGCAGACGACTGGATCCGTGCCAGCCTGATCGATGAACCACGCGGGCATCAAGCGATGGTCGGCGCGATGCTTTGCCAGCCTGCGAATGCAGACTGTGCTGCCGGCGTCGTCTTCTTCAACAACACCGGCTACCTAGGGATGTGTGGTCACGGTGCGATCGGCGTCGCTGTCGTTTTAGGATACCTTGGCAAGTTAGTCCCCGGCTATCATCAGCTCGACACGCCCGTCGGAACCGTTGGTGTCAACTTGATCGATTCACATCAAGTCGAAATCAAAAACGTTCCCAGTTATCGCTACCGCAACGACGTGACCGTCCGAGTTGACGGGATTGGCGAAGTCACCGGTGATGTCGCTTGGGGTGGTAATTGGTTTTTCCTGACACAGTCTTGTCTGTTGCCGTTGACTACGGACAACCTTGCACCGCTAACGGACCTTTCGATTCGCATTCAAGATGCCTTGGCACAGCAGGGAGTTACTGGTGCGAATGGTGCGATGATTGACCACGTCGAATTCTTCGCACCGACCGAAACGGAAGACGCCGATTGCCGCAATTTTGTCCTCTGCCCGGGCGGTGCATACGACCGCTCACCATGTGGCACGGGAACAAGCGCCAAACTGGCTTGCCTCGCGGCCGAAGGAATGCTCGCCCCCGGGGAAATCTGGGTCCAAGAAAGCATCATCGGAAGTCGCTTTGTAGGGACGTATGAATTGGGAACAGACGGAATGATTCTGCCCACGATTCGCGGTAGCGCGTATGTCTGCAGCGAAGGACGTGCGGTCTATCAATCGGACGACCCCTTCGCCTGTGGCCTGTTTCATCCCGGCCGCCCCGCAGGTACCGCCCAATGAATGTCGCGGGATCACCAAACGTTGTCGTCGTTGGCGGAGGCATCGTCGGAATCGCCAGCGCGCACTATCTGAGTTCGGCCGGATTGGATGTCACTGTCGTCGACCGTCGCGAAATCGGCAGTGGCTGCTCGCACGCGAACTGTGGATACATCTGTCCCAGCCACGTGCTGCCTCTGACTGAACCCGGTGCGATCGGCTTGGCGCTCAAGTCGATGTTCCAACCCAATGCGCCGTTCCGGGTGAAACCTCGGTTGTCACCAGCACTGCTGCGATGGATGCTGGAATTCGCACGCCGCTGTCGACACCAGACGATGCTGGAGTCCGGCAAACACTTGCAAGCGATCTTGGAATCTTCGATGCGTGAGTATCGAACCCTGGTTGCCAACGAAGTGTTCAAAGGCCAATGGAAAACCAATGGCTTGCTGTACGTCTTCCGTAGCTCTTCGGCGCTTGCAAAGTTCTCCGACACTTGCGACATGATTCGCGAGAACTTTGGTGTCGCCGCGAGCAAGATCTCAGGAAGCGACCTTCCCGAATTTGACCCGGCGCTGCGCAGCGGTCTTGCCGGCGCATGCTACTACGAAGACGACTGCAGCGTCCGCCCCGACCAAGTGATCTCGCAGTGGGTCGAAAATCTTCGTGACCGCGGCGTGCGGTTTATCGAGAACTGTGATGTGCATTCGCTGCAGCGCAAACAAAGCAGACTCGCTTCGCTGTCGACCAACAGCGGTGAGCTAGCGGCAGAGAAATTCGTGTTCGCGACCGGCGCCTGGAGCCCAACGTTCGCGTCAGAGTTAGGCTGCCGAATCCCGATCGAGCCGGGCAAGGGCTATTCGATCACCATGAGTCGCCCCAATCCCTGTCCCACACACCCGATGCTGTTCCCCGAGCACAAAGTCGGTGTAACCCCTTTCGACGACGGCTATCGGCTTGGCTCGATCATGGAATTCGCCGGGTATGACACGCGGATTTCAGCCAAGCGGATCGAACAGCTGAAACGGTCAGCGGTCCCATACTTGCAATCACCCTACACTACCGATGTCAAGGAAACGTGGTATGGATGGCGGCCGATGACCTGGGACAGCTTGCCAATCATTGGTCAAGTTCCAGGTCTCGATAACGTATTTCTGGCGACAGGACACAACATGCTGGGGCTCAGCCTGGCGCCCAGTACTGGACGCTTGATCGGCGAACTGGTTAGCGGACAAACGACGCATTTGGATGTCGCACCGTATTCTCCAGCACGTTTTCGCTGATCTCTTTAAAAATCAATGTGATCACGTGTAGCGGGTTTCTGGGGCAAACGGACTTGCCACCCGCTAACGTGTTTTTGGCGACGTCTTACAATTCGGCATCGAGACTTTCGAATAATGCTGCCGATCCACGCCAAATTCAACATGTTCAAGAAGCGACACACAGAAGTCGGTGCCCGCCCGGGAACCCTCGTCATCTCCGACGAAGCCCCCAAACCGTCGGTCTATATGATTCACTACCGCCGCGAAGGCCAAGCGACGGAAAAGTTGGTCGCCAGCACGGACGAACTAGAAGCCGCGTTTCACGACGGACACGTTACCTGGGTCGACGTGCAAGGATTCGGCGACCATGCATTGATGAAGTCGATCGGAGACATTTTCAACTTGCATCCGCTGTTGCTCGAAGATGTTGTCAACTTGCCGCAACGCGCCAAGGCTGAGCACTACGACGAGCAATTGTTGTTGATCGTCAAAATGGTTGCCGCCGAATCGGCCTCGGTGATTGAACTGGAGCAGATCAGCATCGTGATTGGCGAAACCTACGTGTTGACGTTTCAAGAGTACCCCGGCGACGTTCTCGATCCCGTACGAAAGCGAATCCGAGCGGAAAAGACAACCATCCGCAATCACGGTGCCGACTACTTGGCCTATGCCATCGCAGACACCATCGTTGACGCGTACTATCCGGTGCTGGAAACCATTGGCGATCGGATCGAAGATCTCGAAGACGACGTGGTGATCAACCCAACGCCAGAACTACTGCGTGAGCTAAACCGATTGAAAAATCGTCTCGTCAACCTTCGCCGGGCGGTCTGGCCACAACGCGAAGCGATTCATTCGTTGATTCGAGACGGCAGTCGATTCTTTAGCGACGAAGTCCGCTTGTACCTTCGCGACACACACGACCACTGTGTTCAAACTTCGGAAGTGATCGAGATGTATCGTGAAATGGTGGCCAGTCTTCTGAACACTTACCTCACGTCCATTGCCAATCGCACCAACGACGTGATGAAGGTCCTGACAATTGTCGCAACGATCTTTATCCCACTGACGTTTATGTCTGGGATCTACGGCATGAACTTCGACCACATGCCTGAATTGCATACGCGTTGGGGATACCCGATCATTTGGGCAGCGATGATCCTCACCGCCGGCAGCATGGTGGTATTTTTCCGTCGCCGAGGATGGCTGGGCGGCGGTGACGCTGCCGATGACGAGTAGTTTGCGATTCGGCCCGTTGCCGAACCCGACACTTTCGGCCGGAACATGCCCCCGGCAATTGGAGTAGACTGAAGGGAGACTTCTAGTTTTCTCATCAAGACAAACGGTGAAATGCGGTCACTTCTTGTTCGCCTTGTCGTCGTGTTGTTTGTCACCAACATCACGCATTCCGCAATCTGCCAATCGCTGGCATTTCCGAGGGCGGTGACAAACCAGGCAACGCCATTTGTCAATTCGGCGTTTGCGTTGACCATCGATCCCGAACGGATGCGAGTTGCCATCGGCGGATATCGTGGCGATGTCGTGGTTTATGAAACCACCTCACTCGCGGAAATCACTCGTCTGGAGTCCGATGGCGGAATGGTGCTCGCGACCGCTTTCGATCCACAAGGCCGGTTCTTGCTTGTGGCCGGTGATCCGACGCGTCTGAACGTCTATCGAACACTCGATTGGACATTGCAACGAACGATCAAATTGCCGTTTCGTTGCGGCTTTCTGTGCTGTCACCCGAAACTTCCTATCGTCGCGTTGTCCGGCAAAGGAACATCACTGCTGTTTTATAACTTTGAAACAGGCACACTCGTCGCAGTCTCGATCGCGGGCTGGAACGCGGTTTTGAGTTGATGTTCACGCCCGATGGTCAGGCATTGCTCGCGGTGGCGAAACTCCCCGACAACGAATCGACTCGGCGTCACTTGATCGCAACGGACACGTCAGGCCTTTCGGAGACTGGATTCCGACCCGCAGACCCTGCCTTTCGAACGCTTGAAACAACTTCTGTTGGCTTTCACTCGCTTGTCGGATCTTTGTCGCACAGTCGTTTTGCCGTCGTCGATCAATCGGGGCGTATCTTGGTGTTCGATTCACAATCACTTCAACTGCTGACGTCGATCGCAGGAAATTTCGCTTCTGGCAAAGGACTCGCATTCGTCGATCGAAACACGCTGGGTATTTCGACAGGTGATGCCTTTCACACAATAGACCTTTCGAATCCTGAAGCTTCTTTAACAACGCCTTCGGATGATGCCAAGAACAGCAATCACCTGGTTTATGACTTCACACAAAGCCGCATGTTTGTTTCGCATGCGCGTGCGAAAAATCAACTGACCGTTTGGCACCTCTCATCGAGAACTGTCGACGCGGGCGGCTTTGCCGGTCATCCGGCAGGACCAATCCCCGGAATGGAGGTTGCGATCGATTCATCTTCCATGCAACCCCAAGAATCCGTCGCGGAGACGGAACCGATCGAGGTCACCTCCCCTGTCGAAAAACGTATCGACCAAGGAACGTTTCATCCTGCCGATTTGGCGGCGCGTTTATGGACAGACACACGAAGCTCAAAACAGATTGAAGCGAACTTCATCGGTATCGATGGCGACGAAGTCTTGCTACGTCGTTCGAACGCGGATGAAATCATCGTCTCTCGGCAACGCCTTGCGGGTGCTGACCAAAAGTTTCTCGATGAGATTCTCGAAACGTTCCCAGCAACCACTGATTTCAAATCCTTCGCAGAGACCCAATCGCGTCCGGCAGGTGCAACGCGATTGGAGTCCAAGTTCAAAATGGAATTGCATCTGTCGATGAAAACGACCGAGACAAGCCGCCGAAGGTTGACGGAGCAAGTGTGCTCACGATCAACGGTTCAGTGCCCGATCGACGAGGCGGATTTTTCTTGTCGACCGATCGTGGCTTAGGCAAATATGCGCCGGATCAACGCTTGGTGAGGCTGATTGCCAAGCACCCGAATTTGAACGCTTCGCGCTTCCCGGCGTTCGCGAATCTGTCAGCGAATTGACCGTGGATCGATTTGGTCGCGCTCTGGTACGATTCACTGACGGGGCGCAAATCTTTCGCTGGAACGGATTCGAGTGGAGCCATCTTTGGACGGAACTGGATGGCGGGACCATGTGGCTGGCGGCAACCCGATCTGAAATTTACGCCCTGGTCAAACAACAGCCGTTTCGCTCCATCGCGAATCTTGACGATCCGATCAACCACATTGTCAAACTGTCCCGGAATGATCGTTGGGTCCCCGTACCGGTGATCGTTGACGGGCAACCAATCCATGACATCGAGAGGCTTCTTGCCAGCGGCGAAAACAAACTGCTCGGCATCCGCCGAGACAAACCGCCGGTCCTGATTGACCAAGATGCGGCGACCACGTTGGAGATCCCAGAGTGCACCGACCATTTGCTTAGCAAGCTGGCCGGTACAAACCAGTCACCGTTTATCCGCAGCGACGGGACACTTTTTTTGCTTCACACACCCAATGGCCCCAAATCACATGGTCGCGTGGAAGTCATGCGCTCTGATGGGAACTCGCGGCATGTTTGGAGCAATGACTCCTCGTTTTATGAACTCGATCAGCCAAAAGGAATTGGTGGTGATCACCTCGACCGAGTCTATACGCGGTATCGCGATGGACGAGTGTTCGAAATCTTGCCCAATGACGAATTACAAGAAGTAAAACTTTCGCGACGATTGACCGCGACATGGGTTGCAGAATCCACTGCCACATCTGACCTACGGCAACAGGATCAATTCGCCCGCTTGCTGGCTCCGTTTGTATTTGAACGCGTTTGGACGGCGAAAACTGGGGCAGAATTAAAGGCAACTTGGTTGGCAAATAACGTTTCACAAGTGCGACTGAAGGCTTCAAATGGTCGAATTGTGAACGTGCCCATCGAATCACTGAATGCGAATGACCAGCGTTTTTTAACGGACCTTCGCTGGCACCGACGCGCCCCGACGATCGGACCCGGCAAACTCGAAATCGTCGCGCGGCATCGCACTCGTCAAGGATCGTTTACGAACTGGGACCAAAAATCCGAAGCAGAAAAAGCTGCCGTGCTGCCCCGAATTTTTCGATTGTCAGCGGGACGCGATCACCACGGAACAGGGCGGTGCCTGTTCGCAACGACGCGTGGGCTGGAAACGTGGGACGGGATGACCTTGAAACGACTCACGGCGGCCCCTGCAGACTTACAAGGCCAAGAGGGAATCAGCATCCCCGAAATAACGCAACTGTTAAGCTTGCCAAACGGCGACGCGATCACAATGTTTACGTGTGATCCGCGTGCGTTTTATTGGGACGGATCGAACTGGGGCGTCACGAATCTTCCCGACGACGTGAGCGTCCGCGACATGACGATGATCGGCGATGTACCCTGCGCTACGTACTTTCAAAAAGGCGAGGCGGGGAATTCACATTTTGGAATCGCAACGTTCGATCGTACGCATGGCTGGAAGAAGCACACGCTGATACCGCTCGCGCAGTTCAAAACACATCTGATTTCACTAAAGAGCCTTTTGCCGATCGACTCAAGTCGTTTCGTGATTGCGTGGCTTGAGCAACGTGATCGCAATCCAGAAGTGACGCGATTCACGTTTCACGATTTAAAACGTCTTGTGCCCATCACACCCGAAGCGTTTTCAACTGCTGCGGTGATCCCCCATGACTTTGGTGGACCGGCTGTCTTTGCAAATGGCTTGATGATGTTTCGAACGCACAGAATGCCGTTTCGCCTATTGCGTTGGTGTGACGGCGCGCCGTTCGAATCCGCGGTCATCGACGGCACCTACTCAATGGAGCCGTTTACCGCAGCGCGTGACTTCGCGGTGCAACCCGATGGTGTGTCATGGAGTATTGAGCAAGGTAAAATCACTCGCATGGACGCATCGGGAAGTTCAACGATTGACATTCACGACCCACTAGCCAACGCGATCGATGTAGACAGCGACGGCATAGCCTACGCACGAAGTGACCACCTGACCGTGATCCGCTACGTCAAACATGACGCCCCCTAAAACACGGCGGAATTGCTTTTGTAGGTGTCTAGCGTGATTTGAAAAAGATGCGATCAACCAGAGCGGCAATCAGATGCTGCACCAGATTGTAGAGAATGATCGGCAACATCACTTCGGGATGATTTGCCAGGGTCAACCCCGCCAAAACCAACCCGGTCCCGTTGTTGTTCATTCCTAGTGCAAACATCAACGACGCTTTCATCGAAGTTTCAACCGCGAACACATGGGCAATGACCCAACCAGCCGATCATCAAGACAAAGAAGTCCAAATCAGGATGGGAGTCGTGATTGCCATTTTGCCCCGTTGGTTACTGCCCGGTGGGAGCCGTTCACCTGACCTGATCCTTGATGCGTTGTGGATCGTCTACTTGCTTCAATTCGCAGGAATTTCATACTGGCTTTTGTCGCGGCCGCAGATGGCCGGTCCCGCCGAGCGAATGTGTAAAACCAATCTCAACGATCGCGACTCAGAAGTCAGAAAGCACACGTAGCCCTCCAATGAGCGAATCGCAACTCGATACTCACGAACCCGTAGAACCGGCTGCTCCTGACAGCCAACCAACGCCTCCTCAACGGCAATTCGTGATCGTGGGAAGCGTGGTTGGCGCGCTGCTTCCTTGCTTGTTTGCACTCGTCTTCAACGAACGAAGTTGGCAGGAATATGCAGACTACTATGGGCCCGGTTATCATCGGCTTGTTGGTCTGCTGACCGAATTCCCGGTTCCCATGTTTCTCGGTGGGATCGCTGGGGCCGTGGCTGGCTACTTCCTCTTCCTCGCAATCTATTCAAACCGCGGTTTCCAGTCGAGAACATTGGCTGGCGGTGTTGTGGCTGGCGCGGTCGTTGCCAATATGATTGCCATGGCGGTGTATTCTTCCGAACTTTTTGCGTCACGCTCGCGGGGAGAGCCTGCCTATGCGGACGACGTACTCCGCGGTGTTATCTGGCTGATCATGCACCCCACACCTCATGGAGCCTGGATGGGAGCGATCTTGGCGTGGGCGATTGCGAGTGCATTTGCTCGACAACGCGTCGGGCCAAAGACTGGCGCGATCGGCTCATCTATTTTTGCTGCCGTGCTTTCGACAATCGCAATGGTTGTCATCATGTCCCTGACCGCACCGCCAGGGAATTATCACGGTGGCACAGGCATGGGCCCCCGAGAAAGCCATGGATTGATTTTCATATTCATCCATCTGGTTTTCGTGCTGCCGATTTCGATGATCGTCGGCGCAGTACTCGGGTGGCGAACGCACCAGGGGCCGCGCTAACCAACTTGATCATCATGAGTTCGATCCTTCCGAAACAGACCGACCGATTCACGATGGTCGCATCATCAATCACATCTTGTCGAACCTAGCTCAGCCTAATCCCATTTCGCATGGATATGAGGATTAGATAGCCGCAGCAACTGCCGTGCCTTGATAGCTTGTCTTGAACCATTCATGACTTCCAAAAGGCACAAAGAACTCACGACAACACGTACTGCAAGAACAGCAATAGTGCGATTGTCACTGCATGAGGAATCAACATGGCGAGAGCGCGTCGGTAGGTGAAGCTCGCAAGGATTGCCAGGGCGATGGACGACACCATTCCGATCGTCACAACACCAACTGCATTGAAGACCGCACCGAGCCCACTTTCGAACATGGCAATTTTTAAAAACCAAACCAACCCGATCACGTAAACTGCTAACGACAAGAACGCAAGTTGTCGTCCATCGTGAATCCGACGTGCTGCTGAGGTCTTGGAATTGTGGCTGGTGGAATTCGGGCTGTCGGCTGAACTGGCCTCTTCGGTGTCCGGCTGATCTTTTGGTTCTACCGCCTGTCTTGATTCTATTTTCCGATGGGAAGAATGGAGACTCCGATGGCCGACCATCCAGACAGTCGCGACGAGGAACTGGATCCAGTAAATGACATAGATCGAAGACGGTACATTGGCTTGATCACCTGATCGGGCACTTTTTGCAAACATCAATACGGCAAATGCAAACAGCGAGAACTCGCCTAACAGAAATGACTTTCCACGAAAGGACACAAACAGACCGAGAAGAACTTGGACCCAGTAAAAGATCCAGACATCGGTCGGAATCACACTCGTGCGTACATGGACAAAGCTGTAAATGTCGACAACCGGCCAAGGTAAAAGCCTTATCAGCATCAGCAAAAATGCCTGAATCGCCAGATAGCCAAACAGCCTGACGAGGATCGGGTACCCTGAGGTGTCGCAGCGTTCAGCGTGACTCGCCATGATCGAATCCCTATCTGTCATCGCGATTCGGCCTGTTCCGCAACAAACCGCCACCGCCATGTTTTCCAATAGTTTGACAACTTGAAGAGCCCGAGCAAGGAATCCGCCTCTGCAGTTTATCGAGCATTGTCGCCGAAATTGTCATCGCGATGGCTGCAGCCGCATCAATCGAGGTGAAGCTTGAACTCGTGAATACGAGTCTTCATTCCCCCTCGGTCATGCTTCGAATCAACTCGCATCCTTAAACGGATTTCGCTCTGGCGGTTCGTCGTGATTGACGGTTTTCATGATTTGCTGCACGACGAAATTGAGGAGAGGAACTCGGTGCCTGACCCAGACGTGAGTCGCCTCTGGTTTGCAACCCAAACGACTCTTGGCATCCAACGCCGTTCGCCCGAATGAGATCCGTTTGCATCGCCAGCGGATTGCTTGCTCGATCACGGCCAACAGCAAGGCGTGATAGACAGGCAAACGTGAGTTTGCTTCGTAGTCCATGCCCAAGTAGAAGCCGATCGCCGTTTCGCCATCACGGATGATCGTCACAAAGCCTATCAGCAATCCGTTCTCACGGATCCCAATCGTCACAAAATCATCGTTCAACGACTCGGCGATTCGCGGAAGCGTCGTGTTGCTTAATTCGAACAAACACACATCGGCCCGCGCAGCGACTGCTTTGTACAATTCCAAGATTCGCTCTGATTCGTCTCGCAGGTTTTCAATCGGCGATACTGAGAGAGTGTCGCAGTCGAACGGTTTTCTTACCTTTCTTGCTGCCGCGCGGTAACGCTTTGTCAGGCTGGCTAGGTAGTCGTCCATGACCTGCCAATTTGGATCGATCGATAGAACCATGTTCGGCTCGGTTTCCATCGATCCGTAGCGGAACGACTCCAGTGCCGACGCGTCCAATGGGTCGGATTCGAGAAGGTCTTTGACGATCACATAGTCAACTTGGCCGTGAAGTCGATTGGCACGTCGGATTCGATACAAGCACTCGGCGATACCTAGCCAGATTTGCTGTTGGTCCCGGCCCGCTGCGATTGCAACACCGTGTGGCCCCCACGTATGCACATTGCCGCAAATCATGATTCTGCGTTTCAGTAGTGAAAGCGATTTCCGTTTCCATTGCTCCGGCAGATTATTTGTTGCCGCTGATTGATTTCCAGACAGTTGAGTTCCTATGACGTCGAATGTTTGCGTCGCAATTGCGGCCACGGGTTCACCATCGTCGTAAACGATGGCAAAGTCACGAACAATCTGACCAGAGAACTCGTGCTGGGCAGAGAGTAAGTAGCGTCGACTCATGAAAAGGGACGCTCCTTCAGTCACGCGATCCCAGTGCTCCGCATTAAGAAACTCGATTCTGCTCGCAATGGCGAATTGAAATCCAGAGGCCTTCCTGGTGACGGCGTTTGGTTTGTCGTGAGGCATGATGGGGATTGCCTGAGGGATGCATGAAGTGCGGAGCGCCCAGGGACGCGATGAGGAGACGTTGTAATGATTGATTCAAGACGACACATCTGAAGCAGACGATTTAGTGCCCATCCTGACGTGACATTATCGCGTCAATTTCGCAAACATGGACCTTTGTTATTTTCAGAATCTGAATGCCCTGAGCACCGAAATCCTTGGTCCGATCCTAAACGTGGTCAGTACTTGTCTACCGGACCAAGACCGCTGTTATTGACCTCCCTGTGATTCGACGAGAATTCTGGAATCATGGATGTTCCCAAAACCACAACCGATTGCCCGGGTTGCAAGCAGCAACAAGCAGTGATCGATGCCTCGGTCAAACAAGTTGAAAAGCTAACCAAACGGCTCGAGAAGGTCGAGCGCGAGGACAAACGCCAAGCGGCCCCATTTCGCAAAGCACGCAAGGCCGATCCAAAGAAGCCCGGCCGAAAGAGCGGAAAGGACCACGGCAAGCACCATCGCCGTGCTGCTCCGGAGCAAATCGACGAGACATACAATGTGCCGCTGCCAAGCTGTTGCCCTGGTTGCGGATGCGATCAACTGACGAAGACCGAAACTCGAATCCAGTATCAAACTGAAATTCCTCGGACGGTCATTTATCGACAGTTCAGTATCGACGCTGGAACCTGCACCGGTTGCGGCGTGGCGGTGCAAGGTCGGCACGAACTGCAAATATCCGATGCAACCGGAGCTGCAGCGGTGCAGCTCGGACCGAACGTTCACGCTGCGATGGCACTGCTTATCAAAGAACTGGGGCTCAGTCACGGCAAGGTAAAGCGTTTGCTGGAAATGCTTTTCGAAATCACCTTCGGACGCAGCACGAGTTGCCGAAGCATGCTTTCTACCGCAAAACGTTTGGAATCGGCCCATGGTGAGGTTCGCCACGCTGTACGTGGCGAACCCCAGGTTGTGGGTGACGAAACAGGCTGGCGTGTCAATGGACATCCGGCTTGGTTGCACGTGTTTGTTGGCCTGACCGCAGTTGCATACGAAATTGACCCGTCGCGCAGTATCGAACCGGCAGAGCGACTGCTTGGAAGAGATTGGTCGGGCATCTTCGGACACGACGGTTGGTCGGTCTACGACAAATTCAAGGCTGCAACGCATCAACAATACCTCGCTCACCTGCTTCGGCGATGTGAATCGCTGATCGAAAGCGGGACCGGTGGTGCATTGGTGTTCCCACACGCGGTGAAGAGCGTTCTGCTCAAAGGGTTTGAATATCGAAATCGGTTTCGCGTCGGCAAGATGACCGAACACGGGCTAAAGGTGATGGCGGGACGCTTGACGATGCGAATGCGTGATCTGGTTCGCCCGATCAAAACACATGCGGCCAACGAGCGTTTCGCGAAGTTCCTGGAAAACCATTTAGACGATCTTTTCGCCTTTCGCCGTCATCCAGGAGCGGATGCAACCAATTGGCGTGGCGAACAAGCGATCCGGCCGGCGGTCGTCAATCTGAAGGTGTGGGGAGGCAACCGAAGTGAAGCCGGTGCAAACGCACAGTCGATCATCATGAGCGCAATGCGAACGTGCATGCAACGACTGGCCGCCCCATTTACATTCTTGCATCGTCAATTAACAAGCCCGACGCATTGCCACTGCCCATCACTGAGCGGTAAACCAGTACAAGCTCAATCGCATTTACGTTTGCGCGTTGGGTCCCAAACCAACTTTTGAATCCGGCTCATGCCCAGTAAACGCCAAGTGCGTTTACGACCCTCGATGCCCCAACCCAATGGCTCAGGTCGCACGATGTTCGGGCGGAAAACGAAAGCACCCCCGGCAGGATTCGAACCTGCGACACCAGCTTTAGGAAAGCTGTGCTCTATCCCCTGAGCTACGGGGGCGATTGCTGACTTCAACGCCCACAATGATTCGACTGTTTTACCAATCGCTTGGTTCTGCGGAAACCTGGGATTTTCTTTTCCGCTGTGCTTCGAGTGCGATTTCGCGGCCTTGCCCGAGTCCAACCTGGCAAATTTAATAGCAGGGCCTCATCCCGCCGCCCTCCAAGCCCGCAAATCCAGGCCCCAAGTTGACTTCTGAATCGTCGCCTGCGAACGCTTCGCCTCTCAACGCCTCGCCAAGCGTCCCCAAACTTTCTTTCTCGCGATTATGGTCCATTGGCGTCCTAGCGTTGATCGCGGTCACGTGGCCGCTTTGGCTGCCTCGCCCATTGGCATCCGGCGTGTATCCCACCATCGGCTTCATTGCGTCCCCGACTTCGGTCGCAAATCGCCTTGAATTCGCCGGGGCTGTTGCAGCAATTGGGACGCTGATCGCGATCGCCAGCGGACGTGTCACCGCACGATGGTGGTGGCTCGTTTCGATCGGGCTTGTCGTACTTGTCAGCACCGATCAACAGCGCTTGCAACCCTGGTGCTACCAAACGATCGCCTACGGATTGTTGTTTGCCTTTTTTGATTGGCGTTCGGCGCGTTTGTGGATCACGCTCATCACCGCCAGCATCTATCTTTATAGCGCGGCAGGAAAGCTGGATTACCAATTCACACATTCGGTAGGCCAGCAGATGGTGCTGCAAGCCCTGCAGATGATCCCAGGGATCACGCTTGACGAATCAATGGCGAGGTTGGCGACTCGGCTTGCCATTACATTGCCGATCGTCGAGTTGTGCATTGGGGCGATGATCTTGGCAAAGCCGACGCGACGCTATGGAGGCATGGCGGCTATCGCGATGCACCTCTCGCTGTTCGCATTACTCGGCCCTTGGTCGCTGAACCACAGTTTTGGCGTGCTGTGCTGGAATTTACTGCTCGCAGTACAAAGCTGGATGCTCTTTGTGAATCCGGCCGATGGCGGCAAAGACATCGAACCGGAAGTCGACCGTCGGAAAGCACTCTCGCCCTGGTCACGCCTGGTACGAACAGCGGTCATGGTTTGGGTCGTGGTGATGCTTGTTGCGCCGTTGACCGAACGCTGGGGCATCTGGGACCACTGGACTTCTTGGTCGCTGTATTCGCCACATACGAGCCGAGCGACTGTCGAAATCCATGACTCGGCGGTGGCGCGTCTTCCTGATGAGCTCGTTCGCTATTTGAACGACACCGATGGCGATCGATGGAGTCGGCTGAGTTTGGAAGACTGGTCGATCGGTGAGCGATGGGTGCCGGTGTATCCGCAAGCTCGCTTTCAAGTCGAAGTCGCAGAGTCGGTCAGTCGCACCTATGACCTCGGCCAAGCGATCCGCGTCGAACTGCGTTCGGTCTCGGATCGTGTCAGCGGACAACGGACCTCGCGTTACCTGATCGGTCGCGATGAAATCACGCGAGCGGCCGACGGATACTGGTTTCCGATCGGCCGATCAAAGTTCACCACTAACCAGCGACAGCGGTGACGGCGAGGTGCGAGTTGCGAGCGGTTTGCCACTGCGCGTCACTGGCTGAATAGGTCCATTGGCGGAGGAGGTCACGCTCAACAAGCTTGGCCACCATCTCTGAAATGGTGGCTGCCCCGAGATGCTTCATGATTGCGGCGCGGCGGCGTTCGACCGTACGATCGGACACGTTCAGTTCGATTGCGATGTCACGGTTCATCTTGCCTTGCATGATGCGTTCGGCAACGTCGCGTTCTTGCGAGCTGAGTTGTCGTGCGGCGCGATCAAGGCTGTGCAGTCGCATCATCAACTGACGATGTGATTCGACACTGTCTGTCACGTCGCGTGCGATGCAATGTCGTCGCTCCACTGGACCGCCGGGACGTTCGCTGACACCGACCGTTTGAACGGCGAGAATTCGACGTTTTCCAGAGCGGTCAAAAACGCTTCGCAACGCGTGGATCATTCGTCCGCCACGCAAATCGGCGTTGAGGCATTCTTCGACGTCGTCATTCAATGGGTCATCACTGACCAAAAAATCCATGTAGGAAGCGCCTGGAAGCGTCGCCGGGTTGTAACCGAGAACCCTTTCCACCGACGGACTTACATAGGCCAATTCGGTCCGGCCACGGCTCGAGAAAAAGAAGTACGGCTCAACGAAGTCTGTCGCTTGCGGTAGATCCAAAGGCGATACGCTATACACCTATCAAATCTCCAAGAGTGTATTTGAAAGAACAGCCGCCACAATAATTTGGCGTCAACGGCTTCCTATGTCTTTTCAGGGATCTGACCGTGAACCCTTCCCAGATTGCCATACAGCAACCACACGAAGGTCCACAGGTGCCACTGACTGCTTCGATGTCCGCTCAAAGAAGAAGGTTCCTAGGATTCACGGCGGGTGGCAGTAAGACAACGGCCCCCGCAAGGGCCGGACTCGAACCCTGCCGCTGAAATTGGCATGCCTTGGGGGTTCGGCGTCGTCATTACGCCAGCCTGTCAGTCCATTCGTTGATTCGGTGCAGCAGACTTTCACCAATGTTGTGAAAATGCGAACACTCGGAAATCTACGGGACTTTCTCGTAAATCAGCTCAGAAAAACGCACCCCCACGAGGCAGCTTGAACGCCCTTCAGCGGTGAAAACTAACCACCCGACGGGCGTGAGCGACGAGTTGTCATTAGGTTGCGAATTGCTTTTGCATCGCGTCTAAAAATTCATCCAACTGGTCACCTGGCAAATCATTCACGCCTGCCGCGGCTTGGCGCCCACCACCGGTTGGGAACTGGCGACAAAGTTCGTCGGCCCCCGATTTCGTTTCCAATGGGGCGCGAACGCTAATCAAGTAGCCACCCGAAGGCAGCAAACTGGCGAGCGCGTGAGCACGACTCGGATTGGAGCGTGCGAGTTGGTTGCTGTAGACGCCACTCACGCGACGAGAAAACGCCTCGCAAGGGAAGACGAATGCGGCACAACGATCGGTCTGCAAGACAGGCTCAATCGACTCCGCTCGCGTCATGTCACTTTCAAATCCGTCTGCCAGTTTTTCGAAGGCTGCATCCGTATCGATAAACTCAAACGGGTCGCTGTAGGGTTTGACTTTTCGATAGAGCTCGTCTGGCGGGAAATACAGATCGTCGATCGTGCTTCCATAGCCGTTGTAGTTCATCAACGTTCCCAAACGCTCGAGCTTGGCCAGTTGATCATCGGACAACGACAACGGTTCGGCCGCTGCGCGCGCCGCGTCATGCAGGTTATCGCCGTACAAGGCGGTGACCGCCCAAGGCAAAAATGCGCTGTTCAAATAGCGATTGACCAACAACCCCGTGCAAACATCACCGGCAATATCAATGTGGGTTTCCAATTGATCCGATTCAGGGATCTCACCCGCAAAATGGTGATCGAAGTATTGCACCGAAGCGCCTTCCGAAAGCACTCGCTGAATCTCATCGCGGTTTTTGTCCAAGGAGATATCCAGGACCGTCACGGTGTCGCCAGAGGTCGCTTTGACACGACGCACCAAATTGATGTCGCGTTTGACCCCGGTGATTAACTCCGACTCGCGCGGCTCGGCCAGACGAAGTTGGTGGAGGGCACAAATTCCGTCTGCATCACCGTTAAAAACGTCGAAGTGTGTCATGCGATCTGAACTAGCAGGCAAAAGTGGGGCGGAGCGAGTGAGGGGCCAATCAGACAGCCTGAATTTGACGCCTTTCGGAGACCCCCTGAATGTACTTCCCCGGTTCATAAATACCAGAGGCCAACACTGGGGCACTAAGCCAACAGGTCATGCACGACATGCCCGTGTACGTCGGTCAAACGAAAATCGCGGCCTTGGAAACGGTAAGTCAGCCGTTCGTGATCGAATCCGAGCTGGTTCAAGATGGTTGCTTGTAAGTCGTGGACGTGAACGGGATTTTCGGCAACGCTGAATCCGAGTTCATCCGACAAGCCATATTCATAGCCTGCCTTTACGCCACCACCGGCCATCCACATCGTGAACGTGTCCGGATAGTGATCGCGTCCCAGAATGTTACTCTTCGCCGTCCGCCCTTCGCGGAACGGTGTCCGACCAAATTCGCCCCCCCAAACGACCAGCGTATCGTTCAGCAGACCACGACATTTTAGATCACGGATCAGGGCAGCAACAGGCTTGTCCATCGACGCACATTTTTGCGTCAGCCCATCCGTCAAACCCGTATCGGCACCGGTACCGTGGAAGTCCCATCCCCAATCGAATAGCTGCACAAATCGCACGCCGGATTCGACCAGTCGACGCGCCAACAAACAATTGTTTGCCAAACTCGAACCGCCCGGCTCGGCACCGTATTCATCGAGAATCGCTTGGGGCTCCGAAGAGATATCCATCACCTCAGGGACGGACGTTTGCATCCGGTAGGCGAGTTCATATTGCGCGATCCGAGTCAGCGTTTCGGGATGCCCCATCTGTTGCACTTGCATGCGATTCAAATCGGCAAGCGCGTCCAAGGTTGAACGGCGAATGTCGCGTGGCATGCCTGGCGGGTCCGAAGAATACAATACCGGGTCGCCTTTGGAGCGGCACTGCACGCCTTGATAGACAGACGGAAGAAAACCACTGCCGAACGAATTCTTTCCGCCGTTGGGCTGCACACCGCTCGATATCAATACGACGAAGCCCGGCAAGTCTTCGTTCTCGCTTCCCAGTCCATAAGTCACCCACGATCCCATCGAAGGACGACCGCTTCGTGGCGAACCGGTATAGACCAACAACTCAGCCGGCGCGTGGTTGAATTGGTCTGTATAGACCGAGTGCACGACACACATTTCGTCAGCGATCGAATGGAAGTTGGGGATCGCGTCCGACATCCACATCCCACAATCGCCAACCTGTTTCCACTTGCGTGGTGAACCCATTAATTTCGGCGTGCCACTCGTAAATGCGAATTCACGCCCCGCCAAAAATTCGTCGGGGCAATCTTGATCGCTACGTTTAATCAACTCCGGTTTGTAATCAAACATGTCCAGGTTGGGCGGAGACCCGGTCATGTGTAAATAGATCACTCGCTTCGCTTTTGCGGCGAAGTGCGGAAGGCGAGGTGCGAGCGGATTCTCAACCGGACCGTTAGTTCCTGGTTCGGCAGCTGGGCTATCTTGATGAAGCAACGATGACAACGCGATCGCACCAATCCCGGCCGTTGATTGCCGAAAGAAGTGACGTCGCGTCTGTGATTGCAGTCGTTCGAATTGAAAATTCATCCTGTCAGTCTCCTACCGTTTCATCAGCAGTTCATCCAAGTTCAACATCACGTTGCCAACCACCGTCCAGGTCGCGTATTCGATGGCATCGGTCTCGGTACTCGCGTTAGCGGGCAGGGGGCCCAGCGGATCTGTTGCGATTCGCATCGCTTGTTCGGGGTCCTGCTCATATCGCTGGCGAACGGAATCAACGAGTTCGGTTAACCGTTTGGTCTCCGCATCGGTGGGCGACCGGGTGAGGATTTGCTTGAATGCGAACTCGATTCGGCCGTCGGTTGTTGCGGACGCGTCCACACAGCGTCGTGCGATTGCTTGGGCGGCTTCGACATAAACCGGATCATTAAGCGTCACCAATGCCTGCAACGGTGTATTGGTTCGGATCCGGCGAACGGTGCAAACTTCGCGGTTTGGCGCATCAAACTGCGCCATCGAAGGATAGGGGTTACTCCGTCTCCAAGTCGTGTACAGCCCGCGTCGATAACGATCTTCGCCTTCACTGGTACTCCAGTCCGTCGCTGACCCGAATGCGGCTTTCAATCCTAGCGAAGGCTGCGGGGGTTTTGCCGGTGGGCCAGCGAACTTATCGACCAACAATCCGCTGACTGCCAATGCTTGGTCGCGAACCATCTCCGCAGAAATCCTAAAACGCGGCCCACGCGTGAGCATCCTGTTCGCCGGATCAACATCGACAGCTTCGGCGGTTGTCTTGCTGCTTTGACGATACGTTTCGCTCATCACGATCAACTTCACCAGTCGTTTCACATCCCAACCGCTTTCGACCAGCTCGACGGCCAACCAATCCAGCAGTTCAGGATGCGAGGGCAGCTCACCTTGCGAGCCGAACTCTTCACTGGTTTCAACGATTCCGATCCCAAATAACTGTTCCCAATGTCGATTCACGATCACGCGCGCGGTCAACGGGTTGTCCGGCGAGATCAACCAACGGGCAAGATTCAATCGCGTCGGCCTTCCATCGGACTCGATTTCATGAAACGCCTCTGGAACTCCGACGTCGACCGTCTCACCTGTGCTTTGATAGTTTCCTCGGATTTGAATCTTTGTGGTCCGTCGTTGCTGCGAAGGCAATTCTTGCATGACAGGAACGGTCGTCACGGGTTTCAGTTTTGCTAAATCGGATTGGGCACGCTTGAGCTGTCGACGTACCGGCGCAAGTGAATTGGCGATGGAGCGAAAGTGTTCCCGTGCGTTTGCCAAATCGTCTTCCGACCACTGATCGACAGGAACTTCGGAGAGCGATTTGATCGATTCAGGAAGTCTCGTCCAGGCTTCGATCGATTCGTCAGCTGAGTAGCTCAAACGAAACGCATCCAGCAAGTGCCGTGAATACTTTGACTGCTGCTTGATGGTGACTTTCAAGATTCCCGATGCGTTCTGGATCACCTCGCCAAACGCGAGATTCAGTTGATGCTCTTGCCCCATGTTCGGCGAGATCGCCCAACCCTTGTCGCGATTTAGCTTGGGCTTAATTGCCGATGATGCCGGGAATGCATCCTGCTCGAAATCTGCGGTCGCGATCGAGAACTTGACTGCATTGCCTGTTTCGGAAATCGGTTCGGTTGGGTACCAAGTGGCTTCGATCTGCGAGACAACAAAGTTCGACGTTTGCTCCGGCGAAATCTCCAGTCTCAAAGCTGCGATCCGGTCCGTTTCGACAGGAATAGAAATCACATAGTCATCGTTGTCTGGTTTATCGCCGCTGGCCTTCATCCAGCCTTCTTCACCGATTTCGATCGTCCGCATCGATTGGATCTCGGACGGTACGAGCGAATTCCAATTCGGTCGCGAAGGCATCGCGGTAAGCCAGGTTTTGAATTCCTCTTCAAAGGCTTCGCCGGATTCACGATACTGTTTTTCAAGTGATTCGATTTGCTTTGAAAGTCGTTCTTTGTCGGCCTTGTCTTTGTCGGTCCAGAGTTCGATGGTTGGGCTTTCATCGCGTCGATCGGCATCCGCCGTGCTGTTAAAAAACGCGAAGAAGCGAAAGTATTCTTCCTGGGTGATCGGATCGTATTTGTGGGTATGGCACTGTGCGCAAGCCATGGTCGTCCCCATCCAGACCGCCATCGTGGTGTTCACACGGTCGACCACCGCGACGTTGCGAAACTCTTCGTCGTTCGTCCCGCCTTCGTTGTTGGTCAACGTGTTCCGATGAAACGCGGTAGCAACCAGTTGCTGATCCGTGGGGCGTTCCAATAGGTCACCAGCCAACTGTTCGATCGTAAACTGGTCAAAGGGCAAATTGTTGTTGATCGCATCAACGACATAATCACGATATGCCCAAATGGTTCTTGGCGGGTCATCGGCGTAGCCGGCGGAATCGGCGTAGCGAGCGAGGTCCAACCAAACGCGAGCCCAGCGTTCGCCGAACGCCGGGTCGGCCAACAATGAATCGACGTAACGTTCATAGGCGTTCACACTGGTATCCAATGCAAACGATTCGGCTTTGTCCCAAGTCGGCGGCAACCCTGTCAAATCGAGTGCCACGCGACGGGCAAGTGCCAATCGATCGGCAGCGGGCGCGGGTTGCAACCCAGCGGCTTCCATCTTGGCGAGCGTGAAAAAATCGATTGCCGAAACGGGCCACTGAGACTGCTTCACACTGGGAAGCGGTGGCCGCGTCGGTTGGCGATAGGACCAATGCTTGTCATACCGAGCTCCTTGTTCGATCCAAGCTCGCAGCGTCGCAAGTTCGGCTTCAGTAAGCGCGTTGCCTTTGTCGGACGGCGGCATCACCAGATCAGCGTCGTCACTGGTGACACGTGCGATGATTTCGCTGTCGTCGGGGTGTCCCGGGTTGATCGCCGCATATCCGCCGAGGTCTTCGCGTGCGCCCTCTTCGGTATCGAGCCGCAACCCGGCCGCGCGTTCTTCTTCGTCGGGGCCGTGCAGGTGACACATTTACCAAACAAGATCGGCCGGACATCGCGATTGAAATCGATTTGAATTCCAACGTTGGTCTCCGCGGCATCGCCTGCGACGGACATCAGACCAATCGCTAATAACACCGTGAGAACAATCGAAAAAACGGAAGGACGTTTCATGTCGGGAGGCAGGAAGAGGTCGAAGGCGGGCGCCGCTGTTGAACGTCGGCGAGAGCGGTCAGGCTCGAGAATCTATGATAACCGATCCTCCCGCCAAACCGAGCGTTTTTCCCGGGTGATCCTGCGTGACTCGCCTGCCCAGTGTCTTCTACCCAGCGACTTCTGAACGCTTCCCCAAAGGAGGCAGTCACAACGCATTCCCAGGGAGGTTAAACTGAACGATCGCTGCCGCGACGCCGTCAGCGTTGACTTTTCCCCGCCAGCTTTTCTGCTCCCTGCCACCCCAGACGCTGATGCAAACGCGCCCCCACCGATCCGGTCACCGGTTATCAAAACTAATCCTGGCCTACGCAATGTTGGCGTTGGCGACTCGAATCGTCATCCCTGTCGTTTCCATCAATCGCTGCCACGCCGACGATTTCCCCGAAGTCTACAACAACGAGGCCGACAAAGATGCCGAGCCGATGGACGCGTCGCTGGCGGCAAAAACGATGAGACTGCCGGCGGGTTTTTCGGCGACGGTCTTTGCGAGCGAACCCGATGTACGCAACCCGATCGCGATGGCTTGGGATGACCGCCAGCGAATGTGGGTCGCGGAAAACTACACGTATTCTGACCGCACGCAACATTTCGACCTCGCGCTGCGTGATCGTGTTATCATCTTGAATGACAGTGACGGAGACGGACATGCCGAACAGCGTTCGGTGTTTCTCGACAACGTTCAAATGTTGACGAGCGTAGAAGTCGGGCGTGGCGGCGTCTGGCTGATGTGCCCACCACAACTGTTATTCGTCCCCGATGCGAACGGCGACGACGTTCCCGACGGCCCGCCCGAAGTTGTCTTAGACGGTTTTACCGTGGCCCAGGCAAACTATCACACTTCGCGAACGGGCTTCGTTGGGGACCTGACGGATGGCTGTACGGCCGATGCGGCCATTCCTGCCCCGGCGAGATCGGACGCCCAGGAACTCCGGACGATCAACGCATCCCGATCGATGGCGGCATCTGGAGATACCATCCCGAATGGAAAACGGTCGAGGTGCTGACCCACGGTACCGTGAATCCCTGGGGCCATGATTGGGACAAAAACGGCGAGCTGTTTTTTATCAACACCGTGATCGGCCACCTGTGGCACTGCATCCCCGGTGCGCATTTTATCGAGTCGTTCGGCGAAAGCCCTAACCCGCTCGTTTACGAACGACTGGACATGATTGCCGATCACTATCACTACGATCGCAACGGGTCATGGACCGAAAGTCGTGACGGGGCCGCCAACGCACTCGGCGGCGGACACGCACACATCGGTATGATGGTCTATCAAGGAAAACGTTGGCCGACGGAGTATCACAACAAGCTATTCACGCTGAACATGCATGGATTGCGATGCAATGTCGAAACGCTAGAGCGTGAAGGCGCCGGGTACGTCGGTCGACACAATCCAGATTTTTTGATCTGCCAAGACCCGTTCTTTCGTGGCATCGAAATCAGCACCGGTCCTGATGGCGACGCCTATGTGCTGGACTGGAGTGATACCGGCGAATGTCACGACCACTCCGGAGTCCACCGCACCAGCGGCCGCATTTACAAGATCCACTACGACGGATCCGAGGCAACGAACAACGCCTCGCCGCGGGCGTTTACAAAGCCTGCCTGCTTGGCCGGCGATGGCAAGTTGCCTCAGCTTTGGAAACGTTATCTCGCCGGCGACCTGACCACGGATCAATTGCATGAATCCCTTCGTGATCCGGATGAACATGTTCGAGTCTGGGCGATTCGGTTGCTTACGGACCGCTGGCCACTCGATACCTTTCGCGGACCACAGCCCGATGCAGTCTACCCCGATCAGCCAGCGACGATTGAATCGTTCCGCCAACTCGCCAAGGACGATCCGTCAGGGCTGGTGCTGCTTGCCTTGGCTTCGACATTACAGCGATTGCCGGTGGACCAACGCCTGTCACTCGCACAACCACTGCTCTCTCGCGACGAATTCGCCTCTGATCGTGATCTGCCGGCGATGATCTGGTTTGGATTGATGCCAGTTGCAAATCAGTTTCCGGATCAATTGGCAATCGCCGCGGCAACTTGCGATTACCCCGTGGTAACAAAATGGATGACACGAGCACTCGCATCACAAGCTGACGAAAACCTAGCTCCGTTGGAAACTGTGCTGGCGAAAGCCACATCGTTTTCGCATGAAAAACAGCTCGCCGTTTTGAACGGATTGAGCGAAGCGTTCAAAGGCTGGCACAAAGCCCCCGAGCCAGCTTCATGGAAAGCTTTTTCACAAAGCACTGCCGCTCGCGATAATCCAGATGCCGTTCGCGAACTCGACCTGTTGTTCGGCGACGGCCGCGCACTCGACGAACTCCGTCAAATCGTCCGATCGAATGCCCCACTTCAAACTCGCAAGTCCGCTTTGGAATCCCTGATCAAGGCAAAACCCGACGACCTTCGCCGGACGTGCGAGTCACTTCTCGATCAACGTGAAATCAACGCGGTCGCGGCACGTGGACTGTCGCAGTTCGATGACCCAAAAGTTGGCGAACGGCTGGCGCAAATGTACCGACGCTTCCAACCGAATGATCGTCCGGGCCTGATCGAGATCCTTGTCTCTCGGCCTAGCTTTGCCAACGCGTTGCTGGATCGAATTGACGCCGATCGGAACCCCATACCGCGAGGCGATGTAACGGCCTTCCACGCACGCCAAATTCTTGGGTTCTCTGATCCGATATTGAGTGAGAAACTCGCACAGCGTTGGGGAACGTTGCGAGACTCACCCGCTGATCGTCGACAAGCGATTGACGCGATGAAGGCAAGCATGACACCAAATGTGCTCGCGGATGCCGACGTTACTCAGGGTCGCACTCTGTTTAACAAGACATGTTCGCAGTGCCATCGGCTGTTCGGCGAGGGCGAAAGTATTGGCCCGGACCTGACCGGGGCACAACGTTCCAGCCTTGACTACTTACTCGAAAACATCCTCGACCCAAGTGCAGTGGTTGGTAAAGATCACCGGATGTCGATCGTGTTGCTGGACGACGGACGCGTATTCAATGGATTGATCGTTTCACAAAATGACAAAACGTTGGTCATCCAAACGCAAACCCGAAAGGAAACTCTGTCCCAAGACGCTGTCGAGCAGATTCGAATCACGCCACTTTCGCCGATGCCGGACGGACTGTTGACGACACTGAGTGACGACCAGATCCGTGACCTAATCGGATATTTGATGAGCCCCACGCAAGTGAGCTTGCCATAGCGATCGCTACGGGCAATTTACCCCACCGGCCTTTTCTGGGCCTGTGGGCCGATCGCTGAAACAACGGCGTTTACTGCCCGTGATGTCTGTTCGACATTCTGATAGATCTCGGTCGTTGCAATGTTTTGTTCGCGAACCGAGTTTCTGATCTGCTGGGTGATGCCATCGACTGAATCGATGACTTGGTTAATCTGCGATATTTCGTCGATCGCATTGCCCGACATTTTTCGCAGCTCCACCAGCCGATGGTTGATATCCTCGGTCGCTCGCGCGGTTTGCAAGGCGAGCTCTTTGACCTCGTTCGCGACAACGGCAAACCCACGCCCCGCCTCACCCGCCCGTGCCGACTCGATCGTGGCATTGAGCGCCAATAGATTGGTCTGCTGAGCGATGTTTTGAATCATTTCGGCAATCGAACCAATCTGGTCGGCGGCAGCACCGAGACCACGGAAACTGTCCACACCTCGCCGAACGACGTCCGAAGCATTGCGCGATGCCGATGCGGCTTCGTCGGTGTTTTCAGCGATATGCGCGATCGACGCCAACATCTCTTCGATGGCTGCGACGGTGGAAGTCGTGTGATCTTTCATCGAAGCGACGGCCGGAATGATCGGCTCGGTAACGGACTGTGTGCACAACTTGCCTGCCAAGAATGCCGCCACTGTCGAGGCGGTCAACGACAGCAGAATCACGAAAAAACAGATGATTTGAGTAATAAAAACACTCGCCTTTTGCGACTCGACTTTTCCATCCGCTTCCTCTTCAAGCTCCTCGACAAAGCCGAGTAGCGTCGTCGCGGCGAGATTGTATTTTTCCTGCATCTTGACCAATTCAATTTTCTTTTCGAACGCACTGCCGAGCGCCGCTCGAAAATGATTGACTGCGTTGCGATAAACGTCGCTCAAACGCTGGCCTTGATATTTGCCATCGAGCTCTTCGGCGGACAAAAGGATATCGAAGGAGCCACTCGCAAACATTTCCTTGATCGCTTTGTTGTGTTCCTCTTGAGCATCAATAATCGCTTGGCGGCAATCGGATGTCTCGCCTCCGCCCAAAAATCGAGAAAAGTGATAGAGTTGCGTGAGCACCCAAATCGAACATTCCATGCCACGGTCCGCGGCGACCCAACGTTGTTCGACATCTCCAGACCAGGTGATTGGTTCATTGGGTGACTTCTTGAGCAACTCCACTTGCTGATCACCGACGGACTCCAGGACATCACTAATCCGAACCAGTTCCGCAGAGGCCTGATCGATCTTTGCTTGTGCATTCGAATACGCGGTGAACGCGTTCAACAAAGCAGTATTTTCCCCGTCGTATGCCGTCAGTTGATCCTGTAGTTCGCGGACCCGCTCAACCGAAACCAAGTTGGCTTCGATCAATCTCCCCATCGACTCGGCAGCCCCTTCCCGGGCTTCGTCAAGCCATTGCTGATACTGGTCCCGATCGCGATTGTCGATGATCCCATCGGTTGCCAACATCTGGCTCTGAATCTGAATGGAACCTTCCATCGCACCATCGGCGCTGTCCCAAGCCGGCCCCAAAATGAACGACAAGGAAGAACTCAGTCGCCAAACGCCAAAGATGCCCGCCAGACCGCAGAGTACGGCGAGTGCCCCAACCACGACATAGCCAACTGCGATGCGCTCGCCGAGCTGCATTGACTGTAATTTCTGCCGAATGGAATCAAGCATTGCGATTTGGTCAACAAAGGAATCGAATCATCGTCTCTTACCATGAAGGTGTGCGAACAACACACCTTCGGCATTCCCTGTTAGATAGGTCAGCACTATTGCGGCGAAACTAATTTAGGCATCAACGACCGCATCACGAGGGGATTCCCATGCGTCGGTTATCGGTCTCCTAAACAGACGTTGACGTGATGACGGTGTTGCTCGTCCGAGGACCTTCCCTCGGTGAGGTCTTCACGTCACGAACAACGAAGCATTTGTTCCAGACGAAATCTCAATGCGCCAAAGAGATCTCTGGTTGCCCACCTGCCGTCAACGTCTCGTGTTGGGGAAGCCCCTTATGTTCCGTCGTTAAGACATGCTTTTGTCGAAGCCGATATCCCAATCGGAATATTTGTATGACAGTTACCGATTTCGCGCTACAGCGGCGACCAACGCTGATTGACAACGCTCGCTAGGCTTCAACAAGACGTCCCATGAAACGCACTTGCTCTCAACTACTCTTATTCGTTGCTGGCTTTGGGACGTTGGCAGCAATGCAGTGCCGAATGGTCGCCGCACAGACTGCACTTCCCATCCCAGCGCATCCGTCTCGCGGATTGCCTTTGCCAGGCGAGCCGAGCACAACCGATTGGACTCGCCACTACTCTTGTGACTTGGTCGAGCAAGGCGAGGGAGAGCCCGTACCGACATTGATTCCAGAACGCCTCCACCACATCGGACCGATCGTCGGCGAATACATCTATACCGGTGAAGTGTTTAACAATGCACGTGGCGGCCTGAACACAAACGATGCCACACTTTACCGCGGCAACTTGGACTTGGTATTCACATTGGATACGGAAGCGGCCGGCCTCTGGTCGGGCGGCCGACTACTTGTCTATGCCAACCAATTTCATGGTCGCACGCTTTCACTCGAAGACGTCGGCGACGTTCAGTTCTACAGCAATATTGAAGGCGACCCACGGCCTGCTGACACCTTCCAATTGAATGAATACTGGTACGAACAGGTCTCCGCCGATGGCAGAATCCTCACCAAGGTTGGCAAACAGGATGCGAACGCTGACTTCGCCTATGTCGACCTCGGCGGTGACTTCGTCCATTCTTCCTTTGGACAGATCCCGACCGTTCCACTTCCCACGTGGCCAAACCCAGGCCTCGGAATCGCGGTGATCGCCGACGTCAGCGATGTACTTCACCTCAAAGGCGGCATCTATGATGGAACCGCAACAACAGGTCCCAGCACCGGTGGGCGATCAGGCTTCGAATCGCTTGGGGACTACGGCATGATGCTGCTTTCCGAAGTCCTCATCACAAGTTCGCTTGCTGAGGACGAAGCTTTGACCGGCGCATACCGTGTCGGTGCTTGGTACCATTCCGATAACTTTGACGACCTGCGTCCCGGTGCGACGGACCCGTTTCGAGAAAACTACGGGATGTATCTCGGCATCGACCAATTGCTTTGGCTTGAACGGTGTAGTGACGATTCAGCGCAAGGCCTGGGCGTGTTCTTTCAGTTCGGCTGGGCCCCTTCCGATCGAAACGAAATCGACTTGTATCTCGGTGGCGGACTGACCTACCAAGGTCTAGCGCCCGGTCGCCCCGACGACCTTTTCGGTGTCGGTATCGCCAACGCAGGCTTCCGAGATCAAACCCTGGATCCAGAACGTGCCGTCGAATTGTTTTATAAGTTCCAGCTGACGCCCTGTTCTAGCCTGCAACCCGACTTGCAATACATCTCCAATCCGGCTGGGTCGATTGATGACGCATTGGTCATCGGGCTTCGCACCGAGGTGGTGCTCTGAAAGTCGGCATGACCGACTTGCCACCGACCGACTAACTGCGGCGTGAACGAGAAACCATCGCAGTACGACTCCGCTTGCCGGATGAGCGGTAAAAATTGCGAGTGCGATTGCGTAGGTGGTAGCGAGCGGCGACGGCATCGACTTGAGAGGGCGATCCCGTTTGCGGAACGACCGACGGGTTCACCAACAGACTTGCGAGTGCGATCACAGCGATCGCCAACAGGGTCACTCGGTTCTTAGACATGGGAGCTTCGACTGGGGGGAGAGATAACGAACGGACGTTTTCGACGTCTCGTGTCCTCCAGTACATTTACGGTTCGGCAACAAGTCAAGGTATTTGACAGCAAACCGACATTCACTCGGGTTCCTGTGGGGGACACCCGAAACAGCCTATTCCACGCATTTCCCGTCGCTCCCCTTGTCTGGGATTGGTCTTTCGCGGCGAAGGGTGGTTGGACTACGATCGCGATTCGACGTCCCCGTACGCATGGAAGGATCCACGTGTCTGCCGCTCCACAAAATCAAGGATACCAATCCCATCCGGCTGATTCGCTGCACGGAAATGCTCTCTCCGATGCATCGGTGCCAGAGACGCTGATCGAGCGTCTGCGGATGATTCGTGGGTTTCTGACTGCGGAATCTGCGGCCATTCAGTCGGCTTCCCAGACGATCGGCCCGTCGGCTGTCGAGGCAGCTGAACTGACTGCCAAATGCAACGGCAATGTCGTTGTCACGGGCGTCGGCAAAGCAGGATTGGTCGGTAATAAACTAGTGGCAACACTGGCCAGCACGGGTACCCCGGCGCATTTCCTGCACCCTACCGAAGCGGTTCACGGTGACTTCGGACGCGTCAAATCAAACGATCTGGTATGGGCGATTTCTAATTCCGGTCGCAGCGAAGAAGTGCTCGCCATCGCGTCGCAGTTGCGGCGACAATCATCAGGCCTGATTTCGATTACGGCCGACGAAGACAACCCATTGGCCAAAGTCGCGAATTGCAAAGTGACGTTTGGCAAACAACCAGAAGCCTGCCCGCACGGCTTGGCGCCGACCAGTAGCACGGCGGTGATGATGGCGGTGGGTGACTCCATCGCGCTGCTTGCGAGTACGCTGCGGCAGTTCACTGCGAAAGACTTTCGCCGCTTTCACCCTGGCGGTGCACTCGGACGGAAACTTGACAAAGTCGACAAGGTAATGCGGCCACTGGATTGCTGCCGGATCGCCAGCGAATCGGTTTCGATTCGCGAATGCATGGTCACCAGTTCGATCAGCGGTCGCCGCAGTGGCGCGATCATGCTGACCAACGGCGACGGCGTGTTAACGGGAATCTTTACCGATAGCGACTTAGCCCGGTTGTTGGAATCACGCTGCGAAGATTCGCTCGATGGGCCGATCGAAGCGAAGATGACCATCGACCCACACTGCATCTCGCCAGACACATTGGTGAGCGATGCGATTTCGCTGCTGAGTCAACTTCGCATAAGTGAATTACCGGTTGTCGACTCGGCGCGTCGGCCTTTGGGAATGATCGACATCACAGACCTAATCGCGATCGGCGAAGTCAATCCGGACCAAGGTTTATCCGGGAACCCTGACGCCCGCCCCACGATTCCGTTCAAGCTGTAGTCCGCCTCGCTGCCAAGCGTTCATTTACCTGGCAACGACACTGCTTTCGATCAAGCCCATTCTGTACTCTCTGATGCCTGTCCTGCTCCGCTCTGATTCTGAACTGGCCGCTCCCATTCGCTGTGTCCTCAGCGACGTTGACGGCGTCATGACTGACGGCAAAATCATTTACGATTCCAGCGGTGCGGAATCGAAGCAGTTCAACGTCCGCGACGGTCTAGGCATCAAGCGATGGATCGGCGCCGGATTGGAATTCGGAATCGTGACCGCCCGCAGCAGCGAAGCGGTTCGGCGACGCGGCGAAGAGCTGACCATCGGGCATATCTTCCAAGGCGTGAAAAACAAGTTGGAATGCGTGCAATCGTTAGCCAAGTCCATCGGCTGCGAACTCAACGAAGTTTGCTATATCGGTGACGATCTTCCAGATCTGCTGCCGATGCGCTCGGTGGGCCTAGCGGTCGCACCAGCCGATGCGGCGCGCGATGTTCGTGACGCAGCCAACTGGATCCTTAGCAAAAACGGTGGCGACGGCGCGGTGCGTGAATTGCTAGAGCGACTGTTGCGCGCCAAATCGCTCTGGAATGTCGGGAGCAACGCATGAGCTGGATAAGCGTCAACATGCGGAATTATTTTCTCGCGTTGGTGACGCTGATTCTATGCGCGTGCCTCTATGACGAATCGTCACGGCGACTGCTGGCTGTCCCCGAAATCGAAGTTGTCAAGCCCAAGCCACCGACGAACGACGCGTCGCTGCGCGCAGAACTCGAAGACCTGTTCGCCGAAGACGAATGGGAACTCGGCAATTGCAAACGGGTGATCACCAAAGAGATGACCCTGCTATTTCAAGAGTGCACGCAAAACACCGAAGGACAATGGAAACTGGAACCGCTAACGGTTGTCATCGGACGCGGACTCACCGACAACGACACCGCTTCGCCGATCGTGCTCAAAGCCCCCAAGGGTGCCGAACTTCAGTTTTCACAAAGCCTGGACCTCACGACAGAAAGCACCAACGGCCCACCCATCAAAATGGGCCGGATGATCGGCGATGTCGAAATCATTCGCGCCGGTGACCTCACCGACAAACAGCCTTTGCACGTCAAAACAAAGGACGTGTGGATCGATCGCGAAAAGGTGTGGACCACCGAAGAAGTCGACATGGCCCTGGGTGCGGCAACGATGCGTGGGCGAGACTTAACGATCTACCTCGCCGTTTCAACAACGGCGGCGAGCAATGTCGATTCGCCATCGGCACTGCTAGACCGGATGAATTTGGTTTACCTCGATGAACTCGTCGTTCCACTGGAACAAGAAAACTATACCGACGGGCCCAATGAAACCGGCAAGGCGAAAGACGACTCGCTGGGCGGGGTGATCTCGGTCACCTGCAACAACCGTGTCTCCTACGATTTCTCAGTCGATAAACTCGCACTTTACGACCGAGTTTCGATTACACGCACCGTCGAAGGAGCCACCCTGGACCGCTTCGATTGCGACTTCGTCGAACTGACCCTACTGGACCCGACGAACCAACAGAAACAACGCAGCGGCCCACTGGACTGGATCGATAGCTTGCGAGCCAGCGGCCACCCGGCGACACTCAACCTCGGGTCGCAAGAGTTCATGCTGGAAGCCGACTTGATCGACTTCAATTCTGTCAAAGGCATCTTGCAAGCCAACAGCAGTGAAGGGGTTCACTTGGTCCGCCAGAACCTTCGTGCCTACCTTCGGCAACTCACATACCAGTACGATCCGGCGCTGCCCAAGAACCTTGGCTTGATCGATGTCGATGGATCAGGAAACGTCGTCATTGATGACCCTGACTTGGCGATCAAGCGGCTGACTTGGACAGACTCATTTCGACTGGAACCGGTAACGCCGACCGACATCGACGCGATGCGAGATGGCAAAGCCGACTCCAAATTTGATTTCCGGATCGTTGGCCATGTGCGTGCCGAATTGACCGACAACGGAATTGCGAGTGCAGGCGAGATCGGCGGCAGGCTGAAATCCGCACCACAGATTGCGGCTGCAGACGCGCAGAAGAAAACGATGTCGCTGCAGCCCGAGATCTTTCGCGCGATCCAATCCGTTTCGATCGATACCAGCCAAATCGCGGTCGCGACCCAACAACTTAGCTTGTACTTCGAACCGGCCGCTGACCTCGGCCGCACTCCTGAACAAAGTGGCGACACCAGCTTTTCGAAACAGCTTGCGGTTTCGCAACCCGCGACGAACAACGCGATCGTCCAATCCAACGGCCCACTCGGCAACTTGGTTGGATTCGCCAAGTCGCCTCAATCTGACAACTTGCGCCAACCGGTCGCTCGGCCACGGCCACAGATTTCGGGGGACGTCATCAGCGCCCAACTGCTGATCACCGACGAAGGATTGGAACCGAAAGACATCAGCATCAACGGAATGGTACGTGTCGAACATCAAGTTCCGGCCGCCAACGGCTTCCTTCCCGTTGAGATGCTCGGCCAAACACTCCGTTTGATCCGCGGCGCGGCGACACAGTCTTCCGGTCGCGATATCTTGCAATTGGGAAGTGGTCCCGACCGTCCCGCACAGCTGAAAATGGAAGACGGTTTCTTTGTCGGTCCAACAATCAAAGTCTGGCCTTCGGAGAACCGCGTCGAAGTCAACGGCGCCGGTGAGATGAAAGTGCCGTCGTCGCTGCTGGCTAAAAAGTCAGACACCCCTGATCAAGACGCTACAAATCCAAAAGCAATTCGCTGGTCCGAGGCTCCCCATTGCCACTGGGGCACCGCGCTCGAGTTCGATGGAGTTCAAGCGATCTTACATGGCGGGGTCCAAATCGATGCTGCTATGGAGAGCGATGAAGGCCCATGGCGACAACGAATGACTGGCCAGCAAATGCTGATCGCGCTTTCAGCTCCCGTGAAGCTGATGGACAAACAGTCCATACAATCAACTGAATTGCAACAGATCAGTCTGTACGAATCACCCCAAGAAGCCGTTGTCGTTCGTGCCGAGCAGCGCGATCTCAACAACGAAATGAAAGCGATCCATGTGCTCACCTCGCGCAAACTCGACTTCACGCCTGCCAATGGCGGACACATCGTCGGCACTGGTCCCGGTTGGTACCGTGGCTGGATGCTGACAGACTCGCAAAACTCGATCCTGTCGCCTAAAGCTGCTCAAACAGAACACCTGGGGAACCAAGTGCTGCAGGGCGTTCACTTGACCTATCGCGATTCATTGCAATGCGATCTCAAAACAGAGACGGCTGAGTTCGTTGGAGGCGTTCGGGCAGGCGCGAAGAAAGTTGATCGCTGGGACGAGATCGTCGACGTGAACCAGATGACACGATTGGCAATCGGCGAAATGACTCTCGACTGCGACCGACTGGGCTTTGGCGTCTCGCCAAACTATCCCAAAGACTTGCTGAAAATCCCTGGTGCGGTCACGCCTTGGGAATTAATCGCCGACGGTGGCGTGATCGCCCGCTCTAACACCGAAGCACAAGGTCTGTTCGAAGTGATCGCAAATCGAGCGTCCTACCAATCGCTGAAGTCCTGGCTGATCATCGAGGGCGCCCCGAGCCGCAGTGCGGTAATCAAGCGAGTGCTACCAAACGGGGCACCGGGTTTTCACGTCAATTCGCCGCGAGTGGCGTTGAATTTGAAAACGTACCAAGCGCAAACGGTGATCAAGGACGCACAAGTTAGCAGCCTGCCGATCCCATCACGGCAAAAGTAAATCGGTAACGGTGCGACGGCTGAGCGAACACCTGCTTGGAAGAGGGAGCTCCGGAGCCCCCCCGAGTTCATTTTGATAGCATTTTTTTCTTAGAATGCGACGACTCCGGCGAGTTTCCCACACGCCGGAGGGAGTGCTTAGAAAGTAAGCATTGTCTGCTAGATGGACTATCGGCGACCAGAATAGCGCGAGTGGTCGCTAACGAACCGATCGAGCTCTTTTTCCATCAGTCGCAATTCGTCGTCTAGCCAGGACGCGTAGTTGTCACGTGACTGTTCCGATAGCAAGCCTGTCATCGCCGTCCAATCTTCTACGGCACGAACCGCGTCCACTGCGCCGTTGTGGTTCGACAAATTGTTTTCATTGCTGGAAGCTTGCATCGGGATAACCCTCCGGCAGGTGGCGATGTTCTGGGTCGTGATTCCGTTCACTGCGGTGGCGGCTCGCGGGATTGCTGGCCAGCCTTGGTTTATGTGTTAGACGCGCCAAAGTGGGTCATGGTTCGTCATCATTGCAAAAACCATTCTGTCTTCCGTGGTGAGCAAGTGTTGTGCCAGACTCGCAGTTTCACTTGCTTCCGCGACTTACCTAAAAACGCCAAACATTGGTTTTTGTGGTAAAAAATCCTGTCTACTGGTTCTTCAAAATCTTCCTGGACTTCGATGGAAGTCGAGCAGATACAACGCGATGTTGCGAATCTGCCACAACTTCATGCAACAATGGCAGAGACTGCCTAATCTCGCTGCACTGCTGCATTCTACTCCATTATCGTCCGATAAAGGAAAACATCTGCTCGCAATTTGAAATATTGACTGGGGCTCGCCACCCATACTCCGGATCACGTTGCCGGTGTCATTCAGCCTCCCCCTACGCATTGGGTTCACTTTGCAGCGAGCAACTTTTCACAGCGGGTCGGCGAGACCTTTACCGCGGTCCCCAGTGGCTGAGCAAACAGGCTGACTCGCAACTCCTCGATCATCCAGCGAAACTCTGTTGCCGCTTGCGCTTCCGGCGTCATCTCATGCTCCGATAGCGACGATCGGAAAGCATCCCAAAGCGACTGGACCGTCGCAGTGCCCTCGGCATCACGCTGCCCCGATCCGCTTGTCAGTTTATCGAGACGGTAAGAAATCGCCGAGAGGTATCTTGGATAATGTTGTAGCCATTGCCATGGCGTGATAGCAAAGAAACGCGGGTGCAGCAGCCAACTAAGTTGCTGGCGCACATCACCGTCCGCCTGCATGAATCGACTGCTAGCAAAAGTTTCCAGATCGCCACGCGTTTTCAGATAGGCAGTGGAAAGTGTCGTCAGCCACTTGGCAATCTCTTGCACCGCAACCGCGATTCGCTCGCCACGATCAGCACGCCGCCGTTCAAACTCCTCGCGTGTCCGAATCAGCGGCTGCTTTTCGACGAAGGCCAACCTCGCAATCAGGTCGATCAACTGGGGTTCCAAATCGCTTCCCAACTTCAACCCTGACAATCGCACGCGAGTCTGGTCCATCTCTGGCAACCATCTGACTTGCCGGCGCAGTTCCTTGCGCTCAGAGATCGCATACAAACGCATCAACCCACATCGAAGCGCCGCATCGGCAGACTCCTGGTCGGAGAACAACTCGATGGCCACGTGATCTCCGCGATCGACCAGCGCCGGGAACTGGGCCACTTTGACCCCGCCACGTTCACGGATCACTTGGCGATCGAGCGCATCGATTTCGAAGGTCGTCATCTTTTGACTGGTATCGAGATCAGCTCCGTCGGATCCTACGACTGCGACACCGGCGTCTTGCGGCTGGACCACAGCGATCTGCGACCGGAGCGGATCGATACCACGACCTTGTGCGATTGTTTTCCCTTCGTCGTCAACAACCTGCACTAGGAATCGCAGGTGGTCATCGAGTTTTTCCTGTTGAAAGTCGTCGGGGCTGATCCGCATTTCCGCATGCCGCCCCATCGCGTCGCAAGCGGCTTGCATGAAGGGGACTTCGCCATACGAAGGCATTAATTCATCACAGATCTGCTGCGCGACGTCCGCCGCCGGAACCAGGTTCCGACGAATCCGCTTTGGTAATGACTTGATCATCGCGACAACTTTTTGATGCAACAGCCCAGGCACCAACCAACCGAGTCGATCATCGCTGATTTGTGAGACGGCAGCATGGTGCACTTTTAAGCTCACACCGTCGTCTTCGGCCCCGGGTTCATAACGATAACGCAGCGGCAACTCGCTTCCGCCGACGACCAACTGACTTGGAAACTGTTCTTCAGTGACCTGCGGGACTTCGATGTCAATCAGGTCGGCTGGCCGCATGTAACACGACGATTCATCCGCATCATCGCTTGGCGGATTTGCCAACCAATCGGACAAGCGTGTCGCGTCAAAGGGGCGTTCCCCCCAAACCGGAACCGGATGCGACTTGGACAGTTTCTCTAGACGCCCGCGATCAACGATTTCGTCTGACAAACGTTCTTGGTAAAAGCGACCGATAACGTAGTCATCGACAACGAGGTCGCGTCTTCTTGTTTTCGCCGCAAGCTCGGTGAACGCTTCACGCAGTGCGCGGTTGTGGCGAACGACCTTTGCGTTGGTCACCAGACGTTGCTCTACCAAACCATGGTTGATCAGTAACTCGCGTGCCGTTGCCGGATCGATTGGCGGCAGCGGGACGCGACGTTTAACGACGATCGGCAAACCGAATAGTGATTGGCGTTGATAACAGAATGCCCCGCTTGCCTTGTCACTCCAATGTGGATCCGAATAAGACGACTTCAACAAGTGGGCTCCGACCGATTCGATCCAGCCTGGCGAAATGCGTGCGACCGTTCGGGCGTATTGCTTAGCCGTTTCGACAAGCTCTGCTGCGACAATCCACTTTGGCTTCGATTCGAACACACCGCTGCCGGGCCACAAATAAAGCTTCAGATTTCGCGGACCGATGTAGACGTTCTTGTCACCCGCCATCGCCACGCCGCTTAAAAAGCCGGACAACAGCGCCTGATGCACATTGGCATAGACCTCTTTGTCGAGCGTCTGCTCCCCTTTTTCCGCATAGCGAATGTGATTGACCGATCCCTTTCGTCCGCTCGCGATCTCACGCAATTGTCGATAGGTGTCCGACCACTCGCGCATCCGCGTCGGCGATAGAAACCGTTTGCCGAGCTCTCGAGTCAGACGACTGCGTGAATAATCACTGCGGGCTTTTTCGTAAAAGCGCCACAGCCGTAACAACGACAGAAAATCGCTTTCTTGGTCACGGAATTCCGCATGGGCTTCGTCAGCGGCCTGCTGCTTTTCAGGCGGCCGCACGCGAGGGTCAGCGATTTCAAGTGCCGCGGCGATCGGCAACACTTCACCCAAAACGCCAAACTGCTCGGCAGCCAAAATGATTCGCCCGATCCGCGGGTCGACTGGCATGTTCCCAAGTGCCTTGCCGATCTCGGTCAATTCATGTCGGTCGTCGATCGCATTGAGTTCGATCAACGTCTGGATGCCTTCGCGAATGGATTCGTCACGGGGGACTTCCAACAACGGCAATGCGTCCAGCGATCCCAGCCCCAGCACTTTGCTTTTCAGAACCACCGACGCCAAATTGGTTCGCTTGATTTCGGGGGTCGTAAAGTCTTCGCGGGATTCATAATCCTCGGTGGAATATAAACGCACACAGATCCCCGGCCCGACACGACCGCAGCGACCGGCCCGTTGGTCGGCGCTGGCGCGACTGACAGGTTCGATCGGCAACCGCTGCAATTTGCTGCGTGGGCTATAGCGACTGATCCGCGCGGTCCCACTATCGATCACATATCGGATTCCGGGTACCGTCAACGAACTTTCGGCAACGTTGGTGGCAAAGATCAATCGTTGCTTGCTACCGCTCGGATGAAAGATCCGCTGTTGGTCTTTTTGTGGCAACCGCGCATACAGCGGCAGCACTTCGACACGCCCTTCCATGCCCAGCCGTTTGTAGTGCCCGGCCACGCGATGCGACACCAAGCGAATGTCACGTTCGGTCGGCAGGAACACCAGTGTGTCACCGGTTCCGCTGCGCGACAGATTTTTGACCGCGGCGATCACGTGGGCAGACAAGTCGTAGCTTCGTCGCTCGTCTTCGCTGACGTCTTCCCAAGGCAGATAGCGGATTTCGACAGGGTAGCCTCGACCTTCGACGTTCAAGATCGGTGCCGGCCCGGCTTCATCGGCGAAGTGCTCGGCAAAACGTTCGGCGTCGATGGTTGCCGAGGTGATAATGATTTTCAAATCTGGACGCTTCTCTTGCAAACGACGCAAGTAAGCCAATAGAAAATCGATGTTGATCGAACGTTCGTGAGCTTCGTCGATGATGATCACGTCGTACCGATCCAGGAACCGATCCGTTCCCGTTTCGGCCAACAGGATCCCGTCGGTCATCAGCTTGATCATCGTTTCGGGACCAGTTTGGTCGCCAAAGCGAACCTGGTATCCGACTTGGTCACCAAGCTTGCATTCGAGCTCTTCACTCAAGCGTGTCGCGATACTGCGTGCCGCCAACCGTCGTGGTTGGGTGTGGCCGATCATGCCTTGGCGGCCAAGCCCCGCTTCCAAGCAGAACTTGGGCAATTGCGTGCTTTTACCGCTACCCGTTTCACCGCAAACGACGATGACTTGTCGCGAACGAATGGTGTCGACGATCTGATCACGATACTTCGAGATCGGCAGTTCGTCGGGATAGTCCAGCTTGGGCTGGTACGCTTCGCGACGTTGGCGAAGCTGGGCCGAATCGAGCAGACGCTTTTGAAAGGTTTCGGGGTCGAGACGTTTCTTTTGGCGACGCAACCGGAATTGGTCGCCGCGCATCGCGTCATCAATTGAAAGATTCGCGGGGTCGAGCTCGCCATCACTTGGAAGCGATGGCGAGTTGGAATCATTTAATGAAGGACTAGAGGGCTTAAAGCTCATTTCCCGATGGAGTCGGCTAGCTCGTCGCTCCGTAGATTTTGCGTAGGGCGTGCAAAATCCCGACGCCGGAAACGCTGACCGCTCGCGCCTGTTGGTCGGTGTAAAGGTAATCACTGGTAAGGCTTTGAATGTTACCGTCAAAGATCAATCCGACCAACTGACCGTCGCGATTGACAACCGGTGAACCGCTGTTGCCGCCGATAATGTCTGCGGTGCAAACGAAGTTCAACTGGGTCGACAAATCCAAGTCGGACTTGTGGTCGTTCCAAGATTGCGGCAAATCAAAATCGGTTTGCCCTTCGTGACCTGACTCGTGCTTGAATGCACCTGCGAAGTCAGTCGACGGTTGGATTTCCTCGCCGTCTTGGGTGTAACTTTTGACCTGCCCGTAGGCCAGTCGCAGGGTAAAGGTCGCGTCGGGGTAGCCGGAGTCACCTTGGACTTTGCTGATCGCTTGAGTCAGTTTCGCGTACGCTTGGCGTTCTCGTTCGTCGAGTTCTTCGCTGACGGTTCGCAATTTGCGGTATTCGCTTTCCAGCTTCGCCGCCAACTGGATCATCGGGTCATCCGATTGCTCGATCATTGCATGGTCGCCATCGACGTACGACTTACGTGCCGCGACATCCAACAACGTTGTGCCGTCGACCAATTCGGCAGCGCGCTCGCGTGGGCTTTTCCCATCGAGCACCAGTGCGACGAGCTCGTCATCGCCGCCACGGAACTCGACCATACGCGAGATCTCGTCGGCCAGCTTGACGCGTTCGAGGTCTTGATAGATCGGCGCTTCGCTGAGCAGATCCTGCAAAAGCGACTCGCGACCGGACTCAGTGAATTCGCGAAGTCGTTCTTCGTTCGACTTTTGGTCTTCGGCGGCGCGCAGTACCAACGTCAGTGCCAAGTCAAACAGTCGTGAGCCGAATGTGACCGAGCGGCCGAGTTGCTTCGCTTTTTCGTCTTGGATTTCGGCGATCTCGGCAAAGGCGGCTTCGGTGCCGGCAAGTTCTGGGTCGGCCTTGATCGCTTCGATCAGGCGTGCTTCACGTGCTTCCTTGGTCGCGATCGTTTTCGGGTCTTGCAATCCGGCCAACATCCCGGTGTACGCTTTGCGTCCATTCTGAATTCCAAATAGTTCGTCACGTGCACGACGTGTGGCTTCGACGCCATCGAGCCCGAACTGCTGCATCAAAACCTCTTTACGACGAAGGTAATCGAGGATGTACGGCATTCGGTGGTCACGCAAAAACTTCAGTGCCGCGACAGTAAAAATTCGCTGCGTCCGTCCGGGGTTACCGCTGACGAACACCAAGTCACCAGATTCGACACCCGCGTCGCTCCAACGCAAGAAATGGTCCAGTTTCGCGGGCTTGCCATCTTCGTAGACACGCATGATCGTCGCATCCATGCAGTACCGCGGATATTCGAAGTTGTCGGCATCGCCACCGAAGAAGGCGGCGGCGGTTTCCGGTGCCCAGACCAGACGGACGTCGGTGTATTTCTTGTAGCGGTAAAGGTGATACTTGGCACCGCCGAATAGCGTCACCACGTCGCTTCGCAATCCGGTTTTGTCGAGGGATTCCTTTTCGATTTGCGCGATCACGGCGCGACGTTGCTTTGCTGCTTCACCGACGGGCACATCTTTGGCAACGCCTGCGCTCACACGATCGGTAACGTCCTCGATCGAGACCAGTTGATTCAGCTCCAGGTCAGGCGCCTTGAGTTCTTCGCTCGTTGACTTGGCCAGAAAACCGTCATCGATCAGGTTGCGATCAGAACTGCTGAGCTTGTGCAGTGTGTCACTGGCGACATGGTGATTGGTCAGAACCAGACCGTCGCTCGAGATAAACGACCCCGATCCGCCGCTGTTGAACCGCACCGACGACAGACGCAACTCGTCCGCCCATTGCTGGGTCGGTTCGAACTCGTATTTCGATTTCAGTTCTTCGACCGGCAGATCATTGAAGAGATACATCCCTTCGTCGCCGGACGTTTCCAGGGAGAGCGAGAAAGACATACAGCACACCAAACCAAAAACTGCGAACGATTTTCCATTCATGATTGTTCCGTTTTCCATTCATGATCGATTCAGCGGTCAAGCCAGAACCGTCGCCAACCCTGAGCAACACCCCCTCCTTGTGGTCTTTTAATCGACCGTCCAAAAAGGCTGTTTTCGTGATCAAGATCAGGACGCAAGGACCGAACAAAAGTCCGATTCAGCTTAACCGTAACCGTTCGTCAACGCATCGCCCCTAAAGCCAGTGGCGCGATGCCAGTTCGATGGCGTGCAATGAGGGTGACGCCCGCTTCGCCTTTGCGAAATGACGATCATCCGACGCAATATGTTGACCTATGTTTACTCGACGGGGAAACCAGCACCGAAGGTAATCCCTCATCACCCGGCAGCAATTGTCGCTTCCCTCGTGTTTGCGACGCAAAGTTTGCCGAGCAGTCGACCCCCCGAAGTCGCACCACCGGACTCCAAAGATCCAAGACCGATCCGCTTGCCACTATGATTTCGCCAGGACGATGAAGCCGGAACTCGCGAGAATAATCGAACAGCCAGAGATGCCGTCGCCGCCAACGGTGGCCGTAGAGATTCTACACCGGGTCGATCGTCCCGACGTGCGGATTGAGGAACTCGCCGAGGTCATCAGTGCCGACCCCGCACTCGCGGCAAAGCTGATCGGCTATTGCAATTCGCCGCTGACTCAGACGACACGAACAATCTCCAGCTTGCACCAGTCCGTCACGCTGCTGGGCATGCGAACGCTGCGTCTGCTGTCACTATCGTTTTCGTTGATGGAGACCCGCGGCAAAGACGGCTTCCCATATGAAGATTTCTGGCGGCAATCATTGGGTATGGGAATCGCCGCCAAACGACTCTCGAAAATCTGTGGAACTGATCCTGACGAAAGCTTTTTAATGGGGCTGGTCTACAACATCGGCGTGATGGGACTTGGCATCTGCTACGCCGACGAATTCGGCCGACGCTTCCCGAACAAATGCCTGCTCAATGACGTCAGCGTTCGGATCGAGCGAGACATCAGTGGAACGGACCGGTACGAACTAGGCGCATGCCTGTTGTCGCATTGGAACTTTCCCGAGTCGATGGTGAAAACACTCGAAGACCGTCGCTACCAAATCGAAAATTCACGCTGCCAATTCGGATGTGCCGAACGACTCAGTCGATTGATGCTGTCCACCGAAACGGACTTGCGAAACGTCGTCGACGTCCGCAAAGAAGTTTGCGCGACGTACTCGCTTCAAGAAGAGCAATTCGACGAATTGTTTGACGGCATGCTTGAAGACTGGCGTGCCTACGAATCGCTATTCAATTTCGAAGCAATCGCCTTCGATTCACTTCGCGAATTAGAAGCTCGCGCCAAACGTTCGATGATCGAGATTTCGATCAACATGGAACGAACGATCCGCGAGATGTCACAACAGCACGACGAACTGCGACAGCTCGCCTGGATCGACGGCCTGACACAACTGAAGAACCGCACCGCTTACGACAACGAAGTCCCCAAAGCGTCGGAGCACTATCTGCGTGAGTCACAGTCATTTGGCCTGATGATCGCCGACATCGATCACTTCAAATCGTTCAACGATACCTTCGGACACAGCGCAGGCGATTGCATCCTGCGTGAAGTCGGCAACTGCTTGAAACGCAACCTTCGCAAAGCGGATCAAGTCTATCGATTTGGCGGCGAAGAATTCGTCCTGCTGGTCAGCAACTGTGACTTCGACTCGGCACTGCGTGTCGGTGAACGTTTACGAACGTCCATCGAAGACCTACGTGTCGGTTACGACGAATACGAATTATGCGTGACGATCAGCATGGGGATTTGCTGGGTCAATCAAGGCCAGCACAATCACTTTGAAGACCTCTTCGAGTGCGCCGACACCTGTTTGTTTGAAGCCAAACGCAAAGGACGCAACAACTGTGTCGCGGCAATGGCAAACGGCGAAAACGCTCATGTGATGGTCTCGCCAAGCAGTGGAAAAATCCCAATCACGCTCGATGCTCTCAGCACGTCGCCGATGCAACAGGTGTAGCGGCTACCGCGGCGTTACCCGCAGATATGCCGCGTCAGGATCTTGACGATGTCGGACACGTGATCGGACTTTCGAAAGTCGAAGCACAACGGTTCGGCGGTACTCGACAGCCACAACTTCAGATCGGCGTCTAAATCGAATGTGCCAGCGGTTTCGACCGAGTACCTCACGATGCTGCGGTACGGGATCGAAAGAAACTCGGTCTTCTTGCCCGTCACCCCTTGGCGATCGATCACCAAGACACGCTTGTTGGTCAACACGATCATATCGCGGACCAGCTGGTAGCCTTGCTCGATCGTCTCGCCTTCGACGATGATCGAATCGATCAGCTTTTCGACCTTTTCCAGTTTCGCCTCGGACGCAGAACCGAGGATGCCGGAGAGTAAACCCATCGCAGTTTGCCTTGTGGTTGGTGGATAGTTTACAGGCTCACGAAACAGCCACCTTGGGCGCGCGAGGTGCTACCTGCCGCGATCGCCGTCTTCGATCGACTGGATGTAGTTTCGCAAACGCTCAAGTTCGTCTTCGACGCCCTTCAGCTTGAGCATGTTCTCGACACGCTTGAGCAAATGCATCCGCTGAACCGGCTTGGTCAAAAAGTCATCGGTGCCGGCCGCAACAGCGCGCTCGATGTCGCCAAGTTCGTTTAATGCGGTGACCATCAGGATCATCACGCGAGATGTCTCGGCGTTGTCCTTGACCTTTTTGCAGACTTCGAAGCCACTTAACTTCGGCATCATCACATCCAGCAGCACGAGATCGGGCTGGAAGGACGCGACTTTGTCGAGAGTGTCCTGGCCATCGATTGAGGTTTCGATTTCGCAATCGATCTCAGCGAGATACGCTTCCAAAAGCTCTCGGTTTGCCACATTGTCGTCCGCGATCAGGATTCGATGCGTGTTAGACGAATTCGATGGAGATTGAGACATGAATGGCGAACAGAGAGCGTTGTAAATCGTCAGTGAAACGGATGGCGAACCGAACTTAGTTGGTAACCGCCAAAGACTCGCGATCGGCAGGTACCGGGAAGCTTTCGCACATCTCACGAATCTCATCGCGGATTTTGGCGTGCTGCTCGCTATCTTCTCCCGCCGACAGGGCACTGTGAATCCAGTTGCCAACGCGTTTCATTTCGTTGGTGCCCATGCCGCGACTGGTCAGTGCGGGGGTTCCGATGCGGATTCCCGAGGGATCCATCGGCTTGCGAGTATCGAACGGGATCATGTTCATGTTCACGGTGATACCGCACTCGTCCAAGATCGACTCGGCCGCTTTGCCGCCCAATCCAAGGGAAGTCACGTCGACCAACATCAAGTGGTTGTCGGTGCCACCGCTGACCAGCGACAGCCCAGCCGCGGTCAACGTTTCGGCGAGAACCTTGGCGTTGTCGACGACTTGTTGGGCATAACCTTTGTAATCGTCCGTCAGGGCTTCGCCAAAGCAAACTGCTTTGCCAGCGATGACGTGCATCAACGGGCCGCCTTGAGTCCCTGGGAACACGTTGCGATTGATCAGTTTGGCGTGCTCTTCCTTGCACAAGATCATCCCGCCGCGTGGGCCACGAAGCGTCTTGTGCGTCGTGGTGGTCACGTAGTCAGCGTAAGGAACGGGCGAATTGTGAATCTTCGCGGCGACCAGACCGGCGTAGTGCGCCATGTCGACCATCAACTTCGCACCGACTTCGTTGGCGATCTCGGCGAACTTGTCGTGTGGGATCTCACGTGGGTAGGCGCTCGCACCGGCGACGATCAATTTTGGCTTGTGCTCGCGAGCCAGTGAAGCGATCTGATCAAAGTCCAAACGGTGGGTGTCTTTGGTGACGCCGTAGGAAATAAAGTTGTAGAGCTGGCCGCTGATGTTCAGCTTCATGCCGTGCGTCAGGTGACCGCCTTGAGCCAGATCCAACCCCAGCACGGTGTCGCCAGGATTGAGGCACGACAGGTAAACGGCCGCATTGGCTTGGGAACCACTATGTGGCTGGACGTTGGCGATTTCGGCACCGAACAGTTCTTTAGCACGATCGATCGCGACCTGCTCGACCACGTCAACGTATTCACAGCCGCCGTAATAACGACGTCCGGGATAGCCCTCGGCGTATTTATTGGTCAACACGCTGCCGGCGGCCTGCATCACCGCATAGCTGGTGTAGTTTTCGCTGGCGATCAGTTCCAAACCTTCGCGTTGGCGACGGGCTTCGTCTTGGATAGCGTCCCAAATCTGGGGGTCTTGTTGCTGCAGCGGATTCATGGGCCGTGTTTTGTTGGGAGGGGAAATCATCGGCGGGGCACACGCACGACGCCCCGATTGTTGATGGCGAACGAAAAACCGTCAATCCTTGCCGATCGCAACAGCCTACCTTGCGTCGGGCCCCGAGGCAGATCCGGCGATGGAACTCGGCCACTCGAATACGGCAGCAACGATCGGGAGGCGAGTCATTCGATGCGCCTTGAGAACGCCTAAGATGGCGATTCGAGCGTCATCTCCGCCACTGCCGCCCCCCCACCCTCCGAGAGAATCTGGGCGAACTGGTGGACTTAAAATCACCCGAGACGTCAGGTTTGGCGTGCAGTTTTCCCCTGTCGCTGTCGGCGCGATCGGACTGGGGAAAAACTACACATCGGGTGCTTTGTGAGGATACAATTGGTCGATTGGCATGCCCGGATGGAAACCGGCATGTTCTGCGCGTCAAAGTCCCGTCGCCCTCGCTAGGGATACCCGCCAATCGACGTTAAGCGTGACCTACGCTTTCATCGTTACCGTCTCTACCCGATTCTCGAGTTTCTCGAATGAAAAACTGCGTTGCTGCAATCGCTGTGCTGTTTTCGTCAGTCGGCGCGATCGAACGCGCCGGCGCAGCCGACCTGCCACCGTTCGACAAGGTTTCCGAAAACTTCAAGCCGGTCTCCGTCTCGGATCAACAGGACCGCAAAGGGTTCTTCAACGTCTGGGAACGATCGAGCGACTCTCAACTGATTGCCGAACTGCCCAAAAACTTTGCGTCCAAGAGCTACTTCATCGCCCTGACGCTCAGCAGCGGTGACACCTACGCCGGATTGCAATCTGGAGACTTGGTCGTCAAATGGCGGGAATACAACAATCGCTTGGCCCTGATCGCCCCAAATCTGTCGATCCGTGCGACCGGAGATCCAGAGTCCAAAGCGTCGGTCAAACGACTGTTCACCGACCAAGTGCTTCTGGACATCCCGATTTTGGCCAAGGGTCCAAACGGCGGCCCGGTCATCGACCTGGATTCACTGTTGGTCAACAACGCCAGCACGTTCTTCGGACGCAGCGTTCGCATCAGTAACCCTCGCATCACCTCGATCGGTTCGGTCAAGGTATTTCCATCGAACGTCGAAGTTGCCGTGGAAATCGTCGGCGCATCGAACCGCTTCCAAATGCTGCACTACAGCTTCAGTGAAGTCCCCAACCCATCAACCGGGTTCAAGCCACGTGAAGCCGACCAACGCATCGGTTACTTCACCACGACCTACACCGACCTGAGCAAGTACACCGACGACGAAACACAAGTTCGTTACATCAACCGCTGGAACCTTGCCAAACGTGACCCCAAGCTGAAACTCAGCCCTCCAAAAGAACCGATCATCTTCTACGTCGAACACACCACACCGGTGCGTTACCGACGCTGGATCAAAGCCGGCATCGACTACTGGAACAAAGCTTTCGAAAAGGTTGGCATCGTTGACGCGATCGAAGTCCATTACCAAGACGCCGAAAGCGGCGCGCACATGGAAAAGGACCCAGAAGACATTCGTTACAACTTTGTCCGCTGGTTGAATAACAACATCGGCACCGCGATCGGACCGAGCCGCGTGCACCCGATGACAGGCGAAATCCTCGACGCCGACATCATCCTTACTGACGGCTGGATTCGTCACTTCAATTTCAACTACGACGACCTGATGCCCAAGCTGGCGATGGAAGGCACCAGCCCGGAAACACTGGCCTGGCTCAGCGAACACCCCTCCTGGGACCCTCGCGTTCGCATGGTTTCGCCTTCGAAGGTCAACCAAGTTCGCGAACAAATCGCCCGCCAAGCACGCCAGCCCTACGCCGGCTATGCGATGGCATCGGCCGACGCCAGCATGATGGGTGACGACGAGTACGACGGACTGATCGGACACCTCAGCCAAAAGAATGGCTTGTGCATGGCCCCGGGAGCTCGCTCGCTAGACCTCGCGATCGCACGCATGGACTGGGCGCTCGCGATGCTCGACGAAAAGCCTTCGGTTGACGAAGACGACAAGAAAAAAGACGAAGACGACGAAGCCGAATCGAAAGACGACGAGTCCAAAGAGAAGTCCGAAGCCAAGAAAGACGACGAAGAAAAGAAGGACGAGGACAAAGCCGAAGCGAAGGATGACGAAAAGTCCTCCGACGACAAAACCGCCGAAGCCAAAGACGAATCCGACGTCCTCGACGGCATGCCCGACTGGTTCATCGGACCGCTTTTGGCTGACCTCGTCGCACACGAAGTCGGCCACACCCTCGGCCTGCGTCACAACTTCAAAGGTTCGTCACGCTACACACTCGACGAAATCAACAGCGAAAAAGTCAAAGGCAAAGAGACCTTCACCGCTTCGGTGATGGATTACACGCCGATCAACTTCCGCTATGAAAGTGGTGACGTCCAAGGCGACTACGCCATGATCGATATCGGTCCCTACGATTACTGGGCGATCGAATTCGGCTACACCATGGACGACAAAAAACTGCCTGAACTGCTCAAACGCTGTGTCGAACCAGAATTGCAATTCGCAACCGACGAAGACACCAGCGGTCCCGACCCATTGGCACGTCGCTATGACTTCGCCAAAGACCCGTTGGACTACGCCGAAGAGCAGATGAGTCTGGTTAAACTGTACCGCACTCGCATCCTGGAAAAATTCGTCAAAGACGGTGACCCATGGGCGAAAGCACGTCGCGGTTACGAACTGACCCTCTCGCTGCAAACCCGCGCGACGAGCATGATGTCGAACTGGATCGGTGGCGCGTTTGTCAACCGTGACAAGAAAGGCGATCCGGGCAACCGCTCGCCAATCGAAGTTGTCCCTGCCAAACAACAACGTGCCGCTTTGAACTTTGTGATCGAGAACACATTCAAAGACGACGCGTTTGGTTTGAGCCCCGAACTGCTCGAACGCATGACCAGCGAGCGTTGGCTGGACGGGGCGGGAACACTGGGAAGCAGCGGAGAAGCCACTTGGCCGGTTCACGACCGCGTCCTCGGTTTGCAATCGTCAGCCCTGACTTGGCTGATGAGCCCAACAACGCTTCGCCGTGTTTATGACAACGAACTGCGATTGCCAGTCGATGCCGACGCACTGACGCTGCCAGAGCTTCTGGAAACGATCAGCACCGCGGCTTGGACCGAAATCGCCAGCGAATGCCCCGAAGGACGCAATAATCGTCAGCCAATGATTTCGTCGCTCCGTCGCAACCTGCAAAAGGAGCACGCACAACGGTTGATCGATTTGGTATTGGAAAAGAACAACAACACCGCCGCCTACAAGCCGATCACCGACTTGGCGCGGATGGAGTTGATCGACCTCCAACACGATATCGAAGAGCGATTGAAGACCTGTGAAAAGAAAATGGATGCCTACTCGCGAGCTCACCTCAACGAGACCGCGATGCGTATCAGCCAAGCCTTGAAGGCAGGCTTCACGTACCAGTCTTCGTCGTCAAATCCGCTGGGTCAGTTCATCATCCTTGGTGAAACGCCTGACGATCAGTAACGACAGATTTTGTCTGAACAAGAAATCGCCAAGCGGTCGGGAGTTTTCCCGGCCGCTTTTTTATTTGCCGTCTACAAGATCGGACTGAACAAACGGGCGACGACTCGCCCGATCCCGGTCAGCCAGGGATGATCCGCTTTCGCCGCCGGATCCGGCCACCGAGCCTCTTGAAAATCGCTTTGCAACATCTGCTCCATCGTCGCGATGAAGTTCGGACATTCAATCGCAACCATCATCTCGAAATTCAAATGCAACGAACGATGATCCAAGTTAGTTGAACCGACCATGGCGAGCTTGTCATCAACCAGCCAACACTTTTGATGCATCAAGCCTTCACGGTATCGCCCGACGCGGATCCCGGCGTCCATCAGCTCACGTTCGTAGTAGAACCCGGCAAAAAAGACGCTGTAGTGATCGGCGATTGAAGGGATCAGAATTCGCACATCGACACCACGTGCGCGGGCCATCAACAAACTGACAAGCGTCGTGTCATCGGGCACCAAATAGGGCGTCGTGACCCACAATCGCTCGCGGGCCGATGCGGCAACGGTGGAAAACATCATCGTCGCACGCGGATGATCGTCGGCCGGACCGGTCGCACACATCGCCGCACGGCACCCAGTCGCTCGACAATCGCCGGCTTGACCGTCCTGACTGACGTGGGCGGGCGGCTCCATCGGCTTCCAATGCGCCTCCGGCAAATCCTGCCTAGCCGCCCAGTAGTAATCGCCAGCGAAGACGGCTTGGACCTTGCGAGTGATTGGACCGGTTAACAGCACTGCGGTGTCACGCCAGTGATCCGTCCATCCCGCGTTGCCGGTGTATTCTTTGCCGACGTTGAAGCCACCAACCAGCGACGTATGGCCGTCGATAACGATCAGCTTGCGATGGTTGCGAAAGTTGACTTGGAATCGAGTCGTCAGCTTGGTCGGCGTATCGAACGCATGAACATCGATCCCGGCATCGACCAGCCGCTGGACGTAGTGGCGTGATAGTCCGATGCTGCCGATATTGTCGTACAGCAATCGTACTGTCACGCCGCGCTGGACACGCTCGATCAGGGCAGCCGCCAATTGACGCCCGATCTCGTCATCTCGGATGATGTAAAACTCGAGGTACACATACCGCCGAGCCTTTTTGATTTGCTCGATCACGCTGGTGTAAAACGCCTCGCCGTTGATCAGCAATGACGCCTGATTGTCATCGCAAATCGGCGTATCCAGCACGTCAGCGACTGCATCAAGCGGTGTCCGAAGCTCAGTCGAACGCACCCCAACGGCCGTCTTTAGCTCGGTATTGATCGCCGCAACGCTGCGTTTATGACGCTGGCCGACCTCGCGAATCGATTCGCGGTAGCCCTGAAAACGGTAGCGGCCGAAAACCCAGTACAGCGGGATACTGACCATCGGCAGCGAGACGAGTGCGACCACCCACGCGATTGCCGCTTGTGTGGTTCGTACAAACCAAATCGCATGGAGCGCCGATGCAATGGCAATGATCTCGATCCCGATGACTAACAGCGATGTCAGCGTCGTCCAAGAAAGCGATCCTAGGTAATCAATCAGATTCATTCGTCTGGCTACCGACGTCGAACGCACTGGTATCGATGATGTTGATAATCACCCCTTTCTGCTTCGCGGTCGTCTCGTAGACCATCAACTTAACAATCACCCGGTGCCGTTCACTTTCGCCGAAAGTTTTGATCACCGAATGTCCCGTGACTTGCACTTGCTCAAGCAATTGTGGCAAGTCGCTAATCTGAAGCGAGTGCGTAAAGTTATTGATCGGCCGCCCCACGTCGTGACTCATCAATCGAAAGTACTTCGTCGCCAACGGCGTGAACTTTCGAATGCAGAGGTCTTGATCCAAAAAAATCGTCCCGATATCGGACAAGCCCAGCAGGTTGTTCAAGTCATCAGTAACGACTTGAAGCTCCGTGATTTGCCGCTGATTCTCCGTATTGACTGAGTAAAGCTCCTCGTTGACGCTCTGCAATTCCTCGTTGGTGCTTTGCAGCTCTTCGTTGCTGGCGATCAGCTCCTGGTTGGTCGACTGCAACTGCTCATTGCTCGCTTCTAACTCTTCGATCGTCGCGTTGAGGGTCTCCTTGGTGTATTCCAGTTCGGACCTTAACGCATCATGTTCGACGCCGGTGCGAATTTGACTGAGCTCTTCGAACTCGGAGCGTGGACCAGGCCGCTCAGCATCGAATTCGATGAACCAAAGGAATCGATTCGAATCTGGCTCTTTACGAATCGCGCGAATTAGGACGTCACGCGTCAACACTTTTTCGCCACCGTTCCCATTTCCGCGTTCGGCGGAACGAGTCTCAAATTCGACGCCACGCAGCAGCACGTGCTTTCCCGCTTCGGCGGCACGCACCATTCCCGCGCCGATGCTGCCACGGACCCCATCGGGCAACAATTGACTCACTCTCCCGCTCGGACGTCCCGACATCGGGAGCAGGAATTTACTGGCATCGCCAAAGACGTGAATCACATTGCGATTTTCGTCGACTAATAGGCCGTTGTGGACAAACTCGCCCAGCAACAAATCATAGGAATCGAGCAGCGTGCTAAAACTCGGCTGACCTGACGCGCTTCGGTTCACCAGATCGACCAAACGCGACGGAAACACCTGACGTGTTGGATAGAATTTCAACTGCGCGGGCAAAAACCGCGGAAGGTTGCCAAGCTTTTTATACAGACGCCACGTCGGGTCGATCGTTTCGAATTCGGACTCCAGCGAACTTGGCACTTCGCTAGGCCCAAGCATCAAGATACCCTCTGTATCGAGCGCAAAGTGGAACGAATGAAACGCGGCCTGCTGGGCATCTTTCTCCAAATAGATCAACAGATTGCGACAGGCGACTAAATTCATCCGCGAGAACGGCGGATCCTTGATCACGTCGTGCCGGGTGAAGATGACATGACGACGCAAATGCGTGTCGACGCATCGCATCCCGGAATCAACCTTTTGGAAAAACCGCTCTTGCTGAGTTGGCGTGAGGTGCTCAATCGCCTCCTGCGGATACACCCCCTTCGCCGCGACTTTTAATGCCCGGTCATGCACATCGGTTGCCAAGACTTTAAATCGCGGCGGACGCCCTAAGGCCTCAAACGCTTCGATCGCGACAATCCCGATACTGTATGCTTCCTCGCCGGTTGCACATCCGGCAACCCAGATTCGCAATTCCTTGTGCGGATCAAAGCCTTCGACCATCGCGATCAGTTCTTGACGCAGAACTGAAAAGGCTTCTTCATCACGAAAGAACTTTGTCACGCCGATCAACAAATCGAAGTACAAGGCGTCCAATTCCTCTGGATTCTGCTCGATCGCCCGTGCGTACTCTGCCAATGTTTCTGCACCAACGGATCGCAACCGCCGACTGATTCGACGATCAATCGTTCCCGATTTGTAGTCCGCAAAGTCGATCCCGTGACGGTCGCACAGCATCGAAAAAATTCGCTCGATATCGGAAAACGAATGCTGCTCTTCGGCCGCCTCCACTGCCTTGACGGAATCTGGGTCCTCGGCAAACTGCATCAACAATTGCGAAATTTGGTCTCGCGGCAATGAAAAATGCACTTCGCCAGTCGAAAGGGCGTTGGTCGGCATCCCGTTAAACTCGGCGGTCTCGGGCGACTCAACGACGGTAACACCGCCGGCGGCACTGATGTGGCGAATCCCTGTTGAACCATCGGACCCGGTTCCGGAGAGCACAACACCGATGCAGTGCTTGCCGAAACTTTGCGCGGCCGAAACGAAAAAGTGATCGACGGGCTTGGGAAGCTGTTCCGCGTTCGCATCACTCAGCACGAAATGGCTCTTCTCGATTCTGGTTTCTTTCGAGGCGTTGTTTAGATAAATCTTATTTGGCTCGACCGGCATCCCATCGGTCACGTTGCAGATCGGCATATCGGTATGCCGGGCCAAAATTTCATCCATCAGGCTCTTAAAGCCTGGTGATAAGTGGACGATCACCACGATCGCGCAGCCGGTGTCTTCTGCCAAACTTGAAAAGAGGACCTCCAGAGAACGCAATCCACCGGCGGAGGCGCCGATGGCGATCATTGATTTTGCACGGTTGCTGTTGTTCTGGTTGGTCATAGTTGTGATCGTGTTGCCTTCAATGGCGTTTTATCGCATCAACCTGCATTCATTCCGACTCGGAATTCATTCGGACTCGGCAATGTGCAGTGAAAACTTCACCACCGTTCCATGCCGTCGATTCGGCTCGATCCAAATCTTTCCCCCGTGACGCACAATGATTCGCTTGCAGAGTGCCAACCCTGCACCAATCCCCGGAACGTTGTGCTCGAACCCGAGACGCTTGAACATTGAAAAAACGCGGTCGAAGTGACGCGAGTCAATTCCGATCCCGTTGTCTTTCACCGAGATGTGGGCAAACTTACCTTCAACCGTTGCCTCCACACGAATTTTTGGCGGCTCTTCACTACGGTACTTCACCGCATTGTCAAAGAGGTGAAAAAACACTGTTTGCAACTGATCTGCATCGCCGGAGACATTCGGCAATTCTCCGATTTCCAAATCGGCGTCGTGATACTGTAGGCTGGAGGCCAAACTTTGCGATGCATCGGAAGCCACTTCCTTTAGATCGACACGCCGCATCGCGCCGCCCCGTGTGTTGATCCGCGAATAGGCCAGCATTGCTTCGATCATGCCACGAAGTGTTGCCGAGCTTTCGTTGATCACACGGACGGACTTGACCATCTCTTCGGAAATATTGTCGCCCGCTTGCTTCTCCAAGATCTGCGCATACTGCTGAATATGGCGGAGCGGGACTTCCAAGTCGTGGGACACGGCATAGGCAAAATCAGGCAATTCTTCGTTGATTTGCGCAAGCGTAACCATCGTTTGTTTGGCTCGCTCGGCCTCTTTGATTGCCGAGATATCCGTCGTCGTCAGCACGATGCCTTCGACGCGTCCCGATTCGTTCCGATAGGGCTGCATCCGCTGCAAGAACACTCGCCCATCGCCGCTTTGAACTTCGACTTCTTTGGCGATTTGCGATTCCAGCACTTCACTGGCATCAGCAAGCAAATTTGGGCTATCGAGCTTGTAGGCGATGTGTTCGATCGGCCGACCGATGTCTTGGTCAAGCACATTGAACGCCGATGAAATCGCAGGCGTGAACATACGAATCCTGAACTCTTCGTCTAGGAACACCGTCCCGATATCGGTGCTCTTGAGCAAGTTGTCCATGTCGCTGGTCATCTGCGTCAGCTCTTCGATCTTCTGTTTGTGCTCCGCGTTGACGGTGTACAGTTCCTCGTTGACGCTGTGCAGTTCCTCGTTGGTACTCTGCAGCTCTTCGTTGGATGCGATCAGCTCTTCGTTAGTCGCTTGCAGCTCTTCGTTGCTCGATTCCAGCTCTTCCACCGTCGCCTGCAGCGTCTCTCGCGTGTATCCGAGCTCGCGTTCTAATTGCGAAATACGTTCGTTAGCAAACTCATTCGCGTTCAACTGGGCCAAGTCGATCGAGTTGCTCGACATGTCCTGCGCCTGTTCTACCGAGATCAGATAAAGGCTCTGTGTCGCTTTCCGATACGGTTCAATGGTGACGCGATAAACCGCGTCTTCTTCACCATCGACCTGATAATGAATCCCGTTAAATACAATCGGCTTGTCATCTTGCTTGGCTCGCAAAACTCCGGCGCTAACGGCAGTCCGCAGCTCGCCGGAAAGCAGCTTGATTGCGTCCAAGGTTGGGCGACCTTCGGGTTGAACTAACAACTTGCGTGCGTCGCCAAAGGTATGGACCAGTTCACCAAAATCATTGATCAAGAAACTTGGCGGAACATACTTGGCCAACAACTCTTCGTAGGCTGATGACAGCCATGCTTGCCGGTCTCGCTGCGGGCTACTGGCAACAAATATCGGGCTCTTTTCGCGAATAACGCTTTGCAGCGAAGGCGACACAGGCATCCGGGTCGTATCTGGCAAACGCACATCGCGTTTCTTGGTATAGATTCTCCAATGGCGATCGAGCGTCTCGAATTCGGAGGCTAGTTCACCGACCGTCTCACTTGGTCCCAAGAACAGCACGCCGCCAATCCGCAAGCCGAAGTGATACATCGACAACACACGGTGCTGGACGCGCGGTTCGAGGTAGATCAAGACATTTCGGCAACTGATCAAGTCGATACGCGTGAATGGCGGATCACTGGTGATATCGTTCGCGGCGAAGATCACACGCTGACGCACTTCACGCTTGATGTGGCACAGGCCGTTGTTGCGAGTGAAGTACTTGATCCCCAGTTCATGCGGAACTTGATCGAGCACGTGCGACGGATAAACCGCCATACTGGCCGTTTCCAATGATGTTCGATGAACATCTGTCGCGAACACTTTGTAGTCGATATCGTGACGGCCAGACTTCTCGATCGCTTCGGAAAACAAGATCGCCAAAGAGTACGCTTCTTCACCGGTCGCGCATCCGGGGACCCAGACGCGCAGGTCTTCGTTCGCCGGTGCGTTTTCGACCAACTTGGGGATGAATTCGTTTCGCAGTCGTTCGTAAGCTCCGGGGTCACGAAAAAACTGTGTGACCTCAACCAGCAAGTCACGGAACAACGAATCGAATTCGTGCTGATTTTCTTCTAGAAAATTCGCATAGGTCGAAACATCAACGAATCCGCCCATCTGCATCCGCCGCTCGATTCGACGGGTGATCGTTGCAGGCTTGTAGAGTGCAAAGTCGACACCGTTGTGCAGACGATACATCCTCAAGATGCTGAAGATGCCCGATTCACTTGGCGTCCCGCCTTGGTCCCCGACCGTTGACAATTGCTCACGGTTACGATTCTCGCAGTACTGCACCAATCGCTTGGCCATGTCCGCCGGCACACAGACAGCGTCGACGACACCTGACCGAATGGTGGCTTGGGGCATCCCATCGAAACCAGCCGACTCGGGACTTTGTGCGATTACGATCCCACCGGATTGCCGGACATCACCAACACCACGCGACCCGTCACTTCCTGTTCCTGACATCACGATCGCGACGGCGCGGTCTTGCGCATCTAGCGCGAGAGAGCGAAAGAAAATATCGATCGGCAGATTCAACCCGCGATCTTGATCCTGGTCAGTAAGCAGCAGCTTCCCATCGGACAGCGCCATGTTTTTTCAGGCGGGATCAAATAGATCGAATTGGGTTCCACCGTGATTCGATCGACAACCTTGTGAATCGACATCTTGGTGTGACGAGCGAGCAACTCGTCCATCAGGCTTTTAAAGTCCGGCGAGAGGTGCTGCACGACGACGAATGCCATCCCCGTCTCGGCCGGCATGTTGTCAAAGAACTCTTGAATAGGAGCAAGACCACCGGCGGATGCACCGATGCCGACGACCAGGCTCGGGCTGTCTTTTGATTCCGACATTGAATTGATATTTCAGCGATGTTGTAAAGTTTGTCGTCAATTCAGGGCGACGCGAAGACGCATCGATCAACCATTAGAGACCCCAGACGTGCGGCCTGTCACCAGCCGACTCCATTTAATCGAGGCGAGTGATGGCAAAGGTGACTCAAGACCAGAGGGCATGCAATACGTCTCGACCATTTCACGGCGGCGATGCGAATTTACTTCTGCAAAAACGAAATCGTTTCGCTCCGACTTTTCCAATAAACGTGCTGTGAATACCCAGTCCTGCTTCGCGATCAGCCCACTTGTTTCGCACTTCGCAAGCCATGCCTCGATGCGCGTCGAAAGGCATTAACCCTAAACCTCTGCCGTGCATGCGCAACGACCAAACCTGTCTTAACACGACAACTTTCGGCGTGGTTTGACAATAACATATACCCCTCTGATTTTCTGTCAGATTAACCTTGCAACCGGGGGGCACCAGCCCTATAGTCACTCATTAGCAAGTTCTGCGAAGAAGTTGATTCTTGCCGACTCTTTCGGCGACTGGATGTCACGCAGCAGCTTCCAAGGTACCTATGTGCCCACCAATGTTGTCATTGGGGCAGTGACATCCATTACAGCATCAGATGATTGCCGGCGTGTTGCCATCCGTCGGCGTGATGATGCGACAGGCGTGAGGAGGAATCGCCATGCTCGTTATTTCCCGGAAGAACGACGAATCCATTTGCTTCCCTGGCACCGGAATCGAAGTCCGCATATTGCGACCAGGACCATCAAAGGTTCGCGTTGGGATCAAAGCGCCACCGGAGATCCCCGTGCTTCGCGGCGAACTCGAATGCGGCGACGCATCCCCAGCGACCGAGCCTGCCGTTGCCAAGAAAGTCATGATCATTGACGACAACTGGAACGAGATGAAGCTGCTTGCCGGCTACCTGCGTCTGAAAAAGATGGATGTGGAAACCGCCGAAAGCGGTGCTGCAGCCATGGAGCGACTCCTCGCTGGCGCCACTCCCGATGTCATCCTGCTGGACATGATCATGCCCGAGTTCGATGGCGCGTGGACGATTCACAAACTCCGCTCCTCGCCCGTCACTCAGCACATCAAAGTCCTTGCGGTCAGCGGATGCGACCCCGACGAATTGAATGTGCCCATCGGGCCAATGGGAGTCGACGCTTGGTACCCCAAACCCCTGAATCCGGAAAAACTTGCCCATGACCTTCAGCGGCAAGCCTACCTGACTCCGGCCTGACATTTCGCCAAGACGCATTGCCTGGAAACACCCACTGCCTGGAACCGCTGCCCAGCGCGGCCACTGTTTGCGGCCACTGTTTCGCTCCATTCATCCAAGCAACGCATGGATGAACCACCGTCTGTGCGCGTGGGTGGGATCGACTCGGGGCAACCGCGGCAACGAAACACTTCTCGTTGCAGCGCGAGGTCCCGCCCACGCGTTTTTTTTTACTCGACGTTCTGCCGGCAAACAAACTGCCCAACTCCGAGCCACATCAAGAAATTGCGTTCCATGCGTGTGGGTGGGATCAACTCGGGGCAACAGCCGCAACGAAACCATTCTCGTTGCGGTTCGAGGTCCCACCCACACGTTTTTTTGATCGAAGCCCGGCCAGAACATTCCTAGAAACGCAACCGCAACACATCTCGGCCAAGAACTTCGAGCTACCCGAGAACTCAAAGAAAAATGTCCTGACCAAAAGGACACCTAGTTCTCTTCTAGCGAAACGACCCAGCGAGTCGCGTAGTGCAACAATTCTGAAGTTGATGTGATCTCCAGCTTGTTCTTGATCCGTTCGCGATAGGAATCAACCGTCTTCGTCTTGACGCCCATCTGTTCGGCGATCAACTTCGTTGAACAGCCCTGGCCGATCAATTCGAAAACAGACAACTCGCGTTTGGACAGCGTTGACACCTCTTGGAACAACGTCGTCCCGCCTGTCGAATTGCCGAGCGCGTCATCGATCGAAACACTCTTCGAAACGTAGACCCCGCCATCCAAAATGGTCTGAATCGCTAAGTCGATATTCACATCCGACTCCTGCTTTGCGATATAGCCGTGCGCCCCATGCGAAATGCACCGGCTTGCAAACAGATGCGCGTCTCGCATCGACGAAACCAACATTTTCAGATCGGGGCGGACCTGTCGGGCGCGGGCAATGAACTCGAGCCCGCTGCCATCGGGAAGACCTAAGTCGACGATCGCAAATTCGAACTCGACGTCCTCCAAGGCACGCATCCCTTCCGCTAAGGATCCGACCGTTGCGACGATTTCCCAGTCTTCGTGTTGGCTGATCGCGGCACGAATTCCCAAGCGAATCAAATGATGATCGTCGAGAACCAAGAAGCGAATTTTGGACATGCTGCTATGTCAAAAAAAAATGGGTCATGCGGTAACTCTCCCACATACTGAAAACCAAATAGCCGGGAGAATCCCCCCCGCAATGCTGCTCTTCGCGGCTTGGATTTCAACGATACACCCGAATAAACAGTTGCGGGAGCACTGCCCCAGCTTCACCGTCAACTGTTTTCGCCTCCACAGGCTTGTTGCCCCGCCTGTGGAGGCTTTTTAAAATTCTAGAGATCCCCGGCGTCGCGATTACGCTTCGGGTGGACCAAATAGCGGACTATTTGCCAATTCGGCGATTGCTTCGCCCATCTGGACGCAAATCTCACGCAGTTCGCCTGGTTCTAGCCGTTCGGGTTTCGTGATCAGTGAATGCCCGACCTTCAACGCCTGGATATGGTCGCGAAGTTCATGCACTTGATCACTCGTCAGCCAGATCCCACGCTCACTAGATTCCTGGTTGTTGTCTGTCATCGTCCTCCAACAATCTCCAATCGGGCGCCCCAACGCCAGCGATTCTACAGCGCATTGCGATCAGAGTGAACTCGGTTCAATTGGCACCCCCTGCCAGAACGAAGGGAAACCAATCAACTGAAGTTGATTTCTCAGGAGCTCCAGAAGTTGTGCACGGCTGCGAAATCGTGGTAGCATTTCGCTCGCGGGGTCAGGTTCGATGGTGTTTTTTACCCAATTTTCAGCCCCAAACCTAATTTCTTTTGCTTAGGTGATCGAATTCTTCGATTCCAAAGGGGCGTTCGAGCATGCCAGAAACCGGTGAGTGTTTTATCGTAGGAATTGGCGCCTCCGCAGGGGGATTGTCAGCGTTGGAGGACTTCTTCCTCGCCGCAGATCCTCACGCGCCGATGGCTTATGTGGTCATCCAACACCTCTCACCGGATTTCAAGAGCGTGATGGACCAGTTGCTATCACGCAAAACGCAACTGCCAGTGCATGTGATCGAAGACGGCATGCGGGTCCTACCACGTCACGTGTACCTAATGCCCGCCCGAAAGGAGGCCATCGTCAGTGATGGCAAACTTCGACTAACCGATCGTGCAGAAGGCGAACAGCTAAGTTTTCCGATCGACTATTTTTTGCGATCCCTTGCACAAGACGTTGGTTCGCGTGCAATTGCCGTCATCTTATCGGGCACCGGTTCGGACGGGTCACGCGGGATTCGCGAGATCCATCAATGCGGTGGTCGTGTGATCGCCCAAAGTAACCCAAGCTTTGACGGGATGCCCAGCAGTGCAATCGCAACGGGAGTGGTCGACCTGGAATTACCTGCCAACCGAATCGCGCCCGCACTCAACAAGCTCATCAACTCAACCGAAGAACTGCCCGCGGCGATCGCAGACGAATTTCAGGTTAGCGATGAACCCTTGGCAGCGATCCTGGAACAACTCACGCTGAAATATGGGTTGAACTTTGCGAACTACAGAACGTCGATGCTGAAACGACGAGTTCTGCATCGTATCGAAGCGACCTCTCAAAATGACTTAACTTCGTATGCCAGGCTCTGTCGCGACTCGACCAGCGAGTTGGAGTCGCTTTACCAAGATTTGCTTGTTGGCCGTTCACCGTTTTTTCGCGACCCTGAAGTCTTCGATTACTTGAAGGCCAACGTTGTCCCGCGAATGACAAGTCGTCTTGAAGGCCAGCAAGAACTGCGCGCCTGGATCGCCGGCTGTGGCACTGGCGAGGAAGCTTACACGCTGGCGATTCTGATTGCCGAACACCTCGAAACACTGGGAATCAATCGCGACGTTCGCATCTTCGCGTCCGATGTTCACGAAAAATCATTGGCAGCCGCCAGCCAAGGGATCTACTCAGAAGAATCGCTCGGCGGGATGTCACCGGAACGCGTGCAGCGTTTTTTCATCCGTCGTAACGGCAGCTATCAAGTGTCACCGCTGCTGCGAAAGATGGTTGTATTTTCGCCGCACAACATTTTGCGTGACGCGCCATTTACCAAGCTGGACTTTATTTCCTGCCGCAACTTGCTGGTTTATTTAACGCCGGCGGCACAGCGGAAAATCCTTGGCCTGTTCCACTTCGGATTGAAACGCGAAGGGTTCCTGTGTCTTGGCACCAATGAATCGATTGGCGACTTGCAAGACGTCTATCGCGTCGTCGACGAGCACTCAAACGTTTACTCAAAGTGTCGCGATCGGTACCCCAGCAAATCGTTTGACTTTACACCAGCGATTCCGGCCGAACGCCGAAGCTTAAACACGGGCGATGACTTCGCGGGCTTTGCCAACGCGCGGTCGATGCTCAAGACCTACGACAGCCTGCTGGAACAGTTCATCCCGCCGTCAATCTTGATCAACGGCAACCGCGAAATACTCCACACGTTCTCCAAGGCCGGACGTTTTCTACGATTCAGCTCCGGACGCCCCACCAAAGATGTCCTTACGCTACTTCCGCCCGACTTGGCCTCTGTCGTGGGACGTGCGTTACGCCAAGCCGAACGCTCCGGAAAGGAAGTCGTTGCCAAAGGCGTCGAGTACCGAACCGATCAAGGCAGCACACCGATCTCGATTTCGGTCCTGCCGATTCAAATTGATGAGTCCACGCATCAATGGCTCATCCGCCTCGAAGAATCGAACGATGCCCCGCAGCGCCCCGTCTTCGCGGAAGAACTTGAGACATCCAACGAGTCTCGCGAACTCGACGAGATGCGTCGCGAGCTGGACTTCACCAAGGAAAGTTTGCAAGCTTCGATCGAAGAGTTGCAGACGACAAACGAAGAACTGCAATCGGCGAACGAAGAACTCGTGTCTTCCAACGAGGAGCTACAAAGCACCAACGAAGAACTGCACAGCGTCAACGAAGAGCTTTACACCGTCAACTCGGAACACCAACGCAAGATCACCGAGTTAACCGAACTGACAAACGACATCAATAACTTGCTCAACGGCAGTGATGTCCACCAACTATTTCTTGACCGCGAACTGGGCATTCGACGCTTCACCACCGGCGCCGCGGCAATCTTCAACCTCATTCCTCAAGACGTCGGACGTCGGTTCGACAACTTCTCGCACCGAATCAAACACGACACCCTTGATCGCGACATCGAGTCGGTCATCCTCCACGGCAAACCGAAAGAATTCGAAGTCCGCGACGACGTGCACGACACTTGGTACCTGATGCGCATCCGCCCCTATGTCGCTCCTAACGGGATCGACGGCATTGTGCTGACACTCGTCGATATCACATCGCTTAAAGTCGCTCAAGCTCGACTGATGGAACTGAGCGAAATCGTCGAACACACCGACGATGCGATCTACCGCGTGAACCTGGATGGCGAGATCCGTACCTGGAACCGTGGTGCCACGAGACTGTTCGGTTACGACAATAAAGAAGTGGTCGGCAAACGTGATTCCCTGCTCGTTCCAGACGAACGTCTAGAAGAAGCGTCCGGCTACCTACAGCGAATTCGCAATGGGCTATCCGTCGATCGTGCAGAAACGCTTCGCTGCCGTAAAAACGGCGACGTATTCGACGTCTCACTCACGATCTCACCAATCCAGAACCACATCGGCGATATCGACGGCGCCTCGATTATTGCCCGAGACATCACCCAACAACGACGCGCCGAATCCGAAATCCGCCGAGCCGTTCAACAACGCGACCAGTTTCTCGCCACGCTTTCACACGAACTGCGTAATCCCTTTGCGGCGATCTTGAACGCGTGCAGCTTGCTAAAAGAACCGCACCTCGACAGTGAAAGCACGACCGAAGCACGCGAGGTGATGGAGGCTCAGCTACAGCACATCGCGCTCTTGCTGGATGACTTGCTGGATGTTGCCCGATTCACTAATGGAAAACTCAACATCCGCCAGCGTCCACTTGACGTTACGAAGCTGACCGGACCGGTGCTCGATTGTGTCCAGCATCGATTCGATCGATCAAATCAAACACTCAACATCCAGGTCGATGACGAGCCGATCTATGTCCTCGCCGACGCTGGACGGCTACAACAGGCCCAAATCAACTTGCTTGTAAACGCCAGCAAGTACAGCCCATCACGCCGTTCCATCTGGTTTAGCGTTGGACGTGACGGTGACCAAGCGGTGATCACGGTTCGAGATGAAGGCGAAGGAATCTCCGCAAGTTTGCTTCCATCGATCTTTGAACCGTTCGTTCAATCCGAACAAGCGATGGATCGCACACAAGGCGGGATGGGATTGGGCCTGCCGATCGTCAAAGCGATCATCGATGCGCACGGCGGCTCGGTCGAAGCCCATAGCCCAGGGCCAAACCGTGGAAGCGAGTTTGTACTGCGGCTACCACTGACCGATGAACGCCCACAAACGCAAATCGAACCGCGGGGTGACTTTGTCGCAGGTATCCGTGTGTTGCTGGTCGAAGACAACGATGGCATTCGACGCATGTTGGCCCGGTCGCTGCAACTAAAAGGCTTCCAAGTCATCACTGCGGCGAACGGTCGCTCGGGGCTTCGTGAAGTCGACCGTGAAGAACCCGATGTCGCGGTCGTCGATATCGGGCTGCCCGATGTTGACGGATACGAGTTCGCGAAACTCGTCCGTTCCGACAACCGACACCACAACCTCGCAATGATTGCGGTCACCGGCTACGGCCGAGAGGAAGATCGCCTGCAAGCCGAAGCAGCCGGCTTCAACCTGCACCTCGTCAAACCAGTCGACCCGCAGCGTCTGATCGAGGCGATCTCTAAATGCTGCAACAAATCATCCGCACTGGACGACTGACCAGCTAATTTGCTTGCCTCTTGCGACGCCCACTTCGCCCTCGCGAAGGATCGATGTCAGCCCTCCGCCAATCGTGCGTGTTTGTCAAAAACAAGGTGCACAGGGCCTGCAATGGAGTGTTTACGATGATAGTTCAGCGGTGGAAGCACTACTGAACAACTGGCATCGAATTGCTGGTGTAAGAAATAATCCCACAAATCGAAACCAAAAGTGGTATTTTTCTGTTGACTGCCTAGTTGCAATTCGTATGTTGAAATTACTTACTTTTCCGCACTCTGGGGGGCGACCAGTCCATCACAGGAGCGACGGGGCAAAAATTTATGCTAGTACTGACACGAAGGACCGATGACCTAGTGACGTTTCCGGAAGTGGGCATTAGCGTCCACTTTTTGAAAGTCCGCGCTGGGCAGGCACGAATCGGAATCGACGCGCCGAAAGACATCTCAATCGTTCGCGGCGAATTGCGGCCGGACGAATCACTCGAATTCACCTCCCTACTCGAACGATCGCCGTTGCGATGCCTTCCTCCCGAAGCACGCCATGCGATCCGCAACGATCTCCAGCAGATCAGCGTTGGAATGCACCTCTACCGTGAGCTGCTTGCGGCAGGGCAAATCCGCGAAGCAGAAAGCATTTTCCAAGACGTTGATGACGCCCTCTCGCGTTTGAACGAAAGCCAATGGCTAAAACGCCAGCAAGCGAAATCGCCAACGCCCAATGTCAAAATCGCGCTGGTTGAAGATGACCGCAATGAGCGCGAACTACTCGCAGGACTGCTGCGATTAAAAGGCTACCGGGTCGACGGTTACCAAGACGGCCTTTCCGCAATCGAGAACATGTCCACCACCTCGCCGCCAAATATCATCCTGGTCGACATGCTCATGCCAGTGTGCGACGGCGCGGAAACCGTGCGAACCATTCGCCAAAACCACTGCTTCGACTCGAGTGCCATTTTCGTGGTCAGTGGCACCACGCCCGATTCCAGCGACCTCAGCATCGGCAGCGGTGGGGCCGACCATTGGTTCTGCAAACCGCTCAATCCGGAATGCCTGATCGATGCGATCGAATCACGCGTGCGAGCAGTCAGCAACTAATTGACCCTATTCCGCGTCCATTAAAAAACGTCCGTGTGGAATCACCACCCGGACGTTTTTTAATCTTTGTCAACGCCGCGATTGCGACGCTCTCAACAGCTGTGACGGTCTAGCCCTCGTACTGTCCAACAACGATGCAAGCGTTGTGGCCGCCGAATCCGAAGCTGTTGCTCATCGCAACCTTGACCGGTTTCGAAACCGCTTCGTTTGGCGTGTAGTCTAAGTCGCACTCGGGGTCTTGGTTGTCCAAATTGATCGTCGGTGCGATCACCTGGGTCTCCAGTGTCTTGCACAAGATCACTGCTTCGATACCACCGCTGGCTCCCAGCGAGTGACCGATCGAACTCTTCGTGCTACTGACGGTTGTTTTATAGGCGTGATCACCAAAAACGCGTTTGATCGCTTTGGTTTCGGCAATATCACCCAACGGTGTGCTGGTACCGTGCGCATTGATGTAATCGATCGCAGTCGGATCCAATTCCGCATCAGCCAATGCTGCACTCATCGCGGCAGCTGCACCGGTGCCTTCTGGATCGGGAGCCGTGATGTGACCGGCATCGCTGGTCGTACCATATCCCAACACTTCGCCGTAGATTCTTGCGCCGCGAGCGAGTGCATGATTCAGTTCCTCGAAAACGAGCACACCGCTGCCTTCGCCGAGAACGAATCCGTCACGGTCCTTGTCGAACGGACGGCTAGCCTTGGTCGGCTCTTCGTTCCGCATCGACAGTGCCTTCATGTTTTGGAACGCAGCAAGTCCCATGCGTGTCAAAGCGGCTTCGCTACCACCGGTGATGACCACGTCCGTTTCGTTCAAACGGATGCTGCGGAGCGCATCGCCCATGGCGTTGGTCGCACTCGCACACGCAGTCGCGACCGCGTAGTTCGGACCTTTCAATCCGTAGGTGATCGAGATTGTTCCGCCGGCGGCATTGACCATCATCTTCGGAACGGTGAACGGGCTGACTCGGGATGGCCCCTTGGTCAACATTCGTTCGATCTGATTTTCGATTTCGACGAGCCCGCCGATGCCACTCCCTAGGATCACGCCGCAGCGAGTCCGATCGATCGAATCGAAGTCCAACTTCGAATCCAGGATAGCTTGATGTCCGGCATGGACAGCGAATTGAGTGAACCGATCCAAGCGTTTTTCTTCGCGAGGGTCGGTGATGCCTTCGAGCGAGAAGTCGTAAACCTCGCCGGCAAAATGAACTTTGTATTCGGTGGTATCGACCAAGGTGATTTTCCCGACGCCGCTTTCACCCGCGGTCAAACGTTTCCAAAACTCTGGGACGTCCAATGCGAGCGGCGTAACGACACCGACACCGGTGATCACAACACGACGTTCACCCTTGTAAACCTGGGGCGGTGTCGCGGAAGAATTTGATTCCTGGGCCATCGTGCTGCCTGGAAGAAAGGAACCTTGACGGACAAGGTTTCATAAAGAAGTGGGACAAACGTTGCATCGAAATCGGGCGATGCACTCGCACTTTGTACGCAGTGTGCATCGCCCGTCGCAGTCTTCGAGAATGACGCGAGCAACTTACGCGTCTTCGCCCCGTGCGTTTTCGATAAAATCGACGGCTTCACCGACCTTTTGGATCTTTTCGGCGGCTTCGTCGGGGATGCTGATGTTGAACTCTTCTTCGAGTTCCATCACCAACTCGACGGTGTCGAGCGAGTCAGCGCCCAAATCGTTGACGAAAGAGGTTTCACGGGTGATTTTGTCTTTTTCGACGCCAAGCTGTTCAGCAACGATGTCGACCACGCGCTCTTCGACGGTAGCCATAAGCGATTCTCCAGTTTGTTATGTTCGTTAACAGGGAAGTTCGAATGGGAGGTGGTGCGTTCTGGCCGGTGCCTGGCAGATTGCCAAACAGGGCTTCAAACGCGGGTCAGCCGATGGAGCCCTCGGACGCCTCGTTGATTCGCCGAAAAGATAGGGGAAACAAGCAAAAGACGTCAATATGCCGGACTTCACTAAGCCGGACATACATCCCGGGCGCGGCTCCTTAGCCGGTCATGCCGCCATCAACAACGATGGTTTGGCCTGAAATGTAACCTGCGTCCTTGGAAGCCAAAAACAGAACTGCCGCCGCAACATCTTCGGGGTTTCCGACGCGTTTGGCGGGAATCGTCTTTTTCACTTCTTCCAAAATCGCTGCGGGAATCGCGTCAGTCATCTCGCTGGCGATAAACCCTGGGGCGACCGCGTTGACGGTCACGCCACGATTGACCAGTTCCTTGCTCATCGTGCGAGTCATCCCGATCATCCCGGCCTTGCTGGCCGAGTAGTTCGCTTGACCGGGGTTGCCCATCAGACCCGAAATACTGGCCATGTTGATGATCCGGCCATACTTCTGACGACGCATGATCCCGGCGGCCGCACGACAGCAAACAAAGCAACTGGTGAGGTTGGTCGCAATCACGCTGTCCCATTCCTCGTCGCTCATCCCACGCATCGTTTTATCACGCGTGATGCCGGCGTTGTTGACCAGGATGTCCAATCGGCCGTGCTCTTTGGCGATTTGCTCGATCGCTTCACCGGTCGCCTTGCGATCGGTCACGTCACAGGCAACCGCGACAGCCTTGCCGCCGGCAGCTTCGATTTCTTTCACCGTGTCGGCGAGCTTATCCGCATTCCGCGCCAAGCAAGCAACCGTCGCGCCGTTCATCCCCAAAGCAACCGCAACGGCTTTACCCAGCCCCTGCGAAGCACCGGTCACAATCGCAACTTGTTCCGACAAGTTGGCCTTCAATGTCATTTCCATGGCGGTCGTATCAATCTCTTGTGTCAAGAAAACCGTGCTACGCTTCGTCGCCGAACCCGTCGGTCGGCAGCTTGCGTTGAATTCGTTTAAGCGTGCCGCGAAGCACGCGTCCGGTCCCCAATTCTTCGAACCCACCGATGCCGTCGTCGACCATCCGTCGAATCGAAGCTTCCCACTGCACCGGCTCGGTGACTTGGCGGCTCAACAACGCACGCACTTCGTCTGCAGACTGGTGCGGCTGCGCGTCGACGTTGCTGTAGACCGGAATCTGAGTGTCTTTAATTGGCATCTCGGCGAGCGCTTCGGTCAATTTTTCGACCGCAGGCTGCATCAACGAGGTATGGAATGCGCCGGCAACGCTCAATCGCACGACCTTCATCGCCTTTGCTTCCAGCGCCGCGGGCTCCAATCGATCCAACGCCGACAAGTGACCAGAAACAGCGATATTGCCAGGGCACAGCAAGTTGGCTGGCCGCAGGACTTCGCCCTCGCCACGAACTTCGTCGCATAGAGCGGTTAACGTTTCTAGATCCATGCCGATGACGCTGGCCATGCCGCTTTCGACCACATCAGCAGCCGCTTGCATCGCTTGGCCACGACGCTGCACCAACCGCAACGCGTCATCGAATTCTAACCCGCCTGCAAAGCACACTGCGGTGTACTCACCTAAGCTCAAACCTGCGGTCGCCTTGACCTTGGCGAGACGCTCAGGCTGTTCCTGCCGCAACACACTGGCAGCGGCCATACCGACGGTAAACAGCGCAGGTTGGCTGAACTCGGTTTGGTCAAGTTTTTCCGACGGACCGTTTTGGCAAAGATCCGCGAGGTCGTACCCGAGCACCTCACCAGCACGCGCGAACAATTCGCTTGCGACGGAGAAGTTCTCGCACAGCCATTTGCCCATTCCGACTGCCTGGGCACCCTGTCCGGGAAAAAGAATCCCGACCGCGTCGACGTCCATTGATGTGTATTGCCACTGGGGAGGTGAATCAAAAGTTTGCCAGCGACGCAACTTGCACTCGCCCCGCCAAATCGACAAGCCCCCAGGGCTCGCCTTTCCTCGGAAGAAGCCTTCAGGCTGGAAGGAAACTGCACCTTCGCTGGGCCCACCGAATTTACCGGTTGCCTACCGATCGGCAATTGGCCGAACTGGCCGTCACACACCGAAAGGGGACCTGAGCGCTGGCCAGGAGCCAAAACGGCCACCTGGACGTGCACACCTAAAGACTGGACGCTACCGAACTGGCGTCGTCATGACAGCTAGAACGCCGGCTAACGAAGGAAGCCTGGCGTCAAATGAGATCAACTGGGCGGAGCCGCGATTACTCTTCGCGTTGCTCAACCAGAGTTCGGCCCATGTAGTAGCCGCACTTTGGGCAAATCGTGTGCGTCGGCACCGAGTTGCTGCACTGTGGGCAGTAACCGATCTGACGTTTTTTGACTCGGTCGTGACTGCGACGTTTGCCGGTTCGACTATTGCTGTGTTTTCGCTTTGGGACAGCCATGGCTGCATTTACATGAAAGAGGAGACTTATCGTCTGTTTTGATCAATTTGGCCCAGCAATGTAGAAATGCCTGATCCGGTTCGTCAATCCACGATTACCAGAAAGTCATCGCTTTGGCGGAGATCCGCGCTGCGACTCACACCACCTGCCCCTCGAAAGGGCCAGCGCCCTCGCTAAAGAGCCATTGCCCCTGCTGAAGATCCGGAAGGCTTCCGAAACCTTCCCAGGCCCAAACATCGGCCAAACGCCCCCAGCAGTGCACTTTTTGTGGACGATCCGGCCCGATGACAGCCTATGCCTTTTCGGCAACCATCATCCCCAGCCCGGTCGGACTTGCGGCCAAATAAGTGAACTGAATCGCTCCCAGACCGGCTGCTAGCAGCATCTGCTGACAATCACGAAGCTCACGCACCCGGCCCGCTGGCGTTGCCAAGTTCGTGGTCAAACGCCCCAGAGATTCCTTCAATCCGGCTTTGCCAGGCCCAATGTACAAATCTGGAACCGCCAACCGGCCCCCGCTGGCTAAGACCGACGCGGACTGCTTCACCAACGCTGCCGCTTCGTCGTCCGAATAGGCCGACAAGACCTGGGCCAGCACCACCAAATCAAACTCGCGTTCGCCCAAGTCGACTTGGCGAGGATCGGCCGGCAAAAACTCGTAGCGATCTTGTAAATTGATCGACTGAGCCGTCGCCCGTGCTGCCTCAACCGCGCCGGGATGATCCACCGCCAACACCGTCGCGGTTTCATCTCGGTGAGCCATCGCACAGCTCCAGACCGCGGAACCGCAGCCCAGATCCAAGACACGGGTGCCCTGATAGCTTTCACCACCAACGTCCAGCACCTCAGCGGCTTGCATCGCAGCCGAAGTGTGAATCCACTGGGTCGCCGCAATGTCATCACGGTAGGAATCGGCACTCAACGACTCGACCGTCTCACCCTTCAGTCGGGCAACCAGTGTCCCGTAGCGGGCATCGCCAAGATCCTCGTCGTACTGACACAGCAAGTGCCCGGCGCGAGCCAACGCATAATCGTCGCCGTACTGCTCGACATATCCGATCGCGACCAATCCGCCCAACAACAACCGTGTCGTCGCTGGCTGCAACGACAACGCTTCACACAACTCCTCCAGTGAATGCTGGCGATCGCGCAGTGCCGCAGTCACGCCCGATTCACGGGCGGCACGCATCAGGTGCGCCGCGCCGTTGATCTGCATCCATTCCTGGTATTGCTGGACAGTGCGATCACCGGCCCCGCGAACCGATTGTGCTTGCTGTTGGTCAGTCGGCTGGTCGCTCATGCAATTAGTCCTGAAGCGCGGTCAAAACTTTTTGACAGCGTGACATCGTCTTGGTGAATTCGCCGAACGTCTGCGATTGATAGCCGTCGCTCATCGCGTTGGACGGATCGGGGTGAACTTCCAAGATAATGCCGTCCGCACCAGCGGCAACCGCGGCAACACTCATGTCGTGAACCATGTAGGTATGACCGGTGCCGTGCGAGGGGTCGATGATCACAGGCAGGTGCGTGCGACGGTGCAAGTAGGGAACACTGGCCAGAGGCAACGTGAATCGCGTGTGCGACTCGAACGTGCGAATGCCTCGCTCGCAAAGCATGACCTGTTCGTTGCCTTCGTTCAGAATGTATTCGGCAGCCAACAAGAATTCGTCCATCGTGGCCGACGCGCCACGTTTCAGCAGGACCGCTTTGCCGCTTTTGCCGACCGCTTCAAGCAAACGGTAGTTCTGCATGTTGCGGGCGCCGACTTGCAAAACGTCGGCATAACTGGCAACCAAGTCAACGTCTTCGGTCGCCATCACTTCGGTGAACACGGCCAAGCCGGTCTCTTCGCGAGCGGCGGCCAACAATTTGAGGCCTTCTTCTTTCATCCCCTGGAAACTGTAGGGGCTGGTCCGTGGCTTGAACGCACCACCACGCAGGCCTGTCGCGCCAGCCGCTTTGACGGCACGCGCGGTCGACATCAGCTGCTCTTCGCTTTCAACACTGCAAGGACCACCGATGAAACCGACGCTGCCCGCACCGGCAGCGAAGTCCAACACCTTCACTTCGCTAGGCTCGGGACGAACTTCGCGACTGGCCATTTTGTACGGAGCGGAAATGGGCGCCACGCCGCTGACCCCGGGGCTGCTTTCGATCGAATCTTTAAAGTCCGACCGCTTGTCACCGATCGCGGCGATGACGGTCCTTTCGGTGCCAACAATGACGTTCGATTTGAGTCCCATCGATTCAACTTTCTTGGCGACCGCATCAATTTGTTCTTTGGTCGCACTCTGCTCCATTATCACAATCATGGAAAGATCCAGGCGTGGCCGGTGGCCTTTAGGGGGAGGTGTCAAGAATTGAGCCAACATGCTAGCTGGAACCGGCCAAGTCCGATACTCGGTCAATGACCAGTTCTGTGAACGATGCCCCGCAGACGCCGCACTAGCCAGCTTGTACCGGCACTAATGACATGGCGGCGGAGCGTTCCTCAATCGCATGAGAAAGAAATGCTATCGCGAATAGCTCAAAAACTGGTCCAGATAGACCGCTGGGGAAACGCCGAACCCTCCGGCAAAGGCTTGCTCAAACGGCTTGCCTGCGGATAGGTATCGGATCGTGGTGTCGAGTGATTTTCTGCGAGCTCGATCAAGCATGGTCATAGCGATAAGCGTTCCAAGTGCGTCGGCCTGCTCTGGAGTCAAACGGTTCTCCAAAAAGGCCTTCGCGTCTTTTACCGTGGACGCGGCCTCCATCATCTTGGTTCGCAGCTTTGCCTTATCGAGCCGATTTTTCACGGTTTGCTCACTCGCCAGGGCCGAACCGATCCCCTCGGAAAACCAGCGAGGCACATCCATCCCGCGACTCGCAACGGCCAAACTGATCACCGGCGCAAGCAACCTGTCTTCGATCGCCTCTTCGTCGTCACTCTCGCTCGCGACGGTCACCAAATAAGCGTCCTCGCCATCATACGACCAATGCGAATTCCAATCCGCCGGGACGCTGCGTTGCTCGACCATCTTCGCGAACTCGCTGTAGTCATAGCGTTTGGGAAACACAAAAATCGTCGCCTTGCCCTGGAAATAACCCTCCGCCGACGCGTCGGCCTTGGTCTTGCCCGCGGACTTCGCGACCGTCTTGGCGATTTTGAGATGCCCCTCGGCTGCCTTCGCGACCATCTCTTGCGTCGCTTTTGATCCTGGACCAACGACGCGGAAGTGATCGGTTTGTGTTTCGGTCAGCGGCTGCGAGCTGCCAGCAAGTTTTAAGTTCTGATTGGCCAATTCGGTGCGACGTGCCGTTATCTCCTCGCTACTCGCACTGGCGACCCAAGCCATCCGAGCCATCACCTTGACCGGCAAAGCCTCGTCCGCATCCAGCTTTGCACCTTCGTCGATCCAGCGGCTGATCAATGCGATCGAATCGTCAGACAACGCCGGACGACCGACCGGCATCCGCGCCCCGTCGGCGGCGGTCCCACGCAGCTTTTTGACGATCAAACTCGCTTCGCCACGCCCAGGCGTGATCACCGGACCGCTGTCACCACCACGCATTAATTGCGTGAACTGGTTCATCTGCAAACCGCCGCGTGTCTGCATCGCGTCCAAATGACAACCGCTGCAATTGTCGACCAACAACGGTGCGATGTCGGCAGAAAAACTGATTGACTCGTCGCCAGTCGCTTTTGTGATCACCGGCGTCATCTGCTGGGGCGCCGGATCGGGGGTGCCGCCCGCACCGATCCGAGCGGTCGCGTCGGCACCATCAAATTTGGCACCTTGCAACACCCAATCTTTCAAGGTCTTGAGCTCGTCTGGTGAAACCGTCGCTCCACCACGTGGCATGTCTCCGGTCTCGATCGTTTCGATTAGCCGACTTCCGATGACATCGCCAGCAAACACGACGACGCCTTCGGGTGGCCCTTTCATCAGAACCGCATAGCTGGCCAGCGAAAAACCGCCTTGGCTGCGCGTCACATGGCAACTGCCACACTTCGTCGACAAGATCGGTGCGACATCGTCTTGAAAGCTGACGAGGTCGGTCGCGGAATCCCCAGGCTTCATCCCCGCGCCGGTTCCTGTCGGACGCTCCGGACGCCGAAACGGGGGCAGTGAAGCCCCTTCCAACTCCAGCTTCGCATGCGTCAGCCGCATCGCGTCAAGGTGCTTTGTAATCGCGTCGAACAGATCCGGATTGTCCTGCGCCACAATCCGTTCGACCTGCTCCTGCGCACGGCGATAATCGTTTTCGGCAGACTCGATCTTTTGGTCGAAGTAGTTCTTGTTCGCGCTGTTGATCGCGATGCCAAGATTTCGCACTAACGTTTGTTGCCGCCGATCTAACTCGGCCGCACCGCCAACTCCTGCGGTAAACATCACAACGACCACCCACACGGCAGCTCCAGAACGGATTTGACTTGCTAGCCGATTCATCGAATGCATGGTCATCAAGATTGGCGATACAGAGTGGAATAAGACGAGAAAAGGTTTGCGAATGAGCTGGAACGCCGAAGCACATCCCTTTCCAGAACGCATCACCTGGCCACTTGATCCCAAAAAAGCGGCATCAAGTGGTGGCACCTTTCCATTCTAGATCGCAAAAGCGGTCGCTACGACTTTGGCATCGAGTACCCTTGTGGGTGGCTTTCGTGCCATCGCCAAGCGGTTTCGACGATTCCCTTGACGTCGGTGTATTCCGCAGTCCACCCCAACAGCTCCTTGGCGAGCGACGCATCAGCAATCAGCTCTGGTGGGTCTCCCGCGCGACGCTCACCCATGACTTCTGGGATCGGATGACCGGTGACTTCGCGGCAAGCATCGATAATTTCGCGGACGCTTGTCCCACGCCCTGTCCCCAAATTGACACAGATGCCTTTGCCAGGCTGCAAACGTTCCAGGGCCGCCAAGTGGGCCCTCCCAAGATCGTCGACGTGAATGTAGTCGCGAATGCAGGTGCCGTCGGGCGTGGGATAATCATCGCCAAACACCGTGATGTGCTCGCGCTGACCGAGCGCCACTTGCAGGACAATCGGGATCAAGTGGGATTCCGGATGGTGATCTTCGCCGATCGTTCCGTCAGGCCGCGCGCCGGCCGCGTTGAAATAACGCAGTGCCGCATAACCAAACCCGTAGGCCGCCGCATAATCAGCCAGTGCTTGCTCGAACACCAGCTTGGTAAACCCGTACGGGTTGATCGGCTGTTGCAGCGTCGTTTCGGCGATTGGGATCACGTCCGGCTCACCATACGTCGCCGTCGTGCTGCTGAACACGATCTTCTTCACATCGGCTTCACGCATCGCGTCAAGCAATTCGACCGCGTCGATCACGTTGTTGCGGTAATACAGTGCCGGATCGTTGACCGACTCGTTAACGAGCGCGAACGCGGCGAAGTGCATCACGGCGTCGATCTGTTTCTCTTTCAACACGCCGACCAGCTTCTCACGGTCGGACAACTCGCCTTCGACCAGCATTCCCTCTGGAACCGCTTCTCGATGACCACGCGACAGGTTGTCGTAAACCGTCACCGAATGACCGGCATCGAGCAACAAGCGAACGGCATGCGAGCCGATGTAACCGGCTCCACCCACAACAAGAAGATTCATCGTAAATTCGTGTCATCAAAAAGGATTGAAGTCAGCCTCTTGGCGTTCGCGACCAAGCACCTCGGACGCGACAAAGGTAGTTGTAGTCCCCCGCCGGATGATCTGCACCCGCAGAACAACTCCCTTTGCCAATCGGCCCATTCCAGCATTCCTACGCGGCCATCACAACCACTACCAACCCCACGTCCCCACTGACAGCAATCTCCATCCGCCCACCAGCCGATACAAAGGTGTCAGGTACCTTTTTTGCCGCTCCACTCGCTCAATCACCAACGCGTTGGCCAAACGAAAAACGAAACTGCAGATGCTCCAGGCTGCCGGACCTTCGGCAAAGCCTCGACAATCCGCACAATCGGTGCGCGACGAATTCCTTGGTTACCTCCGCGGCGAATGCCACCTCGCGGACAATTCCATCGCCGCTTATGGACGCGACTTAACGCGATTCATCGACTGGCTGGGCAAACGCAGGCTCGATGCGATCCGTGTCGGAGACCTGACCGACTTCATGGCTTGCCTGCAACAAGCAAAGCTTGCCCCCGCATCCGTCTCACGCGCCGTCGTCGCCGTTCGCACATTTTTTAAATACTTGCAACTCGAAGGCGTCGTCACCGACAACCCTGCCGAACTGCTTGCCGCGCAGAAACTTTGGCAACGCGTCCCCGGCGTCTTAACACAACGTCAGGTCGAAGCGTTCTTGTCCGCACCACGCAAGATCGATGCGTTCTGGGAACGCGACAAAGCAATGCTCGAAGTCTTGTACGCGACCGGTTGCCGGGCCAGTGAAGTTTGCACGCTACGGCTGCAAGATTTGTCGCTCGATCAAAAGCATCTCAAGTGCACCGGTAAAGGCGGCAAGCAACGAATGGTGCCGATCGGCGGACGTGCGATCGAAGCGATCAAGTTGTACCTCGATCCACTTCGCACCGAACTGGCCGCCAAACGGAACAACGAACACAGCGAACTGTTTCTCTCCCGCACCGGCCGACCTCTCGATCGCATCCAACTGTGGCGACTGGTCAAACAGTACGCGACACGCGCGGGGATCACCAGCGATATCAGCCCGCACTCACTACGACACAGCTTCGCGACTCACTTGCTGGCCGGCGGCGCGGACCTTCGCCAAGTCCAAGAGATGCTCGGACACGCGAGCATTCAAACGACACAGATCTACACACACGTGGAACACTCGCGACTAAAAAAAGTCCATCAGCAATTCCACCCGCGTGCTTGAAAAGCACTAGCGACGCCGACGACGGCACACCAGTCCGCCTGCGATCGTAACGAGCGCCACAAAGCCAGTCGGTTCGGGAATCGCAGTCGCAGCCAGCTTATAGCCGTACGCTGATGCCAGCATGTTAAGCTCCAGCATCGAGATATCGATCCGCCTTCGGCGTTCGACAGACTGGTGTCCATCAACAATGAATCGTCGAGCACATGCGCCACATCGCCAGGCTCCATCGCGACGTTCAACCCGCCCGGATCGAACACATCGCCAATGATTTTGTCTGACCACGGATTGGATTGACTCGGCAATCCTACGTCGTCAGCGTACGCGCTGCTGAAACCCAACATGTGTCCGATCTCATGGCGAGCAACGGTCAGCGCGTCCCAGTCGCTAAAGGCCTTGTCGCTGCCATCATCCGCTGGCGTTGCATCAAACCAGAGCTCGTTGGTTGCCCCCGAATTAATCGAGCTTGAATTGAAACGGATCGTGTGCGCGATGGTGTAGCTGGCATCAGTCGCTTCCCAGGGGCGAATATTGCTTCCAACGGAAGCGGAAAGCGGGCCGCTCCACATACCCAGCGGTCCGCCATTTCCAAAGTTGAAAAACTCCGCTTCAAACTGGACGTTGATCGACGCCACCCCGCCGAAACCGTCATCGATACCGACGATCTCGTTCTCCCAATCAGCAATTGCCTGATTGACAACGCCACGGGTAACAGCGTCCCACGATCCGTCTGCGGTATCGGTAAAAACAACGTCGATCGTCATGGCCGCTTGCAGGGCCCCCGCGATCAATAAACCCACAAAGGGCGAACAACAACGTAACCAATTCATGATGCGTCTGTCCGGTGAAAGAATAGCGACAAGAAGAACAAGCCATGGGTCTTCATGGCCACCCGGGAAAAGCGGGAAACTTTTCCGGTCAATCTGAAAAGGTGAGGCCAACTATAGCCGTTACTTGTTCACTGTGCTTTGTTACACCAACGAAAGTTGTCGACTCGCCAAAATCTTCATCGAGCAACTTCGCCAGCGAGCTGCGGTGACACGCAATCAGCCGAATCGATTGCCAAGAACTGTCGCGATATCGCCAGCCAGAGAGTTCACCGCGCCTTTGCCATCGGGATAGAGACGGGAACTCAAAAACACGTACACCAACTGCTTCACCGGGTCGATCCACAGCACCGTTCCCGTGAACCCGCCATGACCAAACGCTCGCTCCGAAAACGCTTCACCGCGGTTGCGTGAATAAGGCGAGCGGTGGTCCCATCCCATCACGCGTGTCCCGCGTGATTGCTGCTCCGGCACCGGATGCGGTGTGATCATCCAGTCCAAAGTCGCTTGCCGGATCAATTTCGATTCGCCCCGGGACGCCGCCAGCAACTCGCGGCCAAACTTGACTAAGTCATCGACGCTGGAAAACAATCCCGCGTGTCCGGCAACGCCGCCCATCTCGAACGACCTCGGGTCATGGACACGTCCGCAAATCCAATCGTCGCCTTGATTCTCGGTCGGCGCGATCCGTGACCGCAACGTTTCCGGCGGGTTGTACATCGTGTCCGACATTGCCAGCGGCTTGAACAATCGCGACGTGGCGAACCGATCCAGCGTCATCCCGCTGACTCGTTCGACCAACTTGCCAAGAACAATGAAGCCGACGTCGGAATAAGCAAACTTGGCACCGGGCTCCGATCGCAACCCCAACCCACAGATCTTTTCCCAAGCAACCTCCGGCCCATCCAAGTAATCGGCCAACGCGTTGTCCGGCGTCAAACCGCTGGTGTGCAACAAACACTGCTTGATCGTGATCGCGTCTTTGCCACGACCGCCAAACTCGGGCAAGTAATGCTTCACCGGCAAGTCCGCGTCGATCAACTTGTCTTGATACAGCATCGCCACCGAAGTCGCCGTAGAAACCGCTTTGCTGATCGACGCCAAATCAAAGATCGTGTCTTTGGTCAAAGCAACCGGTTCTGGCTTGACCCAACGATGCCCAAACGTTTCCAAATAGTGCACGTCACCCGGACCAGCACAACACACCACCGCGCCCGGCAAGTCACCCTCGCCAATCGCTTGATCAACCAGTTGCTTGATCGCTGCCGACGCATCAATCTCTGACTTGTCATCAGCCTCGGCCGCCTGTACGTCACAGCAATCGAACCGCCCAAACGCCACACCCAATAAACCGCCCAGCATCATCCGACGGTCCAAACCAACTCGCGAACGCATCTGTGATTGATCAGTCATACCGGTTGTTTCAAGTGGTAAGAGACGCCGCGATCGGCACGGGCTGTGGCAACGATTCGATCCAGTCCAGCACACGCTGTGCATACGCCGCGCGAGTTTCGCCGACGACCTCCAAGTCACCTTCGACAGGGTTGTGTATCATCGCGTTCAAACGCTGAGCAACCTGTTGCAAACAGTCACCCAGTCGCTGCAAGATGGCTGCTTCGGATGTCGTGCTTAGCGCCGTGGTTTCTAACTGCAACCGGCTGACCGCTACACGTTCATTCGAACGCTTCTCGATCAAACACAACCGCCCGCCTTCGGCACGGTATGCTTTGCCGCCCAAGTAAACACGACGCAGGGCTTGATCGGCATCAAACTGGAACACAGGATCCTGGTCCCAATATAAACTGAGGCGCCCGTCGCGGCGAAAGCCGATCACGATTTCCAACTGGTCGTCTGGGTTGCCTTCCACGACGACACCATCCTCCGTCAACTTTTCCAACCAGATCCGGCCGCGAACGACCATCGCCACGCCGTCTCGCAGCAAGTCTTCTCGGTCTTGTGTGTTTTTTGCCATGACAGATGAAACCGTTCGCAGTTCATTGAAAATGCAGCCGACGTTTCGTGAACCATTGCCTTGGGGCATGGACGAATCGAAACGACGGATTCGTGCGGTCGTCCGCGACACCGAAATGTCACCGCATGCCGAAACGGCTGGAACCGTGATCGATTACAAAGTCGCCACGGCCGAACAACGGATTTGGTCACCGCACTTGTCGATCCAATTGAACCCCGGCGACACCCCCGAGTCTACCGAGGCGTTCGGGCGATTTTCACCACGCCCCGAAATCTGGACGCTCGTCATGGCCGTCTACTTGGCGTCCGCCTGCACACTGTTCGGGGCGATGATCTATGGACTGGTTCAGTGGATGATGAAGAACCCGCCATGGGCACTGCTGGTCATCCCGGTCTCGCTTGGCACCATCGTCGGACTGCACCTGGCCAGCTTGATCGGGCAGAGCTGGAGCCACGATCAAATGGAAGTCCTCAAGGCCCGCTGGGAAAGAACCATCGAGCTCGCGGAACAGATCTCCATAACCGAGACTTCGTCTTAAAAACTTTGCTGATCCGGGCCCGCCACGCACAAGCCAGGCGCCAAGTCGGTTCGGCGAACCGACTACACTTCAATTCATCCGGCGGCCCGCCAACATACAGCGTCCGTCGCTTCATCCCACACCCACGACCCCGCGCAGATCTCTATGCATCGATTTGTGATCGCCGCCCTGGCGCTGCTTTCAATCGGCTCAGTCTTACATGCCGAAACGACTCCACCGAACTTCGTCTTCATCATCGCCGACGACTGCACGTTCCGGGACATCGGTTGCTATGGCGGACAAGCTCACACGCCGAACCTCGACGGACTGGCCGAACAAGGCATGCGACTGACACGATGCTTCCAAGCCGCGCCGATGTGCTCGCCCACACGACACAACATCTACACCGGTTTGTATCCCGTCCACAGCGGCGCGTACCCCAACCACACCTATGCCAACCCCGGCACCAAAAGCATCGCGCATTACCTCAAGCCATCCGGCTATCGGGTCGCACTGAGCGGCAAGACGCACATCGAACCGGAAACCGTTTTCCCCTTCGAATACAGCGCCGTCAAACGGAACCCCGACATGAAGGTCGTCGACAAGCTATTCGCCGACTCGGCCAAAAACGAAACACCGTTCTGCTTGCTCGCTTGCTCCAACGAACCACACTCGCCTTGGAACAAAGGCGACGCGTCGCGCTACCCGGCGGACAAAGTCAAACTGCCACCGTACTTGGCCGACACCCCAGTCGTGCGCAACAACTTCTCACGCTACCTCGCCGAGATCACTTACTTTGATGATCAAGTCGGTCAGATCCTCGGCATGCTGGACAAGCACAAGCTCGCCGACAACACGCTGGTGATGGTCGTTTCCGAACAAGGCAACTCGTTCCCGTTTGCCAAATGGACGTGCTACTCCAGCGGCCTGCAATCGGCGATGATCGTCCGCTGGCCCGGTCAAGTCGCTCCCGGTACGACCTCCGACGCGATGGTCGAATACGTCGACATCACACCGACCTTTATCGACGCGGCCGGCCTGCCCGCACTCAGCCAACTGGACGGCAAAAGCTTCCTGCCTGTGCTACGTGGCGAGACCGATCAACACAAAACGCACACTTACGGATTGATGACCACACGCGGCATCATCGCCGGCAGCGACATGTTCGCGATCCGCACCGTTCGCGACGACCGCTACCGTCTGATCTGGAACCTCAACCACGACGACACCTTCACCAACGCGTGCACCGAAGCCGACTACTTCCGCTCAATGGAAAAAGCCGCCGCGGCCGGTGACTCCACCGCCGAAGACTTGGTCAACAAGTACCAACATCGTCCCGAGTTCGAACTGTTCGACTGCGAAAAAGACCCGCTCGAAATGACCAACCTCGCCGATGATCCCAGCTACGCCGACCACGTCAAACGCTTGAAATCGAAGCTGGACGAATGGATGGAATCGCAAGGCGATCAAGGCTTAAAAACCGAACGCGACGCGATCCTGCACCAAGTCCGCTACAAGGACATGACGCCAGATCAAGCGATGAAGACGTACGAGCGAACGGTCAAAAACCGCAAGAACAACCCGATCAAATAATCGGGTAAATCCGCATCTTCCGAGTGGCACGGCTTTGCCGTGCCACTCCAGGCTGATGGAACAGCCCGGCAAGGCATTCAGGAAGCAGGAATTTAGCCCCGGCCGAAGAGACGGAGCTAGACAAGCGAACCGGGATCGGTAAAACTGCGTCCCACAACTGAACGCACCCGTAGCTCAACTGGATAGAGCATCGGTCTTCGGAACCGAGGGTTGGGGGTTCGAACCCCTCCGGGTGTACTGACTTAAATACTTGCCAGTAAACGCTTTAGCGTCATTAACTCCGCAGCCGATAGCTGTGGAGTTTTTTCTTGTCCCCCCACTAATCCCCCCACAAATGCATCCGAAGTTGCATTAGTGGTGAGTTTCTGACGGACTTCCGATGCAGCGGCTTGAGCCGAACGCATCGCGCCGTAGTACTTCTCCGTCGTCGCGAAATCGGCGTGACGCATGACGACCTTCAACGTCTCCGCAGAGACGCCGGCATTGATCAGACGCTGCGCGCAGCCTCGCCTGATATCGTGAGCACTCGCGAACTTGGTTCTGGTGCCAGTTCGCTCATCCTCCTGACGTACCACGATCCCAGCTTCTTCTCCGATCGCCGCAATCGTTCTGCCGACACATTCCTTGGTCAGTCGATCAGTAATCGGAACCTGCACCGCACCTGTTCGGCGCTTGGCTCGGCTCTCAACATCCTGGACAACCGCCTCTGGGATCGCACCCGTGTCGACCTTGAACTCTCGCTTCGCCGATAACCTTGCTTCTTCAGCCATTTTCGCACCGCCGCATCAGACACTCCGCAAGCCGCCGCGATTGACAGATTGCTGTACTGCTTGGCGAGGGCGACCAAATCATCGGGTGCGGGTTGGAACCACTTGCAGCCAGGCTTCACCGTCGACGTGATCGCCTGCGGATTGACAATCCAGCCCGCACGTTTGGCCTTGGGCACTTCCAACAAAAAGGTTTCCAATTCCGGCAGCATCGGGATCTCCTGAAGCTTGCCGTTTTTCTGGGAGGAGGGGATCGTGATCGTTGGGTGGACGGTGCTACGTGTCGGCCAAACGGGCCGAATGTGTCGCTCGTCATCCCAATGAAAATCCATTAAATCACCCACCCGAAACCCGCTGTACCACAGCACTCGCAAGGCAAAGTGCCAGGACGGGGCTTCGTTCTTGCCGACCACACGCGATGTTGCCTCGATCATGCGATCAAACTCTTCGCCCGTGATTGGGCGACCCTTCATCACATCATCAACGCTCAGCGAATCGAGATCCGGCACTTTGACGATCCAATCACGTTTGGCGCAAAACCGCACAAACGCCATCACGGCACCCATCGAACTATTGACCGTGTTCGGCGACCGATGGTCGTACCGAGACTCGTCACCTTCGAGCAAACGCTCTTGAAGGTACTCCAGCATGTCGAGTGTCATGACATCTTGAACCATCACTTCGCCTTCGATCCCATGGTCAGCCATGTATCCCAGAAAGATTCGTTCGGCGACACTGAGCCGCGAGGCCGAGTGCTCGAACGATTTTTTTCGTACACGCAGTAACTTGTACGAGCGGTACTTCTGATAGCACTCTTCCCAGGTCGGACCGCGATCGGATTCGGTTCGAATGGACTGGGGAAAAGAGGCTTGCATTGGAGCCGGCTTGATGTCGACTTCGTGTTCGGCGGTGATGGCACCGCCCGATGCGACGTAGCTCCCATCGAGCAATCACTGTTGGCATTCCCGCAAGATCCGCCGTGCTTCGCGTCGATCACGAGTACCGCAGTTCTTGCGGACGCGCGTCCCACGGATCGGGCAATAGAACTTGAGGACAAAGCCATTGCGGTCGGTCTTTTTGAGCGGCCGGTCCGGATAGAGTTGAATGTTGCCAATTTCGGGCCTTCTCGGCATGGCAATCTCCTTTGAGGTTTCAGTTTTGGTGCTGGATGCATTCGCGTTTCCTCTCTGCGTTCCGGACGAGGTGTTCGATCAGGGCGCGCCCCGTCACCCACCGTGAGTGACCGATATTCGTGTAGGGCAGCCCTTCATCGAGCAATTTATCCCAAAACTTCTGTGAAATCCCAAGTCTTTGCAGCACCATTTGCTTGCTGTACGCCTCATCCTGCCGGATCAAGCCCGTATCAATCTGCGGCATCATTCGCCTCGCACTGTGAAAAATGAGAAACCGGATCACCAGCCGAGCCGATCGAGATCCCGAATTCGGCCCAAGCACACCGAATTGATTTCAAGCAGAAAAGAGCGAGGCAATCGCCGCTAAAGAGCGATCAAAGCGAGCAAGAAAAACCGGTGATCCCAGTCAATGAAGTCGCCCCGTAGAGGTCGAATCGTTCAAGATTCGTCGCGTGGTTTGAAAGAAATGCCGAAGCAAGTACTTCAATCACGATGCGATGACGCTACGATCGACCACAGGAAATTCCACGTGATCGCAAAGCGATAGAAGCGGGTGTCGAAAGTCCGATCCGAGAAGGCGGAGCATGGAATTCTCGAACAGGAAGCAAACGAATGGCATGGGACGCCCTCAAAGAACCCTATGCTAATTCGATCTCTCGGCGTGAAGAGGAACAGCGCAGCGGAACGAGCAGATGAGCAATACTTAACATCTTGGACACTTGGTCTTCCATAGCGGACGCCACATTGGCGTTGGTCAGTCGTCGCCCACAAGCCCCAGACAATATGTCCTGAATCAACCTCCTCGACGAATTATCCGGAGCCGACTACCGGAGCACCCCAGCCGGTTGGCAAAGCCCCCATCAGCCTGAAAAGCTGGTCGCGTCACATTCTTGCTAGAAGCATTTATCACCACCCGGTAAATATTCAAAGTTGCTCCGTAGCGACCGACTCCGAACCAGTAATTCGGTTCCTTGTCGTTTATTTTGAGCGGCGTAATTTAATACGATCTTGCGAGGTGATCGAGAACGATATAGCTTTCGAATTAGCTTGGCGTTGTCATATGTTAACACCCATGGATATGTTGCTGTTCCAAGAAGATGTGCAGCGAGCTTTTCGTGCTTTTTCTCGTTAAAGTCGGAATCGTATAGGCGATCAGCTTTCTCAACATAGGGCGGGTCGAGGAAAACAAGCTTCTTCCGTTTGGTACGCTGAACCGAGCACAGGAAATCTAGTCCATCCTTGTTTGAAATTGCGATTCGGTCGGAGAATTCAGAAATCGCACGGATTCGATTTGCAAGCTCAGTGCGGTTGAATCGAACATCAATTTTCCATTTGCCTGCTTGTGCGTATCCGCCGATCGGACCACCACTCGTGATGATCCCTGAACGGTTACACCGATTTAAGAACAAAGTAGAAAATGCAACTTTGAGTTTGCCGTATCGCTTATACGACGAGTAGATTTCACGTTGCTTTCGCCAATTATCAATCGTAACTGGTTCTTTCAGAATCAGGTCGCAAAACTTGTCGGTATGATGCAACAGCGAATACCAAAATGCGTAAATGTGAGGATCACGATCGTTGATCCGAATCGAGTCCACATATTCACCGAGCAACAAATGGACTGCAGCCGCTGCACTTCCCGCATACGGTTCGACAAATTCCGATTCGGCAAGATCGTTGAGTTCGAGCACCTTACTAAGGAATGGAACGAGGCATGTCTTGCCGCCTGGATATCTGAGCGGTGATAAGGAGTTCCGCATCACTAAAGTCCGGTATTGCTACGAATGTTTTCGGTACAGAATTGCAACTAGCGGACGTGTCCGATTCGCAATGTCTTCAAGTTGCTTTGGGTTTGGTGTTTCGTGCCGGTTGTGTGCAAAGCCGTCCAGTGCAGATAAGCAAACGCCGGTTGTTTTGTCATCTACGAATCGATCCAAAGCTCGTCTCGCGGAAGCTTGAAGGGGAAAGTCCGCTGCGGGGATATCCTTGACGATAAACCGCAGCATCTGCGGAAGACTTGGCATCCAGTCTGCCGGCTTCTGTCCTTTTTTATCGACTTTTGTCAGCAAATCCTTTATGCGACCTGTCGAGTCGAGGTACTCGGCAGCAAGCATATCGAGTAACGACCGGTAAAGCATCGCGACTGAATTCGGGTTCCGTTGGTAGTTGACTTGGTTGATTTCCTGAATGATCGCTGAGATCCGTGGCACATCAACTTCTAGAGTCGCATCTTTAGGCAAAATTGCGATTTTCGCAGATGTTCCATTTCCGTTGGGCTTCGTTTTGGTTGGTTTCTTCTTTTTGGCAACACCGGACGCAGTCGTTGGTCGCCCCCCTTTTGGTTTTGGCTTAACGGACTTGAGATTTCCAAGATACTTCTTCATGTCCTCCGTTTTCTGCAAGCTACGGGTGGTAACTTTCTTTTCAGCTACGTCCGTTACTATCTTCCCTAAAGCTTTGCGAAAGTCGTCAACTTTTGTGTTGATCTTCCAACCAGCTTTTTCGTCGGGCTGTAGCCCTAACCATTGCCGGCCTTCCGTGCTTTCGGCGACTCTCTGCAACACGCTGAAATTGAACTTATTCGGGTTTTCAACTGTCGATTGGACGTCAGGCTTCAAGTCCAACGACATTGCCATCGAATAGAGCTTCGCATCCCGGAAGCGTCGTGAGAATTCCTCCGGTTTGAACCCCATGTCGCGGGCGATCTGCTCGGCCGAAAAGCCTTCGGCTACCATCGTTTCTATGTAACGAGCTTGTGCAACAGGGCTCCAACGTTCGATGCTTGCCTTAGTATGTTTACTCAGGATGATCGGTCGAGCTGCGACACGGCTTGGAGCGACAACACACCGGACTGCGGTCGGGATGCGTCCCTGTCCTTCTTGTTTGAGAACTTCAAACTTCGACTTCTTGGCGACTGGCGCAAAGGAAGGGTTGCTCAAGCATTTAATTGCGGCCGTCCGTCGATTCCCCTCCAGCACGGTGTATTTCCCGCCGCCATCATTAACTACGACCAAACTCTCTGTCGGGTAAAACCCCTGACCAACGATATCACGCGCAATCTTATCGACATTGCCGTGCTCGATCATCTCCTCACAAATCGCGCGTTGCTCGTTGTTCGGGCTTGGTGTTGTGAGACGGGGGTTCTCCGGATCGAGTCGTAGATTGGTGATTTTGATAAACTTGTGCGGCCAATCTGAATATGAAGTGTCCGTCATTTGTTGCCCAAGATGCTGAATCGTCGATGTTTAGTAAGTTTGATCCAGATTTTAACGCTTCTTGACCATCCGCGTCACACTCGCGCATGGCGATCCTACACAGCCCTATCTTTTCCATGATTGCACCCGCATGCACAGTGTAGAGTCGAGCGGAACCTAGCCGTTCACTGCCAAGTCTGGTCATTCTGGCGGCTGCGCTGGAGCATGCTGGCGGGGGTGTGGGGGGGGTGCTGAAACAAATTAAGACGCATGCTCTCATTCCGCGCACTCACTTGCGATTGCCCTGCTTGCGATGGGAGTCACAGAAACTGGAGCGGCTCCGGCGACCGACCACGGAACACAATGACTTATCAATGCTTTGCAACTTGACATAAAGTCAGATCCTTGCGGTCACGCCGCTCCGTCTGGTAATGTCGGCTCCGATTCTCTCAGGGCTTCATATAGCTTCGAAGGACCGATCAAGATATCGCGCAGGCCTTCCTGGACGGTTTGCGAATTGAGGGCCTGGGTACTCATCTCGGTGTGGGCGTCTAGGGCTTGCATTACAGCGTTTAGGATCTCGGTCCTCAGGTCCGGTGAGTTGGCGAATTGCTCTTTGGTGTTGTTGCGGGCTTGCTGCTGTAGAGTTTCGGATTCGAGCAGCTTGCCCTTCAGGACATCATTGACGTAGACCAGTTTGTCGTTTTCGGTCAGTTCGCCTTCAAAAAGGTCGTTTACCTTCTCGATGATCTCGGACAGGTAGGCAGTTTGCTTCTCGCGGACTTGTCCCGAGCCGGCGGCAGACAACGGCTCCAGCTGCGGCGTTTCGCCTTCGCGGAGGTTCATCTTTTGCTTGCCACGGTTCTTGAGATTGTGGTGCGTCAACCGCACTTCCGACAAATCGACGCCTTGCCGCTCGCGTCCAAACTTCAGCAAACGAATGAGGTGCTTGTAAAAGATCGCCCGTTTTTCGAGATCGCTGTTTCCGTAGTCAAAAATCTGAGAGAGAAATGTGTACACACGGAGGTAGCTGACCATGTCACCGCGGAATAGAGTCAGGGCGTTCATGGTGTCCTTGGCGTCTTGTGCAGCCTTCTTGTTTTCATTCTCGGTTGCCGTCTTGAATGCTTCCTTTGCCGCTGCGTATTGCTTTAGCATCCGATCGGCGACTGGAGTGATCGCAGCCTCCAGTTGGCTCTGCTTGGCTTTCGGGTTGAGTTCAACCGCGACAACCCGCTCGACTTCGTGATCGTCGTAGTAACCGGTCGCATCCAGTTTGGTGCGGAGATCCAAAACGATGTTTGGATCGGTTGTTCCCGATAGTTCAGCGGTTGCATGATAAGTCTTGAATGCCGCTAGGATGTCTTCAGGATCATTGACGAAGTCCAAAACGTACGTCTGATCCTTGCCCGGATGGCACCGATTCAACCGGGATAGCGTTTGCACGGCCTGAATTCCGTCCAATCGCTTGTCGATATACATGCCGCAGAGCAATGGCTGATCAAATCCGGTTTGAAACTTGTTGGCAACCAGCAGGATCTGGTAATCCGGATCATTGAATGCGGTGCGAATATCGCGGCCATCCAGTCCGGGGTTCAGTTCTTTTGTCGATTCCTTGAAGGGATCGGGACCGGATTCCTTGTCGCTGACTTCACCAGAAAAGGCGACGAGCGTTTTCATCGGATAGCCACGGTCTTTGATGTAATTGTTGATCGCCAGTTGCCATCGGACCGCTTCCAATCGGCTGCTGACAACAACCATTGCTTTAGCGCGACCGTCCAGTAACGGCGCGATCGTTTCGCGGTAATGTTCGACAATGATTTGGACCTTTTGGGCAATATTGTATGGGTGCAGTTTGACCCAACCCATGATTCCCTTCATCGCGGCCGAACGTTCAACCTCAGCGTCCGACCATTCTTTGCCGCCACTGGCCAGCTTGAACGCCAATTTGTACGACACGTAATTCTGCAGCACGTCGAGAATGAAGCCTTCCTCAATCGCTTGCCGCATCGAATAGACGTGAAACGGCTGGGGAAGATTATCGTCTGACGCCGGTTGATTTGGCTTGGGACGCCTACCGAACAACTCAAGCGTTTTCGGTTTGGGCGTCGCCGTGAATGCCACGTAGGTGATGTTTTTATCGTCGGCGCGGGCCTGCATCTGTGCCGCCAACATGTCTTCGCTGCTGATCTCATCGCCATCATCGAGCTGTTGGCGTTCTTCGGTCGACAGCAACTCTTTCAGTTTGGTCGCCGCTTCGCCGGTCTGTGAACTATGGGCTTCATCAGCAATCACAGCGAATGCCTTGCCTTCAGTTGCCGTCAATTCTCGCACAGCCTCCAGAGCAAACGGAAACGTTTGAATCGTGCAAACAACGATCTTCTTGTCTCCTGAAAGAGCCGTCGCGAGCTGGGAACTCTTGCTGCCCTTCTTGCTTTCGATCGTCGCAACGACACCTTTCTTTCGTTCAAACGCTGCCAACTCTTCTTGCAATTGACCATCGATGACATTGCGGTCCGAGATCACGATAACGGAATCGAAAACCTTTTTGTCGTCGGCATCGTGCAGGTCCGCCAAAAAGTGCGCGGTCCAAGCAATCGTTTTCGTCTTTCCAGAACCGGCGGAATGTTGGATCAGGTATTTGTGGCCGGGGCCTTCGCTGAGTACCGCAGCACGCAGCTTGCGAGTCGAATCCAGTTGATGAAAACGCGGAAAGATGATCGTCTTGATCTGCTTCTTCTTATCCAGTTCGGTGACCAGGTAACGACCCAAAATTTCCAGCCACATCTCGCGACCGAAAATCCGTTCCCAAAGATACGCCGTTTTATGGCCGTCAGGATTGATCGGGTTGCCGGCTGCGCCATCGTCGCCTTGGTTAAACGGCAGGAAGAACGTTGTGTCTCCCTTCAAGTGCGTGGTCATCCGCACTTCACTGCTGCTGACCGCGAAATGAACGAGGGCACCGCTCGGAAATTTTAGCAGCGGCTCGGCGGATTTGCCTTTCGGCTCTGGGATCCGATCAAATCGATACTGGTCAACCGCGTCATGAATGCTCTGCGTAAAATCCGTTTTCAGCTCGATGGTGGCAACGGGAATGCCATTGAGAAACAGCACCAAGTCAATGCTGTTCTCGTTGTGCTGGGAATAACGCACTTGCCGGACAACACGCAGCCGGTTCGCTTGGTAGCGGGCCATGATGTCCGGGTTCATTCCTAAAGCCGGCTTGAACTCAGCCATCCTGATGCCCCGGCGCAGGCCGAGCACATCGAAGCCGTTCCGGATGACGCTCAGCGTTCCCTGTTTATCAAGGCAATCACGCAACCGCTTCAGCAGGCTAGATTCAGCATTTTGGCCATGGCTTTTCTCCAGCTTGCCCCAAGCTTCCGGCTGCGTCTCCTTAACCCAAGCCACCACGTCTTCCGGGTAAACCGCAAGAGGGCGGTCGTAGTTCGCTGCGTCCCCATCGACGTAGAGCCAGCCATCCTCGGCAAGGTGCTGACAAATTTCGTCTTCGAAGTTAATCTCCTTGTGCAGGCTCATCGAAGGTCGCCTTCCTCGGTGTCTGGCTCAAGTGAGTTAGAAAAGCAATTTTGCGGCAAGAGTGTGACAATCCCCAATGCACAAAACCTCGGAAATCCAGGCATATCCGGTCGGAGTGCGACAACAATGCGGCAATAGTGTGACAATTTACATCGGCCGTAATGAGTCATCTTTTCTTCTCCGCGCGGGCAATCCAGCGAGCTCCAGAGCCCATGCCTTCGGGCGCTGCTTGTCCCTTTCCTTTCAACGACCGGAGCAGGTTTCGCACTTCACGCTTCGGCAGCGAAGGCAAAACCTGGGCGAGTTCATCAAGACTCGCTCCGGCTGGCCCGCTTTCGTCAATGTGCTTCTTCAGCAACGCCAAATTGTGCTCACGATCGAGCCCTTTACGGCGTGTGTAGTCAGCAGCCTTGCCGACGAATTCGTAGAACTTGCGGGAAAGCATGAACGCACGGCCTTTGCCTCGTTCGATGATGCCCAAGTCGATCAAATTGCTGATACGACGTTCCGCCTCTTTGGGCAATTTCTCGCCTCGGCTGGCCGCCGACATTAATAGCCAATCATGCGTGTGAAAAGAGGCGGTCGTTTCGTTGGAGACCTTTTCAACAAAGCGTATAAACGCGGGATCTTGAACGGTGCCGTGCAGCGTTAATCCGACTTGATACTGGTCGGTACGTGAAAACTCCGGTGCAGGTTTGCTTTGCTTGATCAAGTCCTCGTAGATCAAGTTCATTCCTTGGCCCGAGCGTTCGACCAGCCCGCAGCGCGTCAAAATCTCTGCGATGCGACGGTTGCGTGGGTTCTGGCGATCAAGAATGTTTTCGAGTGTGATCCCAACCGGTAAGCCGCCGGGACTATCAATCTCCAATCGCCGTGGATACTGGCGAATGAAGATGCTGCCACCAAGTTGGTAATCGCGGTGACTGACCGCATTCAAAATTGCTTCCCGAACAGGCCGTTCGTTGAATGTCGAAATCGGCGTGACGAACAGCCCCTCCTGAAAATCTTGCTTATCGTTTCGCAAGTTGATCTGCTGCCAGAGTTCATCGTAGTAGCTGAAGAAACCACGGCGAAACTCTTTGCGATCCTGTGCGGGGCCGGAGGCATCCGAGGACCGATACTCAAACACGATCTCCGCCGCCGCAAGGTTCCTCGACAATGCCCGGTTGGTACCGAATAAGATCAATCCCGCATAAGTGACTTTACCGTCAACGATGGCCCCCACATCTTCCAGCAATTGAGCATCGTCGAGCGACCGCACACGGCGAGCCTGTTCCTGGTCTTCTGCTTTTTCGGCCTTGGCGATCCAACGCTCGCGAAAATTCTCGATGGCTAAACCATCGAGATCGCCTGGCGTTACACTCGCACAAACATCAGCCGAGAAATCGTGCCCGCTCTCCGAGTAGATGCGTCGCAAGCGATCATCGCTCATCTCGACAAGGCTGTCTTCTTTACGAACCCAACGATGGCCATCGTGTTGAATGGCCACGCCCACGGGACGTGATGGAACCGAGAAAACAAGAACTCGGCTGTCCGGGGCACAGTCGGAATGATTGATTTCTTCAAAGTCGATTCCCAAAGGAATCCGTTCACAAAGTCCCTTCCGAGTACGCTCAGGCTGTTGAAACGCTTTCGAGCCGACGATTTGTCGAGGGCGCTCATCAGTCACGCCAAGAATGATTTTCCCGCCGCCTTCATTGGCCAACGCCACACAGTACTTCGTCAGTTCTTCAAAGTGAAAGTTGGATCGCGCACTCTTAAACTCCAGGTTTTCGCCTTCTTTGCCACGAATCCATTCCTCCAAAGCGACGATGCGTGATGGATCAGCCGTCATGCAGCAGCCTCTTTGTCTGCAAATCCTCGAACGTCGATTTTGCCGGTGACGGCTGCAGAGATAAGGGCGGTGCGGCGTTCTTGGAGAAGTTTGATTGCTCGTTCGGCTTCCGCAATTAACAACTTACTGGTTTCCTTCACTCGACTCGCTTCGGTAAGTATGTTCTCCTGCTCACGGGGCGGCGGGATCAGCATTGGAATGGTGAGAAGCTTTTCCTTCCGTAGCTTCATTCGTCCGACGCCTTGCTTAATAAGCCACGGAGACAGGTCCTTATGCTCGAAGTAAAGTGAAGCCCATTTGGTTGAGCACTCTCCTTTCCCGCGGATCAGATGGGCGTGATTGTTGACGTTGAATTTCCCTTTAACGTTCAAACTCATGGAGTGGGTTTGGTACTTTAGAAAATGGTCTCCATCTTCTCCGAGCAAGAAGTATTCTCCTTCAACAACAAATCTGTTTATCCGTGAAAGCACACCGGTTGGACCGTAGTACGGATAGTCACCTGTGATTTCCAATCTGGTCTGTTTGTCAATTGGCGTTCTCAATGTGTTGTGGACATCGCAGGCATAACGAAAGGTTTTCACCTCCCAGTGTTCCGGAACATCGCCGAGACATTCGATGCCGGAGGGTTTCATGGGCGCATTCGGATTCAGGCCTTTAGTGACGGCATGGCTGATGACTGCCTGACGCTTCTCCTTCAGCAACTCGATCAAGCGACGCTGCTCTGATACCAAAGAGTCGATCTTAGCCGTTTCCGAATCGAGGAACGCCGCGATCGCTTTTTGCTCGTCAAACGTCGGCTTGGGAAGCCGGTATCCTCGTAACCTTTCGCCTGTCAAGTGCGGGATCGTGTTTGGATTGGAACTCGCAAGGAAAACTTGCATACTCGTTGCGAATCGCATTACGTAGTAGAAGTACCTAACATGTTCAGTTTCATCGATTGGGCGTAGTCGGTGAATGGCTTTCTGAAACGCCACCTTACCACCCTCGCCGTTCCAAATTGCGGTTCGTCCAATTTCGCCTCCTTCGCAAATGAGCAAATCGCCCTGATTAAGAGTGAATCGTTCTCTTTCCGATGGCTCAATATCAATAACAGGCAGGGCTTCGGCATTAACTTGGTCCCACTGCACATCGACGTTCCGTACGTACGGTACGGGATGCATGCCAGTCATTTTGTTCTGGTCGAGCATCTTACCAAGGACTTGTTCGTATCGAGCGTACAACGGGGGCAAGGACCAGTGGTCTGGCAACTCAGCGAACCAATCCACGCCGCTATCTTTGTAGGCTTGATAAGCCGGAAAACTCATTGCTGCTCCTCAAGGGATGACTCCAATTTTTCATCACCCCACATGTCACGGTAGGCGAAGATGTAGGTCGCCGTTGCTTGCGGATCGATTATCCAGTAATACTTGCAGAGCCGCCAGAACAACTCTAGTCCAACCGGATGGGCCGCGGCATCGAGCAGATGGTCGAGCGAACGTTCAATTGCCGCGATGTCTCGGCTTTGCGCGCGAATCAATTGATCCACGATCGAACGCTGTGATTCCGCGAGTTGCAGGTGTAGCTCGCTGATCTGCCCCGCCAGACCGTTGACCGATTGAATGAATTGCTCGTAGGTCATGCCGCACGCGTCAGACCGCATTGGTTTAAGATGCTCTGTCACTGCGACAACTCTCCGATCATCTGAACGATGCGGTCGGTGACACCTTTCAGTTCTTTATCAATCTCAGCCAATTCACGCGGAGGCTTAAACACATAGAAATGACGATTGAAGGAGATCTCGTAACCGATCTTCGTTTTCTCTTCGTCGATCCAGGCATCCGGAACATGCGGCTTGACCTCTCGCTCGAAGTAATCATGAATGTCGTCGTTGAGCGGTACCTCCTCGGTATCTCGTAGCTTTGAATCCGCTTTGGGCTGGCCTTTGTTTTTTCCTCTTGCCTCCCGCACGATCTTGCCGTCGTCGTCCAATAGCGGTCGTTCGACTGTGATCGTTTGATAGCCAAAGTCTTCGTTCTTGAAGATCCGACTCATAGGAACGGGCGGGTTGCCGGATGGAGAGGTTCCATCGGCCACCATTTTACCGCTGACCTTTTTGCGGCTTTCCTCGTCAACGTAAACCTCTTTGGCTTCGCCGAAGAGTCGTGTGATCTCGCTGATGTGATCGTCAGAAAGCTCTTTGCGTTTGCTGCCAAGACTTTTACGCATCTTTTGCCACATCGCACTGGCGTCGATCAGTTGCACCTTACCCTTGCGATGCTTCGGCTTTCGGTTGCTGACGATCCAAATGTAAGTGCTGATGCCGGTGTTGTAGAACATGTCGGTCGGCAAGCCGATAATGGCTTCCAACAGATCGTTCTCCAGCACGTAGCGGCGGATCTCGCTTTCGCCGCTTCCCGCTCCACCGGTAAACAGCGGTGAACCGTTCAAAACGATCCCGAAACGGCTTCCACCGTCTTTGGTCGGTCGCATTTTGCCAATCAAATGCATCAAGAACAGCAGCGAGCCGTCGCTGACGCGCGGCAATCCCGGTCCAAAGCGGCCGTTATATCCCTGCTTCTTGTGTTCGTCCTTGATTGCTTTTTGGATCTTCTTCCATTCCACACCGAACGGAGGATTGGAAAGCATGTAATCGAACTGCTTACCCGGCAGACCATCATCGGACAACGTGTTGCCGTGAATGATCTGGCTGATGTCCTGCCCCTTGATCAGCATGTCGGCTTTGCAGATCGCGTAAGACTCGCCGTTGAGTTCCTGGCCGTACATGACCAAACGCGCGTTCGGGTTTTGCTCGGCCAAGTGTTCCTGGGCAACCGACAGCATACCGCCGGTTCCCGCAGTCGGATCATAGAGTGATCGTACGATGCCAGGCTTGGTCAAAGCGTCGTCATCTTCAATGAACAACAGATTGACCATCAGCCGGATGACTTCGCGGGGCGTGAAATGCTCCCCGGCGGTCTCGTTGCTGATCTCGGCAAATTTGCGAATCAGCTCTTCGAACACCGTCCCCATCTGCTCGTTGCTGATCGCATCGGGATGCAAATCGATCCCGGCAAACTTTTCAGCAACCAAGTAAAGCAAGTCCGCTTTGGCCAATCGCTCGACCTGGACATGAAAGTCGAAACACTCAAAGATGTCGCGAACCGCCGGCGAAAATGCCTCCACGTAGCTGAACAGGTTCTCGGCGATGTTGTCCTGGTCGCCCATCAGCTTTTTGAAATCGAGCGGCGACGTGTTGTAGAACAGCAAGCCCGACTTCTTCAGCAAGAACGGTTCCGGATTAAGCCCCGCGGCCTCTCGCTTTTCTTTCTCTTTGAGGACGGCTTCCTTGGTTTTCTCCAATACGCAGTCCAATCGCCGCAACACGGTAAACGGCAGAATCACGCGTCCGTATTCTGACTGCTTGTAATCGCCACGCAGCAGATCTGCGACAGACCAAATGAATGAGGAGAGATTGGTTTGGTTGCTGGGCTGCCGGTCCATTGGCGCAAGTGGCTCATCATCTTGAAGGCTAGCGATCAAATTCATCGTGTGTGCTCCGCATTCGTTACTAACCCTATCGGTCTAGCGCAATTCGCGCAAAACATCAACCGATCTGAGCACGTTACGGATGCGGGGCCACCATCTTAACCCAACGCCCGAAAAGCCGGGAGTCATCACCGCTTCATTCAAAAAAGCCGGACTTGCGAAGTTTCTCGGAAATCCGTGTCGGCGTCGCGGCGAGCGGAAAAGGAAACGGCGAGCTGGCTGACAGGAGTTGGCATACGCCCACGCTTGGAAACGCAAATATTCGGCTGTTTTGCGATGGTGTTCGAAAGAAGCTGCCACGGCCGTTCTCCACCGATTGCACAGTCGCATAGGTGTTGAACTTATCCGTATTCGCGAATGCTGACGCACCCTTCTCGGGCGACCACAACGTGATCCAAGACGGTGATCCCGATCATCGTACCAACTTCTGTCAGTCGGTCCGTTACCGTCCGGTCTTCTCGCTCGGAGTGGGATCGCCAGATGGATGATTGTGCACGAGCAAAATGGCACTGGATGAATCTTTGATTGCGGGGCGGAAGACTTCGCGAGCATGAACGAGTGAAGCGTCAAGTGTGCCAACCGTAATCAGATGCGAGTCAATCATCCGGTGTTTGGTATTGAGCGTGACCACGTGGAACTCTTCCTGAAGTCCCTCGGCGATCAGCCTCGCAAAGTGAACCCTGCAAAATTCCGCCGCAAGTGCCGGCGAAGTGATCTTGGTGTTGTAGTTTACTTTCGGTTCGGCCACGCGTTTTCCGAGTTCGATACCGGCCATCAGTCGGCTATACGCGAGATCCGTCAATCCCAACTCCGACTTTCCTGCTTGAGCAATCTCGTGAATGCTCTTGTTCGCGACACGAGAAAACTGCGTCCGCAGAACCATCGACAGCAATTCCTGATCGCTTTTCTCTCTCACTCAGTAAGAGTGCCACAAAACTCGTATTCTGATCAAGCCTCGAGTGCTGCGTAGGTCCTAGCACTTTCCATTGTCAACGGTTGCTGAAAGTGTCGAATCTATTTCTGCTCTCTTAGATCGAGGGATCACACCCCGTGTTGCGTTGATCCATGACCAGTCGACAAGACGCTCGGCAGAATTCACGAGCCATTTGATCGTTCAGCAAAAACACAATCTCGCCATCGGTCGACACCCGCAGCGGCGGCGGAAACCCAACTTTAGGTAGCCACTCCGCCAAGTCTTCGGCATGGTCGGCCGCGTCCTCGTACTGCCCCAAAGCAAAGGCTTCCATCATCGCGTTGAATGCTTCGGTCGGATCCATCACCGAAAAGCAAAGCATCGATCACAGCTTTGTGTCAACCAATTCATGTTCCCTTCGTTTTTTGAAACCCGCCATGTCGGGGCAAACGGGTTCAACAAAACGAAAGGAACAACCATGACCGACGTAAGAAAACCAATCGATACCATTCGCCTTCCCGGCGGCCTGAAAGCCACCATCTGGCTCAACACAACGGAGAAAGGCAAGACCTTTGCCAGCACCGAAATCTCGCGGACCTACAAGACCAAAGACGGCTTCGGGGACTCGCACAGCTTCGGGCACGACGACCTGCTGAAGGTCGCACGCCTGGCCGAGATCGCCTTCGATCGCATCACGCAAATCAAAGCGGCCGAGAAAGCCGATGGCGGTGCCCAATGATCCGCCAGTCCGATCTCAACCAATTCACGGGTTCTGAAAGTTTCTTTCAGCACCCGCTGAACCGCAAAGTGGTCTACACCGAGGGCGTCCAGTACCTCGCCCAAGAAGCAGGAGCCTACTGGCTGATCGATGCGATCGCATCTTGGCTCGGAAGCGACAAACATCGCACCGCCGCAGCCAAGGATCCGCGGATCGACTATCTGCACTTCTGGACGCTGAAGCGCCAAACCGGCGGCGGGGCCCGCCTTGTTGCCAAGGCCGACTCACCGGATGAAGCGTTCATCGTCCAGGACATCGAGTTCACCGACTTCCCGCTCGACACCGTCGACATCTGGGTCGGCTTCGATGGATCGCGATGGACCCTGTATCTGCCGAGTGAACACTAAACAACCCAAGCGAAAGGAAACACCATGGGACTTGATATGTACGCATGCATCACCAGAGAGCATCCAAACCAACCGGTGGACTTCACCGTCACCGAATACACGGAGATCCACTACTGGCGAAAGCACCCGGACCTCCATGGCTGGATGGCCGATCTGTACTTCGCCAAAGGCGGGACAAACGCCGACTTCAACAGTGCGACGCTCGCCCTTACACCGCGTGAACTCGATCACCTGGAAACGGCTGTCAAAGCCGGCTCGCTCCCGGAAACCTCCGGGTTCTTCTTCGGTGCTTCGATCGGCGACGAAGCCGAAGGCGATCTCGAATTCATCGCCAAGGCAAGAAACGCCATCGATGAAGGCTACACGGTGTTTTACGACTCGTGGTGGTAACCACGTCACAACGCGTCAACGGAATTGCCCGTTGACGCACCACATAAAACCGTGCCAATAGTGGCACGCTATGACAACGAACCAATGAAAGGGCGAACCGATGACACGCACAGCAGGACCAGCCCGCCCGAAAGCGTAGGGCGACATGGCAAAAGAGCAGTTTTTTCTAGCAGCCAGCAAAGGCATTCTCAATCTCATTGACGCCGCCGCCGATAAGGCCGGCCTCAGCCGCGGACAAGCCTTCGACGACTTTCTCACCCTCGTCCGCTGCAGTCTCGCCGGCCAAACCATGGAAGAAGAATATCTCGCCACGGTGCGTAAAGGCTACGACAAAGGCGAAAAAGGTAAGCGCGGCATCGATCTGATCGTTCGAGCGTTCGCCGAACTCGTCAATGCAATGGAAGAAACCGGCCAAGATATCCTGGGCGATATCTTCACCGGCGGCATCACCTACGGCGAACGAGGACAGTTCTTCACACCCGACGGTGTTGCTCAACTGATGGCCGACCTGACCCTCAGCGATAACGACAATAAAGAACGTCGAACCATCAACGATCCCGCCTGTGGATCCGGCCGCTTTCTGCTTGCTGTCGCGAAGAAGCATCGCAACTGTGAATTCATTGGGCAGGATGTCGATCATCGCTGCGCCCAGATGACGGCCATCAATCTCGGGCTGAATGGACTCTATGGCTGGGCCGTATGGCAAAACACGCTCACACTCGAATGCTACCGCGTGTACAAGATCGGTCTAAACCTGACCGGTGGCGTAATTCGCGAGGTGAAACCGGAAACCTCGCCGTTCTACTACGATGCCGCCAAATCTCAACGCTCTGCGGCTTCCGGTAAGCCAAGAGCGAGCAAAATCGAGCCAGGCAGAAACGAACAGAAGCAACCGGCTTCTTCCGCAGAGACAAACGAATCCGATCGACCGAATCCATCATCCGGGGCATCTCAACTCGATCTCTTTTGAATAGCAAGCAGGTGCCCCCTTTCTGTTGCCGTTCATGTGTTGGATGAAGAACGGCAAACAAGAAAGAGGGGACAGCATGGATTTTGACTCGAAACCAAAAGTGATACGAGACGAAGGGTATCGAAATCTCAGGGCTCGACACGGCCATGCGAAAGCGGGCTATCGCATCGAGCAGATGGCCGACGGAAGCTTTCGCGTTTCAATCCGTGTGGCCTATGGTGTCGGTGACTTTCACGGTTTCGGTTCACCGCGTATCGAAATGAAAACACGCGACGATTGCGTACAAAGTTTCCTTGATGCCGCTCGAAACCATTTTTCAAAGCTATTGACGGGCAGCGTCGTGACGGACAGGCAACGGACGTCTCAAAAGCAGATGTTAAGCCTTCCCGATGCCGGGTTGTTCGGGTTCCTCGAACCCGATCCGGAAGAAGCCCCTTGAAGCAGCAAGCCATCGCCCTACTTCAATGGGCGCTTCATCAACACGAAAGGAACACCATGGCACACAACGCACACGAATTTCATCCCGTCGACGTTCTCTACGATGGTTCGCTATCGGCGAGTATCTATCGCGGTGTCGACCGGCTCGGCCCGTTTTACTCCGTCGAATTCAATCGATCGGGATCGATTGACGGTCGCTTTGTTACGACAAAGCTCTTTCGCCAAGAGCAATTGCTCGCGCTTTCGCACCTGTCAAAACGCGCCTACGATCGTGTCGCCCACCTGAAATTTGAAGACGCCAAAGCGGCAACGCCGAAGCCGAGCCTGAACTGATCAAAAGTGTTCATTTTGGGGTGGGTCGGAATCTGCAGTGAAAAAAACGCAGAATTCCGTCACCCCAATCGGCTTGCTTTGTGTTCGCTTTGGGGTGTACCCCAAAACGTCCATACTTAGCGGCCGAAGTGTTCAACACCCACTCCCCAATGTCTTTGCTATTGCCAGAAGCTGTGTGTTAAACTGTGGCGAAGGAGCTACGTCATGAATATCGAAATTTCAGATCAATCAACCCGAAGCATCGAGAAAGCACTCGGGACAACGGATCCCGTGGTGATTTCTCGGCTGTTTGAACGCATTGTCTCCGACGAGCAGCTCCTGCAATCGTACCTGGTGGAAGACCCAACCGACGATGAGCTACGTCAAAGCCTGGCGATGTGTGATCGTGGATCACAAGAAATGGAAGAAGGGAAGGCGCAACCGGCCGACGAAGCCCTTCGAAAGATTGCTCAGAAACACGGCTTGAATGTCGATCGATGAAGTACAGCGTTCATGTTGCCGACGGAGCGGTTGCTTCTATCGACGCTTACATCCACTATCTCGCCATCGAACAATGTGCTCCCCAGGCGGCCGAGCGAGTGCTTTCCCGGATATGGGCTGCAATCGACAATTTGAAAATGTGGCCACGTCGTTGCCCGAAAGCGATTGAGGACCAATACCGCGATTACGAAATACGAATGATCGTCGTAGCTTCGATCGTCATGCTTTTTCGCATCGACGATGACGCCCAGGCGGTTACGATCATTGCATGCCGACATGGAAGGCAGCGTCCGCGGGAGGATCTTCCGGAATAGACGCCGGCAAAACGATCTCATCTCAGAATCGCAGCGATTGCTTGAAAAGCTTTCTCGATTACTGCTACCATTGCTTTGAGAATGCCTCAAAGCGATCATCATAATCACCAAGCGAGCATCGCTTGCTATATTCGTGTTTCGACCAGCAGTCAGAACAGCGACGCTCAACGGACGGGAATCGAACGTTGGCTGCGCGGACATGGATTGGGTTCCACTACGGTTCGTTGGTTTGAAGATAAAGAGACCGGAAGAGATCTCCTCCGGCCAGCTTTTACTGCACTGCAAGAGTCCATTTTTATTGGCGACATTAAGACGGTTATTGTCTGGCGACTGGACCGTCTTTCACGCAGCCAAAAAGACGGCATCAACACCCTTGCTGATTGGTGCGACAAAGGCGTTCGCGTCGTCAGCGTCACGCAGCAGCTCGATCTCAGCGGCGCCACCGGCCGATTGATTGCCGGCGTTCTCTTCGCAGTCGCCGAAATGGAGCTGGAAGCCATCAAAGAACGACAGGCAATGGGTATCGCCGCGGCCAAAGCAAAGGGCGTTTATAAGTGCAATGGAGAGCGCCGCCGCGGCTATCGCAAAGCCGATCGCGACAAGGTGCTTCGCCTTCGTGATCAGGGGCGAACAGTCACATCAATCGCCCGTGAACTCGGCATCGGCCGGACAACCGTCTACAGCTACCTTAAAGAATCCGATCCGCGATAGGCTGGTTAATTGCTGAATGCCAAGGTGAGCGAATCGTGTTATCGTCATATAAAGTAACGTCTTCTTTTTCCTCTTGCCCAGCCCGCCGCAGGCGCACGATATGGAAAGTGTCCATTGGTCGCGACGGTGTATCCGAAGCCGTCTCCGGTAGTGCGGACGAACTCCGTTCGCAGCGTTGGCAAAGCGTCGTGTAAGCGACGCGCACTCGGCGCAATTTGAAGTTGCATTTTTTGTTGACTCAGGGTCACCCCCTGTGGCTAATTCGGTAGTGATGACTAGCCAGATATGTTTTTGTGACACTGATACTCATGAACGCTGCGCGTCATAGAGCGTCACAAAAACAATCTGGGTCATGGGTCACTGCGTAGCCCCCCGACACCCCCTCGCTAAACGTGGCGCCGTTTAATCACGCATGAGCCACGTCGTTGCCGTGGCTTGTCGGGCCTTATGGACAAGAGGAAAACAGAATGCGCGACGTACCTGATTTCGAAGAGCCCCGTCCCGAACCGCGGCCGCAGCTGTATGGCCGGCCGCGGATCGATCCGGCCGAGCGGCGAACCCGCCCGTTGCGTGTCTTCTTAAACGAAGCCGAAGAACGCCGGCTTCGTGAAGACGCTGCCACAGCCGGCATCAATCGGCACGACTATATCCGTGCCTTGATAGCCGGGCACAAACCGCAGTCTCGCGCCGGCGGTCACTACGACCCGCGGTTGTTGCACGAGCTCAATGCCATCGGCAACAACCTTAACCAGGCTGTGCGTGATGTGCACGCCGGATCCAAACGCCAACGCGATTGGGAAGCCCTCCGCGAATTGCTGGAAGACGTCATTTTAAGAGTAGCTCTTGGTCCCGAAAGCGAGCAAGACGGCAATGTTCATTGAACTCAATCGATCTTACAGCTTCCGAAAGGTCTCGCAGTATTGCCTGCACGACGTAGACGCCCAAACCAGTGACCGCGTCGATTTTGTAGAAACACGAAACCTGGCGACACGGAATCCGCAAGCGGCTTGGCGGATTATGGCGTCTCGTACGTACGTCCAGAGCGAGCTCAAGGAGAAAGCCGGCGTCAGCCTCGCCGGCCGCAAAGACGGAAAAGCGGTCGGACACATGCTGGTCAGTTGGGGACGGGATGAGGCCGATGCCCAGAAGCTGGACCGCGCCGGCATGGTCCAATCCATCGAAGGCGCTTTAAAAGCCATCGGCGCCGATGATCGCCAAGCGATGATCATCGCCCACAATGATACATCGGACCGCAATCCCCATTGTCACGTGATCATCAATCTGATCGGTGACGATGGACGGCTTTTAAAGAGCTACAACGACCACAAAAAGCTCTCGCGGTTTGCGCTCGAAGAAGAGATCCGTATCCATGGCCGTCCCATCGTGCAAGAACGCAACAAGCGATGGCATGACCGCGATGCGGGCGAGACGCCGGCACCAATGAAAAAGAAACCCCGCCACCAATACGAACTCGAAAAGCAGGCCGAGAACGACAACACCGCAGCCCCCAAAGCTCAGCGGTTGCTGGAACAGCAAAAGACATTGGAGCGTGAAAAGGCCCGGCAATGCGATCGGCACCGCCGGAACCAAGAGCGATTGCGATCGATCATGGAAGAACGGGAGCGACGCATCAAGCTGCAAACAGAAGCCCTTGTGCGACGATCCAAAACCAATGCCCGCAAGGCGTATGACCAAACTTGGCGAGACCTGCACGACGATCAACAAGCCGAACGCCAACAGTTCGAAGAGAATGAGAAAAGCATCCGCGGTTCCATCGAGAACGGTTTGCGTATGGTCGATTGGTTCAAGCTCTTTCATCGCCCCCGCGATACTGGTGCCGATAGCTTAAAAACTCTCTTCCAAACGCTGACCCAAGAGGCGAAGCGACGGGAGATCCTTGATCAGCGGCAGCAATCCGAGAGAGACAAGCTCCGCGCGGAACAAAAGAAGCTGGAGCGAGAGGCCGAAAAGATTGCGAAGCAGCACTACGCGGCGAAACTCGAGCAAGTCCGTGACGACTACGTACTCAAAGCCGAGAAGATGAGGCAGCGGCAGGAACGTAGCACGGTGGAGTTGAAGAAGTCGCAGCAGAACATTGCCCAACAACGCAATGAACTACTAAAACAGCAACGGGAGCAAGAACAGGAAGCAAAACGCAAGCTTGTGCTTCAGCAAAAACTGCAACGGGAGTTTGACGACGCTGCAAAACGCGAACAAGAGCAGACCGAACAGGAAGCCGGCGATACAGATCAGACCGATCAAAGCAGCACCGACGTTACAGTTCAGCCGAAGAAAAGTCGTCGCGAGCGAAAGCCACGAGATCCGAACACATCCCGCCGCAGGCGAGACATCGAAAACCGTGAACAGGGCGTATCGAACGACAATAGGCAAGAACCAGATGCTCAGCAGCAAAGCGTTTCGACGCCGGAACTGGACCAGGAAGCTCAAAGACAATACGAGGAACAGCTTCTTGACTACCTGAATCAAATAGATCGTGGGCACGATCTTGATTTTGAGCATTGACCCTACCCAACGCTACACATCAATTTTCTCTGGAGATGACAGTAGCTCGATCCATCAAAGCCACGAGCGGGTCGGTGATAGCATTTGCCATCGTTGCAGATGAATGCCTGACGCTTCCGTTGCATGACCTGCCTGTCAAAACTATGATTGCAGAATCACTCACGTTGTGTTGTGATAGTGCACAATGTTACGGGAGAAGTTCACAAGCGAGTATTTTAATGAGCTGGCGGCTCGGCCGCATCATGCGAACTTGATTGAAAACTTGAGAGCACTCGACGAAGTCTTGGCATTCAATCTGCACGAAGAGTTCTTCGTATTTCTTAACCCAGAATCGCGATGGGTAGAAAATCCTGAGAAGACGGAGGGCGAAATACAAATGCTGATCGATTTGCTGGCAGCACGGCTGGTCACAGCGTCAACCACGGAAGCTCTTACATTGGTGTGGAATAAGATCACAGAGCACAGGAATCGGTGGCGTGAAGAGTTACGTGAGGGAAAGGTGAATCGGGAACAGCGTCGCGATTTGATACTGGGTTCGGCTGACTTACTCGATCTAAGGGGCGTTGTAACTAAAACCAGCTATGATCTGAGTTGTCGGAAAGTTACTTTGGAACTTGGCGCCGAATAATCTTAGGTCCATGAAGTCATTGTCGTTCCTTTTTGCGAATTCGTCTTGGCGTAGCAAGCTCTATATATTCCATCTTTGGTCAACAGCGGCGGTCGCCAGCATTGCAATTGCCGCGTTTGTCTTCGGTGCTGCGAGGAGCTTGTGTGCAGGGCAGATGGTCAGCCTGGCGATTGTCGCTTTATTTCTTGTTTGCAGAAGACGTCCGCATCATGACTTGCTTTTGATGCTGAACTTCCTGCAGGCGTCTACTATTTACCAGGGCGTTCAGTTAAGCGAAACTTTGAATGGAATATTGGTGGGGTTGTGGTTTTTGTACTTGGCAGCATGGTTTAGAGTCTCAGAACCAATAGGGAAGAAAGCAACGTTTCTGATTGGCTTGGTGTTTCTGGCACTGGCTTGGTTTGCTGTATATGCAGGGATTTTTAGAGGCGGCATGTCGGGTTGGATTCGAGATGGTTCGATCGGGAAAATCAACGTCTCAGATAATGGCATTTATGCATATTTTTCACCGTTGCATGTTTTTGGCTGTGTTCTGCATGGAATCCTTGTCGTGTTTGCATTCGACTTTTTCGCGAATCGCAGCCGATACTACCGAAAACTCGAGAAGATAGGTCGCGAGGGAATGCTGCAGTTAGCAAGCGGCCCACTGTACGAAGAGCGCCTGAAGGACTTAAAAGATTTTGAGAAGCTTCAGAATGTCAGTTTTAGCCAAGAGTTTTTCTTTCACGTCTTGCCTACTAGTCGATGGAATCCAAACCCACTATCGCCAACTGATAATCCTATGCGGCGAGCGATTGAGCAGTTCGCGTGCGAACTGGCAACCGCAAGTAGCTTAGCATCACTCACCATTCTAAATCGCTCATTAGTGTGCTATCTGGGAAGCTTGCGGAAAAAGCAGGCATCTGCTGGTCTTAGTCAGGAAGAGCGGAAGGACATCAAGTGGGCAGTGTCCGCGAGCCATCAGTTGCTTGGGTTGGTCATAAAGTACCAAAATGAAGTGCAAAAAATTAATGAATGAGGAAAACCAGCATACTTTGGATTGTCGGCATGTCGCGGAGATCTTTGGCAAACTGTCAAAGGACACCAACATGAAAACTCGTGAAGCGTTGGACATGCTGAAGGAATTGCCCACCGTTAGACAGCACTACAATCGGCACGTAAGAAAGTTGGCCGAGGAGAACGACAACGTGCGCGAATGTGGACTGATTCGGGATGACATAGAGTTCTTGCTTGACACATGGATTGTCTTGCACCTAACAAGCACAGGCCTTGGGAATGATGAACTCGACGTGCTCGAGCAAGTGAAGCAAATTGTCGACCGTGCCGTTGACCATCAGTTTCATGCCGCCTTTACTGACATCAGTGAGTTCATGGAAGGATCGCATCTGGAAAACGCGTATCTCGGTTTCGTGATAGCCCTAAAGGAAACGGGAGATACGTGGGTCCGTCACATCCTTGACCCCTTAGAGCGTTTCCATCTTCAGCCAGTTCGCATGGATGTATTCAGGCCACTTTATCGGGCACGAGCCGATGGTATTGACAGAGAGCAGTTGCTCGAAATCGTCACAGGTGTTGGTGAGTGGAATGGAAAGCTATGGAAAACTAAAGTGTCCCAACCCATTGCACGAATGCGACCAACGCTAAACGAGCATACTTTGGAAATCGCCAAGACCGCAGACGATGAGATCTACGTTTTGATCGAATTCACCGGGTAGAAAATACGATTCGAGGAAAGAGCCAAACTCTCTACTAAACTCGTGGCTGCAATATCCTCGACCGTTCGAATTTGATCCCTTCCAGACGGAAGCGAGACCTCATTTTACCGCGGGGGCATTTTAGATGTTCCTGCTTTCGATCCGCTAGGGTCCGCGTAATAGCTATCGCCGTTAGGTCTTCCGTGACTTCGAATTGGGGCGAGGCGACTTCTTTTTTAGCGGTTTCCGAATTCGAAACCGCATCTTCGCGTCACGGTACAAATTCGCCCGTCTGGGAAACGGTTTCCGTCGTTTAGCGTGACCGATTCTAGGCTTCCGTCAGTGACTTTGAGCAACCTGGATTGAAGTCGCAACCGGTTATGGTCCGGCAGATCTTTGATCGCAATAGACCCCAGCATGAAATCCCAAACTGCCATTGAGAATATATGCCGTGCAACTCGGTGCTCAGCCTGTCAGTCAACCGTATACATCGTTTCGTTATCGGATCAACGGTGTGTCGTTGAGTGCATGATCTGCGGGCGCACGGAAACGATCGAAATCCCAACGAATGCGTCAACTTCTCTCGCCGCCTCCTCCCAACCCAAAGACGAGACATGAACCGCGATACTGAGCAACGACGGTGTGTTCGCTGTGGCGTCTACTTCGATTCTGATTCCAGTTGGCGTCTTCTCCGTTTGTTCCGCCTGGGAAGCAGCGAGCGGCACTGCAGTCGCTGCCGAATTTTGGCGACGTATCTAGCGGAGGGCGGTTCAATCCTCCAGGAGTGTATCACTGAGCAGATCGCAACTCCCAATCCCTACACCTCGCCACTAGACGACAACAAAGAGCAAGATCTCATTCCAGAGACTCTCAGCATGGCGTCGGAGTGGATGGCAAAGTTTGCAACGCGCATCGACGCGATTTTTGTGTTGGTTACGGCGCCGCACCTGTTCATTCTGTTGGCCTTCGGATTGGTCGACCTTATCCCTGAGATCTTCCCAAATTTTGTCGCCCAATCAATCAAGTGGGTGTTTCGTACATTTACCGATCCGTATTTGGAATGGCTGATCGGAGCTATGATGTGCTTTGCTGTGGTGGCCGGAATGTTCGCCTATCGTTTGGCGGCCGGCAAGCTCATTGATGAGTATTTAGTCTTACAACGGCGACTTGTATCCGCTGCGCTTTGGCTGACCGAGAGGTCAACATCTTCAAGCTCAAGGGGCGATGCGTGAACAAGTTCAAATCTGTCTTCTCCGGATTACCGCCACCCTTCTTCTAACTGGCGAACTGATTCGTCGGCTTCCTGCGGTTAGCTCTGCAGGGGCCAATCTGAATTCGCGGCCGCGCCGCGACTGTCACGTTTGAAAACGGCTATCGCCGTTGATCGCTACCGGTACGCAATCACCTTTCATTTGGAAAACAAAATGACCAGACGTTCCCGTCAAATGCAGATCCTTGCAGATTTGAGTCGACCTAGCAACGAACGCTATCCGTCGTCGCAGTACAGGTCGGTAAATCCTGACAGCGGACTGCAGAATACGCCGCAGCTTCAAGATGATTCGAACCCCGTTCGACGATTCATGCGCCGCTTGGGACTGAGTCTCCATGATCGCTACATCGAGGACGTTCAGCACCACGAAGAAGCTGATCGCTTCACGCATCACCAGAAGGCAGCAACCCAGACGGCGAAGCAAGAGGTTGATCATCGTCAGTTTGTGTTCGATGAGCGACAAGCACTGCGCTCTCGCAATGTCGCTGCATCGACGGGCCTAGCAACCTTCGTAAAGTCCGCACGCATGATGCGGTTGCTCACCCAACGCATCGACGAATGGCTGACCGAAAAGAAGGCCAGCACGGGCAACCCTGATCTCTACGTCACTTTCGAACGAGAGTTCAAAGCGATGCACCAAAAAATAATGGCCAAGTATCGGCACAATGCCGTTGGCCCGGATATTGATCCCTATGAATTCGAAGACGAGGAGTTCTTTGGCTAATGAACATTTCAGACATCTTTACTCCAGTCGATTCCAACGCCGGAAGGCGTTGGACGCTCACCTGTGCTGGGATCGGTGGTCTCGTCGGTTTCGGCCTGGCGACTGAGCGAGTAATCGAATCGGCGACTGCCGCAATTTTGGTGCATGCATTTCTGAACGGCAAATTGTCGTTGGTGAAATTGAACCATCACATCAATATCGATTCAGAGAGATCCCAAGACGAGACTTACGTACTGCAGCAGACTCCGGCAGAAGCAATGCATTACTACCGTACCGCGACAGGAGACGCATCGTCTGTATCCAAGCTGGCAGTTTCGTTGAACGTATGCGGTCGCTTTGTCGATCGCCGCGAGGCCCTGGATGCCCTGCTGCAACATGCTCGCATGGCATGGCAAGCAAAGCTGGAGCCAATCAATTCAGTGGCAGCAACTCTGCCGATGCTTGGACTGCTTTTCACTTTGCTCGGCTTAACGTTTGCGATGGGAGACATCGGTCAGGCCATCGCAACGATTGACATCGAAAACATTGCTTCCATCTTCGATATCCTGCCGCTCTTTGTTGGCGTTTTCAAGTCGATGGCGTTCGCAATGGTGACCACGTTCGAAGGTCTTGCAACTGCGCTCTATTTGCGTGGACACATCGACAACACAAGCAATGCGCTCGAAAGGCATCTTGCGAATGTCGAACTCGCAATCCGCATGCTTCCAATGGCATCGTTCAATGAAGCGGATGAACAAGAACCAACATCGGACCAGGCCGATGATATCGCTTACCAAATACTTCAGGAGGGGATTTGAGCATGCGTTCAAAACAAAAAAATGAAGGTGGGATCTTCACGGTCCTGCTCGACCTCACCTTCAACATGGTGGGAACGTTAGGGGTTGGCTTGCTCATGATGATCCTGATTTTGGTCCTGGTCATGGCAGCGCTCAGCAATGCCGAGGAAGAAAATCGTGGTCTCCATAGAACCATCGGTGGATTGGAAACCAGAATCAAACGACTCAGCGGTCGCCCCCTGACACTTGTGGTCTGCATCGATATTTCTGCATCGATGGATGACGAGATCCGAGCACTTACTGCAGCAATCGATGCTACAAGTGTGTTTCTTCCGGTATCCAGTACGCGTTTCGAGTTGTCGATTCTGGCGTTTCGGAAGGGCACGGTTGCCAAGCTGCCGTTGATGGAAATTAAGAAAGGCGAGATTGATGGCGGCCGCTCTCGGGAACAGGCGATCGATTTCGTCAAGTCTTTGTCGGCCGAATCGTCTCCCACAGAGCACCGCTCGGTCGCACGTGAGGCATACCGAGAGTTCCAACGCGCTGACCCTGAGTTTGCCAAGGATCGGCGAGAGTTATGGGTTTGGATCGGTGACGTCTTTACCGCCGAACTCGACTCTGACTTCGAGTCGTATTCGGATGCGGAGCGTCACGAAGCGAAATCCATTGTTGCGGCTATCAAGCGATGGGCAAACACCGGCGGCGATCGACGGGTTCTCGCTTTCTTTTCGGAAAAATCTGAAGCCAAAACGTCCGCGGTCACGGAGGAGAGTCGGGCTTGGTTCAAGGCACTCGGCGAAGTCAACGATCGATCGGTGTTCGAGACTGAAATCTCACGTTTGCTGGTAGCAATCAAAACCGCTGTCTTAACGGAGGACTCTGATGACTGATGACACCATTTTACCATCTGGCGAAATTCATCTTGCTGGCCCACCCTCGCGGCATCGAGGGCGGCGGCGATCCAAGAAGCCAACGAGCCTGATCGGGTTCCTGACGTTTGGCTTGGTCCGATTCATCATCAAGGGGATGTTTTGGAACGCAGCCACCTTCGGAGGAGCAATTGCCGTTGCCGCCATCATCTACTTCTTCAAATCCCAGATCTTGCTTTGGGCATTCGGAATCGAAGTAGGTGACGTCGGTGCCATCGTTGGCGACCTTTCCATTCGTGATTGGGCAAGCAGAACGCTCAGAGAAGCGATTCATCGTGGACGCGGAGGTTAAGAGCGATCATTGCAGCCCCCGTGCTTTCGCCACAGACACATGGCCCTAACTCACTGTTTTCCCACGTTTGCGGAGACCATCTCGAAATGAACACCAATTCATCAGAACCACTTTTTGCCTTCTTAAGGTCGACAGGAATTTCAATCGCATGCGGATTCGGGTTCCTTTATCTACGCGATAACTACGCTTCGAGCGAAGCTAGACTTGCCGGGCTGTTTCTCGGTTTCGTCGCGGTCCTCGCGGCAATGACGGCCGGCATCTCGCTTATCGTGCTACTTGCGGGTTTTGCAGTTCAGGGAACCACGGGCATCTTGCACCAAGCGACAGGGATCTTTCGTGAATATGGCCCTCGCAAGGCATTGGCAGTCGCCGTTGGTGGTCTGGTCGCTACTGCTGGATTGTTGGGAGCAAAGGCGTACGGCCTACGCTACGGCCTTCTGGCTCTAGCAATGGGACTGGTAATTTCGAAGCTGCCGGACTTTTGGGTCGCATTTGTTGAAAGCAGCCCCGTTCACACATTGCTTCGCAGTGGACGGGAGCCACAAGCTGAATTCGCGCAGGCCTATCATCTCAAAAAGTACTATGCCGAGCCATTCCGCAATTGCTATCGCCCCGGCCACGGTTATTGCTCTACGAAGCTGTTCGTTGGTACGTCGATGCGACAGTCTTCATTGCGCCGACTTGATGTCTGGAACGACGATGCAGCTTCCGAATTTATCTGCGGGACAATCGGATCCGCGAAATTTGTCAGCGACCTCGCAATTCGCCTGATCACGTACATGGGAAGTGGCGTTTACATCTCGGTAAAACCGGAGTTGGCTGACTTCGCAGTTGGACGCAATGTTGATACATCGCCGCAATTCGCGGATGAGTTGCGCACAAAAGGAATCGATCCCGGCATTGATTCCCGCGGTATTTCGACGGTCCAAGTTGAAAAGCCTCGATTTCGTTCGATGGTTCCGGATCCTTTTCACCAGTCGACATATTGGGACCAGGACTGCCCCTGGAATCCTTTGGATGAGCTGCCCGATGACAATCCTGACATTGCGGAACCGCGGTGCGAGGCTCTTTGCTGGTCCATCATCGAAGAACGATTGAACGCCTCCGAGCCGTTCTTTCAAGAGGCCCCGCGGGCGTTCCTATACAGCGGTATCGGCCATGCCAAAACGCGGTGGCCGAAGGAAAGACAGAATCTTCCAGAGGTTGCTGATTTCCTGATTGGGCGCGATCCCGTTCACGGCGGCGCGAGTCCAGATCAGTTCAAGAAGAACCTCTGCGCAATGATGGCCAACAAGGAATGGGGCGGCACCATTGCAACCGGCGCCAACATGATCGCTGAGCTTGGTGATCGCGCTTACGGAAGTGTGAAAGCCGAGGTTGCTCTGAAACTGAAATTCTGCATGAACGAGACGCTCAGGGCTCACTTGTCGCGTCCCAGCCGATTCTCGTATGAAGAGGTAGGCGATTCCGCCTATCCTCTTTCCATCTTCCTCATTCCGGGGCGTGTCGCCCCGCAAGCATCCGCTGCCTGGATGCGTATGCATGTCGCCATGTCGACGGCTGTTTTTAAGACGCGGCCGGTGGCGCCTGAGCTGCCCATCTTTTTTGCAGCTGACGAATTCAAGCAGTATGCCGTGCCTGACCTTGCAGAACAGGCACTGGTGTTGCGATCGAGCAATGTGAAGCTGGCGCTGTACTTCCATGATATCCAATCGGCGATATCTGCTCTTGGTGAGCATGGTTATAGCGAGTTTATCACCGCGTCCACGAGCCGTTTCTACGGGGTGCGAAACCCCGACACCGCCAAGCGGATCAGCGAAATGCTCGGGCACCATAACGTTGGTGGTGCGGTTCATCCGCTCGCAGATCCGCAAACCATCATGCGTGAATTGGCGGTGCGCTCGAATATGACGTACGTGCTGCCCTATGGCGGACCGCCGGTGCTGCGATTGCGCCGCCGCGGTTTCAAGACCATTCGAACCAAGGATGGGTTGTATCTGCGTGGCCTGCCTTTGGCCGGACATTACGACGAAGGGCTCACGCGTCACACTCGCCGAAGCTGAATTTTTCTTTCCTCTTGCCAGTAGGTATTTGCAATGGCTGAGCCTCAATTTTTCGATGGCGGGCAATTGCCCGAGGGCTTTAACCATGCCGCTGAAAACGAAACTCCCGAACGCGATCTCCAAGAGCCCGAAGAGCGACACCTTCGGTACAACCCGCCGGAATTGGTCCCTACTCCCGGTGGTTCACAGATCTCGGACATCGCGAGGGAAGAGCTTGATTCCGCGGCACGTGATTCGATGGACCAAGCCCGTGACCGGATGGAGCGTGGTGAGACTGAAATGGGCGATCCGATCTTGCGTGATGACTTTCAACGCGCCGGATGGACGTCGGAGGAGATCGAAGAGGTCGTACAGGAAGATCGTGATCGCGGTCAGAATCTCGGCGAAGAATGGGATGAGCAGACCCAACGAGAGTACGAGCGATGGTCGATTGAAGAGGCCCAACGTCAATACGAAGAACGTTGGGGTGAACACGACGCCATCGAACTCTACGAAGAATACGAACGCAATCTGATGGACAAGATCCCGGATCGATCGCAGGACCGCGATATCGACATGGAACACTGACCCAATCTATTTCTAGGAGAACAGCTATGGACCTTACTGTTAACCAAGCCCGTGACCACCTCGAAGCCCAGCTCGCACCGCTTGATACCAAGGCGGCGGAGTTGGAATCGGTGCTCGCCGGAATCAATGAAAACCGCAAGCGATTGCGTGCAGCATTGACTGCTCTCGATGGCGGAACGGGCAAAAGCCGCAACAAACCGGCACGCAAGTGTGTGACCAAAGACATGGTGATCGAGATCGCCGATCAGCTTGTCGCAGACAACACTCAATTGCCGAAGGCAGATTTGGATGCGCTGATTCGATCCAAAGTCCAGGGCAAGGGGTTTAGTCTGTCCGGGTTCGCGCTGCGGTTCAACGAAGCGATGAATTGCGGACGTTTCACTGTATCGGACAGCGATGTGGTTTCGTTGCGTGCATCGGAACCGCGGGCACAGGCCGGCTAACCCCTACTCCACGCAGGTCAAGATTGCCAATTGGATCTGCGTGTCGTATGGTCGATCCATGTCGCACAGCGATCGCGAGCTCGAAGACATCAAGCGATTTCCGCTCACACTTGTGTTAGCGGGGCTTGGCTATGTCGAGAACAAACGCAAGTCCTCGCGTCACTCGTCATTCATGGTCAATCCGAATAGCAATTCGAAACTGGTCGTCTCGTTAAACACGAACGGCCATTGGCGGTTCTTTCCGATTGGCTCCACCGGTCGCGGCGGCACCGTGATCGATGCTCTGGCGCTGATCATGGGATTTTCGATCGGTCAGTGCAGACAATACATGCGTCCCCTCCTCTCTGGATCGATTCCACCGGCGCGTCGGCCTGATCCGTGTTCTTACTCATTGCAACTGGTGCCCGTTGAATCCGATATCGCCGAAGTCCAAAGGCTGTTCTATCAATCCGTCAAACCGCTTGAAAACGGGAACCATGCCTATTTGAACTCACACCGAAAAATCTCGGCCGCGCTGCTTGCCAAACCGACTTTTCGTGGTGCCGTGTTAACGGATCATCGGAAAAATGCCGTCTTCCCCCATCGGGATCGAGACGGCCAAATCGTCGGCGCTGAATTACGAAACGTTGCGTTCCAAGGACAGATCAAAGGCGGTCGCAAGACGTTGTGGTATTCGCAAGGATTCGGGCGAGAGGAAGAAAGACGAAGCCTATTGGTTGCAGAGAGTGGCATCGATGCTTGCAGCTACGCTGCACTGTTCTACTGTCCAAACACGTGCTACATGAGCACCGGCGGGACGCTCTCCCCCCTGCAAAAAGACCTGATCAGCTCAGCCATTAAAAAGCTGCCCAGTGCAGCCGGCGGCATGGTCACCGTGGCCACTGATCACGACGACGCCGGTGATGATATCGCTGCACAAATTGAGGCCATCTTCGAATCTTGCAATCGCGGTGATCTGCACTTCAAAGTCCACCAGCCGGATACACCGGGCTGGGACTGGAATGATCATTTGGTGCACACCGTCGATCCCTCCCCTACTCCCAAGCTTGACTTGGATTGATCAATCGGCATAGTGTCGATGCATGATGCACTGGTCTGCACATCACGCTCAGTCGTCGGCAATCTCTGCCATGGACGATCCTGCCCAATGGTGCACACTGAACACAAACGCTGGTCATCCATCATGACCAGCCAAACCCGCCTCCCCCGCTTTGTTGTCTATCTGTTGTTTTCGGAACGCACCGGACAGGTTTATCTCGGATACACATCCAATCTTCGCCGGCGGTTTCGCCAGCACAATGCCGTGGACAATGCGGGCTGGACGCGCCGCGGCCGGCCTTGGCGATTGCTTGCGGTCCGCATTTATCTCGACCGGGATTCGGCACAGCTCGTCGAGCAACGTCTAAAACAATCCAAATACGACAAAGACAATTGGATCCGCGCCCTACCCCGCTACAAAGAATTCAAATCACGTTATTTCGCGAAAATTTGACCGCTGAAGGCAGTGTTCAATTTTGAGTGGCCTCACCACCGAAAATCGCAAACAACGTAATCACGGATGATCCATGGCGGAATGCGGACGCATTAACCAAACAGCTTTTGGAAGAAGCCTTTTTTCTGATGCGACTCGGCAAGAGCTTTTCTTAATTGCTCAGCTTCATTTTTAGCTGCTTCCAGTTTCTGATCGGATTGACGCTCTTGCTGGGCCAGCTTCTCTTCGATCTGACGAAGGCGTTGTTTCCACTCGGCGCTCCCGCCTCTCTGGTCTTCCAGCATCAGCGTTGCCCGGTTGTGACCTTCGAGCGCCTTGTCCAAAGCTTCCTTCAGATGCTCAATTTGATCCAGCAACAGATTTCGCTCGCGTTCCCGCTCTTCACGTTCCTTTTCGACCTGATCCTTCCAGATGTCGTTGTTCACGTTTGCACGTTCCGACGCGGCGGCCGTCGATGACTTGGCCGGCTTGGCACCGCCCTCTTCCACCGAGAAATCCAAATCATCTCCATACACTCGGATCAGCTCAGATGCATCGATCTGTTTCGATCCATCCGGTGCAATTGTGCAGGACAGCTTGCCGTCTTTGATGTGTTTGGAAATGGTAGTGCGGCTCTTGCCGGTGATGCGATGTGCAGCTGCGATGGAGTAACTGGTGGACACTGTTGTTCAACTTGTTCTAGGGTGGACACTTCTGAATCCACCCTACGCCCTGCACATATCCACGCGCAAGCGATTGGTTTCTGCCGCTTGCAGTTATGCACAGCTTTTTTGACCAGTGATGCACACCGCTGCACAAACTGTGCTGCACACCCTGACCAATGAGCGGAAACACGCTGCTCACCCTATGCAGCACGGGGGCATGGCCAGCTGGTGATCACTGGGCTGACCTGTTCAAGCAATACATGAACAGTCTATGCAGGCAGAAAACCGTTTAATTACAACGCGTTACAAGAAACTGTTCACCGGATTGATCAAGTTTGTGCAGATCAGTGCGGTGGCCACTGGTCATCACTGTGCATGACCCTGTGCATAAAGTTCTCGAAATTTGTGCATGAATCATGTAGGGTTGTTGTCAGCTTGTGCCGAATCGTGGCCAGCTATCTTTAAGTCTCTTAGATTCGCGTGGCGTCCAGCCACACCCAACAACACCAAACCAAGGAGGATGCGACCCCGTAGGCCCATCGTTCGAATCAAAAAAGACCACTGCTTGCCGGCAGTGGCCTTTTGAAAATCGAAATGTTGCTAATCAACGTGGTTCACTTTGGCTTTGACTGTCTGGTTTAGGCGCCGATCGTTAAAGCAAGTGATGATCTCGGATTTCAGATTAGCGCGTTTCATCTTGGAATGCAATCAAAAATCGATTCGCAGTGCTTTGTGCTGTCCGATTGATTGATCAGCCGCATCCAAGATGCAATCGACGAAGCCGGGAAGGGGACGCGCTAGTCAATCAATGCAGCATATTTCCGCTATACACATCCCGCAGCCATTTCAACACGGAGGAGGGCGCGTCGGCTCAGAAGCCTATCGCCAGTCGCTCGATTTTTGCGATGACTTCGCCGGCCTGGAGGAGGGCGTCAATCGCTACGACTTGCTTTTGCTCGTCAAGAAGGTCGGCAAGCACGCCGGCTTCACGCCCCGCATGATCCAGCTTCTCGATTATTACTTCGCCTATACGCGCGATGTCGACTGGGAGGAGGGGAGTCGTCCGATCGTCTACCAATCGCTCAGCCGCACCGCTCTCGATCTCGGTGTCTCCGAACGCCAAATCCAAAAACTCGAACGCGCCCTGTTCGACATCGGCGCCATCACATGGCACGACAGCGGCAATCATCGCCGCTATGGTCAGCGCCACCCGGAAACCGGACGCATTCTTTACGCCTACGGCATCGAATTAACGCCCCTGGCTTCGCTGCAGGAAGACCTGGCAGCAACACTGCGTGAAAAGCAGGCCCGTGACGCACTTTGGATGGAACGCAAACGTCAAATCTCGTGGTACCGCAGTCAGATCCGTGGCATCTTGCTCGAACTGGCGGAAGAGGGGACTTGTCCGTTCTTGTCGACATTCCAGAGCCGGTACGATGCGATCGCCATCCAGATCCGCAGTCATATCGATCTTGATCGTCTAGCAGACCTAATTGACGAGCATAAAGCCCTGCACAGCGATCTTCGTTCATTGGCGCAGCAAAACACCACCGAAACAGAAGAGGGCACTCAGCGTGCTCCTATGCCCCAGGAAACACACAAAAGTTCGTCCAAGAGCGAACAAAAGTTCGCTTACTACAAATCTACAACCCAACAATCATTTAATAAATTAAATACGGGTAAACCTACGGTTAATTGCTTTCAGGGAAGCGTAGTCGAGGGGCCAGCACCAGCTAACGCGTTCCACAGCTCGGGGATCGATTATGTGAAACTGAAGATGGCAATCGAGGCATCGAGCGAGAGGTTTCAGACACATTTGCCGTTTGACCCGACGTGGCCCGATATCGTTGAAGCGGCTTACCATCTGCGCAATGAGATGGGGATTTCGCAAGCAAGTTGGGGCAGGGGATGTGAACTTCTCGGTCGCACCGGAGCAGCCCTTTGCATCCTGATCACCGACCGAGCCAGAGACCGCGACAGCCATCCCGTACGTTCACCCGCCGCCTACTTCAACGGCATGCTCAATCGCGCCGCAGACGGGGAGTTGCATCTGCACAAGTCGATCTTTGGTTTTGTCGCGAGTACAGATCTATTCCATCGAATCAGTGTGGATGCAAAGTTAGAGGCAAGTCCCAATTGAAACCGGATCAGATATTCGCGGCCTGATTCACCCAAAGGCTGATACGGCTAGCAATTAGGGTGGTATCAAAGGTAACCGCATGTCAAATACAATGAAGGTTGCCACCAGCAGCAGCGTATGCCATTGCAGGATATCAACTGTCATCGAATGTTTGGCAAAAGAAACAATCTTTCGGGTCTTAGTAGCCACGATCTGTTTGACCTCTTTGAGGATGTTCCCAGAGGAAAACCAGACGCAGGGTATGCCGGGCATCTTCCACGCTCGCATTTTGCGAGCCAAGCCGAAATTGCTGAGCGTCTTCCTTTTGAGAGCGGCAAACTGTTTCTGGGAGCGATCAATGCACCGATGGAACACGATACGAATGCACGCACTGGAGCGGAGCCGGTATTTGCAAGGGCTTCCCGTGATGACTTCGTCGGCCACATTGACGACCGGCATGTCTTCACGGTGGCGGGAAGCCGATCGGGGAAGGGGCGATCAGTCCTCGTGCCCAACATGCTGATGTGGCCACACTCGGTGATTGCGATCGATCCAAAGGGGGAGTTGGCGACTGAGACGGCGAAGTATCGAAGCGATGGTCACTATCAAAACGTGGTTGTTCTCGATCCGTTCAAAGTGAGCGACGTCGATGACAACCTGCGTGGTGGTTTTAATCCGATCGATATGGTCGATGAGGACAATCTGATCGAGCTTTCGATGTTGATTGCCGACGCCCTTGTCGTAACAGACAAAGGCTCGAAAGACACGCACTGGACCGAGTCGGCCAAGGGTGTTCTTCGGGGACTGTTAGGCCACGTGGCTACGCATGCAGATTTTGCCGGCAGAAGGCACTTGGGCACCGTTCGAGAACTTGCTAGCCGGATGGGAGCAAGCGAAGTTGATGCCGACGGTAACGAGAAACGCAACGAGATCGAAGTTGCGATGATGGGCAACGGATCCGGGGAAGGGTTCATTCAACGAGCCGCGTCGGACTTTTTCGATAAGCCAGATAACGAGCGTGGCTCTGTACTGTCCACGCTCAACCGCAACCTAATGTTCCTTGATCTGCCACCGATCAAGCGTTGTTTGGAAACATCGAGCTTCGAACTTTCCGACCTCAAAAACGAACCAACGACTGTCTATTTGTGCCTTCCGGCCCGTCACATGGGCACCTGCGGCCGGTGGTATCGTTTGCTCGTAAACTTGACTATTCAGAGCATGGAGATCACACCTCGAAGCGAGAAGATGCAGGGTTCGGTCCTGATGGTTCTCGACGAAATGGCAACCCTTGGTCACATGCAATCCATTTTGGACGCTGCAGGACAGATGGCCGGGTTTGGGCTCAAGCTTTGGGCATTCTGGCAGGACCTGGCACAAGCCAAGGAAATCTACGGTGATCGTTGGGAAACGTTCATTGCCAACGCCGGCGTTGTGCAGTGTTTTGCAAACACCGATCCGACGACCGCAGAGTGGATTTCGAAAAGGCTCGGCCGCATTGCGGTGATGGTGTCCGATCCGAGTTTTGCAAACGCGAAGTCGGCTGCTTCGAACCCATCAACGCACCGCCGGAGAAGTGAAATGAGCGAACTGCTCGCTCCACATGAAGTCGCCATGTTGTTTGCTCGGGAAGACCCGCTCAACCGGCAACTGGTGTTTGTGTCAGGGATGAATCCGGTGATTTTGCAGAAGGTCTATTACGACAAGCACATGGACCTAATGGCACCGTGATTCATGGACTTAAAGCTTCACAAGATCGTTGATGTCGAACAGGTGCGTGTGATTGCTGTTAGAGAGTTCCATCAGGACCTGGTCGTCAACGCTAAGTGGATCCCACTTGGACTTCTCGAAGTGCAAGTGCCATCCGGTCGTTGAAAGTTCACCACGGAACCAAAACTCTTTCATCTTCCAATTCTTGGACTCTGTTCTCTGCGATAACATCAAAACCGCATTGCGTCCTCGAGTAACCGTGATCGTTGCCGGCTGACCGTCCTCACCATGGTGAAAATGAAACTGAAATTGGTTGTCGTCCCGATCTTGGTGCCAGTGCGTGTTGAACAAACAAACCCAATACAATCCCCACCGATGAAAACGAAATTCATTTCGCATGAGCTTGTGAAGCTCGACAAAGATGGTTTGCATCTCGACCATAAATCGAGCTTTTACGAGATGCTTTTCGAGAAACCCGGAGAGCAGTGGGTCGAGAGGATAGTAGGTGCTAAAGCGTTGAGAGAAATGAAGTGTCATTCTTCATTGTCTCACACTCAAGAATCCGTTGTCAAAAGTCCGGTTCCCCACCTCTACATAGTGAGTTCTGGACCGCGTCGCTTACGCGGCTGTAGCTGTTGGGCGGGTGGCGGATTTCCACCACCGCCGTCGTCCCCACCGTCATTGACTTCTTGGCCCTGAACACGATCGTTGCTACGCCCCCCGCGTCCCTGTGAGTGAAGGTGATCTGAAAGCTTTTTCTGCTGGATGTCGTGTTCGGCGGTCTTCTTCAACAACTCGTTTTGCTGTTCAAGCGTGGGTTCCTTGTCACCAATCTTTTCCTGCATCGCCACAAGCTCGTCATTCTGCTTCCCTCGTTGCTCGTCGAGTTCTCGTTGAATTTCCTTTGGCATCAAGATGTGAGGTTCGCCACGCGAAAGCTGTTCTGCTCGAGTCGCCTCGTCTTGTCTTTCTTTGTCGTGACGCTCTTCCTGAAGCTTTTTTTGCTGCTCACGTCGCTTGTTCTGTTCTTGAATGTGGTCTTTCTGCTTGTCAGCGGATTCTCGCAACTCCTGCTGTCGTTTTTCATTCTCACGTTTACGCTCCTGCTCCTTGCCGTTAATCCGATCGAGCATGGTGGATTTTCGATTATCCTCTTCGCGTCTCAGAGCCTCTTGCTGATCAGTGATCTTCTTTAGCTCGTCCGCTTCTTTTTGTTTGGCTTTTCGGTGCTCGGCCAGCATGTCGGACTTTTTCTTACGACGTAGTTCCTCGGCTTCTTTCTTCCGTTTCTCCTCGGCTTGCATGTCCATGGCGATTTTCCCGTCTCAGAAAGCTACAATCGTGCGGTGGTTGGCGTTGTACGAGCCTTGTGTTTTATATCTCCGGAGTCATGGCCAGTTTAGTCGAATTCATTGCCCGTCGCTGCGGCTTTCACCGTTACCAGCACCCCGCGACTGGACGGTGGCCGCTGATCATGCGGGGCAACGGTGGCAATTGGTTCATTTTCTGTTCTCCGAACATGCTGGAACGCCATCGACGGGGAGCGATATTCGCGGTCATCGTCGTGATCATTGCCTTTTTCAAGTTCTGGCAAGCCAACTACGAACGATCGCTTGGTATTCCGTTTGAACAGCTTCTCTTTGGAACCTGGACCCGGACAGCGATTACAGCGGCTCTGGCGTATTGGTTAGCGGGGATCACGTTTGTCAGTCGTTACTTTCTCGTGACACCCAATCGGTTGCGGTACGCGATCGTGTACTCCATCCTCTATCAAAGCACCCAGGACTTGGGAATTCTTGCGGAACAAGATCGCAACGAAGAACAGGTCTGGCACCTGACGGTGCAATGGGGAATAGACGGTGCAGTGCAGCGACACCTGACCTCGTTTCGCGGAAGCAAATTCGCCAACAACGCCACCTCGGCTCGAGTCGCATTGCTCTTGGCACTCAACAACGGCGAATTCGGTGACGTATAAGGCCGCAAACCATCAGCGGCTAATCTGAGAGTAGATTTGCAGAACCTTCGATCCGAACACTGTCAGCGACTTCGTGTTGTGAAGGATAAGACCTTTAACAAGAACCGATTTGATGCCACGGTCGCGCATGCACTTTTCAACGGTCTTCAAACAGTTCCTCGAAATTTTTTCCTTTTCAACGTCGGAAAGCTGTTGCGGATTGGCAAATGCGTGCCGAGTCGCGTATTCATAGCATCTGTCATAGATAAGGATGCGGAGATGATCTTCGTCAATGCACGAATCAAGCTCATCGCTGACCGGAAACTCGTATCTTCCCCCGTTGGTGATGGAGTCCACATCATTCCCTTCTGCAGCCATCTGCGTGACAACCGGAGCAATCAACTTTAAATACGCGACCATGTCGAGACACCGATCGACTCGAGATTGAGTTGCAACAATCTGCTTCATCGCCTCACGAACCGTGCCGTCATAGCTATTGATTAGATTGGCGAGTTCAAACTCTTTGCCGTCGAACCCAGGAATCGAGGATTGTTCAATGGCGAAATACTCAGGTGCGTTCCACGATCCCCAGGCCGATTGAATATCAGCGTACAAATCCAGATCGATCGGAGTAGCGAAACGCACCACGCGTGTAGCTTCCGCGAGGGCATCCACGGTGCGAACTTCCCCCGATGACAGGTCGACACGTTGCCAACTGCCCAAATCTGCTAACATCGTTTGATTATCGGACGATAGGACAAAGCTTCCGAATTCCGGCCGAGCGGACAGTCGTTGATCGCTCGCAGTATCCACACTATGTAACCAGACCCCAATGTCTCCAACACCACCCTCCTCCACGAGGTAAACGAAGTGATTGTCATCAATCCAGGTCGCTTGAAAACAAGTTGGTGGCAATGGAGTAGTGGTACCCGTACCGAGGTCAACAAGCTTGTATGTGTAAAGCTCTTCCGATGCATTGGCTGCATCATCACTAAGGAGTTGACAGATAACTTTTTTGCCTGCCACGTCAAGAATTCTGACGCGTCCTGAACGGCGTCCTCTAACCGGAATTTGATCACCAAACCCGAGGTCGATACTCTTTGTTCGCATTGTCGGAATGTGAATGGCAAGAAGCTTTCGGTCTCCGGTTGTGGCCACACAAACGTCCTCGCCTACCATCTTCACGTCATTTCCAATGGCCCGACGCCAGCTATCGCCATCAACTAATCTCGGGGCACCAATCAAAGGAATGGAGGTCGCATCTTTCTTGCCGGGTACACCCGGGTGTGGAAGGTACTTTTTGTTGGGCAGATCGCGTACTTCAAGAGATGCAAGGTTTACGAATCGCAACCGATCACCTGTGGCTTGTAGACGCAAACCATCAGTGAGATGAATTGCTCCGGAAAGCTCTTCAAACGGTCCCGGCGGGCGTTCCGAAAAATCACCTGAAATGAGGTTGATTTCGACAATCGGGTTTGTGGGGTTCGAGGGATTTTGCATCGTCAAGGTGTTTCCCCGCCAACGCAGAAGCTTAAACTTATCAACAAGTCCAATGTTCGTAATCTTCCCTTCGAAATTCTCTGCTCCTTGTTTCCAATTGAGGACACCTCTCACTAAATCGCCATCCTCAATTTTGAGACAGCGAACTCGATCCTCGGAGTAGATGATCTCCCTTTCGGCTTTATGAGTGGGGAACGCATCGCTGACGACGGGGTTCCAAATGGAGCCTGGTCTTTCAAGAACGCCAAACCGTTCAAATGACCTGGTTCCTGGGCTGGACAAGGCAGCGGATCCGATCACTGGCGATACGCTTTCGCCAAAGTAGTTGACTGATCCAAGGGACTCGAACGTCTTTGCATCAACAACCTCGACATTGCGCCCTAAGACCTTTGAATCGGGAGAGGGACGTCTTACCAACAACCAGTCGTCGGGACGCTTCATCGCGTCTTCGATCGTTTTTTGCCTTGCAAGGATGCGCTGACGTTCCGCTTCGGCTTTCGCAGCGGCTTCACGCCGGTCCTTCTCTTCTGCTGCCCGTTTGCGTGCTTCGCGTTCCTTTCGCTCTTGCTCCATTTTCGCAAGGGCTATTTGTTCCTCTTCACGGCGTTTCTCTTCCCGTTCAGCCGCTAAGCGTTTTTGCTCTTCCATTCGCCGGCGTTCTTCTGCGATCCGAGCTGCCTCTCGCTGCTCAAAGTCGCCTCCGCCAGAAGTTTCGGGCGTCGCGGTGTTAGGCTGAGCAGCAGGAGTCGCAGAGCTTGCAAACGACATGTCGGAGTCGTCTCCGCCGCCAAAGAAATACATCCCGCCACCGATCAACAAAAGCAGTCCGATCGCTGCAGCTGCAAGAATAGCTTTCTTCTTGTCGCCCGGTTTTGAATCGATGGAGTTTTCTAAAGCACTGATCTCCTCTGAAATTGCGGAAGCTTTCTGTATTTCTGACTCCAGTCCCGGTGGCGGGTTATTAGCCATCGAGCCGTAGAGCGAACCTCCCAAAGCTGCATGCGATTTCCCTAGACGTTGTCGCGTCGTCTCGACTTGCACTTTCTTCTTCGCTTCCTTTGCAAGTCGGGAGGTTTTCTGACCGACGGATTCCCCATCAGGAATGGGTGTCGGCTGCTGCAGATTGGCGATTTCGGACTCAATCTGACGAATCTGTTGGAGCTGAGAGTCCGTCTCGGGTACAAGTCCCAACTCAATCGCTTTACGCGCGATCGCCGCCTTTGCAGCTGGCAGATCACGTGCTTTCATCGCGGTAAGCTTTGAAGCATCGGCAGCAACATTGAATATTCCCCTGACGCTTGCTGCCGCACTGGAGGCGGCTTCGGCAGCCATGTTTGTAGGTCCGCCTGTCGGATTTACAGCCGTTTCAGCCGATGATTCTGACGTTCTAGGATTTGGTCGCTGCCTCGTAACAGCTTTCGAAGGAGCTTCGGTTCCGTATTGATTGATCTGGTCAGAGCGACCCCAGTGTTCGTCGTCGGTCCGACGGATAGGCGTGTCTGGGGGAATCTTTCCACGAGAGACCAACTTCTCCATATCCTTACGGGAGATTGGTCCAAACTCTCCCTCTTGCGTTTTTATGAGCCATACTTTCGCAGTTGCAGGGTCGTGTTGGTTCATATCAGTTCCTACCTCAAATTAATTTTTTTAAGACCAAGGAATGTAGGCTCGGCGAAGCAAACCAACTATTCCCAAACCGCTTCCGCCGCCTGCTCCGACATCAATCACGACCCATCCCTTCTTCAATTCAAGTTGCCAGTTTCCCGCAAAGAGGCTCCAGAAGCCTCTTCCCGACGTGATGACAAATTCGGTATCTGCACCAAAACAGACCACGGCACTCGGATCAAAGGATGTATCAACGCCATCTGAACACCGAATGCACTTTACAGCCCGGCTCGTGGACTCGAAGTAAATCGTGCCTGGCCCCTTCACCTTGTGCAGGACTGTCTGGCCAAGCGTGAACGCCATCAGCGAAGCAGAAATCTTTCCACCGTCGAACTTCGCTCCGACGAGGCCCACAATCTTCTTAACCCGTGTAGCGATGACAGTTGGTGTTGGAACTTCAACGCGAATAAGAGTCCGACCTTGCGACGCTACGATCGTCGCCGAGTCATTTGCCGGAATTTCTTTAAGCAAAAGCGTTCCGGAAATGGCACGAGCAACCGCACTTTTTAGTGGCTGAGGCATTCTGTGTTCCAAACGTTTCCCAGATTGCAGAACTCGTTCGCAGACCCAGGCGACATCTGACGGATGGGAAATCTCGAAGTCATCAGCCATCTTTACTTCCACGGTCATAGGCTCGGCTGATAGGTCACTGGTGTGTTACGCGATGTTGCCGCCACTCTCAGAAAAATTCCCACGAACAATCGGGCCATCAGTAGTAGCAAAACGCAGGTCGCGATGGCTCCGAGTAGCTTCAAGAAAGAAAGCACCGTTTCCCTCCATGGGGAGGGCGTACGCATGTTGAACTGCTGCTCATCTGTGCTCCACTCGACCATTTCTACTTGAGGAACACCGAGCAAGAAAACAATCAATCCGTCCTCCATTGTCGGTTGACGCACGATCGGTCGCATAAGGGTGACACCTGGCATCACGACGTCCACCTCATGAGACAGCCCTGTATCCACCCACGACATGATGGTTTGGCTAACCCAATGATTGAGTGCCAAGCCCGGCAGAATGATCAGAAATGAGAGAAAGCACGGCCCAATCGCTCGTTTGGCAGTCTCCGCACGTAAAGCACTGTTGACTAGCCGAACAAGGGGTTCATTTTGGATTGTGAGCCATCCTGCAGCTGTTCCTGAGATGACGCCGGTTACCAGAACAAGCAAAACAACTCGCCACGCCCAGGCTTCCGATGATCCCAGGACGAAAGAGCAACCAACCAAACCAGCGAAGCCAACCAATACACCGGCGATCGCCCCAAAGCGAAGAATGTCAGCGTCCGAACCAACCACCGCCCCGATCGATGCTTCATCGGCTGCCTCAGAACGCAAACGGTAGCCAACGATTTTCTCCCAGGTCCAATCACCGAACCGCTCGACCGCCCATAGAACGGCAACGCTTGCCATGGTGAAAAGGACCGCGATCGGTAGCAGTGTTCCGACCGTCAAAGAATCTAGCGATCCTGAGAAAACAATTGCCACGACAAGGATGCCGCCCCCCAGCAAAGTCGCAGACACGCTTCCAAAAATAAGGACACGTTTGGATATCTTCGGCTGAAAATCGACAGTAGCCGAACCGACTAATCGATCATCCAACAAGAGCTTGCCCGTCATTATCACAGTGACGAAAGCTGCGGTCGCGATCGTTGCTATGAGGAGCGTGAGAACGGCGTTGCGGGTAAGCTGACCAGGCAGCAACATCGCAATCCTTGCATCTTCGATCTTTCCGTCGTCCTTTTCCGGTTTTCCATCGGGACCCAGGAAAACGAGAGTGTTTTCGTGGGTATCAACCACGTAAGCAACCGAGCCCTCGAAGAGAAGATTCGACAACTCTCGATCTCCGAGAGCCTCTGCGATCTGGGTGGAGTCACCATCAAAAACAGGCTCGATCCGTTCGATATTGCGGTCTTCGTAGTGCAGATCGAATGCACCGTGCGGCCAATGCTTTTTGAACTTGCTAAAGTCTGGTATTTCGAATGAAAGCTTTCGCTTTCGGTAGCTCACCCGAACCGGCGTAAAATGATCAGTCCGATTTTCTTTCTCCTGAACGAATAGGAGATACCGGATTCCCTCGATGTTGTAGAGATAGGCCGTCCTGTCAAATAGGTCATCTTTTTTGGCTCGCTTCGACCGCCTGGATTTCACATCGTCAGCTAGACGAACGCTTTGAATGAGTCGTCGTCGTCCATCAGCTTGAGGCTCACCAAAAAGAAGTGATGAGCTAACCGATGATCCGTTATTATCTTTACCTTGGATCGTGACTGTTCCGACAAAGTAATCAGAACGATCGAGATATTTCGCGTCGGGAAGGCGGACAAATTCGACTGCTGAACAACCTGTAAACAGGGCAGCACCAATGGCCACCAGGGAAAGTTTTAACCAGGTGGTAATTCGCGTTTGCTGACGGTTCTTGCGGGCTATGCGTTTCACTCGCCTTTCTCGGACCCTGGAACAGCGACAACACGGAAACCAATATGGGAACTACCCTGACTTTTTCGTCCCGAACCGCGTTGGGCACTGCGGCAAAGCTCTAACTTATCCTTGTAGGCACCGCCCCGAAGGACCCTCCGGTCGTCTCCAAATTCGGGTCCGGAAGGATCAAACGTCTCGGAATTCTCGTAGTACTCGTCATCGTAGAAGTCGCTGCACCATTCCCAGACGTTCCCGTGCATGTCGTAGAGACCCCACTTGTTGGGTTTTAACTGACCGACTTCACGTGCCTGGCGGTTGTTCCCTTTTTCGTTTAGGGCCCTGATCCGTTCGTAGCACCAGACGTCCTTGTAGGGATAACGTCGGTTGATGGTATGGTTGAACGGTGTACTGCGACCGGCTCGACAAGCAAACTCCCATTGGGCCTCCGTGGGTAAAGTGTACTTCATTCCCTCTTTCTCACTCAGCTTCTTGCAGAATTCCTGTGCCTCCTCCCAGTCGATGTAGATAGCTGGGTAATTGTCGCCGATCCGTTTGAATGAATTCGATTTTTCACCAAAAGGACGGGTCCCCATCACATCAATCCATTGTTTTTGGGTCACCTCCGTTGTTGACATATAGAAGGGAATTGTGATCTGGACCTCGTGCGGAGCCTCCTCTTTGTCGCGTCCCAATTCGTCGAGCGGTGAACCCATCGTGAACTTTCCAGGCTTGATCAGCACCATCGTTTGACCGACGGTATTATCAAATTTCTCAACAAGGTCCTTGTTGGATGCGGATTGTGCAGCAGCCGATCCGAAGATCGCGATTCCAATTATCAGGACAGAAGTCGGCCAAGTCTTCATCATCAGATTTCTCCATTTCGATTAGCAGATAGCTTTCCAAGAATACCCTGCCTGAACTGTCTCTCGCACCCCCACGGGGCATGTTGCAAGGCGATGTTTTCGAGATATTCGCAAACACTTGGCTCTGGGGAATTCATTGGGCGGCGAGTTCTTTCTGCTCGGTTCCGCCTTTGAAGTACCGCCCGCCGATGACCTAAATCTGCTTTTCGTGACTGTCAAGTCGTCTCCGTCGCTTCTCAGATTATGATTCCGCAAGTTTGATCACTATCGCAAAACTCGCTCGCCGTAACTTGCAGCCCCTCGTCTTCCGATGACGAACTCGAATAGTCGCGAAGGTTGATTCAATCGGATTGGTCGTCCTCAGATGACTCCAGTGTTCGGCTGGAAAGTCGTAAACTGTCAGAAGCACTGACCAATCGTCCTTTCACGCGGTCGCGTGCGTGAGAGTACTTGGCCAGTGCTTTTTCTCAGAACAGGTCGAACGTTTTCTTCGCATCGGCCTTTGCTCTGCTTGCCAAATCTCATGGGGATGGCCTTCGGCTGATTACTCTTTTGCATCGTACAGCAGTCGTTGAGTTACTAAGCGTCATTTCGTTTTCGCCGTGAGTCGGATAGTACGAAGCGTCACCATGAGTCCACAGAAGCGGCAGCGGACACGGAAAGGTTTGTAGGGACCGGTGCATCCAGTCATCACGAACCCGCATTCGGGGCAGTGTTCCGGGAAGCATCGTAGCGAGCGAGAGAACACCATGGGTTTGATCCGGGTGGGATTGATTTGGGGCGGGCATAAAAACCACCCTCCCGGTTCCTTCCGGGAGCGGGGCGTGATGGCACGTTTATTTGCCGTTGTTGGCCTGTCGCGTTTGCTCGTAGTTCCGACGCATCTCATCGGATGCGTTCTTTGGCAATTGCTGGCCACGATTTGCCAAGTCGGTGCCCTGCTGGGCCTGGGTCTTTCCACTCATGATCTTCTCCGGGGTTTCAGAATGCTGCTTCACCAACTAGGCGAAGCCAGCGACCCAGTGTTCTGTCCACCGGACAGAAAGTCAAGCAAAAAAATATATTTGCCGCTTCAGCGATCGAGGATTGGATCCAAGTAGAGGAGGGAGGGCACTGTTTGTTCGACGGCTTTTTGTTCGTTCCCATCGACACTCGCAACGTGAAGACGTACCCCTTTCCGATCCTTTTTCTTGATTGCTGACAGATATGCCGGGTAGGTTTCACCATCTTTCGTGTGCTTAAGGACTCCCTCTTTTCTCCGAACAATCCCGCTAATTGTTTTGCGAAGTTCTTTCTTCGCCTCGTCGCTGGGTTCGATTCCGCCGAAGGTTCTAAAAAAACGGTTCGCGTTTTCAATGGTCGGGTTGTTAGACAGTTGGCGAATGGCCGCGTTGACCATTCCAGTTAATTCTGCCGTTGTTTCATCGAGCTGCTTCATCAGTTCCCTTCTGCGTGCAGCGAGTTCCGCAGCAACATCGAGGCCGCGAAGCGTCCCTTCGGCAACCTCCCCAAAATTCTGTGCTGGTCCATCAGTCACCTCCTCTGTTGCGCCGGCTTCCGGTCCAGGCGTCTCCTCATCGCACTCTACACTGCCATCGCCAGGATTGTCAAAATCTTCCGCTGCGACTACATGAAAAGCGTCTTCTACGCTTACGCAAAAGGGGTGTCCGTTCGCATTCTCGAGTAGGTCGAACAGCTTCTCGCGACACTCGATTAATTGCTCCCAACGCTGATCGTGGTCATCGAATCCTCTTCGTCTTAATATGCGTGACGGGCACGTTACGCGGACAGACGTGCATCCCGACTCAAACAACGCCTTTGAAAGCAGACGTTGCTTGTGGTCCTGCCGGTTGAGAAGATCGCGGACCAGTAACCAAAGATGGTATCGATAATGCTCGAACAACGGCATGGACGAAGCCCGCTCTGTACCAGCCAACGGTGGATGCGGTGCGAGCTTTGGCACCTGTCCGTCCAAAAGAATGCCTACCTCCAGAGAGACCGTCTTCGAAGCCTTGTTAGGTGAGTGTTTCGATTTGTCTTTTGATTGTACCTTTGTGCTCATGACATCGATATCATGCAATCATGCCGATCCGCTTCAGAGGCAACTCGCTTCAATTCATGAGCAATACCAGGAATCAACACATGTGGTATCGGTCCCGCGGTTCGTACAGCCAAAATACCGGTCGTAAGACCGTCAGCTTTTCCAAGATTCCAATTTATTTGCTGAATGTCGTTGCTGGTGACGCCGCCACCGATGTGCAGAGGTATGTAGCGTGTCATCACGATATCAAATGTATCGACGTATAAAAGTCGGCCAAGCGAATCCGTTTCGGCCTCCTCCAAGAGCGACTGTATGAATTCGCCGCTTGCAAGGTCTTTCGGATTGATCGTGTCGCAACCGTATGCGAGTTGCTCAGTGTGTAATGGATGGTTGCCGGCAAATCCGTCGCGGTCCAATCCAACAGCAAATACCTGAGACAACTTCTTTCTCCCATGCAACTGTGGCTTTGGACGAAACTTTACACGGGAAAGAGGGACAGACACATTTAAGTACTTTGGCTGAAAATTGATAACGTCATCTAAACAGTCGACGATGGTTCCTTTGACTTGTACATCTGGCTCACCCTCTGGCAGATCCTCTCCACCGTATCGGTGGGCTACTGCATTTGCGAAGCACATTCGTCCCGAGACGATTCGAATATGGCCTAGTTCCCATGCATGTTGTTCTGGCGAAAAAAAGTTTCTCAGCAATTTGCAGAAAGCCTCTTTCTGAGCCAACCAGTTTTTCCAAAATCGTGCTGAGCACGTCATCGGAAATAACTCCTGGAGCCAATTGCAAAAAAAACGTGGGTTTTGAGCAATTTGCGACCATGTCCCTGGAATCAGACCCGAAGGTAGTTTTCTGCTGTCGTCTCCAATCTCGCTCATCGCTATCGCGTCTTGAAGCGGTCCGACAACGTTGGACAATGCGCGCTGTTGCACCGCAATGCGAGCCGCTTCGATCAGTGCGTCATGATCTTGATTTAAGTCGTACCAGTCGTTTTCGATCTTAGCCATCGTTCCCTACCATGGCGAGAAGCGAACAAGAAACACGATTGCCGAGACGATGCGACGAGATATCGACAATTGAAACGGACTGCCAATGTATCACAGTGCGTGGTGTCCCGGGAAATGAAGTAAAAGGGTTGGCTCCACTATTTCGGTCTGAATTTCGATCGTCGGATTGCACTGCAATCGCATTCAACGTTTCAGTTCTGGGGCTTGGTCGTGTTGCTGATCGAAGTACTCAGTCATCCGCCGCTCGAAATCGTCCTCCGGATCAGTTGGTGGAAGCGGGGCCGTGCCGGCCGGCTCAGGTGAGTATTTCGGTGGACTCTACTTTTGCAAGCGTTTGAGGACGCTCTGACGTACTATGTTGGATGTCTCCGGTCAGTGGCGAAATCGGATTAGTGGGGGGACTTCAGGGAGGCGCGCGGAGCGCCAGATGCACGAGACCGATAAAAGGACCTTTGACGCGGGCTTCGAGATTTCCCCCTACTTATCCCCCCACTTATTAACGAAATCTGCGGCTGGTTGAAGTGTTGTCGAAAGGTGGTGAAAAATAAAACCCCGTGAATCACGGGGTTTTCGAAGCGTCCGGAACGCGTAAGGAACGCTTGTCACGTCTTCGGAACCGAGGGTTGGGGGTTCGAATCCCTCCGGGTGTACTCAATACGGCCAATGTCGACCAATCTGGACGACACTGGCCGTTTTTTATTGGGTTTTAGCGAATCGGTTTTGCTAGCAGATTCCACGGTTTTCGCCAGTTTGTTACCGCCCGCGATACCGTAATGTGCCTCTGTAGATTGCTGGGTAGGGGCTCCGCGATCTGGCAGCTTCTCTGGGTTAGTCAATTTGACCTCGAAGGGAGAAACACGCGGTCCAGGAATCTCCGCCAAGCTACTCCCTTAGCTCGTGCCCCGTCTCCACCTAAGTACCAAAGCGAAATGATCGGTAAGGCTCCACAACCAGCCTATCCGAGAATTTTTACCGCAGAGGGTGTTGCTGCCTCAACTCCGCGGTCCCCAGCGTCCTCCGCGGTAGAACGAATTGCGCCTTGAGTGTTGCGCCGCCGCCAATCATTCCACCGACTTACTACCTAATCAACACCATGACGCACTGATCGACTGTTGGTTGTTAGAATTGCGCCCCATAGCGGCAGGGGGCGAATTGCGACTGACAGAATTTGGAGTGATTTGAAATGGGGAGCGGTCGGCGTGCCATTGAATCCCGTGTGGATATGCGGAGGACAGCGATTGTTGCCTTGCTGCTTTTCACGTCGCTGATAACAGCGTCAGGATTTCTGGTGCCCAACCGAGCCGGACGCAGCCAGTCCGTGAGTGCCAAAGCTGAACCTGCAACCGCTGCAAAGGTCGCTGCAACCACAAAACCGATCGAGCAACTTCGCGTTGGCGATCGTGTACTGGCACACAATCTGCAAGTCTCGCAGGACGAGCGTGAGGCCTGGATAGAGCCAAGTTGGGGCGATTGGATCAAGCTGTCGCTAGTGATGCCCAAAGACGATGGATCGGAACTGCGCATCGAAATGCTGCGTCCTGAACCTTGGGTGCTGGATCAGGTTCAATTTCTCGCAACCGACGCATCTGACATACAAGCCATCTCTCCGCTTTCGCTGGATGGATTGAACCGGGCCGAGTCGCAAGTGCCGTTTTCGCCGCTACGGCCGCTCTACCGCAAGCTTGCGATTTCGAATGCGGATGCACGAGCCAACGGATTCGAACTGACGGCACTGCTGGTCGAGATGGATCTTCCTGAACTAGCAATCGAAGGCCCCGCGCTGGTGAACGAGATCACGCCGTGTGTTTCCGTCGCGGCGGGAACGGGACAAGTTGCCACCGCAACGTTTCATCACACCAGCGGCGATGTCATTGACCTATTGATCGGTGACGGCAGTATTCAGAGTTCATCGGCACGACGAGCAATCACCCGTTCTGGTCCGTCGACCGCCAGAACTACGTCCAGGCCGGGAAGCTGAACCTTGGCGATCGTGTTCAAACCTACTCAGGCGAAACGAAGCGAGTCCTAAACAAGCTCGCTCGCCCCGGCCCCGAGCCTGTCTACAACCTCGAAGTCCACGCCGAACACGTCTACTACGTAGGCGAGGCCGGTGTGCTGACACACAACTCACGGGGATACCCTGGCGGAGACCCAAACAGTGGTGAGCTGCCTAGTCTTCCTGAAGGATATCACTACCGCAATGTTGGCGGACAAACGCAAGTCGTAAGGAATCCTAATCGAGCAGGCGATCTTCCGCAGATGCACTTGGAAAACGGGCAGCTCATGTTGGGGCCAAGCCCGGGGATCGTACGCAATACAGCAACACGCAATGCGTTTCTTCGATCGCTAGCTGACGATCCGAATGTCCCGCGAAGTATTCGCGGATATCTACAACGAGGCGAGCTGCCGCCGGGGTATACTGTCCATCACAAGAAGGCCTTGTTCGATGGCGGCACGGATACCGTAGACTACATGGTTTTGCAGCTACGGGAACTGCATACTAACACACACCGATTCTATAGGCCGGGCGGTCGCATACCGACAACCAACCCGGTTCCGGGATCGTTTCAATCGAATTAGGGAATGAAGCAATGAAAGTAAACCATGATGAACTTCGGCGACGATTGAACTTGGTTGAGTCGTCTGGTTCATTCGTCCTCAGAGAGGTTGGAAACGATGGGAAGGCGGAGGTCAAGACCGTTGGGGTTGTGCCCAAAGATGATGGAATCTATTGGGTTGGCGGTGAAACAACGTTGAGAGCAGGTAGCTCGTTGCGTTCGGTCTTTCGTGTTGACACCGGCGCTGGCGGAACTCTTCTGACTGTCTACTGGAATATCGACGGCAGTTGGTATGAACACGATTCACCGGAGACATTCACAGCGTTAGGGATTGAACGAGAAAATGCGTTCCCGTTCGATTGGAGATACAGAGTTCCGTTAGAAGATGATGCGTTTCACTCTGCGTGATTTAACCCGCCGCGACGATGGACGTTACCGAAGGAGAAGGGTAGCCAGTCGCGGCGTGAGATATGATCAAAAATTGTGTTCTTCAAGGAAAGAAAAAAGGCGGCGTATCCTGTTGAAACTATCACCCTTCAACGGCCCAACGTGGGCACAAGAACACGCCATGAACCAGACTAAATCACAGCGAACTGCGGCACCAGTAGACGAGTCACTCGATCCATAAGTGATTTCATTTCGGGCTCAGCTTGACCAGAAAAGCCCGCTCGACGAAATCGTTCGAGAGAAATGCGAAAAGGTACGCGGACTCATTTGTGCATCCGACACTCAAGCCATCTCGCCGCCTTCGCTGGATGGATCAAAGCAGGCGGATTCGCAAGCGCCGCAACGGCCGATCTACCGCAAGCTTGCGATTTCGACGGCGGATGCGCGAGCCAACGGATACGAACTGATAGCACTGTTGGTCGAGATGGATCTTCCTGAATTGGCGATCGAGATGGTGCAAACGTCGCAGTGCCTGAGTTCGTCGAAGTTCGGGTAACCAAGACGAAGTGATTCAAGAGCGTCAGAAGAAAGACAACCAGCCTCCATTCAGAGGATGTCGGTGCAATTTGCACCACAGAAGCAAGTCATTGATCCAGCGAACGCCAAACGCGCCTATTCCGATTGCTACGATTACGTTCTCGTGGACCTACATCACGTCCAGAAATCCTCTTTCAGCCCTTGGATGTGAAGCCAAACTGAAGGCACTGGGAGAACTACAACTGTGATCGACCCTGCCTGGCCAAAAGAAACGATTACGAACCGACTCCCCGTACTAAAACCGTTATCGGAGGAAGGAATCCCTCGGCAGATCACTTGGTCCGCCACGCGAAATGGTCCCCACTATCGATTTGATTTTTCTGAACTTGGGAACGAGGACTTGGCAGCCGTCCGGGTAGGGAAGGAGAAACCCCAGCTGCGCATTGGGCGATACAGCCAAGAAAACCCGTTCTCGACCAGCGTCTATTTCGTGGTCGTGTCACCGACCACTAGTCTTGTATCCATGGTTGCCGAAGATGAGAACACAGAATCCGAACCGATCTATCTAACCTCTTCCGTCGGGCAACTGGGCAGGGCTTCAAGACTGTTCATTGCGTTGCATGAAAACTTAGCCACCATTGGACCACGGCAAGAATCGAGTCCTGCGTGGAAACAATTCGCTGATGCGTTTCGCGACCTAGACATGGACGCGTATCAACATCCATTTTCGTTTTGGGGGAATATGATTTTCGAGCAACTTCAACCCTAATAGGGCAGCAAGCAAAATCTGGGGCTTTGCTCCAAGCGATGCGTTGCCTCACGTCGCCAGACAAAATTCAGCGAATACCATTCTAGGAATCAACCCGATCGGCGGACTGGCGAAACTTGTTGGGCTTCGATGCGTGTGAAGCGACAGCGCGGTATCGCCGCTCTTCAAAACGTCGTTGACACGCTGAAACGAGCTGATTCGTCCGGCGCGTCGCGCGATGCCATCGTTGACGTGCTACGGCACGTTTGGCGAACAAGCCGCACGACGGAGGCAGGAAATGCAAAGTCCAGTACCAATTGCGAAACGGGCTTTCTACCGCCTCATGCTATGCGAGGAGATGTCCCGCGAATGCATTTTAGCGGCACATCGTACGGCGACCATCGAGAAGGCTCTGCAGGTTGATTCTCTGGTACTGATCATCCACGACACCTCCGAGTACGAATCCATGTTCGAACACGCGCAGAATCACGAAACGATGACCTTCTACGAACTCGCCGAAGAACTTGGCACGACACCTGCTGATGTCGAAAGACGCTTTCGTAAAGAAGCCGAAGATCGCGGGCAGCTCGATTACTTTTTACGAAGCGCGCTACTTCGGCAGCTCTATCACTACGTTCCAAACGGCGTTCGCAGTCACGGGGATTGGAAATTGACAAGAGCCCTCTCGTCCTGGATTGGTATGGTCGGCACCACGCGAGACGTCGAGTCGTACTGCAAAAAGGTGGGGGATGCGATTCAGAATGACGACCACGTTGCGACCGATTGGTTGCCTTCGACCGCGAATGACCCGGCGTTCTTGAAGTACTTTCAACAATAGCTGCTCACGGATCGGCGCGGACATCGACTCCGGGGGACGCCAATTTTATAACTGAGCGATCTCTGGCGTGACGCGGTAGTTGTATTCTTGCGGTGATTCGGGGTGTTGCAGCTTGACTCCGGCGGCAGCCTTACGTGCTTTGCGCGTTGCTGGTTTGAATCGCTGCTTCATCACATGGGCGGTCGATTGAAAACCCGTTGCTGTCTTCGCCAGATCGACAATTGCATCGGCCATCTGAGCGGTCGTCTCGAAGTGCTGGCCTCGGTACGCTCGCTCGATCCATGGAAATGCTCGGCGTTCGATCGGATTGTACTTGGAACAGTACACGGGGTAGTGTGCTACCTGAATTGGTAGCCCAATCGCCGCGGACAAACCAACCAGTTTGTGCTTGAAAACGTTGGACCGAAAACTGTTGCTTCCCCCGCAGTCCATCAAAAGCAAGATCCGGTCGGCCATCTGATGAGCATGACGCCCAATGTTTTTCCAAAACCATTTCAGGCTCGCACAGCTAAACGCACCGGTATCGTGACCCTGTGACAGATTCATGTGGGCGGCATTGTTCTGCGGGTCGTAGATCCCATGGGTGACCACCTCCCCATCGCTGTAGCTCGGCAGAGGGTGATCGAGCATTGACACTTCTCCGTCGGCCAGTATTTCGCCGGGGCGCGGAACCGCACCAAGCATCTCCTTCTGCTTGCTGTCGACGCTAAAGATCGCGTCCTTTGAGCGTCGAAACACTTCTCGTAGGTGATCGATCACGGCGAACTGTTCATCACGCCCACGACTCGGGCTTTTGGTGACCGAACCAACTTGGCGTCGCCTCTTGAGGTTTCGTTCTCGGCACCATCGATTGATGACCGTCGGAGAAACTTTTGCAGAGTTCTCGGAGATCTTGCGTGTCAATTCGGCGATCGTGAAGTGAGTCCAACGCACGGTAGGGTCTTTGGGATCTGCCGCCGTTCGTTCATCCAGCAACTCATCGAGCTTCTCGGGTAACTCAGGGTGCTGGGATTCCTTGGTGGGCCTGCCAGCTCCGGGGTTTTTCGAACCTGTCCTTCGGCGGGATCACCCTGTTCTTGGAGTTCCTTAAGTTCTTCTCTGCCACGCGTGATTGTTGATTCGCTAATGCCAAGTAGATCGGCTAGGTAGCGACATCCACCGTAGGGCAACGCAAGCGAGAGGCTTGCGGCAAAGCGTCGACGCTGCTTCTCATCGAGCGTCTGAAAGTTGGCTTTGATCTGGCCTTCTTGCTCAGGTGAAAGAAAGGGTTCGTTAGCATCGGCCATGGAGCAACCATCCTTGAATCTGAGTTACGAAACGAACCGTCGAGTATCCCAAAATTCGCCTCAAAACCCAAACGAGTTGCAAGCAAAGAAAGCTCAGCTATTTCATCGGCGTCCCGAGGAGTCCGCGTCGGTAGCTCGGGGTGGAAGCCCCGAGATTGCGATGCGAACCACAGACTCGCCCCGGAGGGGCCGGCGGTGCGAATTCCCTAAAACCAAACCAAGCACCCTAGCCATGGCTTCGTACGCCTTACCGGCGGGTGGAACACTGTTGGTGCCATCCATCATCCCAAATAGCGAATTGAATCCCACCTTCGAATCGTCGAGTCCGACCAGTCGCTTCGAGGTCCTGGTCGCGTTTGACGAGGTCGCTTTGCATCAAACTAGACCAGAGTCAGCACAGACTCATTCTGAAAGCCTGGTTGTTCACTTGGGGGCTCGTGTGTTGGCAACGTTTAAGACTTGGGTGCGATATCAATGGATCACGTCGTGATGCCATTGCCCTTGATGGCTTGCATCGAAAGTCAACGAGGCGGCGGTAGCGACGCCGGCCCCTCCGGGGCGATTGCTTTGTGAGTTTTATATAACTCGGGGCTCCCGCCCCGAGCTATCCAAGCCGGCCCCTCCGGGGCATGACTCAATGCTCGTCTCAACGGAACGACGGCCGAACACGGTGCGTGATTCCACTTCGGTCGCCGGAAACGCAAAGGCACCGCACGATCACTCAGCGGCGGCAGACTTGACTCCGGAGGAGTCCGCGTCGGTAGCTCGGGGTGGAAGCCTCGAGATTGCGATGCGAACCACAGACTCGCCCCGGAGGGGCCGGCGGTGCGAATTCCCTAAATCGAAACCAAGCACCCCAGTCACGGCTTCGCACGCCTTACCGGCGGGTGCTGGTTGGTGATTGGATGCTGCTGACGTTGATCCGTTCAGTCGATCGGGGCAGGATCCAATCGTTGTGCTTGAATGGCATGTAGCTCACTGCGGCCAGATCGATTTGTGGATCGACCAGGGGACGCGGGAAGTGATAGTTCAACATGATGTAGCTGCTGGCTCGAACCTCGGGTCGCCGCCCCGTGGTCTCCTGCCATCGGTCGGCGATGTGCCGAGCGTATTGCTGAATCAGCCTTGGCCGAACCGTGAATTGCTCCAACTGATGAGGATTCAGCTCGTGAAAATGATTCCACATCACGTGCAACTTCCGGTCCTCGAACGTCACAAACGACTGCGGCAAGCCGCGCCAATCAACCGGCCTCAATCGCGAGAAGTCCACCCAAACGACATACGGTTCGCCACCGGATAGCTTCAACAGGGACGACCGATCCAACGGGGCCTTCGACGTTGGGTCGCTCAGCACCAAAAAACGTTCGCCGGTGAAGCCGGCACCTTGCAGCACAAACGGATGCAATCGCCCAAAGATTGGCTGCAGATCAGGGAACAATGGAGATTGATAGAGCTGATGCAACCGGTTTGCCAGGGCGACTTGCGTGACTTCCGACTGCTTCCCAGATTGATCTCGCTGGGCAAGCATCTGCTCAAGCTCGGAGACCAGTCCTAGCATCGCTTCCACGGAAGACTGACCAAAACGCGTTGCAATGTCCGCTTCACGCACGCGATTGCGAGTCAATTGGAACGCTTCGGCGAGCGAAATCGTCTGCTCGATTTTCGGCTCCTGCCCAAACGCCGACTGCCAAAGTTTCGAAAGCTGCTCTCGTGCAGAACTCAACGATTGCTCGCTCGCTTGGCCCGCGTCCGGTGAATTGTAAATCACACGTGTGCCCAGCGAGGGCTCATACGTGACGGCAAGTCCCGGATGATGATCCCAGCGAAAAAGGTTGCTATCGATCGATGTATAAACTGCCTTGGGGACGTCGTCAGAGCAGGCCTGCCAGTCCACCTGGGATCGCCCCCGACCGTCGATGACATGAACCGCAGGGTCCGAAACACGATAGGTCAAGTAACCCGCCGCTTTGGAACGTAGCATCATGCGCCAACTGAAATCCTGTGCTTCCTCGGTCCAGTTGGCGTCACCGGAGATGAAGTGATGGCGAAGTGGCCAAACGCTCTGCCATGTCAAAAACAGACAAATGAGCGTGAAGGCATAGCGGGGCATTGGGAATGCATGGGCAGTCGGCGCTGCAGATTCCAAAGGCTTCTTCGCCCGTGAGACGATCGCCCCAAGTCGTTTGGTCAATCGCAGTGGCCAATCGGGTGCAAAGAAGATCAGCGTTGCCGTGAACGCCATCATCGGAAACACACCGATCGGGAACATGAAATGGTTGTGCAAATGGAACACAAACGTCAGCGTGATTGCCAGCCAACGCGTGCGTTTCCAGAGCAGCAAGAACCCGATCGCTAAATCAAAGAACAGACCACCCCAGGCCAACAGCAGACAAAAATGGATGGTCTGAATGCTGTTTGGTAAGCCGACAAGTCCATCTGCCGTCAATCGAAGTTGATCTCCAATCGCATACAACGGTTCGCCAGTTAGCCAATCGGCATTGAGCTTGGCGACTCCACCAAAGAAGTAAACCACGAACAGTTGGAATCGCAGCAAGAACACTGGCCAAAACGGGATCATGCCCGTCGTCGCTTCACTGGCCGGGCCGCGTTTCGCTGCCATCCGCGATCGGATCAAGTTATCGACGGAGAATCGCGCCGTGGCCGGCATGCAGATCAGCAGGAACGCCAACAAGCACATCAAGTAATAGTGGTTGTTGTAGTTGGTCGCGTCCAACAGAAAGATGTAGCCGTAGCCGAGAAACAAAACGGTCGCAGCGGCTCGATAGAAGAGTCCTGCCGCGACCAGCAAAGCGGCGATCACGGCGACGCCGAAATGGATCGACAACCAAGGCTCGGCCCAGGGTCGGACCCACTCGAATCCGAGGTAGGTGAAATGCCACGGCGGATTGACGTAGTAATGATCCAGCGGGCGGATGCCACCGGTACTGATCAGAAACTTGCCGATGTGCCAAGCCATCACGAAGCCAAAGCAGATTCGGAATGCCGCGAGAGACGCTCCATCGACGGGCGAGCTTAGCAGTGCCTTGAACTCGGCCAAATAGTCACGAGCATGCTTTTGTGAGGCACGTTTTCGGGGCATTACAGAGGAATATCGATAGGGAGGCGAGCTGGGGCAATGAAGTTCCTGCCACGCTCCAACTATCAAGATCGCCGAAACACGTCAAGACAATTGTTCGGCCGAACAGGCCGCTTGGCCTCTCGCAGTGTCGCCATGTGCTCCGCAAAAAGCAGCGGTAGAAAACGCTACTTTCGCGGAGCGATAGGCGACATCAAGTTGCTGGCTTCTGTAGCCGAATGCCGACTGGGCTAGTAAACAAACCCGGCTTCAAGCATCAAACCGATGAAGCCCAAGTCTTCATTCTGTGGATCATCCACGTTTGCTTCGTCAGAGTCGTCAGCGTAAATCGCGGACGGATTGGGACTGCCCACATTCGCCCAGTACTGAGATTCCAAACCCGTTCGGAAATAGAGCCCTCGAGCGCATCGGAATTCGCCCCCAAGCTGCAGTTCGACGGAGCTCGCGAGGTGACTGTCACTTTCGATCAGCAACGTTTCTGCACCGCCATCATCGATGGCACGAAAGTTCTGGTTGCCGAACAGCAGCGACCCACGCCCGTTGCAAAAGATCGAAAAGCCCGAGTTGCGAACGGGCATCACCAACTCGCTTGCGAGAGTTGGCCCGACGCCTTCAAACTCGATGTCAGCCATTGCGACGCCTGAATCCGTGTCAGCCAAATATCCTTGTGCAATCTTGGCGTAGCGAACACCGCCACTGATCTTCAGCGGTTTGGCAAGTTGGCGTTGCAATTCGAAGTCAAAGACATCGGCTTCGATGCTGTGAGTCATTGTTGCAGTGTCCACATCGACGAGTCCGATGATGGTGTCACCGTCGTTAGTGGAGGACCAGATGATCGTTCCCTCGTCTTGAACCAGCCCAACGCTCCCGTCGACGTCAAACGACGTGCTGTTGTCAAACTGCCAGTATCGGGCACGCCAGCCAAACCCTTCGGTTCCACCGAGATAGCCGAATTCGACGCGATAGGAATCTTGCATGTTCCAATCAAAATTCAAATGCTCGATGACGGGATCATTTTGTGCGATGATCCCGGTCGCATTGCTCTGAAAAGGCGTGACAAGCACAAGCTCGCCCATTCCGTAAAAGCCTTTTTGAGCAGTATCACAGTAACACGATCGAGGTGCAGTTCGATGAACAGGAACTGCTGCGTTTTGCTCTAGCTTTTCAACGCGATCCAGCAGGCTGTCGTAAGAGCCGAGTTCGATCTCTTGTCCGTAGCTGGCAGAGTGATTGCCGATCGCGAAAGCGATGACAGCGCCTAGCAAGAAATATCTTAGACCCATCCTAGGTCTCCATAGAAAGTGTGTTGCAATTGTGTGGAAACCGGACGCTGGCGTTTTCCAGGTGTTCTCGATTCTCCTTGTCTCACTTCTCTATCGGACCGAGCCCCCACCAGAAGCGAATTTCGCGGGGTGACACTGTGTCCCCAACCCCACCGCAAAATCTCGCACAAACATTCCATTCCGCGCAATCGGCAAAGACCAGCGGCAACACCAATTGGCAGGGCGAACTGACGAAGTTGCCTCGATTCGTAAGCTTTATGTTTCACATGCAAAGGGCGCTAAAACGCGGATGCCATGGAGACGGCTAGAAGCGAGCGTTGATGATGATTACCGCAGAGGACGCCGCGAAACGCAGAGCGTTTCCATCTCAGGCGTGAACGACTAACTGCCTGTTCATTTCGAATTTACTCTGCCACTTTGTCGCCTTGGCGCACTGTGTAGGCGAACGAATGCCTGGCGAAGTAAGCGGGAGAGGGCGATCCAAACTGGTGTTTTCGGAACCGCCCGTTTCGGGTATGTTTTGAAGACACGAAGCACAAAGGCTTCTGCTGTTTTGAGTGACGAGAGTCAAGGGAGAGCTCTTAGTCCTCGAGATTTGCGACGGAGATGCGCAATGCTTGTGCTTACGCGATTGGAAGATCAGCGTGTGGTGTTCCCTGAGGTCGGTATCAGTGTCTGTATCGTCCAAGCTCGGAAGGGGAAAACGAGGATCGGGATCAACGCTCCCAAAGGAATTCGCGTTGTTCGCGACGAACTGGTCCCCGACTTCAAACCGATTGAAGCCGCGAAGGCATTCACCGGATTCATCCCGGTCGATTCTCATCAGCCCTCGCCCACGACACTGACTCCGAATCAACGACTGGCCTCGACCCCAGAAATCGAGGAACAAGTCGAACTGGCAACCGGGCGACTGCAACAGGCTCAAGCCGAACTCGAAGACGGCAATCGCCACGACGCGCTGATCTTGATCGGACAGGCCCTCGCAGAACTCGATCAATTGCGGGCCGATACACAGCATGCCAAAGACCGACGCACCGACGAACAGCCACAAGGCGTCGCCGAACCTGCGGCTGCTTATCATTCCCGAAGCACAAGCGACGCAGCCCCACGCCGCATCATTGTTGTCAATCGCGATGACGCATTCGGCGTCTCCCAACCGCTGTGCCAGCATGGCTTCGAAATCGAAAACGTCGGTGACAGCTTTCACGCGTTCATTGAGCTCTCGCGAGCCGAAAAGGCAAACGCGATCGTCTTTCACCAAGTTGCCGTCAGCCCCGGTGATCTGGACATCATCCGCAACTGCAGCCAACAACCCGACATTCCGATTTTGATCATCGGAACCGACAGCGATGCCGCTTCGGATCTCCAACAATCGCTCGATCACAACACCGTTGTCATCAACACCGACCATCCCAGCTCGATCGTCTGGGAAGTCGAATCGGCGATCAACCGATCTGTACCGCCCACGGTGGGGCTCTAGGGCCGTCTAACGATCGTAAATTCGCTTTCGCTTGCTAGCAATCGAGATGTTCTAAAGTCGATCTGGCAATTTTGTCAGAAAAACTTTAGCTTGCGGCCGCTCGGCAACTACGTAGCTTTGCCGTAGTTGCTCTTTTCTTGATTAAAAAGCAACACGAAGGATCGTGAACATGTCAGCAGGCGAAAGGACTCCAAAATCCGGATTTCGGAAACGAAAGGACGAGCAAGCGAGCGCACCAGAACCCGCGCTGGCTTCGATCCCGTTGCAGGATCAACCACGCCCGCACTTCCTGATTAGTCGGATGAGTGCGATCGGCGATACGATCCTGACGCTGCCGGTCGCGTGCGCGCTGCGTGACCGTTTTCCAGACTCGACGATCTCATGGGTCGTCGAAGAAAAATCATCGCCGATGGTCCAGCGTCATAGCGCGGTTGACAATGTCATTGTGCTCGAACGCGGTTGGTTCACGTCGCCAAAACGCTTGCGAGCCGCGCGGACACAGCTTCGCGAGTTGCAAGTCGACGTCTCGGTCGATTGCCAAGGAATGACCAAGTCCAGCCTCGCGTGCTACCTGTCGGGAGCACCGCACCGCATTGGGTACGCCGGCAAACACGCTCGAGAAATCAGTGGCTGGTTTTCCAACGTCCAAATCAACCCAGTATTCCACCACCTCACCGACCGGTCACTGGAATTGCTGATCCCACTCGGAATCAACTCGCCCGCCATTCGCTGGGACCTGCCCGTCGCAGATCCCGCACGGGCCTGGGCACGGCGTTATCGCTCGACCCTTTCCGCAGCAAAAATTGCGATCTTGAATCCGGGCGCGACGTGGCACAGCAAACGCTGGTTGCCCGAACGCTTTGGCGAAACCGCTCGGTACCTCCACGAACGCTATGGCTATCGCTCCATAGCAGTCTGGGGAACATCACTCGACCGTGCGATGGCGACCGACATCGTTTCCACCAGTCGCGGTGCCGCGATCCTAGCCCCTGAAACAGACCTGCAACATTTGGCGGCGATGATCGAAACGGCTGATCTGTTCATCAGCAACGACACCGGCCCCTTGCACATGTCTGTTGCTGTCGGAACGCAAACGATCGGACTGTATGGCGCGACCCAGCCGGGTGACAGCGGGCCATACGGTCAAACAGCGATCCAAAAAGCATTCGAAACTGGCAATTCACGTCAGCGACGCAATGCGAGCAACGCGGCGATGCGAGCGATCGAAGTCTCCGACGTATGCGATGCGATCGACAAGATCGAAGGCGAACGCCAAATGCTGGTAGCGGCTTGATGAATAAATCGAGTGCGTCCTCGGACAAGTCATCGCCCAACAATCCGCTGAACGATACGACCGCAAGTGTTCAACACTTGCGTGACATCGTCGAGCGATTTGTTGCCGAGCGAAACTGGCATTCGTTCCACAACCCCAAGAACCTAACGATGTCGTTGGCTATCGAAGTCGGGGAACTGATGGAGCACTTCCAGTGGCTGACGCTGGAAGAAGCGTCTGTTGTGAAAGATGATCCACAGCGCAAGCATGACGTCGGCGAAGAACTGGTCGATTGCTTGAGCTACTTACTATCGATCGCCAACACGATGGACATCGACCTGACCACCGCGTTGGAAGCGAAGATGATCCGCAACGCGGAAAAGTACCCGGCACCGCGGTGACGCGTGCGTCTTTCGTGACGAGACTTCGATCGCCACTGACTCATTAACTTCGCGATTGGCTCAATTCCCTGCGGACGTTTTCCGGTGTCGCGATCGTCCGCGGCCGCGTGACTTTCCATGACGAAACGATTGCGATCAACGACAACAAGATCGCACCACACAAGATGTTTTGGACGTGCCACGACGGCAAGCCTTGATCGAGCGCGGTGAACAGCGTGAATGCCCAGTTGGAGTACTGCCAAGCGGGGTCATAGTTGATCTGCTGGTAATCGTAGTAGTGCAGTTGCACCGAATACGGCACAAGCGCGGCTAAGATGGCGACGACAACAAAAGCGGCCAAGCCGACTTCGACGCGGGGGTTGTTCCGACGCCGCACCGCCCACATCAGGGCACGGACGACGACAAGGTAGCCGACGACGTATGAAGCGTAGAGCACTCCTGGCGTCGAGATGTAGTTGTTCAACTGCGCGATCGCGACTCCGGCTGCCGCACCGGAAGTGGCAATCCAACGAACGGAAAGTTGCTGCAGCACCGTGAGCACGAAGATCCCCGAGACCGTAAACACCATGCCGGTTGCCGGCCCGGGTGTGAGCCAGGTCAGTAGCAAGCGGGCAAGGAAACTTTGCGGAAGTTCGCGACGGATCCGCGGCGTGATCGTGTCTCGTTCGCTGACCATCATCGCGCCACAGATAGTCCAAATCGAAGCGATCACAAACAGAGTGATCAAGTAAACCGGAACACCACGATGCCTGAGCAGTATCAGCGCCGTCGCGCTAATCAATACAGTGACGAAGGTAAACGCGAGAAGCGACAGTCGAATCGCGGTTGAGCGGTTTTCTGTTTCCGGGGTGAGCTGGGCAGCGGTCGCCGTCAACAGCAGGTGAGACGCGACGAGCGCGAACGCGCAGGTAGAAATCACTGCGAATAGAATTTCGGTGCTGGAAAGCGGGTTGCCATAGAAGACCATTCCGATCACCAACGCGCTGACGCCGTATTCGCCCAAGACCAGAATCAGGATCAACACCAGCATTGTCATCACACGGCCACCGCGGCCTTTGGCAATGGGGGCAAAGAACAATCCGATAACTGTCAAAACCATGCCGGCGACCGCTAGAGCGCCGATGATCAACAACGTCGTCGGCAGGTCGACGCCGCGCAACGAGTACGCATATGCCAAGCAGGGAAATAGCGTGACGAAGTACAGCAGCATCTGCAGCGTGGCGCTAGCAAGTTTGCCCAGCACGATTTGCCATGGCGAAAGCGTTGTGATCGACAGAAGCTCCAGCGTTCCGTCATCAATCTCGCTTTCCAAGGACCGATAGGCGGCAAGTGGGACGACCAGCATCATCGGCAAGGCAAGCACCGCGTAGTAGCCAATCATCATGCGAGGTGCAGACGGCGAAGTGTAGATCTGCGGCATCATCGACAAGCTGCCGGCAATGGTCCATGCCAGGGCAGCGAACAGGATCAACGAAAACGTCGCCACAAATTGTCGGCTCTTGAGCGACTGGCGAGTTTCTTTCACCAGAATCGGATTGACCGCATCGCCGAAGCGTTCGCAGCGCGCGTCCAAGGCGTCGAGCCAATTGGAAAACCGATGAGACTCCGCTACCGCGCCGGGTTGTTCCACAGCCAAACTCATTGCACCAACCCCTCGGTCACTTGAAGGAAGACGTCTTCCAGACTTTTCTTACGTGCCGACACCTCGGCGATTTGGAAACCGGCGCCGACCAATCCGGTGACAATCGCGGCCTGATCGGCCATGTCGCCACTGAACGCGAAGCGAACGAGTTGCCCGTCCAAGATCACCGAGTCAACGCGAACGGTCGATGCAACTTGCTGCAGCGCAGCGGCGACTTCGTCTTGCCGATTGAGGACACGAAGTGTCAATTCGACCTCGTTTTGCATTTCTTTTTGGATGTCATCGACGTGGCCTGTCGCGAGCAGTTGGCCTTGTTCGATGATTCCAACGGCATCACACATCTCGGCAAGCTCGGTCAGGATGTGACTGCTGATTAGAATCGTTTTGCCACGGTCGGCGAGCTCTCGAATCATCCGGCGAAGTTCAATTCGCGCGCGCGGGTCGAGCCCCGCGGCGGGTTCATCGAGGATCAACACGGCAGGGTCGTGGATCAATGCGCGGCCGAGACACAATCGCTGCTTCATGCCTTTACTAAGCCCGCGGATTGGCTTGTCAGTCATTTTTTCGGTGCCGGTGAATCCGATCACCCACTTCAATCGCTCGTTGCGTTCACGGCCGACCAAGCCATACGCCCGCGCGAAGAAGTCGAGGTACTCGCGGCAGTTCACGTCGCGATAAGTACCAAAGGAATCGGGCATAAAGCCCAACCGTTTGCGAACCAGTTCGGGATCATTGACAACAGAGAACCCGTCCACGAAGGCATCGCCGTAGCTTGGCAAATCCAGGGTCGCGAGGATTCGCATGGACGTTGTTTTGCCGGCGCCATTGGGGCCGATGTACCCAAACACTTGCCCACGACCGACGCTGAACGTGATGTCGTTGACCGCTTTGGTTTTGCCAAAGAAGCGGTGTAGTCGGCGCAGCTCGATTGTGGGCGAACTCTCGGTATGAACCTGCGGCACGGAGCTGACGTTTACCGCTAAGCTGGCATTCTTCGCTTCGTCGTTTTCCTGCGTCACACTGGCGTGCTCTGTTGTCGGGTTGAGATCGTTCATGGCAAGGTCCCCATCACATATCGCACGCTATCGACCGCTTCAGCATCGCTCACGGGGATGACATCATCGGTGATCGTTGACAGCCCAACAAAGGTCCCATTGGGCAGATCGCCTTTGACGAACAAGAATTGATTCAGCCAAATCTCCAACAACCCATCCAGTGTTTGCGAGTAGCCTGGCGAAGTCATCCGACCGAATTGCGCGAGCAGATCTTTGATTTCAGGGTCACGTCTGACTTGTGCGGATCTGCCGCTTTGCGTCGTCACCGCCCCGATCGGACGATGATCGGTGTAGAGTTTTCCTAGACGTTTGGACGAGTCACGAACTTCTGCCAACCAAGTCGCCTCAACCGTCTCACCCGCAGGCAAGCGGGCGGCGCCAAAGTATCGCCCGTCCTCCGTTCGGATCACGAGATCGGTGACGTCGAACGGCAAGCTGCTTGTCACGGTCAGTGTGCTCTGATTGGCCGCGGTGTTGCTGGAACTGAATGTTCGCAGTTCTCCGATTTGGATTTTGCCGATCTGTTCTCGGACCCGATGCGTCACGAATTGCGTTTGTGTTCGCGAGGGCAAAAACGATGACGAAAAATGTTGTGATTCATTGTCGATGGTCACCTGCTTGCGAATATCCGTAATGCGGCTGGGGATGTTTCGCCACGCGATATCGTTATTTGGATACAGCATGACCTCGGCTTCGGTGTCAAAGCTGCTCCCTGCGTTCGGACTGATCCCGGCGAACAGTGTCGCACGACTGCGTTCGCTGGCATCTCCGCTCGCACCATCGATCCAAGTCAATTGCCGCACGCGGACTAGAGTTCCAAAACCGTCGGCAACGATGCTGTAGGAAAACATTGCCAACGTCGTGAAGAGCGCAAGCAGCGGCGCGATCACAAACATCAAATGCGAACGGTGACTTCGGGTTGACCAGCGGTAAGCGATCGGGCCGACCAAGATCACAAACAGCGTGAGGATCCCCATAAAGGTATAAACGGGTGGCTGCGCGACACCGGGTATCAACCAGCGTTGATGCCGATTGTCACCCAAGATCGGATCGACGCCACGCCGCAGCATCGGGGCCACTTGCTGTGCAAATTGGGATTCAAGCGGCTGCACGGTCATGGAACTGACAAAGGCATCACGATCGAGAACCATCAGCGAACCCATTGACGCCGGACGAACGATGGCGGCGTCCCAAGCTTGCTGTGCACGGTCGATTGACTCGCGAGAATCGTCAATCCAAGTCCTCAGGGCTTGAATGTCTTCGGCGTTGGTCGACAGCAGGTGTGTTGGAATCCACTGGCCTCGCTGCAATTGCGCCTGCATCGGTGGTTGCGGAGGAGTTCCGGCACCCAAATTGGCCGGAGGGGTGGAGACTTGATCGGCCCATTGCTCGGCAAAGTCAAGCACTTGCCGCGAGCCATCGAGTAGCTGCCGATTACTTGCCAACAACGACTCTCGGTCGACGAGACTTTCGTGCGGTTTCAGCCGCAATTTCTCGATGACTTTGTCGAGCAACGCTTGATGGCCGGTTAGCGGTTCCGAGGTCGGAACACAAATCAAAACCCCGCCTTGCATTGTCCAAAAGCGGATCGCCTCGATTACCGCTTGCCAATGACTCGCATCGACTTTTGGAACGGTTGGCATATTGAGCAACGATTGTTCGTCAATCACCAAACAATCGAGCTGCTCATACAAACGCCAATCCGTCGGCAGCATCCGTGGATCGAACTGCTGAAAGGCAATCCGGCTGTAAACAGAAAAGTAGCTGGCATCGCTTGGTGCGTCATTCGTTTTCTGTTCAACCCCGATCAAACCGACGTTCAGCATGACCTCGTTCGGCATCGCGACATCAATTCGAGTCATCACTTGCTCGCTAAGCGACTGACCAATCAGGGCGTTGTAATTTGGCAACGGTTCGCCGTCTTCGAGCAGTTCGATCTTGTAGGTTTCACCGATCGTCCATTTCGAAAACACGTCGTTCAATTCGACACGTGATTGTCCTTGCTCGAATGTCGCCGGCAACAAAACCGTGCTGGCATTGTTCGCAGGAAGATGGGTGCCGATTGGCGTCAAACGAATTGCCAGTTTGCGCTGTCGCGAAAGCGGCCCCATGGTGGAATCGATGCGGGCGTTCACGCCGACGCTGCCAACGAAATGCAAATTGGTCAAATCGATCGATGCGACCAATCCGGCCGACGGGGTCGTTTTTCCGCTGTTGTCGGGTGGTGGCAACGAGAGAGACATATTCTGGAACGCCACCTGTGAAAACACTGGGGTGCTTTCGCCAAGAAGGCTGCTCGCGACCAAAAACGCAGCGACCGCGCAAAGAGGAAATGCGGGAAAAGACAGTCGAGGCATGCGGGTCATTCCGTTGGGTCGCGGGGGGCGAAGATCTGTGGCGGAAGTTGGCCGTCGGCGAATGGGCTGTTGGCATCATCAGGCCGCTCACGTCCCGTCGGGAAAACCACCAGGTACAGCCCCAGCAGTTCAAAACAGACGATCACTGCCGTCGATTGCAGAAACGCCCAGTCACGAAGCGTCACTCCGACAAAGCGAGTGAAAGCCAAATGCACGCCCACGACCATCAATGCCGCCCCAATCGCCCGCGGAAACATCGCCACCGACCAGCTCAACAAGAAACACAAGGCAAAGATCGCGAAGCAGCCGAAGACAAACGCGATCGCGATCGCCCCGGCAGTCGCGTAGGCCCCCCCGTGCCCGGCGGCGGAGACGACGGCAGTGACAACGGCACACACCGTGGTGAGGGCGAACAGCGATCGAAACGAAATCCGTGGTAACAAGCGGCTCGGCAGCACCGCCTCGGCTGTGGATTGACGCCCTGAAAATTGCGGCGGGTCCATAAAGTCATCCGGCTGTAACGTCGTGTAGGGGTGCGATTTTCAGAAGAGAAGCTCGCAGAAAAGCTAGCAATATCCGCCGTTCGGTCGGGCCCGGGTGGGTTGCCATGGCCGCGACACAATCAGTTTAGCGGGTCGGGGCAACCCTCGGTTTAGGATCGGAGCCGAATCGGGGGACAAATCGATCGGCGTGGTGAGACCGGGGACTGAGATTCACGCGACATTCATCGAGGGGCGGAGCGGCTGTAAATTTGGGGCTAATGGGGAAATCTGGCCGAGTTCGGGTGGGGAAAGGCCTGTGATCGGCTCGATAGCAGCCAAAACGTTGGCTTCTTGGGGCTCGACGAGGCTCAACAATCGCTGTTTGCCCTCGACGACAACGGCACCAGCTAGCTAAACTCTGTGGCTCGATCGAGTTCCCGCCCCACTTCTGTAACCAATAATCCCCTCTGAACCACCGTGATTTTGATCCTCAAGGGCGGTGCGACCGAGCAACAAATCGACCACGTCATTCAACGTGTCGAAGCGCTCGGCCTGAAAGCCCACCTCAGCCGCGGCACGTTCCGCACCATCGTCGGAATCATTGGCGATGAATCAGAAATCGTGGTCGAATCAATCCGCGCGATCCCCGGCGTGGCCAAAGTCGTACCGGTTCTGCCACCGTACAAGCTCGCCTCCCGCGAAGCTCATCCGGAATCCAGCGTCGTCGATGTCAGCGGTGTCAAAATCGGCGGAGGCCATGTCGGCCTGATCGCCGGGCCGTGCAGCGTCGAAGAAGAAGACCGCATGCACCGTATTGCCGAAGCGATCGCCGCTTCGGGCGCGAACATCCTTCGCGGTGGTGCGTTCAAACCGCGGACCAGCCCCTACGCATTTCAAGGGCTGGGCGAAGAGGGGCTACGTCGATTGCGTGATGTCGGTGCCGCCCATGGCTTGCCCGTCGTCACCGAAGTCACCGACCCGCGTTTGGTTCCGTTGGTTGCCGAGTACGCCGACCTGTTGCAAATCGGCGCCCGCAACATGCAAAACTTCGCGTTGCTAAACGAAGTGGGTGCTTCGCAGCGTCCGGTGTTGCTGAAACGCGGCATGGCCGCGACCGTCGCTGACTTACTGATGTGTGCGGAGTACATCCTTTCGCAAGGAAACCCGAACGTCATCTTGTGCGAACGTGGCATCAAAGGCTTCGATCCCGCGACCCGCAACCTGTACGACGTTGCTGCCGTTCCATTGGTCCAGCAACTGAGTCACTTGCCGATCATCGTTGACCCGTCACACGCGACTGGAAAACCTGAATTGATTCCTGCCTGTGCATTGGCAGGTCTGGCCGCTGGCGCGGACGGGGTGCACATCGAAGTTCACGATTGCCCCGAAGTCGCCAAGAGCGATGGGCCACAGGCCCTGTTGCCCGAGCAATACGACGAGCTCGCGCAACAAATGAAGAAACTAGCTGAACTACTTGGAAAAACCGTATCACCTCTGCCGGAGACGACCGCATGAGCCGCCGAACCATCATCGCCGGAAACTGGAAAATGAACATGCGTGCTGACACCGCCGCAGCGCTTGCCAAAGGCGTTTCGGAAGCGGTCGGCGAAAACCCCAGTGTCGAAGTCGCTGTTTGCCCGCCTTCGGTTTACCTGCACTTGGTGTCGGACGTGTTGGCCGGATCCGCTGTCGGCCTGGGAGCACAAAATCTGTACCCAGCCGGTGACGGCGCTTACACCGGCGAAGTCAACGCCGCGATGCTGAGCGATTGCGGTTGCCGCTACGTCATCCTGGGGCACAGCGAACGCCGTGCACTGATGGGCGAAACCGACAAACAGGTCAGCGAAAAACTGGCTGCGGCATTGGCGGGCAACTTGGTCCCGATCGTTTGCGTCGGTGAAACATTGGAAGACCGCGAAGCGGGCAAAACCGAAGACGTTGTCGGAACGCAACTTCGCGGATCACTGGAAGGCCTGGACGAATCGCGTGCGACCGGCGTTGTCATCGCTTACGAGCCCGTTTGGGCGATCGGCACCGGCAAAACCGCCACCCCAGAACAAGCCGAAGACGTTCACGCGTTCATTCGCAACCTGCTGGGCGAACTGTTCACCCCAGAAGTCGCTTCCCAAATGCGTATCCAGTACGGCGGCAGTGTCAAACCTGGCAACGCCGAAGAATTGCTCGGACAACCCAACATTGACGGCGCACTTGTCGGTGGCGCCAGCCTGAAAGTCGACGATTTCGTCGGCATCATCAAAGCCGGTTGATCGAAGGATCGACAACTCGGTATTTCCAATCGCAAATACAAAACAAACCCAAACGGACTGTGAGCTCTAATGGCTGACTCAATTCATTGTGCCGTCTCGACTTCGCTCGAATCGCTGTCGTTCGTTTCGCTTCCGCTAGCTTCGCTCGGTAGCGCCGCGCTCGGCTGGGTGATGTTCATCCTGTCTGTCTTTTTGATCCTGCTGGTTTTGGTGCAGCGTGGCAAAGGCGGCGGACTGGCAGGCGCGCTGGGCGGTCCTGGTGGCCAAAGTGCGTTCGGCAGCAAAGCTGGCGACACCTTCACCGTGATCACCGCGGTTTCGGCGATCATCTGGGGTTTGGTCTGTGCAATTGCGATGTACACACTCGGCGTCCCGCCAATCGCCGTCGCTGACGACGAATTGGACCTGGACACGACACCGAGCTTGGTTTCACCAGATGCCGAAAACACCGCCGGCGGCTTGAGCGGCATGGGGCTGGAAGGCCTCGACTCGGAGATGTTCGGTGATGCATCTGCGTCGTCCGAAGAATCAACCGGCGAAACCCCTTCGGCCGAATTGACTCCGGCGGAACCAGCTGAAGAACCTGCAACGGAACCCGCTGCCGAGTCGACTGAGGAACCAGCCGCTGAGCCAACTGATTCGGCTGAGCCAGCTGAAGAACCTGCGGCAGAGTCGACCGAAGAGCCAACCGGCGACGCGAGCGAAGCCGCTGCGGCGGCCGAGTAATCGCCTCGCATGCGTGCGAAACCTTTTCTCCTGCACTGATTTTGTCTTGCCCATGACCACTGCTCCCGCTGCCAAGGCCGCCGAGGGTCCGACCGCGAAGGATCTCGACTGCGAAACCACGGGCAGCTCGCGCGCGTATGCCGTGTGCAGCATGACCGGTCAAGGCCGGGGAACAGGCGATTCCACGCTGGGGACACTGACCGTCGAGCTCCGTGCGGTCAACCACCGCGGATTCAAGTGCAGCCTGCGAACTCCCGAAGCCATTTCGCCCTTGGAATCGCGGATCGAGTCAGAACTGCGTCGGCATTTGCATCGTGGCGCGATCAACGTCAACGTTTCGGTCGAACGGCACGGCGGCCAAACGCCCGTGCAAATCAACCCGGCCGTCTTGGCAGATTACTTGCGTCAATGCCAACAAGCGATCACCGACAGCGGGATCGCTGGTGAGCATGTTACGATCAGCGCGGCGTCACTAGTTTCACTGCCCGGTGTCTTGACCGGCGACCAGGGGTCGAGCGATGACGACCAACTATGGAAACAGGTCAGTGTTGTTGTTACCGCGGCAGCGGCGAACTTGATTGAGATGCGGCAAACCGAAGGCCAGGCGATGGCTGAAACGCTGATCGCCGATTGCCAGACGATCCGCAAGCACGTTGACTCGATCGCCAAACTGGCCCCTCAGGTAGCCGATAACTACCGCGGACGATTGGAGACCAAGGTCAACCGGTTGCTGGCCGAATTCGACGCCGAGGTCGGCCCCACCGATCTGCTTCGCGAGGTCCAAGTCTTTGCGGACCGTACCGATATCAGCGAAGAGATCACGCGGCTGGGCAGTCACCTGACCTTGTTCGAAGCGGTGATGTGCGGCGAGAACGAAAACGCCAAGTCGGGCTCCGCAAAATCGGCTGCCGGGCGTGAAGAGCCCGCCGGACGCCGGTTGGATTTCATCACCCAAGAGATGTTCCGGGAGACGAACACGATCGGGTCAAAGGCCAACCATGCGGCAATTTCGGCGTTGGTCGTCGAGATCAAATGTGCGATCGAACGGATGCGAGAGCTGGTGCAAAACTTGGAATAGCTCGTTTGCTGACCTAGGCTTTTCTTTTTCTGACCATCCAACCGTCCCAACGACAACCAACGCGACGCCTTTTGTCGCGACGAACAGTTCCATGAGTGAATCGAACGCCGCGAAGTTGATTATCATTTCCGGGCCCAGCGGTGCGGGCAAGTCCACAGTGACCAAGCGGCTGATGGCCGAATGCGGACTACCACTGCGGATGAGCGTTTCGGCGACCACCCGTCAGCCTCGCCCTGGCGAAGTTCCCGGAAAGGCCTATCATTTTGTTTCTCAAGACGAATTTGATCGCCTTCGTGAAGAGCGAGCGTTCCTGGAATGCAAAGAGGTGTTTGGCCGCGGACACTGGTATGGGACGCTCAAGAGTGAAGTGACCGATGGCATCAAGTCGGGCCAGTGGGTGATCTTGGAGATCGACGTCCAGGGCGCGTTGGACGTGATGCAGCACTCGGATTTGGACCATATCTCGCTGTTCATCCATCCCGGTTCGATGGACGAACTGGAGCGGCGGCTGCGAGACCGGGGAACCGAAAGCGAAACGGCAATCCAAAGTCGGCTGGAAACCGCTGCCGACGAGATGCGTTTCGTGCACGAATATCAATACGAAATTATCAACGGTGCGGTCGATGCGGCCGTCGCCCAAGTTTGCCGAATTCTGAAAGACCACCAGGAGAACCAGGTATGCTCGAAGAACTAAAAGACGAAGAAACCGTCAACAAGGTTGGTGGGCGTTTTAAGCTAAGCACGCTGATCCAAAAGCGATTGGTCCAGCTAAACCAAGGCAGCCGAGCGCTCGTCAATATCGACACCCACGACAAAATGTCGATCGTGTTGAAAGAGATTTTGCAAGACAAGATCTTCTTGAACACCGACAACGAAGTCGAACAAGTCACCGAGTTGGACTTGGACGCAACCATCGCGGCTGCCGAAGCACCCGATCTCGATGCCTCCGATCTGTAGGCACTCGGCGTGACCGAATCGGCCGATCCGAAACAGCCATTCCGCCAACCACTTGCGCCCAAACGCATTTTGTTGGCGGTCGGTGGCGGAATCGCAGCTTATAAGTCCGCGACACTCTGCAGTCGCCTTGCTCAGGCCGGGCATCACGTCCAAGCCGCGATGACACACTCGGCGACCGAGTTTCTAGGCGCGGCAACCCTGACCGCCCTCTCCGGACGCCCCGTCGCGATTGCGTCTTTTGATAAGTCGCACCCACTCGGCCCCCATATCGAACACGCCGATGGGGTCGATCTCATGATTGTTGCACCGGCAACGGCAAACCTCATCGCCAAGTTCGCACATGGGATTGCCGACGACCTGATCAGCACGCTCTATTTGCAAAACCTCGCGCCGGTTCTGATCGCGCCGGCGATGAGCGACCCGATGTGGTCCAAGCCCTCGGTGCAGCGTAACATCGCACAACTGGCCGAGGACGGATGCCATCTCGTCGGCCCAGAATCGGGCTGGCTTTCGTGCCGCGTCCGTGGTACCGGACGCATGAGCGAACCGGAGACCATCCTTGCCCATGCAATGGATCTCCTCGTCTCAAGAAACCACTTGGCTTCCGATCAACCGTCCGACGACGGAAGCTAAACCCAACCACACCGCGATCCTGTTCATTATCCGAAAGCATTCACCATGCCCCTTCTCGTTTTTGGCCATCGCAACCCGGATACCGACGCGATTTGCGCCGCGATCGCTTACGCCGATTTCCTGCGTCGTACCACACGGCCGGATGCAATCGCCGCTTGTTGTGGTGCACCCAACCAACGCACCGAATTCGCGCTGAAGAAAGCGGGACTATCTCATCCACGAATCGTCATGGATGTGCGTCCGGCGATCGAAGATGTTTGTCAAACGGATGTCACGTCGGCGACCTGCGATGAAGTCTTTTACGAAGTTTATCGCCGGATGGATGAACGCGGTTTACGAAGCATCCCGGTTGTCGATGACGATGGAAAACTCGTCGGCATTGTCACGCTGCTGGACCTGCTGGAGCTGGTCCTTAACAGCAACGTCGACCCGACAACTGGACGCCAAGTTCGTACCAATTTGACCAAGATCGTTTCGGTCTTGGGTGGCGAATTCCAACACGCCGTCGAACCCGATCGTGACGAAGACTTGATCGTCAGTGTTGGTGCAATGAGCGCCGGCGGATTTACCGAACACATCAAGCAGTTTCCTGCTGATCGCTTGATCGTCGTCAGTGGCGACCGCCCAACCGTTCAATTGCCAGCCTTGGAACTGGGTGTTCGCGCCTTGGTGGTGACTGGCGGCTATGAACTGAGCGAAGGGCTGTTGCAACTGGCACAAGTTCGTGGCATCGCCGTACTTCGCAGCCCTTTTGATACCGCGACGACGACCATGCGGATCAAAGCGGCTCAACTGATCAGCGGTGTTGTCGAAAAGGACTTTATGTCACTGCCGGCGCGGATGACCGTTTCCGACGCGCGGCGAGAAATATTCCGCTCGCCGCAAACGATCTTCCCTGTGCTGGAAGATGGAAAACTCGTCGGCGTGCTCAGTAAAAGTGACTTGGTGAACCCGCCCAAACCGGAACTGGTGCTCGTCGATCACAACGAAATCGGACAAGCCGTCCCAGGTGCGGACGAGGCACGGATCGTCGAAGTCTTGGACCATCACCGATTGGGCGGATCGCTGAAATCGACCGAACCGATCCGGTTGACGATGGAGCCGGTTGGATCGACCTGTACCTTGGTCGCCAAGATGTTCCGTGGTGCCGGGATCGATCCAGACCCGTCGATCGCATTGTGCATGGCATCGGGAATGATCAGCGACACCTTGTTCTTGCGTTCGCCAACAACCACCTCGACCGATCGCGACATCCTCAATTGGCTTCAGCGATTCTGCAAAGTTCAACTCGATGAGTTTGCAAGCGACTTCTTTTCGGTCGGTTCGGCGCTACGAACTTGCAGCCCCGATCAAGTGGTCCGAGAAGACTGCAAGCACTTCGAAGAGTCAGGACAGAAATTCTCGATCTCGCAAATCGAGGAAATCGGATTCGACCTGTTCTGGCAACGAAAGGACGAACTGTTTAGCGCCTTAGAAAGCATGGCGGACTCCCAGCAGTTGGAGTTCAGCGCACTGCTGGTTACCGATATTTCCAGCAATGGCAGCTTGTTGATGATGAGTCGCGAGCCGCAGGGTTGGGAAGAGATCAACTATCCAGAACTGGAAGACCGCCTGTACCAGCTTGATGGGGTCGTCAGCCGGAAAAAGCAACTGCTGCCGTTGATCAGCAGCTTGATGGAGTCGAACTGATTTTCACCCCGATCTTGGGGGCGAACCAGGACTGAACCGGTACGCATTCGTTGAAATTGGCTGCAGACAATCACCAAAACTGTCGAAACAGGAATATCCGGCGACAAACCTCGATTGGCAATCGACGTAATTTCAAAACGTCTGCGTGAACCGGCTTGCACGATTGATCGTCGTATTGGATACTTCAGGACTTCCGTGATGCAGGTGATTCACCGGCCACGGTCACAAATGCCGAAGTGGCGGAATTGGCAGACGCGTTGGATTCAAAATCCAATTCTGGCAACAGAGTGAGGGTTCGAGTCCCTCCTTCGGTACTGGTCGATCAAAACGACCATAAATCAAAAGCCCAGTGGCTCCGAGATCGGACCACTGGGCTTTTTTTTTGCTTAGCCGGGGTAGCGTTCTAGCGACTTGCAGTCGACGGTGTGCAACAAACGCTGCGCCTCATCGATCCGAACCACATCATCCGTTGCGACGACAATCAATTGGTCGCCAGCTTCGACGGCTTGTTCGTAGGTGGACGCAACGTCTTTTTCGACACCCCATTTTTCCGCCGCGCTTAGCACGCCGCCACCGACCGCCCCCGCAGCCATTCCGGCGAGCGGCCCTGCGATCATCAACGGCCCCAGCAATGTTGCCGTGCCAAGCAATGTCCCCACGGCACCGCCGGCAACTGTTGCACCCGCTGTTGCCGCGCCACTGGCAGCACCATCACTGGCAGGTCCCACTTCGGCAACACCTTGGCTTGGTATCGCTTTTCGAACGTCGGAACTGCGCTGGATGAGAGACACTTCGTCGGCAGTGAAGCCGGCCTTGTCGAGTACTTCGATCGCGGTATGGAATTGATCTTCGTCGCTGTATTGTGCGACAACACATTGGTCGTTCATCTTTCAAACCTCAGCAAGAGTGATAGCGTTCGCTTTCAAATTCACCTACCAATTCATTGGCGAGTAATTTGATTGAACGGCAAAGCTACTGGGCTGGCCGCTGTTTCCTCCGAACGCAGGCTACAGCGATGGTGAATGGCAACCTGCATGCCAAAACGGCTTCTTGCGATTCTCGATACGATCCAGCCGAGCACCATTGATGACCGGATTCCATTGTTCCGCGTGTGGCGAATTTCATGACTCCCTTCCGATGTCCTATGGGACCGCTGCGCCGCTGATGTGGTCACAGATCCCCGAGGATAAACGTCAATCACGTTGCGAGCTGAGCGAAGATCTGTGCGTGATCGATGACACCCATCGATTCATCCGTGGTTGCCTTGAACTGCCGGTTCTCGATAGCAACCAACCGTTTGTTTGGGAGGTATGGTGCTCGCTGAGCGATTCAAGTTTTCGTGACTGCATTGAGCGTTGGGATCAGGAGGGACGTAAAAATGCGCCGCCTTATTTCGGTTGGCTTTCAACAGCGTTACCGCTTTATCCGAGCACTGTCAATTTAAAGACACACGTTCATACGCGAGCATTGGGCCTGCGACCACGAGTTGAGCTGGAACCGACTGATCATCCGCCTGCCATCGAGCAGCGAGAAGGGATCCGTTGGGAACAAGTCAAGGCGATCGCTGAAGCGTTGCTGCATCCTGAGTGAGGTGCCGTTTGTGAAACGACGCTCGCGATCCGCTAAACTGGTGGTCTGTTCTTGATCGCTACGCCATTCATTCTGTGGTCGCTCGATGGAGGTGCTACGAAAAAGCTTGGTCGCCGCTGCGCTGCCGGCTTTGTTAATCGGTTGTGGAACTTCATCGCCAAAACCAAACGCCGAGTCGTCGACGCATCGTGCCGAGTCTCAATCGACATTTGATCGTGAGAAAAGTCTGGACGCGATTCGGTCAGCGATCACATCGGGCGATCAAGCCGCGGCCCAGGGCTTGGTCAGCGATCATCTATTGCGATTACCGGGAGACGCGTCCGCGCTCGCGTTTGCGTCACAACTCGCCCGGCTCGACGGTGACATCGATCGTGCGGTCGAACTGCTCGATCAAGCGGCCGTATCGGCAGACGATCACACGAAATGGGCCAAACGTGCGGCGGAGGTGATGCAAACGGCCGGTCGGACCGAGGAAGCCATCAAACGCTATGAAGCGATTTTAATCGACGAGCCTGACGATTTTGAATGCCGCCATGATCTGGTCGTCACGTTAAACCAGCGCGGCTTTCGTGCGCGTGCCAACCACCATGCCCGCGAGCTTTGCTCGCGTGGGGAGGCAAACGTCGATGAACTCCGTGCCTTGCTTTTTCCCATTCGGGCATTTGTCGGCTTTGACGAGAAGCCCGATTCAAGCGATGCTGAAACCCTCACGAAATACGGCGAACTGAACGTCGCACGCGCACTGCACAGCGAGGGTGATTCGCGGGAAGCGATCGAATTGCTACGACAAAGCGAGTTGGTGCGTGCGAAAGATCCCGAAGCCGTTGCGTTTTACCTGCGGGTGCTTGCCGATGCAAAGCTGCTCGATTCGCTGCGAGCATCGGTTCTGCAAATGCCGGCATCTTCGTCAGACTATGCGGATGATTGGATCGCGATTGGCGAATTGGCGATGGAGGATCGTGAGTATCGCGCCGCAGTCGGGCTTTATTTACAAGCTGTTCAGCGCGAGCCTGGCGATGCAGCCGCGTATGATCGTTTGCGTCATGCACTCGCTGCCGCTGGCGAAGCTGCCTTGGCCGACAAGGTCGCAAAGCATGCGGTCGAGACAAACTTTGCCAAACAATTGGCGCGGCAGCTGCTGACTCGGTCCGAATTCGATTCTGCTGCCGTGGATCAGCTTTCCAAGACACTGACCAACCTAGGTCGGTCGCCGGAGGCAGTGGGTTGGTATCGTCTCAACTTGATTTCGTCGGGACGCTACCAATCCTCGCACGCCGCGATCGGTCAAGCTGTCGAGTTATTCAATACAGACGACGTTCGCGCCCAGATGCTTGTCGCTATCCGCTGTGGGTTAGACGAGTCAGCATTTCCGCATCAGCAATGGCTCGCATCCATCCAAGACTCGAAACGTTCCGTGAGCCCCAACAACGGTACCAGCGAGATCGCAACCAGCATCCAGTCAGCCCCCGCACTTGTTCCCAAGTTTAGAAATACCGCTCGCTCGAACGCTTTGCATTTTCGCCATCGCAATGCCGCAACGCCTCGTGACAAGTACTGGTTGATCTATCAACAACTTGGCTCCGGGATCGCGTGCGTTGATTTCGATCGCGATGGGCAGCTGGATTTCTATTTGGCCCAGGCGGCAAGCGATCCGCCAAGTGGCGTGGCGAAACAAGCCAACGTGTTGTATCGGCAGATTGACAATCGATTTGTTTCCGTCGCCATGAATGCCGGATGCGACGATGTCGGATATGCATTCGGTGTGACAGCTGGCGATTGGAACCAAGACGGTTGGCCTGATTTGGTGGTCGCCAACTTGGGACAGAATACATTACTGATCAATCAAGGTGACGGCCGGTTTGTCACACACGTTCCAGGCGATGATTGGACAACCCCAATGTTCTCAACCGGCGTTGCAATGGGAGATTTGAACGGGGACCTTTTGCCAGACCTTGTTGAAGTCAATTACCTCAACGACCCTGAAATTTTTCGTGATTTGGAATTCGATCTCAACGGTAAGCCGACTTACTTTCCAGCACCGCTGCACTTTCATGCCGCATCCGATCGTGTTTTTCTTTCCAAGGGCGACGGTAACGCGAATGCGGTGCCGCTGGGACCTGACAACACTGCCGCGCCAGGACTGGGTGTCCTGGTTACTCGACTGGGAACCGAGCGGCAAAACGGTTTGTATGTCGCAAACGATCGGATGCCCAACCAACTATGGCATTGGAACACGAGTGCGCAGGGCTTCGCGGATTCTGCTGCGGGACGAGGCATTGCGTTTGGCACCAGTGGTCAGCCGATGGGATCGATGGGAATCGCGGCCGCCGATTTCGACCAAAACGGACAGCTCGATTTGCATGTGACCAACTTCGAAAATGAATGGTCGAACCAATACATGCAGGATGTCTCGGGGCACTTCAGTGACCGCGTCGTTGCGTTCGGACTTGAGCAGCAAAGCTATCCGATGGTCGGGTTCGGCGCCCAAGCGATTGACTTTGATAACAACGGTGCGGTTGATCTGGTTGTTGGCCAAGGCCACATCGAAGACCACCAAGACGAAGGACGTCCCTTCGCAATGCCAACGGAACTGTTTCGCGGCGACAGACGAAAGTTTACGCCGGTCGAAGCGCTAGGCGACGACGGCTATTGGCAATCCAATCACCTCACCCGAGCAGTCGCAACGTGTGACTACAACAAAGACGGGCGGATTGATTTTGTCACGACCGAATTGAACAGTGATGTCTCGCTGTTGGTCAATGAGACGGCAACGCCGTACCACTGGATCCAGTTTGAACTCGTTGGGACGGCTTGTGAACGCGATGCGATCGGAGCACAACTGATCATTCAGTTTGGCGAACAACGTGTGATACAAACGGTGCAGACCGGCGACGGTTACATGTCAAAGAACGAAGCAATCGCCCACTTCGGACTAGGAACGGCGTCTCAAGTCGATCGATTGCATCTCGTCTGGCCTGATGGCAGCGAGCAGACATTCGACGAATTGCCAATCGACCATCGCTGGTTGATCATTCAAGGACAAAGACAAGCCTGGAAGGATCGCGAATGAGACGCAGTCACCGCAATGCCTCATATCTGCACGGAAAAGCAACGACTAATTCTGTTGTGGCAGTTGTTTTCCTGTCGGCGAATCAAATTGTTGCTGCCGCACTTGCTCTTGTAGGCAGTCATGCGATGTTCAAGTTTGCGGTCCCGCGTCACTAGGTCGTGGGAAGTTCGGATTATCGAATGCTTGACAACAACAAGGCAGACGCAAACGCTATACTTTAAAGCATTGTGTTTTAAGGTTTATGCCAAATTGAGAGTAGGGATAGATCCATGGTTCGGAAATTCGGATTGGCGCTATCATGCGTCTGCGCATTGATGGCCGCTGGTTGTGGCGGTGGTGGTAACGTTGTGGAGGATGCATCGGATGCCGATGTGCAGTCCTACGAAGAAATGCTCGCTCAAGAAGAAGCCGCTGGCAGCGCCAACGCTGACAAATAGCGAGAGACAAACTCAAAAGAAAACCTCTGTTGCACCATGATGATGCAACAGAGGTTTTTTGTTTGCCTGGACGTTTATCCGCCCAATTACTGGCATCCGACCGATTACTGGCCGATTGGTTCGTCGATCACTTCACGACTGGCGCGGGTACCGAGTGCGCCCCAAATACCATAGGGACTCGGTGAGCCCGGGACATTGAGATTTTCCGGTGTACCCTTGGTGTAGACCTGTGGGTTCCGCGGATTACCAGCTTCGATCGAGTCGCTGATAAAGACGACCGCACCATCACCCATCAGAATATGCACACCGCCCTGGTGATTACTTGATGGCGGACCGATCAAAGTGTTTCCGGCATTGTTGATCCCAACCAACTCTGCGTTGGGCGGCAAGATCGTACACATGCCCGAATAGTTGATCCGGAAGTCAGCCCAGCGGAAACCACGACCTGCGGTATTCCCTTCGACAGCGACCGTTGCCAACCAGAATCTCGGACGAGCCGGGTCGATTTGGTTGTTGTCGAAACACCACTTCGGGTTTTGCAGAATGACCGAGTTGTCGTCACCGGCCAGGTTGGCGTTCAGCGTCTGGATGCCGCGAATATCACGGTCACCGAGGTACGTGATGATTTCACCCATCATGACCGTGTTGGACAATCCGTCGAGCACATCGCGAAACTTGGTCGCTTTGTGCGGCACGAACATTCCACGGTCTGACGCGTTGGAGTGAATCGCCAGGTTGTCCGTCGGCTTAGGAACGAAGAAATCCGATCGTGCCTGGCCACGATCAAAATCCTTGTGCCCAATCACTGACCAGTGAATCGAGTCGCCCATGCAAGCTGCATAGTTCGTCCGTCCCAGCGCCGGCAATCCAACACCAGGGTCGCTCGGGCAGCGAAGAACCGGTAACTCCGTCACCCATGGCACGTAGTGGTTCAGCTGCGGAGTTGGCCCCATCGCTGGCCAAGGAATCGCGTAAGGCGTTGAGGGGTCAGTGGCATTGACCACACTGGGATTACTAATGTGATCCCAAAGACCTTGCTGTTCCATAAACGGGGTGATGCCGACAAGCATGCTTAGTCGCCATGCGTTTGCGTCACCATAACTGGACCACCAATTGGTGGTTGCGTCGGCGACACCTTGATTGGCGTTGCCGCCAGCCGGGCTGTCAGTCCCCGCACCATGCATCGGCATCTGTTTGTATGCCGAATGATAGTTGTGGATAGCGAGCCCGAGTTGCTTGAAATTATTGGAGCAACTCATCCGTCGAGCCGCTTCACGCGCGGCCTGAACTGCTGGCAAAAGCAAACCAACAAGAATCCCAATAATTGCAATCACAACAAGCAATTCCACCAGCGTGAATGCCTGTCGAGAAGTCCTTCGATTCATATCGCACCTCTCTGAAATGAATCTCTTTTGACGTGTAACTACAACGGTGTAGCTAACTAGAGGATATCAACCGGAGCATTCGCGAATGAATTTCTGCGTGCAAAAAATCACAGGAAGGCGAAAATAAACTCAATTCCTTTTCGGTGCGCCGGACCACGCTGCGTCCGCACGAGGGAGTGTTCATCGTTGTTAAGCTTGCATTGGCAAGCGAAGTGGATCGTAAATGTGACACATTGGAGCACTGTCAAAGTGATATCAAATGCACGTTTGTGCAGATCCAAGAATCAGATAGTTGAGACTTCGTTTCCTTAATTGACAAATTATGAGCGTTTGCGAACGTGGCACCTGTGGGTGCGAACCAATCTCTAAACTTCACGATTCCCAATAACACATTATTTTCGCAAGTGAGAAACCCTATCGTCCTTGTACTAAGATCGATTCTTGATTGATTGGTACTCGTACGAAGTTCTCTTCCTGACCATCAGGCCAAGAAACCTGCACATCAACCGATTGATTGGCGACAGAGCCCAATCCGACGTGCAATACCGGATCGTTACTGCATTGGTAGCCATCGCCTGAGATTCGATAGGAGTACAGCGTTTGGTCGGGTGTTGTGATTCGCACAGTGCTTCCAACGGCGTCACGCGACGAACGCGTGCCCTTGAGCGACAGTCGGATCCAGTCTCCCTGCGACGGACTTTGGTTGATGATCAGCGCTGTTGGTTCGGTCTGATGGGTGACAGCGAAGTCAATCAAGCCATCACGGTTCGCATCCAAGGTCCACAAGCTGCGTCCGACATGTGGATTGGCGAAGTAGCGTCCGATTGAAGGGACATTGGCGAGAACGAAGTGGCCGAGTCGATCTTGTTGAAAGATCTGTGTCGGCTGTTGATAGAGAGCTTTTTCGTCACCGCGAGAAAACAGGTCAACGTGCCCATTGGTGACGACAAGCTCCAATATCCCGTCGTTGTCTAAGTCGATCGCTTCGGTACCGAATGCGACTAACGGCAACGTCGTATCGGAGAGTCCAGCTTGGCTGGTTGAATCTTGCCAAATGCCGCTGGCGGCCTGCATGTGCAGTGTATTGATTTCCTTGGAAAAGTTTGTCACGTACAAGTCCAAATCTCCATCGCGATCGATGTCTGCGGTGGCGATTCCCATCGATCCCATGGGAATTCCCCGATCATCGCCGGCCAAGCCACGCAGCATTGCCGTCTCGCTGAAGATTGGTTGGTCGGCAACGTCGCTACGACTGGCGATTCCCCAGTAGTGATTCGCGGTCATGTCGTTTGCGATGAAGACTTCGACGCCGGGCTGGCCATCCAAGTCACCTGCGACGATACCGAGTCCTCGCCCTGGCGATTCGAGTGTAGCGTTCCACTTTGAGGAGACATCTACAAACGTTCCATCGCCGTTGGCATGCAAAAATCGGTCATCACGGGCGGCAAATTTCATTGGTGAGCAGGACCTCATGAAGTCCATCCCCGTGACAGGACAGCCCACGGTGACAGGCCCCAACGTGTCGCAGTAATTCACGATCACGATGTCATTTAATCCGTCGCCGTCCAGATCAGCAATTGCGGCACTGCTGGACCATTCGTCATCTGGTTCAGGCGGAAGAAGTTTGTCGGATTCATAAAAGGTGCCATCTCCTTGATTGACAAACAATCGGTTGGGCCCGTAGTTGAGCACCAGAACATCTGGAAACCCGTCTTCGTTGACATCACCGATTGCGACGCCTTGGCCAAATCCACGGTCGTCGGCTAGACATTGATTCCCGCAGGCAACGAATTCGCCGCCAAGATTGCGAAACAATTCATTCGCCTCGCTATCACGGTTTGGTGGGGTACCGCCGGCTGCAACCAAATACAAATCGCTATTGCCATCGAGATCAAAGTCAATCGTCCCGCCACCGCAACCGAGCGTTTGGTACAGCATGATTCCGGGTTGATCGAGCGTCTCGCTTGTACGTCCCCAAAACGTCAATCCGCGTGACTGCGCTTCGTCCTCTAGTTGAAAACGATCGGAAACAACAGTCCGGGCTGCCTGACCAAGACGCAGATTTCCTACGAGACCGGGCTCGGAATACGAAGGCGCCGAGACAACACTTTCGATTTCTGGTAAAGGCAACGCAGTGCGAAGCGGTTCAAAGTCCGGTTGCTCATCGTCGAGTTGCCAAGGCGTGTCCTGTTGCAGTTTCGCGACAAGTGATTTCCGATAGCCCAGCACATCGACTGACTCGTCCTCGGGAAGCGTTGTGGCGATCGATGCCCATGCTTCGGCTTCCCAAAGTCGACCAAGATGCTCCAGTGACTTTGCCAAATCAATCACGATCGCCTGCGAGATCCCGCCGGTTTTGGTGAATCGATTTTTCAGTTGTTGCAAACGCCCCAGGCCCAAGGCACGACGATTCACGGCATCGATAAAGTCTGCGGTGATTAGATCTTCGTCGCTTGGATTTTTCGATTCATCGGAATCGAGCTTCACCATCAACGTCGCCATTCGAGTCCAGATTTGAACGACGTCTGGGTCTTTGCAATTGGCTGCTTCGATATACGCACGCAAAGCAGCCTTGGGCTGGCCTTGGTGGTCTGCCCAATCGCCGAGGGAAAGCCAATAACCAGGATAATCCTCGATTCCCGGCGACTGCTGTGACGCCCAATGACGAATCGAGTCGAATCGTTTGGCCGCACTCAGCGATTGGCCAAGCAGCGCTTGTGCGGGAAAGTATTTTGGATGAGATTCGGTGATCTGTTGCAGCGTTGCGATCGCTTGATCAAATTTGCTTTGATCAAAACTCTTCTTGGCCTCGCCGAGCAGCGGTCGTTTGTCGTCGGGGTTCCGGTCGACCATTTGCGACAGCGGAGCCGAATCGAGAAAACGTCGCTCGGTGTTGCTCATCGATTGCAGGAGCTCGACATCGATTTGCCGAGCCCGAACGAGTGCTTGACCATGCCGGAGGGCTGGGACTCGATTTTCTGAACCGATGTAAAAATCAAACAGCCAACGCCGATTTTGGTTTTGATCCGGATTCTGTGCGATCGCTTGTTCCAAGAACGAAATGCCTTCGTGGAATTTCCCAATCCCGATTAGTGCGATCATTGCCTGGCGAACTCGCCCCGCGTTGGCATAACGCTCATTGCCGCATGCGGTAACGAGCCAATTTGCCGATTGCTCTTTGTGATCTTTCTGAAACGCCGCCTGAGACATTAGCACCAAGACATTCGGATCCAATCCATCGATTCCATTCGGTGAATTCGTCGCCAAGTACTCTGCCGCTTGATACGCTTCGGTCCAGTTTCCTTTGCGCGTCGCGATTTTCAAACTGCCTTCGGCGTTCGCAAATTGAGGCCGGTCGGACAATTGACTTGGCGAATCACCATCACCTTTCGAACTCGTCGAATCGCATCCGATCGAAATCACGAACAGCAAGTTTGCAACTGTCAGAACGACGACGATGCCGGTCCGTTGACATAGAATAGAAGTGGCTTTGGAAACATTCACGCGACTTAAACCGTCAATCAAATCAATTTCAGTGACATCATCTACTTTTCAATCCAACTCACCATTCTACCCAAGCCGCGCTCGCTGGCGTCGAATCTCGGACCTGTTTTGTTGGATCGTTTTGGTCGGTCTGAATGGTTGTTTGAATTCCGCACGTCAGACACCGGAAGGCTCAGCCAACCGTTTAAAAAGTGATGAGATCGAATTGATCCAATCCGTCGGCCCTCAAGTCAAAGCGTTCTGCGGAGATTGCCACGCGATGCCGCGTCCGACAAGTTCACCGGTCGATGAGTGGGAGATGGAAATCATCCAGGGATTTGATTTGTACCGGCAATCTGGAAGAACAGATCTGAACGTACCCGAGCAGTTGAACGTCGAGCGTTTTTTTAAACTGCAAGCTCCCGCCGAATTGGCGCTGCCTGTGCCGTCGACTTTGAATTATCCGCCCGCTGAACTTCCGCACCAACAATCGTTTGTCAGACAAGAGCGTCGGCGTCCCCCGGGAGTGACACACTTGGGCTGGTATGACCTGGGACTCGAGTCGACGCCCGGGAACGCAATCTTGTATTGCGATATCGGCAACGGATCAGTGAACGCGATCTGGCCAAACGAATCTCAAACCGAACCCAAGCGACTGGCAACTCTGTTGCAGCCGGTCCACTTGGACGTAGGTGACCTGGATCAAGACGGGAACTTGGATGTGTTAGTCGCCGACATTGGCGAATTCAACGCGGCGGACAGCGACCTGGGACGCATGGTTTGGCTGCGGGCCAAAGGCGACGAGTCATTCGAAACCGTTGTGTTGGCAGACAACCTGAGCCGCCCCTCGGACATTCGCGCCGCCGACTTTGACGGCGATGGCGACACTGATGTTTTGTGCGCAACGTTCGGCTGGCGAAATAGCGGCGAAACGTTTCTGTTGGTGAACGAAGGCAACGGTCCCGATGGCAAGCCAACCTTCCGCCGAAAATTGTTGGATCCGCGACACGGGACCGTACATGTCCCGATTGTCGACTTTGAAGGTGACGGAGATCTCGATTTCGTTGCCCTGATCAGCCAAGAACACGAACGCATCGAACTGTTTCGCAACGATGGGCAAGGCAATTTCGAGAGTGAACTGATTTGGGCCGCACCCGATCCGGCCTACGGCTCCAGCGGCATCGAGTTAGTGGACATGGATGGCGATGGCGACTTGGACATTCTTTACACCAACGGCGATTCCTTTGATCGCGGTGCCAAACCCTATCACTCAGTCCAGTGGCTGGAGAATGATGGCGAGCTTCCAATGGAACGACATCAGATTGGATTGATGCCGGGCGTGCTGAACGCCACCGCCGGCGATTTTGATCTCGATGGCGATATGGATGTGATCGCCGTGGCACTGCTTGCGCGAGATGTTTCGTCCAAATGGGTCGAACAAGGATCCTCGCCGATCGTTTTGTTCCGGCAAAACAGCGACGGCACCTTTGAACCGTCTCGGTTGCCCAGTCGCTTTCATGACCATCTCTCCGTGATCCAGGCGGACTTCAATCAGGATGGCAAACCAGACTTTGCAACGGGCAGTTTCTTCCGTGTGATCGGAAACTACGACCCTAAGGAACTCGAACAACCCGAGCTGATGATCTGGAAATCAGAGTAAACAGGTTTGCTTGCAAAACATGTGACTGGCGAAGCAACGTCGACCTTGGCACACCCAGCCAACTGGGCAACTTAAGCAACCTACGTCGCCGTGGTGTTTTCGGTAATCCAGCCGTCTTGGCGTGATCGGTTTCACACTGGAGGCAACAACATCCGATCAACCACTACGAAGCGGTCTTTCAAATCGACGCGTTCGTTCGTCATTGCTATCGAATCATGCTTTCCCGTTCCAACCGAATCACAGGTCTGCTGTACCACTTGGTCATCGTGATGGTGATCGGTTGCTTCCCAGTACGTGCCGTACCTTGCGGTGCCGAGGCTTTCGGGGCGGAGAATTGCCAGGGCCATCATTGGTGCGACCACAACCAATCATGTGAGCACCATGGTGAAGGCCGACATTGCGACGAGCACTCCCATGAAGCCGGTGAAGGCTGCCATGGCGGGTGCCCGCGATGCAGTGCCGCGCCGAACTTGGCGGTTTTGCCGACGGCTTTCGTGTTCGAGCGTTTGCCGACAGCACTGATCACGCCAGCACCAGGAGATCACGCCAGTCGATCGGCGTTCCAAATACGGCGAGAGCGTGTGCCACTGCCGCGAGGTTCCACCAGCGAATTAAGACCGTTGGTTCTGCGGATTTGATCGATGACGATTCTCCCGATGCAACTCGTTTTCCTATCGACGAGTCTCCTCGGGTGCGATGTCGTTGTCGTTATTGATTCGATTGATTAATCCACGGATGGATTCCAATGAAAACCAAATTCACTATTGTCGTCGCTGGCGGAATCGCTTGTCTTTGCAGCGGTTGTGGGGTCACCCGACAAGCGATGCCTTCTGCATTCGAAACGCCCGTTGCGGTTGGCTCTGCCGCTGAAACACAAACTTCGCCCAGCACTGATACGACCGACTCAGCGCCCTCGACGGTTCAGTCGGCGTTTGGACAAGCATCGTCTTCGCCTGTTTCGCAGCCGATCCAGTTGGCCGGATTCGCTGACGAAGACACTTTGTTAGGCGATCTGCTGGTACAGCATGATGAAACATCGCTGCCAGTCGCCGTAGACCCAATCAGCGAGAGTACCGCGAGCGCCGTCCCCGACGGCATTGCGACCTTGGACGAGTTGATCGCGACGGCGTTCGGCAATAACCCCGCGATCAACGAGCTTGCCGCGACAACACAAAAAGCGGCAGGCTATCGTACGCAAGTCACGCTGTACGCCAATCCCGTTGTCGGATACCAAGGACAACAGCTCGCGGACCAAGGAACTGACCAACACTTGGTGTTTGTCGAACAAGAGATCATCACTGGCGGAAAGCTGCGTCTCAATCGCGCCGTGTTGAATGAAGCACTGCGAGCGCAGCTTCAAGAGCTCGAAGCGCAAAAGATGCGTGTCTCGACGGACATCAAAACAGTCTATTACGATTGTTTGCTAACTCAGCAACAAATGACTTTGATCGACGCCTTTTCGAAACAACTGCAACGCGGTGTCGAGTTGGCGGATAAACGCTTTGAAGTTGGCGAGGGAACGCGAATCGATGCGTTACAAACCAAGGTCCAGCTAAAGCAATTGGAACTGGATCGGCGTCAAAAGGCTGCAACTCTGCGGGCGAGGCTGCGTGAGTTGGCGGCGATTTGTGGGACACCAAACCGATTCATCGGTGGTGTTGGCGGCGAAACTCTGCCAACCGCACCAGAAGCGTTTGACTGGAACACACTGGCGACGACGATCGTCGCGTCCAGCCCCGAATACGCGGCGGCACATGCTCGGATCCAGCAAGCGTCCGCTGCCGTTAACCGTCACGAGGCTCAGCCGATTCCAAACCTAATGGTCCAGCTGGGCGCCGGTGTTGACAATGGCACCGGCGGAAACGGCATGATCAACATCCAAGCCGGCGCGCCAATTCCGCTGTTCAATAAGAACCAAGGCAACATTGCCGCAGCCCGTGCGGAATACTGCCGAGCGGTTCAGGAAGCCGAGCGAATTGAAAATGCGATTCGCGCTCGCTTGGCCGAGGCTTCGGGCGAATACGATCGAGCCTCGGAAGCGGTGCAGATGTATTCTGGTGAACTGCTACCTGCGGCCCAGCTATCGCTCGACTTAGCCGAGGAAGCGTACCAAGCCGGAGAGCAGGATTTCATCCAACTGCTGGTCACGCGGCGGACCTATTTTGACACCAACTTGGCTTACATCGCATCCCGCGGTGACCTGGCGATCGCCAAAGCCAAGATTGACGGGTACCTGTTGACCGGTGCACTCAATTCAGTCTTCGACGGCAGTGGCGACGATTCGCTACGCGGACTGACGTTCAGCCAACAGTAACGGCAACGACACGGAGTTCGATCGATGGGGCGATTTGCCTCACGATTTCCGTGTAAGCGCAGGCTCCCCCGGCGGGTATTGTTCTGCGACCGTCGAATTCGAGACCAGTTCGAGTTTGACGGTCGCAAAAGGCACAACTAAAATTCGGCGGTCCCGCCTTTGTCCTCCCCATTCACAACGCATGATACTCTTGGCAGAACTAAGAAAGCTTTCTGTGCTTTTCCTGCTGATCGTCTGCGCGTTGCCTGGACCGCGGCTGGTTGCCCATTCTCATGATGCGGCATCCTTATCGACCGAGGCCTACCTCGATCATTTGGCTCAATTTCACGCGGACACCTGCGGGTCGTTGATCGCTCCGGATTGCCCCCACTATCACTGGGTATTCACCTGGGACGATTTCCGCAGCCAAGGAGTCTTCCCGAATTCGTCACAGCCGTGTCCACCAGTGCTGGAACGAGACATCGATCTTGCCACGGTTGCCTTGGACATTCCGTGCGAGGTTGTCGACACGGTCTGTGAAACGCCCACAGTCCGACTGACAGAACGGGCGGTCTGTTTGCACGATTGTAATGTTGCACCGCCGACCGAACGCCCTCGCTTGTGCGTTTGGATTTGTTAGCGAATCCCTTCCGTTTCAGCTCGCATAATCGACCGTTTACGTTCGACCATTGCGATTGATTGAAACGTCTTCTGACCATGTTCGCCTCGCGCGACATGTCTTCTGTTGGCACATGTAATCCGATCATCGGTTGGTTCAACCGAGTCGATCGCGTTGTGCGTTTTGTTTCGCTGTCAGCCTGCGGCGGAGCCCTGACCCATTTCATCGAACGTTCGATTCGAACCAATTTTTCGCGGAGCAACGCGATGACTTTGCCCCCATTTTTTCGGTGGCGTTCCCAACGCAAACCGAGTTATTTCATCTTCGCTACAGCGATCGCCTTGTCGGCTTCGCTTCCGACCATTGTCCGATCCGAAGAGACGTCGGAGACCGTCGACTTTCCAAAGGAACAGTGGGAGATCGCTGGCATACAACTGAGCAAGCCGGTCAAGCAACGATACTCCGAACAGATTCGCCTGACCGGGATGGTGTCATTAAACGAAGATCGCTTGTCACACGTTTACCCAATTGTTGAAGGCGTCGTCGACCAAGTCGCGATCGCACTGGGAGACGTCGTCGAAAAAGACCAGATGCTGGCTGTCGTGCATAGTCGTGAAGTAGGACAAGCCAAGCTGGAACTCTTTCAGGCTCGTCTGGAACTTGAAATCGCAGAAGCAAAATCGAAAGTCCAGCAGGAACTCTCTGGAAACACCAATCAGTTGCTCGACGCACTGCGAAATCAAAAAGAGATTTCAGAGATCCAATCGCAGTTACAAAATCGCAACATGGGCGAGTACCGCGAACGCTTGCTGAATGCCTACGCGGATTACTTGAAAGCTCAGGCCGACGTTGTGCGGCTGGAAGGGATCGCCCAGTCAGGCGCCGTCTCGGGCAAGCAACTCCTGGCCGCCCAAACACGTCGCAACGCTGACTTGGCAACCTTTCAAGCACGAATCGAACAGATCGCATTTGAGCTTCAATCAGCCGTCCTGATGACCTCGCAAGCCGTCAAAAGTGCCAAGACACGCGTCGCGGTTGCCATCACCAGCTTGAAAATCCTGGGATGCAACGAAAGCGAAGTGCAAACGATCGACCCGATACAGCAAGGCGAATCGATTTCACACTATTCCATCCGCGCCCCGTTTGGCGGAACCGTGATTGCCAAAGACGTCACCTTGGGCGAACAGATCCGACGTGACAAGCAACTGCTAACGATCGCGGACCTATCGACCGTCTGGATCAAAGCGGACGTTTACGAAAAAGACGTGCCGCTGTTGTCGGCACTCGCCGGTCGCGACTTGGAGCTGTCCAGTGAAGCATGGCCTGGTCAAACCTTTCATGCCAAGGTTTTTTATACCGGCGAGATCATGGACGAAGCGACTCGAACAATTGGCATGCGAGCGATCGCAGAAAACAAAGACCACCTGTTGAAGCCTGGCATGTTCGTCACGATCGAGTTGCCCGCGACCGCAACTCAGGAATCGGTTCAAGTCCCTGCAACCGCGGTTCAACAATACGAAAACGAAACCTTCGTATTTGTGCATGAAGGCGACGGTAAATTCGCACGTCGGGATGTGACGGTTGGTAATCGTGGTCGGCAGTGGGCGGTGATCGAAAAAGGGCTCGCCGCCGATGAAACCATCGTGACCTCAGGAGGATTCATCCTCAAGTCAAAGATGCTCGAAGGCTTGTTGGCGGAGGAATGATTCAATGGTAAACCACCTGATCCAATGGTCGCTGAATAACCGCTTTATCGTCATGCTGCTAGCGATTGTGCTACTAGGCATGGGCGGATTTTCGGCGATGACGTTGCCGCTCGACGCGGTCCCGGACCTGACCAATGTGCAAGTCCAAGTCTTGACAAATTCGCCGTCCCTGGGACCGGTCGAAGTCGAACAATTCATCACGTTCCCAGTTGAGAATGCTTTAAGCGGCGTCCCTAGGGTTAGCGAGATTCGTTCGATCAGCCGCTTCGGGTTGAGTGCCGTGACAGTCGCCTTCGAAGACGGCACCGATATCTACTGGGCACGAAACCTCGTCAACGAACGGCTGATCAAAGCGAAGGAAGAGATCCCGCCAGGAATGGGAACACCCGAACTGGGTCCGATCGCAACCGGGATGAGCGAAATTTATCAATTCGAAGTTCGCCCCGAACCTGGACACGACTTCTCACTGAAAGAGCTGCGAACGATTCTGGACTGGCAGATTGCGTTTCAGCTTCGCAGTGTCCCGGGCGTGATCGAGGTCAACACCTTTGGCGGCGAACTGAAAACATACGAGGTCCAGGTCGATCCGGCCAAGTTACAGAATTACGACATCTCGTTGACTGACGTTTTTCAGGCCTTGGACGAAAACAACGGAAACGCCGGGGGAGGATATATCACCCACGGCGCCGAACAGCGTCTGATCCGAGGCGAAGGTCTGATCCGAAGCTTGGATGACCTAAGTTCGATCGTCTTGGCCAGCCGTAACGGCGTCCCGATACGAATCAGTGATGTCGCCGAAGTCCAATTCGCACCGATGCTGCGCCAGGGTGCCGTGACACGTGACGGCGATCGAGAAGCGGTGATCGGTATGGTGATGATGATCATGGGCGGGAACTCTCGCCAAGTCGTCGCCGACGTGAAACAGCGGATTGCCGAAATTCAAAAGACGCTTCCCAAAGGCGTCGCCATCGACACGTTTTATGACCGCACAGAACTGGTCGAGAAAACGATTTTTACCGTCGGTGAAAACATTGGGCTGGGCGTTTTCCTGGTCATCCTGATGCTGTTTCTGTTGCTAGGGGACGTTCGCGCCGGATTGATTGTTGCCGCTGCGATCCCGTTGTCTGCAATGAGCGCATTGATTGCGATGCGCTACGCCGGCGTTTCGGCGAACTTGATGAGTTTAGGTGCCGTCGACTTTGGCGTGATCGTCGACGGCGCGGTCGTAATGATCGAGAACTGCGTTCGTCGTGCGTCGCACTATCAACGTGATCACGACGGCAAACGGGTACCGCTTGGCGTGTATCGCGAATCGGCAAAGGAAGTCGGCAAGCCAATTCTATTTGCCGGGATCATCGTGATCATCGTGTTCATTCCGATCCTCAGTTTGCAGGGGATGGAAGGCAAAATGTTCCGTCCGATGGCATTCGTGTTCATGACCGCACTGTCATCGGCGCTGATCATGTCCGTGACTGTCATGCCTGTGATGGCATCGTTGTTTCTTGCACGTCAGATCAAAGAAAACGAAACGTTTTTGGTACGGTGGATCAAATCGGCCTATAAGCCCATGCTCCGATTCGCGATGGGGAATCCCGGGATCATGTTCTTGGGATCGATCGTCGCTTTCGGAATCAGTGTGGTGCTTGCAACGGGATTTGGTGTCGAGTTCGTTCCAAAGTTGGATGAAGGCGACATCGCGATTCAAGCCACCCGATTGCCAAGCGTCTCGTTGGAAACGTCCATCGAGATGACGAAAAAGATGGAGCGTACGCTGCTGAAGTTTCCGGAGGTCGAAACCGTCGTTTGCAAAACCGGTCGCCCAGAAATCGCCAATGACCCGATGGGAGTCTATCAGACCGACATCTTGATCCGCATGCGGCCTCGGTCGGAGTGGCCGAAAGATCGTCCGAAGGTCGAATTGATCGACGAGATGCAAACGGCGCTCACAACGGAAGTCCCCGGCAACTCGTATGGCTTCACGCAGCCGATTGAATTGCGGGTCCAAGAACTCGTTGCGGGTGTGCGATCGGATATCGGATTAAGTCTTTACGGCGATGACCTGGACGAACTGAAACGTGTCGGTGACGAAATCGCCGCGGCGCTGAACACTGTTCCGGGTGCCGCAGATGTGGCCGCCCAGCAGGTCGCAGGGTTGCCGTACATGCGGATCATCATCGATCGTGACAAACTGGCACGCTATGGCGTTAACAGCAGTGATGTCTTGGATGTCGTCGCATCGGTTGGTGGCCATACCGTTGGACAAGTTTTCGAAGGTCAACGACGGTTTCCGCTACAGGTACGACTCAGCCCCCGGTGGCGAGAGGACGCGAATCAACTCCAGGAACTGCGGGTGGAAGACACCGAAGGCCGCAAGATCCCGATTTCGCAGCTTGCTGAGATTCGGGTCGAAGAAGGTCCCGTCGAAATCAGCCGAGACGCGATTCGTCGACGGATGCTCGTTCAGTGCAACGTACGTGGCCGTGACTTGGCCAGCTTTGTCGCGGACGCCCAGGCCATCGTGAACGAAAAAGTCGAACTGCCGGCGGGGTATGTCCTCCGCTGGGGCGGCCAATTCGAAAACTTGCAACAGGCATCCAAACGCTTGGCGATCGCGGTTCCGGTGGCTTTGTTTTTGATCTTCGCGCTGCTCTACATGACGTTCAACTCGGTCAAGCTTGCGCTCTTGATCTACTTGAACGTTCCGATCGCGGCGACGGGTGGTATCGTTTTGCTTTGGCTACGAGACATGCCATTTTCGATTTCTGCCGGAGTTGGGTTCATCGCACTCTTTGGCATCGCGGTAATGAACGGTGTCGTGCTGATCGAGCACGTCCGCCACCTTCGTAGCAGTGGCGATAGCCAGCATGATGCGGTGGTCGGCGGGGCGATGGACCGGATTCGCCCGGTACTGATGACGGCATCCTGTGGTGCACTCGGTTTTGTGCCGATGGCGTTATCGAGCAACTCGGGCGCCGAAGTCCAACGTCCCTTAGCGACGGTCGTGATCGGCGGCTTGGTCACGTCAACCATCTTGACGTTGCTCGTTCTGCCAACGATCTATCGCTGGTTTGAACCGAAAGATCAACCGAATGAACCGATCGACCTCACCGAGTTTGAACATTGACTTGGCGCTGGCTGATCATAAATCCGATGGCGGACGAAGCCGTTTCGTCCGCCATTTTTGTTTCTAGAACGAAGCCCAAGGCGTGTTGCCGCTCACTCCAGAATCCAATCCAGTCCGTTTAAAATCCAAGCCTGCCATGTTCGGCCCCGGCGACTCGACGGACAGCCCCTCCGTCAAATGGAGTGGACCAACCAGCAAAGCTGAAGAAATCTTTATCTTCATTTTAGGTACCGATCAGGTTCGGCGCGTACACTTCGACAGCATGGTTTCTTTCCGACTTTCATTGAAGCGAGCAATGTCTGATGAGTATTCGTCTGCTAGTGATCGAAGACGAACCGGGAATTGCCGACTTCCTCGTACGCGGCCTTAGCGACGAAGGCTATAGCGTCGAACATGTCGACAATGGCGTGACAGCATGGCTACGCTTGAAAACCGAGCAATGGGATTTGGTTTTGCTCGATTGGTGGTTACCGGGTGAAGAGGGGATTCAGGTATTGCGACGATTCCGACAGATCGATCGCACGACTCCGGTATTGTTCTTGACTGCCCGCGATGGCCTTGACGAGCGTGTTACCGGATTGGACTCAGGAGCGGACGACTACTTGGTGAAGCCATTTGCGTTCGAGGAATTGGTCGCCAGAATCCGCGCACTGCTTCGCCGGAAAGACCAAACCGATGCCAATATTTTAGAGTACAGCGACATTGCTCTCGATTTAACCCGTCAGCGAGCGACGCGCGCCGGCGTCGCGTTGGATCTGACCGCAAAGGAATTGTTGCTGTTGTCCATGTTCCTCCGCCATCCGAATCGAGTCCTTTCACGAACACGGATTTACGAAACGGTTTGGGAGGACGATTTTGATGGCGTCTCCAACACACTTGAAGTTCATATCAAAGAGCTTCGTCGCAAGCTGGAACAGTTCGGCAATCGTGTAATCCAAACCCGTCGTGGTTTGGGATACATCCTCGAGACTGCCGCAGCTGAATAAACGCATGAGACTGACGACACGAGTTTCGCTATTCTTCCTTTGTGCCTTGGCAGCGATCTTGGTCGCGTATTCGCTCGTGCTCTATTCGGCGGGGGCTCGACATGTCAATGAACAGTTCACAGGCGAATTGCGATCCGCCCTCGGCGCACTTGTCGCGGCCGCAGAAGTAGAGGAAACGGAGGTCAAATGGCAACCTCTGGAGCACTCCGTGTCGATGGCCGTCGACAGTGATTATGGTGAAATCCAATGGTTTATCTTAGGAGACCAAAGTCGTGTGGTCGAACTTTCAGCCACGCCGGATTCGCCAATCGACGCCTATGCTAGAAAACTAGCGTTAGACGAACTTCCAACCGGAAAGGTCGGGTGGACTTTCGAAGCGGAAACCGGTTTTGAGTATTTTTATCAGCGATTGATCACTCCTGGTCCATCAACGGTCCCACACGAACCAGACGAATTCGACGAAATTTTGGTCGTCGTGGGGCGGTCGACCAGTCAACGCGACCAGACTCTGAACCAGCTTGCAGTCTTGGTTTCCGTGTTGCCTCTACTTGCATGGATCGTGTCCGCAATGGCTGGCGGTTGGTTTGTCCGAAAAGCCCTTTCGCCGGTGTCCCAGATGGCCAAACAGGCCCAGCAGATGGGCGGACAAGATTTCCGCCAGCGACTGGAGTTCAACGAAAGCGGCGACGAACTGTCGGCGCTTGGCCGATCGTTTAATCGTCTGCTGGACCGCCAAGAGAATGCGATTCAACAACAACGGCGTTTCGCCGGTGACGCGGCGCATGAGTTACGAACTCCGATGACGGTACTGCTGGGACAAATCGAGGTCGCACTTCGCAAGCAACGCACCGAAGCTGAATATCAACGGACACTGGAAACGTTAAAGCATGGCGCCGAGACGATGCGTGAAATCGTCGAATCACTCCTGGTGCTAGCGCGCACCGAAAATGAAGTTGCCGATGCGCAAATCGAGGCCATCGACCTTCGCAAGTGGCTCGATCAGCATCGCATCACTTGGAAGCATTGGGATCGGGCTGACGATATCGAATGCAAGATCAGTCCAGACACAGACTTTGCTGTCCGAGCGACGCCGATGATCTTGTCGCGTATCGTCGACAATCTCGTCTCAAATGCTTGTAAGTACAGTCCGCCCGGAACCCCAATTGTGATTGTGCTTTCTTCCGATCGCCGAAATGTAACGCTCACGGTAAGTGATTTCGGTGAGGGCATACCGAAATCGGATTTCCCTCATTTGTTTGAACCGTTCTATCGCGGTGACAAAGCACGTCGTTCCGGCCACTCTGGAACGGGGTTAGGTCTGTCAATCGCCAGTCGCTTGGCGCAATCGTTAAACGCCACAATTGTGTGTGACCAATCCGATGAAAACGGAACGAGGTTCACTTTCACGGTTCCGCTCGACCGCCATCTGGAGAGATGAAGCTAAATTTAAATTGACTTCAGGGTGCTTTTATTTGAGTTTTCCATAATCACAACATCGAAGTCATTCATCGACCCATCAACGTTGATGAAGCTCGCTTGAATGACCGTGTTGCTGAATTAGCGATCACGAAATTGATATGAACTCAATCCATCTCAGGAGCCAATTGATGAACGAGATTGTCACGCATGTTCAATCTGCAGCCGCGATCACGGCAGCGATATTGATCTGGACCTGTATCGATTCGACGATCAGGTGTAACGCCAACAAGATGATGCGTTCAGAATCGCGTCATTCGCCTCCGCGGCCAAAACAACGCCCGGTAACAACGTATCGCCGCGCGTCACGACGACAACAGGATTCCGTCTATTGATCTTAACTGGATCGACTTTGTCGAACGTGTCACTCTTTTTGAAGTGCTTGAGCGATCGGAACGCTCGCCGCTTGGATCGCGGGAGCAATGCCTGCCGCGATGCCGACGGCCACAGAAACGCCGACGGATTTGAGAAACAGCGCCAATGATGGGCTAAATGCAATTGTTGCTCCCTCAGCACCGATTGCGAAACCGGCAATGGAGAGAATCACCATTGCGATCAACGATCCGGCGGCCCCACCGGCAAGGCAAAGCAGTACGCTTTCGGTTAATACGAGCCGCGTACAACCGAACGGACGTACGCCAACGGTTTGCAAAACCGCGTACTCTTGAATCCGATCTTGAACACTCATCACGGTTGTTGTCGCAACCAGGGAAAGCACCAAACCGACACACGCATACCCTAACCAGTGTGCAAAGCCGATCAAATCAACGAGATCGGATAGTGTGCTCGCTTGAAATGCACCTTTGCGACGCGTTTTCGTCGCAACCGGCCCCACGCGAAGTTGCCGATCGATCTCCGAAGCAACTTCATCTGGATTAGACTCCACCGAGACGCGGACTTCAAATTGCGTCACCAACCCAGCTGATTCCAATCCTTCGGTGTACTGAAGAAATGACAACGCGGTGTAGATCAGGTTTTCCTCGGCGGCAACATCTGATTTGAATACGCCTGCAATGTGAACGGAAACGTCCCCGATTGAGAATTGATCGCCTACTTGCAACTGACGGCGTTTCGCAATATTCGAACCGATGATTGCTGCGTCATGTTTTGTTTGAAAGGATTCCCAACTGCCCGCGGTCAAGACAAGTGGACGTGAGCGACGAATCTGTTCCGGATCAGCCCCGTTGAATACAACGATATCCAGACTCGCTCGACAATTGTTCGTCCAAACTTGGATCGGCATCACGTCGCGCACTCCAGGCACTTCACGAATTTGCCGTGCATAATCTTCAGGCAGGCGGCTGCTCGTTGGGCAGAATCGGTTTTCTTGAAACACGATCAAATGCCGATCCGCATCGGCAGACCGAGTAAGCCGGTCGAGCCCTTCTTGGATCGAACCGACGATGCAGAAAACGAACATCGCAACCATCGAACCGGAGATCGTCAAGGCTGTACGCCCGCGATGCCCCCAAAGCGTTTTCAAGATGTACTTCGCTAACATCATATTTCTCAGCTAGCGTGAGGCGATTTCATTCGGCTGCATACGAACATTGGTTTCACGAAATCGGCCTTGGTCAAGCGATAACTGTCGTTTTGCGATCCCAGCGACTTCACGATCGTGGGTGACCATCAGCAGTGTGATACCGAGTTCCTGATTAAGCCGCTGCAACAAAGTCTGGATTTGCTCACTGGTTTGGCCGTCAAGACTGCCCGTCGGTTCATCGGCCACCACCACCTTGGGATGCGAAACGATGGCTCGGGCGATTCCGATGCGTTGTTCTTGACCTCCGGACAATTGTCTTGGGTAATGGTCCGCTCGGTCGGCGAGCCCGACGGCCTCAAGTGCCAACTCGACACGCTGCCGACGCTCCGAAGCTTTTAGCTTTAACAGGAGCGTCGGAAGTTCAACATTTTCATAAGCAGTAAGGACTGGGATCAGGTTATGGGTTTGAAAGATATAGCCCAAGTTTTGTGCTCTCCAGTCAGCCATACGTGATCGCGAAAGGTCGGTAATCTCTGTCCCAGCCACGATGATCTGACCGGAATCTGGACGATCGATTCCGGCAACGAGATTTAGCAGCGTACTTTTCCCAGTGCCGCTGGGGCCCATCAGCGATACGAATTCTCCTGCTTCGATTGCTAAGCAAACGTCATCGAGTGGGACAATCGTCTCGTCCCCTTTGGTGAAGCGTTTGCTAACGTGAGATAGCTCCACAAGTGCCATCGCTCATTTCACTCCTATCGTTGGATCTTCGCCACGGACAACGACGAAATCTCCAGAACTCAAATTAGATGGTCGGGGACTGATCAATTTATCGGTCTTGTTCAGTCCCTCTGAAATCGATATCAGACGTACCCCCGAGACAGTGATTTCACTCGTCAAACCTTTGTGTATCGCTTTCCGAACAGCCCGATTTTGCGCATCGACTGTCCAAACGAAATCGCCTTGGTCATCCGTTTCAACGAGTGAGCGTGGTACATACAACAGCTCTTGCTTGTCTTCCACATCCCCAGCTTCATCGTCCAGTTCTGGTGCTAAAAACATCGCTTGGACGAGCATTTCCGGGCGAACAGTTTCTGGCGGATCGAGAATCTCGACCTTCGTTTCGAGTGTGTTCTTTTGAACGTTGGCAGCACTGGTCGATTGCAGCACTTTCCCTCGAATCGATTTTCCATGAGATGCAGTTTTGATTTCGACGGGAGCCCCGGGAATCACATGCGGGACATCTTCTAACCGCACATCGGCCCGCACTTGAAGCCGAGTCGGGTCATACATTTCGACGATGGTGCTTGAGTGCTGACCGGAACTTTGCCCCAATCCAGCGACACGCATTCCGGGTAAAGACAACAATCGCAAGATCCGTCCCCGAAATGGCGCACGAATCACGGTTCGTGCCAACATCAACTTTGCCTGCCGTAGTTGCAACTCTGCTTCATCACGAATCGCTATCGCAGAATCAACGTTGGCACGTGTTTCCTCCGCTCTGCGTTTTTCTTCGATCAACAGATCCAGCTGTTCCGACAGCGTTTTGACACGTGCGTTCAATGCATCAACTTCGCGTGCCAAGCTCGCTTTTCTCGTCGACAGTTCTTCGCGACTTGCGATCGCGGCGAGATGGTCTCTCTGTGCCTGTCGGATGACTACGTCAGCAATCGCGTCTTTCGCACTTCGCTTTCCTTCCAAACTACTCAACGTGTACTGCACGTTGGCATCAGCTGCTCTGATCAGATAGGGAAGTTTTGCTTTTTCGGTCAGCACCGCAGCCAATTTAGATTCGGCCTCTGCGAGTGGTGTTTGCAGATGGAGAGGATGATTTAGCCGCGCCTCTGCGGCGATTTGCTCGGCATGAGCACGCTTTAGTTCGGCATCACGCAACGCCAGCTTTGCTTGTGCTTGGTCGACCGCATTGCGGGCATCGACATCAATCAACTTCGCGATCGAATCACCCTGACTGACCAGTTGACCTTCAATCACCATCAATTCTTCAATCACCCCCGAAGCCAACGACGGTACGCTAACCGATGTTGGCCGGGGCTCGATCCATCCGGCTGCCTGAAACAGCACCGTACCGCTTTGCTGAACCGCACCTCGCTTCACTAAAACAGGGATCGTCGTCACTACGATTCGCTGAACCAATAACTGATGCGAAGTTGCCAACAGCATTGCCACGAATCCGATCAACACCACACAGGGCAGCGCGTACCTTGATATCCGGTGTCTGGTATCGCGACGCGCCGAATTCGCTTCCGGAGTGGTTCGGTCAACGGCAAGCCGACTTAGATCGATTTCTGATTGGTTCATCGAATCATTTACTCGGTTTGACAAAAACTTGAGTCGCGGCGATCGACAAATTGCCTGTGTCATCTCGCTTGACAGTTCCAGAAACGACAACCGTTGACAGTTCTTTGACCCCCAATAGCCCACGTGCATCGCTAGCCACGGGAACCCCTTCGCTGTCGACGATCTTTACCGTTGCGATGTTGTCTTTGACTTGGTTTTGAGTGCAGCAATAATCCCATGGTGTGGGGCAGCCTTCCTCGCCGGCACAACTCGGAACCTTGGGGTCAACAATGGTGAACGCTGCGATGCCGTCGACAAAAGGCTTGGCGGATCCACCGATCGTTCCGACCAACGATAGATACTGTTCGCCTTCAACGGATTCCTTCGCTATCCCTACCGGAATCGCATCGGCAGGTTCCTCCGTTACGACATAGACGCTATCGATCTGCTGTGACTCGCCATCCACTAAATCGCTTCCAGTTTTTGTGCCACAACCATTCACTGACATAAGCGACAGCGTGAACAACATCGACCCTAGGTTGAATCGCCAAAGTGGTTTCAAATGATGCATCAAAGGTTCTCCTTAAATGGACTTCAATCCAACTGCCACCGATTGTCGAAGAGCCTTGAAAGCGGGTGGCATCGCCCCCAAAGCTCCTAAAACAAGTCCGACACAGGATCCGATCAAGATCGCTACGCCGTCAATTTCCAAGGGGAATGCCCCCATTGTGAAACGTATTGCAACGCCTCGAAAAAATAGCAATGCGATACCGCCGGCAATTAAGGATGCGGTCGCCGCAAGTAAGACACCTTCCTGGACAAGGCTGACAACGATCGCAATACGCCGGAACCCCATCGCTTGTAGAGTGGCGATCTCGCGAACACGACCGCTGACAGCGCCGTACATCATGTTCATCCCGGCAAAGAACCCCGCCGCGGCGACCAGGATGACGACCATCCAAGCGAGATGGCGAACTGGTCCGTAGTGCTGCTGCAAGCCGCCGTAGTACTGCGTCTCTCGGATCGCTTGAATCTCCAAGTCGATTCGCTCTTTACAAAACAACTCCGCCTCGGCAGAGGAACCGCCAGGCGGTAACCGAATCGCAACAAGGCTCAAGTCCTGTCGCTTTGTTGCTGATTGAATGTCCGGCAAGTTGCACCAAATCTCTGATTCGTACGCACTCCCACCCGCCGAAAACGTCCCACTGATTCGCCACTGCTGGCTCTCGAACTCAAGCGTGTTTCCAACGACGATCTGATTTGCAGGTAGCCCCAACTTGGCTGCCGCTAGCTCGCCCACCATCACTTCGTTAGGCCCCGGCCAATCGCCTGAGAGGATGCGAACATCACGGCGCACCAACGGTGCTTGTGAAGTCACACCACGGACCAAACCCAATGCGTCACTTTCGGACACAGCTTCCGTATTTGTCCTGTCGTGTAGATCGGCCGCACGGTTCGAATCCACAACACCAACCCGAATTCCCATATACAACTCGGGAGATACATGCGGAACTCCAAACCGTTTCCAAATGCCGCTCAGACTGGCCGTCAACAAACGTGGTGTTTGCGCAGCAATCGAGGAGTTTTCGATATTCTCAGCAGAGTTAATGGAGTAAACCAAGACAACTTCGCGATCGCCACTCACAGACAACGAACGTTCCAGTCCACGAACAAAACCAACGACAACGAGGATCAACACCACCACCGTCGTCATCGCGACCAGCGTCAGCGACGTCCTGACCGGACGGCGCGCAAGGTTACGAATGCCATATTCCCAAGGCAGCAACATTGTTGGATAGATCGAAGGAGGAACCGGACCGAAGACGCTTCCCACCGCCACTACGCCTACACATCGCAACACACGACATCGCGCAGCACTAACCCAAACGAGTCATGCATACAAAGGCAGCGAGCTACGAATACAAACGCACTGAACGGAAACAGAAGATCAGAAGACTCGTGTCTCGGCTCAAATGAGCCAGCGTTGAAGATGGACGCGCACGTCCTTCGCAGAAAGATGCCGGGACTGAACCGCATCGCCGTCAAGAAGCCGCAGAGTCACCATTGCGGCAATGGTATGGCGGAGTTGATCATGCGGCAAGCGATCAAGCTGTACTGTCACGCTTGGTAACTCAGGTCCTTCCTGAATTGTCGCTCCGTCGCAAATACAATCTGGACAGGTGCAGTCATCCTGAACGGGAAAACTGGCAACCGGTGAATCTGCAAACGAGACTTCGCCGTGGGAGCTCTGCGATGACACACAGCAAGAACATGCATGACGTTCGGATTGAGCAACCAGATCTGAACCGGTTGGCTGGATATCGCTTGTGCTGCAGGCATACGTTGAGCAGCAGAAGACTGGACAGACCAGCAACTTAGCAATCAACGCGGCAATTAAAACGAATTGTCCCATGCATCAAGGTTATCCCGTAACCAGGAGGATGGCAAGTTCGACTTCGACTGACACGCTGTATTCTCACCCTACGGCTAGCATTCACTAATATTGACTGCTAGCCCGCCGCCGGAGGTTTCTTTGTAACGAGACGACATGTCGGCACCGGTACGTTTCATGACGCGGATGACGCGGTCAAGTGAGACGAAATGTTTGCCGTCGCTTCGCAGGGCTAGCCGGCTCGCGTTAATCGCCTTAACGGCTCCCATGGCATTGCGTTCGATGCAGGGAACTTGCACCAGTCCCTTAATCGGATCACATGTCAGGCCGAGATTGTGCTCCATGCCGATTTCGGCCGCTTCCTCGACCTGCCGCGGACTTCCACCAAGGGCCTCGGCCAAGGCACCGGCCGCCATTGAGCAAGCCACGCCGACTTCGCCCTGGCAACCGACTTCGGCGCCGGAGATCGACGCGTTTCTCTTGTAGAGCGATCCGATCACGGCAGCCGTCAGTAAAAACCGCTCAATCGTCTCTTTGTTGACGTTTCGACCAAATCGATCCAAGTACAGCAACACGGCCGGGACAATCCCCGCCGCCCCATTGGTTGGCGCGGTGACCACACGCCCACCAGCCGCGTTCTCTTCGTTGACAGCGATCGCGTACAAGTCGACCCAATCCAAAATTCCCATCGGGTCGCGATCGGACTCTTCGGTGCGATTTCGCAATGACCGATACAAACCAGGCGCTCGGCGGCGGATGTTTAACCCGCCTGGCAAGATTCCATCGGTTTCGCAGCCACGCTTGACGCAGTCCTGCATCGTTTGCCAAATCTTTTGTAGACCGCTGGAGATCTCTTCGTCGCTTCGGAACATCCGCTCATTCGCTCGCGCTAAATCACTAAGCGAACATTGATGCTGATCCGTCAACTCGAGTAACTCGCGTCCCGAGGAGAAAGGGTACGGAACGCGGACCGGTTCTTGTAGGCTAGCGGCGGACTGGGTATCAGCACCTTCACGAACGACGAATCCGCCGCCGATCGAAAAGTAGGTGCTTTCATGAAAAGGCGTTTCATCGTCGCGGTTATGAAACGCCTGAATCGTCATCGCGTTCGGATGGGCATCCAACGTCACACGTCGATTAAAAATCAAATCCTGTTCTTCAATGAATGGAATTGTCTTGGTGCCGCCCAGTTCAATTCGATTCTCATTGCGAATGAAATCCAACTTCCCATTCACGCTTTCCGGTTCGATCAAATCCGGTTTTTCGCCACGCAGCCCCATCAGCACTGCGGTGTCGGTTGCGTGACCAAGTCCCGTCAAAGCCAGCGACCCGAACAGTTCCACACGGACGCGCTGCGTGGACTCGAATTCGCCTCGTTGGACCAACTCTTGCAGAAACATTTCGGCCGCTCGCATCGGCCCGACCGAATGAGAACTGGAGGGTCCAATCCCGATTTTAAAAAGGTCGAAGACACCCACATAGGTATCTTGCTCGGTCGTCACTTCTGGAGATTGAGAGTCAATTGACATTCGGTTGCCCAAGCAAATCGGCGGTCGTTGGCAGCACCATGCAGGTTTGGTACGCACCATTTAAACATACCGATCGCGTTGCCGAACCCGGAATGTGATTAAGGTGCCAAGGACTTCCGCAATTGGCTCGTCTAGGCAACCGAGTTCATACGTCAGTTATCAATTGCTTGGGGTGGTGTCACTTCGCAGTCACATTTACCGGGTGGACATCACCGGTATAGGCACGATCCCAGCCAGAACCAAGCTCGGTCATCGACGGCTCGCTCCACACGACTTCCCCGTCCAGTCGAGCGGTGGGGGACGCGCCACACATCCTCACAAACCCGTATTGCCAGCGGCTCTCCGTCGATTCGATAAACAGCAAGACTTCAGGATTGGTGCCATTGGAGAATGCAAAGATCGCTCCCATGTCTCCTTTCGCATCGTCAATCACGTAGCGCACGATTGGGTTCGTCAATAATCGCAAAACATAGTCTTCGCCTTCATGAAATTCCGAAGCGGAAAACTGCTGCGCCAGCTGCTTGATTTGTCGCTGTCGAACCAGCTTGGATGGCGACACCGGAATGCTCGCTGGCAAGGTTTTAAACTTCAGCGCTGAAGACCTTGGCGTCCAAGTCCAGCCCGGCCCCGCGGTGACAACAATTTTGTCGTCTGTCAGGCATAAGAACTCGTAGCTTAAAACCGTAGGCTCGAAATCTTTTGTGACCAGCTCCATCGCCACCATTGCTTTCGGACGGCCTTCTCCCAGACTCCAGACCACCCCGTCAATCGTTTTGCGCGTGGCATCACCGAATCGCAAAATCGGTGGCTTGTTGACAGGCAAGTTCTTCGCGGTACCCGATTCCAGCGAACGAGCTTGAACTCGGCTCACCGCGTCCTGCATCACTTGGAACGGAGAGTCAGCCAGCGTTGCTGGCGGTTCGTCTTGGGCGCTCAAAATGGACGATTGTTCAATTTGAATTCCAAGGATGATCAACGCAAACGTGGCAGCGATTCGTATCTTGGGCATCTCATTCACTTGGTCGAGGAAAAATGCACGACTCAGAAAAGCAAGCTCCTCCACCATGTTAAGACGTAGTGTCTATGCATGCAAGTTCGCAACAAGAGTCCACCTCGTGTTGTGAAAGGCACCTCCGTCCTTGGCTAGCCTGACGTTTTTTTGCGAAGCTCATTGCGATATTCGGTAGGCGTCATGCCCATGCTTCGCTTGAACGCAACGGTCAAATACTCGGGGTGGTCATACCCGGTTCGCTTTGCGATTTCGGTAATCCGGTCATCGGTTTCCGCGAGCAACTGTTTGATTCGTTGAAGCCGGATGCGATTGAGTTCCTCGTGTGGCGTGTGACCGACGACCTTTGAAAAACGGTGCTCTAGCGCTCGGCGAGAGATCGAACATTGACGCATGATGTCGGCGACACGGATGTTTTCGAGTGCATGACGGCGGATATAGATCAACGCCTTGGCAACATCTTGGTCTTCGATCGCGATGGTATCGGTCGACTGGCGCACCTGAACGCCTTTGGGTTGCGTGACCAACCGTGCGTTGCGATCGACCGGTTCGCCGTTCATCATCTTTTCCAACAGTTCGGCTGCTTCAAAACCGGTCGCATAAGTATCAGGAATGACGCTGGTCAACTGCGGGTCACAGAGGTTGCAGAGCAGCGAATCGTTGTCGACGCCGAGGACGGCGATTTCTTCTGGGACACCGATCGAGCGGGAACGACAAACATCCAACAACAGTTGGCCTTGGTAATCGTTGCAACCCATGATCGCGATCGGCTTGGGAAGCGTCTGCATCCAATCGGCCAATGAATTGCGAACTTTGTCCCACTTGTACTTGGCGTCGTAGCGATGCGTGACCTGGTATTCGAAATAGTTGCAGTCGGCCTCTTCGGCGAAGCGACGAAAATGGTCGCGCCGTGAATTTGACCAAGCAAAGCCTGGATCACCGCAATAGGCGAGGTTAACGAAACCTCGGTCAAGGAAATGCTCGACGACTAAGCGGCTGATCGCACGGTCGTCGGTGTCGGCCCAGGGGATTCCCGGAAGGTGCCGGGCGGCGCTCAAGTCAACAATTGGCAATTGCAACTGTTGAAGCTGGAGTCCGATTTGGTCCGTTTCGATTCGTGCGATGATCCCGTCGCCTTGCCATTCTTTTAACCAAGCAGGTGGCAGCGCGCCCTGTTCTTGTTCGTTCAGCTGAATGGACCAGTTCCCACGCGTACGGGCGAAGCCGCAAATGCCGTCCAGAAGGCCACGGCAATATCCGTTCGACGTTTCGATAAGGAGTGCGACAGAACGGCGGGGCATCGGTCAGAAGCGGGAAGGTGGCTGTGTAAAAAAACTCTGTTTCAATTCCAGTCTAGCAACAAATAATGACTCACTGACTACCTCGCACCTCTACCTCGGCGAGAAAACAGGTTTCACGCGCAGGATTGACAATCCCGACTGTAACGGTCATAGGGTGTGGGCATTACGTGACAGGGGAGCGACCGCCAATCAAATTTCCGATTGTCGGCGTCGATAGGATCAACACCCTGCTAATGATGCCCCTTGTGTTCATGCTCATCCTCCATCTTTAGGAACGCCGATGCCTTTCTTGCGCGGAAGCCTTGGTTTTCAACGTTTCAGTGTCTCCGGTTTCGACGACAACACGTTCGGTGACGAGCAAATCGAGCTTCTCGCGAACAACGCCGCCGGGCGATTCGAAACCGCCTCGGTGGACAATGTCTCGGTCGGATTCCTTGGGGGGGACCATTTGTTTGACACCCACTTCGACCTTGGGAAGAACCTGATCAACAACGCTGTCCACTGCAGCGTCCGTATTGATACCAACCAAATTCCCGCATCGATTAAAGCGGCTTGGCTGCAGATGGAATTGGCCGGCTTGGCCAAGGACAGTGAAACCGGTGTCGTCACCAAGGCACAGCGAAAAGAGGCCAAAGAGGCCGTCGAAGCCCGTTGCGATCAGGAAGCCGCAACCGGAAAATATCGCAAGATGCAGACCTTCTCGCTGTTGTGGGACCTGGACCAAGAAACGCTTTACTTTGGCGGCTCGGTGGGAAACGCCGCGCGGCTGTGCATCGAACTTCTCGAGCGAACCTTCGGGATCGAACTTCGCCACCAAGGTGCGGGGGCGATCGCGACGCAATGGGCGATCAATAACAAAGTCTATGGCGACGTCGATGACCTGCAGCCAATCAGCTTTGTAAGTGACTTGATCTCAGGCGATCACAGCTGGTCCAACGAACACTCTCAAGCACCCGATTTCCTGGGGAATGAATTCCTGGTCTGGTTGTGGTGGAAACTTGAAACCGACACCGACACGTTCGCACTGGTTGACGAAACCGAAGTCACCGTGATGCTGGCAAAGACTCTCAGCCTGGAATGCCCTTTCGGTGAATCTGGCAAAGAAACGATCTCGGCAGAGTGCCCAATCAAATTGCCAGAAGCGACCAAAGCCATCCAATGTGGAAAGCTGCCTCGAAAGGCTGGCATGACTGTGATCCGCGAAGGCCGTCAATTTGATCTGACTCTGCAGGCGGAATCGTTTGGCATCAGCGGTGCGAAGATTCACTTGGAAGACGACGAGGAATTCGATGACGATGACCGCATCGATGCGATCCGTCTGCTGACCGACACCACCGACCTGATGTTGCAAACCTATGTCGAGCGTCGGATCTCGGACGAATGGCTGCAAGATCATCAAGCGATTCGTAAGTGGCTAACCGGCAGCAGCAAACAACGAAGCAAAGCCGCTTAAGGCCTTGCCCTCAACACTTTTTTAAAGCGCTACCGAGAGAATCCGCGCCCCACGTCTCTGCCAAGGCGTCTGAATTTGACCGCAGCGAGTGTATGAACGTGGGCAGTCTGCAAGCTTGCCCTGGGAAGCTAGAGTCCCTGTAGATTCACGCCAGCTGCGTCAATGCGCATCGAGCCCCACCGTAAGATCGGCAGGGGCGACGATGTGCCTTCTTTCAATGTCAAGTCCGGTCACCACAGAGGTGACGACGGCGGGGAAAACCGACTGATCGATTCGGTGCAAATTCTTTGATCTCTGCAACCGCCGTCGATGATAAGAACGGGACGTTTGGCGTCGTCTCTTACTCATCCGCCATGCTTTCGATGTGAAATTTTTAGCGTGGGAACCGGATCCACCCCACGTTACTTCTTGGACAGGCGACTTGTGTGTTGCCCTCACATTTCCGAGGAGAGTGATCGATGCCAGATGATCGGGATTCGGAGTTATTCCAGCTCGTCTATGTCAGTGCCGCAACGAAAACGTTCGCTGACACGGAGCTTGAACAACTGCTGATTGGTGCAAGACAAACCAATCACGCGTTTCAGATCACCGGCGTCTTACTGTTCGTCGACAACACGTTCTTTCAAGTCTTGGAAGGTGATTGCCAGGCGGTCCGCGCACTCTATGAAAAGATCGCCTGTGATCCACGACATTCCAACGTTCTTGTAATCGCTGAATCGATCGTCAATGAACGCAACTTCGGTGACTGGAACATGGGATTCATCCATGACAAGGAACGCGTCGCGTCACTACCGGGCTTTGTTGATTTCTTTTCGCAGGACGAGCCTGCCGGAGGCTTCACGTTGTTGCAAGGCGACTCCCAACGCGTCGCACATATTTTAGAAAGCTTTCGTCGCGGCCGTTGGCGACGCCACACCGAAGCGAGTGTGACTTAATCAGGACGTCGTTATCTCGTCGCAGGGGACTCGATCAGACACACATTACGGATCGCAGAATGAAGGGGATTGTCTTTACCGAATTGATTGAGATGGTCGAGGCGGAGTTCGGGCTGGAAGCCGCCGACCACATCATTTGCAGCGTGCAATCTCGCAGCAATGGTGCATACACCGCGGTCGGAACGTACGACCACATGGAATTGATTGGCCTGATCGTCGCATTGTCAAAACACACAGAAACCCCGGTTCCTGTACTCGTGCGTCACTTCGGACGATACCTCTTTAGCCGGTTTGTCGAACTCTATCCACAGTTTTTCGCCGGCATCGATTCGGCGTTAACTTTCCTACCTTCGATCGAGAGCTTCATCCATGTTGAAGTCAGAAAGCTGTATCCGGATGCCGAACTGCCAAGGTTTCGCTTTAACCAAACCGGCGATTCTTTGGAGGTAACGTATCAATCGAATCGCCCTTTTGCTGATCTGGCGGAAGGCTTGATCGCCGCATCACTCGATCACTTCGGAGATCGGGCGAGCCTCAGTCGGACAGACATTGGAGAAAGTAACGGTACGGAAGCACAATTTGTTGTGACACCATTCACTGTAACCGACCCAAGAGCATCTCAGACGTGTCCGAACTAGATTTGCTTCAACGGAAACTGGTTCGCGAAACGAATGCTCGAAAAGAGGCTGAGTCTCTTTTGGAGCAAAAATCGCGAAACCTTTACGAAGCCAACCAACAATTGCGGGCGTTAGCGACCATACCCGCGCGATCGTCGAAACGGCTGCGGAAGGAATCATCACCTATAGCGATGGAGGAATTATTCGGTCGTTCAACCGATCCGCACGTCGAATCTTTGGAATCGACAATGCGATCGGCAAAGACATTCGAACGCTATTTCAACTCAACGAAGATCAGACGCGTCGAATGTTCGGAGAGGACGTCGACGGGGCATTGATGGACCCCGATTCGGAAATCATCTATCAGCTCGAATCACTGGAATTGTACGGGGTGCGGCGTGACATCGTGTTCTTATGCGAAGTCGCGCTCAGCCGGGCGATGGTAGTCGAATCCCCGATGTTTATTGCTGTCGTCCGTGACCTGACCAAGAAAAAGCAAATGGAGGCAAGGCTGAGCCAAGTGCGCAACATGGAAGCCGTCGGCCAGCTTTCCGCGGGAGTCGCACACGAAATCAATACGCCGATACAGTTCATCGGAAACAACATTGAGTTTTTGCAAGGGGCGTTCCAAGACATCGAAACCCTCCTCAACCTGTACAGCAACCTTCAGAACGCCGCCGAATCACAGCAGGCCCTCGATCCGATCATCGCAGAGATCAAACAAAAGATTGAGCTGTTTGATCTCGATTTTTTGCGACAGGAGTTCCCCATGGCGATTTCGCAATCATTGGAAGGGATCGATCGTGTCGCGACGATTGTTCGCGCGATGAAAGAGTTTTCGGCCCCCTCAACAACGACGCGAGCGTCGATCGACGTCAATCGATCAATCCGAACGGCGTTGGCCATTTGCGCCAACCAGTTTCGCGATATCGCGACTGTAAAAATGAACCTGGACGACTCGATGTCATGCGTCATTGGCATCGGCGGACAGTTCAATCAAGCCATCCTTAACATCCTTACCAATGCGGCCGATGCGATGGAGATCCACCGGAGCACTGGACAGGGTTTACTGGAAGTCGAAACCAATTTAACTGAGGACGACATCGAGATTCGGTTCCACGACAACGGTTGTGGCATCCCGGCAAATATTCGCGATCGAATCTTTGACCCGTTTTTCACAACGAAGGAAGTGGGAAAAGGGATCGGCCAAGGATTGGCCTTCGTTTATGACGTGATCGTCAATAAGCACGCGGGAACCGTTTCCGCGCAGTCACGCAGTGGCGGCGGCACAACATTCCTCGTCACCCTCCCCACATCGATTTGCGAAGCACAACTAAGGCGGCAGCATGAAAGTACTATTAGTTGATCCAAATGATTTCAGACGCCGCAAGTGGAGAGAACGTTTAGAAGCAGCAAACGCGAAGGTGATCGCGATGGCGAACCTGCCATCGCTTTCGATCACAGCACGCTTCACGATGGGCTTTCTCGCATGGCCGCTGAATACCCGAAATCCGGAAGACTGGATCAAGCAATCGAAATCCAAATGCGGAACCCTGGTTGGCATTTTCGGCAGCGACGTTGATTCTGCGGGCACCGCTTATGCTGCCGGACTTGATGACTACCTTTCGATCAACTGCACCGACAGTGAACTAGTCGCCAAGATGGCTCGTGCCGAGCAGTTGGAGCTAACCCAACAACGATTGTCACAAGCCCAAAAGCTTGAAGCGATTGGGGAACTCGCTTCGGGAATCGCTCACGAAATCAACACACCGATTCAATATGTGGGCGACAACACCCGCTTCGTCGAATCAGCTTTCGAAGACTTGGTGGAAGTCCTGAAGGCATGTCAGTCGTTGATCGGAATCGATGACACAACTGAAATCCAATCGACGATCGATCAACTCCGTGACGCGATGGAAGAAGCCGACGTCGAATACTTGTTGGAGGAAATCCCTTCCGCGATCGGACAGACACTCGAAGGCGTCGACCGGGTCGCAAGCATCGTTCGAGCAATGAAGGAATTTGCTCACCCCGGTGTCAGCGAAATGACTCAGGTCGACCTGACACAGTCGATCGAGAACACGATCATGGTTGCCAGAAACGAATGGAAATACGTCGCGGATATCGAAACGATCTTTGACCCCAAACTGCCCGCCGTCCCCTGTCTGCCAGGCGAACTGAATCAGGTCTTGCTCAACTTGATCATCAATGCGGCACATGCGGTAAGTGACAAAGTGGGAGAATCGTCCGATCAAAAAGGCAAAATCACAATCTCCACTCGGCACAGTCCTCCGTGCGCGGAAATCACGATCAAAGACAGCGGGATCGGGATCGCTCGCGAGAACTTAGAAAGGATCTTCGCACCGTTTTTCACCACCAAACCCGTTGGTAAAGGAACCGGACAAGGGCTCGCGATCGCGCATTCGGTGATCGTTGACCGACATGGCGGCACGATCGATGTTGATAGCCAAATTGGAAAAGGGACGACCTTCACGATCCGTATTCCGTTGGACCAGACCTCGTCGGATTCCGCAGACCGTTCCCGGCAACTGGTTTCGTCGGAATAGGGCACGCCCATCACGAAAAATCTCGTAGCGTTCTCTACAGAGTTAGCGTATCGATCCATGAAACGGCAAGCGGCATCACAAACGACTGAACCAAACAAATCACATCATGGCCGATCAAATGATTGCCAGACGTATTATGAATGAGGAAATGACATCGTGAGCAAAATGCAAGTCTTGTTCGTCGATGACGAACCGAATGTACTTTCCGGCCTCCGACGGATGCTGCGTCATCAGCGATCCGTATGGGACATGCACTTTGTCAGTGGCGGAGAAGCGGCGTTGCAGTGGCTGGTCGACAATCCCTGCAATGTGATCGTTACCGACATGCGAATGCCCGGGATCGACGGAGCAGAATTACTACGTCGGGTTTCCGAGTTGTACCCCAATACCGTTCGGCTTGTGTTGAGCGGACAGAGCGAGCACGAAAAGATCCTGCGTGCTGTCGGCCCCGCACATCAATTCATGTCCAAACCTTGTGATCCTCAAGTATTGGTCAATACGATCGAACGGGCATGTGGACTGCACAGTCAATTGCGTGACGAAAAGCTCAAGGGATTGATCTCTCAACTCACCACGCTGCCCAGCCTTCCAAAGATCTACCTGGAATTGGTCAAGGACCTTGAATCGGACGAAACATCGATCGAACGCATTGGAAAGAAGATCGGTAGCGATGTCGCGATGACTGCCAAAGTCCTACAACTGGTGAACTCGTCGTTCTTTGGTTTGCCACAACGAGTCTCTTGTCCCGAACACGCCGTCTCGCTGCTTGGACTTAATGTGATCCGCCCCTTGGTGCTGACGGCAAAGGCATTCTCGCAGTTTGAAAACCTTGATATGCGAGGCTTCAAGCTTCAACACTTGATCGATCACTCGTTGACAGTCGCAATGCTCGCCAAGCGGATCGCAGAGACAGAATCCTCCGACGCTCACTTGGTGGACGACGCGTTTATCGCGGGCATGGTTCACGACGTAGGCAAACTGGTGCTCGCACACAACTTGCCGAGCGAATACATGGAAGTCGTCGCGACGGCGGATCGCGCTGGACTTCCGCTACACGTTGTCGAACAGCAAACGTTCAATGCGTCTCATGCCGAAGTCGGCGCGCACCTGCTCGGCTTGTGGGGATTACCCAACCCAATCGTCGAAGCGGTCGCGTTCCATCACCGCCCATCGAAGTCAATGAACCCGGCGTTTTCGCCTCTGACGGCCGTCTATATCGCTGACCACTTGAGCTACCCACGCGACATTAGCGATCCCGATTTTGATCACGAATATATCGAGTCACTCGGGTTGACCGGGAAGCTTGACAACTTCGCGACTCTATCCACGGGAGAAGTAGTTCAGTGAGTGAAAGAGTGTTACTTGTCGACGACGAACCCAATGTCTTGCAAGGGTTCAAACGACAACTTCGCAAAGACTACCAAGTGGAATTGGCGGTCGGAGGGCAAGCCGCGCTCTTGCGATTAAAAGAGGACGGCCCGTTTGCGGTTATCGTTTCTGACATGCAAATGCCAGAGATGACAGGCGCAGAACTGCTTTCCAAAACGAAAGACCTGTATCCGAATACTGTTCGAGTGATGTTGACCGGCAACGCGGACCAAAACACCGCAGCAATCGCCGTCAACGAAGGACGCATCTTTCGATTTCTGAACAAGCCGTGTCCACCTGAACGTCTGGCGAACACACTTGACGCGGGCTTGGAACACTACCGATTGATCACCGCCGAAGCGGAACTCCTCAACAAAACGTTGGCCGGCAGCGTTCGAATGCTGACACAGGTGTTATCGATGTCAATGCCGGAACTGTTCGGCTTGACACACCAAGCGCGCGACTGGGCAAAAGCGATTGCCCCACGTCTTGGTGTCGGACCGGTTTGGCAAGTGGAGATCGCGGCAATGCTGATGCATGTCGGATTCGTCGCACTCCCGCACGAGGCGATCAAGTTTTATCTGGAAGGCGAATCGATCCCGGAAAAGTACCAATCGTTGATCGCTGGGACACCAAAACTGGGAAGCGATTTAGTCACCGTCGTCCCGCGGCTCGAGCAGGTTGCCGAAATCATTCGCCAGCAGAACGAACCGCCGACCGATCCAACGCCGATGGCGTCACGAATCCTGCACGCGATCGGAGCCTACCAACGATTGATTCGTTTTCGGTCATCGCGTGACGTTCTTGAGATAATGAAGGATAAATCGAAGTACGATCCCTATGTTGTGCAGCATCTCGGGACCGTGATCACGGAAACACGAGGAAGAAAGCCGGTTCGTATCTCTCAACTCAAGGACGGCATGGTGCTCCATTCCGGCATTCAAGACAACGCGGGACGATTACTCTTGGCCGCCGGCATGGAAGTTCACCAAGCGATGATTCAAAAACTGACCATTCTCGCTGATTCACCCAACGGGGTGCGTGAGCCGATCGAAGTGCAAACAAATGATGCGACCGATTCCGACACGGAACAATCTTCGGTCGAAGTCTCTCACTTGATGTTTGAAGGGGTATAGTGCGATGGCATCTGTCTTACTTGTGGACGACGACAGCTATTTGTTGAGCGGCTTACGACGCAATTTGCGGGATCAGCCCTATGAACTTTTCACCGCAAACTCGACTGAAACTGCGATCCAGATGTTCCAACGCCAACCGTTCGATTTGGTCGTCGTTGACCAAAACATGGGTGGACGACTTGGGACCGAATTGATCGCTTGGATTTCGACGCACTTCCCCGACACGGTTCGAATCATGCTGACCGGGGCGACAGACATGTGGGTCGCACAAGAGGCAGTCAACAATGGCGGTGTCTTTCGATTTTTGACCAAGCCATGCTTGCCACTTGAACTTGCGTTGGCAATCCATGAAGGCCTCGAATCACGGGCGAGAGTCTAACCGGCGCGTGCCATATCGTCGCGCGGACTGATTCGTCATGTCGCGCCTTTTACAGAGCACTTTCGATCGCTGGCAAACGATTGAATCAAGCGAAAAATTTCAAGTGACAACCGGTCGCAGTGAATCGCGATCCTTTTCGGTAGGTGTAGACTGCGTTTCATGGAACGAAGCGATCAACTCGTCTAGCGTTCAGCTCTTTTGGAACGCTACTTTCAATGACGAATTGATTGGCATCTTACCGAGCGTGTTTTCACTTCAAAGGAGCTTGAAAATGAATGCCGAGTTGAAAGTCAAAGACTTGATGGCACGCAGCGTTGTCGCCATCGACTATGACGCCACCGTCCATTCGGCCCTCGACATCATGATGGCCGACAAGCTGTCATGTCTTCCTGTACTCGCAGACAATGGCGTTTGTATCGGGATGCTGGCCCTTCCAGACTTAATGCCCATTGCCAGTGAATCGGATCACCTTCTCGATGAAGCCAGTGATGGCGTCATGGACCGCTTGTGGGTGATCGATGTCATGCGTGAGCGGTTTGGTAGCGATCAAGTCAATGAATTTATGACTGATGATCCGGTTCTAATCGACGAAGAGTCGACGGTTTCCCATGCGGCAGAGCTGATGCTCAGCAATGGCATTCACCACCTGCCCGTCGTTGATTCCGACCGACAGTTACTGGGAATCATTTCGTCGATGGATCTATTACGAGCGATTGTCTCGTCAAACGTGCAACCGACCTAGCAGTCAAAACCTGTTAAACTTTCGTCCGCTCTCGTGAGCCCCGGGTCGGCCGGGATGTTTCGAAACAATCGGTTTCGATTTTCACCTCACGCCAAAATGCTACCGCCGCGAAAGGACAGGCTACTGTGCTAAAGATTGCCGGAATCAATTTCGATCACTTTCACATGGGTGATCTTTTGCGAATGGTCGACGACTATCCCGGCGCAGAAATCGTCGGGATTTGTGATGAACAACCTTCGCGGATGACGGATGCAAAAGTTGCATTCCGGATCCCCGAAAGTGGTGTGTTTTCCAAACCAGAAGACCTCTTCGCGACTACCGAAGTTGACTTGGTTATCCTTTGCCCGGCCGCGTCAAAACACGGCGAATGGGTCGAGCGTGTGGCACCACTGGGCGCTGATATCCTGGTGGAAAAACCCTTCGCAGGTTCGCTTGCCGAAGCAGATCGAATGATCGCCGCTTGTAACGCAAGTGGCGTGAGACTAGCAATCAACTGGCCGCTAAACTGGGTGCATCGCACCGGATGGCCAAGCGACTGATCGATGATCAGGTGATCGGCACCTGCATCGAAGTTCATCACTACGGCGGAAACCGCGGTCCGCTTTGGCATGTGGCTGATAAAGTCGAACGTACCGCCGAAGAGGTGCAGCATGAAAAACCCAATAGCTGGTTCTACAAGAAAAGTCACGGGGGCGGATCGTTGCTCGATTACCTGGGCTACGGGACCACTCTTGGAACCTGGTACATGGATGGGAAAAGCCCAATCGAAGTGACCGCGATGGTCGACGAACCCACGGGCTTGGAAGTTGACGAACACAGTGTGGTGGTTGCCCGCTACGAATCTGGACTGTCGAAATTCGAAACCCGTTGGGGCACATTCACGGACCCCTGGACACACCAACCACAACCCAAGTGTGGCTTTGTCCTAGTCGGGACCCGTGGAACGATTTCCAGCTACGACTACGAAGATCGACTTTGGATACAGACTTCTGATTGCCCCGCCGGAAAATGGGTCTCGGCAGAACCACTGCCAGAGACACAACAAGATCCGATTCGATACATGGCCGACGTCATTGAAAATGACCGCAAGATCGAAGGACCATTGTCGGTCAAGATCAGCCGAATCGGACAGCAAATTGTCGACACGGCGTTGCTCGCTGCCCAGCAAAAACGAACGATTCCGCTACTGCAGTAGAGTCATCGCCTACACGCGACCTGGTGAGATCTAGTTTGTTTCCACCAGGTCCGCCAACTCATGCAGCATCGGATCGATTGCGGAACCAAGGTGACCCGCTTGGGGACTTGATCGTGTGTTGAATAACGCCACCATCGATTTCCCATCGTGACGCCGGATGAGGATGGTCGCCGTACCGCTTAGCGACCCGGTGTGCCAGTGGTTGATCAATGCCGGATCTGTGTCAGCAGACACAACAACATTGGACCAACCCAACGAATAATACCGTGCTTTGGGATTGCCCTCTGCATCGAATCCGGCGAGCCCCGGCGGTCGCGCATCCATCAATGCACAACTTTCCGGACTTAAGAGCGGGCTCTGATTCGGATCGCTCATTGCCGCAGCGAACTTCGCTAAGTCAGTCGCGGATGCGATCCAGGCCCCGTGTGCATCCATCGCTTCCAGATACCATCCGCCATACGGCCACGGGACAGTTTCATTGAGGTCCTCCGCAAAAACCGACCGTGCTTCACCCACGTCATAGTACCGCACTTCGTTTTCAGAACGGTCTCGCAATCGTGATTTGCCGAGACGCATCGACGTAATCCCGATGGGTGCGAGCACCGACTGGCGAACGAAATCCTCATAGCCATGACCGCTGACCGTTTCGATCACTCTGCCGAGCAAGCAATAGCCAAAATTGGAGTATGCGTAGCGAAGCCCCGGATCAAAGTCGAGCGGTTGGCGAAGCATGGCACGGATGACCGTTTGTGGGCCAGCGGGTGGAGGCAGGTCAAACTTTTGGGCGAACTCAACCGAACGGAACATTGCATCGAAGGATTCGTCGCGATCCCAGCCACCTCGGTGCTCCAGCAGATGACGAACGGTGACTTCACGAAATCGAGGGTCGAACTGGTCACCGGCAGCCTGAATTTCTTCTTCCAGGTCAAGAATTTCCAAAACGGGAGTTTCCAGATCGAGTTTACCTTGCTCGATCAATTGCAGGACCGCGACCGCAGTAATCGGTTTTGACAGGCTGGCAATGCGAAACAAACTTTCGTCGGTAATGAGTGACTTCTTTGCGATGTCAGCGTATCCGTACGAACCGGTGAACACGACCTTGCCATGATCTGCAATGGCGATCGCCGCGCCTGGCACACTGTGATCGCGCATGAACTGGGTAACTTTCTTGTCGATCACTGCCGTCTGGGCTGTAGCCGGTGACGATTGTGTTCGGGATGGGGCAGAATCCGATTGGTATCCCGGCCCTCGCAAGACACGCCCCGGACGGGCATCGGTTTGCTTTCCGTTATCAAGCACCAATTCGCCGTTGACGACAACGTATCGCATTCCTTCACTTAGCGCGTCCGGTGATTCAAAGGTCGCATGATCCGCAATCTTGTTTTCATCAAAAATGATGATGTCGGCCGCCAATCCGATCGCGATACGACCTCGGTCATACGCCATCACGTCGTTTGCCGCGACGGCGCTCGCCTGTGCCACCGCACGTTCAAGGCTGATCACGCCGAGATCTCGGACGTAGCGTGAAAGCAAACGTGGAAAGGAGCCGAACGCCCGTGGGTGTGACGTCGACCGACTGCCCCCCGCAGGCCCAACGTCGGTACAAAAAGAAACAAACTCTTCGCGTATGGCTTTGATCTTGTTGGCATCTGACATTGTTTGTGGCAATGCGAACGCGCCGGTCTTTACCAATTCGAAAAACGTGTCCCAGGGGTCTTCTCCTGCGGCGCGCGCCATCACTGAAAGAGACTTTCCGTCGGACGCTTGATAGCGAGGGTGATTGCTTCGCCCGACGACAATCCGCTCCCAATCCTGTCCGGCATGTCGAAACCAGTTCTCCCAACCGGCTTCAGATTCCATTTCTTCGCGGATCTTCCTACGTAATTCGGGGTCGTCCAATTGCGCAATCAATCGGGCATGTCCATCTTCGAAATGCTTGGGGTGAATGAGCGCTGCAATCCCCAAACCGTTGTTGATATAAGGATAGATATCTGCGGTGACTTGTTGGCCGTCTCGCCGTGCCGACTTGATTTTGGCGAGCGCCAATTCCATTTTGCCCCAGTTGTGCTCACCGGCTGCTTTGAGGTGAAAAATATGCACCGGCACCTCCGCGGTACGTCCTACGTCAAGTGCTTCGTCAATCGCTTCGAGTAGTCGATCGCCCTCATTTCGCATGTGAGTGTAGTACCGACCGCCGTATTTCCCGGCTTCGGCAGACAGTTCGGCGATCTCTTTCGTCGGCGCGTAAACCGCTGGCGGATAGATCAACGCCGTTGACACGCCAATCGCCCCAGCTTGCATGGCTTCGGCAACCAGCGATTTCATTTCTTGAAGTTCGTCGTCACTGGGACGTCGATCAGTATCGCCGATGACGATTTGACGGATTTGCGTGTGCCCCACCGTCTGGACCAAATTGACCGGCAAACCATGACTGTCGACCATCGCGAAGTACTCGGCCATGGTCGTGTATCCGTAATGACGCTCCTCGTCCTGACCAAGCGGTGCGGCCGAGGCCCCTTCGCCGGCATTGATCGTTGTAATCCCCTGCGTCAAAAGGTTGATTGCCGACTTGGGGTCTGCAAGCATCGGGGACGCCGTCTGGCCCATCATATCGATGAATCCTGGTGCGACGACCAGACCTTTGGCATCGATCGTCTTGGTTGCCTTTGTGTTTTGCAAGGACCCGAGCTTGACGATTTTTCCATCGGAAATGCCGATGTCGGCAACATACCAAGGGGCACCGGTCCCATCGACGATTCGTCCGTGGCGAATGACTAAATCAAGCTGCCCATGAGCAACGGAAGTCAACACCATCCAAGCTAGACATCCCAGTATCAGCGGGCGCATCATCGCAGGTTTCCTTGTCAGCGTCGCGCAATCGAACTAAAGATTAAAACGAAATTGCCACACAGATTCTGCGAAGCAACGTCACTTTACTCGCTCCGTCATCCCTTGTGTTTCAATCGAGTCCAGTTCCACGGAATCACCCCAAATCAGATTCTTCGCTAATGGGAACTGGTGGGATCGACTCTCAACAAAATGCATCAGGTAGCCAGCCGTATTTGGAAATACGACCAAATCACCACGACCAATACCTTCGGGGAAGTCAAACTTTCGCAAACTGATCAGTTCGGATTCGGTGCAATAGGCTCCGACGAAATACCCGGAGACCGGCTCACATGATTGAGACAGTGGGTGACGAATGACGATCGGATCAACCAGAAAGTCATCACTTGTTGTCCGGCACTGCGTCGAATTCATCGACAAGCCGACCAGATGTTCGTCGCGTCCGCTTGGCTTGCAGAATTCGACGCGTGCAATCGTTAGCCCGCATCCGTCCAGTAACCCGCGCCCCGGTTCGCAGCGTAGTTCGAGCTTGCGACCGCTGATCGCGTCTGCCAAGACTTCGCCCTCCAACCTTGTTGCTAGTAGACGGCGAAACCAATCAACTCGCTGTGTCGGTTGAAAGTAGGGATAGGTGTTTCGAGTTCCGTAGACTTGACCATTCACACCAAGTAATCCAAGTCCATGATTTCGGTAAGTGATCGGTTCACGCTGGTGCAGAAGTGCCCGTCCCAGTTCGTCCCAAAAACAATTCCATTGCGATTCATTTTGAAGGTACGAAACTGGAAACCCGCCACCGATATCGATCATCTGCGGGCGAAATCCCAATCGGCAGGCCTCATCAACCCAAACCAACGTTTGCTCAATTGCGCTGACCCGCTCATGAAGATCGCTGCCGTCGAGGTGAAAATGAAATCCGACCAAGTCAACCATACGACGGTCGATGCGATCCAGCAAAGTAAAATCACTGGCATCGAATCCGAACCGAGTGGGCAACGGTTTTGATTGATGTTGAAATCGTCCGAGACGGATTGCAACCTTCGCAGCGATCCCCAGAGAGATTGCCTGTGAAGTGATCGCAGTCAATTCGTCATCGTTGTCGACTGCGATCGTAACGCCACTGCGAAGGCAAAGGGTAAACAGCGAGTCAGACTTCACCGCGGCAGTACAAATCAGCTTTTCCGCAGAGACGCCATAGTCGAGTGCCTGTCGCAGTTCCATCTCGCCTGCGGTATCGATACCGATTTTGTGTTCGATCGCTCTTTCGACAAAGGCCAAACATTTATTTGCCTTGCGAGCGAAGAAGACCCCAAGATCAAGGTTGAAGGATGCAGCGACACCTTGGAGCTCATCGAGATTAGTCGACATCGGATCGACGCAAATCAGATTCAATGGAGACCCGTACTGGTCGATCCAATCAAACAATCTGGGATCGTTTATTGCGTCAAGCATCCACGACCTTGCTAAAGCCGTGAGCGGGACGATTCCCCGGCAAGTCTGTGCCTGTAAAGCGAAACTGAGATCGATTGAGTCGTTTATTGATTGACGGTCAGACATCGCCAGCGTTGGATCGATACGCATGCCGGTTAGCGTTCTACGAACCGACGTGAGTAGGCTAAAAGGTCAATGCCGATTTCTGTCACGATCATGTGGCTCTTGGCAAGCCATGCTGCGGCGAAGGCCCAGAGCGCGATCCATTCCATCCAGAACAGATAGTTGAACTCATTTAACGATCGTTTCCAGTCCGCTGGAATTAGTAACAGATAGGTTCCCATCGCGACCATGCTCAACAGGATCACCACACCGCTGGTGTAGTAAATAAAGTTTCGTTCGGCGATATGGCTTGCCATTTCCGGACGCGAATGATCTCGGCTCGGAAAGTGATAAAGCGAGTACACGGCCAGCGTCAGAAAGAATGTTCCGCCGCTGAACGAATGAATGTAGCCGACGATGGACCGTTGGTAGAGTGGATCGCTGCCATAGTCGAGCGGGCACAACGCCACCCCCAGTGCCGCCGCACAACCGACGTTCGCTGTCCAATTCTCGATCCAGCCATAGCCACGGTAGCAAAACAAAAACACCGCCATCGCACAGAGCGTCCCAACAAAAACGTTTCGAAGTGGCGTGTGGTAGTAACTGCTGATGTTGTCTTGTATTTCGATCCCCAAAACCAGCCAACCCAGGGGACCAAGAACCACCGGCAGCAACAGGCCGCTCATTCCGATCGCCCGGCGAATCCCCAGGTACGACAAAACTAAGCGATTTCCGTCGTTCTCAGATGCAAAAGTCATTCGATGTCTCGAAGTCGTATCTCTGGTCAAGTCAAGCGGTTGGTGCTGCACACGGCGGATTGTGGCTGCCTTCCAAGGTCGCACAGACGTCCACAATCGAGGGGCAGCGGATGCAAATGGGATGCCCAATTGAAGGCCATTTGACCCGAGCTAGCCTGTTTGGCAATCGTGAATCAGAATCATGCCGTTTCCCCTTCCGCCAAACGGCATCTTTATCGATGAACTTCCTGTCCGATCAAATCGCCAAACGCAGTCCTGTCTTCTATGGCTATTGGATGCTGCCGCTCGCGATGCTGTTGCAGGTCGGCTCCAGCCCAGGGCAGACATTTGCCGTCAGCGCGTTCACGCCGGCTCTGCTGGCTTCGCTGAATCTGACGCAAAGTCGGCTCGGTTTGGCATACATGCTAGGGACACTCTTCGCGGCAATCCCCTTGGCATCCGTAGGTCCCGCGTCCGATCGAATCGGACTGAAAAGGATCGCCTGCCTCGTGATCCTCGGATTGGCCGGCGCGTGCCTGTTTGCGTCGAGCGTAACCAGTTTTTTGGGCGTATTTGCTGCTTTCTTTTTGCTTCGATTCTTAGGCCAGGGATCGATGTCGCTGCTCTCGAACAACACGACCGCGATGTGGTTTCGACATCGGATCGGCCGAGTGTCCGCGTTGCTTTCCATCGGATCAGCCATCGTATTTGCCTGGGCCCCTGATTGGCTATCAACGGCGATTGAAACGATTGGGTGGCGATCGACCTACCGTTGGATCGCGTTCCTGCTGGTGAGCTGCCTGTTTCCGCTGGTCTTGTTGCTCTATCGAAACCGACCAGAAGACCTGGGCCAATCAGTTGACGGCGTTGTGCCATCGGACGACCCAACCAAGGCTGCATTGGCTGACGTAGAACTTCCGGGCCTAGCACTTTCTGAAGCGATGCGATCGCCGTCTTATTATGTGATCGGGTTTTCCAATATCGTCTGGGCGATGGCAGGCACTGGGGTGTTGTTCTACCTATTCCCGCTTTGCACCGAGCGTGGAATGGAAGCCCAAGACGCGAAAGCTCTCTTCAAGGTTTTGGGAATGTCGATGCTCGCGGCACAATTGTTTGGCGGCGTCTTGTCGGATTTTTTAAAGCTGAACCGCCTATTCGGAATCGGAACAAGCTTGGTCGCGGCAGGGCTGATTTGGTTAGCGTGCGACCCAACACTGTTAGGGGCACGCGGCTTTGCAGTACTCTTCGGGGCCGGCCAAGGAATGCTCGTTTCCGTGACGGGTGTCATCATGGTTCGCTTTTACGGCCGACGGCACCTGGGAAGTATTCGAGGTGCGATTTGGTGTGGCACGGTTGCCGGCAGCGGTTGCGGTCCATTGGTGATGGGAACGTTCATGGACCAAGTCGGTGCCTACGACCCGGCGATCTATTGCTTTGCGATCGCGATGTTGCCATTGGCGATTGCCGCTTGGTTTATCGGGCCACCACTGCAAAGCGAAACAACATCTGGACAGCCAGCAACTGCGAACTGAGAGGGCCGATTAAATCTGAAATGACAACAAGCTTGCGCCGGATTTAAACATTGGAAACTGAAACTGAAACGTCGTTCCCATTCCGGACTTCGATTCGATTTCGATGGTACCGCCAAGGATTTCACAGGCTTCACGCACCGCTGCCATCCCCACGCCTCGTCCAGACGTTTCGCTGACTTCATCTTTGGTCGACATCCCATCGGCAAAAATTGCAAGGTGTAGCGCCCCGGGTGAGTCGCAGGTCAGTCCCAAGGCACGACACTTCTGACTCACTTTATCCCAATCGATTCCGGCACCGTCATCGCTGATCTCGAAGTGAAACGTGTCTTCGCTTTCCCACGCTCTTAGCGAAAGCCGGCCTGAAGCCTCTTTGCCGCGTTCGACACGATGATGCGGAGCCTCGATTCCATGGTCGATCGCATTTCGCACGACATGGATGACGGCGCCCCAAAAGGCATTCCAATCTGGGCAAGGCGGTCGACGTACGTCCTGAACATCAACGTCCACGCGGAGCCCGGATTTCCCCAAACGCTGTGCAAAATTGGTTGCCCGTTCGGCAAGCAACTCGACACGTCGGTCGACACGATCCCAGCCCCAACGCTTCATCGACGTCGCCAAGACCGGACCGCCATAGCCAGATTCGACGGCCATTACGGTAGCTTCGAAAACGTCTTTCTCGATCGTCATCTGGTCGCTGTCCTCGATATCAACGATCGATGCCAGTCGTGCCCGGATCGCTGTCCACTGTGTGGAGATGGCGTCACGCTGTATCGCCGTCAATCCCTGCAACTCGTCGATCAGTTCGTCCTCAAGACGATGCAGCCAGTGGGCAAATGTATTGAGCCCAAAAATCGCACAGTTTCCTTTCAGCGTGTGAACCCAACGACGCTGCTCGGCAAGTTGCGCAGGCCGTTTCTGATCCTCGTGGGAATCCGTCAGCTTGGCGACCAGTCGGTCTGCTTCGGATAAGAAATCACGCAAGCTTTTGGGATCACGAACGAAGCGGGTGAAGATCGCGAGCTGTTCCTGCTGGATCTCATTGGCGTGCTTGGCCTCACGCTCTGCCGTCGTATCGGTGCAGATCACCAACAGATGCTGCAACTGCTCGCCTTCCATCACTGGACGAAACATCAAACTGAAATGTCGCCCCTCGACATCGAACTCGTTGGGAAGCTGGTCGATTGCTAGTTCGAGAGGCATCCAATCACTGCTTAGCTGCTCCCAATTGAGCTCCAAGTCTTCGGAAAAACTCTCATGCCAACATCGAAACCACTGCCATAGGGTTGCGGCGGGCGGCGGGCATCCGAACCATTCTTGAAAACGAGCCGAAGGGTGACCAACCAGGGTTCCGTCCAAGTTCACGATCGCAAGTCCGTCGGTCACATTGTCGAGAACCAACAAGGCGTTGGCGTGTTCAGATTCAGCTTGATGGCATGCCGCTTCAATCACATCAGTTGCCATCTGCAACTTCTTCGTCGCGATCTCTTGGGTCAGCCCAAATGACCAGACCGTGGAAGTGATCACCGTGATCAGGCCAATTGCCACGACGGCACAATGGATTTCAGCAAGTGCGGTAGGAACCTGGAAGGAAGCGAGCACGATCGCATCGCCCGCAACCAGAAACGCAATGATGGTTGCCAATACAACCAAGTACCAACTCACGCCCGAAACACGTCCGGCAATCACCATTGCCAACAACGGGCCAAAGAAAAACCATGGCAATGCTGGGGACGTCACGCCGCCGGTTCCGACCACCACAATTCCCACACCGACGGTGCAGGTACAGGCCAACACGTTTCCCGCCAATACGACGGACTGTGAGCGACGAAAGATCCAGACTGCGACAGGGACAAATAAGATTGCCTGGGCCGGCCCCGTCGCGGCAAACGTCATTCCCAAACTCAGGTAGACCGCCGAATAAACCCACCCGGCCAGAAACACCAGCAGTGACAAAAACAAGGTCACTCGGCCGATGCGTACCTGTTCCGCATCTCCTTGCGCATATCGCGCAGGAAGCAGAAACGTGGTCCATTGGTCAAACGAGGACGCCATAAATCACTTGCTACGGGTCGGGGCAGACGGGCAAGAAAGACCAACAACCCTAGCTTGACGCTTGACCGACTCACCACAAGTTCCAGACCAAAAACGCGAGGGCGTTCCCTTATCCGGTTGAATTAACTATGCAAATCACCGCGTTTTAGGTGGGCAATCACTTTACCAATTGAGGGGCCTCGGCGAACGCCTGACGCTTTCCCTTGACGAACAGACCGCCGAACCTGACGGTCAATACCAACGCATCGAATAACTTTTGAATTCGCGGATGGCACTTTCGCGATCCGGCCCTACGCGCAAGTGATGCGCAAGCTTTGGTTCCAGTTCAACCAGTCTCTCGTAAAGCATGTCTGTCGACCATTGAAACATCGTCCAATGCCATTCGACGGATTCAAACTCACGTTCGATTTGCAGTTGTCGCTCGGCCAGCATCGCTCGCACGCCTTCTCGTATGATCGGATCCTCCGCATCGACCAAAGGCAAGATCGCGAGGTACCCGAGTTCGTCCATGTCCTTGACGGCAACCATGACTGCGGGATGGTTGTACCCAGCCAGAACGCGGGCAGAGTTGTAACGATGAGTGATCCAATCCGATGGAAAAATTGCCAACAGTATCAACCCCGCGACAAAGGCGGTTGACTGCGATCGAAGCAACCACCAAAAGCCACGACGACTGGCAATTTTAACCAACACCAATACAAAGCCGACAACGACGATTGTGATGCCAAAGAATCCGACGATTCGCATCCAAGTCAAACCGTTGTAGCCGACGTAGATCATCAAGCGATTGTAGACACTGATCGCCAGCAAGAAATTGAGGCCTGACCACATCCATGCGAGTTGCTTTAGGCGTGACAGGCGGTCATCCAGCAAAATTCCACCGCGAAAGACCACCGACAACGTTCCTGTCGCAAGGGCAAGTGCAACCGTCAACCAAGCCGCCCCCTCGTGTGCATAACCCGCGTAGTAAAACCCGTCTGGAAAATCGCTTCTGTATAGCGTTTGGAATTCAAACGTCAGGTAAACGATAAACAACCCGATCAGGCAAACCAACATGTTTCGAAAGGCTGATACATCGATGAAGGCGATGACGCCTGATGGGCCGATTGCTGATCAACGCCACCGATGAGAGTGCGTCCCAGCGAGGGAAAGAACAGCCCGGTTCCCAAAATCAACGCGGCGACACAGAAGGGAATCTCCCATGCATCGAGACGTTGCGCCCAAGACCAGGTCCAATCAATTGCCCAACCCCAAAGCGTCGAGACTTGCCCAAGTAGATCTGGGTTGGCCAGTACAAACAGGCTCCCAAAGACTAAGACCGCAATCATCGGCAACAGCCACGAAAGTGTCGCTCCCATCGAAACCCGATCCGACTGAGCAGAATGCAGTCTTGGCAATCGATGTTTGGCGAACCATCCCAAGCCGTCGAATGGCAACCAGAACATCATCATCAAAGTTTCGGCTGCCCAGGGCACACTTCCCGAAGCGGCAAGGCCAAACGCCAACGTGAGCAAGATCAATGCAACGAACAGCCCGCCATGTCCGGCAATAACCAAACGCAGACACGCCATCGCGATCGTGACGAATAGGACCGAGAGCCAAATCCTGCGTGAACGCGCGGGCTCGCACTCCGCATTTTTCCAGTGTGATGCCAAAATCAGTATTGGTGCGATCACAAAGAACAACGCCGGCCCGGCATAGCCATACGTTCGATAGATCAGCCAATCGGCGACCGCTGTCCAGAAAGCGATCGCAACCAAAGCAAAAACGGTCATTCGACGCCGCGGGAGATCAGGGGCTTTCTCGACTTCAACCGACTCAACCTCGGGCTGATTCATTTGACAAGCTCCCACCACTTTGAAAAGGCAGGTCAGGATCGAAACCGGACCTGTGTGAATCAGTACGCCGGCAACAATCAGATGGGTCACAAAAAAGAATCCCGACTGAAACGCTCAGCCGGGATTCTCGTTGGTACGTCGATTGTGGTTACTTGACTAGGGCAGTTCAACCGTTCGCAAGGCAAGGGTGCCTTTGTTGTCGATAATGGCAACCGCATGGGAATCATCTAGCTTGTCAAGCTGTTTGACACCGTTGAGCGACTCCACCGTTTCGAACGGCTGGCCTGCGGTGCCGCCACCAGAAACACGCTCAGTCAAGCTTTCACGGCTGTCGATTCCGTCGGTGCTGATCTTCATCACACCACGTGCGCTGTTGCTGAGCAGAATTGATGTCTTACCATCTTTTTCATAGACGATCATGTCCAATGGCTGGTTGCGATTGCCCAACTCCGCGACAGTCGTCCCACGAACGGTATCCGATCCGCCGAGATCATCCACGGAGAAACGCACCAACGGCGTGCAGGTATAGCCGGCGAGCAAGCTGGGTTCGCCATCAACCATCATTGGCAAGAACGTCTGAATTGGCGAACCATTTTCGACGCGTCCGTGTGCGGCATGAAAGATCTCGACGCTCGTTGCGATGGTGTTGTCAGCGAAAGGAAACGGAAACTCGATCACGCGTGACGGTGCGTTTCCAGCGGAAAGCCCCGACACCAACACTTTGCCTTCGAAGTACGCGACATCCGTGATCGACGCGTTGCGATTATTGCGACTGCGGCGCCCTTGGTTAACTTCGCGATCTTCAGGTGCATTGGGAAGCGCCTTGCTCGTGTGGCTGATCTTATCCAGGTTCACCTTCGTAACCTGATCGGCACCATCGATTCGAACGACATGCACTTGGCCGCCAGCACTGATCGAAACAAAGCTGTTGCCCGTTGCCGGATTCACCGCGAGCTCGCCAATTTCAATCTCTCCCGTCAGCTTCAACGACGATCGGATAGCAGCCACCAAGTCATCGATCTTCGGAGCTCCGGATTCGCCAGTGGTGTCTTCCAAGTTGATGGCGTAGATCGTGGCGGCTTTCGGATCACCAACCAGCAAAATTCCTGAATCCGTAAACGCCATCGGACCGATCGCTTGCAGTTCGACCGGACCAAGTGTCATCCCGGTGGGTGCAGCATGACACAACGCTGATGACGAAAGTGCGAAACTCAAAGCACTGAGACTCAAAGCACACAGTGTTTTTCGAAACAGGGGCGCGACAGGCATGGTAAAATCTCCGACCGGTTTGGAGGTGACAGTCAAATCAAAGACTGCATTTCAAAATAACGGATCACAACAGGTCAAACACGGCGTGGAATCAACGGTGTCTAAGAAACCAGAAAATTACTGCCTCCCCCTTGGACAAAACCGCGGCCTATCAAGACGCGATGCAATCCTTGCCGGACTGGCCGGAACCGCATCAACAAGCCTCATCGGGTCGACGCCTGGACAGGCAGACGAGCCCCATCAAACCGTCGGATCCTCTAGCGCTGACGACCGCAAAGCGTCTCCCAAACGATACGCCGCAAAGAAGTCGATCAACCTATGGGCGTTTCCTTATCCCGATCGCATGTCACTCGAAGAATGCTTGCAACTTGCCAAAGACGCCGGCTTCGACGGGATCGAATTGAACTATGACCTGGACAACGATCTTTCCCCCAAGGCTTCGCCCAAGGATTTCCTGCGAATCCGACGTTTGGCCGATCGCATCGGCATCGAGATCAGCGGCTTGTGCTCGTTTCTGTTTTGGCCCTATCCGCTGACCAGCTTGGATGACACGAAGCGAAACCGTGGGATCGAGTTGGCCGGCATGATCGGCGATGCGGCCGCGGCGATGAATGTCGAAAACGTCTTGGTGGTTCCCGGAGCGGTTCACATCCCTTGGCGTGATGACCATGATCCGGTTCCGAATGACGTCTGCGAAAAACTCGCCCGTGAAGCGATCGGAAAACTGGTACCGAGTGCGGAAAAGAATGGTGTTTCCCTGAACATGGAAAACATCTTCTTCAACGGCTTCCTAATGACGCCGATGGAGATGAATGACTTTGTTGACGGCTTCGGTAGCGACCACGTTCAAGTGCACTTCGACACCGGAAACATTTCGATGTTTCAGCATGCCGAACATTGGGTGCCGATTTTAGGCGAGCGGACCAAGAACATTCACTTCAAAGAATTCACCAAGAAAGGCACCGACTATTCGCTCGAGACGTTTCGACCGCTATTGGACGGAACAACCAATTGGCCGGCGCTGATGCAAGAATTGGACAAACTCGACTACCAAGGTACGTGACGTTCGAATACTTCCATCCCTACCCCCATTACCCCGAAGCGTTGGTGTACCAGACCTCCGACTCGCTAAATCGAATCTTAGGACGTGAACTGCAAGGTCCACTTGGCTGACAAGGATTCGCCTTGGTGGGGGAAGCTTCTCGCAAGCGAAGGGGTATCAATCCGATGCCACTTGAGTGACTCTATTGGCCAAGCTCGATTCACTCCACGTCGCTTGCAGCATTCGAATGGCCGCCCGCACTGTCGCATCGAAGTTCTCAACGCTTTCACGTCGTCGCCTGCTTGCCGAACGCCTCGAGCAGCGTCTGTGCTTCTCAGCCGTCCGTATCGTGTCTTGGAACACGGCTAACTCACCAAACAATTCGACCGAAGACGCCTATTACGCCACCGTCTTCGAAGCGATCGGTAGCGAACAGGTTGTCGGAAACACGCTCCCCCCGTCGATCGTTTCACTACAAGAAACCGACACCGCGATCCAGGACGGCGCGTCGATCTCGCGAATCGAAGACCTGTTGAATTCGCTGTATCCCCAATCTCGGTTTGACCATGCCGCCAGCGACTTGGACACTGGCGGCGACGCGACAGGGTTTGTCTACGACACCGCGATCTTCGAATTGGTATCGACCTCGATCGTTGCCGAAACGCCGGGCATGCGTTCATTCGCGCACCGGATCACACGAGGACAGTTTCGCCCTGTCGGTTCGAACGGGCAAAGCGATTTTTATCTGTACACAACGCACCTCAAAGCCGGTTCAGGAAGCGACGAGAAAAATCGTCGCGCCGCAGAAGCAGACGCCATTCGCGCCGACATCGATGCCCTGGGAGTTGGACAGGATGTCTTGGTGATGGGCGATTTCAACATTTCCGGCAGCAGCGAGCAGGCCTATCGCAACTTCCTGGCTTCCGGCGTTGGCCAATTGAACGACCCCATTGATTCTCCCGGTGAATGGAAAAACGATTCTCGCTACAAATCGATCCACACCCAAAACCCCGCAATCAACGGTGCGGGAGGGATGGACGATCGATTTGATTTTCAGCTCGCCACATCAGCCGTTTTTGACGACGAGGGGCTGCAGTTTATCGAGGGCTCGTATCACGCATTTGGGAACAACGGAACACACCAATTCAACTCTGACATTACGACCGGAACCGGTGCCGCGCCGAACGTCCTGGCCGCATTGGCGGCTGCCAGTGATCACCTGCCAGTGGTCGTCGACTATGAAATCAATGTGGTACTGCCAGGAATCACGATTGATCCGACAGGCACACTGTCTTTGACCGAAGGCGAATCGTCGGCCACGTACAGCGTCGTGCTCAATACCATTCCCAATGACAACGTCACCGTATCGATCACGACCGACGGGGTCACTCAAGTCAACGGTCGCGATGCAGTCACGCTGACGTTTACACCGGCCGATGCGCTGACGCCACAGATCGTCAACGTCAGCGCGATGGATGATTCGATTGCCGAAGGAACCGTACAAAGTTCGATCAATCACACGATCACAAGCGATGATCCACAGTACCAATCGGTCGCTGACGTCGTGGTCGATGTGGAAGTGCTCGACAACGACACGCCGACCGTCGTGATCAGTGAAATCATGTACGACTCCGCCAGCAACGAACCACTTGGTGAATGGGTTGAACTCGCGAATCTAGGTCCGGGCAATGTCGACCTTTCCGGATGGAAGCTGGATGACGAAGACACACTGGATTGGTCGGCGATTCCGACGATTCCGCTGATCCCCGAAGGCGGAACGGTAATCATTCACAACAATCAGATCGATTCGGAGACTTTCCGTGATCGATGGGCGATTCCGTTATCAACCGCAGTCGTCGGCGTGACCTGGGGAAGCCTATCCAACAGTCCTTCCTCAACGAACGAAATCCTTGAACTGCTAGACGCGGGGTCCATGGTCCAAGACGTTGTGAACTTCGAAGACGGACGCAACAGTTGGCCAGCCCGCAATAACGCGTCGAGCATCTATTTAACGGACCTGCGTGCTGACAATAACAATGGCAGTCAATGGTCGCGGACCGAATCCGGCGACGATGGGGCACGGCACCCGTCGGGCAGCCCGTTTCATATCGTAGACTTGGGATCGCCTGGATACGCGCCAGGTTTAGTCCTCACGCCTCCACAAGTTATTGAAACTCAACTCGCCGGCGAACAACGCTCGATCATTCGCAGCTTGACGGTGGTCTTCGACCGAATTGTTTCCGCTCAAGCGACCGCCTTTGAACTTCACCGGCTTGGCGTGACCAGCGACCTACCAACCACGGTCGAATTCTTTGCATCGGCAAAGGATGTGATCGATCATACCGAGATCAGGTTGGACTTCAGTGGCGAACTAACGGAAGATAGCGGCTCGCTGATCGATGGAGAATATCAGCTCACCATCCTGGCCACGCAAGTCACGTCCGGTGGCATCGCACTCGATGGCGATCACGATGGTAACGCCGGCGGTGACTATCTCTTCGGAGCAACTCAAGCCGATCGTTTCTATCGGTTGTTTGGCGACAGCGACGGCGACCACGATGTCGACGCGACCGACTTTCGGCAATTCGGTACCGCACTATCGCCGTCGAATTACTTGCCGGAATTCGATTTCGATCAAGACGGCGACATTGACCAATTGGACCTCGGTCAATTTCGCCGCCGCCTGAATCGACGTCTTGGCTAATCGCAATAACGCCCCATTTGCGATTGAAGACAACTAGCCGTTGAAGGCAGTGCCTTCCGCTTCGGCTTCCGGATCGCTTACCGATTCTTGGATGTGTTCTTTGCCGCGATACAGCGACGCGACGATCGAGAACATTACGGCGGCCAACAACATCAGCCCAGTGAAGAACCAGTAATACAGTGCTCCTTCGAGCTTGCTGGTGCCGTCGGGGTTGCTGATCACTGCATTCACGAAAGCGGTGATTGCGTTTCCGAAAGCAACCGACAGCAAGTAAAAGCTCATCACGATGCTCTTCATGCTGTTCGGCGACTGCGTGTAGCTAAATTCCAGACAGGTGATCGACACCATCACTTCGGCCGCGGTCAACAGCACGTACGCCAGGATCTGCCACGAGATGTTGGGAGTTCCTCCAGCCGTGATGGCCTGCTCGATCAAAGCGCTGACGGTAAACGAAGTCACGGTGATAAACATTCCAATGCTGACTTTGCGAAGCGGGGTCAGCTTGAAAACCTTGTCGATCGCTGGATAGACGACATAAGAGAACAACGGAACCATCACCAAGATCAAGAACGGGTTGGCCGCTTGAATCTGGCTACTCAGCAACTCGACACCGAAAACATTGCGGTCCATGTTTTCGGCTTGCAATACCCACGCACTGGACGACTGATCGAACAGGCTCCAAAACACCGCGACAAACAAATAAAGCGGAGTCAGACGCAACAGCGATGCGAGACCTTCGCCGGTGAATGCTTCGCGAAAAACCTCAGGGCCGCGAGCCGGAATGTGGACGAAGCGATTTCGGCCCATCCAAAACAAGAACGTCGCCAACGCCATCAAGATTCCAGGCACGCCGAAAGCGACCTGTGATCCGTACTTGTCGAGAAGCACCGGGATCAACAGAGACGACAAAAATGAACCTAAGTTGATCGCGATATAAAACCAGCCAAACACTTTGCCTAGCAGGTGCGAGTTACCCTTGCCAAATTGGTCACCCACGTGTGCAGAAACGCAGGGCTTAATCGCCCCAGTACCGAACGCAATCAGACCAAGTCCGACGGCCAAGCCCAAACGGGTTTCGTTCACGGCCAATGCAAGGTGCCCCAAACAGTAAAGCACCGATAGATAAAGAATCGTGCGATACTTGCCAAGCAACCAGTCGGCCAACAACGCTCCAAAGACCGGCGTGAAGTATGCGGCCATTACAAAGATGTGCATCCAAAACTTGGCATCCTCATCACTCATCGTCGCCAACTCGCCATTGCTGCCGAGCAGGTACTGAGTCATGAAGACCATCAGAATGGCGCGCATCCCATAAAAGCTAAATCGCTCAGCCGCTTCGTTGCCAACGATAAACGGGATCCCCGGCGGCATCGTTGTGATCGCATAAGGCGTCGTTTGCCAACCTTTGTCGGAAGACGTTTCCGTCGTGGTCGGACTCGAATCTACTGGCGGCTCGTAAGGATCGTTGGACAAGTTGTCGGGCACGATGGATTCTGCTCTCTCGTGGAACGGTGCGGAATGCCCCACATCATCGCTGACGCAGACGCCCGCGACAACGCCTTTGCGTGTCGAGGGCACCGTCATAGACATAAGCACGGTGATTGGGGCAATCTTCGATGTGCGTTCAACAGCAATGTTTCAGAGCGAGCTTCTTCGCTTGAATCGATCCACACAAAATCCGACTCCGGGCCGGTTGATGCCCCCATTGATCACCGAGACTGTGACCGATGCGCGAGCCATTCCCGCTAACGCCAGTAGCCATTGATGTCTTGAAAGAACTGATAGCGCGGCGGTGGGTTACCGATCGCACCCGGCCAGCGGTTCGGCTGCCAGTTGTCAGAACGTGACCGAGTCGTCATCTGCCGCACGCCTTTCGATGACGAGTAACTCCAGTTGGGCACGGTAACAGAACGCGTGGGGGAAGAACGGAACGTGCGACGCTTCCAAAATCCGCCTGCTTCAGACGCAGGGGCAAAAGCAACGGCAAACAGCATCAGGATTCCGAATGCCAGGCTCGCTTGGTTGGAACGTTTCATCGGGACGACCTCAAGATTGTTTTCGATGTGATTGATAGCGACGACGCGTTGCTATCGCAGACCTGGGCGATCGCAGATCTGACTTTCCAAGCGTTCGTTATTCATCAATGTTACAGCCCTGGGATGTTTTCGAAGTCGGGGTTTTCACCTCGCTCCAGGACTGGACCATTGAAGTCGGGCATACCACGGAGCATTCTTGGCAGGCGTCGATTGCCTGCACGCCGCGCAAGCATTGCGCGCATCTGCGGCAGCCAGCTGCGCGTTAACGAACAGCTTGTCGCAAAAGCGAATCCACTTAGGGGGCCAGAAGCAACAGACGCACCCTCGAAGGGAGATTCAGCCCGCATGACTGATCTACTGTGTCACGGTGAGACACATTGGCCTTGGGTTTGCGGTTACACCGTCGACGATAGCCGCCAGCACCGGCTATCCCTCCCGTCGCTCCGATCGTGCTATGTGTTTATCTGAATGCCAGCGATAGTTAACCGCCCTCGAGTTACCTTTTCGAGAAACCGACGACGAGTTCGCCCCGACGAGCGCCTTGACGGCGTCCGTTCGCGTTTGGTCATTGTCGGCGGCGGAATGGCGGGGTTCGGATTGTGCGACCGATTGGTTCGCTCTGGGGTACATCAATCATTCGACATCACGCTCATTGGCGACGAGCCGACGCCCGCGTATGACCGTGTGAATTTGAGTCGCTACTTCACCGGCACGTCGTCTGACGATTTATTGTTGGCGCCGCGGTCTTGGTATGACGACCACCACATCACATTGCGCACGGGCGCTCGGATCGTCCGCATCGATCGACTGGCAAAGCGTGTTTTCGAAGCGTCGGGCGAGTTTCACCAATACGACCGTTTGGTGCTTGCGACCGGATCGCGCGCTTTCGTTCCACCGATCGAAGGCCATGACAGCGAAGGGGTCTTTGTCTACCGAACGATCGACGATCTAAAAGCGATCAAAGCTTACTGCGATGCACATCAAGCAAAACGTGGCGCCGTCATCGGCGGTGGGCTGCTAGGACTCGAAGCCGCCAAGATCATGATGGATCTGGGGATCGATGTTAGCGTCATCGAGATGGCCCCTGGTTTGATGCCGAGGCAACTTGATGCGAAAGCCGCGAAGTTGCTTGAGCAAAAAATCCGTGCGATGGGAGTTGACCTGCACTTGGTCCGACGGACCGAATCGATCCATCGAGAAGACGACCGACTGCGATTGCACTTCGCCAATGCGGATGACCTGACCGTTGACTTGTTGATCGTCGCGGCTGGGGTACGTCCCAACGATTCGCTGGCCGAAGAAGCCGGTTTGGACATCGGACCACGACGTGGCATCGTGATTGATCAATCTCTGCAAACGAGTGACCCAAGCATCTACGCGATCGGCGAATGCGCGTCTTTCCAGGAGCACGTGTTCGGCTTGGTTGCACCCTGTTATCGGATGTCGGACGTGTTGGCCAGTCGATTGGCTGGCAATGCAACGCAATTCGTCGGCGCTGACGAATCGGCCGAGCTGAAATTGATGGGCATCCAAGTTGCCACGCTTGGAAAAACGATTGACGAATCACCCGCCGGCGCGATCATCTCACACCAAAGTGATGACGGTCGCCGTGAGCTATTGATCGAACGCGGACGCATTGTCGGTGCAACTTGCGTCGGCCCATGGACGGAGCTGCCCCAAGTACGTCAAGCGATCGCTAAACAATCACGACTTTGGCCGTGGCAACGCACGCGATTCGAACGGACGGGTTCGCCTTGGACACCAGGCGGTGCGTTGCCCGTCGTCCAGTGGCCTGCGGATTCGATCGTCTGCTCGTGTCTTTCAGTCAGCAAACAAGTGATTACCGAGCTGGTCGCGCAAGGTCACGATACGCCCGAAGCGATCGCAAACACATGCGGCGCGTCGACCGCGTGTGGTAGTTGTCGCTCGCTCGTTTGCGAACTCGCGGGCGCGTCGTCGCAATCCACCGCCGTTCCCTGGGCCAGGACAATGCTGGCGGCAAGCTCGATTGCCAGTGCGGCGGTAATCGCCTGGATGATCCTGGGCCCTTGGCCGGTTGCGCAATCAGTGCAGCAAACCTCTCACACGGTCGAGTCAGCGTTGCAAAGCGACCTCGGACGTCAAGTCAGCGGTTTCGGCTTAGTCGGAACGACGATCCTTGGCATGGCATTTTCGCTGCGAAAGCGATTCAAGCGGTTCCAATGGGGCAGTTACGGATTCTGGCGAGCAATGCATGGCGTCTTAGGAACGGCTGTCTTGTTTGGCATGGCCGCCCACACAGGGATGCGACTTGGGTCAAACCTCAATTTTCTGCTGGGGATTTTCTTCCTCGGTGCGATCTTTGTTGGCGCCTTCGCGGGAATTCTAAGCAGTCTCGAATCGCAGTTGACCGGATCGCTCAGCTTGATTGTTCGCCAGTGGCGTCCGCGTTTGGCGAAACTGCATTTGTGGGTCACGTGGCCACTGCCGATCTTGATCGGCTTGCACATTCTTAGCTTCTATTGGTTCAGCGATTGAAACGGAGCGGAATGTTGCAGGCTTTGATTAGGAAATTTTGGTCCTCTCCGCATGGCGTGAAGTGGCTCACATGCATCGGGATCAACCTTGCGATTGGTGCGTACTATTCCGCCGCCCTTGTTGCCCCCGCGTCGTCTCCGATCAAATCGGCTTGGCTGCCTGGTAAGACAACCCACGGACACTACCAAATCGAACTTGATTGTGACGCCTGCCACGATCCCAATTCTTCGGACGACAAGCACAGTTCACAAAACGTGATGCAAGACGCTTGCTTGCGTTGCCATGGCGAGCAACTGAAGGGCGTCGACACGCACCCGGCGAAGAAATTCAATGACCCGACCAATGCAGAATTACTTGCTACGCTCGATGCGCAAAACTGCTTGAGCTGTCACGCGGAACATGTCCCTCACCAGACACTGGAGATGGGACTCACCATGCCCAGCGACTATTGCTGGCACTGCCATCAAGACGTTGCTGACAGTCGCCCCAGTCACGACGGGATGGCATTCGATAGCTGCTCCACCGCAGGTTGTCACAACTACCATGACAACAGTGCGCTCTATGAAAAGTTTCTAGACGATCACTTTGGCGAGCCTGACTTTTTAGATGCTGCGATCAATCCGCAACGCGACACCGTCTCGACCGTGTCGCAAAAGGGTTGGCCGAAAGAGAAACTCGATCGAGGAGACGCCGATTTCCCGGAATCTGTCAGCGTGAGCGAACCCACGCTTGCCGACTGGGCGGAAACGTCTCATGCCGCCGCAGGCGTGAACTGCACCGCTTGCCACCTTGCGGATCAAGAAGACAACTCATCTTGGTCGGATGCGGTGTCGCTTGAAACGTGCGGCACCTGTCACGACAAACAAGCCGAATCGTTTCTGACGGGAAAACACGGGATGCGATTGGCGGCCGGGCTGTCGCCGATGACACCAAGTCAGGCTCGATTGCCAATGCATCATGACGCGGCCCATCGAGAACTCGATTGCAACGCCTGCCACCAAGGCCACCGTTTTGACACCGCGTTCGCGGCGACAGAAGCCTGCTTGGGCTGTCATGCGGATGATCACTCGATCGCCCACAGCCAATCATCGCATGCTGACCTTTGGCGCGCCGAAGTTACCGGAGAAGGAGACGCAGGAAGCGGTGTTTCCTGCGCGACCTGCCACATGCCACGTTTGCAAGGTGACGATGGAGTGTGGGTCAATCATGACCAAAACGCGAACTTGCGCCCGAATGAAAAGATGGCTCGTGAAGTATGCATGAACTGCCACGGCCTGGAGTATTCGCTCAGCGCGCTTGCCGACGAAAACTTGATCCGCAACGGATTCAGCGGGACACCGACTGAGCGAAACAAGAGTGTCGAAATGGCACACCAATGGTTCATCGAGCGAGCTCAGAAACGCCGTGAACGACCCTGATTGCTTTGTTTGCCGTTCTTCTTTTACCAGAGGCTTCTGAGATGGGAATTAAAACGTCGAAACTACTCGCACTCGGTTGCTTGGCCGCGATATCATCTGGTCTGATTGTGACCATGACAGGATGTTCAAGCAGCGAAGCGAGCTCTTCAACGGCGGGCGGAATCACGCCTCGACAATTTGCCGATGGGGTTCACGCAGTGATGATGGCGGACCGAACGGTTTACGCCACGCATGTGGTGACCAACCTGAAAAAACAAGAGGCGCCGGTGACCGCGGATGAATACTGGCAAGACACAGAAAACGCGATCCCGTTGCCGGCACAGATGTTTCGGATGGGTGCCGAGTTGGTGGACGAGAATCCGGAAGCCGGATTTTCCTATGCACTCCGCAGCAAGTGGCCACTGAACGAGCAGCATCAAGCGAAAACAGACTTGGAGAAGGAAGCCTTGGACTTTTTGAGTGAGAATCCGGGTGAGAACTTTTATGGCGAAGAAGAACTCGGCGATAAGAAATACTTCGTCGCCGTTTATCCCGACCGCGCCGTTGCCGAAGCATGTTGGAGCTGCCATAACGACCACCCCAATCGCGGTGAAGATTACCCCGAGTTCGCAAAGGACGACGTGATGGGCGGCGTCCTTGTTCGTGTCCCAATGTAACGACACATTTCGATCCACGACCTTCAGTACGTTTCCCTCTCGTCACGGTGAATGATTCATGACTCCAGAACAAATCACACTTGTTCAAACCAGCTGGGAAAAGGTGAAGCCGATTTCCGAACAGGCGGCGGAACTTTTCTATGGAAAACTGTTCGAGCTCGACCCTTCGCTACGTCCGCTTTTTAAGGGCGACATGAAGGAGCAAGGAAAGAAGCTGATGGCGACGCTGAATTTGGCCGTCGTCTCGCTAACCAAACTCGAAGAAATCCTACCAGCCGTTCAAGACCTCGGTCGTCGCCACGTTCAATATGGCGTCCCCGACGAAAGCTACCAAACCGTCGGCCAAGCACTGCTGTGGACGCTCGGGCAAGGGCTGGGTGATGACTTTACCGACGATGTGAAGACGGCCTGGACGGTGACCTACGTGACGCTGAGCAACGTGATGCTCGAAGCCGCGCACGAAGGTGACCAATCGGATGCGGCAGCAAGCTAGATCGAATCCTTCGATTGTGAATCAAATCAACGACGGGCGGCACCGACGAAGTTTCGGTCCGCCCGTTTTGCTTGGCTGTGACTTTCAAACCGTACATTTTGAATGGACCTGCGATGAACTTTAGATCCATGGGCAATCGGCTTGGATCGCTCTTGATGCTTGCCGGACTAGGAACGACAAGCCTTGTCGGATGCGGGACTCCCGATGCAACCGACGCTGCAGCGACAGCTGAATCACAATCAGAATCTGCACCGAACACGACAGATCTGGACGCGACAGCACAGAACGAATCGAAGACACCTGAACCGGCCCAGGAACCGCTACCGGAACTGCCCGCTGGCGAGGCCGAAGACGGTGGCTATACGATTGCACAAGTGATGCAACTGGCCCACGACAACAAGCTCTATCGACGACTGTTCGATCAGCCCGCTGACCCTGAGGTCATTGAGCGGATGAAGCTTCTGTACGCAGAGCTTCCCAAGCGACAACCGCCGAAAGGTGATCCAGAGCAATGGCAAGAGCGATCAACAGCGCTGGTCGAAGCTGTCGTGGCCATCGAAGCGGGCAACGAACAGGGCATCGCGATGTTAAAGCGAGCCGCCAACTGCAGTTCGTGCCATGGGCGTCACCGTGAAAGCTGATCTCGTGCTGACATTCCGATGACAACAAAAATAACGGCGGCGGGTCGAATGTTGACCCGCCGCCGTTTCGTTTCATGATAGCGAGAACGCTAACTTAGAATCGCCACTGCCATTGAGTGTAGAAGAAGTCTGCATCCGCTCGGCTAGCAACACCCGCAGTGTCATGGTAGTAAGCACCGGCATTGAAGTGCGAGTAACCAACCAAGACATTCATGCGTGGATTGATGGTTGCCGTGAATGCGATGTCCAACTCTTGGCCCAATTCGCTGTCAGCCGCTGGTGCGGTCGAGTTATAAGGAGCCAGCGTGACGCCATAGGGCGTGGTCAATTCGTCCAACCAGAAGTTGTGGTACCACAGCAACAGGTTCACTTTGCTGCCAAGGATTGGCGTGATGAACTGGAAGTTCAAGTCGTGGATGTTCCGACGACCGAACAAGTCCATCAAACCGAGGTACTTGTGTGCCAAGGGGAACATGTGGTCAAAGCTGTCGTCGCCACGAGCCCCGGGGAAGTCGTTCCCGCCGGATGCATAGTCATACCATGCCCAGAAGGTTGGCTTCCAAGGTCCACATGCGGTGCACAGCTCCAATTGACGTCCTAGACCGCCGGTGAAGAAGCTCGCGCTGTGATCACCAAACCCAGGAGAGTTGGTTCCGAACTGCGTACCGCCTTCGTAGGAGTACAACCAATTCTTGCCGACTTTACCGGACCAGCGGCTGCCGATCGTGTGGTAGTCGTAGTTCAACGCTTGGTTCGACAATCCCAAGTAGTAATAGTCGACCGCGCCCCAGCGAGTGTTGGGATTCGACAAGTAAACGCCGTAGAAATCGATATCTTCGTTGGCATCGTCGATCTTGCTTTCGGTTGCCGCGACACGGTTCACTGGGTTCAGGAAGAACCCGTCAACCGTCCAGTCGCAACCTTTGTACGTTCCGCGAACACCTTGGAAAGTACGACGGGTGTTAGCCCAATCCAGTGGCGAGATCAGTCGCTGATCGCCAAGCAACATTTCTTGACGACCGATGCGAACCGACAGGTCCTCGGTCAAGCGTGTGTCCAAGAACAGGTTCTGGATCTCGCCACGGTTTTCTTCGATCGGACGATTCGAAAAAGTTTCTCCGCCCGAATCCGCGTACAGGTATTCACCGTAAACGCGAAAGAACTCGTTGACTCGCAAGTTCGCAAACATGCGGTAACGGGTCAAGAAGAAGTTGTCGTCGTTGCCAGTCAGGCCAAGACCACGGTGATTGTTTTCATGATGAAAACGCACGCGAGCTTCGCCGCCGACATCCAGCTTGCCATTGAGCATGCCCTTCAACGAATCACCAATGAAGGCGGGACCGTCGTAGCAAGGATCGTTCAAGTAGCTGAAGTCGTTGGCGTAAAAGACACCTGCGTAGGCGCTTTTCATTTTTGCGGTCGCCGCTTCCTTCTTTGCTTTGGTGCAGCAAGCGGTTGTGCAGCAGCTGCAGCTTGGTGCCGGTGCCGCGTACTCGGGCATCGGAGCTGGTTCGTCGATCTGAATCGGTTCTGGCATCGGAACCGGATCAACGACGGGCTGTGCTGATTCCACGGGCGCTTCCGCTTCGTCAGCAACAAGCTGAACACCACCGATCGGATTCCCGGTGGCGTCGGTTACGACTGTATCTTCAAGGCCGAATCGCTCCCCAGCAAACGCTGGCGTCGAAACGAAACCGGCAAGTAGGGCGAGCGAGAGAGCGCGCCGGCGTGCCTTTTTAGTGGAAAGCATCTCTTAGGACTCCTTCCTAATGGAATGGGTGATGTCGCCTCATTGCGACAGTTTTGTTGAAGAGTTCGTTGCCTCCACCACCGACACTTGTGTTGAATCAACCTCGTGGTGCGGCTTCGGTCACCAGCGACACATGAGGCTGGCATTCTGTGGGGGCATCCGCGTCGGTCCCGGCGATACCGACGCTTATAGTGGGGAATATCGGACCTCCTGCATCGCAAGTGCGAACTTTTTGGCGTGTCTGGAAGGATCCTCTCAAACGTCAAACTTTGCCTCCGCAAGCCAACCTCCGCGTCGCCCCCTCCTTCACCACCCGCCGCAAGACGCGTTTTTCAGGTGATTCACTCCTACCTGTACCGAGTGGATCGGAATTTCGAGCCGAGCGTGCGGAGATCCGCCCCGTTAATTCCGTCACTGCGGCAAATGATTTCCCACGTAGTGAGAGGGCGTTCGTAGTAACGCGATCCCCCCTGCACTGATGCTAGGCAGCAGCGCTGCCCTGATGCCTGCACGGCATGCATTCCCCAAAATCGTCGACACTTTTAAAGGCCCATTAGGGAAGCCACATCTCCACTAAAGCCCTGTTAACGGAGCCATGGTGGTTCGCATTTAAGCAAAACGTTCACGAATGCGAACACCGGCACGCACTGTGCATTGGTGTCTCTGTGCATCGGCGTCTCACCGCTGATCATTGCACATCAGCAAGGTCCGAATGATTCGGTCGAGGCGGTATCGATCCAGGGCTTTCTCTATTCCTTTCAAAACTTGTTCGTTCCACCTCCCCGGGAGCACCTAAGTTGCGACGTTTTATTTCCAAGTTGTCACTGGTCGCATTGGCAGCACTTTTCACCGGTTGTTCTAGTTCAGAAATCACCCTCGAGGATCTCGAGAAGGCTGCGGCTAAGATCGAAGTTTCCGACACCGATATCGCCGCTGATAGCGAAGACGATGTCGTGATGGAAATGCTTGATGTGGAAAAGCCCAACTTGAAGTTTGGCTTCATCAAGCTGACCGACTGCGCTCCGTTAGTGATTGCAAAAGAAAAAGGTTTCTTCTCTGACGAAGGTTTGAATGTCGAGATTGAAGCACAGTCGAACTGGAAGGTCTTGCTGGACCGTGTGATTGACGGCCAACTCGACGGTGCTCACATGTTGGCAGGCCAGCCAATCGGAGCCACCATCGGATTCGGTACTCAGGCACACATCATCACCGCATATAGCTTGGACTACAACGGAAATGGCATCACGGTCAGCAACGAGATCTGGTCGAAGATGCAAGAGAACGATCCCGCGTTGAATTCGCCGACGCCAAAGCATCCGATCACGGCTGACTCACTCAAGCCAATCGTCGAGGCGTACAACCAAGAAGGCAAAGACTTCAACATGGGGATGGTATTCCCAGTTAGTACGCACAATTACGAAATTCGCTATTGGCTTGCGGCCTCGGGCATTCACCCAGGCATGTACTCCGAAGAGAACATCCAGGGCACGATTGATGCCGACGTGTTGCTGTCGGTAACACCACCACCGCAGATGCCAGCGACTCTGGAAGCCGGCACGATTCTGGGGTACTGCGTCGGCGAACCCTGGAATCAGCAAGCAGTCGTCAAAGGCATCGGCGTCCCCGTCACGACCAACTACGACATCTGGAAAAACAACCCCGAGAAAGTTTTTGGCGTGTCGAAAGCATGGAACGACGCCAATCCCAATACGCACGTCGCGATTGTCAAGGCACTGATTCGCGCCGGCAAGTGGTTGGACGAAACCGATGCTGATGGCAACTTGGTCAATCGCCAAGAAGCGGCAAAGCTGCTTTCAAACAAGGACTATGTCGGTGCCGACGAAGACGTCATCGACAACAGCATGACGGGCACGTTTGTGTTCCAGGAATCGGATGTGCGTCCCATGCCCGACTTCAACGTGTTCTTCAAGCACAACGCGAGCTACCCGCACTACAGCGATTGCGTTTGGTTTCTCACTCAAATGCGACGATGGGGCCAGATCACCGAAGGTAAACCGGCAAGCTGGTACGCAGAGAAGGCAAAAGACATCTATCAGCCAGCAATCTATCGCAAGGCGGCTGACATGTTGATCTCCGAAGGCAAAGCGTCTCCGAACGATTTCCCCGCACCGGATTACGACGGCTATCGCGAAGCCACGACCGACTTTATCGACGGAAATTCGTACGACGCCAAAGATCCGATCGGATACATCAACAGCTTCGAAATCGGAAACAAGGATCCCGAATCCTTGGCTAAACAGTAATCGCTTTCGGCACTGCTCGAAAGCAACAACAGTCGTTCACTCGGCGGTGGCCGCCTCACCGCCCGTGTGATCGGGAAGCGGCCAGTACGGGCCGGACGTTTGGGTCCGGTGCCTAACGTCCGGCCCGGCCGTGGATCCCGTTTACATACTGACCAAAGCAAGCCAATGCGGCTTGCTTTAAGGCGTTTCGTTGCCGCGATGTCACTGAGTGCCAGTTTAACGCTCTGCACGGCTGCACGCCCGACTTGGCGAATCCATCTGCTTCCCGAACTCTATCCACCACTGACTGACCATGAATTGGCGAGGAAACGCGCTCAAGTTTTGCAATGTTGCCGGGCTCCCACTACTGGAGCCGTTCATCCGCTTGGCAGCTGGCGAAGACGTTAAAGAGCAATTCAAAAGTATCAGCAAGTTCATCCTATTGCCGATCGCCGCAATTGCGATGTTCTTGTTTCTATGGCATGCCGCATCAAAAACGGTTGTGACTGACAGTATGCAATTGCCCAGCCCCAGTGACACCTGGAAGGCGGGCAAAGAACTGTTTGCAATGCATACCGCGCAGCGAGCAGCAGACCGCGAACAAAAGCAGGAAAAAATCGCCGAAGCCGTGATGTTCCTGGCCAAGGCAAACAAGCTGACCGCCAAGGCCGAGGCGGCCAGCGGCGAACGAAAAGAGACCTTGCTTGCCAACGCATTGGTGCTCAAAAAGAAAGCCGTGCAAGCGGCGAATTACAAACCCACCAGTGCGCCGACGTTTGTCGATCAGATCTTTACCAGTTTGAAAACCGTCTTTGTGGGATTTGTGATCGCGACGCTGATCGCAGTTCCTGTCGGTGTCCTCTGCGGCATGAGTCCGTGGTGCAACGCGGCGTTAACACCATTCATCCAAATCTTTAAACCGGTCAGCCCATTGGCTTGGTTGCCCTTGGCGTTTCTAGTCATCGTTTGGGCATACTCGGGTTCCAAGCCCGGTGAAACGCTGTTTGAAAAAGCGTTCTTGATCTCCGCGGTCACCGTTTCATTGTGTTCACTGTGGCCGACCTTGGTGAACACAACCTTGGGAGTTGCGAGCGTCGACAAAGATTACATGAATGTCGCGCGGGTGCTCAAGCTTTCGTGGAGCCAACAGTTGTTCAAGATCATTCTTCCCGCCAGCTTGCCGCTGATGTTCGCAGGATTGCGTATCAGCTTGGGTGTTGGCTGGATGGTACTGATTGCGGCAGACATGCTGGCCCAGAATCCGGGTCTTGGAAAATTCGTTTGGGATGAGTTCCAAAATGGTAGCAGCCAAACGTACGCCCGAATCGCCTTTAGCGTGATCATCATCGGGGTCATCGGGTTATTGCTCGACCGTGTCATGATCTTCTTGCGAAACCTGGTCAGCTTCGGCAACCCACAAGCCGCGTGATCGCAGCGAGTCCAACTACAAAGCGAGTAATACGATGAGTACTGTTGTTCTCGATCGAGCGCGGCCGAAATCGGTCGCACGTCCGGTGGCTCCCGAGCCGCTGATTGCGATGCGAAACGTTTGCAAAGGCTACGGCAGTGGCGTGACGCGAAACGAGGTCCTGACCAATATCAATTTGAATCTTCGCCAAGGCGAGTTTCTTGCGGTCGTTGGGTTCTCTGGCAGCGGCAAAACGACGTTGACCAAGTTGCTCGCCGGGCTGGAAACACCGGATAGCGGCGAGATCGTGATGGAAAACAAAGTCATCACCGAACCGAGCCAGGAACGTGGGATCGTTTTCCAAAACTATTCGTTGTTGCCTTGGCTGACGGTGCGCGGCAATGTCGCGTTGTCGGTCGACCGTGTCTTTCGTCATTGGTCCAAAGCACAACGACGCGAACACACCGACAAGTTCATCGAGATGGTGGGCTTGTCACACGCGGTGCACCGTCGACCCCACGAATTGTCCGGCGGGATGCGGCAACGTGTTTCGCTGGCCAGAACACTGGCGATGAAACCGAAAGTGTTGTTGCTGGACGAACCTTTGTCGGCGCTCGACGCACTCACCCGTGCGACGCTGCAAGACGAGATTTTGAAGATTTGGGAAGAGGAGCGTCAGACGTGCTTGTTGATCACCAACGACGTCGATGAAGCGATTTTGTTGGCCGATCGCATCGTGCCGCTGAACCCCGGCCCCAAAGCGTCACTCGGGCCAGCGTTCACGGTCGAACTTGACCGTCCGCGCAGCAAAACCGAACTGAACCACAACGAGACCTTCAAAGGTCTTCGCAACGCGATCACCAATTACCTGGTGGCCGTTCGTCAGAAATCGCGCGAAGACCAAGCGTTGGCCTCCGAACAACGTCCGGTTGAACTACCGGACCTTCAACCACGGAGTTTGGCGTTGCCACGGAAGGCGATTTTGAACTCCACAATCTAAACCACTTCTGATGGGCGGCATCAAATGGCTGGATATGTCGAAATGTACCGCTTGGGCAAAACCTATGACACGCCCAACGGTCCGGCGATCATCGTCGAAGATTTCAATTTGAACATGGCCAAAGGCGAATACGTTTGCCTGTTGGGCCACAGCGGTTGTGGCAAGAGCACCGTGTTGACCATGGTGGCGGGCCTAAACCCGATCACCCATGGTGGCGTCGTCGTTGCCAATCATGAAATCGACGGTCCGGGGCCGGACCGAGGTGTCGTATTCCAATCGCCTTGCTTGATGCCGTGGATGACGGCGATCGAGAACGTCTTGCTTGGCGTCAATCAGGTCTACCCGCACGGCACCAAAGCACAGCGCCACGATATCGCAGCGTACTACCTGACCTTGGTCGGGCTTGGAAACAGCCTGAACACTCGCGCCAGCGCACTCAGCCAAGGGATGCAACAACGCGTTGGGATCGCCCGTGCGTTTGCGCTCAAGCCCAAGATGCTGTTGCTGGATGAACCGTTCGGAATGCTGGATTCCCTGACCCGAATGGAACTGCAAGAAATCTTGCTGGAGATTCTGGTGCGTGACAAAGTCACCACGATGATGATTACGCACGACGTCGACGAAGCACTCTTTATGAGCGACCGTGTGGTGATGATGACCAACGGACCACAGGCACGGGTGGGCAGGATCTTCGAAATGCCGTTCGAACGCCCGCGTGTTCGTGCCGAAGTGCTCGACCACCCTGATTACTACGACTTGCGTGGTGACATGATCCAGTTCCTGGAAGAACAAGATCACAAGAAACTGAAAGCGGACGCCGAAAAGCTGGAAGCGAAAAAGCGTGCCGAAGTGGAAGCCGAGGCTGCAGTTTAATGAACGCCACAGTTGCTAAACCCCAAGCCTCTTTTCTGGTCGATGTCTTGGTTGTCGATCAGGTCGGCGGCGAGTTTATTGTTTCCAGTCCTTACCCCGCGGTGCAGCGAGCGGTGGGCGAGACACGTTACACCGGTTTGCCCGCGATCGTTAGCGCAAGCGATGACGAAACCGATGTCGTCGTGATGTCTGTACCAATCTATCGCGAAGGGGAAATCCTTTCGATCGTATGCTTCGTCGGCTCTGGTGACGAAAGTCACTGCGGCGTGATGGAAGTCTGGCAACCGATCGGTGAGTACGACGAACTCAACATGACCAAAGGCTACTTTGGCGCGCTCGAACGTTTTCAGAACGTCAGCTCGTTTGTGCGATTTGAGAAAGGCTCCGGATTGCCAGGGCAGGTTTGGCGGAACGCCAGTTTTGTCATTCACGACAAGCTGCCCTCGCATTCGGGATTTTTGCGTGCGGCAGGTGCTTCGGCCGAGTCACTGCAAGTGGCGATCGGAATTCCGGTCATGGGCGACGACTTTTTGGCATCGGTTCTGTTGATCAGTTCCAGTGTCGCGCCGCTCGGAAAAGGCTTCGAAGTCTGGCGGTGTGCTGGCGATGATTTCTTGCTGGAATCAGCCGCCTATCAAGACTTGGACGAGTCCCTGCAATTGCCACTCGAAAGCAAGGTCACATGCCATGGATCGTTGCCCGGATTCGCAGCCGAATCGTCGGCCGCGGTGATTAGCGATGACCCTGCGTTGATTTCGTTTGGTCGCGGTGAAGACTGCCATTTTGAAGGCCGCGCCTTCGCGATGCCGTTCTTCGAAGACGGCCGTGTAACCAATGTTCTCATCATGTTGCTTTAAACGCCGGAGGTGAACGCGATGGCGACAGCACTTCCTGTTGTGAATCGTCAACCTGATTTCCTGGGACAACTGCTGGCCGAACAGCAAGAGCTAACGGCGGTCGAATCATTCAGTGAGTGGCATCACTCACAAGATGCTTCGACGCCTGCTCAGGAAAAGTACTACCGCAATCTCATTCCGGCTTCGGCTCCCAAGCCAGGCTACCAATTCGCATTCGAAGTCGACTTGGATGCATGCAGCGGTTGCAAAGCGTGCGTCGTTGCCTGCCACTCGCTTAACGGTCTTGAAGAAGATGAATCGTGGCGTCGTGTCGGCACATTGATCATCGGCGACGAATCAGCCGAATCGCCCGCCGCGATTCAGCACGTCACCACCGCATGCCATCACTGCGAAGACCCCGGATGCTTGAACGGTTGTCCGGTCAAGGCCTATGACAAAGATCCGATCACGGGAATCGTCCGACACCTCGACGACCAATGCATCGGTTGTAAGTATTGCACGATGATGTGTCCTTACGAGGTGCCCCGCTATAGCGACCGTTTAGGGATCGTCCGCAAATGCGACATGTGCCATCAACGCTTGAGTGTCGGCGAAGCACCGGCGTGTGTGCAATCATGCCCCAACGAAGCCATTCGAATTTCGGTCGTCCCCGTCGGTTCAGAACTCTACCACTCTGACGCCGTTGTCCCTTCGGCGCCGCCGTCTTCGATTACACAACCGACGACACGTTTCGTTTCATCGCGGTCGATCCATTCGAGTCACGCGCAGCCTCAAGATAAAAACGTAGACGAAGTTGCCGAGAGCCACTGGCCGCTGGCAATCATGCTGGTGATGACGCAAATTGCGGTCGGTGTTTTGTTGGCCGAAGCAATTGTTGCAGGTGTGTTGTTGGTCTTTGGCCAACCGGTCTCCGCGAAAGTAACACTGACGACGGCTCTGGTGGCCTTTGCGATTGCGAATCTTGGCTTGGGAATCGCGCCACTGCACTTGGGACAACCGCTACGAATGTGGCGAGTCTTTCTAGGGCTGCGCACAAGCTGGCTGAGTCGCGAAGCGGTCGTGCTCGGAAAATTCATGGGCGCGGTCGCAGCCGGCATCGGACTGTTGGCGTTGCCGCTGGTTTGGGATTGGATCCCCGAATTCGCGCAAGCCTGGATCCCGATCGAATTGATCCCCAGTTGGCTGGGCCGCGTTGTCCTGCTGGCGTCGTTGCCGCTAGGCGCGTTGGGGTTGTACTGCAGTGCGATGATTTATATCGCAACGAAACGACAACTCTGGCGACAGGAACGTACCTTGCCACGATTCTTTGGAACCGGCTTGGCAGGCGGTCCACTGATCACCGCAGCGGTATTCGGCGTATTCGATTTTCGCTGGACGGCATTCGCATTGTCACTCGTTGCGATCGGGTTGCTGATAACGAAATTCGGTGTGGAACGATCAACGTATTTCTCTGAATCGGACAGCGATGATTCTTACGATCGCCGAAGTGCTCGCCTGATACGCAATCACATGAGCGGTCTATTGCAAGCGCGAATCGGCTTGATGACTGCCGCGATTGTCGCTACTGCCCTCGGCGCGCTGGTTGCAATCGCCAGCCCGATCGCAGGCGGCGGTGTGTTGGCCATCGCGAGCAGCCTGTTTATCGCGGGCGAAAATGCCGAGCGATTGCTGTATTTCAAGAGCGTTGTCTACGACCGCATGCCTGGAACACTTTAGAGGACCGTGACGATGAGCATTGCACCTCCGCCAAATAATGAACCAGCCGAGATCCAGGCCAAGAATTCATTGACCGATGCGCCTGCCGACGACGCCCGCCGCGGGTTCGAATTGCCTCAAGTCTTGCAAGCACGTAGCGGCCGGATGACACGCGAGCTACTGCTCCATCCAGGCCAGCATGGCTTGGGAATGACACCAGACGCGATGAAGGCAGACTCCACGACCACGGCGACCTGTGGCTACTGTGCCACCGGATGTGGACTCCGGTTGCATGTTCGCGATGGCGAAGCGTCGGACTGACCCCGGAAACCAGTTATCCCGTCAACCTTGGCATGGCCTGTCCCAAAGGATGGGAAGCGTTAGAGGTTTTGAATTCAGAAAAGCGAGCCCATTACCCGTTACTGCGGCAAGCAGACGGAACACAACAACGCGTGTCGTGGGACACCGCATTAACCACTTTCACCGAAAGATTTAAATCGATTCAAGCGAAGCACGGCAACGCTGCAGTCGCTTTTGTTAGCACCGGCCAAATCGTCAGTGAAGAGATGGCGTTCCTCGGTGCGTTGGCGAAGTTCGGCATGGGAGTGCAACATGGTGACGGGAACACCCGCCAGTGCATGGCCACCGCAGTCAGCGCTTACAAAGAGTCCTTCGGATTTGACGCACCGCCGTACACTTACGACGACTTCGAACAAAGTGACTGCCTGGTGTTTGTCGGCGCTAATCCATGCATCGGCCACCCGATCATGTGGGAACGTGTGCTGCGCAATCAAAAGTCCCCCGAGATCATCGTACTTGATCCACGTCGGACTGAGACGGCGATGGCATCGACGCAGCACTTGCAGCTGAATCCGAAAAGTGATTTGGCATTGCTTTACGCGATCACACAACACTTGATCGCGGCCAACCTGATTGATTACGACTTCGTCAATGCACACACCGAGGGCTTCGAAGAGCTTGCCGCACATGTGTCCGCGTTCACGCCCGAAGCGGTTTCACAACAGTGCGGTATCCCGGTGCTTGATATTCGTCGTGCGGCCGAATCCATCGGTCGTGCGTCCGCCGCATCACTTTGGTGGACGATGGGTGTCAACCAAAGTTACGAAGGCACACGAGTTGCCCAGGCGATTATCAACATCGCATTGATCACCGGGAACTTTGGACGCCCTGGAACTGGGGCGAACAGCATCACTGGCCAATGCAACGCGATGGGTTCGCGTCTGTGGAGTAACACGACGAACCTGCTCGGCCATTTCAAGTTTGAATCCGCTGACGATCGTCAGCACGTCGCCGAAACGCTTGGCATCGATGTCGACCGCATTCCAAACGAGGGCAGTTGGGCCTATGACGAAATTGTCGAAGGCATCCGCAACGGCGAAATCAAAGGCCTATGGGTGATCGCGACCAATCCCGCACACTCGTGGATCAACCGCGGCGATTTCCGTGAACTGCTGGGCAAGTTGGACTTCTTGGTGGTACAAGACATGTACGACCAAACCGATACAGCCAAGCATGCCGACTTGGTTCTGCCGGCCGCCGGCTGGGGCGAAAAGGTCGGCACGTTCATCAATAGCGAACGTCGCTATGGGTTGGTCAAAAAGGTGCGACGGGCGCCTGGCGAAGCACTCGCCGATTTCCAAATCTTCCGAGCGATCGCTGCCTACTGGGGCGTCGGTGACGTGTTCGCCGAATGGACCGACCCCGAAGCGGTTTTCCGCATCATGCAACGTTTGAGTCGCAATCGACCCAACGATATCTCCGGCATTGATGGTTACCAACAGCTTGACGCATCCGGCGGGATTCAATGGCCCTTTTCGGAAGCTGAGTCACAACAAGAGGACGCGCCGGTTCAACAACGGCGGCTGTTTTCCGATGGCCGGTTCTATCACGAGAACGGCAAGGCAAGACTGATCGTCGATCAAATCACGCCGATGCCTGAACCGCCGGACGTCGATTACCCGCACCTGCTTCTGACCGGACGCGGCACCGTCAGCCAGTGGCACACGCAGACACGCACCGAGAACAGCAAAGTCCTGCGAAAGCTGTATCCGCAGCAACCGTATGCCGAGATCCATCCTCGTGACGCCGCAAAGCTTGACGTCATCAATGGGGATCGGATTCGCGTCCGTTCACGCCGTGGTGAAGTCGAGGTGACCGCAATGGTAACTCCGACGGTACGCAGCGGCCATGTCTTTATCCCGATGCATTATCGCATCGTCAACGAATTAACACTCTCTCACTTTGATCCCCATTCCCACCAGCCAAGTTACAAAGACTGCGCGGTGTGTTTGGAGAAAGTCTAAGTCGGTTCAAATGGTAGGTTCGAACAAGCGATGAGTAACGACAAAGGTTTCACCGAAGAACAAAAGCAGTTTCTGTCCGGATTCGCATTCGGTACTGACGTCGCTCGCGCCGTCAGCGGTTTACCAGTTCTTAGCAATAGCGCCGGTGGTGGCGTCAACGGCGAATCGATCACGATTGGGGCGAAGGCCGAGGATGTCTTGCCAGTTGGCCCCGAAAAGATCGCCTTGATCGCGCAGCGTGAGACCAAGGAATCGGGGAAACAACTCTGCAAAGAAGAGCTCGCCAAGCTTGAGAAGAACCCGCTGGATATGTGGGACGAAATGCAAGCCCGCAGTGACAAGGGTGAGTTCCCCAAAGGCACCGACGTCTTTTTGCAAAAATTCCACGGCCTATTTTATGTCGCACCGGCACAAAACAGCTTCATGTGTCGCATGCGGATTCCCGGCGGGCTATTGCACGCTTGGCAATTGACCGGGCTTGCGGATTTGTCAGACCGATCGGCTGGCGGTTACATCGACGTCACCACACGAGCCAATTTGCAGTATCGCGAGATACCCGCTGACCAAGCGATGAATATCTTGTACGGGCTGCGTGAATTGGAGATTGTGAACCTGGGGGCCGGCGGCGATAACATCCGCAATTGCACGGCCAGTCCGCTCAGTGGGATCGACACCATCGAGTTGATCGAAACGATTCCGCTTGCCAAGCGGATGCACCACTACATCTTAAATTCTCGCGAGATGTACGGCTTGCCACGCAAGTTCAACATTGCGTTTGACGGCGGCGGAACGATCAGTTCGCTGGACGACACCAATGACATCGGATTCCACGCGGTCAGTGTGTCTGCCGAGAACGCTAGTGCTGAGTTTCCGGAGGGCGTGTACTTTCAACTGACGCTTGGCGGGATCACGGGGCACAAGGATTTCGCGCGTCCGACCGGCGTGCTGCTGCGTCCCGACCAGTGCTTGGCGGTTGCTGGCGCGATCGTCCGCGTGTTCGTCAAACATGGTGACAGAACCGATCGCAAGAAAGCTCGTTTGAAATACGTCCTCGACGATTGGGGCTTTGACAAGTTTATCGCAGCTGTCGAAGAGCAACTCGGCTATACGTTGCCACGTCTCGATGAAAGCAAGCTTACCAAGTCGTTGGTCGAGAATCGCATGGCTCACATTGGGTTCCATCCGCAAGCCCAAACTGGCAAGCAATACGTTGGCGTCGTTTTGCCTGTCGGTCGGATCACCAGCGACCAAGCACGATCGCTAGCCGACATTGCGACCAAGTATGGCAACGGCGAAATACGTTTAACCGTCTGGCAGAATCTGTTGATTCCCAATATCGACGATGCGAACGTCGAAGCGGTGCAACAAGCGTTGCTTGAGATTGGCTTGGACTATCGCGCTAGCCAATTTCGTGCGGGACTGGTCGCCTGTACTGGAAGCGGCGGATGCAAATTCGCGGCGGCAGAAACCAAAACGCACGCGATGATTTTGGCCGATCACCTGCAGGCCCAATTTGACTTGGATTTGCCAATCAACATCCATTTGACCGGATGCCATCACAGCTGCGCTCAACACTACATCGGCGATATCGGACTGATCGGATGTAAAGTCGAAAAGGGCGATGATATGGTCGACGGGTACCACGTTCATTTAGGTGGTGGTTGGGGAGAACGACAAGGCATCGCACGACTCATTTTTGAATCGGTCGCATTCGAAGAAATGCCGAATTTGATTTCGGCAGTGATCCAGGGTTACATCGAACAACGCAATGACGGCGAGACGTTCGTCGATTTCACCGCTCGAAAAACAGATGACGAATTGAAGTCGCTCGCGGCCATGAGTCCCGTTTAAACCGGACGCCTGACTCATTCGCTTCCTGACACCAAGAACGCTTCCTCAACAACGTTAACAACCGAACCATGTCCACGAGCTTCATTCCCGAATCCGCACCTTTCAACGAAGAACAACGCGCTTGGCTGAACGGCTTTTTCGCCGGGATGATCGGGATCAATCCGAACGGCAATACGCAAGCGATGTTGGGGGCTGCCGGCGTGTCCATCGATTCGCTGGCCGGTGGCACGGCGGTCGAAGCAGAACCGGAAGAAGAAGATTTCCCTTGGCATGACGCGGCGCTGCCGATCGTCGATCGAATGGAAATGGCCGAAGGACGGCCGTTGGAACGGCGACTGATGGCCGCGATGGCGCAGCTCGACTGTGGATCCTGCGGCTACCTCTGCCAAACGTACAGTGAAGCGATCGCGTCGGGTGAAGAAACCAACCTGACACTTTGCAGCCCTGGCGGCAAAGAGACGTCCAAGATGATTAAGAAAGTCCTCAAAGATGGCGGCGACAATGGTGCGGCAAAGCCAGCGGCGAGTAACGGTACTCCTAGCAACGGCGTCAGCACGAACGGGTTCTCAAGAAAGAATCCTTACCGTGCAACCTTGATCGAATCACGTGCGTTGAATCTCGAAGGCTCTGCCAAGGACACCCGCCATGTCGCGATCGACTTGGGAAGCTCGGGTGTTTCGTATGAAGTCGGTGACGCGTTGGGCGTCTATGCAACCAACTGTGACGATTTGGTCAATCAAATCATCCACTCGATCGGTGCAAAAGCGAGCATGATGGTCGTCGCATCCGACGGCACTCCGAAAACCCTCGCCACCACGCTCGCCGAAGATTTTTGCTTGAAAGACCCGAGCGACGAATTGCTTGAAATGATCCTCGGTCGCATCGACGATTCACAAACCAAGGCGACGCTCGCACGGATGTTGGAAGAAGGCGTCCCGGAAGGATTTGATGTGTTGGACGTGCTGGAACTCGCACAAGGGACACCAATCAGCGCGACCGAATTCCTCGAAATGCTCGCACCGCTCAATCCCCGTTTGTATTCAATCGCGAGCAGTCAAAAACATGTCGGCAATCAAGTCCACCTGACAGTCGGCAAGGTGTTCTATGAACGCGAGGGACGTATCCGCAAAGGTGTCGCCAGCACGATGTTGGCCGATCGCTTGCAGTCAGGCCAGAACCTGCGTGTCTTCGTCCAACCAAATCACGGCGGATTCACCGTTCCCTCCGATCCGTCGACGCCAATGATCATGATTGGGCCTGGAACAGGCATCGCACCTTTCATGGCGTTCTTGCAAGAACGTGAGGCCACCAAGGCCCATGGAAAAAACTGGTTGTTCTTTGGTGACCAGCACGAATCGACCGACTTTTTGTACGAAGCGGAATTAAAGCGTTATCAAGAGACGGGACTGCTGACCCGTTTGGATACCGCGTTCAGCCGCGATGGTGAGCAAAAGGTCTACGTGCAAGATCGGATGCGTGAACACGGCGAAATGCTGTGGCAATGGCTCAACGAAAACGCACACATCTATGTTTGCGGTGACGCTAGCCGAATGGCAGTCGATGTCGATCGAGCCCTGAAACAAGTGATCGCGCAATACGGCAAGATGGATGACGCTGCGGCAGATCAGTTTGTCAAACAGATGTCGCAAGACAACCGCTACGTTCGCGACGTCTATTGATCGATCTTGGAGCGCCGCTCTCCCTGCGAATTGTCCCCGCGAATTGAATCGTTTGCCTGATTGGGTCAGAATGCTACTGGAGTCAGGTAAACCAATTCACACGACAGCAGGTTCGAGCCCGCGATCGTCGAGCCAATGACGACCGTGGGCAATGAAACGATGGGTCAGCAGATCAAACTTATCGACCGCTTCCGCCGGCTGCATCGCAGCTTGCGTTTGAGCGTGACCGATCGCTGCAATCTGCGCTGCTCGTATTGCATGCCGGCGGAGGGGGCGATCTTTGTTCCCCGACCGACCTTGCTGACTTTCGAAGAAATCACCCGCGTCGTCAGGCTGTTATCGAATCGATGTGGGATCACCGATGTTCGTTTGACGGGCGGTGAGCCTTTGGTTCGTCGCGAATTGCCGAAGCTGGTCGCGATGCTCGCCGACCTGGGCACGCTCACGGATTTGTCGCTTACGAGCAACGCGATGCTGCTGGAACCGATGGCCGCGGAGCTTCGTCAGGCGGGCTTGCGACGAATCAATATCAGTATCGACACGCTCGACGAAGCGACGTTTCGGCGATTAACCCGTCGCGACGGCCTCGATAAAGTTTTGCGTGGAATCGATGCGGCGATCAATGCCGGATTCGAAAACATCAAACTGAACGCCACCGCGATCCGGGGCATCACCGAATCGGAAGTGATCGACCTAGTGCAATTCGCGATTGAGAAAGGCGTGCAGATTCGTTTTATCGAATTCATGCCTCTCGATGCCGATCGGAACTGGACCAACGATGGGGTGCTAACCGGCGATGACATCCGGCAGCGAATCGAATCACACTTCGGGGCGCTGATACCCCACCGCACGTCAACATCTCAGCCAGCCACGGATTACCTGATCGACGGCAAGTTGGCCTTCGGGCTGATCGAATCAGTGACCAAGCCGTTTTGTAATGCGTGCGATCGAATCCGCATGACGGCAGACGGATCGATTCGCAATTGCCTGTTCTCGCAGCAAGAGTATCCGCTCCGTGATTTGCTTCGCGATGGGGCGAGTGACGATGCGATTGTGCGGCAGTTTATTGCGGCGGTAAATGCGAAGGAATCGGGGCACGGGATTGGCGAAACGAACTTTGCACCACCCGATCGGCCGATGTATTCCATTGGTGGTTAATCGACCAGTACGCCATGATGAACGGGTGGTCGGTAGGATGTCTGCTTGATCGTGGTTCACATCCCCCTTGAGCCACTGTTAGGGAGTCGGCGGAGCGAGTAGATTAGCCGCCATGAACGATCTCTTTCAATTAAACGACGACGTCGCCGCAGTCATCGGCGGTACGGGTGAATTGGGCGGCCTTATGGCCGAATCTCTCGGTGCCTACGGGGCTAAGATTGCCGTCCTGGGCCGAAATGCCGAACGTGGCGAAGCCCGCGCGAAAAAAATCATTGACGCCGGTGGCCAGGCAAAGTTTTTTGCCGCCGACGGATTGAAGGCTGAATCGCTGGATGACGCACGAAAAGCGATCGCCGATTGGGCTGGTGCCCCGACGTCCGTGTTGGTTAACGCGGCCGGTGGCAACCGCCCCGATGCAACCATTCCTCCTGGCGGCGACGTTTGCAAACTGCCGCTGGACGCATGGCGTGATGTGTTCGACTTGAATTTGGTCGGTGGTGCTCTGTTGCCTTGCCAAATTTTTGCACCCGATATGATCGAAGCGGGTGTTGGCAGCATCATCAATATCGCTTCGATGAGCGGGATGATCCCACTCTCGCGTGTCGTCGCTTACTCGGCGGCCAAAGCGGCGGTCATCAACCTGACTCTGTGGCTTTCGCGCGAATGGGCGACCACGGGTGTTCGTGTTAACGCGATTAGCCCCGGTTTTTTCCCCGCGGAACAAAACCGCAAGCTTCTATTTAACGACGACGGTAGCTACACCGAGCGTGGCGGCCAAATCATCGGGCACACACCGATGGGGCGGTTTGGCAACGCGGAAGAGCTCGCCGGCGCGACCGTTTGGTTGGCCAGCCGGAAAGCTTCGTCGTTCGTCACCGGACAAAACATTGCCGTCGACGGCGGATTCGCATCGGTCACGATCTGACCACGAGCCCCTGTCGATCGCATCCTCTCCTTTTTATTTGCACCTCTTGATAATTCAGTCGAATTCCAATGATCGAATTACGTTCCGATGCCAAGTATTCGTTGATCATCCCGACCAGCATGGGCATTCGTTTGACCCCGGTCGACCATCAACCGTTTCACTGCAGCGACACTTTCAAGATGCAGGCCACCAGCGCCGAGTCGAACGTCGGTAGCGTGTCCTCGTTTTTGGGACTGCCTGTCAAAATCTTGACCGCGTTCGTCGAAGCCAGCCCCGTCGCGCGATTCATCAAAGACGACCTCGCCCGCCGTCACATGGATTTTGAAGGCCCCGAGTTTGTCCAAGACAACCCTTGGGGCGTCCGCCACCAAATCAACATGGCCGACAGCGGCTGGGGATCGCGCGGACCTCGCGTACAGAATGACCGCGCCGGCGAAGTTGGCCGCAAGCTGAACGTGAAAGACTTCGACCTCGATCGCATCTTTGGCGACGAAGGTGCCAAGATCGTCCACATGAGCGGATTGATTGCCGCATTGTCGGAAGAGACCAGCCAGTTCTGCTTAGAAATCGCACGTGCCGCCAAAAAGCACAACGCACGGATTTCCTTCGACCTCAACCACCGTGCATCGTTCTGGGTCGGACGCGAAGACGAACTGTCCGCAGCGTTCAAAGAGATCGCTAGCCTGTCAGACATCCTGATCGGTAACGAAGAAGACTTCCAATTGTGCTTGGACATCGAAGGCCCCGAAGCGGGTGGCAAAGACATCGGTGCCAAGATCGATGGCTTCAAAGAAATGATCGGTCGGGTCAAAAAGGAATACTCCGGCGCGACCCTGTTCGCGACCACCCTGCGTGAAGTCGAAACCGCCAACCACCACCACTGGGGCGCGATCGTTTCACACGGCAGTGAATTCGTCGTTGTCGAACCTCGCTCCATCGGCGTTTACGACCGGATCGGCGGTGGCGACGGATTCGTCGGCGGCTTGCTGTACGGCGTTCTGAAAGGCTGGGACGCTGAAAAAGCAACCCAGTTCGGTTGGGCGACCGGCGCTCTAGCAGCCACGATGTGGACCGACTACGGCCAACCGGCTGACGAAGACCAAGTCTGGAGCATCTGGAAAGGGAACGCCCGCGTTCAGCGTTAATAGAACACTGCGTCCAGCGTTAGTTAAGACGCTTGCGGCAGAACAGCTCATTGGAAAACGCTCGCCAATTTGATTGGCGAGCGTTTTTCATTTCGATCGGATCGAGTGTTGCCGTTCTCAGTGTGCATGCTCATCGTGCGCGACTTCCGCGAAGTCACCAGAATACGGCGTCCCTTCAACGACACCACTCATCGTTCCCGCGTACTCTTGGACCACGCCGAGTTTTTCGTGTTTGCCAATGAAGCGAGACGCCTTGCCCTCAGGGTCGCCCTCTTGTGGCGAGGCATCGAGAGTAACCTGCATCGCTGGATCGCTGATACTCAGTTCAATTGACTCGGCATCGATTGATGCGGGAGTCTTTTCATCTGATCCCAGCACAAAAACGGTGGCTTGTTGCTGATCATGATCAACGGTGAATTCAACATGGAACTTACCACCGCCCCAGTCTGCGATCGTACCGTCGTGCGGGCCAACTCCGTGCCCTTTTTCCTCGTCCCCTTGTTCCTCGTAATCGTGAACATGATGTCCATCGCCATGTTTGTGTGCAGCTCTTGGAGTCTTTTTAGGACGCGGCTTCTTGGCTGGTTGACATCCGACGGCAAGTACACAGGCGGAAAGCAGTAGGTTGAGAGCAAAAAATTTCAACGTTCTAGTCCTCTTAACGAGTCAGCATCTTCAGTTTCGGCCAAGCGTTTCGCATCTTGACCACTCAATTTCCAAAACAGTCCTGGATGAATCAGGAATTCACAAAACGTGGAAGTTACAAGGCCGCCAAGGATGACCGTCGCGACCGGGTACAGTATTTCTCTGCCGGGTTCCTGACCGCCGACGACAAGAGGAATCAATCCGATCCCGGCGGTTAGTGCTGTCATCAAAACGGGCGCCAATCGTTCAAGGCTGCCGCGAATAATCATTGCTTGCGAAAACGGTTCGCGTTCTTCTCGCATCAGGTGAAAATAGTGAGTGACGAGCAGAATCCCATTTCGGACTGCAATTCCGCCAAGCGATACGAACCCGACCAAACTGGCGACAGTTAGGTCTTGCCCTGTCACCACCAAAGCCAACACACCACCAATAAATGCTGTTGGCAAGGCATTGAGTATCTGCAGGACAATTCGGATAGAGGGGAACAAGATCATCAAGATGCCAAACATGCCGAGAACCGCGACCCCGGCGAGTGCAATAATCATGCGTGTCGCATTTTGCTGGCTTTCGAATTGTCCCGCATATTCGACGTAGTAGCCGACGGGCAATTGGACTTGGGTCTCGACTCGTGATTGAATTTCTTGCACGGCACTCGCCAAGTCCCGACCTTGTGTATTGCAACGAATTACAATCCGACGTCGGGCGTTTTCGCGATTGACGGAGTTTGGCCCAGTCCCTTCAGAGAGTGTTGCGACGTCTCGGAGTTCGATCTGCCCTCGCTCGGAATCCCCAGAGGCGTGCGGCAGATCGATTCTCAACCTGCCAAGGTTGGCGTAGTCGGTGCGATACGCCTCTTCCATCCGGATCAGCAAATCAAATCGCCGCTGACCGACCAGAACTTCCGAAACGATTTCGCCTTGCAATGCCGTTTGCAAAACGTCCGCAACATACTGCCGGGTCAACCCATAGAGCGCGAGATCGTCGCCGCGAAGCTCGATGTGAAGTTCCGGTGTCATCCGGACCGGTTCAACGATTGGCGGAGTAATCCCGTCAACGTCGCCGATCGATGCTTCGACTCGATTGGCCAATGCGATCAACGTATCCAAATCATCCCCGTTAATCTTGATCGCAATTTGTGCGTAGACGCCGGATACCATGTGGCTGATCAAGTGGGCGAGTGGTTGTTCGACCTCAACGTCCACGCCGGGAGCTTCTGATTTGATCCGTCCGAGCAATTCGGCAAGCAAGGAATCTCTGTCCTGTTCTGATTCCGGATTCATACTCAAAATGTATTCACCGAAATTGACAGGCGCAGCATGTTCATCCATCTCCGCTCGACCTGTCCGACGAACGAAACTGAGTATTTCGCCACTCGGGTTTTCAGGCGATTTTTGCATCGACTTAAAAACGTCATCGATCGATTCGGAAACCAAGTTCGAGGCTTGAAGCGAGGAACCAGGCGGCAGAGTCACGTTAACTTGGACGCTGCCTTCATCGAATGGCGGTAAAAAGTTCCTGCCCAACGTCGACAGTTGAAAAATCGCGATTCCCACGCCGAACCAAGTCAATGTCAGCAACGTGTTGGGGAATGTCATGCTGAAACGGATCAATGGCGTGGCAAGTGATTTCAGGAAACGCAACAACGTTCCATCGTTTCCGTGTCGTGCCGCTGGCGCATTGGGCAACAGATACAGCGACAGGACAGGTGTAACCGTCAGTGAAATTGCAAAGGACGCGAGGATGGAAACGATGTAGGCAAACCCAAGCGGTGCAAACAACCGGCCTTCGATCCCCGAAAGGGCGAACAGCGGAAGAAACACCAAAATAACGACGCCCGTTCCAAACAAGATCGAACTGCGGATTTCCCGACTCGCCTCGTAGACCACTTGGATCGCCGGGAGCGGCTGTTCTCGGGAATGATTCTCCTTTAACCGGCGGAAGATATTTTCGACATCGACAATTGCGTCATCAACGAGTTCACCCATCGCAACCGCGATTCCACCCAACGTCATCACGTTGATGGTCAGTTCGCTGTTTGTCAGCCAACCGATCACGCGGAATACCAGTGTCGTCATGACCAATGACAACGGAATTGCGGTCAGCGTAATAAACGTCGTCCGGAAATTCAGCAAGAACACGAACAACACAACAATGACCAACGTCGCTCCGATGACCAACGCTTCGGCCACATTGAAAATGCCCCGATCGATGAAGTTCTTCAAGCGAAAGAGTTCCGAGTTCACAATGATGTCGGCTGGCAAAGTCGACTCGACCTCTCGGAATGCCTGTGCGACATCATCGGTCAATTTGCGTGTGTCGACGTGTGGTTGCTTGACGACCGTGAAGACGATGCCGCCTTCACCATTCACACTGCCATCGCCGCGTTTAAGCTCGGGACCTTCTTGAACACTGGCAACTTGCTCCAAAAGGACCGTGCGTTTGGGACGCTTCGCGATCGCGATCTTTTTCAAGTCACGAAGAATGTCACCGGTTTCACTTCCGAGTCGACCGAGTACACGAATCGGACGCTCCGTTTCCCCCGTGATTGCGAATCCGCCGCTGGTATTGATGTTGCTCTCACGCAATGATCGCTGGACGTCTTGCACCGTGACGTCGTATTCGAGCAACGCCGTCGGGTCGAGCAATATTTGATACTGCTTCCGATCACCGCCAAGCATAAACACTTCTGCGACGCCGGTGACCTTCAGCAATCTCGGTCGAATGACCCAATCCGCGATTGTCCGCAAGTCCATCTGTTGCTCAGAACGACTTAGAAAACTCGTCTGGTAAGTCTCTCCGGCTAATTCGACGATTGCTGTTCCGACCGGACCTTCGCTTTCGGATGAAGCGGGTTGCGAAACCCACTCTAACGCTTGATACTCGACCGGCGTCCAGGTCGCGAAGTCATGCCGATCGACAGCAGACCACACCTTCACCGTCGGCGTTTTTTCATCGAAGTAAAGTTCTGCAACTAGTCCGCTTGTACCGACAGGAGAAAGCACGCCTCCGCTGGGTCCCGCTTGTCGATAGATTCCCGCTACAACGATCTGTCCCATGATCGATGAAGGAGGTGTCATCTGGGGACGAATGCCCGCCGGCAAAACTCCGGCGAGTGTGTTGAGTCGCTCACTGACCGTTTGGCGAGCCGCGCGGATCTGAGTGTTCCAATCAAACTCGATAAAGATCACATTCAAACCGGCTGTGGTTTGACTGCGCACGGCCTGAACACCATTGGCACCCATCAACGCAATTTCGATCGGTTGCGTTACCAACGTTTCGACCTCTTCGGTCGCCAACCCCGGTGCTTCGGTGATGACCACCACTCGTGGGCGATCGAGATCGGGGAACACGTCGATTGGCAATTGGGTCGCAAGGTACGTGCCATAGACCAGCGTCACCAAACTGGTAATCACCACCAGCATTCGATAATGCAGCGACCACTTAATGATTTTGTCTAACATCAGCAGCGTCTCGGTCAGTGGGCGGCGTGAGCCGTACCATCGGGATGAACATGTAATCCGGGTTGCTCACCACTGGCGGATTGTGATTTCAGTACTCGGTTCAGCGACGCGGCCGCATTTTGAGCGTAGTAGGCTGACGGGGTAATGCTGCCGTCGTTCGCGATCACCGCGTAGCGTCGGTCTCGGTGCAATATGCGCACAGACGTACGATTGAAGAGGTCCCCGTTTTGTCGAAACACAAACGATTCCGGACCTTCGCTGACGACCCCGGCAATGGGGAATACAAAAACGTTTTCAAGCTTCTCGACGGGGACATGCAATCGAGCCCGTTGCCCCGGTTGATATCGCCAAACGAAAAACGTTTCGTCGTCACGCTGATAGCTTCTAACTTGGTTCGTCAAAGGGATAAAACAATCGAACGTTCGACTCTCGAAATCAATAGAATTCGAGAGGTGCCGAATCGTGAACGCCTGATCGATGTCAGGCCAATGGTCGGTGGAGTCATCGGCAAATTCAATTTCAACCGGACGCCCTTGCTGCGCGACATTCTCCAGGTAGCCCGCTTCACGCTTGAAGGCATGTCCAACGACATATAGCGAACGGTGATTGGAAAGGTTGGCAAGCACCTGCCCCGCTTGGACAGTCTGTCCCAATTCGACCAACAGTTGCTGAGCCTCGAAAGCCATGTCTGATTCTGTCCCATCAGCCTCTGCGGCGGACTGGTTTGGTGTGCCGCCTAGTAATCGCACAGTTGGCGTGACGATTTCGATGGTTGATACAAACGCCCCTGATTCAATCATGCCGATCTGATCAGGACTCAAGCCGCGTGTAAGCAACTCTTGCCGAGCTGCTTCTGATTGGATTTTTTGCCGCTTGATTTCGTTTCGAAGTTCGATCAATCGACTCCCCGAAACACCTCCCGAATCCGCCAAGCCTGAGACCCGCTCTAATTCTGCTTGAACAAGCGAAATTTCCTGCACCGCTTGGAACAACCGTGTCTGCGTCGCCTGCAAATACTCGCTGAACAATTGCAACGTGACGAGCGGTTCGCCGGGTCGCACTGTGTCACCTGGGTAAACGTGAATTTTCGAAACGACGCCAACTGCTGGCGATGTGACACCACGATCTGAGACCCCCGGACGATCTTGCACGACACCTGGGATTGTTACGTTCCGCCAATATTCGGTCGGCTTCATTGGCTTAGAAACCAATCCAAGATTCTGGCGAGCTTGAGTCGATAGCTCTAAGACCTGTGATTCCTCCTCCGAAACCTTCGATGTTTTTTCGACGTCGTTACTCTCGGCATCACTTGGAATGAGTTGATGTCGGAACACCCAGAGCAGTCCAAGACAGGCGATCACGATGCCTGGACCAGCCAACCATCGGAAGCGATTGTGTGAATGCATACGGTCACTCTTCAGTTTGCCAGAAGTCAACGTCGACTTCGGTATCTGATCAAACGAAATGTGGAGACGCGCGACCGAAACGACGGACGCGAACCGGGACAAAGAGACGCCAGACGACTAGAGAGCGAGCGAGTTTGAAAGCTCGCGCAAGAGGTTAAAGCCGTAGCGATGAGTGGAGAAGAAACAGCGTGCGCGCACCGGTGACGCGCATCGACAATTCCGATCGAGAACCAGAGGAATTTCGCTCAGGAAAGCTGTCGTCCTCTGCCACCGCTCGGTCACACAGCGGCAACGTTTCGATCAATTGCGGACACAGCAGACCGTTTTCTGTCGAGGCGGGGAAATACGCGATCTCGGCAGAATGATCGACTGAGACGAGTGAATCCCGATCCGCCGCACCATGTTGCTTCGCATGGGTCGTACTCGATTTTTCATGATGGGAATGCGTTACAGCATTGTGCCCTTCATGATTGCGATGAGCCCCATGATCGTGACCATGGAAATGAACATGCGGTCGCTCAGACTGCTTTCCGTCACCAAAGTGATCGTGATGAGAATGCGCGAGCGCATTTCCCACGATCAAAAATGGCAGCAGTGCGATGACGACTAGGCGGTTCAAAACTCAGGTTCCTTGTGGATGGCGTTTCCGGAGTATAGGAGATCGCTACAGAATCGTCCAAGAGAAAAACGGCGTTTGCACGTCCGTTGACGATCGTCGATCAACCGACAAAATCGATTCACTCAAGCGGCCGAGTCTGTCCGCGATATTGACCGATTGCGCCGAACCACTTGGGATTGAACGAACCTTGAGCGTAGAGTTTCAGCCGACGGCGGACTTCTTCGGCAGCTTCACGATTCGCCTGTGACCCAATTTTGGACGCATGATGCTGTGTCGCCGAAACGCTGTGGCAGCGATATCGCACGACCACGTCGTTGGTCACGGCAAATGCGAATCTTGCATAGTGGGCACGCAGTTGCAGGTCGGTGTCGATACCGGTTCGGTTGCGATTTCGCTCCCCAAAATCGGCGTAGCGCCGAGAGCGATAAATGCATCGCGTCGGACCACCAAGGTCGGGTTTTCAACAAAATACCCACGTGTGTTTTTACATGCATATCTTGAACGGCGGACCGGGATATTGTTTTCTCCGTCCAGCGTTAGCCGCCGATGGCAGATATCGGAGGCAATGACCGAGTCCCCAAACAATTCTGTCGCGCCGGCGAAGAGGTCCGCCTTGCTTTGCTGCATCAGAGAAACAGAGTGAGCAATGCGATGGGGCAAACTGATATCGTCTGCGTCCTGAACTGCGATAAATGGCGAGCTAGCGAATTCAATGATATTGTTGAAGGTCGCGAACGGACCAAGATTTGTCAGGTTGGAATACAATCGCACCTTCGTTGACTCACGATAGCGTTCAAAGAGTGCCGCAACGGAATGTCGACTGGCATCGTCGATCACGTGAATTGTCAAGTCTGCGTCTGCCTGGGCGAGAACACTCTCAATCGCCTCGATGGCAAAATCTGTCCCATCACGAAACGGCACAACAACATCGCACTGCACTCGATCACGGACCAATCGCACACTTGCCCGTCGAAGGGCCTGCGTGGGCTCACTGGATATCCCACCGGAACGGACAAATGCAGGCTCAACCGATCCATGTTCGATCCTTGTCATGGTGTGGTCGGCAAAGTGAATCGGGCGTGCTTCCATAAGTGCACGTCGACAAATTTCCGAAATACAATCTTCACCGCAAGCTTGATCGAAATGACCAAGGTCGGCGATCGACGCCAGGCGAACCGCCATCGCTGAAACAGCGGTCTCAAGCGTCTCCTTCTGTGCCCCAAGACAATGATCCGATTCAGTGCGTGCAAACACCAATTCGGCCCCCGTCGTATTAAGGGCATGTAATGTTTGTTTCAGCCCCTTGGGCAGGAACACGCTTGATGCGTCTAGAAATGTGATCGTCTGAGACTGGGCAGCCGCCACAATACGGTTGAGCACCTGCGGCAACGTCTCTTCGTCGCACCAATAGCACTTCAAATTTGGACGCCGGAAGAGCGTTCCCGCTTGTTGCCCCAGATCAACTCGTTGGCCTGCCTCCGATGGCAAGACAACGTGCAATGTGACATGCGTCTGGGGTTCAACGAGTACCGAATTGATCGCTCGACGCAGTGGCATCACCTGATCGACGAATCTGGCATCGATAATCACGTCGCAGGCGAAAGCGGTCGACACCGTGGCTTCGACGCCATCTTTCGTGATGGTCGCTTCTGCCCAAGCACGCAAAAAGTCCGGAATGGCAGACGATTGCACCGAGTCATCGATCGGCACCGCGTCGTCAACCGACTGGCAAGCCTCCAAGATGATCGAAGGCATGACCGGGTTAACCGATAGCGGACTTAGCGGCGCACCTTCGGCGCAAACGTCACACGCGCTACGATGGACGAGACAGAGTTCAGGAGACGCGCCAGTTAAACGCGCGGCGAAGTGACATTCAGCCACTTCCCCCTCTTTCGAAAGACGGATGCCCTTGCGAAAAGGGCAACCAAGATCATCCATCAACTTCAGTTGGTCGCAGGTTCGACGCAAGGAGTCGCGCGAAGCTGACCGATGAACCGGCCGGGCAACGACGGAGGCTCGCCCGCAACGCCATTGTTTTTACTTTGAAGCGTTCGCAATTCCCATTGCGTGCCGCTCCATTGCCAGATTGCTCGCCCGGAAATAGTGGCTCGGGTAGAACTCGATCCGGCATCGACCGTTTCCTGCTGATTCCACATCGAAGACCTCAATACTTGCTGCGAATTCTTAGATGACGTTTGGACACTTCGCCTCACGGGTGGTTCCGTTGTAGCGTACGCGATGCCCAAGTGCAAGCAATGGGGGGACGACGATCTTTTTGTGGGGGGCAAATCTAGCGGAAAGCCGACATTAGCTAGCGGACATCCGACATTGGGACATCGCGGTACAGCATCAGCATGCTTGACACTTTATTGATTCGGTCTTCCGCTTCGGGGCTGAGCGATTCTTTGATGGCGTACTGAGAAACGAGCATTCGTGTGTTGCCGTCCGATTCGATCGTCAAATGCATCGTCTGCGGCAGTTGGCCATGTGCTGCCAATTCGTTGCCCAGCGACATACGAGCGAACGGAGGTGCGCCACGGTGCCGTGCCAGGTTTAATCGGGCCACAGCGTTGGTGAACTGTGCGAAACGAGCAGCCTGACTGGGCGACGGCGCGGCGACCGACTTGACGTTGTAGTGGTAGTCGCCAAAAGTCAGCTCGGTCGACTGGTCATCGTTTCGCAGCGGTTGGGCGTTGATACCGAGTTGATCTTCCAGTTGGTTTTTCTTGGCGTACACCCGCAGCTGAGCGACTGACTCGTTGACCTTCTTCATCGGCATCGAACTTTGCAGATTTTTCTGTCGCGATAACACGGTCATTTGAGAAGTGGCCCAATCGACGACGGTGATGTCCATCGGTTGAACAAGCGAAAAGTCATACGCGCGCTGGTCTTTGAACAGAATCAAGTGCCGATCGACCGGAACCGGTTTGCCGTCAACGATCTCGGAGATCTCGATGGTAACCTGGAACGCGTCGTCTGATTTCGTAGCCCCCTCGGGGAGCGACTCGAGGTGAGCTTCAACAGCAGTTGCCTGCGGATTCGCCAGACAAACGGTCATTATGGCAAAGACGGCGGAGATCCAAAGGCTCGTCGATTGGGCTGGTTTGCGATCCATGCTTTCCGAGTCGCGGGTGGGAAGGACAACTAGACCTAGACTTCGATGTGCCAGCAAGCGTAGAAAAGGACGCCTACGGCGGTCCAGACCAATCCCTGCGAACCGGTCTGGGCAGCCAAAACCTTCATGTTTGACCATGATACAACGTCGGCACCGGAGCCGAATTTGTCTCCGTCTACGTCCTTTCCTCAGCCCTGCTTCCGTCCATGCAACGAACGCTCTTTCTGATTCCTCATGAATTGGGGCCGTTGCCAGTATTCGGACTGGGCTGGGCACTGGTGGTCTTGGCGGTCCTGTTTTGCATTCGCTTGGGTTGGGCCGCGACGCAATACGCGAAGTACACACGCGCAGCCGGCGGTAGCGGCGCCTCAACAGAGGGGCCACCCAGCGTCCAAACTGTTTTGATGGCGGAGGCTCCGTTTTGGGGAGCCGTCGCCGCGATCGCGGTCTTCATTTTGCCGCGAGTCGAAATTTTGAATGCCGTCGGCGAACCGGTTGGCCTGCCGATCCGCGGATACGGGTTCTTTCTAGTGATCGCCTTGATCGCTTCGATTTCGCTGGCATCGGTACGTGTCCGGCGGGCTGGCTTGAACCCGGATTTGGTCTATTCGCTCGCGCCATGGGTGTTCATTGGCGGGATCGCTGGCGCACGGATATTTTTCGTGATCCAGTATCGTGAAACCTTTATCGGCAAAACCACTGGCGAAACCATCCGCAACATGCTCGCCTTTACCGAAGGCGGCTTAGTGGTTTACGGCGCGTTCATCGGCGGATTCCTGGCGTTCCTGGCATTCAATTATCGACATCGATTGCCGTTGCTGAAGTTCGGAGATGCGATCGTCCCCTGTTTGTTTTTAGGGCTGTTCTTCGGGCGAATGGGATGCCTGATGAACGGTTGCTGCTACGGCGGACGCTGTGAGCCGGACTGGGCATCGATCCGTTTTCCGCCGCTGAACAAGGTTTATCAAGAACAACTTAAAAGCGGTGAATTGCTGGGAATGCAGATCGATCCCGAGACCGGTCGAATCGGCGAAGTGATCGAAGGCAGCCCTGCCGATGACTTGGGAATTAAAGCCGGCGACCGATATGAATACGGCCAATTCAATTATCCGACAACGGCGGCAGCCCCAACCGACATTCCTGAAGAAGAAATCGTGCCCGGCTGGATCATGAATGTCGAGGGAACAACTTACGAGCTGACACCTGCCGAATTGCCTGCCCAATCGCTACCTGTTCGAGCTGCCCAATTGGTCAGCAGTGCCACCGGGATCACGCTGTGTTTGCTGCTGTGCCTGTTGTCGAGATTCATCACCAAGCCTGGCGTGCTGATGATGATTGGATTTGCGTCTTACGCGATCGCACGATTCATTTTGGAGATTGTGCGTTCGGATGAGCTTGGCCAGTTCAACACCGCTCTGACGATTTCACAGTGGGTCAGTGTATATGTGCTGACGCTCTCGATCGGCGGATTGGTTTATCTCTACAAGTTTGCCGATCAGTCAAACAGCGTTCGGGCAACTGCCGAGTAGCGGCTTAGGACGATGGCTCGTCTTCGCTAGGCGCTGTCTCGAGCTCGATCACCGGTTCACCCCAAGCGGCGAAGAACGCTTCGCCGCAATCGGGGCAGTCTACGTCGGTGCCCAGCTTTTGATCGTCGATGACTTGGGCAAAGCCTTTGCATTCGACACGGACTTTGCCCGGCTTGTCAGACATCGCACGCAAGTGTGCTTGTTTGATTCCGGCGACTTCGATGTCGTCACCTTGAAGCGTTGTCAATAACTCGCGTGTGATCTCATCGATTGTCGCAAGTCGGTTGGCCAAACGGCGGACACTGCGTTCAAAACTGTTTCGCGCGGTACGCCCGTTCCCAAAGTGACGGTCACGCTGAGCGTGCAAGTACGTAAAGCCTCGCAGCAGCCGTCGACGTGCTTCGGTCGGCAATTGATACTTTGCTTTCGAGGCTAGCAGTTCAAAAATGCGGCACAGTGACTCGGAATCATAGTCGGCGAAGTGCATCGTCGTGCCCACGCGACTGCTCAGTCCCGGATTACTGCGGATCATCGCGTTCATCTCGTTGGGATAGCCAGCCAAGATCACGACCAATCGGTCGCGTTGATCTTCCATCCGTTTCAGCAGCGTTTGAATCGCCTCGCGTCCGTATTGATCTTGCCCACTTTCATCGATCAGCGTGTAGGCTTCGTCGATAAACAGAACCCCATCGAGAGCCTCGTCAATTTTGGCGTTGGTTTTGGGACCGGTTTGGCCGGCGAACTCGGCGACGAGGCCACTGCGATCGGTTTCGACGAGGTGGCCTTTTTCCAGGATCCCAAGCGCGCCATAGATTTCGGCAATGATTCGAGCGACCGTTGTTTTGCCGGTTCCCGGGTTGCCGACAAATGCCATGTGCAGGCTGGGCCGTGATGTGGGCAGGTCCAGCTCTCGACGTTTTTGTTCCATTGCCAAGAAATTGGTCAACGTTTCGATCTGATCCTTGATGTTGTCCAGTCCGATCAGTCGATCAAGTTTGGCGTTTGCATCGGCAAGCCGCTGTTCGGGTGTCCGATCATCGTCCGCTGCGGTTTCCGGTTGCTGCGTCTTAGTCGTGGGTGAAGCTTGTTGCGGTTGTGGATGCGACGGTGTTGGTGTCGGTTTCTCTGCATTTGCGGGACCAACTTCGCCGCGCAGCCTCGATGCCTCTTGTCGCAACCAATGAATCGCTTCGCGTGCGTTGTCGGTATCGGTTGGTTTGGTCAGCTTTTCAGGCCCACCGGCATGCGAAGATTCGAATTGACGTTTCATCGCTTCGATCGCCTGGTTGTCGGCAAGGCTGACGTGCCCATCGATGCCCGTCAACAGATTGGCCATTCGCATCGCCAACGTTTCGAGTTCGCCCCAGTGATTACGCAGATCCGGCAATTCGGCGAAAGGCCGGACCAGCTCAGACCACTGCAGATCTTTGGCGGCATTGATCAACCAATCGACCGCATCATGAAGCTGGTGACCAAGGACGGACTTGCCCCACAGGTGTTCCAGCAGGACACGTCCCATCTGTCGTTGTTCCAGATTTTTGGCATCGGCATCGGGGACCACTGCCGCGAACACCTTCATCAAAAAGCCGTGGTGCAGATCATTCATCTGCTCGGCGAACGAGCTGGCTTCGGCATTGTCGTCGCCAAGCCAACCGTATGATCCACGGATCAGATTGCCCGCGTCCAAAAACAGTGCTTGAGTCTGCTGAAGGGCTTCGCGATAGAGTCGAAGAGACTCAATGATTTGGTCGTCCGAAGGTCGTGACATCGTGCTGCGTTCCATTTGCCGAAGGGTTCAGCACCGATTCTATGAAAGACGGCGCGGCCTGGCTAATCCCTGACGGTGTCGATCCTCGATTGCGGCATCCGGTCAGGCGATCGCGGCTTTCCATTCGTCTGACAACTGCGGCAAATTCATCAGTTCGATGACCGCTGCCCGATCGACCTCGCGACCGAACAGAATGTTGTTGGCACGGCGGACGGACCAGTTCGGATTGGGGCGTTCAAGCAATTCGATCGAATCACCGGCGGTCAGCGAGCCTTCTTGTGTGACTCGGATATACCAGCCGGTGCGTCCCGTCTGGGCGACGGCTTTGGTCATCGTCTTGTCTTGCCATCGACGCGAAATTTTCCAGCACGGTTGGCGTGGTTGGCTGATTTCGAACTGGCAATCGTTGACTTGCCAGCGATCGCCGATGCAGACGTCACCTTCGGCCCAGCTTGCCAAGGTCAAGTTTTCGCCAAAGCCACCGCCGGCGAAACTGAGGTGAGGGTATTCGGTTTGCCATGCGGGATAATGCGCTCCCGCATAGCACAGAATCGCCTTGTCCACCCCGCCGTGGTGTTTGTGATCAGCGACATGGTCACCGGTGATTCCCAATGTCGTTACGGCCGCAGCACCAGCGATCGCCGTTTTATTGAACGCGCTGGTCCAGTGGCGTTTCGCAACGTCGTTGGTGTCCGGATCGCCTTCGGTAACAACCGTTCCGACTTGAATCGATTCAATCGTGCTCATCGACCAGCTTGCATGAGAGATGACGGGGGTGACGTTGCAATTCTAGCTGAGCCGTCAATATCGAACGACCACACGCGACGTCGCGGCAACATGCCATCACCGGAAAGATATCACCAGCAGAAATGTCACCACAGAGACCGAGAAGCAACGCAGAGGGATCTCGGATGCTGAACTCTGCGGTTCTCAGCGTCCTCTGCGGTCAACTCACTATTTGACCCGGCTGGCAAAATCCAGGCCACCTCAGATTGCCGATGCGGTGCGAGCGACTTTGTTCGTTACAAAGTCAAGAGAGTTGCTACAGAAATGTTAACCGCAGAGGACGCAGGGTAACGCAGAGGAATTTTGTAGGATGGAAAGCTCGGTAGTTAAATTGCGTTCCCTTTAAGTCATCATGGGAGTCCGGTTATGGAACTCAACGAATTAACTGGTCAGATCATCGACTCGGCAATCAAGGTACATTCTTCGCTGGGGCCTGGACTTCTCGAATCCGCCTACGAAGCTTGCCTTGCATACGAGCTCCGAGATCGTGGGTGGGTGTCGTTCAGCAGCTTGGATTGCCGGTGGTTTACCGTGATGTGAAGCTGGATGTTGGCTATCGTCTCGATCTGCTGGTTGAAAACAAAGTCATCGTCGAACTGAAGTCAGTGGAGAAAATGATTTCGCTTTACGATGCTCAACTGTTGTCATATCTCAAACTTTCCAATCTCAGCGTCGGGCTCCTCCTGAATTTCAACGTTCCTCGAATGAAAGAAGGGATCAAGCGTCTCGTCAACCAGTTTCCTGGGTAGCGTGTAGCGGCTACGGACAAGGATCTCACAATCACTTGTGATGCAGAAATAGCGTTAGCCGATAGATTGACCGCAGAAGGTACTTGGATTCTGCACTCTGCGGTTCTCAGCGTCCTCTGCGGTAAAAAAATTCCGATCGCTGGCCCGCAACGTCAGGTCGGCAGAACCGAAACTTACCGGCGGACTGCGAGAGATCTACTTGGGACGCACAAGTTGTTCGAGGTAGTCGTCTGCTTCTTGATTGATCCAAGCTTCATTGTCTAACGCACGTGTTGATTCATCGGCACTACGTTCGGGGAACAATCGCAAGCCGCTTGCTTGCCAAGCCAGTGCCCAACGACCAGTCATCGCGATCGTGGCTGGAATTGCCGAAGCACACACACCCAGCAAGATCGACATCAGATTCGTGGCTAACAAAAACACGAAATACGCTGGGTCACGCATTCCGTCGGATTGCCCCAACATTCGATCGATCGACGAGAGCAAATCGACGAATGACACCGATAGGCTTGCCAGCACCGGCAAAAAGCAAAGCGGCAGGAACGCGGCCAGCAAATTCTCGCGGCGAGCTTTGATGAAAAGCAACAGAGCCGCCACAGATAGCCCCAGTGACAAAATCGCCAACAATAGAATTAGCGGTAGTCCACAGACCTGAATAAGTAGACCGGCGTTCATTTTGTTCTACGATTGAAAAGAGAATTGACGAGCCACTAAAGAGCTTCGTCCCCGTGGTTGAGGGGCAGCAGGTTCGCCATCGAGCGGTGTCGAATCAGGTGGTGCGAAATCAGAAGGTTTGCCCGTTCCGCTGTCCAGGCTTTTGGTTGTCAGAAACTGGTAACGTCGCACAATCTTCATGAACGATCACGGTGACATTCGACGCGTCTTGGTAACTGGGGGCACCGGCTTCATCGGACGCCGCTTGGTCGAGTGTCTGACGCGAGCGAATCTCAACGTCACCTGCTTGGTTCGCGAGTCATCCGACACCTCACGACTTGATCCGTTTGCCCCACAAATCGTCACAGGTGATCTGCAGCAAATTGATTCAATCCGCGACGCTTTTGAAGGGATTGATGCGGTCTTCCATCTTGCAGGGTCGACCAAGGAGCTTCGACGTGCGGACTTTGACAAGATCAATGTCGATGGCGCGAGAAATGTCGCTGCCGCTTGTTCGGCGATGACGTCGCCACCGATCATGCTGCATGTGTCGTCGCTAGCAGCCGCGGGGGCGAGTAAACCAGGAAAGCCTCGTGTTGAGGAAGACCCGAACGCTCCGGTATCAGACTACGGTAAAAGCAAACTTGCAGGCGAAGAGGCGATCCGTAGCTTCGCGAATCAATGTCCGATCTCGATCGTCCGTCCTCCCATCGTGCTTGGGCCTGGCGATCACGATGGCTTTGACATGTATCGAGGGATCGATCGTTGGGGCGTTCATTTGGTGCCTGGCTATGTTGACCACCAGTTTTCGGTGATCGGTGCCGACGATCTTTGTGATTGCCTACTTCACGTCGCACGCTTCGGTCAGCGTCTCACCAGCCATCCGTTTTGCGATGGAGTCTACTATGCCACGTTACCCGAGCAGCCGACCTACGCAGAGCTTGGCCACATGATCGCCCAATCACTTGGTCGCAAGCGGGCACGTATTCTCCGAATCCCACATCACACCTTGCGACTGGTTGCTGGTGGCAACCAGTTCATTTCAAAGCTACGCGGGAAGCCGCACATCTTGAACCTTGATAAGGCTCGCGAAGCCGCGGCAGGGGCTTGGTTGTGCAGTAGCGAAAAACTTGAACGCGAAACCGGGATGCGTTTCAACACCACGCTTCAACAGCGAATCGATGAAGCCGTGGCGTGGTATCGCGAACACGGCTGGCTGTGATCACAGCTTTAGTCGTTTCAAACGCAACGCGTTGGTGACGATCACAAAGTCTGAACCGACCATTGCCAAAGCGGCGGTGATCGGGTGAAGCTCTCGCAGCCACAATGGCACGGCATCGACGCCGGCAAGAATTCCCGCAGCAACGGGAATCAACGCGACATTGTATGCGAAGGCCCAGAACAAGTTCTCTTTGATGTTTCGCATTGTCGCATTGGACAATGTGATCGCGCGTGACACGCCGTCGAGGTCGCCACCTAACAACGTCACATCGGCGGCTTCGATCGCAACATCGGTTCCGGTACCGATCGCGATTCCGACATCAGCCTTGGCAAGTGCCGGGGCATCGTTGATCCCATCGCCTACCATCGCAACACGGTGGCCTTGGCGTTGTAGTTCGGCGATGCGATCCGTTTTCTCGCCGGGCAAGACCTCTGCGATGACGTCGTCGATCCCGACTTGCGCCGCGACGGCGGCCGCCGTTTCTTGATTGTCGCCTGTTAACATCGAAACGGCGATCCCTTGTTCGTTCAGCTTACGAATCGCGGCAGCGGCTTCGGGTTTGATTTTATCCGCGACAGCGATCAATCCGACGGGGCGTCCATCGACAGAAACACCGAGGACGGTTTTGGCTTGCGATCGGACCTCAGCCGCTTGCTTGTCGATCGAATCAGGGATTGCATCAAAGGCGTAGTCCAATCGGCCGACACGCAATTGTTGTCCACCGAGTGCCCCCTCGATGCCGCGTCCGGCAACCGTTTGGACATCGTCCGGTAATTCAAAGTCGAGCCCAGATTCTTTGGCACGATTTAAGACCGCTTTGGCGATCGGATGGCTGCTGCCGTGTTCTGCGCTCGCGGCGTAGCGTAAAAGCTGGTCGCTGCTAAATCCCTCAGCAGGCAGGACATCGGTGACGAATTGTTGCCCCATCGTCACGGTGCCGGTTTTGTCCAACACAACGTGGTTGACTTGTCCAACCTGCTGGACCGCACCACTGGATTTGAACAGCACGCCCGATTTTGCACCGCGTCCCATCCCGACAGTGACGGCAAGCGGTGTCGCCAGTCCCATCGCACAGGGACAGGAGATAATCAACACGGCAATCATGCGAAGCATCGCCGCCAGCGGATCGCCAACCACAAAGAACCATACACCAAACGAAAGCAGAGAAACGCCGACAACGATCGGAACAAACACGGCCGAGATCTGATCGGCCATGTGCTGGATGGGGGCTTTGGTGGCCTGAGCTTCGTTGACTTGTTGGACGATTTTTGCCAAGGCAGAATCTTTGCCGACGGCGGTCGCGCGGACTTTTAATAGTCCTTCACAGTTCATCGTCGCACCGATGACGTCGCTATCTTTTTGCTTGGCGACAGGGACGCTTTCGCCAGTGATCATGCTTTCGTCGACGTCGGATTGACCCGAAATCACGATGCCGTCGACAGGAATTTTTTCACCAGCGCGGACGACCACGATATCCCCGCGGGTGACTTCGTCGATCGGGACTTCGACCTCTTGCAGATTGCGAAGCACGCGAGCGGATTTCGATTGCAAGTTCAACAGTGCACGAATCGCATCGCCGGTTTTTGCCCGCGCACGGCTTTCGATCCAGTGGCCAAGGATCACCAGCGTGATGATCGTCGCGGAGGTTTCGAAATAAACGTGGTGGCCGAGAAGGTGGCTGCCCATCGAGATCGCGATCATCACGGCGATGCTGTACGCGAACGCGACGCTGGTACTCATCGCGACCAGCACGTCCATGTCGGCAACGCCATGACGCAGGCTTCGATAGGCTCCACGGTAAAACTTGGACCCGACGACGAACTGAACGGGAAACGCCATCGCGAACATCAGGTAGTTCACCCAAGACGCCGAAGCCCATTCGCCCCACAACCCAAAGTCACGCCCCATGCTGAGGATGAACAGCGGTAGCGTCAGGGCAACACCCAGCCACATCAACACATGAGCACGACGTTCGACATGATGGGCCTCGGTTTCGGCCTCTTGGTCGTCGCTTTGGACCGTGAAACCGGTTTGGCGGATCGCCTCGGCCAGGTCTTCGCGGTCGGTAGCGGTCGGGTCGAAATCGACGAGCACGCGCCCGCCGGTCACATTGACGACCGCAGATTGGACGGCGGAGTTACGGGAAAGAGATTTTTCGATCGAACGTGCACAATTCGCGCAGGTGATCCCACCAACGGAAAATTCAACGCGTTCGTTTTCGGTAGGCGAAAGATTAGTCTGCATGCGTTTGCTCTAACATCCGTTTGGAATCATCGACACGCCGTTCGTCCACGAGGATGCGCACCGATGGGGTTTCCAGGTCATCGTACTGACCATCACGGATGCAATACAAACATGCGGCAAGTCCCGCCCCACCGAGCATCAACGCTATTGGTAATGCGATAAAGAGAACACTCATGATTCCACCGCACGGAAGGTTGGCCAAGCCAAAGTAATCGAAAGGACCGAAATCGAGCTGATCGGCATCAAAATCGCAGCGATCAGCGGGCTGATGTAACCTGCAATTGCCAACACGACGGCAAAGACATTGTAGGCAAGGGAAACCGCAAAGGCCGTTCCAATCAGTTTGTTGCACGCCCGGGAAGCATGAAGCAGTTCAACAATGCTGCGTAAAGTGCCACTGGCAACGAAGACGCAAGCGGCTTGTAAACTGACTTCAGCCCCGCCCCGTACGGCGATTCCCACATCCGCGGCCGCCAAAGACGCCGCATCGTTCGCCCCATCGCCCACCATTATCACCGGGTGCTGCTTTTTGTCGCTGACAATGGCCAGTTTGTCTTCCGGTGACAAATCACCCAACGCACTGTCCCGCTCAATGCCAAGTTGGCGCGCGACGTTTTGGACGACATCTCGATGATCCCCCGAAAGGATGCCAACCTGCCAACCTTGCTTTTGCAGTGCTGTAATCATGGCACTCGCATCCGACTTTAGCCGGTCAGCAACCCCGATGACGGCTAACGCCACGGCATCGACCGCAACGATGATCGGCGAAATCCCTTCCACGCCACACTGGTCAATCGCTCTGTAGATCGGGGGCGAGATTTCAATCTCCTGCCGATCCATCAACGGTTGATTGCCGATCGTAACCCGTCGACCGTCGACCATTCCCGTGACTCCGCCGACCAACACCTCCACGTCGGTTGCGACGAGAGATGGCTGCTGAGGATTTGTCTGCTGAGAAATCAGACTGGCTTCGCGAATGATCGCATTGGCAATGGGGTGCCGACACTCTGATTCGATCGCGGCGGCGTCTGCCAAAATCTCTTCCGGGCCGTAGATCAACTCCGCACGCGGACGCCCTTCGGTCAACGTGCCTGTTTTGTCAAACCATGCCACGCCTGGTTTTCCAAGCTTCGCGAAAACGTCGCCATCGCGAATCAAGATTTTTCGCTTTGCCGCTCGCCCCAACGTCACCGCGACCGCTAGCGGTGTTGCCAAAGCCAGCGCACAAGGACATGCAACGATCAACAACGACGTCGCATTGGCCGTTGCCAAATCCAGCCCTTGTGGCAACCAAACAGCAAAGGCAACGACGGCGAGCACTGTCACGACCACAACGAACACGCCGCCGATGCGGTCGGCAAGTTGTACGATTGGAGTCCGGCGTTGCATTGCCGATTCGACGGACTGCATTACCTGGCCGATCCGGCTTTCTTTTCCGATCGCGGTGACTTCGATCTCAATCGGACGGGACAAGTTAACGGTTCCAGCGGTAACGTCCTCGCCAACTTCGACCGACACGGGGACACTTTCGCCAGTCAAAAGCGACCGGTCGATCGTCGAATGCCCACGCCGCAAGATGCCATCCACGGGAATACTTTCACCGGCGGCAACACGGATGGTTTGACCAGCAGCGAGCCCCGATGTCAGAACCAATCGGCCTTCGTCATCCTCGCCACTCACCAAGCGAGCATGCTGTGGCGTAATCCGCAGCAGTAAGTCAACCGCACTGGCCGCGTGGTGCTGGCGTCTGAACTGAATCCAGCGTCCGATCAGCAACAGGAACACCAGCATCGCGAGCGAATCAAAGTAGATCTCACCACTGTCAGTGATCGCGTGATAAAGACCGACCGTTGAGCCGACGGCAAGCCCCAGTGCGACCGGCAAGTCCATGTGCGGCGTGCGAGTGCGGATCGATGCCAATGCGCTAATAAAGAACGTGCGACCGGGGAAGAGCACGGAAGCCAATCCCAAGACGGTTCCGGCGATGCGTAAAAAGATTCGATGCTCGGGTGCGACGCCGGAAGCATCACCGGCATAGAGCGCGACGGCGATCCACATCGCGTTGGCGGCACAAAATCCCGCGATCGCGATCTGCATCAGCATCGCACGGTTTTCGCTGCGGAAGCGGTCGGTGGGTTCGGACGTCAGCGGTGCCAAGCCATAGCCAAGCTTTGCGATCAAGCGAGCGATTTGACTGAGCTTGATCCGCTGTGGGTTGAACACCAATCGCACGGTATGGTGATTAAGCTTCACCCGTGCCAGCAGCCAGCCGTCGGTGCGTGCGGCGACATTTTCGATCAACCATGCGCACGCGGCGCAGTGGAGGCCGGTGACAGATAATTCCGTCGACATTGTGCCGTCGTCGTGTGCAACGGGCGTAGACGCCCCGAGAAACAGTTCGTCGTCAAACGATTCCCAGCCGGCGGCGGAGAGATCCTGAACCGATCCTGCGACAGTGCTTTGGTCGCGAATCGCGTAGTAATCGTCTAAACCCCAACCGTGGATCAATTCATAAGCTTGGCGGCAACCGCTGCAACAAAAGACGATTCGTGGATCGCAGTCGGCTTGGCAAGGCGTCGGCAACCCACAATGGACGCAGGGAAGCTCTTTCCTGCTGGACGCACCGTCAGAACGGCGCTGCGATTCGGTATTGAACGACTGCGTCACGGAACAATCTGCAACAGGAGCCTTACTGTTTTACTTGACAACAAGGCGGCAGCTTTTCGTCGGTTTGCTCGACTTGTTCCAGCAAAGATCCTTCGGAGGCGAGTTCATCGAACGCGTCGAATCCGGCAAAGCCACGGCCCGATGCCGTGAACAGTCCGGCTGTAATCAGGAACAGTGCTGCGGCAGCAGGGATCAAGCGGGCATAACGCTGCGAAAGCACTCGTACGCCAGCAACCAACGCGGTCAGTGCGGGAACGCTGCCAAGCCAAAATGCAGACATCACGACTGCCCCGCCCAGCGGCGAACCGGTACCGGCAGCGATCAAGGCAAACAGGTACAGCCAACCGCAAGGCAACAGTGTGGTCAGCAAGCCTGTCGCAAAGGCCCGCCAAAGGATCGGCAGTCCGAACACGTACGGACGAAGTTTCACCAACAGCTTCCCGACGGCCGATGGGGCGACAACTTTGGAGGTCGACTTGGGCCAGCAAACACTGACCAGTTTGTAGGCACCGATCAGAACCATCGCGGTCCCGACGAAGCGTGCCGCGGCGACTTGGATACCGACCATGCTGCCACCGGTATCGATCAGGCTGCCAATCAAACCGGCAATCGCGCCGGCGATCGCATAGGTTGTCAAGCGACCGATGTGGTACAGCGTCGTGGACGCGGCGACTGTTTTCTTACCGGCGTTGTCACCACTGCCACTGGCCCAAATGGCCAGCGGGCCACACATGCCGACGCAGTGCATGCTGCCCATGACACTGGCGGTGACGACGGCGCTTCCGAGTACAACGAGAGATGTCATCATCCGGCCTTGACGTTGAACGTGATCGACTTGGTCATTGGCTCGGGACCACCGTCGATTGCCAATTCCAATTGCCATAAACCGGCAAGTGATGCCGGCGCGAGTACGAGATACCGGCCTTCACCAACGCTTTTCAGTTCCAACTCAACCGGTTGGTCGGCATGGGCGTGATGATAGAGCTTGCCTGTCACATCTAAGTCATCGATATGGCGATTGTCCTTGACATCATCGATGATCACTTCCAAAGCGCGCATACCGCGTTGATCAGCGACATCGGATGCGCTCAAGTTGACTCGCCAGCCCAAGCGTTCTGCGGCCAATGCGGCCTTACGTGATTCGTCCCAGTTCAGTGCCGCGTTGTGGTAGTTCGGCACGACGGCGAATGCCGGGTCCCCGATCGCCAAGTGAATCACAGATCCCATGATCACACTTTGGATGACGAACAAAAACAGCACCAACGAAATCCAAAACCGCTTCGCGCGTTTTTCGGCAACTTCGGTTGGAAGTGCTGTTGGTGAGTTGGACGATGCGTCGGTCGGGTTCATCAGCGTGGTCCCAGGAGATAAAAATCGAGCTCGCGTTGATTGTCGCTGCTGTCTTTGACAGTCACCGTGACTTCTTTGCGACCGGAGCCACGTGTCAGCGAAGCGTCAAACGTAATGTTGATCGGCACCAGTTGTGATTTACCGGCATCCATGGTCATTTTGTCAGGATCCATCACTTCGAAACCCAACCCCAAATCGGGCTCGGCCGACAGTGAATACGATTGTGTTTCGTCAGTACGGTTGACCAACCGCAAGCGGAATTGGTTCGACACTTTCAAGCTTGGCAGCAGCGTAAACGGTGCGCCTGTTTGGCGAATGATCCGCGAGTCGAATCCGGTCTTGGTGGAAATTGCGAACACCAATCCGGTCATCAGGCACAGCAGGATCAGTGGATAGACGATCGTTCTTGCGCGGAACAATCGCCGGACCTTCCCGGCGATCGAATCCTGTGAACTGTATCGAATCAGGCCTGTTGGCGAGCCGACCTTCTCCATCACCGAGTCACACGCATCGATGCACTGAGTGCAGTTGATGCATTCCATCTGCAAGCCTTTGCGGATGTCGATGCCGGTGGGGCAAACGACGACGCACTGGTTGCAATCGACACAGTCGCCGACTTTTTCATCCGGTGCGTGCTTGCCTTTTTTACGTGGTTCGCCACGGATGTGATCGTAGGCAACGACCATCGACTGTTCGTCCAGCATGACGGATTGGAACCGGCCATACGGACAAGCGATCAGACACAGCTGTTCGCGGAAGAACATAAAATCAAACAGCATCAAGCCAACGGTGAACACCATTACAAAAAACGGCACGGGGTGTTCCACGGGCGATCGCTGAACCCATTCGGAAAGACGCTCGACACCGACGAAGTAGGCCAAGAACGTGTGGGCCAAAAACGCGCAAAGCACAACGTAGACGGCGAAGCGTGCGACTTGCAACGCACCGTTCATTCCTTTCTTCGGTTTGCCGCCTTTACCTTTTGTTCCTTCGAACAGCCGGTCGATCGGCCGGAACAGGAATTCCATGTAAACCGTTTGAGGGCAAGCCCAACCGCACCAAACGCGTCCGGCGACCGCCGTGACCAGCACAATACTGAACAGCACCGTCAGGATCAGCAGCGCCAACAGCATTGTGTCGGTTGGCAGGAAGGTTCGGCCAAAGATCGTGAACTTGCGCGCCGCGATGTCGAGCAAAATCAGCGGCTTGTTGTTGACCTGGAGGTGTGGGATGGCGACGAAGATCACCATCAACATGTACGCGATGATACGGCGTTTGTGCCACCAAAAACCGGGCGCTAACTTTGGCCTTAACCAACGACGAGAGCCATCTTTCTCCAATGTGCTGAGCACATGATCTGGAGCGTCAAGGAGTGCGTCGTTTTCAGGAACGGTTTTGGATGTCATGGTCGTACATGGGGTTAGGGCTACGCTGGTTGTTCTGCGTCAGCCTCCTTTGCAGCGCCGTCTTCTTTGGCCGCGTCATCAGATGCTTCTTCGTCATCCGCTGGTGGTGCGGGCCATGGCGGGATTTGCCGTCCTTCGGCCGGTCGGCCTTCGACGTTCTTGCCACGAAGTTGGGCGACGTAGGCAGAAACCAAAACGATTTCGTTGATATGCAAACGGTTCGACCACTTGGGCATCGCACCGTTGCCGGCACCATTGGCAATCACTTTGCCGATGTCACCGATTTCAGCGATGTTCTTGAACGCTTCGTCAGTCAAGTTCGGGCCCACTTTGCCTTCGCCATCGCGACCGTGGCAGGACACGCAGTTGGCGCGAAAGACCGCTTCGCCGACCTTCACCCAACTATCCTTGGCCATGAATTTGGCGATCGACGGACCATCGAGCTTCAACTCACCGATCTCTTCGAATTGCAACCGAGTGTTTTCGGCCAGCGCAACGTTGTAGGCGTCTTCCAGGGTGCGGCCTTTGGTGCCGCTGTGGTAAAACACCCAATAAAACGGGCAGAAAACGATCGAGGCGATGAACAACCATTTCCACCAACCGGGAAGAGGGTTGTCGTACTCTTCGATACCGTCGTAGGCGTGGTCAGTTTTAGGTGTATCACTCACTTCGGGGATCCTGGGGTTGATCGCTAAGCGGAATGGATGCAAATCGGTCCGTCGCGTTTTTGCTCAGACGCAGCGCCGCGTAGGTAATCATCGCGAACGTTCCCACAAAGAGCGCCAATGCGATCTCGGCACAGACCGAGTAATCGAGGTAGGAAACAATGTCTCGAATCATGGTTCGTTTGGTTGCAATAGTCACCGAACCGGCCTGACACCTGCATCAGTGTCGTTCACCGCGACCGGTTCGAAACGACGTTGATGATCAGCCCGCCGAAGCGTTCGAGGGACTGGCATTGTCGGCCACTTCGGCTTCCGCCTCCGCAGCTTCTTCGCTTCCTTCGGCAGGTGCTTCCGCATCAGCCGCCGGTTGTTCGGGGGCAGGAGTCTTGAACAAGTCGACCCCGATCCGCTGCAAGTACGCGATCAACGCGACTGCTTTACGGTCCATCTTGTTCGCCGGTCCGCCTTGCGAAACGATTTCTGCGGCAACACGTTCGGCTTGCTTGTAAGCGACTTCCGAGGTGTTATTGAGTGCTTCGTCATCGTAGGGTGCACCGAGGTACCAAGCCGCTTTGACGTGCGGTGCGATCGAATCGAACTTCAGTTCTTCGTTCAGCAGGTGCTGGTAGCTCGGCATGACCGAACCGGGCGAAACCTCTGCCGGATTTTCAAAGTGACGCCAGTGCCAGAAGCTACTTTGACGGCCACCTTCACGTGCCAAATCGGGACCGATTCGGCGGCTGCCCCATTGGAACGGACGGTCGTAAATGAATTCGCCAGGTTTGCTGTATTCGCCGTAACGCTTCGTTTCGGCCACCATCGGGCGAATCATTTGCGAGTGGCAGTTGTAGCAGCCTTCGGAGACATAGATGTGCCGGCCGTAAAGTTCCAGCGGCGTGTAAGGTTCGACGGTCGCGATCGTTGGGATGTTTGAACGGATCAAGAACGTCGGGACCGCTTCGAACAAAGTCGCGCCGACAACGGCGATCGTCACCAGGATCGTGAACGTCACTGGAAGGCGTTCCCAGCGTCGGTGCCAGCCCATCTTGGCCCAAACCGACATGTTCTTACCGAGGTCCAACATCGGAACTTCGTTGTACTCGGTGTCCTTCGCCGGCTTCGCTTCGCTGTACGACTTGCTGAGTTTCGGCGCGGTATAAACGGGGACGTCGTAGGTCGCAGGGCGAGCAAACCAAGTCATCAGGGTGTTGAAGCACAGCATGCAAACGCCGCTGACATACAACAGACCGCCGAGGACACGTAACCACCATAGGAACACGATCGACTGGACGGTTTCGACAAAGTCCGGGTACATCAGGTTGCCCGTCTCGTCCATCGCTCGCCACATCAAGCCTTGCATCAGACCGGCCGCGTAAATCGGAATGATGTACAGCAGGATGCCGATCGTTCCGGTCCAGAAGTGCAAGCTGACCAGCTTGTCGCTCCAGATTTTGGTTTGGTAAATGCGTGGCAACAGCCAGTACAACATGCCGAACGCCATGAAGCCGTTCCAGCCGAGTGCACCAGAGTGAACGTGTGCGATCGTCCAGTCGGTGTAGTGACTCAGTGCGTTGACAGACTTGACCGACAACATTGGGCCTTCGAAAGTCGACATGCCGTAGAACGTCACGCCGACGACGAAAAACTTCAGGACAGGGTCGGCAGCCACTTTGTGCCAGGCGCCACGAAGGGTCAACAGACCGTTGATCATCCCGCCCCAGCTTGGCATCCACAGCATCACACTGAACAACATCCCCAGCGTGCTGGCCCATTCAGGCAGCGCGGTGAAGTGCAAGTGGTGAGGTCCGGCCCAGATGTAAATGAACACCAACGACCAAAAGTGGATGATACTGAGCTTGTAACTGAAGACCGGGCGGTCGGCGGCCTTGGGCAGGAAGTAATACATCAGCCCCAGGAACGGCGTCGTCAAAAAGAACGCCACCGCGTTGTGGCCATACCACCACTGCATGAACGCGTCTTGGACACCCGCATAGACGCTGTAGCCCTTGAACCAACCGGCAGGCACGCACAGGTTGTTGAACACGTGCAGCACAGCGACCGTGATGATCGTTGCGATGTAGAACCACAGCGCGACGTACATGTGTCGCTCGCGGCGTTTGATCAGCGTCATCAAAAAGTTGCCGCCGAAAATGAACAACCAGACGACTGCGATCAGCAAGTCGATTGGCCATTCCAGCTCGGCGTACTCGCGGCTTTGCGTGATCCCGAACGGAATCGTGACCGCGGCGAGCACGATGATCAGTTGCCAGCCCCAGAAGTGCAGTCGGCTGAGCACGTCGCTCCACATCCGAGCTTTGCACAAACGCTGGGTGCTGTAGTAAACCGCGGCGAAGATCGCGTTTCCGGCGAAAGCGAAAATCGCTGCGTTGGTATGCAGCGGACGCAGTCTCGCGAAGTTAATGAACGGGATGCCTTCAGAGATACTTGGCATCACCAGCAGCACGGCGACGATCAAACCGGCGAGTGTTCCCACCAGCGCCCAGATGATGGTCGCCGTCGCAAACAGGCGGACGATCGCGTCGTCATAGCTAAATGACTCCAACTCACCGGATTCAATTGACGGCACCGCCATCGAGGAATCGGTTTTTGATACTTCAGTGTCCGATGTGGTGGCACCGCTGGTTTCCATCGCAACGATCTAATCTGTAAGGCGGGTGAATTGGGATGGCTGAAACGGCCGAACCCTGGTCAGGTTTCTGTATCAGCAACGCAATATGTTTAGCAAATGCAACCGCGACTTTAGAGCGGCATTTTTGCTGGACAAGTCCATCGCGGCGAAACGCCGCAAATCGGGAGGCTCTCGTGACGCTTTGCCGCACTAGCGAAGCGTTTAAAACAACGCAAGGTGTTGATAAACAAGGAGTTTTGACGCAACCATGATGACAGCCTGTCACTAAACGTGCCTTATCGCACACGTGAACTGAAATGCTGAATTCGAACTCGATGCTTTGGCGTTAACCCTGTGTTCACGGAAAGAACTGGAGAACGTTGTGCCCCATCCGTTCCATGGATTTGTTCATTCGGCGATGAAGCTTCCGATAGATTAACTTCATTGCAGCTACAGATCGTCACAGCCGACCGCGAAACAGTTCCGCGAGTGACTCCACGACGCATACCTTCACCGAATCCCGGCATATCGTACCACATGTTCTCCGCGCCAAGTCAGTCCACACTAAGTCAGTCATTGCACCCTGGTAAACCACGCCGAGGCGATTCACAAGATCCAATTCCAGTCCGACGGTTCACGCCCCGGCTTCCTAAACAAAATCGCACACTCGCTCCGCTTGCGCTCGGACTGTTGCTTTGTGTTGCTTGCAACCAGCCGGAGTCAGCCCAAACGCCTGGCGAGGACACGTCCGCGTCGCAAACCACCACAGCGGAACGGCCAGCCGATTTGACAATCCAAGAACAACTCACCAATGGCCGCAGCGGCAGCGGCTCGAAGGTTCAGTTCGTGGAGTCGCAAATCGATGACGACGCACTGCAACTCCTCGATGCGAGCGACGACTGGCTGAAAACACTGACGGTCGACCGGGGCCGGATCACCGACGAAGGTATGCGTGCGGTCGCCAGACTTCCGGAACTGATTCACCTGCGACTGCGTGAGTCCCCGATCACGGACGCGGGGCTGCGTGAGATTGCTCAGCATCCGAAGCTGCAAATTTTAAATCTTCCCCAGTCGATGGTGACCACAGAAGGCGTTCGCGAGCTCGCCCAGTTGCCTTCGCTTAAGAATTTGCGACTGGGAAGCGAACGCTTGGGGCCTGAGGTTGCTGACGCGATTTCGAAGCTCGAAAGCCTGCGGACGCTGCATCTAATCGGCGTGCCGATCAACGACGATGGCTTAAAGCAGATCGCGACGTTGCCAAGGCTCAGCTCGCTGTATTTGGACGATGCGGAAGTGAGCGGCGAGGGCTGGGATTGGTTTCAGGAAAACCACCCCAAGATCCACGTACACGTCAACCAACGCCACCTCGATCGCAGTCTGCCAGACCACCACTAGTTCGCAGCCCCAATTTGGCACTCGATCGCAAGCGGCAGCCAGCCGGATCGGCGAACTGGGTTCTGTCGTTTAAAATCTCTGCCCCACACTGCACCACTTCACCGACTGCGGAATATTCATGAGTGAGCGAATCGAAGCCCTGACCGAACAGCTTGGCGAAATCGGCGCCGACGCGATCTACATCGTTGACGAGATCAACGTTCGTTACCTGACAGGCTTCAGTGGCGACAGCTCGTCCCTTTTGGTGACCCCCTCCGGCGCGGTCATGCTAAGCGACGGTCGCTACAAAGAACAACTCGATGAAGAATGCCCAGGGCTGCCCTACGAAATCAAATCGCCATCGCAGCGGGCGGACGAGTTTGTCGCTGGCGTCTTGTCTGGCAGCGGTGCGGCGAAGATCGCGATCGAATCCAACTGCATGACTGTCGCTTCGTTTAACGCGATCAAAAGCAAGCTCGATGGCATTGAGTGGGTCGACACCAGCGACATCGTCCTGCGTCAGCGGATGATCAAGGACACCGAAGAAATCGAGGTCTTGCGCAGTTCGATCCGGATCAATGAACGGGCGTTGCAGTCGGTTTTGGCGAAACTCGGCCCAGACTGGACCGAAATGGAAGTCGCGTATGAGCTTGAATCGACAATTCGCCGACTGGGCGCGACGGGATTCAGTTTCAACCCGATTATCGGCGCCGGACCGGGGGGTGCGAAGCCGCACTACAGTCCCGACCACACGGTGATTGGCGATCATCCAACTTTATTGGTTGACTGGGGAACCAATCTGGGAGGGTATGCGAGCGACCTGACGCGGTGTTTTCACTTCGGAAATCCGCCAGCCAAATTCGAGTCAGCCTACCAAGCGGTCTTGGATTCTCAGCTTGCCGCGATCGAGGCGATTCGGCCGGGCGCGAGCGCGAGGGATGTCGACCAAGCGGCGCGTTTAGTACTGAAAAAAGCGGGATTGGACGAGTATTTTGTGCACGGGCTCGGCCACGGCGTCGGGCTGCAAATCCACGAGTCACCTCGCCTCTCAGGGGTGAGCGAAGACATTCTTCAGCCGGGGATGGTGATCACAGTCGAGCCGGGTGTGTATTTTGAAGGAGAGTTTGGCATCCGAATCGAAGATGACGTGCTGGTCACTGACGAAGGAAACGAAGTCCTCAGTGGTTTCCCAAAGGGACTCGCTGATTGTCATCTGATCCTGTAAAACCTCCGCCAATTACACGATCTTCACCTGACGAGACAGGCATGAGTAAAGGCAAGCAATCCAGCGGCGAGAGCGTATTCGAGCTCGACCGCATCCGGGATATTGTCAAGTTGATGGAAGAACACGACTTGACCGAAGTAGACCTCCAGCAAGGCGACGACCGCATCAAATTGGGTCGGGGAACGACGGTATCAGTGGCACCAGCCGCCATGCCAATGCCCGCTCCCGTCGCCCATGCCGCACCGGCACCGGCCGCTGCTGCACCAGCTGGGAACGTCGACGACGGAACAATCACCATCAACTCGCCGATGGTCGGAACCTACTATTCCAAGCCGAATCCGGAAGCCGAGTCGTTCATCCAGGTTGGCCAAATGATCAACCCCGATACGATCGTTTGTATCATCGAAGCGATGAAAGTCTTCAACGAGATCCCGGCAGAATGCAGCGGAAAGATTGTTGAGATCCTGGTTTCTGATCAAGAAGCCGTCGATTTCAACAAGCCTTTGTTCCGCATCCAACCGAACAGCTAATCCACCGTGTTTCAAAAAGTACTTGTCGCCAACCGCGGCGAAATCGCGGTCCGAGTGATTCGCGCCTTGCGAGAAATGGGGATCGGTTCGGTCGCCGTCTACAGCACGGCCGATAAAGATTCCATGCACGTGCAATTGGCCGATGAGGCCTACTGCGTGGGCGAAGCGAAGAGCGCGGACAGCTACCTGAAGATTGACCAAATCATCGCCGCCGCCGAGGTGTCTGACGCCGACGCGATCCACCCCGGCTATGGGTTCCTTTCCGAGAACGCCCACTTCAACGAAGTGTGCCGTGAAAGCGGATTCGAATTCATCGGCCCTAGCCTCAGGCGATGGAAAAGCTGGGCGACAAAAACACCGCCCGCTCGATGGCGATCGCCAACAACGTTCCCGTGGTGCCAGGTAGTGACGGGCTGATCGAAGACGACAAAAAAGCGATCGACACCGCCAACAAAATCGGCTTCCCCGTGCTGATCAAAGCCACCGCCGGCGGCGGCGGTAAAGGCATGCGGGTCGCCGAAGACGCCGATTCGCTGGAAAAGGCGCTCAATCAGGCCCGCACCGAAGCCCAAGCGGCATTCGGCAACGGCGGCGTGTACTTGGAACGCTTCATCACGTCACCACGACACGTCGAAGTCCAGGTGATCGCCGATAACCACGGCAATGTTTGTCACCTCTACGAGCGTGACTGCAGCGTCCAACGCCGGCACCAAAAGCTGATCGAAGAAGCACCGAGCCCGAACTTGCCAGCGGAAAAACGCGAAGCGATTTGCGAAGCCGCCGTGCGAATGATCCGCGGTGCCAACTACAGCAACGCCGGCACGGTCGAGTTCATCGTCGACCAAAATGACGACTTCTACTTCATCGAAGTCAACGCGCGGATCCAAGTCGAACACCCCGTGACCGAAATGATCACCGGCGTCGATTTGATCAAGGAGCAAATTCGCGTCGCAGCCGGTGAGAAACTGTCGTTCTCGCAAGACGAGATCACCGTGACCGGGCATGCAATCGAATGCCGTATCAACGCCGAAAACCCAGACAAGAACTTCATGCCGAACCCCGGCAAGATCAACAAGTTCTATGCCCCTGGTGGACTTGGCGTCCGATTCGACTCGCACGTTTACGGCGGCTACACCGTTCCGCCGCACTACGACTCGATGATCGGAAAGCTGATCGTGTATCGCCCGACCCGCGAAGAAGCGATCGCGACGATGCGACGTGCACTGGCCGAAATCCAAACCGACGGAATCTCGACCACCGCTCCGTTCCACGATGTCGTGTTGCAGCACCCGCTGTTTGTCGAAGGCAAGCACGACACCAAGTTCGTCGAACGCGAACTGATGGGCAAGTAAGTTGACCAGTTCGGCGCTGCTCGGATGGTTGCTCGGACTGGCAGTGGTTCCGCCACTGCTGGTCAGTCTGATCAGCTTGTATCCGATCCGTCGCTATGCACGTCAACTTGGCCTGATTGCAAACCCAGGCGGCCATAGCACCCACACCAAGGTCACGCCGCTTGGCGGCGGAATCGGGATCTGGCTGGGCATCATGCTGCCGATGGTCGCCGGCACGCTGATCGTTTGCGGGTTCGACCTTGGACTGGGAAAGCTGCTGGATCTTCCCGAGTCAGTCACCGTTTTCTTTTCGGGGATTCGCTCCCGATTGCCGCAGCTCTGGAGCTTGCTTGGCGCCGGCACGGTGCTGTTCGTGCTGGGCATCTGGGATGACCGTCGTGGCGCCCCGGTACGCTTGCGATTGGCGGTTGAATTTGGTGTCGCCGCGTTTGTCGTCTATGGCATGGGGTTCGGGTTGACCGCGTTCATCGGCGCACCTTCACTGACCAATGCGATGTCGGTGGTGTGGATCGTCGCGGTGATCAACTCATTCAACATGCTGGACAATATGGATGGGCTGTCCGGAGGTGTGGCCGCGATCATTGCCGCATCGATGGCCGCCGTGATGCTGACCACGCCGAGTGCGAGTGGCAGCATGCCTCAGCTGTTTGTAGCCGGACTGCTGCTTTGCGTTTGTGGTTCGCTGCTCGGTTTTTTGTGGCACAACCGTCCGCCCGCGAAGCTTTTCATGGGCGATGGCGGCAGTTACCTGGTTGGATTTCTGATCGCGGTGTCGATGTTAATGGCGACGTTTGCGACCGCGCCCGATGCTTCGGTCCAGCGACCGCACGCGGTGCTCGCGCCTTTGTGTGCGATGGCGATCCCGATGTACGACATGGGGACGGTGCTGTGGATTCGAATCCGTGAGGGCCGCAGTATCTTTGTCGGTGACCGCAGCCACTTTTCACACCGCTTGGTCGACCTCGGTTTGTCGCGAACGCAAGCGGTGCTCACGATCACTTGGTCACTGCGACCTGCGGATTGGCATCGCTCTTGTTGGTGCACGTCACAGTGCTCCAGGCCGCCGCGGTCCTTGGGATCGTCGCATGTATGTTGTTGCTGGTTGTCATTTTGGAATCGACCGGATGGCGAAAGGAAAGCAACGACTAAACAAGCCGCCTGCGGAGACGTCAGTCGCGTCATCGCCGTTTCGCGCCGGTGGTGACGCTGCGGATGTCCCCGCGTGGTCGCGATGGTGCCGGTTGCTGGCAGCAGCCGCGCTTGCAGGGGTGATGGTTTATGTCGCGTTCCACCCCAGCGATAGCGTTGAACTTGAACACGGTGGTGGAGTCTGGTTTTGTGCGTTCGGATTGGTGACCTGGGCGCTGACCATGATTTCGGAGCCTTGGGTCGCCAGCGGAGAGAAAGCGGCAGCAACCTCGACGGTTGGTCGATGCTTCGGCGGCGTCTCGGTCGATGCGGCCGCATGGCTGTTGGCAATCTGGATGATGGTGTCGGCGCTAGTAATGTGCCCGCCCGGAAATCTTCGCAGTAGCACCAATGAAGCATGGTTCTGGATCGCCGCGGCAGCTCTGCTGACGAGTGCTCGCAGATTGCTGACCGACAAGTCGTGTCGCGTGATGGCGGTGTCAATCTTGGTCGCAATCACATTTGCGATGTCGGTTGACGCGTGTTACCAGTTCTTGGTGACGATCCCGCAGATGCAAGCGGATTACCTTGCGGATCCGGACAAGATGATTCAAGAAGCCGGGATCGATGCGCCACGGCAATCGGCGGCCCGGATGGTGTTTGCCAATCGCTTGCTGGACGGTGGGCCGACGTCGACCTTTTTGCTGGCCAACTCGCTGGCCGCGCTTTTGTCTGTACCGGTGATTGCAGGTGCGACAGCAATCATGGGCTGGCGGCAAAAACGATTCCCCGGCTGGGCGGCCGGACTGGGCTTGCTTGCGATGACGGTCGGCGGCGTTGCCTTGGCGGGAACGCAAAGCCGCAGCGGATTGCTGTCTTGTTTGATCGCAACAGTCTTCTTGCTCGGCGGCGTCTTCAACGATCAATCATCGGACAGCGATTCGCCTCTCAAACGCAAACGACTTGCACTGCCAATCACCGTGGGTGCGATCGCGGTCGCATTGGTGTTCGCTTTGGTGGGGCTATTGTCCGATGCGGAGTGGATCGATGCGGCACCTGCATCGTTGCTGTTCCGGCTGCAGTACTGGAAATCGACCGTCGCGATGTTGATGGACTATCCGTGGTTCGGCGTCGGCCTGGATCGTTTCAGTCGCTGTACTTGCGTTACCGGGTTCCGGAAGCAAACGAAACGATCGCCGACCCACACAACTTTTTCTTCGAGACATTAGCCGCAGGCGGCTTCATCGCCGGAGCATTGCTCCTGGCCCTAGCCTTCACCCTCTACCATTCCAAACGTAGTGGACGAGGCGACGAGTCCCCCAACAATAAACACAGTGGACGAGGCGACGAGTCCCGTTCCAACAAGCCCAACCTCCACCTCGCCCACGCCATGCTGATCGGGGCGATCGCATCCACCTTGGTGGTCAAGCTACTGGGCGTCATTTCTGGCGAAGACATCGACCTCCTGCGATGGGCACTGGCGATACCAGCCGCAACGATTTCCGGCGGCATCGTCTGGTGGCTTTGCGGGCAGCCTTCCTCGGTTGAACCGGCTAAGCGCGGGATCCACCTGCGTTCCAGCGCGAGCGCAGCACTGCTCGCGATGATGATTCACTTGTGTGTGTCCGGCGGCTGGACCGTGCCAGGCGTCGCGATGGTGATTTGGATCGTCGCCGCAATCGCAACCCGTTCACCGCAAACCGACGCGACGGCCGGTTCTCAATTCTTGCCTTCGCCGCTCGCCGCGAAAGCATCACTGGCGGTGTTGTTTGTGGCAGCGATGTTGTTGCTGGCGTTTCGATCGACGTCGCTGCTACCGGTAACCGAAGCCAAAGTGGCGATGGCACAGGCCGAGTACGCAGCGATTCAGGGTATGTCACAGCGGGCGGTGAATGACATCCAGTCCGCGGTGCAGGCCGACCCGTGGGACACGCTGCCGGCGGTTTGGATGAGCGACATGATGAAGCGACGCCTTGTCAGTGGAAGTGCCGGCAGCAGCGGTTCGGGAAGTGCTCGTGATCGACAGAACTGGGTCGAAGCGACCGAAGAGGCTTTACGACGCTGCGGCGTGGACCCTCTGGCTAGACGGACCATTGCCGAACAGTACCTGCATGTGTACCAGCGGTTTGGGCAACAGCAGGACCTCGAGCGAGCGGATCAGATTTTACAAGCTGTCGTTCCTAACAACCCAACCGACGTTTCGCTGCTGGCCCAAGCCGCTTTAGTCGCCAGGGCACTGGGCCGCGACGATCAGGCAGCCGAGCTCGCACATCAAGCGGGGGGGCTGTCGAAGCTAGGTGGGAATGTTGTTCGGCTGCTGGGCCTGCAATTTGTCTATGTCGTTCGCCCGATCGGCGTGGCGGCGAGCGACCGGCCACAGCAAGAGCGGATTAAGGTGCTATTTAACCGAATCCCCGGCTGGCCGACCGAACCATAGGCTGGGATTTGCCGTAGCAGGGTTCACGTTCCATCTCCTCCACGCTGATCCCACCGCACAGGACTGAACTCCCGTGAAATATTTTTGGCTCATCCTATTGGTATCCGTCGTCGTCGGTGCATCGATCGGTTGGACCACGAATTACGTGCAGTACGCGTCGAAACCGGCATTTTTCGGTGAAATTGACTACACCGGGAACATCACATCCGACAACGTGATGGAGCACCTCAAGCAGTTCCACAGCGACAGCGGGGCGGTAGCCGAAGTCGAAGACAGCGCGACGCACGACTTTGGTGCGATGCCGCCAAGCACGAAAGGCAAGCACACCTTTGTCATCAAAAACGTTGGTTCCGAGCCACTCACTTTGGAACTAGGTGCCACAACGTGTAAATGCACACTCGGATCGCTGGAGGACAGCTCGGTCGCGCCAGGCGAAACCACCTCCGTCGAACTGGAATGGACCGTCGCGTCGGACAAAACGACGTTTGAGCAATCCGCCGAACTGCGAACCAACGACCCCGCCAGGCCAGCGATCCGGCTGATGGTTGTCGGACGGATCATTCGTGACATCGAATTCGAGCCCGATTTGATCACCTTTGGTAACGTAACGGTGGGTGACTCATTCGAATTGTCGACGAAGTTTTTCAGCTTCATGGACGACAAAATCAAAATCAAAGCGGGCGAATTCAGCAACGAAGCGTTCACCCCTTTGGCTGAATTTGAAGCTCAAGAGTACGACCCCAAAGACGGCGATACCGCTCACGCACACGCGAAGCAAGCATTCGACATCAAGGTCAATGTCAAACCCGGTCTTCGCCAGGGCCCCCTGTCGACGCGAATGATCGTCGTGTTCACCAAGGTTGATGAAAATGGCGAACCGATGGGCGATGAACTGTACGGCACGACCGAAATTGCTGGCAAAGTCGTTGGCCCGTTGTCAATGCTGCAAAATACGTACGTCAAGACGACCGAGAATGGCAGCTACTTTTGGAACCTCGGCCGACTCGGCCCCGATGACAAGCTGGAATACAAAGCCCTTCTGGCGCTCAAGGGTAGCGAGAAAGACGCCACAAACCTTAGCATTGGTGAATCTTACCCAGCCGGCGTGGTCAGCGCAGAACTCGGAAAACCGATCGGTCGTGAAGAGACACGCCTTTTTCCGATCATCCTGAAATTGACGGCAAGTGAAGAGACGATCGACTTGTTGGGCAAGAATGAAGATGACTTTGGTTGGGTGTGGATTGAATCCGATAATCCCAAGGTCGGCCGTATGAGGATCGCGGTCAAAGTGTTAATCGAACCTCGGCAATAAACGTCGGCGGCGTCCCCGCGACGCATCGAATCTGGATCGTAACCCGTGAAACAGCCCATGCATTCGTTTTCCATCGCGTTCCGATCAAAGCGTCACTTGCTGGCGCTCGCCGTTGTTGGGCTTGGCACCTCCATCGGCTGCCAACCCGGTGCTGAATCAAACCCGCAAGCCAAAGCGTTGCCTATCGAACGAGAGGCCAGCCAGGCGTTCAAGCACCTCGACGATCAAGCACCGCTGGACCTTCGATCGTCGTGGATTCGCGATGAATTGGCAGAACTAAAAGACGAGGACGGTGCGACGCGGTACGCGACGTTTACACCCGAAGCGACCGCACCACAAATCGACTCCGGCAGCTCGGTTGCATCGCAGCCTCTCAATCAAACATCGCTCCCCGCCGCCCCCGCCTTCGCGCCGGCGGTAACGCTCGTACAAGCCCCAATCAACGGTGGCTCGCCGACAGGAACGACGACAAGCCAACAAGGCGTCGAAGTCGTCCCCACCCCCAATGCCCAGCCTGAAGTCAAAGCGGAACTTGTCCCGACACCGGCAGGCTCTCGCGCAGAAAGCGACCATCCGATGGCTCGCATTGCCGCCGACGTGGCCAAGCCGACTCCAAAGAAAAACTCGCCGGCGGCGATGAGTTCACCTGTCCAAGATTTGTCGGTCGCACCAGAATTGATCGACCCGACCACCGAAGCTGGCATGGTCGCTGGCGGCGGCCCCGAGGACTACAACAACTGGCCAACGCCTGATGCCTTGCTGTTCTTCACTGGCAATCAGCATGGCTACATCGAGCCCTGCGGCTGTACAGGACTGGAAAACCAAAAAGGCGGTGTCGCACGCCGATACACCTTTATGGAACAGCTTCGCCAGAAAGGCTGGGACTTGATTCCGATTGATGCCGGGAACCAAATCCGACGCATCGGCCCACAGGCGGCAATCAAGTTCGAACGCTCGGCGACAGCCTGAAGGAAATGAAATACCAAGCCATTGGGTACGGCCCCGCCGATTTGCGAATCGGTGCCGGTGACCTGATCGCAATGGCCTACGATGACGACCCAATGTTTGTCTCGGGCAACGTCACACTATTCGAGGAAGGCTTGCTGCCGACTTACAAAGTGCTCCGCCGCGGCGAATGGCGCATCGGCGTGACGTCGATCCTGGATCCCGAAGCACTCGAGGCCGCGACCGGCTCCGAAATCACAGTCGCGCCGACCAAAGAGGCCGCCGAGGCCGCCTTGAAATCGATGAACGACGACGGGGCGGAATTCCGTGTGCTGACATTTTATGGCGAAGAAGAAGCCGCCAAGAAACTGATGGTCGACGCCCAAGGGTACGACCTGATTGTCGTCACGGGCGGATACGGCGAACCTTTGTATCAGCCCCAAGCAATTGACGGCACCAAGACAAAACTGATCGTCACTGGAAACAAAGGCATGTACGCGGGCTTGGTTGGCCTGTATCAGAACCAGCCATTCAAATACGCGCGTGTGCCACTGTCCCACGAGTTCAAGGATGCTCCCCAAATGCGAAAGCTGATGGCGGACTACCAAAAGCAACTCGAACAACTCGGCTTTTCCGGGCTTGGAATTTCACCGACACCACACCGATCGGGTCACACCTTTGTCGGCAGCCAAGCTTGTGCGGAGTGCCACCAGAACGCGTTCGATATCTGGGAAAACTCCGCGCACGCACAAGCGACCGCACACTTGGTCAAACCACCGAAGGAACGGGGCGACATCCCTCGTCACTTCGACCCGGAATGCATCAGCTGCCATGTCACCGGCTGGAATCCGCAAGGCTACTATCCCTACAAAAGCGGCTACATGGACCTGACTAGCACGGCTCACCTGACCGGCAATGGCTGTGAGAATTGCCATGGCCCCGGGTCGGCTCACGTCGCGGCGGAAAAGGAAGCCGCGACCACGCCAGGCATCGAATCGTTGCGTGCGAAGCTTCGACAGGAAGTGCAACTGCCGCTCGAAAAGGCTCGCGAGCATTGCATGGAATGCCACGATTTAGACAATAGCCCGGACTTCCATGACGACGGTGCCTTCGAAGATATCTATTGGCCCGAAATCGAACACAACAACTAACAGCTAGTCGAATTTCAGATCGGACTCTCCCGACGTCGCGCGATTGCTCCGCAGATACAGCGAAAACAAACGCTACGTTCGCGAAACAAAAGACGACACTAGAAATTCAATCGGCTGCTAAGCGTCCTGCATCGATACACGTCTTGTCTCTCCCCTTCGTGACAATTTGATGACGGCAGAAGAGCAGGCGATTCGAGCGACTTGGTTCAGCATCATTGCGAACGTTTGCCTCGCCTTGGTCAAAGGCACTGCCGGTGTACTGGGTAATTCGTTTGCGTTGGTCGCCGATGCGATCGAAAGCACCGCCGATATCCTGGCATCATGCTTGGTGCTGTTTGGGATCACGTACGCCCGCCAGCCTGCGGATGAGAACCATCCCTACGGACATGGACGCATCGAACCGTTGATCACGTTTGTCGTCGTCGGCTTTTTGATCACGTCTGCATCGATCATCGCGTGGGAAAGCCTGCGCAATATTAGAACACCACACGAACTGCCAGAATCCTGGACACTAATCGTGCTTGGCGCGATCATCGCCTGGAAAGAACTCTCCTATCGCATCGTGATTCAAAAGAGTCGCGAGACAGGCAGCACCGCACTCCAGGCTGACGCATGGCACCACCGCAGTGACGCGATCACTTCGGTCGCCGCATTCGTCGGAATCTCGATCGCGCTCTTCATGGGGCCAGGGTATGAAACCGCCGACGACTGGGCGGCGTTATTCGCGTCTGGCTTCATCGTCTACAACAGCTACCTGATCTTTCGGCCCGCTTTGGGCGAGATCATGGACGAGCACCTGTACGACGAAATGGTGGACGAGATTCGGCAGCACTGCAAAGACGTACCGCGCGTGATCGACACCGAAAAATGCTTTGTGCGAAAGACAGGGATGTACTACCTCGCTGACCTCCATGTGATCGTTGACGGCGCCATCACAGTCGACGAAGGCCATGAGATCGCGCACCAAGTGAAAGATCATCTGCTCAGTGAAATCTCACAACTGCGTGACCTGCAAATTCATATCGAACCGGCAAATGCGGACCACAAAATTCCGGGACGCGGTGCCTTGGCGACCAAGCAATAAAAAAGGCCCCGTAGTCAGTCGCTGACGTGACTCCGAAGCCTTCGATTGGAACGATGAATGCCGTTTGCTCGCAGGAGCGTCGCGACTACATCTCGATTTCGTAGCCTTTGCGGCTTTCACGCGACAGGAACGCGTTTGCTTGTTCATCACCGATGATCTCGCGTTTCGCCGGATCCCAGTTCAGTTCGCGGCCAAGGCGGATCGAGATGTTTGCCAAGTGGCAGGTTTCCAACATTCGGTTGTGCGACCAAACGTCAGAAATCGGTTGCTTGCGTGAACGCATGCCTTCGATGAAGTTCGCGGTGTGGTTTTCACTGACCGGGCCACCGTAAACTTCTTCGACAGCGCCTTCTGGCAGCGGGTTGCTTTCCATGTCTTCAACCGGTTTGCCCGACAAGCGTCCGCGGTTGACGAAGAAGCGGCCTTTGGTGCCTTCGAACAAAATGCCGTTGTCACCCTCGCTGGTGATTACCAGCGGAATGTCGCCTGGCATGTTGGCATGGATCTCGAATTTCGTTGGCGAGTTGTATTGATCGTCGACGGCTGGGTAGCCATCTTTGTATTCGACAGGCAGCGAGTAGCTGACCGGTGTGATCTTGTTCGGCCCGCTGTCGCCAGCGCCCAGTGCCCAGAACGCAATGTCGACGTGGTGTGCACCCCAGTCGTTCATTTGGCCACCGGAATACTCGTACCAGTTACGCCATGCATAGTGGCAGTTCGTGTAAAGCGGCACGCCGCCGCCGTAGCCTTGACGCATTTCGGGAAGTGCACGGTACGACGCTTTCGGTGCTGGGCCAAGCCACATGTCCCAGTCGAGGCCTTTGGGCACGTCGATGGCAGGGATCACCGGCGATCCCGATGCGCCGTTGATTCCGCAGGTCACCTTGCGAATCTCACCGATTCGTCCGGCACGAATTAGTGCGATGGCTTTCAAGAACCGCTGGTCGTTCTCGGTCCGTTGCATCGTTCCGACTTGGAACACACGGCCGGTTTGCTTGACAACCTTTTCGATTTGCTTGCCTTCGTCGATTGTCAGCGTCAGGGGCTTTTCACAGTAAACGTCTTTGCCGGCCAGCATCGCTTCGATCGAGATCTTGGTGTGCCAGTGATCGGGAGCCGCGATCATGACCGCATCGATATCGCTGCGTTCAAGGACTTTGCGATAGTCGCTGTAACCTTCAGCCGCTTTGCCGGTCTTTTGTTTCAGGCGGCCGCTGACCATTTCCAACACGTTCGCATCGACATCGGCGAACGCGGCGAAGTCAGCGTACTTGGTCGACTTGTCAGTGATCGTCCAGCCTTGATTGCGAAGACCGATGGTCGCAAAGACGGGACGCTCATTTGGAGAATCCTGAGCACGCGACAGGCTGCTGGTTCCCGCAAACACACCCGCCGCGGCAACGGCTGAACTGGTTTGCAAAAAGTGACGGCGATTTAAACGGGCCATGAAGAACCTCTGAGGTGGGGCTGGAAAGAGATCGGAGTGATTTGGTTGGGAAGGAAGGCAGTAGCAATTCAACTGTGCGTGAAATTACTCCGCCACGAAACAGTCTACCTAAGCATGATGAAGCACGTACCCCCAGAAATATCAATTCGCGTGGCACCAGGACTGGAATCCTGTCGCCGTTTCACGCGTCGCCATCCTCGCAGATCGGTTTGATCGGATCTGGACGAAAGTTGCTTTTGCTCAATGTAACGGAACAATGACAACCGCTAACAAAGAGCCTCTGAGAACCGTTTCCATCAGCCTGAGCCTCTGTTTGTCGAACAGCCAAGCTAGGCTTCATCGTTCGCAGGAGGCAAGGCATTGTCGATAGAATCTGTACGGATGCAGACATCTTTCGCGAAGATTAAACACGTCATGTGAAAAACCTCCGGCGTCGTGCGCAAATACTCTTGGCGAGGACGATTTGACGCGAAGCACAAGCCAGATCAGTGAAGAACCGCGACCCGCGTGGGAGATCCCAAGAAGCTGGCGCACAGTTCCCCAGAATGCACAACGCCCCAGAAAGCACTGTGGCCCAGGAAAAGGCACGCAGGACGCGGCGCCGACTTATTTGACACGGGAACGCCCGGGAAACTGAGCCACTTGAGTGACCGGCAAGAGGCCGATTCGAAGAACACTCGACAGCCAATCCAACGAGGGCGATGCCGACCATCGCCCCGGATGTGCTGTGGAAAACCAACTGGCGAATAAAGAAGGGAGGAGCCAGCTGGCTAGGTTTGGCAAGCCTGCGGCTTATTCGAACCAGCTGACTGCGTTTTGGAACATTGCCAATCCATCGCCGACGGCGGGTTGTTCGGTACGGCGGGTCCAGAACGGGTGCTGAGTCGGATCGATGTGACGCTCGGGGTGCGGCATCAAACCAAAAACTCGCCCGCTGGCATCGCAAACGCCGGCGACGTTGGCATCGGCGCCGTTGGGGTTGGCCGGGAAATCGATCAGGTCGTCTTGCACACCGGAATCGGCGTCTTGGGAATACCGCAGGCAAAGCCGTCCGGCCTGTTTCAGTTCGTCCAGGACGGCGTCACTCTTGGCGACGAATTTGCCTTCGGCGTGTGCCATCGGCAGGTACATTTGCTTGATGCCACGCAGGAACACACACTTGCTGTTCTCTTCGCCGTTGCTGTCGGTGGCGAGGTGGACCCAGCGGTCTTCGAAGCGGCCGTGGTTGTTCCAGGTCAACGTGGCGGGCTTTTCGCCGCCGGCGGCAGAGACGTCTTCGGTCAGCACGCCCAGCCGCATCAGAACTTGCATCCCGTTGCAGATTCCCAAAACCAAGCGATCGCCTTTTCCGTGGACGAAGGTGTCGACCAGATCGGCGAGGTGGTTTTGCAGCCGCGTCGCTAGAATGCGGCCTGCGCCGATGTCATCGCCATAGCTGAATCCGCCAGGCACACACAGGATCTGATAACGGTCCTTCAGTGCGGCGTTTTCCGCCAAACGGTTGACGTGGACCCGCTCGCATTCGGCACCGGCACGCTCAAACGCGTAGGCAGTTTCTTCATCACAATTGGTGCCTGGGGCACGAAGAACGAGAACTCGTGGACGCGGCATGTGTCAGCAGTGGCTACGGTGATCGGGAAAGAATGCGGGAGCTTGAGGCACGAGTTTATTAGCTGTTGGAATCCTTTCCTAGGGCTGGCGAAATCTCCCCGCTAGTGGCGGAGCATGGTTCGCCAGCCGTTTCGCCCCAGCCGTTTCGACCCGACCGGTCGCCCTGCTTAGTCGATCACCTTCACCTGCAGCCGGTCGTGCTCGCGATCCCAACCGACAACCGTGCCCCGGATGGGCCACTTGTCCCGGCCGGCTTGTTCAAATTCGTCAGCCAGCTCGTGTGGGACATACAACACCAGCGGTAACGGCGGGTTGTCGTGACGAGCCCAGACGGCGTATCCGTTGGGATACACGTGTGGGTCTTCTCGACCGCTATACAACAGTCGCCGTTCGACGAACACGGACATGTCAAACGTCATCCCCAGGACGGCTTCGACCAGCAAGTCAACTTGGCTTTCGTTGTGACGAGATTGCCAAAGGTGCGTTGCGGTTTCGGCAAAAGTGATTTCACCGTCGGTCGGCGGCGCTGCGGCAACAACCTCGCTCTCGTGCAAAGCGGATTCGTCGGTGTCGAGATCACTTGTCAGAGGATCCAACCTCGGATCCAAGTCTGGGGCGACCGATCCGTTAGGAAGCACATGGACATTCAGCTCACGACTCCAATCGGGCCAACGCGGCAAGTCGATGTGCAACTTGATCGTCCACTTCAAATCATTGTCGGACAAGTCAAATGAATACGGCGCGTCGCCGGGGATCGGGATCGCGAGATCAAACTCGCGACGGTTGCCGGCTTGCAAAGTGGTTTCCGAAAGCAACTCGTGCTTGCTTTCGAAAAACTGGTGCCGGTGCGTGGTGCGGTTGCTGCCGCTGCCACTGACACAGACTTCGGCTCCGGTCAGCGTCGCGCTGATTTGATTGATGCTGACGTTGCGACGTGGCTGAAACGACAGCTTGACCTTCGCGTTTTCTCCTGGCGTGACAAAGTCGTCAACGAGTTCGGAGTGAACCTTGCCGAGCATCAGCATTGGCAGGACTGTTTTTGCTGCGATCAACAGCGTTAGCGGAATCGCGACGAGGGCGATGACCGTTCCGACCCAAGGGATTGCGATGAAGGCCGCGAGCGCTCCCACAAATACCCACACCATCCCGATCACGACGAACGCGATGAACGCTTTCACAAAACAACCGGACGGCTCTCGCGACCCGTCGTAGGCCGCAGCGGGTGCTTGCAAGGGACGAACGGTGAACTCGTGCGACGCCTTGGGATCGAACGCCCAAGGAATTTTCACACGTGCATCGATGAAGTGTTCGACATTGACATAGTTGCCGTAATATGTGGGCGGCCAGTCGGCGACCTCAAGCTCAAAGCGATAGGATTCGCGTTGGCCGGCTTCCCACAAACCGGCAAAGACGGTTGCCGTTTCGGCGGTGCCCTTGGCGACGTTACCACGACCATGCGTTCGCCAGCCTGAGGTGACGGTCAGGCCTTTACACTTCACGCTGTCATCCGTTTCAACAGACACCGTCCCACGCACCTTGTCGCCTGTACGGTAGATCCGTTCCGGCTCGTCCAGCTCAATCGATAAATCGCACTTCGGCATCTGTCTCTACTCGTTGCTGTACGACGTCATATAAATAGCTTTCGATCGCCCGTACGTCCGTCCCAAATTGCTGAATCAAACGAGCCGCGTCGGCGGCCGTGATGGTGGGTATCGGAAGGTGATCGTTTCGTTTGGAAGCGACGATTCGGCGGTTCAGAATCGTCATCAATTTTTCGGGGGTCAGCGTCAAGCCGATTCGTTCGCTGGTCACCGAGTAACCCGCGCGACGCAGCGACGGCGTAAGGTCGCGGTGAGTGGCCAAGATCAGCGGCACGCCACTGCGAAATACCTCGCGACGGATGCGACGTGGCAATCGCTGCGCTTCGTCAATCACTAGTGGCCAGCCCCAGGGGATCGCCGGGCAGGGCTGATCCTCTGGCAAGTACACATACTCCGCATCCGGCACGTGCCGCAACACGGCTAACAATCGAGACGTCTTCCCTCGGCCGCACTCCCCCAACAATTGGAACGCTTTGTGTCCTTCGAACCGAAGGCTGCCATCGGGTTGACGGTTACCGACCGATCGAACCAATTCCTCCAAGTCCACGACGGCTAGCTCAGCCCGCTCGTTGCGATCGAGTTCACCAAAGGGGTTGCGGAACAGGTTGGCCTGTTGCCAGCGGGTGCACTGCGGCGTCTGCCAATCGAATCGACGGTCCTTCCGCTGGGCCTCCTGCTGGGGGTAGGCGTTCGATTCGACTTGCTTGGCAATCACGTTCATACTGTTACTATGCCCGAGCCACACAAACGACTGCAAGGCCGTCGTAGCAGACGATCAATGCCTCGCTTTTTCCTAGACCTTCCTCGACCACGTTCGATTCGAAACGAATGCGACGCCTGACAGCCGTCTTACCGCTTGTATTGATCAGCTGTGGGCTGGCTTTGTATTTGGCCGGATGGACGCCCGAATCGGTCGTGAATTCTTTGCAAGATCTCGGATTGAGTCACCGCCCTGAGTTCGCGGTGCCTGTTTTTATCGTGCTCGGCACGCTTTGCATGGCGATGATGATCCCCAAAACGTTGGTCAGTTTGACTGCCGGGGCCCTGTTCCCGCTGCCAACGGCGTGCTTGGTGCTGGTGCTAACTGCGGTAACGGCCGCGATCGTGAATTACCATTTGGCTCGCTGGTGTTGGCCCATCCGAAGGCAAATTGGGAACGCCGAGAACGATGCTGCTGCGGCGTTAGAGAACGGGCCCGCAGCGGACGCGGCCTTGCCAGAAATTCTAGCGCACATGGCACGCGGCGCCGGGTATTACCTGCATCTGCTGATTCGCTTGTCACCCATCCCCACCACGATTATCAGCTACACCATGGGGGCGGTTGGGGCGAAGCGGACGCCGTACATCGTTGCCGCGTTCCTTGCCGCATTCCCACAATTGCTTTACGTCTATGCGTCCAATGCGGCGGTAAACTCACACGCCGACGGTCGCTCGCAGTCCGCCAGTGATCTGCAACAATACAGTTCGTGGGGTACGTTGTGTGTGGCGATTGTCGTCAGCATCATCTTGCCACGGATCGCGCTGACACAGATTCGCTTGATCCGCAATCGGCCCACGTTGGCCAGCCCACGCTGAAACGATTTGGCAAACCGAGAGAGTAACAGCAGCAGATGGATAAATCGCAACCGGGCGTCACGTCGGATCAATCGCGACGGGTCGTGTACTCTTCAGCTGTCGATTGGTGGCTAGCGGTGCTATTGATGCTGGGCCCCGCTATCTGTGTGGTTGTTACCGCAGTCGCGCTGAACCAAGGCAAGCAACAAGAAGCGTTGGTGTGCTTACTGACCGGGGCGGGGGTGCTGTTGATCACCGGACTATTGGTGATCCCGTGTCGCTACACGATCACAGGCGATACCTTGTCGATTCGCTGTGGGCTAATCATGACACGTGTGCCGCTGTCACAGATCAAGCAGATCGAGAAGAGCGGCAGTTGGTTGAGCGCGCCGGCGCTGTCGCTGCGGCGCGTCAAAATCTCGACCGCATCACGGTTCTACCTCGTCTCACCCGTTGATCGCGAGCGATTCATGGACGAGTTGGCAACCGCTGCCGGGATCGACACCTCAGCCGACTCTGAATCGACTGCAGAATCGACTTTGGAGACTGAATCGAACAACGCTTAAGACGTTTGTCCGAGCGAGAGTCCTTCGAGCATTTTCTCGGCAGCTTCGCTTTTGTTGAGCACGTAGTAGTGAATGCCGGCGACGCCGTTATTCATCAGGTCGATAGTTTGCTCGCGAGCATGTTCGACGCCGATCGCGAACTGCTCTTCATCGCAGTCCGCCACATTCATCGCGTTGGTCAGTGATTCGGGGATGCGGGCTTTGCAAAGTCCGGCGATCCGTTCGGCTTGCTGGAAGTTCGTCACCGGCAGGATGCCGGGGATGATTGGCACATCGATTTTCAGGCGATCGCATTCGTCGCGGAATCGGTAGAAGTCATCGTTGTCATAGAACAACTGTGTCACGACGATGTCAGCGCCGGCGTCGACTTTGCGTTTCAAGTTTTCGAGATCGGTTTTGGCGTCGACAGCTTCTTGGTGCGTTTCCGGATAGCCGGCAACTGCGATCCCGAACTCTTGTGCGAATTCTTTGCGGATCAGCTCGACCAGTTCGTTGGCATAACGCAAGCCACCCTCGACCGCTTGGAATTCGTCGCTGCCTTGTGGCGGGTCGCCACGAAGTGCGACGATGTAATCGGCCCCGCGGCGTTTGGCTTCACGGAGGTAGTCACAGAGTTGTTCGACGGTCGAGCCGACACAGGTGAGGTGGGTTGCGACTGGCAAGCCTGTGATCTTTGCAACACGTTCGACGACATCCAGCGTTTTGGACTGGGTCGAACCGCCGGCGCCGTAAGTGCAGGTGAAAAACGCGGGTTTGAATTGGTTCAGACGTTCAACGTTTTGTTCCAGCAACTGCATGCCTTTTTCCGTCTTGGGAGGAAAAAGTTCGAACGAAATCGGGCAGCCGCCACTGCGAAAATGATCGGATAGCTTGGTCGTGGAAGTCATTGTCGACCGGAGGTCCTTGTAATTGGAAAGATAATTCGTGGCACCATTGTATCGGCAAGCCTACGTTCGCCCATCAGGCACAAAACTTGACCGTTACAGAACGCCTGCCTAGACTCGCAGGCCTTCCCTCGCAGTTGAAACGGCAAAATTAGCGACCATTGCGAACGTCAATCAATGGTTTGATGAATTTCGCTAGAATATCCGCCGGCCCTGCTTGCCCCTTGCCCGCCTTTTCTCTCACGCTTCTCCATCGGTGCCAACCTTGATCGATGCTTCCCTATTCGGATTGCCGGACCTGATCGGATTCACCCTCTCGGACGCACTTGCGTTGGCACAAGCCGATCCGGCAGCCGTTGTGGAGAGCGCTGTAGAGAGCACCACGTTGCAGCCCGCACCGCTGATCTCGCTATTGGCGATTGGGATCGCACTATTGTTGGTGTTGATTCTGTGGCTAAAGCTGTCCGCGTTTCTGGCACTGTTGATTGTTTCGGTGTTGGTCGCCGCATCCAGCCGTCTCGTCAATCCCGATGCGGTCCCGCTAACACAAGTTGCTGACACGATCGTCAACAGCATGGGGGGCGCGTTAGGGTTTATTGCGACGATCATCGGCGTCGGCGCGATCTTTGGCGCAATTCTAGAACACAGTGGCGGCACACAATCGCTGGCCAATTATTTGGTGAAAAAATTCGGTGCCAAGCATGCCCCGTGGGCCATGCTACTGACCGGTTTCATCATCTCGGTGCCGGTGTTTTTAGACGTCGCGTTGGTGATCTTGGCTCCTTTGCTATACGCCCTAGCACGTGATACCAAGCGACCATTCTTACACTTTGGATTACCATTGGTCGCCGGGTTAGCCGTCACACACGGCTTCGTCCCTCCCACGCCAGGCCCCGTCGCAGTCGCCTATTTCCTAGGCGTCAACTTGGGATGGGTGATCCTGTTCGGCGTGCTGGTTGGCCTGCCCACTGCTTTGATCTGTGGACCTCCGCTGTGCATTTGGCTCAGCAAAGGCGTGGAGATCACGCTGCCGGAGGAGGAATTTATCGAGGACTCGCGAATCGAACTGCCATCGGTCGGATTCATCTTGGCGTTGATCGGGTTGCCGATCGGGATGATCTTGGCGAACACCATCGTCGAACAATGGTATGCGTCTGGGCTGCCCGAGGGCCTGACCCGCGATGATCGCAACGCACAGCTGTCGCAGCTACTCGCTGACAGCCCGCTTCCGATGCAGTTGATCTCGTTTCTCGGCCACCCCGTGATCGCATTGTTGCTGGCGACGATCATCGCGTTGTACTTTCTCGGCGCACGACGCGGTGTGGATCGCGACACGTTGCTTGAAATCTCGACCAAGGCACTCGGCCCCGCCGGAATCATCATCCTGATCACCGGTGCCGGGGCGTTTTCAAAGGCGTCTTGAAAGCGACCGGCATCACCGACGCGATGGAGATCATGTTTGCCGACTCGGGAATCTCGGTGCTATTGCTCGCCTGGGTGTTTGCGACCTTGATCCGAATTGCTCAGGGTTCAGCCACCGTCGCGATGTTGACGGCCGCCGGGTTGATGGGCAACTTCACGGTCGGAATGTCACAGCCACAGCTTGCGTTGATCGCCGTCGCGATCGCTGCCGGTGCGACCGGATTTTCACACGTCAACGACTCCGGGTTCTGGATGATCTCACGTTACTTCAAGATGAGCGAAGGGCAGACGCTACGAACCTGGGGGATCATCTCGACATGCATTTCCTTCGTCGGGTTTTCGTTCGCCGCTATGCTGTGGCAGTTCTTCGGCTGATGCATCGGTGACGTCATCGAACTCGAGATCATCTTCGTCGTCAGTTACTTCCTCTGGTGACTCTACCGAAGCGACCTGCCGAGGCTCACGCAAGAAAAGCGGCAGTGTCAGAACTGCCATCGACCAAGCGATAATAACCCAGCGTTCGCTTTGGTCGCTGGGCCAGTAGGGAAAGCTCCATAGCACCCGCCAAAATGCCAAATGCAACGTCAATGCAAATGGCAACGCAAACGAAAACGCTTCGATCATCCCGCGGCTTTGGATCTGGCCTTTGGGCCCATCGTTGATCGGGATGGTCCGCAAAAGCGGTCGAAGCACGAACGCCAGTATTCCGGCGACAACGACCAGAGCCGGAAACGATTGCCAGCCAACCGCCAGTGCCGCGACCACCAACATCGCGATCAAGTCCACCAGTCGCGACGTCCCCTTGCCCAGCGGATCCAGCTTTAGATCCGCTGTTGGACACAAACCTTTGGCGAGAACTCGTCCGACAAAGGCCGCCGCAACGATCGCCGTGATCACCCGCATCAATGCGTCAAAGTACAGCCCCTCTGGGCTCCAGTGAAACGGTCGATTCGCCTGCCAAGGGACAACCATCAGCATGGGATAGGCGAGCACCGGAATGGCAACCGCGATCGCCGCGAACGCCAGCAGTTTGTTCGGCAAGCGAACACCATCGATACGGATCAATGCCATCGCCCACAAGGTGCTGACGACGACCGCATGATAGGAAAGGATCGTGATCAAAATGGGTCCAATGCTTGGTGCCCACATCGGACCGGAATGGGCATGCACAAACTGAGCCGGCAGCGCCAGTGAATACAGTTCGGATATCCCCACCAGCGTCAGCGTCACGCCTACCACCGCTTCCACGATCGGGTACCGCCGCGAGATCGGCAGCGAACATGTCCGGCAGCGTCCACGCAAAGAAATCCACCCCAGGATTGGCACGTTGTCACGCTTGCGAAGCGTCGCGTTGCATCGTGGGCAATGGGAGCGACCACCGATGCCTTCGCCACGCGGCATCCGCCATGCGACCACGTTTAAGAAACTGCCAATCGAGCTGCAGAAATACACCAACCACGACGCCATGATTACGTCAACCAACCGCGGCCGGATGAGGTCTTCGAATTCGTAGAACGCGTAGACCTTCGACTGCACGTATGCGAGGCCCACGACATAGGCCACCGCACTTAGCCCGATAGCGAGCAGTGTGATGAGCAGCGGTAGTCTTTTTCGCAGCTGATTTCGCAGTCGATTTCGCAGTCGATGTCGTGTCAAAGTTTGGGTCCGTTCTGTCAATTGATGCAGGGATCGCGTTCCCCACTACCATCGTTACTGGTCGGCTGATATTAACCGATAGCTTTTCAAGCTTGGTTGTCGCCATGGAAGAATGGTGTGCGACGACTTTAATTCAAGCACGGACCGCAGTGATCACGCCGATGAATCCGATTCCAGAAATTCGACTGACCCAAGCCAACGACAAGGCGATCAATCCGGATGCCCAGTATGTGTTGCACTGGATGACGTCCGCCCGGCGTATCCGCTACAACTTTTCTCTCGAACACGCGATTTACCGGGCCAAAGAGCTGTCGCTTCCGCTCGTGATTTTTGAGCCTGTGCGTGTTCGCTACCAGTGGGCCAGTGATCGAATTCACCGATTCATCATCGAAGGGATGCGTGACAATGCGGCCGAGTTAGAAGACAAGCCCGCGACGTACTTTCCCTACGTCGAACCGAAACCGGGTGAAGGATCACCGCTGCTACTGACGCTGGCAAAGTCCGCCGCGACGGTGGTGACTGACGAGTACCCCTGTTTCTTTCTGCCCAACCTGATCACCGCCGTAAAAGACCGGTTGCCTGTGCCGCTGGAAGTCGTCGATACCAACGGCGTGGTCCCGCTGCGGATGCCCGATCGAACATTTACCGTCGCGCACAGCTATCGCCGCTGGATGCAAAAAAACATCCTGGATTGCTTAACCGAGCTCCCAAAATCCACGCCGCTTTCGCGAATCAAGCTACCGACGCTCGACAAGTTGCCCGCAGAGGTGACGAAGCGTTGGAAACCTGCTGATTTCAAGGAGCTGCTGGATAAAGACGGGCTGTCCAAAATCCCGATCGACCATGACGTTGCCCCAAGCCCGGTGCTAACCGGTGGCAGCGACGCGGCAGGGAAAAGCTTGGATCGATTCCTAAAACGTCGGCTGGGCGACTACGGCGAACAGCGGAATCATCCTGACGAGCACGCGACAACGGAACTGAGCGCGCACTTGCATTTTGGCCATATCGCCGCGCACGAAATCGTCCAGCGTGTGCTCGATCACGAAGACTGGACGCCGGACCAGACCTCCAAGGCGAACGGCAAAAACCATGACTTTTGGAACACCAGCGAATCCACCGAAGGCTTTTTGGACCAAGTGCTGACGTGGCGTGAAATGGGGTTCAACATGTCATTCCGCGAGCCCGATCGGTACGACAAGCTGGACTCATTGCCGGACTGGGCCCGAAAGTCCATTCGGGAGACAGCCGATGACGAGCGTCCGGTGACGTATAGCCTTGAGCAGTTCGAAAACGCTGACACGCACGACGAGCTATGGAACGCCGGCCAGCGACAGCTCGTCCGCCAAGGCATGATGCACAACTACATCCGCATGCTTTGGGGCAAAAAAATATTGCACTGGACCAAGTCGGTCGATCGGGCCTTGGAGATCATGATCCACTTGAACAACAAGTACGCGCTCGATGGTCGCGACCCAAATTCATACAGCGGCATTTTCTGGGTGTTGGGGCGATACGATCGAGCCTGGGGGCCGAAGCGACCGGTGTTTGGCAGCATTCGCTACATGACCAGCGACAGCGCTCGAAAGAAGCTGCATCTCAAGGAATACTTGCGCGAGTTTCGGGCCGAGAATGGATAGCCGCGCAAGGCTTGAAGATGCGTGCGGGGTAGCCCCCTTCACATTGCCAGCATTTCCCTTGATATTGATTAAATCGATAATGTCGAGCGTAATTCTGTCCGAAACGGATAGTGAATTGGGGGGCGTTCGACGCTGGGATCGCGATCTGGTGGTGTTTATTTCGCAAAAAGCCCTTGCCGATCCGAGCATGGGTCGATACCCTTCCGAATTCTCCGCCCGAGGCCCGAAAACCGTCGGTTCCTGTGGCGGATCAGCTCCGGTTCGACAGGCAAGGCACCCCTCCAAGGCGGTCGCTAATCTCCCGTCGGTCGAACTGTCGCAAGCGGCGTCTGCGTGATAGATCGAAATCAATTCGACGCGGACACTCCATGGATCCGGTCGCGATGGCGATGCCCTGATAAGCAATGCCCAAGCACACGGGCCTTTGCGATCCGGGATGAGCTGGCCCCCGACCCGTGCGGTCAACCCGATGATGGCTGAACGCGCGATTACCGTATACCGAACATTAACCGCAGAACAATTCCGTGACCGTGCAACGTTCCTACGTGGCCAAACCGGGCCAAGTCGAAAAGAGCTGGCATGTTGTCGACGCCAGTGACGAGGTGCTCGGACGACTGGCAAGCGACATCGCTGTCATCCTGATGGGCAAACACCGCCCCGAGTACACCCCGCACGTTGATTGCGGCGACTTCGTGATTGTCACCAATGCTGACAAAGTCGCGATGACCGGCCGCAAGATGGACGTTCGTCACTACACCTGGTACACCGGCTACCCAGGGCTTCGCCTGGAAAGCTATGGCGATCGCCAAGAACGCAAGCCAGAAGATTTGATCTACCACGCGGTTCGCCGGATGCTGCCGAAGAACAAGCTGGCTCGCCAAATGCTGAAAAAGCTGAAAATCTACGCCGGCACCGAGCATCCACACTCGGCACAAAATCCCCAACCGATGAAGCGCACCAGCAAGAAAGTTGGTTAGTGCTGCGGCATCCAAACGATCCACTTACCTTTTTGACGAACTGTACTGATGACCCTGGTCAAAAAAGACAAAATTAACGGCGATTCGTTGGGTACCGGCCGACGCAAAAGCAGCGTCGCTCGCGTCCGTGTTCGCCAAGGCGATGGCAAAGTCACCATCAACCGGCGTCCACTCGACGAGTACTTTGTGAACGACCAAGACCAAAAGGCCGTGGTCGAAACGTTGGCCGCTGTTGAGCTGGCTGACAAAGTTGACGTGATCGTCCGCGTCAGCGGTGGCGGCTTGACCGGCCAAAGCGGTGCCGTCCGCATGGGATTGGCCCGTGCACTGGTCAGTTTTGACGAAGCACTCCATGACGCACTTCGCGATGGTGGCTTCCTGACCCGCGATTCCCGCATGAAGGAACGAAAGAAGCCTGGTTTGCGTGGTGCCCGTCGCGGCGTCCAGTTCAGCAAACGATAACCTCTGGATAAACTCTTGGGTAAAAAAGAAGAAGCTTTCGAGGTCGAGGGTACTGTTACGCAGGCCCTCGCAAACACTCGGTTCCGAGTCCAACTGGAAACCGGTAATGAAGTCATGGCGCACGTCGCAGGACGGATGCGCAAACACTTCATCCGTATCGTCCCGGGCGACAAAGTCCGCGTCGAGCTTTCTCCTTATGACCTCACCAAAGGTCGTATCACTTACCGAGAACGTTAGTTCCACCGGTCTCTTTGACTCATCAGCCTAAGCAACACCGGACCACCACCTGATCGGTCCGGTTGATTGCTTTCGCGTCTCAGTCGTGTACGCTTTGGGGCCCTCCATCCCCGCCCCAACTTAAGCGTGAACGCCCATGCGCATTGTCACTGCCGCAGTGATGCTGGCCGCCGGTTTGTTAGCCACCGCACTGCCAACAGTTCCTTGCTGCGCCGCACCAACGCCAGAGCAACTGCAACCTGGCCAACAGCAGCCTGGCCAACCGCCGAACATCGTTTTCGTGCTGTGCGATGACCACCGTTTCGATTGCCTTGGCGCAGCCGGGCACCCGTTCATCGAATCGCCGCACATGGATGCGATCGCTCGCGAAGGCGCGATGCTGACTCGGGCCTATGTTACGACTTCACTGTGTTCACCCAGCCGGGCTTCGATCCTGACCGGCCAGTACGCGCACAACCATCACGTCGTCGACAATTATCACCCAGTCGATCCGGGCCTCGTTTTCTTTCCGCAGCAATTGCAACGGGCTGGCTATCAAACGGCGTTCTTTGGCAAATGGCACATGGGCGGCGACATCGATGATCCGCAGCGCGGGTTTGACCACTGGGTCGCATTCAAGGGCCAGGGGACCTATTGGCCAGACGGACATGGCACCACGCGTGAGGTCCCTCAAACGACCTACGATGGGCTGAACGTCAACGGCGAACGTGTTGAACAAAAAGGCTACATCACTGACGAGTTGACCGACTATGCACTTGAGTGGTTACGAGGGCGCGGCACCGACAAGCCGTTCTTTATCTATGTCAGCCATAAAGGCGTGCATGCCGATTTTGTTCCCGCCGATCGTCATCGCGGTCGCTACGACAACCAACCTCTGCCGATCCAGATCCCGAGTGTCGATGCGATGCGACAGGGCAACTTGCCGATGTGGGTTCGCAATCAACGCAATAGCCGCCACGGCGTCGACTTTGGCTACAACCTTGCTGACTTTTCACCCGAGGTTTACTACCGACGCTACTGTGAATCGCTGCTGGCTGTCGACGACAGCGTTGGCGCGATCGATGCTTACCTGAAGGCCGAAGGCATTCGCGATAACACGCTGTTCGTTTACATGGGCGACAACGGGTTCCAGTTTGGTGACCACGGTTTGATTGATAAACGCGTCGCTTACGAAGCGAGTGCGCGGGTTCCATTGCTGATGCGGATGCCGGGAACCATACCGGCTGGCAAGCCCTTCGGCAGTGTTGTCGCCAACATCGATGTTGGCCCAACGCTACTTGAAGCGGCCGGAGCCCCGTCGCTTTCGAAGGCCGATGGGCGAAGCTTTTGGCAAGCGATCTGTAACGGCAAGCCGGACGTTGCCGACGGCGAGCGGGAGTTGCTTTACGAGTATTACTGGGAACGCAATTACCCGCACACGCCAACGCTGCACGCGGTGATCGGTGGCCGCTGGAAATACATTCGCTGCCACGGGCTGTGGGATCGCGACGAGCTGTATGACCTGACGAGCGATCCGGCGGAGATGCACAACCTGATTGACGATCCCCGGCACGCTGATCGCGTCAAAGAAATGAACGCCAAGCTATGGGCGTTGCTGGAGCAGTCCGGCGGCAAAGAGATTCCACTGCTCGAAGATCGCGGGCCCGTGTTCCCGTGGCGGCACCCGAAGCATTCCTCGCAGGCCCCGTTCCCTGCGGAATATTTCCGCAAGGGCGAGAAGCCTGATTAAGCCTCGTGATGCAAGCCAGTGGCTTGAACTAGGCGTCGTAGGCTGGCGGTGCCCACGCGGCAGGATCGAAGTCCGTTTCTGCAATGAAGAGCTTGCCGGCGTTCGAGCAAACTGCCTGGTCTTCCTTGGTCATGTGCTCGACAGCGGTGGTGATGATCAACATCAGCTTGCCCTGGTACTCGACCAATGCCGGGCAAGTGTTTTGCGTCGACAATGGGGTACGCCACACGCGCTCGCATTCGCCAGTCGCCAAGCAGTACTGCCGAGTTTCGCCGAACGGGCCAGCACTCGGAAGGAACATCGAAACGATGATGCTCTTGCCGTCTGGTGTCAGGATCGATCCATCAGGTACGGCGGGATCTTCGGTCAGGTCCAAAACGACTTCTGGCTCGCCAAGCGTGCCGGCCGCGATGTCCAGCGCGTAACGAACGACGGTGCGCGTGGGCGAGTCGGTATCGATCAAGAACAGCTTTCCGTCTTGCTCGACGACGGATTTACCGTTGCTGCAGATCTGGTCGTCGCGGAGGCAGATCAGTTTCGAATCGCTGCCGCGGTACAGATAGAGGCCAGCTTTCTTGGTGGCGAACTCCAGGTCTTTGCAGCCGAAGATCAGGTTGTCTTTGTATGCCAAGCCGTCATTGATGATGGTGTTTTCAACCGCTTGGTCGACGCCTTCACAAAACGGTTCCCAGCTGCCGTTGGAAACGTCAAAGTAGCCGAGGGTCCGTTCGCATCCGACGACATATTTGTTTTCCGTACGACACGGGAACGCAAATCCGGGGCGTCCAGGCAGGTCCATCGAAACGTTTTCGCCGGTGGTGAAGTCGTAACGGTTCAGGCTGCCAAACGTCACGTCGCTTCCGTGTTGAATCCCGACCCAGGAAAACTTGCCGGCACCGTTCTGGTAGGGGCCTTCGGGAAGGAATCGCAGGGCATCCGTCATCGGGAAATCCAGCGGGGATGCTTCAATTACGGTAGCCACTTCAGAGACCTCGGCGTATTTCGGTTGGGGAAAGTCTGACGATCGTTAAATCATCGGAGGGGGCACGATAGCGGGAATCAAGTTTTTTCAAAACACCCCGAACTGCTCCAACAGGCATTTTGGGACACCGATCCCAACCACGTCTACCTCGCCCAAGACACCTGCAGCATCAGGGTTGGCGAAACCCTCTTTGGCGGCCACGAAGGTGATTGTCAGGTCGGCGCGAAACGTCGTCTGGCTCGGCACACCGGTGTCGCAGTCGAGGCCTGTGGGGATGTCGATCGCGACACGATAGCCTGGCAATTGATTTGCCAGCCGAACCGCATTGCCGAACAGCCCACGTGGTTCACCGGATGCCCCGGTGCCCAGCATGCAATCAACGAGGCAATCGCTGGGCCGCAGCAAGTCTTTTAGCTCGTTTTCGTTGCGGGCCACCTCGATTTGGATCTCCGCCTTGGATGCGATCGACGCGTTAATCGCCGCGTCGCCACGGAGCTTTTCCAGTTCGACGAGCGAGATTACCCGTACCGTCCGGCCGGCAAGTTCCAGATGGCGGGCGATCACGTAGCCATCGCCGCCGTTATTCCCCCCGCCGCAGAGCAGCCCAACTGGCGTTTCGGGTGGCGTTCGGGCGAGGATTCTCTCGGCCGCCCCGCGCCCGGCGTTTTCCATCAACACCACACCAGCGATCCCAAATTCGTCGATTGCAATCTTGTCGATTTGTCGTACCGCGTCACGTTTCATTTCGGGACCTTGTTTGATTTTCTGAGCTTGCCAGCCTCGTCCTGTCGACAAAAATACTGGGCGTCTCATCACCTCGAAGATTGGATTTTGCAATGCCACTGTACGAATACGAATGCCCCGAGTGCAATCAAGCCGTCGAAGTTCTGGTCCGCAATCCCGATGAAAAAGCCGAGTGCCCCGATTGTGGCAGCCACAAGCTGACCCGGCTAATGAGCGCTACGGCAGCTCCCAACATGAACGGCAGCAAGAGTCTGCCGACCGCCAGCCCAAGCTGCGGTGCGCCACGCTGCTGTGGCGGCGGCATGTGCGACATGTAGGACACGTCAAACTTGTGACGAGGCTCCCGCCTCGCCACACCATGTCTCGCAGCTCCGCCTGCCCACTCCACTGCCTCTCGTAAGCAGAAACCGTCCCAGCCCGCCAGGCTGGGCGAGATAGCTTGCATGGTGCCTCCGTAAGAGCCACCCCGCGTGAACTCTCCCCGCGATCCTTCGCCGGCCAACGGCTAGTGCGCTTCCAGCCAGTTTTTTCCGGTACCCATCTCAACCAAGATCGGGACTTCCATTGGCAGTGCGTTCTTCATCGCCGCTTCGATCACGGGCATGACCTGATCGGCTTCACTCTTGAGCATGTCGAACACCAATTCGTCATGCACGGTCAGCAACATTTTGGTTTCGAAGCCTCCGGCTTTCAATCCATCGGCGACGTTGATCATTGCCAGCTTCAGCATGTCCGCGGCGGTCCCTTGGATTGGGCTGTTCATCGCCAAGCGTTCGGCGGCCGCTTTTGAATTGCGTGACCGGCTCGTAATGTCGCGCACAAAGCGACGGCGTCCCGTTTTGGTTTTGACAAAACCGTGCTCTTGAGCGAACTCGATGGTCGAATCGATGTATCGCTGCACGCCGGGGTACTTTTCAAAGTAGTTGTTGATCAAGTCACTTGCTTCGGCACGCGGGATGTTCAATCGCTGCTGCAGACCGAATGCGCTGATGCCATAGATGATCCCAAAGTTCACCGTCTTGGCTTTCGCACGCATCTCACGCGTGACGTCATCCGGATCGACCTTGTAGACCTTTGACGCGGTCACCGTATGGATGTCTTCGTTGTTGATAAACGCGGACATCATCGCCTCGTCCTGGCTGAGCTCGGCCATGATTCGCAGTTCGATTTGCGAGTAGTCAGCTGACAGGATCAGGTGATCTTCCGAACGCGGGACAAACGCGGCTCGGATTTCACGGCCGCGTTCTTTACGGACGGGGATCGTTTGCAAGTTCGGGTCGTTGGACTGCAGTCGCCCCGTCGCCGTCCACGTTTGGCTGTAATGAGTATGCAGTCGCCCGGTCTCGGGATTGACCGCGCCGGGCAGTTGGTCGACGTAGGTGGACTTCAGCTTGCGGGCGTTGCGGTAATCCAGCACGTCACGAATGATTTCATGTTTGCCGCTCAGCCGTTCTAGCTCGGCTTCACGCGTTGAGTACTGTCCCGTCGCGGTTTTCTTGGGCTTTTCTTCGAGCTTCAATTCTTCGAACAAAACCACGCCAAGCTGCTTCGGCGAATCGATGTTGAATTCGTGTTGGGCAGCGGCATAGATCTTCGTTTGCAGGTCGTCGATTTCTGTTTGCAACAGTTCCGCGTACTTGCCGAGCGATTCGGTGTCCAAAGTGATCCCGTTGAATTCCATTTCGACCAAGACGGGAACCAGCGGGCATTCGACGTCATTGCAGACCTGCTGCACTTCGTTCTCTTCCATCACCGTCCGCAAGACCTCTGCCAATTGCAGTGTCACATCGGCGTCTTCGCAAGCGTACTCGGCAAGCTGTTCCAGCGGCACGTCCGCCATCGACTTCTGCTCTTTGCCTTTGGGGCCGATCAAGTCGCTGGTAGGAATCGGTTTGTAATTCAGGTACAGCTCACACAGTGCGTCCATCCCGTGTGGCATTTCCGGTTCGGCGATTGTATGCACCAGCATCGTGTCGAACAAAGGCGGCGCGACCTTGATGCCTTGCCATCGCAGCAGCGAGACATCGTATTTCAGGTTGTGGCCGATCTTCGTGATCTTGGGATCGCTTAACACATCGGCGAACTCTTCAAGCATCGCCTGCCGCTCGTCGGGGTCACTCGGGCAAACAACATAGTACGCTTCGTGCGGGCGCAAGCTAATCGCGATGCCGAGTGGTTCGGCCGTGCGTGGATCCAGCCCCGTTGCTTCGGTGTCGAAGCAAAACGCGTCGGCTTTGCGGAGCTGTTTGATCAGATCGGTTCGGGCTTTCTTGGTCGTTACCGTGTGGTAGGTCTTGGTGACGTCGGCGAGTGTTTTTTGATTGGCTGGCTCGTCGAACAGCGATTGCTGGATCTCGCTTTTGCGTTTTTCCTGAACAACCGCAGTCCGGGCGGATGCGGCGGAGAACGAGTTTCCGAACAGCCGCTTGCCGACGGTTTCGAATTCGAGGTCGACCAGCAGTTCACGTAGCTTGGCTTCATCGTTCCCTTTGCAGCGAAGCGATTCCAAATCGACTTCGGTGGGAACATCTAGCTGAATGGTGACGAGCTTTTTGCTCAGCAAGGCTTGTTCGCGGTTTTCGGCGACGCGTTCCTTCTGTTTGCCTTTCAGTTTGTCGACGTTGTCGAGCAATCCTTCGACACTGCCGAATTCGCTGACCAGTTTCTTGGCCGTCTTGGGGCCGATGCCGGGAACGCCAGGGATGTTATCGCTGGCATCACCCATCAAGCCGAGCACATCGATCACTTGCGTGACGCGATCGATCTCCCAGAGCTTGCAGACCTCATCGACGCCGAGCACTTCCGCTTGCCCGCCTTTGGATCCCGGTTTGTAAACGTGGATCTGGTCGGTGACCAGTTGGTGGTAATCCTTGTCCGGAGTCACCATCCAGGTTTCAAAGCCTTCCGCTTGGGCTTGGTGTGCCAAGGTGCCGATCACGTCGTCGGCTTCGTAACCGGGCATGCGAATGACGGTGATGTTCAACGCTTCGAGCAATCGATCGACCAGCGGAATCTGGCTCGCCAAGTCTTCGGGCATCGCATCACGGTGTGCCTTGTATTCCGGAAACGCCTTGTGACGTTCAGTCGGTTCGGAGGTATCGAAGGCAAACGCGATGTGAGTCGGTTCGTGCTTGGTCAGAATATCGGTGACGGTGTTCAACATGCCGAACACGGCCGACGTGCATTGGCCGCCCGAAGTGAAGCGTGGGCTGCGTATCAGTGCGAAGTGTGCGCGATAGAGCAGCGCCATCCCGTCAAGCAAATACAGTTTCTTGCTGGGTGCGAACAAGTCTTGTGTTTCGTTGGCCATCAAATCGTTCGCCTGACGTGGCAAAGTTGAATGAGAAATTTTTGAATCGCGATACCGGCAGTTGCCGCCAGCAGTCAATCCTTTGCGATCGGCGTGATCCCGTTGCCCATTGAGACAATTGCCTGTTGAGACAATTACGGCGCCCCGAAGCTGGATCACTTTGTGCCCTTCTGACACCAGCGAATTTAAGCTGCAACGCGATCGAATCCTACCCGCAGGATTTCAAGCCGCCGTTTCACCTCGGAAATTGCGGGATCAAATGCCAATCGGCGGCGGATCCGACACTGCGGCAGCCCCAATAACTTCGGTGATTTGTTAGATTACGGATGATTCCTGGCGGTGGTGTTTGATCGCCCGTCCGATAGAATTTTCACCGACTGGAATGAACGCTCGGTTTTTGCAACCGAGCCACTTTGAGTCCCCTTTGCAAAGTGAATGAAACACCATGGGCTTGTTTGACCGGTTACGTCACGAACTGATCGACATCATCGAGTGGCTCGATGATTCGCACCACTCATTGGTTTGGCGTTTTCCACGCTACAAAAACGAAATCAAAAACGGCGCACAGCTGATCGTCCGGCCGGGACAAATGGCCGTGTTGGTCAAAGGCGGCGAGATCGCTGACGTGTACGGGCCGGGGCATTACGAACTGACCACCGAAAACATGCCCGTCCTGTCGACGCTGATGGGCTGGAAATACGGTTTTGAAAGCCCTTTCAAAGCGAGGTGTACTTTGTCAGTACTCGCCAAATCACCGATTTGAAATGGGGCACACCCAACCCCATCATGTTGCGGGATCCCGAATTCGGTCCGATCCGTATTCGCGCGTTCGGCACCTATTCCTTGCAGGCGACTGACCCCAAGGCACTGCTGCAAGAAATCGTCGGCACCGATGACGATTTCCGCTCCGAGGAAATCACCGACCTGCTGCGTTCGATGATCATTTCGGCGTTCAGTCAAACGTTGGGCGAACTGCAGATCGCGGCGCTGGATATGGCCAGCCGCTATCACGAAATCGCTGCCAAAGTCCGCGAGCATGTCGTCGAACAAATCGATGACGAATATGGACTGGATTGCCCGCAGTTGGTGCTCGTTAACATTTCCCTGCCCGAAGAAGTCGAAAAAGCTCTCGACACTCGCACCAGCATGGGCGTGATCGGTGACATGGGCCGTTACCAACAATTCCAGATGGGCAACGCGTTGACCGACGCCGCGTCCAACCCATCCGGTGGCGGCGCGTCCGAAGGCATGGGGCTTGGCATGGGAATGGCCATGGCCAACCAAATGATGGGCGGAATGATGAACGCGGGAAACGCCGGTGGCCACGGCGCCGCTGCTCCCCCACCACCTCCGCCAGCCGGATGGCACATCGCGGTCAACGGCCAAACCCAAGGCCCGTTCTCGATCGCACAGGTCACCTCGGGCATCGCCAGTGGCGAAGTCACTCGCGAAACGATGGTCTGGAGCGCCGGCATGCAAGGCTGGTCGGCTGCCGCGACGGTTCCCGCACTGGCGAACCTGTTTGCGTCGCAGACCCCACCGCCTCCACCCCCGCCAGCTTCCTAAACGAGTCGGACTGTTTGCGTGCAGGATCCGCGCCCCGAACTATCGAGTGATTTTTCCGGCGGGACGGAATGGCTGGTCGACGCCCAAGGTTGTCGCGTCGACTGGCTGACCGATCTTCGTCGCGTGCGCGCGGTCTGCGACGAAGTTCTCGCGGATCTAGGATTAAACGTTGTCGCCGAACCGCTGTTCCATCGCTTCGGTGGGCCCGGCGGTGTAACGGCAATGTACCTGTTGTCGGAATCCCATTTGGCCTGTCACACCTATCCCGAAGTCGGCTTTGCAACGTTCAATTTGTACTGCTGTCGACATCGTCAACGTTGGCACTGGGAAGACGCCCTCCGCCAGCACCTTGATGCGGCGGACGTGACGGTTCGCATGATCGAACGTCATGTCGAGACCGGAGTGAAGCCACGATGAAAGGATTTAAAACGAAGTGCCCGGCTTGTGGTGGCCCCACTGTCTTTCGCAACAGTTGGGCGCTGGTAACGGTTTGCGATTTTTGTGGCACGACGATCGGACGCACCGATCGTGATGTCGAAGACCTTGGCAAATTCGCCGAAGTCAGCGACCCCGCATCCGGATTGCGGCGTGGCGTCAAAGGACGCTGGAAAGGGCAGCGATTCACGATCGTCGGTCGCGTTCGTTATCGGCACTCCGGCGGCGGAAGCTGGGACGAATGGTACCTCGAATTTCCCGGCAATAAGGTCGGCTGGCTAAGCGAAGCGCAAGGCCAGTTCGCACTCACCAGCCAATACCCGCTTCGCGAAGGCACCGACCTTCCCACATACGATTCCCTGGACTTGTTGCAAACGGTACCGATCAAACGCACCAATTTGACGGTTCGTGAAAAAGGCGTCGCCACAGCAGAAGGCGCCGAAGGTGAAATCCCTTGGCACTTCGTTCCGGGTGCAGAACACCACTATGTCGACTTGCAAGGCGACACCAACCAAGTCGCCACATTCGAATACGGCGAGGGCGGCAGCAGCGCAGGACAAGCCGCTTTCTTAGGCACCACGGTCACGCTCAGTGATCTGCACATCGACATCAACGAGCTGAAACCCGAAATCGTTGACAGCGTCGATGCGGTACAGCTGCCTTGCCCCAAGTGTGCCGGGCCGCTTTCATTGCATGCCCCTGACGACACGTTGCGGATCGCATGTCCAAACTGTTCGTCGATGCTGGACGTCAACGACGGCAAACTTTCGCTGTTCCAGTCGCTGCACCAAGAAGCGTCGAAGGTCCAGATTCCCCTCGGCAGCGAAGGCGTTTTCGGTGACACCAAATATGTCGTCATCGGATTCATGGAACGCTATGCAAAATGGGAAGGCAAGATTTTTCCCTGGTCCGAATACCTGCTTTACAACCGTGACGCCGGCTATCGATGGTTGATCTGCAATAGCGGCCACTGGTCGTTGGCCGCCCCCGTGACGTCGACACCCAAGGGCAAAGGAACCCACCTCGGTTACGACAAGCAAACCTTTCGCCTTTATGACCGGGGAACCGCCCACGTTCGCTACTTGCTCGGTGAGTTCTACTGGAAAGTCAACATCGGCGATGTCGTGCAAACGTCCGATTACATCTGCCCGCCACGAATGGTTTCGTTCGAACAAGCCGGGTACGGCAAGTCGAAAGAGGTGACGATTTCCGAGTCGTTCTACATCACGCCCGAAGAGGTCGAATCGATCTTCGGCGTGAAGGATTTGCCGCGACCTTGGGGCGTCGGCGTGATCCAGCCCAAACCGTCGATGGGGAAAAGCTTTTGGCTCATGTGGGCGGGCTTCTTGGTCTATCTGTTGCTTGCGGCGATCACGGTGAACCGCAACAAATGGGACGGCGGGCTGCTGACGTTGGCCGCGATCGGAGTCTCGATCATTCCCGGCCTCACACTGTTTTACCTGCACAGTTTCGAAGTGCAGCGGTGGCAAGACAGCGATTACAGCCCCTATGCCTCGGACGATTAAGCGATGAAAAAAGCGATCTGGTTCACTTACTTGACTGTCGGCATCGTCATCTGTTCTTGGTTCACGGTGGCGACCGCGCTGGGATGGAAGTCACCGAGCTTTGGCGGCAGTGGCTATTCCAGCGGTCGGCCTTATGGCACCAGCTACCTCGGCGGCGGGCGATCCTATGGCGGATCGTGGGGCGTCGGAAAATAAACTCAAGCCGCCAGCGGCGATTCATCCAACAGCAACGGAGAAGCGAAACATGCAACCTCTTCAAGTCCTCTTGCCTTTGGCGCAAGCAACGTCATCCGGGCTGCCGGCTGCGCAAGAAGCGGCATCCGGAATGAGCATCCTCGGCGGCCACGTCCTTGCCGCGGTGATCTTTTCGGTGATCGGGATCATCGTCTTGGGCGTTTGTATCCTCGTGATGGAAAAGCTGACGCCTTTTTCGATCTACCATGAGATCGTCGAGGAACACAATCAAGCACTCGGGACAATCGTCGGCGCGATCGTGTTAGGTATCTCTCTCATCATCGCCGCAGCCATCCTCGGATGATCAATCGCGCGCCGAACTACTTGCTGTATCTAAACGTTCTCGTCATCGCGACGTGCGGGCTGATTTACGAATTGCTCGCCGGGACGTTGGCCAGCTATCTGCTTGGCGACAGCGTCACTCAGTTTTCGTTTGTGATTGGCGTTTATTTGTCTGCCCTCGGGATCGGCTCGTGGCTGTCGAAATACGTTGACGAACGTCTCGCCCGCACCTTTATCGAAATCGAACTTGCGCTCGCCTTGCTGGGCGGACTGTCGACGCCGCTACTGTTTATTGCCTTCGGTCACATCGCGTGGTTCCAGACGGCGTTGTTCAGTTCGGTCGTGTTGATCGGAACGCTCGTGGGGTTGGAATTGCCGCTACTGATGCGGATCATGCGCGAACATCTGGACTTTCGCGAATTGGTGGCCCGCGTTTTGACGTTCGACTACATCGGAGCGCTGCTGGCGTCAGTGTTGTTTCCGGTCTTGCTGGTGCCGCGTTTGGGTTTAGTGCGGACGTCGCTTTTGTTTGGATTGTTAAACGCCGCCGTCGGACTTTGGGGCACCTACTTGCTGCGACCATTGCTTTCTAGTCGCGGATTGGCCGGGCTTCGCGGACGTGGTTTTGTTGTCGTCGGGATCTTGGCGGTCGTGTTTATTAAAGCAGACACGTTCACCCACTGGTCCGAAGAAGCGATCTTGGATCATCCGATCGTTTATGCAACGCAGTCTCAATTCCAACGTATCGTCGTGACCGAACAACGCGATGATTTCCAGTTGCATCTCAACGGTCACTTGCAATTCAATTCACGCGACGAGTATCGCTACCACGAAGCCCTCGTGCATCCGGTGATCGGTGCGGCAAAACGCTTCGAAAATGTCCTGGTACTCGGCGGCGGCGACGGTTTGGCCGTACGCGAGATCCTGCGTTACCCAGACGTTCGGTCAGTCACGTTGGTCGATCTGGACCCGGCGATGACACGCTTGGCGACGGAGTTCGGCCCTCTGGTGGAACTCAATCAATGGGCACTCTCCGATCCACGAGTCAGCGTGATCAATCGCGATGCCTTTGTCTGGATCGGTGAAGACGACGAACAATTTGACGCCGCGATCATCGACTTTCCGGATCCAGGCACCTATTCGGTCGGAAAGCTGTATACGACGCGGTTTTTCGCGATGTTACGAGAACGCTTGACTGCGGATGCGATCGTTTCGGTCCAATGCACCTCGCCATTGGTCGCTCCCAAGTCCTACTGGTGTATCCTGGAAACGATTCGCCAAGCCGGTTTTGACGTGCGCGGTTACCGTGCGTCGGTGCCGACGTTCGGGGTCTGGGGGTTTGCGCTCGCCGGCAAGACGCCGCTGCAAAGTACAACGGATGGGCGTTACTTGGCGTTACAAACACTGCCCGGCGGACTGCGTTACCTTGACGAATCCAATCGTGCCGCGATGTTCGATTTGCCTGTCGATGTTCGGCCGATCGAAATCGAAGCCAATCGCTTGAACGATCAGGTTTTGGTCCGCTATTACGAACAAGAATGGTCGCATTGATTCACGGAGTCTCACATGTCGAAGCGGTGGCAACGTTTTCTTTGGTGGCTAATTGCGACGTTTCTATTGAGTCTCACCCTTCCTGCTTCCAGCGTGACTGCTGCCGACGACGATTATCGCGAAGTCATCTATGGTCACAAAGACGGATTGGCGCTGACGTTTGACGTCTTTGAACCCACGTCACCTGCAAACGGATCGGCAGTGGTGTTCATCGTCAGCGGTGGTTGGCATTCAAAGTGGAACCCACCGCAGCAGACCCGATTCATTCTCTCGCCCTTCCTTGCCGCAGGTTACAAAACCTTCGCCGTCCGGCATGGCAGCAGCCCTCGGTATTCGATCGCCGAAGCGGTCAGCGACGTCCGGCAAGCGATTCGGTTCATTCGTCGCGATGCAGAATCGTATGACATCGATCCGAATCGAATCGGCGTGATCGGGATGAGTGCCGGTGGGCATCTGACGTTGATGCTGGCGACCACCGGCGATGACGGTGATGCCGAGTCCGACGATCCGTTGGCAAAGACAAGCAGTCGCATCACCGCAGGCGTCGCCTTGGTGCCGCCAAGCGATCTGACGAACTATGTCTGGAGCACTCCAGGGCTGGCCGACCAGTACCGACGTTTCCCAGCTCTGGACATTACCAAAGACGAAGCCAAAGCGGTGTCGCCGCTGTATCACGTGACCGCTGACGACGCCCCCTGCCTGATCATCTCTGGCGGAAAAGACACGTTAGTCCTGCCCGAACAAGGCCGCATGATCCACGACAAGATGGACGCCACTGACGTCGAAAACCAATTCATCCTCTATGAAAATTCGGGACACGGCTTGGAAAACGACATGCCCCAGGCGATCACCGAATCGCTGGAGTGGTTCAAGAAACAGTTCGACGCTGCGAAGTAAGCATCAGCGACACAAGCATCAGGGCCGTCGAACTGCGAAAGCGATTTCGCGTTCACGTGAAGAATTCGCGAAGGACTGTCCTTCGACAAATCTGGGTGGTTGTTTGGCGATGGCGGCGTTGATTTATAATCTCGGCCCACACCAATAGACCTGCCTTCCAAACAAATCCCCGGTCGAATTCACATGCCGTCGCTCGCCATCATCCCTGCGTCCCTTGTCCGAACGTCGAAGTCTGCGTTGTTGGCCGCTGTGGTGCTGTCAGTAACCTTGGCTGCACAGGTTGCCGATGCCGGTGACGATGCGTCGAAAGTTTACTGGCAAGCCCACCGGGGTGGCGGTGCTCACGAAGCACCTGACAACACCATCGGCGCCGCAATGTATACCTGGGGCCTTGGCGGCATCCCAGAGTTTGACATTCGCACGACGAAAGACGGTGTCGTTATCTGTTTGCATGACGCGACGATGGCGCGCACGACGAATGCCCCCGCATCGATCAGCGGAACCAAAATCAACAAGCTGGCGTTCGACGAAATCCGTCGTTGGGATGCCGGCGTCCGCTTTAGCGAAGACTTCAAAGGAGAGATCGTGCCGACTCTCGAAGAGGTCTTTCAAAAGATGCAGGAAGACAAGCAGCGGCTCGTCTATCTGGATCTCAAGGATGTCGATTTGGCCAAACTCGGCAAACTGATCGACCAATACTCTGTGAACGAGCAGATCCTGATTGCCAGCCCGCGACAGTCCGACTGCAAGACCTTGAAACAGATCACCGAAGGCCTGCGGACGATGATTTGGATCGGCGGAACCGCGCAAGAGATCAAAGACAAATTCGAAATTGTCGTCGCATCCAATTTTGACGGTGTCGATCAAGTGCAATTGCACCTGCACGATCAAGAGCAAGCGGGTGACTTTCGCTACCAAATCGAGCGTGAGTATTTGGCTGATGCACTTGCAAAGACTCAAGCCGCCGAGATCGACTTGGAAGTTTTCCCATTCCAATTTGACAACGAATCGATCGCCGAACTGATGGCGATCGGAATCCGCTGGTATGCGACCGACGAACCGAAACGGTTCACCGCCGCGGTCAACAAGGCATCGGCAAAACGCTAACGCCGAGCATGAGTGCTATGAAGGCCTGTGACGTGGCCCCTGCCTTGTCACACACCTGGATTCAGGCTCGGTCAAACTCCCGTCGCTCACCAATCCGATTTCAACACGATTCGGTAGCGTGCTTTTCCATCGGCGAGGTGCTGCATCGCTTCGTTGACCTCGCTCATCGGAAACGTTTCAATCATCGGTTTGATCGAATGCCGGGCACAGAACTCAAGCATTTCCTTAGCGCGGACAATCGCGCCGGTAGGCGAACCGCTGATCGACTTTTGCCCCATCAGTAGCGAGAAGCCCGTCGCTTCAATTTTGGGGACCGCACCAACCACATGGAAGATACCGCCGGGACGAAGCGTGCTCAGGTAGGCGTCAAAGTCCAGGCTCACGTTGACCGTGTCGAGCACCATATCGAACTTGCCAGCGACCGATTGCAAGGCATCGGGGTCACGCGAATTCAAAAAATGGTGAGCGCCCATTTCACGAGCTTCGCTCTCTTTGTCAGGCGACGTACTGAATGCGGTGACTTCGCATCCCCAAGCGTTCGCGAATTGCAACGCCATGTGCCCCAGCCCGCCGATCCCGATCACGGCGACACGACCGGTCGGCTTGATATCGTTTTCGACGAACGGATTGAACACCGTCAATCCGCCGCAAAACAGCGGCCCACAGTCAACAGCATCCACACCCTCAGGGATCGGGATCGTCCACGCCGCTTGCGAGCGTAGTCGGTTGGCAAAACCGCCGTGACGGCCGACGATGGTGCCAACTGCCTCAGGGCAGCGGTTTTGGTAGCCGCTTTGACACTGGTCGCAACGCAGGCACGACGACGCAGTCCAGCCGACACCGACCAACTGGCCGACGTCAAGGCCTTCGACGCCATCGCCAAATTTCGTAACGCGTCCGACGACTTCGTGACCGCCGACAAACGGATAACTGGTCATCTCCCAATCGTTTTGCTTCATGCTCAAGTCGCTGTGGCAAATCCCACAGTAATCGACATCGATTTCGACTTCGTCCAAACCCAAAGGTCCAGGATCAAACTCGATCACTTCGAATTTGCTGTCTGGACTGCTTGCGGCGTACGCTTTGAACATTCGTTGCCTTGTTTTAATCGTGCTTGTATTTGAAAAGTGCGTGGTAACTTCGTTGTCCCTTCATCGTAGGGCCAAGGCTAGCTCCCGACGCCTTGATTTTGGTGCACGAGCACGCCAGACTGAATGCCCCTCCCAAGGGCTGGCGACCGTGCTTTCTTCCGTTCCCAGCGACGAGGAAACCTCTTTGACGACCACGCTGTCCTTCATCGTTCCCGCTTGCAACGAAGCGGCCTTGATCGCGTCGACGATCTTGGCGATCCGTCGTTCGGTAGCTGGCTTGCTGGACGCTGACGACTACGAGGTCATCGTTGTCGATGACGATTCGAAAGACGCCACCTTAACCATCGCCCAGACGCACGGTGCGATGACGGTTCAATCCGGCGGTGGTGATATTGGCGCTGCTCGCAATCGAGGTTTCTCTGTTTCCAACGGACAACGATTGATCTTTGTCGACGCCGACACCGTGGTCGATCCGCTGCTGCTGAAGGAAACCCTGACCGCTTTGGACCAAGGCGCCACATGGGGTTCAGCTCTCGTCGCGCCCTCTGACGAGTGCCCTCGATGGGCGTCTTTCCTTGGCATCTTTTACAACTTCTATTACGCACGGTGGTGCAAGTGCGCTTACGGGTGCTACTTTTTCGTCAGACGCGACGCATTCGAAGGTGCGGGCGGTTTTCCCGAGGGCCTTTGCGAAGGCGAAGACATGGCGCTCAGCAAGCGACTGACTGTCTTATATGGTCGGTCGCACCTGCTACGAAATCGCATCCATAGTTCGGCTCGCAAAGCACGCGAGTTTGGGTTTTGGTACCACATGCGTCTCCTGTGGATTGGAATGGCTCCTCGCAACTCGCAAACACCACACCCTGACGTCGTGTCCTATCGTGACGGTGATCGACGACTCGCACCCGGACAGGATGGTCCAGCCCGTTCATAAGCTCAATCGAATTCCAAGAAGGCACGCTCAAGCTGTCGGGCTTCGAACGTTCGATACTTACCCAAGTATTCGCAGCAGCGGTGCCATTTCGATTCGATCCCCGCAACGACTGTTTTCGGTGCGACGCGATCTGGGCCGATGAGATTCGAAACGGCCTGGCAGCACTCTACTTTCAACCGCCGCCACGTTGCAGTTCGAAGCGCTCGCCGAAGACCGGCAGGCAATTTATTTTTCGGATCGGCGACGCAGTGAATTTGCCATTCGTCCTCTTCGATAAAAGTCCGATCCCAAAACATAGATCAACACAGCTCTACACCAGCACTCCGCCTCTCCCGTAGTGGATCTTGTTAAAGATCCGGAAACAGAACCCAGAGGATTTTTAACAAAATCCACTACGTCGAAAGCACTCAAACACCCCGACTGCAACGACACCAGCACCCCGTCTCTCCGTCGTGGATCTTGTCAAAGCTCTCCAACAAGCAACCACTCAAAGCGAGCCCCGAAGGAACTCGACGAGATCGACGGCGACCTCCAAAGAATAGCCCGGCAGTTTGCAGGAAAAGTCATCTTCTCTGTTCAACCGACCAGTCTTTCGCTGCCTGGAAGAACGTCGGCCGCAATTGACTGACGCAGGATCAAACCACTAATTCGCTTCGTTCGCCTTGCCGAAGCCAGCGAACTCGACTGCCAACTCCTGCGTCGGCGAATTCGTTGTTGTAACTTTCAGTGGACTCTTTGAAGTGCGTCCAAACGGAACGCTCATAGTGAACGGGAATGACGGTCTTCGCTTCCAGTCGCCGTGCGCAGCGAGCCGCTTCTCGACCATTGAATGTGCATCGCAACAAGAAAGAAGGCCACGGAGGCCAAAAATTCACGGCTCCGAGATGCAAAATTGCGGTCCCGATTCTAAATCGATTGGCAATTTTTCGAATCCCTCCAAACCACACTGTGTCTCCCGAAATATAGATCCCGCCATTCTCTTGGCCTTTCCATTCCAAAACAAACCCGATCACGTGCCAAGATTCAGGAAGCCACCGCGGCCCGTGCAGCGCTGGTGTTGCGGTGATTTTGATTTCAATTCCTTCCTGTGTGGTAATGGTCGTTGAATCCCAGACATTTAGCCGCTGCGCGCCGTCGCCCGCTCGCTCAGTGTCACGTGTTCCAGTAAGTACGCGCGGCGCTGTCTTTACAAATTGTTCACCCAATACATCTAAATTGTCTAGGTGATGAGCGTGCGTCAGCAAGACAAGGTCTAACGGCGGAAGTGATACCGGTGCCAGCGCCGGACCGATAAATCTGGTCGCGTACGCCGCTGGCCCCAAACGATACCTTTGCCGTCCGATGTCGAAGACGGGGTCTGTCAGAATCCTGAAGGAACCGATTTCCAGAAGGATACATGCGGTAGACAAATGAGTGACGTGAATCTGCATGCTTCGCTCTATCGCGTTGGACGCAGTTGGGTCTTCGGATCGTTCCGGTCCGTCCGCCATTTTGGATGCGGAAAATGGACAACAAAGTCTGCGTTGTAAGATGCCACTGCTTCGGTGAATTCGATACGTCCGATGTGTTTCCAGCCACGAAATTGCCAGCGTTGCTTCAGGAAACCATGTCGCACGCCATCGTCGGTGACCTCAATGTTGAAAACCAACTTTCGACCGCTTGGGTTTGAATTTCCCCGGTCGTAAAGTTGTTCCAAAATCTCGTCTCGAAAGTCGATGTCGTCGCCCCGGATGTACGGCTGATCTTGAGAGACCGTCAAACGCATGAATTTTGGGGCTCGGGTTGATTCACCCTCCGGCTTTCCAAGTTCTGCAATGGTATGCAATTGCCGAATTGCGGGCTCTCGATCGACGACTTTGAACACGATCCCGCTGAGCAGGAGGATGGGTAGCGCCAATCCTCGCCGCCAAGGAGTCACGTCTGGAGCGTTCCGCAACTCAGCTTCATTAATATAGACGGTGTTAGTCCCGCCAATATCTTCTTGAGTATAGAAATTCGCGGTACGCAGCGGCTCAGGATGATCTGGGAAAGTTGTCGGAAACAATTTCCCAACGAGTGACAAAGAACGTGTAAAGCCGCGGCGTGTTTCGGTGCAACAGGTTGAATAGCGCGCGACAATCAGTGCATTGCTCCCTTGCTCGAAGTAGCCACTGTACTCGCTCTCAGCATCGATTTCCCATCGCCCGAACAGACAAATTCCATTGGGGTGAAGCAGACGGCGAAACCCCTGCTGATTTTCGCCCCAACGCAAATCTGCATTTGAATCGACAGCACGCTTTGCTGCTTGCTTGAACAGCCAAGGCAACGCGCCTGGCAAGATCCCACGTATCACACGGCCCAACGTTACTTCGTATGTTGGCAGTGGTGGATCGCCCTTTGTGCCCCAGTCCAGATAGTAGGCATTTCGGAACATGGCGTCCTTCACTTCCGAATAGCGTGATCCATCACTATTGTCTTCAGGGCCGCTACCTTGACTTCCAAGAAACGATGAATTGATTTTCATTACAGGTACCGCCGACGAAGTTTGCGTCGATGATACCACCGAGCGAATGCCCAATGAGTGAAGATCAGAATCGCAATGAACAGCACTACGATCCCAATGATTTTCAAGAAATTCGCCCAAGTCAAATGGCGAGGACCGGGCTGCGCCGAATCAGGATGTGGCGCAAGCAAATAAGGAAACGTTGGTTCAAATGCCCCGGGGGTATTAGGGTCAGCACTTCGATCATTCGTCGAGGTTCGCGGCCATCCTCCCTTCCGATCCTGGAATGAAAGCTCATACAACAACGTATCACCATGCTGGGCCAAGATTGCGGCAACATCATCAGTTAACAACCGTCCGTTGGGAAATCCGACCGGGTACCTTGTGCTGTAACACATCACATCGGGGACGAAATCCCACTCGCGAAACGCGAAGTACGATGTGACGTTGAATTGCAACGCGATGTCGCGCATTAAGCTCGGATGTTTTCTTTCCTGGAGCAACGCCGCGACATGTTCGCTCGGCTCGAGTGTGTTTAAACAATCAAAGCGAGGATTCTGTGTTCGCAATGATCGCCCAACGTGGTCGATCCGCGTACCGCCCTTGTGGGAAGTCGCCCAAATTAGCAGATCCAGCTTTTCGCGAGGAAACAGATCCAACGGAATTCGAATTGCGATTCCAACAACATTTGTTCCAAAGAAGCCAGGGAAGATGAATGGGTCATCAAAAACGCCTGATGTCGCGACAAGCCGCTTGTCTTTTTTCTTCCATGCAGCCTTCACTGCAGCGGATCCAACGCCATCAAAATTCACACTCTTGAGCACCGCTTGATTGTCCAAGCGGAATTCAATGGTCAGGTCTTCATGGATCGTTGTTGGTTCACTGATTTTCCCACCATAGCGAGCAAACGCTTCTACAACCCCCAGGTCCGCAGCATCATCATTGTGATGGTGATGACCGTCCGGAATCATTGGACGCATAAGACGCTTTTCACGATCACTTTCAAGGTCCTTCTGAGTTGGGAACTCGACCGTGCTATCCAGATCAACCTTAATCCGATAGGTGTAGGGTTCCAGCTTCAATTTCGTTGAGTCCGTGAGCTGTCGACGAACACACAAAATGAAAACGAGTGAATCAATTTGTTTCTGTTGGTCGTCATCAAGCGGTTGCCGAACGATGTCGGCGAGCGTGTCATGAAGTGGCAAACCGGCATTTCGATCATACGGGAATGCTGGAGATTCATCCGCAAGAACCGGAAAAACAAACAGGTCAGTAATCGCGCCTTCTTGTGGTTGCCTAAGCAGCAACTCCATGGGATCCGCATGATCGGAAGCCCACGCGTGACTGCCGATCATCAACGAAACCAATGCGATTATCGAATAGACCAATCGGCTCATGATGCGTCCTCCTTGCTGAGCGGCAACTGAATTTTCCAAAACCAGTCACCTTTGAAAATGCGATTACCGCAGTGCTCACCAAGTTTGCGGTAGCTTTCCCACTGTGCTTCGTCAAACACTTGGTCGGCGGTTGATTCATGTGGAAATTCAGGGTGCTCTGCTTGATAGTTGCGTACATCCTTGGGCTCATCCCCGGTAACTGATGCTTTTAGTAGTAGCAACACGGACCGCCGTGATCCCGGCAATTGGTTGTAGTGAACCCAAAACAAAGCCGCATGCTTTGTCGAATAGCCTGTCTCCTTTTCAGGAGCGAGTTCTTCAAGTGTGCCCACGAATTCTCGGATAGGAACCGGGACATGGGTATTCAGCTCATTCGTTGTGAACGGCTCGATTCTTGCGTCAAAGTCGATTCGTGATTTTCGCACCAGTTCTGCGAAATCACTGAACTCGTAATTGGGGTCGGCGCCCCCGTCGCTGACAATGATTCTGGGTACCTGCCGACGAATCAGTTCATAGCAGGCCAGGTTTTCGAAGAAACCGCCATCGGAAAGATACCAAAATCGCTGCCACGGCCCGGGGTAGCGAGCAAGCCATTCGAAAATCAACAGACTTTGGGTCGCAAAGAAACGCGGTACGAGATAGAGGAATCGACGCATTGCCGAAAGATTGGGGAAACCACTTCGTGCCGCCTCGGCGATTCCGCTGTCCCACCAATAGCCAGTGCGCAAGTTAACAAGGCCCATCAACAAAGCCGTTCCCATGTTGGTCGTCCGCCCACGTCCGGGATCGACCGCTGCGCCAGAGATCCCAATCCATTGGCGTAGCGACAACATTTCGGCTCGATCAGCGTCGCGTCCAAGCTCGTCGACTAACGGATGCTCCGCCCCTGCCGCTAGCCCGTTGGCGGACAATCCCGATGGTACTTTACTCGATTCGCTTCTGCATGCCGCAGAAGTATCGCTCCACTTGCTATGCCATTTCTCGCCAATGGTGACACCCAAAGGACTGATGGCCATGTTCATTCCCTGCCGATCTCGCTTCCGCAACCTCGAACCATCATCAAGCGTTTGATTGATCGTGACGTTGATCAAATGCAACGGCCCGGTCGCTTCGTATGGCTTGTAGTTGCGGATCGATGCCACATCATCGCCAGGTACAACTTCTGTCACATTCAAACCCTCGGGACGATGACGAGCTGGATTGGAGGCACCCAGATAGGCCCTCGCAAGCCGAGCCGAATACGTTTGTGCGAGAGACGATCGGTTCACAAAGGTCAATGCATCTGGCAACGCAAATGCGACGGTAACGATGCATGCAAACACCGTCACAGCCAACCCGATTCCGATCGCATTTCCGCCACGGTAGACCGCGTGTGCGGCAAAACAGTACAGCACCAGCGGCAGAGTGAAGAGCACAATCCCTAATACACCAGCGACCATATCGCGGTAAAACAGATGAGAGATCGTCGATTTCCCTGTCGCATTGTCACGAAACAATCCGGCTAGCCAGCGTGCCACGGGCGTCAGTGCGGCAATTGTCCCGCCAAGCGCCGCAAACGCTTTTGCATAGGTGACATTTCCGGAGATCTTCCATTCCTGAAGTGCGTGGCCAAGCGAATCAATCAATGTGAAAGCCAGAGCAACTCCCGTAACTGCGAATGCCAACCCCAAGTCGTACGTCAAATAGTTACGAGTCCTCAATCGTTGTGCTTCAACGCCACCGGTCCCAACAGCAGCTTCACGTTTGCGTCCACGCGCCCATGCTAGTTCAACTTGTATCAATGAGCTGAGAAGTGCCAATCCAAGGATGACGAGGTCCAGCTTCAGTCCGTTCGCGACACCAAGATAAAGGAAAATACCAGATACAAAAAACACAAGCACAAGTGAAACGGACTTGAATGATTCGTGTCTGTCCTGTGAGACGATCCAATAGCCAATGATCCGTGGCAAGGCAAGAAACAGTAGCAATGATTCCACCAGGATAAACCACGGACTAAACCACGGACCTAGCCAAGCTGTGATCAAGTGTCCGATTGGCATTTCGGTACGGCTGATCAAGATTCCCGTTCCCGCCCAAACTTGATCGAAAAAGACGTAGCGAATCGCATTTGCGATCGCGAATACGGAGAAAAATGCGAAGCCGATGACCAAGTGGACACTGAGCAAATTTCGAACAAAGATTGCGAAGTTCAGGCGACCATCTCCTCGGCCGCTCGGTGCAATATAGTTCCCGTGGCTACGCAGCCATTGCAGCGTTGGCGAGTCGGGCGATACGAGCGTTTGCTCAACCTGGTCAGCGATCGATGATCGTGTTTGGTCGCTTGCCCCATCGCTACGAAAACGGTCATAGAAACGTCCTAGGAACGCACCGATATAGCCACCACCGGAAACCGTTGACATGAAATCGACTCTACGAAGCAAATGCTGCCTCGCGAGGCTTTGCAAAACGCCCAGTGAGAGCGTCGCACTTCGAATACCGCCACCAGAAAGTGCCAATCCAGTGACACCAGAGTTCCAGTCACCTGAATCGGCGAGTGGTTTTGGAAATGCAGTTCGGTTGGGTGGTTGTGAGAAAGAGGAACTGCTGTCGGTACCCGTCGGATGCTGCGGTTCTCCCGTTTCTTGAGAGGCGTGATCTATGGAATGCTCACTTGGGTCATCAAGTTCGATGAAAAACTCTCCACGTCGTCGCTGAGCGATCGCAGCCGCCTCGTCACGCCGGACCGACAAAGGATAGACTGGCGTGTCTGGCCCCAAGTGCCGCTTGGCATCATCCAGAATGACGTCGGCCGCTTTTTCGCTGGCCATATAAAGATTGCTGACGATGAAGTATCCGGGGATCTTCGGAAAAATTGAAGCATCTACGACACGAAGTCCGTCGACACCCCGCACTTGGAATCGACTGTTCAATACCGCGTTCGGATCATGGTCTGGGCCCATCTTGCAAGTCCCACATGCATGATGCCCCCACGCATCGCGGCGAATCCAATTCATCGCGGCAGACTCACTCAGAAACTCATTTCCCGGATGCTCTTCCGCGACAACAACTGACTTGGCCGCGTCGGCAATCTTGCGAACGAACTTCACCCCGTGCAGCAAAGCGGCGACATCAGACTCACCAGCACTACGTTGATGGATATCGCCGGTACCGAAGTAATTGAAGTTGATCAGCGGCGTATCGCGAGGGTCGAGCGACCGAAGCTTGACCCATCCTGATTGGCTATGCGCCGTGTGCGACTTGAGGATTACCCAAGTGAAAAGGTTGTGTCGGTCAATTTTCGAATAGCCCGTTTGATATCCTCGAAACTGTGATGGAATCCCAAAGATGAACAAGTCTGGCTGCGGAAGTTCCGGTCGCGACCGTTTGAAGATGCCCAACACAGCGCCATTGCTCGTATACAGTCCAGTCCCCTCTTCACGCCAGCGACGTAGATGGGGATCAGGCTGATCTGGATTTGGAGGAATATCGAACGTCGCTCCTTCAAGCAGCGAGAAATCCTTTTTCATCTGACTGACGACCGAAACTTCGTATCGGTCTTGGAGATTTCGTCCGACTCCTGGCAAATTTACTCGGCAGGGAATTGCTTGTCCGCTGACGTCTCGTAGCTGTTCCGAGTCGCCAATCCCAGAAAGCATCAACAGCTGTGGAGTATTAAAGGCACCGCCACAGAGTATGACTTCGCCATTACTGACAACGCGAACCTGTTCGACTTGGCCGTCTTGTTGCTCGGGTTTTACATGTGCGCGGTAAAGCCGTTCACCCCGCTGTAGTTCGACACCAACCACACGCGGTCGTTCCGCCTCGTCGAACAACACCTTCGTGACCAAGCAGTCGGTCCAAATTGTTAAACGATTCGGAAACTGTGCGAGGGTTTCCAATAGCAATTCACGAGGACTGCTACGGTGCCCCAACCTAGCATAGGGCGTTGCCCGATTTTGATGGATCGTCGTTTTCCCGCCGTAAACGGCCAACGGAATCATCACAACCCCTTCGGGGCTGTCTGCTTGTGTGTCGGAGTGATTCGGATCGAGCGAACGTACGATGTTCCCTTTCAAAAACGTTCGAACGAGCGACCAAGCGTTCTCCAGACCTTCTTTCTTTGCGACCCACAGGGCAGCCTTGAGCATTTTGATGAGTTGCTTGTCCTCCAACCCAATCGCCAAATCGGTAAAGCTTGTATGCAACCATCCGTCGAACCCGTGTTTCCCTCCGCTCGTATCCGGACGGCGCCCAATCAAGAATCGGATGCAGTTTTTGACATAAAGCCACCGCGCTCGCCACGGACGCTCACGTCGACGATCCGGTGGGGTCAAATAATCATTGTGCTCCATTCGTTGGAAGTAAGCTCGCATCCGCTTACCGCTCCAAGACGGATCACCGAGGTAGCTGGCGATATCGTCCCAATCAGAATCTGGACCGGCGATCGTGATCATCGCATTGTGGATCGTACAACCACCGACCCCCGAGGCTCTTGGGTAGAAGATCCCTGCGTGCGACTCGTTTTCACCAGCTTCGAAGTCCGGAACATGTCGTTTCGGATCTTCGGGGAGATCATTCGGCAATCTGCCGTTGGTCCTGTTGTAGTGCTCAACAAAAAATCGCCACGATAGGTCCGGGTGTTCTGAAGATGCACCATGTAACAACGGGACACGCGAGACTTCATTGCCTGGATCGAGCGGGCCACGCTGTGTGTGATTTGAACCGGCTTCGATCACCAACACCCGTTTCCCCGCCTGCACGAGCCGAGCAGCTAGCGGAGCACCTCCTGCACCGGCACCGACGATGATGTAATCGAACTCTTGATTCGTCGTCGTAGATTGATAGTCGCTCGCCATTACCCGATACCCACGTAGTAGCCGCTAGAGTGTCTTTAACAGTTCGATCAACGCGTTCTTGTCGTCATCCGTCATGTTGCGGAACCAAGGGAAATAATGCCCGCGATCCATTACGAAATCTGGACATTTGTTGATACTCATCAACGTTGGCGCAATCTTGCTTTTCATCACTTCTGTCGCGGCTTCGGTATCAAGATGTCTCGATTCGATTTCCGCGAGTCCTGCGGTGAGCATTCGCGCTGCCGCGATTTGATCGGCACGTGGGGCATCGGGATTAAAGTTGGACAACAAGTTCACTGGAGTACCCGCGGGGATCGGCCCCAATCGCACATCACCGAGACTTCCTGCATTGAAATAGATCCCTGCTCCAATAAGCAGCGCCGCGATGAGTTGCAAATAACTGATTCGTCGCATCCACCATCGAGACAGTGGTAGCCAAATTAAAACTGCAACGAAGACAAGCGTCGCAGGGACTAGCCACCATGGATAGAACTGGGCCAACCAGTTTGATAGCCAATTCTGCGGATATGCCTTTGCGAACCAGAATCCGATCACAAACAAGATTGCCACCGCAGCAATACCTATCGCCACCTTCTTTTGTGACTTGTGGTTCCTGACCAAGAGCAGTACCAGCGATCCGAGAAAGAGAATGAGGCTCGGCAGCCAAAGAGGGCGGACGGAATGAATCCAACCGAGAAACGGCTTTTTATAAAGCCGATCAATCCAAGGCAGTCGACGGGCAAAATACGGGACTCGTTTTGCGTCGATTGCAAGATAGGTTTCTTGTGTGGTGCGCCAGATCAATCCATGGTCACGACGCAGTCGCTCTTCAGTCGCACCGTTGTAACTGCTGCTCTTCAGGCGTCGTTCGGGCCAAAGGAGTTTTCGAATGCCATCATCGAAAGCTTCGAGTCTCCCGTTGACAGATGGATCGTTGTTGAACAATCCGAGGCTGTTGTTGTGCAAGAATGGCGCCGTCGCCCAAATGGACATCAAACTTGGAACACGATAAAAACCGGTTCCACCACCACCGCTCGGTGTTCCCTTCGACGTCTTGTGCCGGGGCATAAACGTCTGGTACTCGCCTGATTCCCCAGCATATGGATTGAAAAAAGAGATCGCACCAGGTGACGGTAGCATGCGATAACTCTCGGAGGCAAAATCCTCCCACATTCGACTCGTCAGACCATTTGTTCCCATGGCCCTCGACGAGTTCGTACCAACCAAGCTGATGGGAATGCGATAGTCTGTCGAGAGATAATTCTCTGACCAAAACGCCGAGACGTCGACCACCGCACTCGCCCATCTCGCATACTGCTCGTTCTCAAACCACTGCGCGGGGTCATGCTCCCAGAATTCGCCGGAAGTCTCTGCGGACAGGCGAACTCGTTCGCGTTCACGAATCAATTCATCGAAATCGCCTTCTGGAGCATCCTCACCGAGCAGAAATTTCATGCTCTCCGGTTGAATACTCGAATGACAGACGATGCAGTTTTTGGCAAAAACTTGGCGCCCTCGCTCCAGTTGACTCAAGTCGACATGCAGGGCTCGCTCCTTCTCATATTGCTTGCCAACGGGGAGATGATTCGAACTGGCATCGCGTTTCGCTTTCTCGTGGTCAACCGCGATCATTCGATTGCTTGCGTTCGGTGTCGAAAGCAGCGGCATCGTCGGGGTAATCTTCAAGAAGTAGTCGCGCAAGCCTGGAACGCGCTGCTTTGTCGCATTCCAGTACACGGAGTTCGTGTCGCAGTCATTTAGCTTGAAGGGCTTTTGTGATTCGAAACCGATGACAACTTGGTGAAGTTGATTCCATTGCTCCCAGTAGGTGCCGATATTGAGATAGACGCGGGCGAGTGCGCCGAAAGTTCCAATCGAATCCGAACCATCGAGCAGGATACGCGGCACATGGCGTGGATTTTCGTTGGACTGCTTCACTCGATCGTAAAGTCCAGCCTGCTTTAGATCGTCGACGATCTCTTCCGGAATTGCGTCCGCCGCACCTCCCGTTGACACTTGATCCGGTGCCCCCCACAGCGATGGAAGCTGTGCGCTCGCCTTCGAAATTTTCTCTTTCGGGTTGAACAGCGACAGATATGCACGCTGCTTCAACCCAAAGACCGCATTCATGGTGTTTGGATTATTGATACTGTCCGATGCGATCAGAGAAGTATCAATCGTGCCCCGAGGTTGACTTTCAAGGAGATGGTAAACGAATTGGTCGGGAGTTAACTGCGCACCCACTGTTGCCCGCATACTCAGGTACTGTGCACCGATATTCCCTGAAAGGTTCTTCCATTGTGGATAATTTTCGTCGGACGGAGGTCGTAGGGGATGAAACGAAGTGTGGCAAAACGCGCAGCTCATACCGACGCGAAACGGACGTACCAATTTTGGATCGGAGTAGTAAGACTTGTCGTTGTAGAACCGTTCCGAATCCCAATTTGCTTTCGCTTGGGAATCAAAGAATGGATTCGGAAACAAACGCAACCCGATCACTCCGCTAGAAATGCCGTACATATCTGGCGGCGGGATTTTGCTGTTTAGAAACGCGGCTTCGCTTTCGTCGAGTTCCTCACAATACTCCGACGGATACTCATAACCGCGTCGCCCTTCGTATTCTTGCGGATCCCCTTTGTATAAAAGCTCGCCACTGTAATCACCGTTCGCGACCCGCCGACTGAGTCCGATTTGTGATTTGTGCCGTCCCTCTGAAATCTGTTGAAACGTTTTGCTGAGGTACTTGGATCGCCATTGACGAATACGTGGATCCTGGGGGGTGTCTAGCCAAATCCCAAATTCACTTGGCTCACCACGACGATCCATCTCAGGTTCGTTGATCAAGCCCGTCTCACGAAAACGCAAGTTGCGTTGTCGAGTGTCGATCAATTTAACAAGGTCGATAAAGCCGAGACTGTCAGTTGCCAACCAATCCCAGAATCCTTCGTTTCCGGCACACCAGGCCATCCAGGTGTTCCGCCCCACCATTTCGCTTTCGTTCAATTCGACATCGACAACCTTGGAGTCTCGCTGGGGTAGGGCACCTTCTTCTCCGTATGTTAAGAGAGCGTCGTGAACCGTTCCTTCGCCGACTTGCTTGCTGATCGCATCCATCCCACGAAAGTAGTCATAGACGGCAAGCCGACGTTTGCTAGGCACGCTCTCCCCGGAAGCCCCCGATGATTCACTCGAATCGTTTCCGTAACCGTCTGAATCCGCAGTTACATCCGCTTGCTCATCGTCGATTGATCGATAGCTGAAATAGGACGCCGCTGTTTTAACTGATACACCTTCCTTTAACGCCCGCTTCATGGCTTCGTCGGTTTCGGGCTCTACCGAACCGGAATCAGTGCATCCCGCCGAGAACAAGAACATCACGAACACGATCGGCAGACATTCAATAGTAAGCGAACAGCGTTTGCAGGCGCTGCCAAGCCGTTTGTATGAATCGTGCATTGCATGTCTCGATGATTGATCAGTCATGTAAGCATCCGCAATGGTCACTTGCTAAACTCCACAGCGTTCTCTCACGCAGCCAGAGTTTTCGACGTGGTTTTCGACGTGTTGAGTCAAGTTGGACTGATACGCGGCTTGATTGCGAACAAAGATTGCCGATTGCATCACACCACGTGATCGCGGGCGCCATTCGCTCAGTACCTGCCAAAAGCCTGGTCGTTCATTGCGTTCGGCAAACATTGCGATCGGCAAAAACTTCGGTGCGACACCGCTTACCCGGCGCAAGGCCAAGAAGGGACGCAGTGCTAGATTTTTGTAGACTACCTGCCGACGTTCTACGGACGACAAGGGGAATGAAACCGGTAGACGATTTGCCCCGTATTGAACCTCAGGACTTCAATCAAAAATCGTTGGCAATAACTGAGCGTCCCGAAGACGAACCCCGCTCGTGATTCGCTGACTGTCGAGATCGATAAAGACGGCTGAAGCCGAAATGACAAACAAACGCATTGCTTGGCGATATGGTTCCTGATGCTTTCCGTAGCAATCCCCCTTTCGGTTGCTACTCCGCGGACAGTGAGCATCGCCGTGATTTTTCGAGGCGATTTGGGCTGTATGACGGCAGTTTCCGACCGGCACGAACCGTTTTGGCCGCTCGACGGTGGCTCGGTAGCAAAGTTTTTGATTTTTGCGTGACAGTAAATGAAACCTGCGCGCCTTAAGATGGGGAGGCTGTTCTGCCTTTTGATGAATCTGCGACGCTGGCCGGCACCATGAATGATGAAGCACTCGAGGCGATCGAACGTTTTCAAATCTCGCAGGAGACTCTGCGCGCTTTTGCGAAAGGTCAACTTGACGAAAAACAAGAACTACGCGTCCTTGATGCACTGGAGAAATCACCCGATTTGGCTGCCCAGGTCGCCGCGATTTCCGTTGACTCGGTCATCGCAAAAATGCGTGACCATGGCCAATTGGTGTCCGACAAATCATTGTCGAGCCAACTTGCTGGCGAACCGCTTGGAGAAACCGAGTTGATCGCGGTGCCAGCCCAACTCGACTCGAAAGTCCGCAACGAACTCGAAAGCCTATCGGATTTCACCGACTTGAAGGAAATCGGCCGCGGAGGAATGGGGGTTCTCTATCTCGCACGGCACACGCTGACCGGTCGAAAAGAGGTCTTGAAGGTTCTTAATGAACGACTGATCGTCAATCAGGAGGCCCGAAAACGGTTTGAGCAAGAGATCAAATGCATCGCCGCAACGAACCATGAATCGATCGTACGCTGCTATTCGGTCATGCAACTTCGTAGCACGATCGTTTTATGTATGGAATATGTCCCCGGCAAAAACCTGCATCAAGTCATCGCAAACAGTGGACCACTGCCAGTTCATATCGCCTGTGCGATCGCGATCAAGATCTGCCTCGGACTACAACATGCGATGGACCATGGCCTGGTCCACCGCGATATCAAACCTTCGAACATCATGCTCAGCAAGGCAGATGGAAAGATCAAAGCCAAGATCCTCGACTTTGGGCTCGCCCGCCTGACCAATTGCGGCGGGACCCAAACAGGCGAAATCGGCAAAGCGTTAACAGACGATGGGATTTTATTAGGGACCTTGGAATACATTGCACCGGAGCAATGTCGCGACGCCGCGTCCGCAGATATCCGGTCGGATCTCTATTCGCTCGGATGCACGCTCTATCACATGATCGTTGGACATCCGCCTTTTACAGGCTCCACGGGCGAATTGGTGTTCGCGCACTCGCAAACCATCCCGCCCGCAATCGATCGCATTCGCCCAGAAGTCCCCAAGTCATTGGCAGATCTTGTCGCAAGATTGCTTCACAAAGATCCCAGTAGCCGCTTTAGAACACCAATCGAAGTCGCCGAGGCACTCACACCGCATGCCCGACGCGAGACTTCGGCAGATGATTCATCAGCGTCAAGAATTGGGCGAGAGGATTCCATCGACACTCAAGTCGAACCGCGAGACCAAACGAACAACTCGGTCCTCTCATCCGCTGACAACATCCGTCGCTTTGACAATCGGAGTGATTCAAAAAAGCGAACTCGTGTCATCGCACTCGTCGCTTGCTTGGCAGTCCTGGTGTCGCTCTTGGGACTGAGCCGTAGTCTCTCAACGGACCAGAAGGGGACCGTTGTGATCTCCAACTTGCCTGCCGAAGCAGTCGTTTTCGTGGATGGTGATCCGGCGGTCGTCAAGCGATCGGGAATCCAAGGAACCGTGCAAGTCGACCAGGGCGAACGCGAACTCACGGTGGCACAGTCAGGGCAAACGCTGCTAGAGACAAGCATTCGCATTCCTGACGGAGGCGAAGTAACGCTGTTGGTCACAATCGACGAAACTCGCAGTCTTGCTCCCAGTGGTGTTTCGCCTGAAGTCGTCTCGTCCGCGACTGGCGATCTTGCCAAGCTTCCAGAACTGGCTGTGATTCAGCCCACACGATCACGCGAATACATACTCGGTGGGGGCACTGGGATCAACGAACAACGCGTCATTTCAAACCTAGAAACCGACGGCCTTGACTACCACATTGACGCCAACAACGACACCTTCGTTTTACGCGGCAACGCCAGTCCCAACATCATGTTGCAGACCAAACGCAGGGACTTTCGCAACTTTCACCTGCGAATCGAAATGATGATCGATTCGGCGGATGAGGCGTCCAAGTGGAACCAGCATTTCGTGCTGCGTGCGAATCAAATTGGTACTGACAAGATCGGCTGGAGAGCGATGCTTGGTGGCCATCGACCACACGCGGGAGTCTTGCATCAGGTTGTGCCGTTCGGCCTGATGGGAATCTTGGTGCGTCCCTTTCCCGGATACCCGGATGGGAAAATCGGGGTTCCGTACTTCGACCAAAATCGACTGGTGTACCACCAGCACGCTCCGGGACAGAGTATGACACGGGACGAATTCCACATGATCGAATACATCGTCTACGGCCCCGCGATTGAACTGTTTCTCGACGGCCGATTCATCTGCTCTGCAACCGATCCGCTTGACCGCGTCGATCACGGTGGGATCTTGCTTGCCAAGCCTCCTGCAGCAGAAGACGTCTTCCGAGAGATCTCGATTTTGGAGCTCGGCAATGACGAAGAAGCAGAGCGATATGCCAAGGCTATGGCACTCGCAATGGCAAAGGACTAGGACGGACATCATGCAAGAAACATCGATCAGCCTTTTGCAACGGATCGCGGACGATGCAAGTGACGACGATTGGAAACGACTGATCGAGATCTATCGGCCGTTCATGTATCAGCGAATCTCAAGCTACCCGATTCTGGTCAATCAATCTGAAAATATCGTCCAGGAAGTCCTGTGTGTTCTGGTCCGTGAGTTGCCGGACTTTCAGCGACAGCGAACGGGATCATTCCGCGCGTTTCTTCGTGGCGTCGTTCTCAACCAGTTGCGATACGCAATGCGACGAGCGCAAAAGACACCACTTGCCGCTGGGCAAATCGACAAACTAACAGAACATATCGAGCAGTTGGCGGATCCAAACAGTCGAGAAACCGCAGACTTTGATCGTCACCACGACCACGCGGTCTTTTTTCACGCCGCCTCGATCGTCAGAGCCGAAGTCAAGCCTGACACTTGGAAGGCATTTCAAAAGCACGTACTCGAAGGCATGCCGGCTGCGGCAGTCGCACAGGAACTCGGTGTCACGGTGAACGTCGTGCTATTGGCCAAAAGCCGACTGACAAGACGGATCCGTGAAGAGATCCGTGGCCTAGTCGAGTAGATCGTTCACAACAACGTCGATTTTGATCACTCCGTTCTCAAGTTCTCACACCTGACATCCTTCATGAAAAACACATTCATCCCGATGCAGCATTACCTTGTATGCTTGCCACCAACAGTCACACGATTCATCCAACGAATGCTGGTCGAAAGCATCGTCTTATTTACTGTGATTTCTTTTTCGGCATGCGGAGCCGTTCATGCAGACACAGTCACGCTGATGTCGACCACAGAAGTGAGACTTGCGAACGCATTGTCGACGGACCGAGATAGTGGAATCTACGGCGACGTTTTTGGCGACACCCTTCGCTACTTCACCTCGGTACGCGGGACTGATTCAGGAATGGGTGGGTTGCAAGCGTTTGCAGTGCTTGATTTTCAGTTTGATGAGCCTCTGTCAACGGTCACAGACGTCAACATACTTTCGATGCGGTTGATCGAAGAGACTCGCTATTGGACCAAAAGCGGTGACTTTGAGTTTTACTTGCTGAGAAACCGCAGCGATCAGTTGACCGACGCATCCATCAATGTTGATGGCACGCCAGTCTATCAACGGGGGCAAAACGGCATCCACGCCATCGACCCCGCATTCGACCCGAGTACGAACCGACTAGCGACCGTTTCGTTTGTTGCGGCGCAAGACAACCATACGCCTTGGGACGTCGACTTGACATTTAGTGGCGACAACCAAACTCGATTGTTATCCGCGATCAATAATGGTGAGCGACTTCGCATTGGCATCGCAGCTGCCGAATCGACACCTGATGCCGGGATGCAGTTCCTAGGCTCGGACGCCCTGACACCCGAATTCGCGCCCACGCTCAGTTTCAATGTAACAGCGATCCCGGAACCTTCAGCTCTGCTACTCCTATTCGCCGGAAGTGCCGTAGCGGCAACACGTCGGCGAAGCCGAACGACGACAGCAAGCGTCCATGAATGATTCCAGGCGGAGTGATAAGTCGCCTTGAGCACATCAAATGTAAAAGGAACAATCGCGACTTTCACACAACGAGAGTGGACGACGCCGCGCTCGCTCAGGGTTAGATGAACAGTTTGCGCAAGAAGATGCGTGAATGGCCTTTGGGATAGTTCGGCAACTCACCGAATTTCTCGTACCCCAAGGCGAGATAGAACGTGGGGACTTGAAAGGTGAAGGTATCGACCCAGCTTCCGCAGCAGCCGCGTTCACGTGCGATCTCTTCCGCTTTCATAACGAGCTGTTTTGCAAAGCCTTGCTTCTGAAATTCGGGTGCGACCGCCAGCGTTTCGATGTAAAGCCATTCCCAGTTCGTTGTCCCCGAAAGACCTCCGACGACCCGATCAGAATCCATCAGCGCCAGCGTGATCGCACGCGGTGAAAACGTCTGACCGGATGCTTCGGTCGCTTGGGAAAGCAACCGTGAAATCTGCTCACGCACTTCGGCGTGGGAATCGGAAACTAGGATTTCTGGCATGGGAGGACGAGTCTGCAATCTCGAATTGAAAACAACCTTTGAACGCCTTGTGACGCCCACTAGCATTTTGCGTTCCAAAACCGTTCAGACCAATACCTCAACTTTGCCATTTCGATTGCGACGACTAATTCGCGGCAACGTCATAACAGAGTAGCATGCCTTGGTCGCGGAGGTACAACTTCCCATTGGCGATGACCGGGTGAGGCCATGCGGGACTGCGAGATCGATCTGGTTGTTCGAACCGGCCACGCTCGATGTATTTGTTTCGGTTCGGCTCAATCAAGATCATGGTGCCATTCTCGACACGCTGATACAGACGACCGTCGGCCATCATCAACGATCCCTTGGGCGCTTCACGCTCCGCCCAAAGCCTGTCGCCCGATTCGCGGTCAAGGCAGACGAGGAACCCGCCACGATTGCCTCCCGCCGCCCCGTATAGGCATCCATCTGCGATGATCATGCCTCCGTGATGGTTTTTCATGATCGGGTTGAACCAAACTTCGTCGGCAGTGACACCGCCCTGGCCATCGGCAGCAAGTTTTGCTGCGCCTCCCCCAGCGTCGTATGCCGTCGCGGCAAAGACGACTCCGTCGAGATAGATTGGCGTCGAGCATGGGATTCGATGGGTATTCGCTGGCTTATCATAGCGCCACAGCAGCTTTCCCGTTGAAGCTTCTACTCCTGCCAGCGTTGTCGCGGTGAACTGGGCGTATTGCCGGATTCCAGCAAATTCGAACACGATTGCCGAGGAATAGCCTGCTGCGGAATCATTTCCATAACGTGGGTTGAACTCGCCAGCCGGAACTTGGCACTTCCAAATCGTTTCGGCCGTTTTCTTGTTGATGGCGACCATAGTCACCTCTGATCCACCGGGAACACACAGTATCTGGTCCCCATCGACTAAAGGCGATTCACTGTAACCCCATTTTGGCATCACCCCGCCAAAGTCATCCACATAGTGTTTCCGCCAAACCTCCTTGCCGTCCAACGTGAAGCAGACGAAGTCACCATACTGCCCCAAAGCGTAAATGCGATTGTCTTCGATAGTCGGCGTTGCACGTGGTCCATCGGGTTGAAAGATAAAACCGGGGTTGCCGCCACTGCCGATCTTGGCCTTCCAGATTTGGCTGCCGTCATCTTCACGAAGCGCAATCAGCCAAGCGGTCCCATCAATGTCGCCTGTGGTGTATATCCGGCCTTCGCTAACCGCAACACCGCCCATCCCTTCGCCAATCCCGGTGGTTTTCCATACGAGTGGAGGTCCTTGCTCTGGCCATTGTTGTAGCAATCCCTTTTCGTCCGAGACGGCGTTGCGATTGGGACCACCCCAGCGGGGCCAATCGTCGCTATGAGCCGATCTTGTGACCGAGAGACCGCAGCAAACCAATGTCGTGATCAGTGCAATTCGCATCAAAATCTCCTTTGGATAAATGCATTGATTGAACAAAGTCGGAAACGACTTTCGCAAGGCGACTTCGCTTTAACCGACGGTCGTCCGACCATCGATCATTGCTTCGACCTGAGCTTCGTCGCTGATAGCGGAGTGAACCGCGATCACCTATGCCCCGATTCATTGAGATCCTTTTCTTCTTGACCAATTAGCTCTTCGCGACTGTCGGCCAGAACGACGATAGCGCCGGCTTGGGAACAGGCTTTGGTCGTTGCGAGCCCCATTCCGGTTGCCGCACCGGTTACCAAAGCAACACGGTTTTCAAAATTGGTTTTCATTCCACCGCTTCTCAATGATGAGCTTGGTACAGTGCCTCAATCAAAGCTCTTGCTTTGTCGGTCGGTAGAGGATTTCGTTGATGTCGACGTCTTCGGGTTGTTCGATGGCGAAAGCGACTGCACGAGCGAACGATTCGGGAGCAACCGCGACTTGGGCATAGTACTCGTTAATGCCTTCGTGCGACTCTTCATGTGTGATGTGTGTCGGCAGCTCCGTCGCGACCGCCCCTGGCGAGATCACGGTGGTACGCAAGTTGTATGCCTTGACCTCTGTTCGAAGGCCTTCTGAAATCGCGCGGACGGCGTGCTTTGTTGCACAATAAACCGCTCCCGAAGGCGTCACCTTGTGGCCGGCAACCGACGAGACATTGATGATCTGACCCGAGTGCTGTCGCTTCATATGCGGCAATGCGGCCGCGATACCGTACAAGACGCCCTTGATATTGACGTCAATCATGTTATCCCACTCGTCGACCTTAAATGCCTCCAGTGGCGATTGCTGCATCAAACCCGCGTTGTTAAGCATGACGTCGATGCGACCGAACGTATCGACCGCGGTGTCGACCAAATGTTTGACTTGTACGCTATCGGTCACGTCGGTCTTCACCGCAATCGCTTTTGCGCCGCCATCGGTTAATTCCTTGGCTAGTTCGTTGATACGGTCTTCGCGACGGGCCGCGAGAACGACGATCGCACCGGCAGCAGCGAGGTGCCGCGCGGTGGCTTCCCCCAGTCCGCTGCTGGCGCCTGTAATCACGACTACTTTTCCACTGATATTTTGATTGCTCATCATTGTTTACCTATTGTCAGATTCGTTTTCGTATTGGTCGTCGGTGACATGTTCCATCCATTCGACGACTTTGCCATCGAGCGATTCTTGAATCGCGATGTGTGCCATTGCGGTATTGGGCGAGGCACCATGCCAGTGTTTCTCCCCAGGCGGGAACCAAACGACGTCACCGGGGCGGATCTCTTGAATCGCTTGCCCCCAAACTTGGACCCGGCCGACGCCAGAGGTTACGATCAGTGTTTGCCCCAGCGGGTGAGTGTGCCACGCCGTGCGGGCCCCCGGTTCGAACGTGACGCATGCCGCTGCAGCTCGCGCCGGTTCATGCGGACTAAACAGCGGATCAATGCGGGTCGTTCCGGTGAACCAATCGGAAGGTCCCACTGCCGAGTCCTGCGTGCCATTTCGTTTGATTTCCATCGTTTGCTCCTTGGGGTCTTTCGTTGGTGTTTCTAATTCGACATGCAATAACATGGCGATCGCGGTGGCTCCCGTAGCTTGGGAAAATCCTCGACGATCAATCATTGGTTTTACTCCACGCTTTTACTCTCCATGGTATGCCTGGGGCGAAATCAGGCGATAGAACGATCCTCCCAGCTCATTGCCTAATCCTACGTGGCTTTCAGATTTCGCGTTTTTTCGACGCCAAAGCATCGCCAGAACCGGGTCTAATCGCGCCGCAAAAAACATCGAAAATTGCCGCGTCGCCGCTTTCTGTAAGCATTTCGCTTGATAGAGTGAGTGTAACGCGTGCAACTTATTGACGATCACCCGATCGTGCGACGCCATTGCCTAATCCTACGCAACTCTGATCAGAGCTTTGGAGATGGAAAAATGGGAAACCAAACGATACAGCAGTTAGCTGATGGGATTCGGCGACATTCAAAAATGGGCCAGTCGATCGGCAGTCCGATTCCCGAACTACATCTCTCGTGCTTCAGTTCGGCGACAGAGCTGACGTCGCTCCTTTATGAGCCCTGCTTGTGCATGGTTGCGCAAGGTTCGAAGGAAGTCCATTTGTCTGGCGAAACGTACTCGCTTGACCCGGCACAGTTTCTGCTCGTGTCCGTTGACCTGCCCGTTGACGCTCGTGTCTCAAAAGCGACGGCAAGCAAACCGTATCTGGGGCTGAGGATATCGCTGGACCCCAAAGTCGTCGGAGAGTTGTTGGCCGATGGCGCGGACATTCCATCGGTGGGCCCATCGGAACGTGGTCTTGCGGTGACGCCGGTCGAATCACGATTATTGGATGCGGCGACGCGGTTGGTGGAGCTGCTTGATGAGCCGCAAAGCGTTCGTCCGCTTGCGCCGCTCGTGTTGCAAGAAATCACACATCGGGTGCTGACCAGTCCACAAGGCTTGCGACTGCGCCAGATCGCACTTGCAGGTGCACCTGCCCATCGGATCGCGAGAGCCATTCGTTGGCTGAAAGATCACTTCGCAGATCCATTGCGGATCGAGTCTTTGGCGGAGCAAGTCGGACTGAGCACGTCGTCTTTTCACCAACACTTCAAAAATGTGACGACGATGACGCCGCTGCAATACCAAAAGCGGATGCGGCTTCAAGAAGCACGTAGCCTGATGATCGGCGAGAAACTCGACGCGGCCGAAGCGGCGTTTCGCGTGGGTTACGAAAGCCCGTCGCAGTTCAGCCGAGAGTACCGGAGAATGTTCGGTGCCCCGCCGCGCCAAGATATCGACACGATCTTGTCTGCGAACTGAAGTGATACTAGGCGACGCATCAGAGATGACTGACCAGTCGCAATTCAATGTCTTCGGCGCTGACGTCATGGAGACTTGCCAGTTGCTGATGCAACCACTCCAAGATCGTTGCCATCGCTTGGCCGCCGCCCCGAACAAAATTGTCATTCGCGAATTGGGATTGCCATCCGATGCACTGTTGGCAACTTGCCTGGCGAGCGATGACCCACAGCGAACCAGAGGTCCCTTGCCGAAACGTTCCCGGTTTCTCGCTCCGTACGTCCAACAAATGTTTGATCGTTCCTAGCGTCGAAACAGCGTCAAACGTAGGCAAATACCTAGTGACCAGGAAGGGATGACGCTTGTGATCGGAGAGCGTTCTCCCCTCGTTGCCTTGGTCGTTGACAAGTGATTCCAATGTGCGAACGGTCTTTCCACGCGTCCGCTGCCCGGCGGTGATCAATTCGCCGGTGACCAAGGATTGGCGATGGACGAGAATCAGAGCGGCGTCGACACCATCTTGATCGTTCGAACAAATAATCAAGCGACCTTGAACTTCGCGGTTGCGAGTCGCTTTGATCCGGACGAACTTGTCCTGTTCGGGAACTTGCGTACGATGGCGGAATAGATGCCCCGCCGTAAGCACACCCCAGTGAAACTGTCGACGTGAGGCCGTTCGCCAAACGACCACCGCACCGGCGGTCGCCGATTCGTTGCGTTTTAGATGCCGGATCCCGCGTCCAGTTGGCACAATTAATTTCGGCGGAGATTCAACCACGTCGGTCGGCAACCGGACCTCGACAAACTGCCGCCCGCGTTTCACCCGAATTCGTTCTTCGGTTGGCAGGCAAAGCTGCTGACGAAGTCGCTCCCGTTTCTTGCGTACATAAAAGATGATGCAATCGCGTCGGTCAAAGTCTAACTTTCCGCCGCGTTCTGCTATGCCGAACCCGATCGCGATCACTTTGGCCTGCCGCCGCATGTGGTAGCGCAAACCAAGCGTCTGACGGATACGATCAAGTTCATCAACCGTCAACTGCCTTAGATGACAAATGATCTCCACGCGATCGTGTCTCTAAAACTGGTTGAGCGGCAGATCGTCAATCGGGTCTTCAATGACCGCGGGTTCATCATGAACTTCCTCCGCCGATCGATCAGCGACGGAGGTCTGACCTGGCATCAGGTCATGCAGCGGCCGAAAGACCATGCGCTCGTCTTCAAAAATCAGACCGTAGATCTGCCCTTGGTTGCATGACGTTTGCTCAAGTCCGCAAGATTCGACCGGACAAGGGGAATAGGGCATGAAACCGACATAGCGATATCCGTACAAGCGTTTTTTGCCATCGCATCCTTTTGAAACAACGGCTTCGTATAAGCCAAGAGGCACGTTGGATGCTTTGACCGGTACTTTCTCAGCGTTGCTGGTCGCGATCGGGAGAGACTTTGTCAGATCTGCGATCGCTTTGACGTTTTCGTCAAAATTGGAATCGATGTTGACGTTCAGCGAATCCAATCGCCATCCGTCAGTCAACGTGATTTCGGTCTCGTTGCTCCCCAGGCCGCTACGGACATGAATCGAATATTCTTCGCTGTAGTCTGGCAGCACCGTTTGTTCGATCGTGACATAGCCGTCGACAGGCTCGCCCGCCTTGTTGGTCATCGGCGCGAGCTTTAAAAACGGCTTGGGGCGATAGTACCGCACACCCTTGTCGCGATCACCAGGGTTCTTGATCACACGAGTCGACGGCAGACATCCGGTGCTCAGCAGGCAGAGCGCGATCAGCATCCCGCCATTCAACAGACTCCGGGCATGCGGCAGTTCTCTTGCAGGTAACAACACTGCGAACGATGACGACTTCACGGCGAACCTCAATTTGGCGTGAGACCTTCAACCCCTTCGCGTTATCGCCACCACACCCCCAAGCGGGCCATAAAAAACATCTGCGCCGACAAGGTTTAACAAGCCCTTGTCGGACTCCTGCCACTTCAGATCAACATTGTCATAGGGGTGCGGGGTTCCTAGGATCCGCCGGTTGTGGCAACTGTGGAATCCACGAGCACAACAACACCAACGCCACGTCGAATGGGCAACATTCCGACAGGCCACAAATCACACTGCAAATACACGTTCAATGGGGCAATTGAATGAACGCCGGTTTATTGACACCCAGCTTGCGCGCCCAACTTCGCGACGCTTATCCAGACCTTGCGGTAACCGACGACGGACGCCCCGAAGCAGTGCTGGGACTGGGCGCATTCGGTCACGACGCCGCTGTCGCCCTGGTTGACGCAAGAAACGGATGCGTTTTACACGCAGTCGCCGAAGAGCGATTGAGCAACCGCAAGCACGATTGGCACTTCCCAATCGGCAGCATCAAAGAGTGTTGTGATGTCGCCCGAGATCGCGGGTATGCGGTCCGCTCGATCGCGGTCAATTTTCGCGCCGAAGAGTTCGTTCAAAAGACGCTTTATCACTTCATCGACACCTGTGTTGCGTCGGCATCCATCGCCACCAAAATCAAGAACTTCTTGTATGCCGCGTTGCCGAAGCTTGAATACGTCGCGATCGATCCTCCCAATGAACCCGCGATTCAACTCCGTCGCTTCCTAGACGGCCTGCCACTCGCTGACGACACGACACGCACCTTGGTTCGGCGCATCACATGGTATTGGAACTGGTCCGTCAAATATCGTCAGATCGCTTCCACGATTGACCACTACGCCGAAGGATTTCCGGTCGAGTATTTCAATCACCACGAAACCCATGCCGCGTCGGCATATTTCAATTCAGGCTTTGACGCGGCAACCGTGCTGGTCATCGACGGCCAAGGCGAATCCGATACCGTCACCGTTTATTCCGCCCAGGCAGGCAAATTACACCGAGTCAGCGAAACGCGATGGCCGCACAGCGTTGGTATTTTTTACCTGTTCGCGACCCAGCACCTGGGATTCACGATGGGTGACGAATACAAGGTCATGGGCATGTCTGCGTATGGAAAACCCGTTTACCTGGATGCACTCCGTGACATGGTGACGGTGAATCCCGACGCAACGGTCCAGTACAACGAAACCGAATGTCTGCGGCTTGGCGAGCTCGGCCCGCACGGACACGTTGCATTTCAGTTCACCGAAAAACTGCACGAACTGTTGGCCCCAAGAACATCAGGCGAACCGTTCTTGCAACAACACTTCGACTTTGCCGCTTCTGTCCAAGCTCTGACCGAATCGATCGGCGTCGACTTGGCCAAGCACGCGATCGCCAAAACGGGCCATCGCGACATCGCACTTGCCGGCGGTGTGGCGCTGAACGGTTTGATGAACGAAGAGATCCGCCAAGAAACTGATTGCGAAGACATCTTTATCTATCCAGCGGCGGCCGATGACGGTTGTGCTGTTGGCGCGGCACAATTGGCGATCGCAAACGCCAGCGAACTTCAACCGGTACGAATCCGATCTTGCTACTTCGGTCATGACGTCCAAAACGCCGAAGTCGAAGCGATGATCCAATCTCGCGAGGTTGTCGCGACGCGTCCCGAATCGATTCATGACACGATCGCTGCCGCGTTGATCGAAGGCGCGATCGTTGCCCGCTGTGTCGGGCCTGCCGAATTCGGTCCCCGCGCGCTGGGTCACCGCTCGCTGTTGGCACACCCGGGATTCGCCAACATGAAAGAAATCCTAAACGCTCGTGTCAAACATCGCGAAGAGTTCCGCCCCTTTGCTCCGGCCTGTCTGAAAGATCGCGTTGCCGACTACTTTGAACTCGAAGACGAGTCCCCGTTCATGTTGCTGATCGGACGAGCATTGGCGCACACACAGCAGCTCGCGCCATCGATCGTTCATGAAGACCTCACCGCACGAGTCCAGTCGGTCAGTGAAGACGAGAACACAGACCTGTTTAACGTCATCACGGCGTTCAACAAACTCAGCAACCTGCCGATCGTGATCAACACCAGCTTCAACGTGAACGGCGAGGCGATTGTCGAGACAGCCGAAGACGCGTTGGAATCGTTTGCCTATATGGACGTCGATTACTTGGCGCTGGACGGCTACTGGATTTCCAAACACGATAACCCTAATCTGTTGCCAAAGCTGGATTCCAAAACGTATTTGCAACGCCGAATCGATCGTTTTACAACACGCGATCTTGGACCGCTTGCCGAGATGGACATTTCAAAATTCGGGCCCGAATTTACTGCGTCAAACGAAGCGATCGAACGTTTCATCGGAAAACGTGGTTTGTTCGGCCGCCGACGACGCGTCGCATAACTGTCCATGCAGTTGAATGATCGACCTAGGGCAGATGCCTTGCTGCCTCGTCGATCAATGCGGGGTCCAGCGTCGATTGCGATGCCGGATCAGGACGAAACTCGATCGCTTCGCATTTCGCGATTGTCACTTGAATCGCTTCGCGGTCGACGGCATCTAATTCACGGAGCGCGGAGCGCAGTGCTTCTGCGATCTGAGCCGCGCCGGTTTTCGCATTCATGCTAGCGGCAGACTGAATCTGCTGGCCAAGTTGTGTTGCCAATGTCTTGGCTTGTCGCTCTGCGGGATCGGACTGTTTGCGCTGTTTCCCGACCATCATCCAAATCAGGCACAGCGCAGCGATCACATAGACGGAACCTTGAAATGCCCCGCTGGCGAGTAATCCGCTTGGAGCGGCCAACAAGCGATTGGCGTCGGTCGTCAGACTGAGATCGACGCCGGACAAAACCTGGGACGGACTGATTCCGTCCGAACTGGCGCGTCCCAGGTCGACTGTCTCCATCGTTTGATCGGTCGTGTTCCCATCGGTCCGTTTTCGAGCTCCGGAACTGACCACAGCGTCGGCGGTGACCATCGAAGCCGGATTCACTCGTAGCGCAATCGGGCTCGACAGTGTGGTTTGGTACGTTTCGTTATTTGGATCGAACCACGAGTAGCGAAGAGCTGGCAATTCATCAATATTTTCATCTTCGACGCGGACCAGTACCTCGAACGTTTTCGTCAACGTGTCTGGATCAAAAACACCAGGTACGTCGCCCTCGGGAACTCGGAATTGGTCTTTGGAAAGTCCGCCGTCGGCGAATAACGACGGCAACGTTGCATTTTCCAAGTTACCATCGCCACGGATATCAATTGTCAATCGAATCGGGTCACCGGCGCGCACTACCGTTCGGTCGGCAGCGACATCAAGCGTGAAGCCCGAGCCGACGGCCCCCGCAAAACTTTCGGGACGATCAGCACTTGGGAACGGCTTAACTTGAAACCGATGCGGCTTGCCTTCGGCGCGATAAAGCTTGACTTCCATCGGACGAGACCGACCGCCGAACGCCTCTTCCAAAAGCGATCCGCCAAAGCCAAAGTCATCGAGCCCGGATCGTTGTCGCTGCCACTGTGTCACGACACGAATTGTTGCCGAGATGGGATCCAGTTCGAATTCGCCGGGTCGGTCTGGAATGAGCGTGCGTTCGGCCGTCAACACCGTGAACTCTTTTCCGTCGATCGTTTCTGAACTGACTTCCGCAGGATCGCGACACTACCTTGCGGCGTTTGCACCGGCAATTTATTGGACTGACGGGAACCTGGCGGATCGGGCGCGAAGCGGAACTGATCAAAGACAGGCGAGCTGATATGGAGCGACTGGATATCAGACAATTCGCTGGTCACCGCCCATCGAAGTTTTACTTTGACGCGTTGGTCCGGATAAGCGATTTCTGGCAACTCCAAAGCGACTCGCATCTGGTCGGTCGCCGGAACAGACTCGAAAGTCATCTCGATCGGATCCACTTGTTTTTCCACGCCATCTTGGCGAATCACAAACGGCCCAACGCTGTACTGTCCAGCGCGACTGGCGATCACCTGCATTTGGATCACGTAGGTGACCTGTTGGATTCGCCGAATGCGACCACCCGATTGATAAACCTGTTGCATGATCCGCGGGCTGATCCCGGCAACCGAAGCCTGAATTGCCGGATCGGCGTTGATGACTTCACAAGTCGGGTCAGGTTTTGTTTCTAGTCCGCGAACAGTGAACTGGATTGTCGTGCCGACGCCGACGTAATAGGGACCACGTTGCTTCGCGGCTTCGACAGTGACGTCGTCTTGCGCTTGAATACCGACGCTGCAGCACAGCGTGACGAGCAACACGACGGCCCAACGGTTCGACGGTAACCAAGATCGTTGTTTAATCATTACCAATCCTTCTCGACCGGAACCTGGCCCGCGTTTTGCGTTCGCTCGCGTTCCTTACGGCGTTGTGCTTCACGGTCCCGAACTGCTTGCAGGACGCGCGAAGGGTCCATTTGTTGTTGGCCTTGTTGCTGCTGTTGCTGATTCTGCTGTTGCTCTTGCTGCGACTGGTCTTGTTGTTGCTGATCATTTTGGTCTTGGTTTTGATCATTGTTCTGTGGAGGCTGCAACAACTGCAACGCCTCAAACAGTTTTTGCAACGCTTGACCTTGCGGTTCGAGCACCGCCTCGTGACTATCTGATTCGGAGTTCATCTCGGTGACAGCCTGATCCATCAACTGGCTACCTTGGCGAATCAACTCGGCGGCCTGTTGTTGTTTTTCCGCCATCTCTTGTTGCTGGGCTTGCTGTTCAGGTTGCTGGGTATCTTCGTCTGGAGACGGCTGTTGAACTTGCTGTTGTGCCTGTTGTTCGAACGCCGACGCCAGTTCGTTTGAAACCTGCGAAAGGTCAGCCTGCTTTTTCCCCAGTTGCTGGAATTGTGAGGCAGAGTTGTCTTGATCGCTTTCTGTGCCTACCGATTCTTGCGTTTCGTCGTTCAATTCCGCCTGCTTTTTCGCAGTCTCACGCAGATGCTCGATCAAGGTGAAAAACAACCGACGAAGTTCATCGAGCGATTCGGCCGCGGCGTTCGCATGATCGAAAGCATCGCTAACGACTGATGCTTGCTCCTCTACTGGATCTTCTTCTGCGGCTGGATCATTCATGGCCGTCACCGCGGCATTCATTTCGTTGGCAACCTTTCCGATCAATTCCGACGCCAACTCGTAGCGTTGGATCTCTTGCTCAGCCGCTTGATCGTCCTGAGCTGACGGATCAGAACCAGGGGTTGGTTCCTGTGGCGTATTGGCAGCCTGCTGGAGTGCTTCGAGTTCCTTGGCAATCATCCCGGCGATACGATCGGCGCGGACAATGTTTTTTGATTGCTTCTCGGAGACAGCTTGCAAGAGTTCCTTTAGTTCCTCCTCGGAAGGCATCACTGGCGACGAGTCAACTTCCTCCGAACTTGTTTCCTCCGACGATTCTTCAGCTGGATCGTTGGCTGTGCCCGTGCTCTCCAACTCTTTGATTTGCCCTAAACCATCACGGAGCATGGATTGATCGGCGCTGGTCAATTCGATCAATGTCCGCAAGTCGGCAAACTGTTCACGAGCTTGCTGCAACGCCGCGATCGAGTTCACTTGATGCTCCAGCGACTGTTGGTACAGGGGCGCGGCAAGTTCGTTTTCCGACTGACGCATTTGATCCACTGCGGTGACCAAGTGTGGCAGGGCACGACCGATCTGTTCAATCATCTCCTTTTGCCCGGGATCTTCTGCACCATCCTGTCCATGATCTGCGGTGCTGACGGAGGACGTGTTTGCTGCATCGACACCGGCTTGCAAACGGCTTGTCAGTTCGCCGGTCCGAGTGGAAAGTTCGACTTGATTCTCTGCCAAGTAATCCTGGTCGATCCATGCGGGCAGCGGTGTGTCGGGTTGATGCAAGGCGATCGCAGCCGTCTCGCGTGCGAGTGGCATACAATCAGCCAAAATCCCGTCCAAGACTTCCAACGGTTCCAGCAATTGCTCGCGTGCCCGTTTCAGCTCTGCCAAGCTCGCATTGGCGCGACGGAAGGCTCGCATTGCTTGGCGGCGTCGGAGTTGATTGCGGGCAGAGCCCAGCCGCTGCCCCGCCGCCCCCAGGTGTTCCAGTGACGCTTGCAACTGCATCTCGCGGACTGCGTCCTCTGGGGTCTTTTCCGTATCGTCTTTGGTCTGCAACGTTTGAATTTCGTCGGCGGCTAATTCGATTAGGCCTTCGAGATCAGACAAGGTCACGCGATGCTCGACCGCAAAGCGATTGAATTCGGCTCGATACCGATCAACGATGTTCGGATCGTCCGACTTGGTGACTTGCTGGACCAATCCACGAAGTTGGTTTAGCTGTCCACGCACGGTCTCGATCATCGTGGTGATCTGTTCCAGCAAATCACCTTCGTTTTGCTTCGTGATTTGATCACGCAGTTGAATAATACGTTTCAGTACGACTTCCAGGTTTTGCCGAGCGGCCTCAGATTCGGGGCGGATGCGAATCGCATCGCGAAACCAAGATGACGCTTGCTGCAATTGCTGAAGCGCCTGTTCGGGTGCATTCTCGACGTTCGCATCTGCCCTTCGAACGGCCACCCAACCCAAGTTGTAGGTCGCCCGATAACGAACTTCGCCATCAGAATCAGAACGATCACGAGCCGCCGTCAACAGAGTTTCCGCTTTGTCGATTTGCTCGGCAGTTGTTCCTTGCAGCAATTCCAACCCGTCGTTGTAAATCTGTCGTACGGGAACCGATTCAGGTACTTCACTTCCGGGCGGCTTGATTTCTGCTTCGGACGCGACCTTGGGCAATGATGCTGTTTCAGGATTCGCCGCAGCAGCTTCGTGGGAAAACAGTGCCACAGAATACAGTGCGACAGTAAACAAGATCGCGCTGACGACTCGCTTGCCATCGCCATTTGCGGCATCAATTGCCGTGGTATCGCTCACAGCGGCGGGTCGAGAGCCGATCATCAGCGCTAGCACTGTCAAGATCAAGCCAGCGACAATTGCCCATTGAAATGCTTCACGGCGAATCACGCGGCGTTCGCTTTCAAGTTCGTCACGTACCAGCGGTTGCAGGTGAGTTTCATAGATCGACTTCAAATCCAACCGCCCCGTACCAGCGGGGATGTAGACGCCTTCGGTCTTGAGTGCGAGTTCACGAAGTGTCTGCCCATCAAGACGACTAACGACAGGACTGCCGTCTTGGTCACGCAACCGCTCGGTCGCACCGGTTTGCGGGTCGGTGATTCGGATTTCGCTTCCTGCTTCATCGCCCAACCCAACGGCGACGATTCGAATTCCGCGTTGGCGTGCTTCATCGGCGGCGTCGAGCGGACGCGAATCGTGATCTTCGCCATCGGTGATCAAGACAATCACTCGCGAGACGTCACCCCCATCACGATAGCCGTCAATCGCTTTCCGAAGCGGTTCTTCCAGACTGGTACCACCACGACCGACGCTATTCGGACCGGCACCGTCTAAAATCAAGCGAAAGAATCCGTAATCCGTTGTCATCGGGCACAACACGCTCGCTCGACCGGCGAATGCGATCAGCCCGACTTGGTCGCCGTCGAGGAACGACAACAAATCTGTTATGTCGGCTTTCGCGCGTTCCAACCGGTTGGGCGCTACGTCCTCCGCCAGCATCGACTTGCTGACATCCAAACAAAACATCAATTGGGCGCCGACGTTTGGCGTGCTGATTGTCGTCATCCCAAATTGTGGTCGCATCAACGCCACAACAAAGCAGACCGTCGCGGCGGCATACATTCCCGGCACCAGGATGCGACGCAGCATTGACGGCTGGCGGACGAGACGGGACTGCATCAACACCGAGACCAATTGCGACAGCACCGTCGCACGTCGTCGCAATAGCCAAAACAAAAGCGTAAATACCACCAGCACCACCCAGAAGGCGGCGGACCAATTCGGCGATTCGAATCGAAAATTGTTCATGGTGGTTTCTGGAATTCAGCAATCAACGCGGCGTTAGGGAAGCGTTCGAAAAATGGTTGCCCGGGAGAGCAGCGACGCCCCCAACAAGATTACGCCGATTAACAGCGGAGTCCGATAGCGTTCATCGTATTGTAGGTAACGCTGTTCGGTGACTTTGGTGCGTTCCATCTTGTCAATCTGTTGGTAGATACCGACCAAGCTGTCGCGATCGGTCGCCCGAAAGTACTCGCCGCCTGTTTTATCGGCGATCATTTTTAAGGTGTCTTCGTCAAGCTCGACCGGTATTTCGGCCAAGATACTGCGACCGGTAAACGGATCGATGGTAGGAAACGGCGCCCGGCCTCGGGTCCCAGTTCCAATACAGTAAACCTTGACCCCGCTGGCTTGGGCCACATCGGCGGCCTGTTCGGGATCGATGACCCCGGCATTGTTTGAACCGTCGGTCAGCAGAATGACGACTTTGGATTTCGTTTTGCTCCGCCGAAGGCGTTCGACAGCGAGTGCCAAACCGTCGCCGATCGCGGTACCGTCTTCTTGACGCGAATCGGCGATCTGTAACTCGTCTGCCATGGATACCAAGTTGCCATGATCCAGCGTCAGCGGGCACAAGCTATCAGCGAATCCCGCAAAGGCGATCAATCCAATCGCGTCATCGTCACGGCCTTGGGTGCCGGAATCAGAATCACCCAAAACGAACTGGCGAAAGACTTCTTTGACGACCTGTAAACGGTCAACACTGTAGTCTCCTTCGACTAGATCACGTGCCTTCATTGAACCCGAGCGGTCGACCACCATCATGATGGCGATCCCTTCGCGGGAAACTTTACTTTCCGCATTCGGCGTTCGCGGTCCAGCCAGCGCGACGATGATGCACGCAACGGCAAGTGACATCAGCACAGCGGGTAGTTTCGCCAACCAAACTCGAATGGCCCGTGAGCCATGATCGGGAATCTGCAGCGACGAAAAACGCAGCACGTTCGGATTCGCCACGGCCATCGCATAGATCAGCGGCAAGAAAAGCAGTAGCCACAAGAATCCAGCGTTTCGGAATTCAATGTCCGGCATCCTCGCCTCCTTGTCGGGTTTCAAGAAGAAACCGTCGTGCCGTTTCGATCGAACGATGGGTCTCGTCCGATGATGGCTTTGCGCCGGCGAATTTGACGAGGTCGGCGTGTCGCAAAAAGTCGTGCAACAATCCTTGGTGCTCTGACGAAAAGTCAGGCGAATTGCTGATCGACGCGAGAAACTCGTCGGTGGTTAATTCGGGAGCTCGCATCTCGAAACGGTCTTCGATGTATTGCCGAATGATTGCGGTCAGCTGGACATAGAATTGATCGATTTGTTGCTCGGTCTCACGCGGGCTTTGCAGGAGTTGTTCCAAGCGACCGTTGGCGATTTCAAATGCCGAACGACGTCGTTCGCGTTGACGCGATCTCACCCACAACACAATCGCGAGTGCGCTCACCAGCGTCATCACGCCGATCGCAAATCCCCAAGCGACACCCGAACGTTTGTTGGTCGCGTTTGGCAATGGATCCAACCGTCCCAGCGGCGGTACCAGCTCGTCAGTCGATTCCGATGGCAAGACGCTCTGCACGTCGAACTTGATGCGATCAGTAAGGATTTCGTAAGCGTCCAAATCCTCTGGCGTAGTCTGTTTACCTTCGCGACGATCGATGTACTCGACCAAGATAGGCGGGACCACTTGCGGCCCCGAAGATGGAAGGTCCAACCGATAGGTCTGTGTCGCAATGACGCGTCCTTCGTCATCGATCGATTGTCGCGGTGCGAAGTCGACGATCGAAAAACGATTGAGCGCCGAACCGAAATCGGGCATCAAGACTTCGACATCTTTTTCGGCTGTTACCGCGATCGTCAACTTGACCGTGTCACCAATGATCGGCGACTTTGGTTGAAGCGACACACGCACGGTTACCGGTCCGGAAACTCGTTCGCTGGTGATCGTCTCGGTTTCATCCGCGGCGGCAATGACGAAACTTGCGTGCTGGCAAAGCATCAACAGCAGCAGGCCTTTGGCTACAAGATTACCGTTCACCCTCGCATCCTCCGTTGACGCATGTGAAAGAATTTCACCAGCGGGTCAACGACATCGCCTCCGGCATCGATGTGAATGAAGTCGATCCCAGAAGCGGCGAATTGACGGCGAAGGCGATCGATGCGTTGGTTGCAGTGCGATTGGACTTTGTCACGAAAAGCAGAAGAGGAGGTGTCATATTGCCGGACTTCTCCGGTTTCGGCGTCTTCCAGATTGACCAAACCGACGGCAGGTATCTCAAGCTCAGTCGGATCGGTCACCAAGACCGCGATTACATCGTGCTTTCGGTTCGCACTTTGCATCGGTTTAATGTAATCGTCGTCCAAGAAATCACTGATGACAAAACAGATCGTTTTGCGAGTCGTCACCGACATCAGGAATTCCATCGCACCGGCAATGTTGGTGGCTTGACGTCCGGTGCGCCACCACGCCCGTCGTCCAAACATCGGCAACCACCGCCGCTTCGAACGCGACGGGGTTTTCACGGCGTCTTGCTTGGCTTCGACCTGTCCATGGGCGAGGACTTCGCGGATGACTCGCAGCGAGTGCTTACCGCCTTTGCGAGCGGGAATGTATTGTTCGATGTTGCCATGAAAGAGCGTCAAGCCGATCTTGTCGTCACTCTGGTTGGCCGAGAACGCGAGCAGGGCACTGAGCTCCGCAGTGGCTTCGCGTTTGCTGCGTAAGTTGGAACCGAAGTCTTGCGAAGCAGAGACATCTGCCATCACCATCAGCGTCAACTGACGGTCTTCGATGTATCGTTTGACATACGGCTCACCGACACGCGCGGTCACATTCCAGTCGATCGTACGGACATCGTCACCGGGGACGTAGGGCCGAACTTCATCGAATTCGATCCCACGACCTTTGAAAACAGATTCGTACTGACCGGCCAAGACGTCAGCGACTTGGCGACCGGTTCGAATCTGAATGTCGCGGACACGGCGGATGACTTCGCGTGGCAGCATGGTGAATGAGTTTCGGATTCCTGGAGACAGCTTCCCAACGACGCGCGATGACAAAACGGCAGCGTTTTGTCGCTGAACCAAAATCAGGGAACGGGGACGTTGTCCAAGATGTCACGCAGGATGCTGTCGACGGTTTTACCTTCTGCTTCGGCTTCATACGTCAGCACGATGCGATGCCGCAGCACGTCCGGGGCGAGCGATTTAATGTCATGCGGGGTGACATAGCTGCGTCCGTCCAAAAACGCATGTGCCTTGCCGGCTTTGAGCAGGAAGATCGAAGCCCGTGGACTGGCCCCCATCTCAATCATATTCTCAAGCGGCCCGCCGGCCCCATCGCCGAGCTGTCGTGTCGCCCGGACCACATCGACGGCGTAGTCACGAACCTTTTCATCACACCAAATTTTTTCGACCACCCCACGGATCTCCATGATCTCTTCGGGCGTGGCGACGGGGGTGATTTCGGGGACCGGTTTACCACCCGCGATACGATCAACGATTTTGCGTTCGTCGTCTCGACTGGGGTAATCGACAGTCGCTTTCAGCATGAAGCGGTCGACCTGCGCTTCGGGCAGTGGGTAAGTCCCTTCCTGCTCGATCGGGTTCTGCGTCGCCATCACCAAAAAGGGTTCGCCGAATCGGAACGTTTCGGTACCGATGGTGACCTGTTTTTCTTGCATCGCTTCGAGCAGCGCCGCCTGGACCTTGGCCGGTGCACGGTTGATTTCGTCGGCGAGGACCAAGTTGGAAAAAATCGGTCCCTGTTTAACGCTGTAGGTTGCGTCCTTGGGATTAAAAATCTCGGTGCCAATCACGTCAGCCGGAAGCATGTCCGGGGTGAATTGGATCCGTGAAAAATCGGTCCGGATCGCTTTGGCAAGGGAGCTAACTGTCAGAGTTTTCGCCAAACCCGGCACGCCTTCGAGCAGCACGTGACCACCGGTAAGCAGTCCGATCAAGAGCCGCGACACCATTTTGTCTTGGCCGACCAACAGACGCCCGACCTCGTCGGTCAAACGGCTGCAAATCTGCGCGTACTTTGCAATCTGTTCGTCAAGTTGCGGGGCGTTCATTCGATTGAAAACGGCAAACGTTGATGGGGATTCAAATCCGGTCATTGTCAGCCTAACCGGTTTCACTCCACAAACGAAGGGCGGGAAGGGTTCGCCCGTGACACGGCAAGATGGATGCGGTGCCACGGGCGAACCCTTCCCGCCCTGAAAACCTCGTCAACGGACTGTCTGCGACAAAGCGTTCCTGCGAGAGTGCGACCCTCCCGCAGGGGCTTTGCTACAACGACAGTTCTATCGGATCGATTGGGAGCGGCCTGTTACCGCGTCTTGATCTCGATTTTCTTTGGCAGCACCTCGGGCCGCTTGGCCAAGGTCACCGAAAGCACACCATCGACGTACGACGCCTCGATGGAATCGGGATCGACCGAATCGGGCAACGGGATCACGCGGCTGACTTCCCCCCAGTGGCGTTCGTCATGCAGATACTTGCGTGACTCCGCGTCGTCCCGTTTGCGTGTCGCGGTGATTGCCAGCTGGCCATCATTGAACGACACGTCCAGATCTTCGTGGCTGAAACCTGGCAGGTCCATCTGGATGTGGAATTGCTCGCCTTCTTCCCAAATGGAAACGGGCGCCGACCACTGCCGTCCGTTGCTACGTACAGCTTGACCACCGACGACGGGTTGAAACAGACGATCGAACAACTCATCCATCTCGCGGCTCGCCATTGCCAAAGGGCTGGGACCGAGCGAGCGAGACAGGGACGAACTTAACTTACTCATGGTTGCAATCCTCCAAATCACTCGTTGGAACCGAACGTTACTTTCCGAGGTTCTGCAATTTTGACAGACGCCTCAACGAACATTCCAACAATGCAAGCAGTATGCCAATTCGTGATCGTTCCGCTGCCTCGGATGCACGACTTTTGACTCCAAGGTTAGAATTGATCATCTGGTCATCATTGTTTGGTCTTGAGAGCAAACCGTCACGTGGCCAACCCAGCCCCCTTTCAGCCGACCGAAGTCAGTCCTTGGACGATGCAGATCAAGTGCCCTCATTGCCAATCAAAGCTTACGCTTGCGTCCCCCAAGCCAGGGCGATACAAGCCGAAATGCAAACGATGTGGTGAGCCATTTGTGCTGCTGGTTTCGGATGACGATCCCCCAAAGATTCGCGTCGGCATCGCCAAGTCGGACGGCAAGCGAAATCCACAAACCGGGTCTTCGCAATCGTCTTCTCATGCCAGCACAAGCGGGACTTCCAAACTGACCAATCCGGTCGTCGATCCCAATCGCACACGATCCGGGTCCGAACAGACACTCGACCAAACGATGGAAGCACGGCACACCACATCACGTGCCGAATCGTCCGACCTTTCGTTTCAAAGCGACAAGCCGCAAACGCGAAGCGGTAAGAAGCTGCCAGCGGCAAGCCCAATCGACGCGTCTAATGCTGCCGATGCCAGCGACGATGATGACTTCGGCTCGGACCCGTCTGACATCCCAGCGCGACTGGGCGGATACCGGCTGATCCGCATGCTTGGGCGAGGAGCCATGGGCGCGGTCTATCAAGCCAAACAGATTTCACTCGATCGCGACGTCGCGTTGAAAACCATTCGCGGACGCTTTGCGAAGAACCCCGCTTCGCTGGCACGATTCACGCGTGAGGCCTATGCGGCGGCACAACTGACGCACCATAACGTCGTCCAGATTTACGACTTTGGTGAAGACGCCGGCTTGCATTACTTTTCGATGGAATGGATCCGCGGCGGTTCCCTCGCCGACCTCGTTCGCGAGAAAGGACGCATCGCACCAAAACTTGCCGCGACGTACATCTTGCAAGCGGCACGGGGACTTCAATATGCGCACCGCAATGGGATGGTTCATCGCGACGTCAAACCGGCAAACCTGCTGCTTGCCGACGATGGCGTCGTCAAAGTCGCCGACCTCGGCTTGGTCAAGATTCCTGACCAAGTCGACCCGGAGCCGATTCAAGACGCGACGCTGTTAAGCGGATTGCAGAGCGGCACCCAAGTCACCATGCAGGGAACGGCCGTCGGCACGCCAGCCTACATGGCCCCCGAACAATCAGCGGATTCCAGCACGGTGGATCACCGCGCCGACATCTACTCGCTCGGATGCAGCCTGTTTTACTTGCTCGCTGGACGGTCGCCCTATTCCGGCGAAGAACCGGCCGATGTGCTTGAACAACACGCCAAGGCAGCCTTGCCGGACCTTGCCGAAATCAATCGACACGCGCCCAAAGAACTCGTCGCAATTGTCTCGCGTGCAATGGCGAAACGCCCCAGCGAACGCTATGCCTCACTGGCGGAGATGATCGATGACTTGCACATTTTCTTAGGCGTTGACTTCACCGTCGGATTTTCGCCCACCCAAACACAAGCCGACCGCTGGGAAGAGTTGGCGGCGGCCTATGCAAAAACACAGCGTTTGCGAAGCTGGAGTGGCGTGTTGTTCGCGTGCTTTGCACTGCTGTCACTGGTCGGAACAGTCGCCGTTCCCTTCGCGTCACTTTCGCTGTTGCTATTGTGCCCGACGATGTTCGTATCGGCTTGTGCCGCAGTCGTCTTCTTTGGCGGGATAGCTGGCACCGACCCGTTGGCGAAGTCGCTGCGAGCCTGGTTCGAAACCCTGTCGTTATTCGAACTGATAGCGATGGGGGTTGTCGCGATCGCGATTCCTTTTGTCATGGTGATCACGGGGCTTTGGCTGGGCGTGATCATTGGGCTGGCACTTGGGATCGGGCGTGGAGCGGCGTATCACTTTGCGCTGGTCGCGACATCGATCAAGTCAGGACAAGCATCGCTTGACGAAGCCAAACGGTTCATCCGTGACCTGCGAATCGCCGGCGTAGAAGAAAACGGTCTGCGTGACTTCGTCGCTCGTTTTGCCGGACAGCATTGGCAACCGACCTACGAAGTCTTGTTTGGGTACGAGGCCTTACAAGCGACCCGCACTCGCTTGAAGGGCGATCACTCATTCACCGGGCCGATCGATGGCGGCACGATCCGCGATCGCTTGTATCGCAACCTTGCCGAGCGTACGAAGTCGAAACGCGAAGCCAAGGACCGCAAGAAGCTCGCGGCTCTGGAACAACACGCACTCGTCAGCCAAGGTGTGTCTGCCAAAGAAGCCCACGAACAAGCTTGGCAGGTCGCGTCGGCAGTGATGGAAAGCGTTCAAAAAGTCGTCGACAGTTCTCCCGGAAACGAGCGTGTGCAAGCCGAAGCCAAGCGTCAACGGATTAAGGCGATGTTGGCCGACGCACGCAGCGGAAAATACAAACGACCGCGTGACAAACACGCCAGTTGGAAGCTCGCTTTGTCCGGATACACACGGATGCTGACGGGATGCCTGTTGCTAACCGTGTTTTCGTTCGCGTTGCAAGCGTCTGAACTATTTGACCAAACCTCTGGCACTGAAAACTCGGCGGCCTTCAATCCCGTCAGCGCGTTTCGCCAAGGCAAACTATCGCTTCACGAGATCCCCGCTGACCTCACCACGAATGCCCTCGGCATCACAACAAATCTGTGGTCGATCGGAATGGCCGGGGTGCTGCTGTGCATGTCAGCCTTTGTTTCTGGGTGGCGGATGTCGCCGTTTGCACTCGTGGCAACACTGGTAATCCTGCTTGGCCCGACACTGGGAATTCCGGCGATCGAGATCCCAGGAATCGTGTCACTTCCCGCCTGGATTGTGGCGGTTGCCGCTGCCTTGGTGATCTATCTTCCCGGTGCGATTTATGGCGAAGAGCCGGAGCGATAGCACAGTCGCTATTTCTTGGTCGATAGGCCGAGCTTTTGCATCCAGCGCGTCGTCACGCCGTTTTCGGTGTCGAGCGCAAGACGCTGGGCAAGATCTTCGACTTGGCGTTTCAAGTTGTCGTTAACCTTTTCAAGTTCGACGGTGCGACGAGAAAGCTTTGCCCGCTCAAGCGAAGCACGAATTTCGACTTCGCGAAGCTTCTCTTCCACGCCGTGCTGCAACTGTGTCAGCCTCTCTCGCTCTTGAACGACGAGTTCATCGGCCGACAAGATCGCTTCGACCTTGGGATCGGAATGCACAATGTCCGAGTGATCCGTTGCCGGGCTGCCGGCATGACGCGCCATCGATGCTTGATCTTGACCGAGAGCTTCGAGTGATTGCTCCAACGACTCGGCAGAGTGTTTTAAGCTTCGATCTCGGCAACATAACGCAACGACTGCTGCTGCGATTGCTCTTCGATTTCGCGAAGTCGAGTGATCTCGTCATACAACTGCTCGATGTATTCGATCGCATCTGCAACTGTCAAACATTTGGCGTTGGCCTGTGCTACCGATTCTGGCTTTGCCAGGCTTGGTGCTTTCGGCCCGGACTTTGATCCATTGAGATTGGAAATAAATTCTTCCGCGTCGAACGAGCCGTTCTCCAACTGCTCGATGATCTGCTGCTTTCGTTCTTGCCAACTGGTTGCCGAACTAGATGCCGTCGCGGAGAGGGACGGTGTTGGCGTTTTCGCGGGAGCGCGTGACTTGTCGGCGTCGGCGACTTTGGACGCCAGCTTGGAGTTTTGTTCTTTCAGGAGGCTGATGTCGTCGTAGGCACCTTGTAACTGCCGACGCAGCGATTCGTTCTCTTCACGCAGGCGATCGTTTTCATCCAAGACAGCCAACGTGTCATCGCTCACGTCACTGATCGACTCATCCGAGTCAGCGTCCACTTGCTCCAATGCGGCAGACATGACCAGCATGTCACGTGGAGACGGATCGTCTAAATGCCCCTCTTGGCGAAGACGCACGATCAGACGAGAGAGCAATTCTGAGTTTTGCTCGATAGCCGACAAGACACCATCGACCGCGTCAACATCGTACGAATGGGCTGCGGTAGCAACCTCAGACGACGATTCATGCGGTGACTGTAGGGCCTCGTGTTCAGCGGTCATGGTGAAAAGATTGAGAATCGCGACAGGGCGATTGCGTGCCCCGTGGTGCTTGATTTGCCTTGGAATCGAGCTCATCAATCAAATCGACAACTCGACAAACTGATTTACGTCGCGACAATAGGTTCGTCAAAAAAGTAGAGGGCCGAGAGACGCCTGGTGAAGGGAAACCCATCCCTGCTGCGGGAATTCAATGGCCAAAAAGAAGCAACAATCGACACAAAGCGACACCCAAACGATCGATTTTGAAACCTCACTTCAGGAGGTGGAAGCGATTGTGGAGCAGCTCGAAAGCGGAAATCTCGGCCTTTCGGAGTCTTTAGGGCAGTACGAGCAGGGAATCGCGAAAATAAAGCTCTGCCATCAAGTTTTGGAACGAGCGGAACAAAAAATTTTACTGCTCACCCAAGTCGACGAGGACGGCACGCCCCACACAGAGTCTGTCGAGCCCACCGAAACGAGCGGCGAGTCGACTAAAACGACTGGCACCCGAGCGAAACGAAAAAAACGCGATTCTGACAACGTGGACGACTTGGGAGGGCTTTTTTAGACTCTACCATGCTCGCGAACCAGTCTCGCCCCTCCCCAACCCGTCTCTGATCGCTTGGCCTCTTCCTCCACCGACCACCAAAACGACTCCGCTGCCGGCTCCCCAGCCGCAGTGGACTCTTCTACACCGATCAAAAGTCAGTTCGAGCAAGCGATGCGTGAATTCCGCCCGCTTGTCGAACAGGCGCTTCATGATGCAGTCGACGAAGCCTGCAACGGGACCGCCGAAATGGCACCGTTCACACAACACCCGCTCAACCGCTGCCCCGACGTGCTGGCAGATGCGATCCGGTACGCACTGCTGGCCCCCGGGAAACGCCTTCGGCCGGCACTGGTTTTGATGGCAGCTGAAACCTGTGGTGGCGACATCCGCGACGGACTTCCAGGTGCTGTCGCCGTGGAAATGATCCACGCCTATTCGCTGATCCACGACGATTTGCCCGCGATGGACGACGATGACCTCCGGCGTGGCCGCGCGACTGTCCACATCGAATTTGACGAAGCCACCGCAATCTTGGCGGGTGACGCGCTGCAGCCGATGGCATTTGCACACCTTTGTCGGCACATCGAAGACCCCTCTCGGCTGGCAACCGCTGTCAACCTCCTGGCGGTAGCCGCCGGCCCGGCAAACCTAGTTGGCGGGCAAGCGGACGACTTGGCAGCAGAAAGGGAATGCAATGAACATCCGAATGCCGATGAACGTAAAATCGATGCTTCGGCTGCGGAGGATGGACGGCTCGAGAAATTGCGGGCAATCCATCGCCGCAAAACAGGGGCGTTGTTTTCCGCTTCATTGCAGCTTGGTGCGGTGCTAGCCGGCGCAAATGACTCGATGCGTCAATCGCTCGCGGACTACGCGTGTGACATCGGCCTGGCATTCCAAGTGGTCGATGACCTGTTGGATTACACTGCGGACGAAAGCGAACTCGGTAAACGAGTGCAAAAAGACGCGGGAAGAGGCAAGCTGACTTACCCGGCGATCATGGGACTAGACGGTGCCCGTCGCCATGCGGGTGAGCTAATTGAGTCTGCGAAGCAGCATGTTTCGGTTTTCGGAAACGCTGCTTGGCGGTTAAACATATTGGCCGACTATGTGTTGGCCAGAACTCATTGACCCAAGACACTCAACAACACCAACGGATTGGTGCACAAGCACGCGAACCATGAAGAAGGATGGGCAATTGACAGAAGCTTATCACCCGCACTTGGCCGACCTGAAGAACGCCAGCGCCCTGAAGAATTTTTCCAATGACCAATTGGAAGCGACCGCGAGCGAGATTCGCGACGTGCTGTGCAACCTGCTCGCCACGCGCACGGCTCACTTCGCGTCGAACCTGGGGGTCGTGGAACTGTGCTTGGCGCTGCACTGCGAGTTTGATTTTCGCACGGACCGTTTGATCTGGGACACCGGCCACCAGATCTATCCACACAAGCTGATCACCGGTCGCTATCACGAATTCCCTTCGATTCGCACCCAAGGCGGATTGATGGGATATCCGAACCCGGCCGAAAGTGAATACGACCTGTTCATGACGGGCCACGCCGGCTGCAGCGTCAGCACTGCGGTCGGCTTGCGAAGCGGTGACATCCTGGTTGGCGAAGAGCAGCGTCGCACGGTTGCCGTGATCGGTGATGGCGCCTTCCCAAGCGGAATTGTGTTCGAAGCGCTCAACAATGCGGGAGAGCTGGAAGACGATCTGACAATTGTCCTGAACGACAACAAAATGTCGATCTGCCCACGCGTCGGTTCCGTCGCGGGCTACCTCGATCGCCTGCGCAGCAATCCGTACTACACCGGACTGAAAAGCGAGATCGGCAAGCTGCTGGAACAGATCCCGATGCTTGGCGACCCGGCCGAGCGTTTTCTGGCACAGATGAAAGAAGGTGTCAAAGCCGGCTTCCTCGGTGGAATGTTGTTTGAAGAGCTCAACATTCGCTATGTCGGCCCAATCGATGGCCACGACATCCCATTGCTACGAAAGTACATGGCGATGGTCCGCGAGATGAAAGGGCCAGTGCTGCTGCACGTCGTCACGGAAAAGGGACACGGGTACAAACCCGCTGCCGCCGACCCTGTTTACTTCCACACGCCACCGGCGTTCGAAGACTGCGACGGCAAACCGGTTGCCCGCAAAAGCGACGGGTTACCAGCGTTTACCAACCACGCTCGCGATTCGATCAGCAAAGCGATGGCCGCCGACGAAAAGGTCTCGGTCATCACCGCGGCAATGTGCCAGGGCAACAAGCTGGAACCGGTCCGCGAGAAGTTCCCCAATCAATTCTTTGACGTCGGGATCTGCGAATCACACGCTGTCGCTTTCGCAGCCGGTCAATGTAAGTCCGGTGCTCGGCCGATCGTCGATATTTACAGCACGTTCTTGCAACGCAGTTATGACCAGATCTTCCAAGAAGTCTGCCTGCAAGACCTGCCCGTCGTGTTCATGATGGACCGCGCAGGACTGACCGGTCCAGATGGCCCGACGCACCACGGCGTTTACGATATCGGCTACATGCGAATGTTCCCGAACATGGTCGTGATGGCACCAGGTTACGCGCAAGAGCTGGACATGATGCTTACCGCAGCACTGGGGCACGAGCATCCGTGCGGTATCCGCTACCCGAAAGCTTCGGCGATGCAATTGGAAAACACGCCGGCTCCGATCGAAATCGGTAAAAGCGAAACGATCCGCGAGGGCGAAGACGGCACCATCGTGGCCTTCGGCGCGATGCTGGAGAACGCTTTGGCCGCCGCAGACCTACTTGCCGGCGAATTAAATCTCCGCGTGATCACGCCCGGTTTGCCAAGCCGATCGACCGCGACATGGTTCGCGACACGATCGAAAACGGACGCTTTGTCGTCACGCTCGAAGAGCACACCGAAGTCGGCGGTTTTGGCACCGCGTTTCTGGAAGCAGCCGTCGGTGACCGACTCGATACACGGTCGGTTCATGTCGTCGGTTTGCCCGATCGCTTTGTCGAACACGGTGACCGCAACGACTTGTTGCACCAATGTGGCTTGAGCCCGCAAGCGATCGCGGATCGCTGCCGCACGGCGGCAAAGGAAGCGGGACTCGACCATGCACTCAGTTCGTCGTCAATCTCCGCAAAGTAACGACGGGCAATCGTTCTCAATCGAGCACTATGTCTGACCCAATCGAATCCACGGCGTCACACGGTAAAACTTGGCCGAGTGACGAAGGTACGGTCCCTCGCGTTGTCATTCTTGGTGCTCCCGATCGGGATCGTGTTCGTACCGAATCGATCCGTCTTCGGCCGATCATCGCCGCACATGCGGAGATCGTGGCCGAAGACTATGAATTCGAGTATGCCTTTGGCGATCCCGGTATCGATTTGGTCATCGTTCTCGGCGGTGACGGATCGATCTTGCAAACGGCGCGACAACTCGAAGGCCGTCCGATCCCTGTGCTCGGCATCAACTGCGGCAGCCTCGGTTTTCTGGCGGCGCTTTCCCCCGACGACTTTTTGGAAGTCTGGCCGAAGGTGTGCAACGGCATCTTTCGCGTGATCGATCACCTGATGTTGGAAATCAGCTTGATCCGAAAAGGCAAAACGATCGCCAAGCAACTTGCGCTCAACGAGGTCGCCGTGCTCGGCGGACCACCATACCAGATCCTAGGCATCGACCTGTTCGCCGACGGAAACCTTGCCACTCGATACCGCTGCGACGGATTGATTCTGGCAACGCCGGTCGGATCGACAGCGCATAACCTTTCGGTGGGTGGACCGATTTTACGCCGCAATTTACAAGCGGTAGTGATCTCGCCGATCAGTCCGCACACGTTGACCTATCGTCCGCTTGTTGATTCGGCAGATACGGTGTTTGAGCTTTCCGTTGGCGATCCAAACGAGTCGACCAGCGTGGTGGTCGACGGCCGAATTTTAAGCCAGCTACTGCCAGGTGATCGCGTGGTTGTGCGTCGCTCCCAAAGTTCTTTCGAGATGCTTTCTGTACCGGGGCAGAATGACTATCGCACCCTGCGTGAGAAGCTCGGTTGGGGCGGTTCGCTGTGATCCGCTAGACGGCGAATTCTCTCAAACATCGCAGACCTGATACGCCTGCTCGAGTGATTCGATCGGATTGTCACCGGTCGGGATAAATTCCTGTGCCACGTAACCATCGTACCCGGTATCCAAAATCGCCTGCATCACCGCGGGATAGTTGATCTCGTTTCGCTCGTCCAATTCACGACGTCCCGGATTCCCGGCGGTATGGTAGTGCCCGATGATCGATTGGTAGCGTTGCAAGTTGGCAATCAAGTCACCGTTCATGATCTGCACGTGATAGATATCGAACAGCAACTTGAACCGTTCACTGCCGACTTCGTTGATTAGCTCGGCGCACAGGTGAACGTCATCACCCCAGTATCCGGGATGGCCTTTCATCGGGTGAATGCTGCCGTCGGGATTGCGATGGGCTTTGCTGTTGAGATGCTCGAGTACCAGCGTAATGCCCTTTTCCTCCGCATAGGGCACGACACGTTTCCAGCACTCGACACAGTTTTTTCGTGCGGCGGCGTCGCTGATGCCTTCCTTACGCATGCCAGTAAAAGTGATCACGCTCGGTGCGCCGACCTTCGCTGCCAAATCAATACCGCTGCGCAACTTGGATTCCACTTCGGCATGATTGTCAGGGTCGAGTGGACCGTTTGTAAAACCGTGACTGCTGACCAGAGAAATCTTCAACCCAAGTTCACGCACTTGGTCATAGAGTTTGCTATCGATCCCCTCCATCGCTTCAAGCCCGATGCGTTTGCAATGCTTGGCAAGATCGATCATATCCATCGGCTGAAAACACCAGCCCATAATCGATTGGCGGATTCGCCTCGACGACACATCGCTGCCTTCTTCGGCAAACATTGACGTAGGACGCAAGAAACCGGACGCGGCAATCGCGGCAGCTGAGGAAGTGAGAAAGCGTCGGCGTTGCAGGGTGGTAACTCGCACGATAGAAACCCGAGGGAGAAAGGGGGAAGGGAAGAAGCGGATAGTTGTCGGTGTGAGCGACCTTTAGGCCCGCTCGAAGCCGCGAACGCCAGCGGCAGTACTGCTGCCGAAGGTGTCGATTTCGACGCCCATCCACTGAGCCAACGAAACGAACAGGTTCGCGAGCGGTGTATTGTCAGCCGAATCATGGGCGGTGTAATGTCCGTGGCGAAAGCCGCCGCCCGCCAATAGGATCGGTAGGTTGTGCCAATCATGTGACGAGGCGTTGCCAAGATTGGATCCGAACAGCACGGTCGTCCCATCAAGCAAACGCTGACCGCTTTCCTGGGTTGATTTCAGCAACGCCAAGAAGTTTGAAAAGGCTTCGAATTCGGCTTCCTCGATCAATCGCAACTCGGCGATTTTTTGTTCGTCTTTCCCGTGGTGGGAGAGGTTATGCCAATCGGTTTTCACACCGGCGATGTTACTGGGAACCGAGTTCATTCCGCCGATCGAAAACGTGATGACTCGTGTCGAATCGGTTTCAATCGCTAACCGCATCATGTCGTACATCAACTGCTGCTTGGCGATAATGTCTTGTTTATCGACGACATCTTTAGGCGTCTCGTAATCGACGACCGGCTTGGGACGAGTCGCCCATTGCCTGGATTCGCCGAAACGATTTTCCAGGTCACGGATCGATGCATAGTACTCGTCAAGTTTTTGTCGGTCGCGTGGCCCAAGCGTTCGCTCCAAACGTTTCGCGTCTTGGCGGATCGTGTCCAGAATGCTGCGTCCACGCTGCAAATCAACGAGTTGCGATTCGATCTCCTTAGGCGTTCCATTGACAAACAGTTTTTGGAAGACCTTCGCGGGAGACCGCTCGTCGGGAATGTTGACACCGCTGGACGTCCACGAAAGCGAACCATGACCGCTGGAGAGACACAGATAGGGCAACCGCGTCACACCGCCAAGACTCGACGCGATCAATTGATCCAACGAGATCGTGTTTTTAAATCCAGCTAACCCGGGACGCTGTGCCGACGTCAGCCACGTCATCTCCGAAGCGTGCCCGTTGTTGCCATTCTGGTTGGGATGCGATAACCCCGACAACAATGTCATGTCCGACTGATGCTCTCGCAGTTTCTGCAGATACGGTGTGCTGCCATCAAGCTTGCCTTCGTTTTCGGGAAACAGGTGCTCGCTATGAAACCCCAGACCGGCACAGATCGCGACCATACGTTTCGGCACCTCATCATCCTTGGCCCCCAACGCCGGACGCATCGCGGTCAACATCGGTAGTGCAAGTCCGACTCCCGCACCGCGCAAGACGTGCCGGCGCGACAACGTTCGGTTTCGGAAAGCGATCTTTTGCGAAGAAGCGTTTCGGCGTTTCATGAGAATCACTTGGAAAGAAAGATGTCGCTGGTGATCACAGCTTGTAGCAAGTCTTTGGCACAGTAGCCGTCGGCGGCGGCGGAATTGACCAAGCGTTCGATTTCGTCCCGGTCGGAAAATCCCATCTCGCGCCCGGTGGCAAAGGTCAGCAACTTGGTCGCAAAGGTTGTCGCCAACATTTTATCCTGTTCCGCCAACAGAGTTTGAAACTCGACATACCCCGCAAAGGATTCACCGCTGGCCAATTCTCCGGACGCATCGACAGGCAACCCAAGCCGGTAATGCACACGCTGACCACGTACCTGTGTTTCCGGCCGATCACCTTCGCCAAGCGATCGGTATCGCTGGCGAAACCCGCCGATCGGATTAAATGATTCCAGCGCAAACCCCGGCGGATCGATTTGCCGATGACAGGCTCGACAGTTTTCGGCGTCACGATGACGATCGAGCAACTCGCGAAGCGTTGTCGCACCGCGGATATCAGGCTCTACTCCGGGCACGCCGGGTGGTGGTGGCGGGGGCGTGACCCCGGCAATCCGCTCCGACACCCAAGCGCCTCGCTTGACCGGCGAGGTATTGGTTCCATTGGCGGTGACCTTCAAAATACTCGCTTGCGTCAGCAAACCGCCGCGTATGGATCCGGGTGGCAATTCGACTTTGCGAATCTCGGTGCCTTCCACGGCCGGCAGGTCGTAGTGCTCTGCCAAACGGCAATTCAGCATCGCAAAATCGGGTGCAATCAATGTGCGAATCGGTAGATTGGACTCCAACACCTCTCGTACAAAGGCCAACGTTTCCAATGGCATCGAATACCGCAGAAACTCGTCATACTCGGGGAACAGTTGCTGATCCGGCGCAGTGAAATCGAGTTCGCGAAGGTCCAACCAGCTCTCTGTGAAATCGACCAAGAATCGTTGAAAGTGCTTGTGCCTCATCAGTCGATCGGCTTGATCGACAAGCGACTGAGAGAGCACTCCCGCGACAGCGGCCGCGCGGAGATCTTGATCAGGCCGCGTTCGGTTCAAGAAATAGGACAACCGATTTGCGATTGCGAATTCATCCAGGCGTCCCCGCGATTCTTGGAAGTACAAGAAACCGGGGGAGCACAGGACTGCGGTAATCGCAGTACGGAGTGATTGCTCAAAGGAGTCACCCTCACGAAGCCGCTGATCAAACAGTTCTCCATAAGGCCGCAGTTCACCGGACTCACACGGCCGACGCAGAACCGCTTCGGCGACACGTTTGATCGCGGCCTCCGCCTTTTGCCTCGGCATCTCTTCGCTGACTTCGAATTTCGGACGGTACCAAGGTCGCTCGCGATCTTGAGGGTTGTTCGGCATGATTTCATGGCGATCGATCCCGGTGAAGAGCAGTTCGTGTCCGGCGGTGGGAAACCGCTCGACGATTGGTCCGTCGAGGGTGACCTCGCCAATCGCCAAACCGGGACCTTTGTGTTCGTCAATCGGTTTGTTTTTGTAGCGGTCGGGATGAACGATCCCATGTGGCTCAATCGCGATCATGTAATTTCGATCGATCCAAGCATCAAGTTCGATGGTTGTCGGCTCGCCAGGAGAAAACTGAACGTAGCCATAGATTGGCTTTTCGCTGCCCGGTGCGAAGCTGGTGCCTCCGATACTGCAAACGATCGGCTTGTCACTTTGGTAGGCGTACCCGGTCACACGAATGCGATAGCGTCCGGCACGTTGAACATTGGCATCACGCAACATCCCCGATGGATAACCGCCGCCTTCGAAGCGTACCAAGAACCCATCATCGAGCACCTTCCAGGCTGTTCCTACATGCGACTCGGCCTCGCGAGTGTCTTTGTACCATGCGACAACATGATCGACTTTGGGGGCGTCAGCCGTTTTGACGATCGCGGCATCAAGGACAGCAGTTGCCGCATCCATGTATCGTTGCAGGTGCACCATCGACAGCCCCAGCGCATCGCCGACGTTGTCAAACTCGTGTGAGCGAGCGTCTTCGGGAAGCATGCTTTCCAATTCGAGTTCGGTCCCGAACACATCATTCAATGTGTTTTGATACTCGCGTCGGTTTAACCGTCTTAGCACCGTGGCATTTCGTGTCCGATGAGCATCGGTCAGCGGCTTACGAATGCGATCCAAAAACTGAGCACGAAGTTCGCTATCTGGCTGGTCGTAATCCGCAGGCGGCATCTCCGAGGCCTGAACTCGATCAAACAGACGAACCCACTTCGCGAAAGACGCTGGATCGTCGAGATCGTCGGAAAGCTGATCGATCGCCAAGCCCCCTTCCGCCTGACCGGCGGCATGACAATCGTTGCAATAGCTTGCGAAGAACCTGTCCAGCGATGGCCGGAAGCCGTCTTGTGCGTAACTCGGTTCTTTGGCTTGCGTTTGTCCCAGCCAAATACAAGTCAAATAGAGAGCCGTTAGCAGAAATCGAGTCGCCATCGGTCGAAGTTACAGCAAATGGAGTCCAAGCGAGAAGAACCACAAGTGACGTAGTTTAGTCACTCGGTGAGACGTTTTGTCGCTCGACTGTAATCCCACAAATGGTGGTCTCACAGAACACTTTCGACATACGTTTCAGACATCGGAGATTTTGTGCGCAGAAATCTCTGAATCGTGATTGGTGGTCGGCCCTCGTTTACGGCGGAGCACATCCGTCTTGCTTGCCCAGTCGACCTCGCGAACATCAATCGTGCTGCTGCCTGCTGCGCCAACACCGAATAACTATTTCATGGAATTCTGACGGGACGCAGTGGTGCGGTTGCCGCAGTGGCTCGGCAGGAGTGCGTGGCTCCTGCCGGGCCGCGAACCACGCCACTCACCAATCCCATCGTGAGCCAAGCAAGTCACCCTGTTCGATCAAATTAAATCGACGGGGGATCCCTGACGAACCGAGAGACACCCCGTTCGCCGACATCAAAACAAAATTTCACTGAATCAACTCACCGCATTTGCGCCTTTCGAGCGACATTAATGAATTTTCTTCGACGACTGACCCAGTCAACTAATGGAAAACTGTTCGCGTTGACGGCGGTTTTTGGGATCGGTTTTTTGGCTTTTGGAACACTCGCTCTATCGACGTTGAATGTGGCCAAGGTCCATGGCCCGCACTACGACCGCGTCGTCCAAAACAAAGACTTGCTCGCTGACGTCCTGCCTCCGCCGAACTACATCGTTGAGAGCTACTTGACCGCACATTTGCTGACGAACGCGAAATCCGCACGGCAGATCGATGAGTTGGTCGTGCATTACGAAAGTTTGAAACAAAAGTATGAAGATCGACAACAGTTTTGGCGTGAGAACCTGAGTGAAGGTGATTTGAAAAAAGAGATCAATGAACTCTCTCGCGTCCCCGCCGAAACATTTTTTTCGATTGTCGACGAACAGTTGATTCCGGCGGTCAAAGCAGGTGAATTCGACTCCGCGAAAACGATCCTCGAACAAGAACTGGCACCGCTCTACAACGCGCACCGCGCTTCCATCGACAAAATCGTTGTCACGACGAATCAAAATGCTGCGTTTACAGAAGCCGAAGTCCGCGACTTGATCAACGACCGCCTGTCATTGATGTGGATCGTAGGCCTATGCCTCGCCGTTAGCGTCTCCACGTTCGCGATTTGGATGTCGTTGGCTGTCGTACGACAAGAAAACGAAAAACAACTTGCGGTCGAAGAACGCGGGGAGATGGCAGCACAGATCAGGCAACAGAAGGATAGCGATCTCATTCGTGCAGAATCGATGCAACAACGGGTCGATGTCGTCTTGAGCCTCGTCGATCGGGTTGCGAATGGAAACCTTGATGTGCAATTTCCCGACCTCGGAAACGATGGCATTGGCCAAGTCGCCGAAGCACTGAACGTGGCCGTCGACTCTCTCCGGCACACGTACAAGCATGACCCGATAAACACCTCTGCAAAAGGCACCTCATCACACAAAACGCCGCAGTCCGAGACGCCAGAGCTTGAGACATCGGGGTCCTAATCTCGCGACTTACACAACGTCACCCGTGTCGCCTTCACGCGACGAGCATCAACGATCGAATCGATCATGAAGCCACCAGGCAGCGAAGTGGTGCGGTTTCCGCGGGCGATCGACTCGGCAGGAACGCACCGCCACCACGAGCCCCAAACGACTCGCAGCATCGTTTTAAGATTGGAGGCGAAAGAACCCGATTGCAGATAGGCTTGTAAGCCGGGTTCTGTACCGCCGCTTGCGCTTCGGTGACGATCATTTATCTGTGCACGACGATTGCTCGTCGCCTCAATCGCGACCTACCCGGGTGTCATCGTGAAGCGGACCGCTTCTGCACCCTGTTTGGTCTAGCTCCGGATGGGGTTTACCAAGCCAATCGAGTCACCCCGACTGCTGGTGCGCTCTTACCGCACCGTTTCACCCTTACCACGCGTTTGACTGGCGAACCAGTAAACCGTTCGGCGGTTTGCTCTCTGCTGCACTTTCCCTAGCCTCGCGACCGGTCGACGTTATCGACCATCCTGTCCTATGGAGCCCGGACTTTCCTCCCGCTTGGCAACGAATGCCGCGCGAGCGATCGTCCCGCCTACTGCAATCGGGAAGCTTCGTAAGATGATCGATTCAGATCGCGGCGACAAGGTTCATTTTCCCTCGACATACTCCAGCTGAATTTCGGTGCCGGGCAACAGTTGCTGCAACTGATCGACACCAGCTTGCGTCACCGCCGTCCGGGTGACGATGAGATTTTCGAGCGACTGTAGCCCCGCCAGCTTTGGCATCCCCGCATCTGTGATTTTGGTGCTGCCAAGATGCAAGAACTTAAGCCCTTCCAGCGTGCCGATGCCTTCTAACGCCGCATCGTTGACGCCGGTTTTGTCGACATTCAACCATCGCAGGTGTTGCAGACCAGAGAGTTCCGCCCAGGGTCCCTCAGCCACCTCGGTGGCGTACAGATTTAACTTCGACAGCTTGCCAAGCTTTGCCAGCGGTTTGATCGCATCGTCGTCGACCTTCGCACAATCACTGACGTCGAACTCTTCGAGGTCACTGAGGTCGCTCAACACGACCACCGCTTGGCTGCTCAAGTCATTTGACGCCAGACGAAGCTTGGCAAGGCCCTTGAATCGCTTGATCGAGTCCGCAGCGGCATCGGTAAGCGATGAGCCAGCAAGATACAACTCCTTGAGATCGGAGAGTTCGCTGAGCGATTTCACTCCTGCATCGCCAATCGGTAAAAAATCGAGAGCGATTACTTTCAAACTTGCGAGCTTTGCCAAAGTCTTCGCACCGACCGCAGTTACCTTGGTTTTGTCGCCTTTGCCAGAAAGCTTGATCGACTTTAATCGTGACAAGCCTTCAAGTCTTGCGAGACCCAAATCGGAGATGGCACAGCCCCGCAAGTCAAGGTTCTCGAGCGTTGTGATTTCGCCGATACCTCCAAGCATTGCGTCGCTTACATCCGACTCTGCGAGCAGAAGGCTGCGGAGTTTTGGCAACGAAGAGAGCTTGCCAACGACATCACCAAGCTGCTTCTCACGAAAATTGACCTCGATGATCTGACCTTGGCCATCACGACGTACACTCGCCGCGGCAGCTTCGATTGCTTGGTCGGCTGCGGCGTCACTTAGTTCTGCTGACTGAACGTCAGCTTCGCTTTGCCCAGTGCTACCACCTGACTCGCTCGACTTTTTGGGGCTGCATCCAGCCCCGGACAAACCAACCGTTGCGACGACAACGATGAGAGACTTTCGTACGAGCGACGGTGTAACAGAAGTCTTCACGGCGGGGATCCGTTTGAAGGTGTGGGGAGGTTTTTCGCTGGCAGTTTACCAGGGCCACGCGATCGCTGTTCAACAATCAGGCGGGATAGAACACGGCTAACCAAACGGTGACTTCCTCCGGCGTTGTCCAATCCACGCGATGTTTTCGATGGGCATTGATCACGAGATGATCGCCGACACGCATTTCCAGCACCTCGCCGTCGTCGAAACACAATCGAGCGGCACCTTGTAAAACCGTCACCCACTCGTGTTCGTCTTGGTCGTACCAAAAGTCATCGGGACTGGCTTGCCCGGTCGACACGATCCGTTTGATCCGCACGCCGGCTTGGCTGGCCAACAGATCGACCAATTCCGCAGGCAACGGTTGCGTCGGCAAGTCTGAGAAAAGGTTTTCGACCGGCATCGCGAAGGACTCCTTTGGCTGCAACATCGATGCAGCGATGCTGATAACGCCACGGACACGATGCAGACGCACAAGTCAAAGTCGAACAGCAATTCCCGCATCGCGCATGACTTGCTTGGTTTCTTCGATCGTGAATTGGCCAAAGTGGAAAATACTGGCGGCGAGTGCGGCGCTTGCTTTGCCTTTCAAAATCGCGTCGGCAAGGTGCTGGGGGTTTCCGGCGCCTCCGCTGGCAACAACGGGGATCGAAACCGCTTCGCTGACCGCGGACGTGACTGGCAGGTCGTATCCGTCGCAGGTCCCGTCGCAATCCATACTGGTCAGCACGATTTCGCCGGCACCGAGGGCTTCGACTTCTTTCGCCCACTCAACGGCTTCCAATCCGGTGGGTTTGCGTCCGCCGTTGATGTGGACTTCCCAAAATTCTTTGCCGTCTCGGATCACCCGCTTGGGGTCGATATTGACGACGATGCACTGGCTGCCGAAGCGATCGGCGGCACGGCGGACGAACTCCGGATCCTTGCAAGCGGCCGAATTGATGGAGACTTTATCGCAGCCGGCGTTCAGCAAATCGCGCACGTCTTCAATCGTCCGCACCCCACCGCCGACGGTCAGCGGCATAAAGACGCAATCGGCGGTCCGGCGGACGACATCCAAAATGATGTCCCGTTCTTCGTGACTCGCGGTAATATCCAAAAAAACGAGCTCGTCGGCCCCCTCGGCTTCGTAACGGCTCGCAACTTGGACCGGATCACCCGCATCACGCAAATTGACAAAGTTTGTCCCTTTGACAACACGGCCGCCGTGGACATCAAGGCAGGGAATTACTCGGGCAGCTAGCATCGTCGCGGAGTCTTGGTGAAGAGTGGGGATCGATTTCCGGGTGCGTTATATGAAAACCCGCAGGGCCTTGAAACCGCCGTGCCGGTTGACCGCATGCCGTGTCGCGAATTTAATTTGCTTCGTAATCCATTGTGGCTCAGATTTAGTAGCGGCGAATTGTCCGCCGAAGCCCGCGGCCGACCGCCGCTTTTCCCCCTCGATTTTGTGGATTTGTATTCCGTGTCAAACGTCACTCCGGTTCGCAATGCCCTGATCAGCGTTAGCGACAAACTAGGCCTCGCCGACCTCGCAGCCGGATTACAACGAGCTGGGGTGAAAATTTACAGCACCGGCGGAACTCGCCGACACCTGGAACAATCTGGCATCGAAGTTCTCGATGTGGCCGAGTACACGGGATTTCCGGAAATGCTGGACGGCCGCGTCAAGACGCTGCACCCCAAGGTTTTCGGTGGCATCCTGGCGATCCGAGATCGCGAAGACCATATGGCGTCAATCGAAGAGCACGGCATCACCCCATTCGATTTGGTCGTGGTGAACCTGTACCCGTTCGCTGCCACCGCATCGCGTCCGGGCGCCAAATTCGAAGAGTGCGTCGAACAGATCGACATCGGCGGTCCCAGCTTGGTTCGTGCCGCCGCCAAGAACCACCAAGACGTCGCCGTCGCGACCAGCCCCGAACAGTACGGCGAAATTCTGGAACAATTGGACGCCGGCGGAACTACTGCGGAGCTTCGCAAGCAACTTGCCGCGGACGCCTTCGACCACACCGCCGCCTACGATCGCGCGATCGCCGATTACATGCGTGGTGACAAAATCGCCGGCGAATTCCCTTCGGCAATGCACCTGTCCTTGCGTCGTAAAACGCAGCTTCGTTACGGCGAAAACCCGCACCAACGCGCTGCCGTGTACGCCGACCCCACCGTCCGCAGTGCGAACCTGGTTTCCGCACGCCAGATCAGCGGCAAGGAATTGTCGTACAACAATTTGTTGGATCTCGATTCCGCTTTGGAAATCGTCCGCGGCCTGGCGTCGCCAGCTGTCTCGGTGATCAAGCACAACAACCCCTGCGGTGCGGCGACCGACACGAAGCTTTCTGTCGCTTGTAAGAAAGCCCTCGAAGGCGACCCGCTGAGTGCCTTCGGTTCGGTGCTTGGTCTGAACAAAACCGTCGACGTCGAAACGGCCGAGATCCTGTGCCAACCGGGTCTATTCATCGAAGCGATCGTCGCGCCAGACTTTGAAGCGGGCGCCGTCGGCATGCTGACCACGCGTCCTCGCTGGCGTGAAAACGTGCGTCTGATGCAAGTCGGTATCCTGGACGATCCGCCACCAGCGATCAGCCGCCGATTCATCAGCGGCGGTATGCTGGTCCAAGATTCGGATCGCTTGACCAGCCCACGTCTGCAGTGGGAAACCGTAACCGACACCGAAGTCGACGATCCGTTGTGGGACGACATCGCGTTCGCATGGGAGATGGTTCGCCACGTCAAGAGTAACGCGATCGTCCTGGCCGCCGACACGTCACTAATCGGCGTGGGTGCAGGTCAGATGAGCCGCGTCGACAGCGTTGAAATCGCGATCGACAAAGCAGGCGACCGCGCCAAAGGTGCCGTGTTGGCATCGGACGCGTTCTTCCCGTTCCCCGATTCGATCGAAGCCGCCGCAGACGCCGGCATTGTCGCGATCATTCAGCCCGGCGGATCGCGTCGTGATGACGATGTCATTGATGCTTGCGACAAGTACGGCATCCCGATGATCATGACCGGTCGTCGTCACTTCAAACACTGATCGCCACGAAGAACCGATGACGATCCTCGACGACATCATTGAAAAGACACGGCTGACGATCCAGCGTGATCGCGCCGCCCTGTCTGGCGACGAACTCGAACGCCAACTCGAAGGCCTTCCGCCGTGCCGTGATTTTCATGGCGCGTTGGCAGCTGGCGACCAAATCAACGTGATCGCCGAAGTCAAACGGGCCAGCCCGTCTGCTGGCCTGATCCGCGAAGACTTCGATCCGGTCACGATTGCCAAAGGCTACGTGGCTGGCGGTGCGGCATGCATTAGCGTGTTGACGGACGAACCGTTCTTTCAAGGTTCACTCGACTACTTGCGACAAGTTCGCGCCGCTGTCGATGTGCCGCTGTTACGCAAGGACTTCATCGTCGACCGTTATCAATTGCTGCAGGCCCGCGCCGCGGGTGCGGATTGTGTGCTGTTGATTGCGGAATGCTTGTCACCCGACGAACTGACCACGCTGCACAACCAAGCCGCCGAACTTGGCATGCAAACGTTGATCGAGTTGTACGAACCGGACAACTTGGACGCGGTGCTGGCCACCGGCACCAAACTGGTCGGTATCAACAACCGGAACTTGAAAACGTTCGTCACGTCGCTGCAGCACACGCTGGACCTGTGCCCCAAAATCCCCGGTGACCGCCTGGTCGTTGGGGAAAGCGGCATTCGTACTCACGCAGATTTATTGCATTTGGCAACCGGCGGCGTCAAAGCTGTCCTGGTTGGTGAATCATTGATGCGGCAGCCCGACGTGACCGTTGCCTTGAAACAACTGCTCGGCCACGAGGTTTAGGGCCCGATGAAACCGGCGACGTCAAACAAGCCACTCGCCGCCGTGGCAATCGTCGTCTTCATCGCATTGGTTTCGATGACCGCGATCCGTGTGGTCAAGCAATACCAAGTCCCCGGGCCGTTCACACCGTCGGCCCAAGGCATGTGTGATTTTCACAACGGGATTTACTTTCCGACCAAGGCGTTGCTTCGCGGAGTCAGCCCCTATGGGCAAGCCTATGCGGATGACTATCCGGTTGCGCGGCAGATCCCGTTCTTCTCGCCAGGCATCCTGCTACTTCATGCGCCTTTCGCGATGATGCCGCTACACGTGGCCGAGGTGTTGTACTTCGTCTTTTGCGTTGGACTGATCATTGCGATCGCGGTGCTCTGTGCGGATGTCGCCGGCAAGCCATGGCGGGTGGATTGGATCGCCTGTGTTGCGTGTGTCCTTGTTGCTTCACGCGGTGGGCACATCACGTTGTTCGACGGCTACTTCACATTCGAATTGGTGCTCGCCAGCATGCTGGCGATTCACTGGGCGCCCAAACATCCGCTTTGGGCAGCCATCGCTTTGGCAGTCGTTTCAGCGAAGCCAACCTACATCCTGCCACTCGGATTCTTGTTGCTCGCACGTGGCAATGTTAAAGCCATCGTGATTGGCGCGATTTACAGCGTCGTGCTGGCAGCGATTCCTTTCGGCTGGTTGGCCTATCACGAAGGCTTGCGCGAAATAGGGCGCGGCGACTTGACTGCCGGTCTGAACAAGGTGCTCGGCGACATCGAGACGACCCAGCAAGTCCACATGAACATGCCGGACGAGTCACCGGTATTGTCATGGACAAGGCTGGACTTGCTGGCCGCAGTCAGCAAATGGACTCAGTCTGAACCCAGTCAAGCGACTCACCTGATCGTGATGGCTGCGATCTTGGCAGTTCCGATGGCGTTGCTGGTTGTCCGCTGCCGCCGCAAACTAGACGACGGGCTTGGCGGCGCTACCGGAGCGATGATCCTGCTCGCGACACTAACCAGCCTGTATCACCAGTCGTATGACGCGATGCTAATGCTCGCCCCGATCACGGCAGCCGCTGCGGTGGAATTACCGTATTGGAAATCGATGCCAGGCAAGACACGCTGGGCCGTCTGTGCGCTGATGCTGTTTCCGCTCTTCAATTTGCTGTCGACGCGTAGTCTGTTGCTGAAGTTGAACCTTGGGTCGGCTGCGTACGCCGCGGCGACCTGCCTGAACGGCGTTTCGATCGCGACTGCCCTTGGAGTGGTTTGCTATTTCGCGGTTCGGCGGCAAACTGGTCCGGCAGCCTGACCGATCGACAATACCGGCACACTCCGCACAGCCACAGCTTTCGCATTAATTCCAGAATTCTGCCGGAGCGGTGCAGCTTGCCTCTCCAAAAGCGTGGGCTACACTGCGAGCCAAACACTCCAAGAGCTGCACTGAGTCATTGAATTAAGCGATCCATGGCCGATCCAATCATCACGAAGCCGGATACGTTAGCGAACACAACCGCCAAAGCCCAAAGCCCACTTTCGGGCAGTGAGCCGCGAGGCCCGCGTTTTCGGCCCGCAAAAGCGATTTTGGCACTGCCAGCGTACAACGAAGAAGAAGCCCTGCCCGAGTTGCTCGAACGCGTTGGCGAAGCCTTTGCGGACAACAACATTCCCTACGAGGTCGTGATCGTCGACGACGGCAGCACCGACAACACCGCCCAAATCGTGGCGCAAATGTCTTTCCAAATGCCAATCCACTTGGTTCAGCACAAAGTCAACCAAGGCCTCGGACCAACCATTCGTGATGCACTTCGCGAAGCCGTCGATCGCGCCGGCGAACGTGACATCATCGTCACCATGGATGCTGACAATACGCACCCACCTGGGTTGATCGAACGGATGGTCCAGATGATTCACGAAGGCTGCGATGTGGTGATCGCGTCGCGATTCGAATCCGGCGGGATCGCAGTCGGTGTCCCGATCGAACGGCACTTTCTGTCAGTCGGCGCACGCGTCCTTTTCACGCTGCTGTTTCCGACTCGCGGCGTGCGTGACTACACATCGGGCTACCGTGCCTATCGCGCCTCGGTGATTCGCCAAGGCTTTTCTGATCACGGCGACCAGTTTGTCGGTGAGCGTGGCTTTTCTTGCATGGCGGATATCCTGTTGAAACTCCGCAAGCAAGGCGTGCTGTTCGGCGAAGCCCCACTGCGATTGCGATACGACCGCAAAGGTGGCGCCAGCAAGATGCAAGTGTTCAAGACGATCTGGCTGACGCTGAAACTGCTCGTGCGCCATCGCACTCGAGGCAAGTAGTGGTCGATAAGGCAACTTCGCAGACCTCCGTGCCCAAACGACGCTGGCTGGTCATCGGCGCCGGTGTCATGGGACTCCAAGTCGCCGATAAACTTCTCGAACAAGGCCAAGACGTTACCATCGCCGAAGCGGCACCAAGCTTCGGCGGGTTGACGAGCGCATGGCAACTCGGTGATGTCACCTGGGACCGTTTCTATCACGTCACGCTGCTAAGTGACTCTGTACTGCGCGAGAAACTTCGCGAGCTGAATCTTGAGCAGGAGATCCGCTGGGTCGAAACCCGGACAGGCTTCTATGCCGACGGGCGATTGCTTTCGATGAGCAACACGCTGGAGTTCCTCAAGTTCCCGCCACTCAATTTGATTCAGCGGGTTCGCTTGGGCGGCACGATTTTTCTGGCGTCAAAAATTCGCGACTTCCGCTCGATGGAACGACAGTCAGTAGAAACGTGGCTGCGTCGCTGGTCCGGTAAAGGCGCGTTCGAAAAAGTTTGGCTGCCGCTGCTGAAAGCCAAGCTTGGCGACGCATACAAGAAAACGTCCGCGGCGTTTATCTGGGCCCATACCCAGCGAATGTACAAAGCCAGACGTAGCGGCGCAAAGAAAGAGATGTTCGGCTATGTCCCTGGCGGCTATGCCCGCGTCATTGATACGTGGACGCACGATTTAGAATCGCGTGGCACACGACTGTTGGCTAGCCACGCGGTTCGGTCGGTCAAACAGACCGAAGGCTCCACAAAACAGTTGCAAGTCGAATACCAAAACGGCACCACGGAAACGTATGACGCAGTGGTCTCGACGATTGCTTCCCCGCTGATCGCGAAGCAGTGCGATGAGTTAAGTGAAACGGAAAAGCGACAACACGAATCGATCACGTACCTCGGCGTGATCTGTGCATCGCTGCTGCTGAAAAAGCCGATCAGCCAGTACTACGTCACGAACATCACCGACACGTGGGTTCCGCTGACGGGCATCATCGAAATGTCGACGATTGTTGATCCCGACAAAGAACTTGGCGGCAATCACTTGGTGTACCTGCCCAAGTACATGACGGACGACCATCCGGACCTGAATGAACCTGACGAGCAGTACCAGGAACGGTGTCTGCAAACGCTTGAAAAGATGTACGACCACTTTTCACGCGACAACGTGCTCGACTGCAAAGTTGCACGAGCGAAGTATGTTGCCGCCTTGTCCACGATCGACTACAGCACAACCTTGCCACCGGTCGTGAGCAGCGTGCCTGGATTTTATGCGCTTAATTCGGCGCACATCCTGGAAGGCAATCTGAATGTGAACGAAACGCTGCAACTGGGGCAGACCAAATTTCGCGACGAAGTCTGGCCGGATTTCGTGAAGCGGCAGCAGGCCGCGGCGGCACGTTAGTGAACCTTTCGGGGGGCGAATCAGCGAGGAAGGCGAAGAAAATCGAAATTCTCGCGAACAAAGATTGAGGTGCCCCGATTGGCCGATTCGACCAATTTCCCTCGCTCATGTCCGTGTCCGTGCACGCCATGGTGCAACTCGGTGGATAGCTGGTATCATTCCCCACAGAGCGTCTCACCTTGAACGCCGTTTCGGTCGCCGAACGCTTGTGGACCGAACGCCTGTAGTCCATGCGTTCTCCCTGCCAAACCTGCCCCCCGCATTCCCATTCGGCTGCCCCACCATTTCCCTCGTCGAGTGATGCCCCAAACTAATCGGGCGACATCCCTGACGACGAACCGAGGATAGATCCTATGCAACGTTGCTGATGGTTCTCGTCGCAGCTTCCATGATGACGATGATGACTAACGCACAAGACAATGCCACCGCAGATGCACCGAAAGTCGGTGACGCTCCCAACCAAAAGATCGGCTACTTCCTGGGCCTTTCAATGGGACAACAAATGCTTCAGCAAGGCTTGAAAGCAGACGACTTTGATGCCGCTTCGTTCACGATCGGTGTCGGCGATTCGCTGGCCGGTCGCGACATGCAACTGACACGCGAACAGTTGGTCGAAGTCCAATCGGCACTGCAAAACCTGCTCAACAACCGCCACCAAGAAATGCTGGCCGAGATCAAGAAAGCCGCCGCTGAAAACAAAGCGAAAGGCGACGCTTGGCTGAAAGAAAACGCATCGAAAGAAGGCGTCAAACCGCTGACTGGCGGTTTGCAGTACAAAGTTTTGAAGGAAGGTAGCGGCGCCTCGCCATCGCCTTCGGACACCGTTCGTGTTCACTACACCGGCAAACTGATCAACGGCGAAACGTTTGACAGCAGCGTCGAACGTGGCGAACCAGCCGAATTCATGGTCGGTGGTGTCATCAAAGGCTGGCAAATGGCTTTGCAGAAGATGAAAGTCGGCGACAAATGGATGCTTTACATCCCTTCCGAGCTGGCCTACGGCGAACGCGGAAGCTCCGGTGCGATCGGCCCGAACGAAGTCCTCGTCTTCGAAGTTGAACTACTGGATATCCTGTAGTCCGTCAGCGACCCTAAGTCACCAACCGGTGACTTAGCCGCAGTGACTGCAACTTGAACATGCGGTGCCACAACCTCCGGTGGTGCCGCATCCATCGCCGGTGCCACACCCCGGCCCACAGCCCTCGCTAAGCAGCTCCGACAAGTGGTTGGTTTTGACCACGTTCTCGTACTGCTCCGTGATCTCTTTGGCAATGCTGTCGGCGATTTCGTCGACCTCGCCCAAAAACTGCATCACGATCGTGCCGCCGTCGAACATCTGATCGACGTCAAGCAGAACCGATCGACTTCCCGCCGCTGACAACTGCTGGCGACAGGCATCCACCGCTTCACCGCGATACTTCTCCAGTCGCCGCACCAAAATTTCGTCCGATTCGGTGGTTGGCCGCACGATCCGGCAGACGACCTCGCCAAGGCGGGCCTGAGTTTCCGCGGGACATGGCGCGCTAACTTCGCCGATCTCGATCCCACGCGGGGTTCGCACTACGACACGATCCGCACGACGCAGAGGCAATAACGCTGACGCGACGCGGATTTCGGCGAGTGCACCAAGACGGATGAAGTAGTACAGCAAGAGCGGTCCAGAATTGATTCAGACGGGCGATTGGGAAACACCCCGAAGTCAAAGCGACCCCGAGGCAACACCATTGTTTTAGCGGTCTGATCGGCCGGCAACAGCATCACTCCCGAATCGACTCATTTTTACGGCCCCAATAGCGTGATTCAGGCTGCTCCGCCTTGCCGAGTTCGCCTTCGGAGAAGAACATGTTGGTTGACCGGTTATCCACTGTCAGAATTTACTGTCTGTATTCACAGACCCTCCTTTTCGGTACAAGCAGGCCCCGAGAAAGCAATCATGGCGACTGACCTGAGCCCCTCCACCGACACCACGACAGAACAAGCTTCGAACCGTTTTGAGGTTTGGGCCGATCGCGTCCTAGGCGGCGGCGAGCTGAGCCGGGAAGAAGCACGTCAAATTCTCGAATCAAGTGATGAGGAAATCCTTAGCCTCGTCAACGCGGCTTCGCGTTTGCGTCGCAAGCACTTCGGCAAAACGGTTCAGCTCTACTTTTTGATGAACGCCAAAAGTGGCCTTTGCCCAGAAGACTGCCACTACTGTAGCCAGTCGAAGGTCTCTGACGCCGAGATTCCAAAGTACAACATCCTGAAACGCGACAAGCTGATGGATGCGGCCAAAATTGCGGCGGAGCAGGGCGCCAAGACGTACTGCCTCGTGATCTCCGCTCGTGGCCCAAATGAGCGCGAAATGAAAGCGGTCGAAGAAATCGTTCCAGAAATTAAAAAGCAATACGGCCTGGATATCTGCGCCTGCCTGGGACTGCTATCACGCGAACAAGCAGACCGCTTGAAAGCGTGTGGCGTCGACCGCGTGAACCACAACTTGAATACCGGGGAAGAGTACTACGGCAAAATCTGCACGACTCACACCTACGCCGATCGGGTCGATACGCTTCGTCATGTTCGTGACGCAGGCATGGAGATGTGCAGCGGCGGAATCATCGGAATGGGCGAACAGCTTGACGATATCGTCGCGATGGCGTTCGACCTGAAAGACCTCGGCGTTCAATCGATCCCGCTTAACTTCTTGAACTCGATCGACGGCACGCCACTCGAAGGCAAAGAAGATCTTTCGCCACAAGACTGCTTGCGAGCCTTGGCGATGTTCCGATTCGTCAACCCAAGCCGCGAACTGCGAATCGCCGGTGGACGTGAATTGCATCTCCGCTCGCTGCAACCGCTGGGACTGTATGTCGCTAACAGTGTCTTCGTCGGCGATTACCTGACCACCAAAGGCCAGGCCCCCGAAGAAGATTACCAAATGATTCGCGACCTCGGATTCGACGTCACCACATCAGTCGGTGAATAATCCACCATCGCCGTCAGCCCCTCGCTAATCGGTCGATTCAACCACTCGATGTCCGTCAAGCGACAGACAGGTTTACAGAGTGTCCAATTGGCCATGCGTGATTCACGCATGGCCCTCAGCTGCTTTAGGCGTGAATTAGGGAAACGAAGGAACCCTAGGCACGTAACCTAAACACATCGCTAACAGAATCATTGGATTGCCCTGTCACCGATCCCGATAATCATCTATCGGACACTGAAGTCAGCCCCAAAAACGATTGATTTTGGCCGCATAGAAGTGCTTATTCCGCGCGCATTAGGCGTCGCGGAAAGGGAGTGGTGACGCAATGAGGTTCTCTCACCTAATTGCATTGACCATACTGATGGCGATGCACATCCCGTCGACTCTTGCAGACGAGTCGACTTCCGATGAAAGTCTTTCCCCACCTTGCTTGACCGGCTGCGGACACAGCAAGAAAGATCACCAACCATGCCGACAATGCCAGCCCTTACCGGCTGGCGTTTTTTGTGAAGGGGGGCCCATTCGGTTCCGTTTGATGCAAGGCAGGTTGGAGATTGACCCAATGCGTTATCGCAAAGGCTCCGAGGAGCATCAGTGCGAACGCTTTCAGGAGACCATCTCCGTCTCCGCATCTTCCGGGATACCGGCCGTCTATTACAGCTTCCACGACAGCTACCAAGACATTCGCTTGACCGCTGAATATGGCGGTGCGTTACGAATCGAATCCACGATCCTTGCGACCGGTGAGCAAGGCGAACTTATTCAATTGCCAAATGGCTCGATTCAATTTCGCACGCGTCGATTGACTAGCACCCCAAGCGACTTGAACGAGTCTTGCCAAGGCACAACGCTGTTGCACATCGTTGGCCAGGACGAAGACGGATTCAACGTGCACTTGGAATCGTTGCTAAGCCGCTTGCTACAGGGCCGCAGCTTGATCGAGCTGACACGGGAAACGGAAACGTACTTGCGTGACAACACCCATCGATTGACAACCGTTTCGCGGGAACATGTCGATGAACTTGTGACGCAACTACGGTCCTCCAAGAGCTCGCATCGCCGCGCTGCGGTTCGCGAATTAACCAGCTTCGGCAGCAGCGCCGTACCGCTGCTGCGTGCCTCGCTTTCACGACACGACTTGGATACCGAACAGATTGCGCGCATCCAATTGATCTTGTCGAACCGTGCCCGCATTGATGAAGACACCTCTTCATCGCTCGCACAGTTGATGGCCGCAGACCGATCCTATTGGCAAATCCTTGCCAAACGCATGAACAAAAACCAGTGGTTAATTGCCAACGATCACGTCATGCGTTGCGGGCTCGAATCGCTCTCGCCGTAGCAGCTTGCTGACACAAAAAAACACGGCCCCGAAGCGATTGCCTCGAGGCCGTGTTTGCGTTTTCAACAAAGGCAAAACGATTACGCTTCGCTATCGTCGTCGCCTTCGGTTTCGTTTTCTTCCGCAGCGATATCGGTTGCGTCTGGCGAATCAACCTCGGCATCACCACCAGCCTCTGTGGCCGCAGCACTGGCGTCTACGATCGCGGCAGGCTCGCCTTCGGCCGAATCACCTTCTTCCGTGTCGTCTTCTGGCGGGATACGCACAGCAGCGATCAGCGAGTCGTCACCATCAACGTTCATGATGCGAACACCTTGCGTGTTACGCCCGATGACGTTGATGTCCTTCGCGGCAATTCGCTGGATCTTGCCTTTGCCGGTCATCAAGAAGATCTCGTCCTGATTGTCGACACGTGCGATCGCGATGACCTTGCCGTTCCGCTCGCTGGTCTTGATGTCACGCAAGCCTTTGCCGCCACGCTTCTGCGTCCGGTAACGGGCAGACGACGAACTACTGTCTGAGCCGCCTTCCGATCCACCATCTGCGTCCGAATCGGAGTCGGATCCGCCGTCTTCATCAACGGCGTTGGGACCGAATGGCGTTCGCTTGCCGTAGCCGTTCTCGCAAACGGTCAACAGCGTCGCTTCGGGCTCGGCGACCACCATACCGACGACTTTGTCATCACCGACCAGCGAGATGCCTTTGACGCCCGAGGTGTTTCGGCCCATCGGACGTGCATCGGTTTCGCGGAATCGAATCGCCATCCCGCCGGAGGTCACCAAGATGACTTCGTCGCCAGGCCCGATGACGGCTGCAGAAACCAATTCGTCGTCTTCACGCAGCTTGATCGCGATGATACCGCCACGCTTCGGTCGGCTGTATTGCTCCAGTGGCGTCTTCTTGACCAAGCCATCACGCGTGGCCATCACGACATAGTAACCTTCTTGGTTAAAGTCACGAACGGCCAAGCATGACGCAATCTTTTCGCCCTCTTCGAGCGCCAACAGGTTCACGATCGCGCGGCCCTTGGCATCACGCGGAAGCTGCGGCAGGTCATAGACCTTTTGCCAGCGGACTTTCCCGGTCGTGGTCAAGAACAGCAGGTACGCGTGGGTGCTGGCAACGAACAGGTGTTCGATCGGATCTTCACTGCCCGTCTTGGCGCCTTTGAGACCTTTGCCGCCGCGTTTTTGCGTGTTGTAAACGCTGGACGGAGTTCGTTTGATGTAACCTTCGTGACTGATCGAAACGACCATCGTCTCTTCGGTGATCAAGTCCTCAAGGTCGAAGTTGCCGAGCTCTTCGTTGCTGATCTGCGTTCGACGCGGCGAGCCGAAGCGTCGCTTCATCTCTTCGAGGTCATCTTTGATGATGCCATAAACACGAGCTTGGCTGCCCAAGATATCAAGGTAGTCGGCGATCTCTTCGAGCAACTGCTTGTGCTCGCCGGTCAGCTTTTCTTGCTCCAGGTTGACGAGCTGTCCCAAACGCATCTTCAGGATTTCGTCGGTCTGAACGCTGGTCAGTGCGTAGGTATCGGACTCGCCGCGTTCCATTTGGAACTGCTTGAATCCGTCATCACCAAGCGCCCGGTGCATCATCGACGCGGGGCATTCGATTCCCATCAAACGCTCTTTCGCTTCCGCTTGTGTGCGGCTGCTGCGAATCGTCTGGATGATTTCGTCGATGTTCGCCAGCGCCAGCAGCAACCCTTCGACGGTGTGCTTGCGGCGACGTGCCTTGGCCAACAAGAACTGAGTTCGTCGACGGATCACGGTCACGCGGTGCCGCAAGAATTCCATCAACATTTCTTTCAGCGTCAACTCTCGTGGCTTGCCATCGACAAGCGCCAAGAAGATCAACGAGAACGTGTCTTGCAGGGGCGAGAATTGATACAGCTGATTCAGGATGACATCGGGATCCTCGTTTCGCTTCAGCTCGATCACCAAGCGAACGGGTTCTTTCAAATCCGATTCGTCGCGGATTCCGGAGATGCCTTTGATGCGATCGCCGTTGACCAGTGAAGCGATTTTTTCGACGACGCGGTCACGGTACTGCTGGTACGGGATTTCGGAAACGATGATGCGATGTCGCGCACCTTTCATTTCCTCGATATGACACTTCGCGCGGACGACGACAGTGCTGCGGCCGGTTTTGTAACCGCGACGAATGCCAGCGCGACCGCAGATAATGCCGCCGGTTGGGAAGTCCGGACCGGGAACGATTTCACACAACTCGTCGATGCTGGTATCCGGTTCGTCGATCAGCTTGATCAACGCGTCACAGATCTCGGTCGGATTGTGCGGCGGAATGCTTGTCGCCATACCGACCGCGATACCGCCAGAACCGTTGATCAGCAGGTTGGGGAACTTGCTGGGCAGAACGGTGGGTTCGGTACGCGCTTCGTCATAGGTCGGAACGTAGTCGACCGTATCCAGCTTGAGATCGTCCAGCATCGCCGCGGAGGTGGCGGACAAGCGGGCTTCGGTGTACCGCATCGCCGCCGGAGGCAGACCGGCGATCGAACCGAAGTTCCCCTGCTTGTCGATCAGCAGCGACCGCATGTTCCATTCCTGGGCCATCCGGACCAGGGTTGGATAGATGACCGATTCACCGTGAGGGTGATAGTTACCCGAGGTGTCACCGGAGATCTTTGCGCATTTGACACGCTTGCTGCCGGGGCCCAAGTTCAGGTCGTTCATCGCGACGAGGATCCGTCGCTGACTGGGCTTCAAACCGTCCCGGACATCGGGCAACGCACGGCTGACGATGACGCTCATCGCGTACGTCAAATAGCTTTCACGCAGTTCGTCCTCGATCGGCAAATCGATCAGGCGAAGGGCACCTTCACCCCCAGCGTGCGGGTCATCACTGCCGTCGTTTTCAGGCTGTGGGGGGCCGCCGGAGCCGTTCTCATCTTCCTGCGAGTTTTCGTCGTTTTCGTCTGCCACTTGGTGTCCTAGCGGAAGGGTGAAAAGCCGCTAAAAACCCGTGTTTTCCGGGCTCAGCGAGAATCCGCTAAGATACCAAATCTGGCCGTTATTCACAACGACGGGGGCATTCGGCTGCTGCCGTCTGCCCCGCTGTCAATCACAGCTTCGCTGCGAGCTTTCCAGGTCCGGATTGGGCCTGGACATTCGCAGCGTTTAGAACACCAACTGGGCATCCTGAAGACGGCGTTTAGTTTCCGCCATCAACGCGTCTTCGTCGGCTTCGGTCGCAGCCACATAGGTGACGCTGAAACGCAAGAACGAACCGGCGTCGTCCCATGGCACCGTGACGATCCCGAGTTGTTCGATCAAGAATCGCGTCGCGTCTTCGGCCTTGGCAAACGTTTCACCGTTCGCGCCCTTCGGCGATGGCGAGTACAGGAAGTACGTCCCGCCAGGCATCTCACACTGGAAGCCACATTCCTTCAGCACAGCGACCAGCTTTTCCATCCGGCGACGGTACTTGGCATTGATCCGCTGTGGAATCGAATCGTCGTCCAAGGCCGCTGCGGCTGCCTTTTGCGTGGCGATGAATTGACCGCTGTCACTGTTGTCTTTGACGTCCGCGAAAGCCGATACGATCCGTTCGTGACCGGCGACGAAACCCATTCGCCATCCGATCATGTCATAGCCTTTGCTCATCGAGTGAACTTCGACACCAACATCCATCGCGCCAGGGGTTTCCAGGAAACTGCGTGGCTTGCCGTCGAAGGTCAACAGGATGTGCGCCGCGTCATGCACGACGACAAACTGCTTTTCCTTTGCCAAGGCAACCACCTTTTCAAAGAACTCTGGCGGTGCCAGACGGCCGGTGGGCGAGTTCGGGTAGTTCAACACCATCAACTTGGTGCGACGATAGATGTCGTCCGGGATGCTATCCAGATCTGGCAGAAAGTTATTTTCGGCCAGCAACGGCAGGCGGAAAACGTCGCCGCCGTAGTATCGCGTGTGGGTGCCAGCGACGGGGTATCCCGGCACCGTCATCATCGTCACGTCGCCCGGATTGATGAACACGGCCGGCAACATCGCATAGGCAGGCTTGCTGCCGATGCAGTGATTGATTTGCGTCGCGGGGTCCAAGGTCACGTCGAAATGACGCTTCATAAAGCGAGCGGCTGCTTGCCTGTACTCGATCACGCCATTGTCGGCGTAGCCGCGATTTTCTGGCTTGTTGACTTCGGCAGCCATCGTCTGACGCACCGATTCGTCTGCCATCGCGTCGTTTTCGCCAATCCCAAAGTCCAGCAACTGGCGATCGGGATAGGTTTCCAACGCTTTGCGTTTGGCCCGTTTGATCTTTTCAAACTTGTAAATTTCGGTGCTTTTGCCGTACTGCGATCCGCCGATGCGTTCGGCGAACAGTTCTTGGAAATAAGGATCGGCAGTTTGTTGTTCGGTAGCAGTCGACATGGCAAAAAACGGAGTTTGGCAACAAATTAAGGTGTTCCGGCAGCGAAGATCATAAACCGCAACGGAAGGGCTGACGAGTGCCAAGTGACACCAACCCGAGATGCAGACCGCACGAAGAATTCAGAAGTTCACCGGAAGGGCAAAAGATTCGCCAAGCTTTTCCACAGTCCGCTGAACGGAACTTGCGGGCGGACGAGCGAGGACCAGCGACCAATCGCTGCTACGACAGCGCTCGAAACGCGATCGCACCGGCGATCTGTTCGGTTGGCCCGAGATAGTCCCCCAGACGGAACTCAACGCCCGGATGCCGCTGCCTGGCGTCGTCGACCAACTGGCCAATCGAATCGTACAGCCGGCCTTGAAAGAGCAGGTGTGGCTGGACGATGACCCGTTTGATTTTCGGATCACTGGCGACTTGATCGAGAATCCCTGGCAAGCGGGGCTCGGCCATCGCGTAAAACCCGACCGCCCGATTCGCATACCCGGCATGAAAGGCAACGATCTCTGACAAGACACGCATGTCCGCCGTCGCGCAAACGTCATAGCTGCCGCGTCCGACCATCACCAGCGCGGTTGAATCATCTGGCGACGAATCACCGGCAACCGATTCGATCCGCTGGCGCAGAACATCAATCACCTGGGGACAGCGTGAAAGTGGGCCACACTGCTGGTGGGCAACACCCGGTGTCTTCGCCGCGCATCGATCAACGATCTCTGGAATATCGTTTCGCGCGTGACCGGCGGCAAACAACAGAAGCGGCGCGATGCAGATTGCTTTCGCGCCTCGCTGGACCAACCGTTCCCAGCCTTCTTCAATCGTCGGATGCTGGAACTCCAACAAGCAGCCTTCGAGATCGACCGGGGCGATGCGTTGGCGCAGGATTTCGACGAGCTCGAAAAACTGCGTCGTGCCGTTGGGATCGCGAGTCCCATGCCCAACTAGCAAGATTGCGTCGGGCTGGAACGGACGAATATTATCCAGACGACGTTTATCCATTTGTCTGCTCAAAGAATCCAACGTCGTCAACAACGGATCGCTAGCGAAGAGTGCTTATTGAACGACGGTCGAACCGCCAAAGCCAGCTTTGCCGAGTTGCGCGATCGCCTGATCGACAACGAAGCCGTCTTTGTATTTGACGACGACTTGCGGCGTGTCGATGACGCCTTCTTCCTTTTGCGGGACCAGCTCAACACTGACAACATCTTCGCGGCTTTCCAATGTCTTTTTGACGTTTGGATAGCACGCGAACGGGCAGTGCATGTCTGGCACGTTCAGCGTCAATGACGTCGCGGTCACTTCGGCACCTTCGACATCCGATTCCGGCGCGACCGACGATGCGACAGCCGACTCGGGAGCATCTGGCTGCTCGGGTGCATTCACGATGAAGAACATGATGGCGGCGGCAGCAAGCAGGGCAGCAACATAAGCCATTGCACGCATGGTTTGATCCTTGGTTCGGTATTGATTGCAGGTGGGAACGGAAAGGCGGGCGGCCCAATCATTACCCGTTTCGGTCGATCGGGCACTAGCTGACTTTCGTCTTGACGCGGGAAGGCGAATTATCGCAGTTTCCTTGCGGCTCGGCAGCGATTGCCGAGATCTTGAATCAAAAATCAGCGTTCACGGTTATTTTTGTGGATTCACGCTCAAAGACCAGTCTAAAAGGCCAAATTGCAGCCTCCCTTGCGACCATTTGGCCTTTCAATGCCAATCCATTGTTCGGCAAAACGGCACGAAAACTGGGCCGGAAAGGCTGCACCGAGAACAATCGCCCCGCCAGAGTGTGGACGGTGTGCTGCATCGTCACAAACATCCTGTTGGCTGCACTTGCGAGCTGCCTAGGGTTGGCTCCCCAGCCAGCTGCGGCAATCGATCCCTATCAAATGGTATCACCCGCGTATGAATCAGCAGCCGGATCGGGGGGACTTTTTTCCGGAGTCCGTCAGATCGGCGAGTCATTGCTTGGTGGGCCTAGCTATCAAATCGCGGCGGTTCCCCCACAGCTCAACGCGCCAGCGACGATCGCTTCACCCGTTGTCGGATCCCCGATCGTCCAAGGCGGCCCGGTCTACAACACCTTCGGTGGTTTCGATCCGATGTTTCCGCGACTGCGAAGCCAGATCGACACGCGGCTGTATCTTCGTGGCGAATACCTGCTTTGGGACGTCTCTGGGATGGACTCACCCGTCTTGGTCACAACCAGCCCGACGGGAACGGCGCAGTCCGACGCCGGCGTGCTCGGCAACGGCTCGACGAGCGTTCTGTTCGGCGGCGGCGAATTGAACGGCGGCACAACGGGTGGATTCTTGTTTGGTGGCGGGTTGTGGATCACTCCCCAGCAAAGCGCGTCGATCGAAGCAGAGTTCTTTCAATTGTCCGAGGAGAACGATCGCTATCGCGGATCCAGCGGTGGTGACGTGATCTTGGGTCGTCCGTACTTTGACATCACCAACGGGAATGAAGACGCGTTATTGATTTCTTATCCGAATCTCGTTGGTGGTGACGTCCGCGTGGATTCGTCATCCAAGCTTCGCTCGTATTTAATCAATGCTCGGATTGCGTTGTGCAGCCACGGTGCAGGGTGTACGCAATGCGGCGAACGCGATCATACGGACTGGATCATCGGCTATCGCAACTTGCGTTTGAGCGACAGTTTACAAATCACCGATAGCGAAAACTCATTGGCCAGCGTGCCATCGGCATCGTACACCCGGTCGGATTCTTTCCGTACTAAGAACCAGTTTCAAGGTTTGCAACTCGGCTTCATCCACCGCATTTTGCTGCACCGCGCGTGGCTAGAATCCACCATGCGGGTAGCACTTGGCAACAATGAACAAACGCTCGACATCTCCGGCAGCACGACTCGCACGCAATCGGGCGCAACCGATCAGTTTGCCGGCGGACTGTATGCGGTGCGGTCGAACAGTGGTTCGTTTCAACGTGACGAATTCATGATGATGCCCGAACTAGGGCTGCGATTTGGGTATCGCCTAACGGATCGGTTGCACGCCAGCATCGGCTATTCGGTGCTTTATCTTCCCAACGTGGTGCGTGCCTCGGAACAGATTGATCGAGATTTGAATCCAGGTTTGATCCCGGTGGAAGCGAATCCGCTGACAGGTGCGCTCAGGCCGCAGGTTCTTTGGGTACAATCAGATTACCTTGCTCACGGCGTACACTTTGGGGCGGAACTGCACTTTTAAGCACTGGCCCCATTGGTTTTGGGCATTGGCCCCCTTGGTCGAAATCCCTGTGCCCGTTCCAATCGTGACCAGAAAACCGATTCGATCCCCGACGCAATAGAAACGTATCCATGACAGTGAGCGATCAACTGCCAACTATCGGATGGCGTGAATGGTTGTCTCTTCCTGAACTCGGGATCAAATTTGTCAAAGCCAAAATAGACACTGGTGCACGCTCATCATCCCTTCACGCATTTGACGTTGAAACCTTCGACAACGATGGCGTCCAATACGTCCGTTTCAAAGTCAACCCCGTCCAACGCAATGACGACTGGACGATTCAATGCAGTGCGCCGGTAGTCGACATGCGATCCATCCGGTCATCCAGCGGACAAGCGGCGATACGACCGGTGATCAAGACCCCGATCACCTTGCTTGGTCAGCGGATCGAGATCGAATTGACGTTGGCCGACCGAAATCAAATGGGATTCCGGATGTTGCTCGGCCGCGAAGCCTTTCGTCGACGCTTTTTGATCGACCCAGGCCAATCGTATTTGGGTGGCGTACCAAAGAAAAAAAAACGTAAATCGTAAATCTACAAAATGAAACTCGGCATCCTTTCCTGCAGTCCCAATTGCTACAGCACACGACGCCTTCGAGAAGCCGGCGAGCAACGCGGACACAAGATCAAGATTCTCAACACGCTGAAGTTCGCGATCGACCTTGATCGCGGCGCACCGGATCTTTATTTCCGCCGCAAACACCTCAGCGAATATGACGCGATTCTTCCGCGAATTGGCGCATCGATTACCTATTACGGGACCGCCGTCGTCCGGCAGTTCGAACAGATGAACGTGTTCTCGACGAACTCGTCATCGGGAATCGTCAACTCGCGTGACAAGCTTCGTAGCCTTCAAATCCTCAGCCGCCACCAAATCGGTATCCCACGCACCACGTTCGTCCGTGATAAACGCGACGTGTTGCCAGCGATCGAACGCGTCGGCGGGGCTCCCGTGATCATCAAGTTGCTTGAAGGCACACAAGGCATCGGCGTCCTGCTTGCCGAGACGATCAAGTCCGCCGAAGCAATCGTCGAGCTACTGCAAAGTCAAAACCAGAACGTGCTGATTCAAAAGTTCGTCGCCGAGAGTAAAGGCCGCGACATCCGCGCGTTCGTCGTTGGCGACCAAGTCGTCGCGGCAATGCGACGCGTCGCACAAGGACAAGAGTTCCGCAGCAACGTCCACCGTGGCGGCAAAACCGAGACGGTCGAGTTGTCGGACGAACAACGTGATACCGCGCTGCGTGCCGCCCAAATCATGGGACTGCGTGTCGCCGGCGTTGACATGCTCGAAGGCCATGAAGGTCCGCAGATTATGGAGATCAACTCCTCACCGGGACTCGAAGGCATCGAACGCTGTACGCAGTTGGATGTCGCCGGCGCGATCATCGATCACATCGCCGCGCACGTCGATTTCCCAGAACTCGACCTGCGTCAGCGTTTAACCGTCAGCCGCGGCTGGGGAGTGACCGAGATCAATATTCCCGAAGGCGCCGACTTGGTTGGGAAAACGATCGGCAGTTCCGGCCTGCTCGATAAAAACATCAATATCTTGACGCTTTATCGTGACGCGACGGTTGTCCCGAACCCACGAATCGATCGCACCCTTGAAGCCGGTGATCGTCTGCTATGTTTTGGCAAACTCGAAACGCTTCGGCATCTGGTTCCCAAAACGGTACGTCGCCAACGTCGACCGCCCATTCAAGAACTCCCCGAACTTCCCGTCGCCAACATCGTCCACGATCACGTTCACGAGTCCTCTAAGTCGGCCGACTAGAGTTCTGGAGAATCCCCGCCGTTGAGTAAGAAGAAAGCACCGCCAATTGATGTCTGGCAAGGACAACGAATTGAACCCGGCCAACGCTTAGACCTGAAATTTAAAGTCGGCGAACGCCGGACCGGTGCAGCCGTACGGATTCCAATGCATGTCCGTCGCGGTCTAAAAGAAGGGCCGACCGTCTTCGTGACAGGCGCCCTTCATGGCGACGAGATCAATGGCACAGGTGCGATCCAGCAACTCTTGATCGACCCGACATTCGAAATCGATCGTGGCACACTGGTACTGGTACCGGTGTTGAACATGCTTGGATTCGAACGCCACGAACGGTATCTCCCCGATCGACGCGACCTGAACCGATCGTTCCCGGGAACACCGACAGGTTCGTTGGCCAGCCGCATGGCGTACCGAGTATTTGATGAACTCGTTTCGCGATGCGACTTCGGTATCGACCTTCACACCGCCTCGGTACGGCGGACAAATTATCCCAACGTCCGCGGCGACCTGACCAATCCCGGTGTAAAACGATTGGCGATGGCTTTTGGCTGTGAAGTAATCATGGATGGCATCGGTCCCGCCGGTGCACTTCGTAGCGAAGCAACTGCGAGCGGTTGCCCCACCGTCGTCATGGAAGGCGGCGAGGTCTCCAAAGTCGAACCCGGAATCGTCGAATCGGCCGTCCGCGGAATTTACAATGTGCTCCGCGAACTCGACATGCTGCCTGGCGAAATCGAGCGTCCGCGATACCAAGTGATCGTCGAGCAAAGCAAATGGTTGCGGGCGAACAAAGGCGGCTTCATGCAATTCCATATCCTGCCAGGAGAACTGGTCGAACGCGAACAACCGGTCGCAACGATCTATGACCTGTTCGGACACGTGCAAACCACGATCGCCAGTCCCTTCGATGCGGTGGTGATCGGCATGAATACACTGCCCGCGGTCAGCCCCGGCGAACCGATTTGTCACCTCGGGCAGCTTCCCGATGACACCAGCGCATCCAAATTGCGCAAAAGTCGTCTTCAAGAAGACGGCTTGGAAGAAAAATTAGTCGACCAACTGTCATCAAATATCGCTGTCGTCGCCCCTGAAGACAACGATTCGTAACGGTTGCAACGGCATCACCGCCGCACAACCGGCCCAACCGCCACAAGCACACCCGAATTGATTTCGTCTGTAAAAAAAGCGAAATCAAAAGGCAAGCTCGCTTTGCCCCCTTCGATGACACCCAGTGGATCGGGGGCGATTGCGCAAACCTTGCTAACAAGGTCATCTTCTCCGATTGGTTGTGAATTCAAACCACGTGCGGAGAATTTGTGTGGACGGGTTCGACGAGATTATCAACGAGTTTTTGGTTGAGAGCTACGAAAGCCTGGACCGGTTGGATGACGATCTGCTTGCGCTCGAAGATGCGCCAGACGATCGCGATCGCTTGGCCAGTATCTTTCGCACCGTCCATACGATCAAAGGGACGTCCGGATTCCTCGCGTTGCCGACGCTCGAGCGAGTCGCGCACGTTGGAGAGAATCTCCTCGTCCCACTCCGTGATGGCGAATTCCGCCTCACCAGCGACACCGCAAGCGTGCTGCTGGAGATGGTCGACGCGATCCGTGAAATCCTCGGCATGCTCGAGTCCGGCCAGGGCGAAGGCGACAACGATTACGCCGCACTTGTCGAACGCTTGCAAGCTGCGCTTTCGACTAGCAAAGGCGTTACCCCCGAAGACGCTGCCGCGGCGGTCGCTGACGATCAAGCAACCGAAGAGTCCGTGGCGGAAGCTGTTGAAGCGATCGAAGCGGTCATCGCCGACGTCATTCCCGCTGAAACCGGTGCCGCAGAGACGCAAGCGACCGAGAATCCTACTGCAGAGCCTGAACCCGTTGCGGAGGTAACGGAGCAGCCTTCGCCCGCGGTCGCTCCCACGCCGGCGCCAGCCGCCGAAGCTCCGGCAGAACCAAGCTCCGTACCAGCGGCCGCTGAATCCGCTGCCCCGGTGCCCGCTTCCCCTGTCCCCGCCGCTCCCCCGCCAGAACCTCCAAAACCGGTTGCCGAAAAGGCACCACCAGCCGCGGCGGTAGCGTCTCCAACGGCCGCTGCGCCGCCTCCACCGGCCGCGCCTCCACAACCTGCGGCCGCGGCAAAACCTTCACGCGGCCGCGCGTCCGAAGCAGGACGTTCGGGAGGGGGCGATTCCAGTGAGAAGTCTGCCTCCGTCGTCGACAGCACCGTTCGTATCGATGTCGCGTTGTTGGACAAGCTCATGAACCTGGTTGGTGAGCTTGTTCTGGCTCGAAATCAGATCATGCAATTCAGCGGTGCGACGGAAGATCCCGCCATGGCGGCGGCCAGCCAACGGCTGAATTTGATCACGACCGAATTGCAAGAAGGCGTCATGAAGACGCGGATGCAGCCGATCCGAAACGCATGGAACAAACTGCCACGCGTTGTTCGAGACCTTTCCACATCCTGTGGCAAGAAAGTAGCCGTCGTCATGGAAGGTGCGGACACAGAACTCGATAAGACGATTCTTGAAGCGATCAAAGATCCGCTGACGCACATCGTTCGCAACTCTGTCGACCACGGAATCGAACCTCCCGAAGTTCGTCTCGAAGCTGGCAAGCCGGAAGAAGGCACGCTGTGTTTGCGAGCGTTCCATGAAGGAGGCCAGGTCAACATCGAAATCGTTGACGATGGCGGCGGTATCAATGCCGACCGGGTACGCGATAAGGCGTTGGAAAAAGGCCTGATCACTCCCGAGCAAGCCGACACGATGGGTGATCGAGAGCTCACCAACCTGATCTTGCTTCCGGGTTTTTCGACCGCTGCCAAGGTCACCAACGTTTCCGGGCGTGGCGTCGGCATGGATGTCGTGAAAACGAATATCGAGCGAATCGGCGGCACTTTGGAAATCCAAAGCAAAGGCGGACAAGGTACGACCTTGCGGATCAAGATTCCGTTGACTCTGGCGATCGTGCCCGCATTGATCATCAAGTCTGGTGGCGGCCAATACGCGATCCCGCAAGTCAGCTTGCTGGAACTGGTTCGTTTGGATGGCGCACGTGCCAAGAAAGAAATCGAATACATCCATGACGTCCCCGTCTACCGACTTCGCGAGCACCTGTTGCCACTGGTTTATCTGGACGAGCAACTCGGAATTCGTCCGTTCGGCCAGCATCGACAAGATCTCGACGCGGTCAACATCGTTGTGCTGCAAGCCGAAGACAGACAATTCGGATTGGTTGTCGAAGCGATTACGGACACACAAGAAATCGTGGTCAAACCGCTCGGTGCACACCTGAAAAACATCAGCGCCTACGCGGGCGCAACGATCATGGGCGATGGAACGGTCTCCCTGATTCTGGACGTCATCGGCATCGCGCAGAAAAGTTGCGTCCTGATTGAACATCGCGATCGTTCGCTGCGTGAACATGCCCACCGTGGAATGTCGCGATCGAAAGACGGCGAGTCTGTTCTGATTATCGACTCCGGTGACGGCACTCGCGCTGCGATCCGACTCTCCTCGGTCGCACGACTCGAGGAGTTTGCTACGAACGACTTGGAACGCAGCGGCCATAGCTACGTCGTTCAGTATCGCGGTCAAATCCTTCCGCTGATTTCGTTGAGTTCACAGGTCAGTGACTTTAGCAACAGCGGCCAGGAACGCCTGCATACCGTGGTGTACTCCTATGAAGGTCAAAGCGTCGGCATTGTCGTCGGAAAGATCGTTGACATCGTGCACCAACAGTTGGGCAATAACAACGACGTCGCGTCCGGACGAAGTGTGATTCAAGACCGCGTCACACAAATCGTTGACCTGAAACACGTCGTCAGCCAAGGCGTCGGCATGTCATCGCATTGGTGAGGTGAGAGCGTCACCAGGTTTCGTATCGATTCGTCGAACGATCACTTTTTGCAACGTAGCGTTTAGCGGATCGCATCCAGTCGGTTCTCCGAGATCGACATCAACAGCACGGGGGCGCACTGCAACTTTGGTTGCTTCGGTGCCCCTACCGGTCACCCACCAGCAATCCATTGTTTGTAGCCATCTGAAAGAGACATGTCACAACAATCCAGCCAACAACTTGAGTCCTATTGCACGTTCCGTGTCGACGACCTTTTGTTCGGTGTCGAAGTTTGTCAGGTTCAAGAAGTCATTCGGACACACCCGACAACATCGGTCCCTTTGGCACCCGCGGTCGTCCACGGCCTGATGAACTTGCGTGGGCAAATCGTAAGTGCACTCAACCTGCGATATGTCTTGGGAATGCCCCCCGCCCAATCCGATCACAAACCGATGAACGTCGTCGTGCGTTCTTCGGAAGGCCCGATCAGCTTGCTCGTTGATGAAATCGGTGACGTCGTCCAAGTCGATCGAGATCGATTTGAGCCTCTGCCCGAAACGCTGCAAAGCCAACAACGAGAAATGCTCACGGGGGCCTTCAAACTTGAAGGCAAATTGCTGTTGATTCTCGACATCGATCGTGTTCTTGCCATCCCCGCGTAGTCGCTTTTGCTTTCCAAGCGTTTTGTCCCGATACACCAAAGACACCAGCACAATCACATCGAGAGGCAATTTCCGTGTCATTTAGTCGCTTTACAGTCCGTACAAAAATCGCCTTCTTGGTGGCGGTGGTCTCCACTTGCTTCGTCGGCTACGGACTGTGGTCATGGAAGACGCTGCAGATCGCCAAAGTGAATGGCCCCTATTACGAAAAGATTATCGACGGCAAAAACTTAATCGCCGACATGCGGGCGCCTGCGAACTACATCATCGAACCCTATGCGTTGGCGCTCCACATGGCCAATGAAGTCGATGAAGGCGTCAACGAAAAACAGATGGGCCGCTACATCGCGCATTGCAAGACGTTGAAGAGCGAGTTCAAAGATCGCTACGACTACTGGAATGGGCACCTAAACGATGGCGACATCAAGCGGGCAAAGAATCTGAAATGCTATCCACCGGCGGCAGAGTTCTTTGAATTACTGGAAGCGTCTTTTATTCCGGCATGTGTCAGCGGAGACGCGCGGGCAGCTCAGATGTTGATTCGTGGCCCAATGCGTGAGGCGTTTGTCGAACATCAAAACTCGATCAACCAAGTCATCGACCTGGCGGCGCAGCGAAACCTTGCGACGGAAGCTGAAGTCACTTCGGTTATCGATAGCCGGCGCAGCATTTCCACCGCGTCAACGTTTGGTGTCCTCGTGATCTTTGGCGTCGCCGGATGGTACATCGCACGAGAAACGGTGTTGCCGCTGCGAAGTTCGGCGCTCAACCTACGCCGCCTCTCAAACGACGACTTAACACGTGTCAGTCTTCGCCTGCGTCAGGACTCGGAACACACTTCCGATCAAGCGAACTTGGCGGGTGGTGTCGCTCAACAACTGAGCTCAAACGCGCAAACGCTAGCTACCGCCGTTGACCAATTCGAAGAGAGCATCAAAGAGATCTCTGCCAACGCGTCAAACGCCGCGAATGTCGCTCGCAACGCGGTCGATGCGGCAAGCCTGACGAACTGCACGATCACTCGTTTGGGAGACAGCAGCGGCGAGATCAGCAACGTGATCAAAGTGATCAACTCGATCGCAGAACAAACGAACCTTCTCGCTTTGAACGCAACCATCGAAGCCGCTCGGGCTGGTGAAGCCGGCAAAGGTTTTGCGGTGGTAGCGAATGAAGTGAAGGAGCTTGCGAAGGAAACCAGCAAGGCAACCGAAGACATCATCGGCCGAATTGAAACGATTCAGTCCGATACCAAAGAAGCGATCAACGCCATCGGATCGGTCAGCCAAATCATTTCCGAGATCAGCGAGAGCCAAAACGCGATTGCCGGAGCGGTCGAAGAACAAACCGCGATGACATCGGAGATCTCCAGAAATATCGGGGAAGTTGCGGCCGGCAGTAACGAGATCGTCGAAAGCATCGCGAAAGTCGCCTCCGCGGCGAAGAGTGCAACGACGTACTCCGATCAAACGCTCAGCACGGCCAGCAGCATTGAAAGACTGGCGGAGGAGTTGTTGGCGCTGGTTGGCAATGTTCAAGAAGCGACTCGAAAAGCGGCAGCGTCGTCGAACAAGCCGACGCCCAAAGGCAAGCCGCCCGCGAAGCAAGGCGGCGGAAAGTACCGCCTTCCGGAAGCTCGCGAAGACGCATACCTAGGTTCGTTCTAGCAACGAACCTCACAAACATGAGCGGTGATTCACAATCGAATCATCACGTCCATCTTTGATCGCCCGCGCCGCAACTTGTGTCGCGGGCGACTTTTTTGGGTCTTCCCCATCGCTGTGAGGGCATGCTTTTTGGGCAGTCCCGGATGGCAAGTCCGTGTTCCCTAAGCAATGCAAAATTCTCATTTCCTGGCGGCCATCTGACTAGCAGCCAGCCAAATTTCAACAACCGGCAGCCTTTCACTTTCTTCGCTGCATATCAGGGTCAAAGGTACAACCGATGAAATCCTTAGTCATTGATGACTCTCGCGCAATGCGTCGCATCCTCCGTTCGATCATGTCAGACCTGGGCTTCGACGTCATCGAAGCGGGTGATGGGAAAGACGGGTTGGAGAAATTCACTGCCGAGCGTGACGACATCGAAGTCGTTCTCGTCGACTGGAACATGCCAGTGATGAACGGGCTCGAGTTCGTCAAAGCGGTTCGTGAGCTCGAACAATTCGCCGACAAGAAATTGGTCATGGTGACCACCGAGACCGAGCCGGCTCAGATGGCCAGGGCACTGATGGCAGGTGTCGATGAATTTGTCATGAAGCCGTTTACCAAAGAGATTTTGGTCGAAAAGCTAAAGCTGATCGGCGTTGGCCTGAACACGTCCGAAGTCTAGTCAACCGTCCTACAACCCTGTGTCTACTATCCGTTTTGAAAAAGGAATTCCAATGACCGCCAAAGCAAGTCCCTCGGCAGATGCATTGAAGCAAACGCTGCTGGATCGGTCTGACGAATTGGCAATGCTTCCGGCAGTTGCCAGCGAGGCGTTGGCATTGGCCAACGACCCCGATTGCAAGACCGAAGAATTGGCAAGCGTCATCGAACGCGATGTGAAGCTGGCGACAGAAACCCTGTCGATGAGCAACAACGTTATTTTTTCTGCCAGCGTCCCCGTCGTCAGTCTTCGCCAAGCGGTCGTACGACTTGGTCTGAAACAAGTAAGAAACCTAATCATCAGCTCCAGCGCGGCGAGCTTGATGAAGAACATGCCGTTGGAACAAGAATGGGTTCGTGAGATTATTTGGCAACACAGCTTTCGCACGGCAACTGTCGCCACTTACCTCAATCGCCAATTGCGAATCGGCTTTGACGGCGAAGAGTTTACTGCGGGATTGCTACATGACTTTGGGCGGTTGCTGCTTGCCGTCGCCAACCCAGAGGACTTTGCCGAAGCCGACCCGATGTCGTTCGAAGAGGAAAGTGAGTTCCTGTCTCGCGAACGAAACGTGCTCGGCATTGACCACTGTCAATTCGGTGCTTGGTTTGCCGAATTCAACAAACTGCCTCGGTCTCTCGTTTCGGTGATCGAACTGCACCACTTGCCCGAAACGCACCACCCCAATCAAAAGCTGATCGCGTTGGTCGCGGCCGCCGATCATTTGGCCAGCCATTTTCAACGTTTCGACAAAGACCATGGTTACGACATCGGTTTGAATCGGGGCGCGCACGTCCTGTCGAAGCTGGGATACCCCGAACTACTCGAGAACCGTGATCAGGTTGTCGACGAGATTCTTGACGGAGTTCTCAGCGAGTCCGCTTCCGGTAACTCCGACATTGCATAACGGCGGGAAACATTAAGTCCATGTCTAACGAAATTCGAGTTTTGCTATGTGACGACTCTGCAGTGATGCGGCGATTGCTTCGCGCGTCAATGCAAAGCGAACCGTGCTTGAACGTCGTTTTCGAAGCCGAAAACGGTCGCGAGGCGGTCGACAATGTCAAATCGGTTAAACCAGATGTGATCATCATGGACGTCGAAATGCCAGTGATGGATGGCGTCGACGCGGTGCGTGAAATTCGCAAACTGTCACGTTCCGTTCCCATCATCATGTTCAGCTCGCTGACCAGCCGCGGTGCCGAAGCATCATTGGACGCGATCGAAGCCGGCGCCTCGGATTTCGCGACCAAACCGGTCGGGGCCGGACACATCACTAAAGCGATGGCATCGGTCCGTCGCGAGCTAATTCCAAAGCTGTTGCAATGGACTCGTCGGGCACCAATCGAACCTCCCGTACCCTTTAAATTCGATGCCAAAGCGACGCTGCCGCCACACAATGGCACTCCTACACAACACGAACCGTCGTTTGTACCGGAACCCGGTAAACGAGGGTTTGCGGCAACCTCGTCTGGCCAAGTCAACGTCCTGGGAATTGGCGTCTCGACAGGTGGGCCACAAGCCTTGGCAACCGTACTAGGCGGACTGCCCAAAGACTTCCCCATCCCGATTGTGATCGCCCAACACATGCCACCGGTGTTCACCGGGTTACTTGCGGACCGTTTGGCTTCGCAAACCGGACACAAGGTCCGCGAGGCGACGCACGGCGAAGAACTGCTCGCCGGTAACGTCTTGCTCGCGCCAGGTGATTATCACCTACGGGTCATTCGGGATTCAGGAGTTGTCCGCGCTCAGCTTGATCAGGGGCCACTGGAAAACTCCTGTCGTCCGGCGGTCGACCCGCTGTTCACATCCTTGGCTGATTGCTACGGGGACCGAGCCCTCGGTCTCGTCTTGACCGGAATGGGACAGGACGGGGCATTCGGCTCGAAGCGGCTACGGGAACGTGGTGCGCATGTTTTCGCGCAAGACCAGGAAACGAGCGTGGTCTGGGGGATGCCCGGCCAAGTGGTAAAGGCGGGACTCGCCAACAAAGTCTTGCCGATCGGCCAGATGGCTAACGAAATCACTCGAATGGTGCGTGCCGGCCAACCGGCAAGCATCACTTGATCTATCACGGGGAAAAAACACAACGATGACCCTTGCTACATCAGATATCGACTTCCTCCGTGATCTCGTTGCCAAACATTCTGGGAACGTGATCGCGCCGCGGCAAGTTTACATGCTTGAGCAGCGACTCGCCCCGCTGGCCGGAACGATTGGCCTAGGCGACGTCCCCGCGCTCGTTGCGAAGCTACGCTCGACGAATGACGCCAACCTTTCCAATCAGGTGGCAGAAGCCGTCACAGTTAACGAGACGAGTTTCTTTCGTGACATGCATGTGTTCGAAGCCATGCGTAAGTCAGTCATTCCTGACTTGATGAAAAAGAACGAGCGATCAAAAGAAATACGCATATGGTGTGCCGCGTGCTCCAGTGGCCAAGAACCCTATTCGCTTTCGATGGTGATCCGAGAACATTTCCCCCAACTCGCTAGTTGGAAAGTCAGCATCGTCGCGACGGACCTGTCCGAAGAGATGCTTTCCAAATCACGTTCGGGTGCTTACTCGCAACTCGAAGTCAACCGCGGGCTGCCGGCAAAGAGCCTGGTTCGTTACTTCGAGCGCAAAGGCGCGTCGTGGCAAGCGAAACGTGAACTGTCGGAATTAATTGACTTCCGTCGGTTAAACCTCACTACCCCTTGGCCATTTCTTGGCCAGTTTGACGTCATCTTCATTCGCAACGTCCTAATTTATTTTGACCAACGTACGAAGGCTGACATCTTGACGCGAATGCGGAGAGCTCTGCGGCCCGACGGGTACCTGTTCATTGGCGCTGCCGAGACGACGATCGGTCTAAACGTTCCCTTCCAGAGGACTGAAATTGATGCAACCGTTTGCTATCGACCAAACAGCCAGTGACCCGAACGATGATGATGACTCACTTGTGACGGTCGACTTGATCGCACAAATGGTCGACAACCTTTTCACAGCCATGCTTGAGATGGATGTCGATGCTTCACCCATCGCACCACCTGAACTCGATGCCGAAACACTCTCGGCGTCGATCCAAATCAGCGGCGAACGAAGCGCACTCATCCAAGTGTTCGCGTCACATGACCTGGCAACCAAAATCGCAACCGCCATGTTTGCGACGGAAGCCAGCGACCTGGCCGAAGAAGAAATCCTGGACGCGCTTGGCGAAGTCGTCAACGTCATTGGCGGAAACGTCAAAGGTGTCTACGACCAAGAATGCGCATTATCGCTTCCTTGTGTCGGGACCATTCAAACCCCGCTTGCCGACAACGCAATGACCACTGCCTTCGATCTCGGAGGCGAACCAATCACTGTCCTGTTTAAAGAACGCACCCAATAACTCATTCTCCGTTTCCACTACCGAGGCAGCTCCAGCCTACGGTTCAAATATTTTCAGAAGGAAGTTAGATGAAAATCTTGATCGTTGACGACAGCAAAGCGATGCGAATGATCGTAGCTCGCACGCTGAAACAAACCGACTTGACCAACTTTACCGTCATCGAAGCCGGAAGCGGTGCTGAAGCTCTCCAGAAGCTCGAGACCGAATCGCCCGACCTCATCCTGTCCGACTGGAACATGCCGGAAATGAAAGGCATCGAACTGCTGCAAAAGGTCCGCGAAGCCGGTAACAACATTCGATTCGGTTTTATCACCTCCGAAAGCTCCGTCGAAACTCGCAAACAAGCGACCGAATCAGGCGCAGCCTTCCTGGTGACCAAACCGTTCACCGCCGATTCGATTCAGGCCGCCCTCGAACCGATCCTGTCGTAATTGACATCCCACCGTTCCCTCGCACCAGGTTCATGGTGCAACCACTTTCCCCAGTTAAACTCTCGGAAGAACTATTATGACCACTGCAAGTTCTAGTATTCCCGCCGAAGAAGTCGGCTCATTTTTCCACAACCTGCTCGGGTTGCAAATCAAAGCAGTCGATTGCGACGGTGAAGTTGCCGCTGCTGCGGTTGCCGTTTACAACGACGGCGAAGGCAATCCCGCTGGCTACATCGTCACCGATGTTGCTTGTGCTGCGATCCTGGGTGCCGGACTGACTCAAATCCCACCGGGCATCGTCAAAGACAGCATCAAAGACGGCAAGATCGCCGAAAACCTTTGTGAAAATGTCGGCGAAGTTTTCAACATCGCCGTTAACTTGCTGCCTTCCCACCAGTCACGTCACTTTGTCCTGCAAGGTGCCGAGTACGACGGAAGCAGCGAACTTCCTTCGGCAGACAAGATCACGCTCGATCAAAGCTTCGAATTGGATGTTCAACGCTACGGCAAGGGCAAGATGCGTCTGATCCAGTGCTAAGTACTCGCTGAACGAGACGGCCGGGTGATTGTCGCAGTGGACGCAATCATCCGGCATGAGAACCATTGAAAAGTCGATCGCGGTCAAATCCAAAACCGCGGCCGAAGTCATGGAAAATGACAAAGCTGTTGCGTTTTAGTCGCCTCAGCGAAACCTCTCTCGCGCGTTCTAGCGAGCAAAACTCTCGCGTTCCAGCGAGCAGGGCCCACACGTTCTAGCTTCGTGAATCCGACAGCTGTGAATCCGACAACAATGTCGATTCGGCAAAGCGGAAATCGATCCCCAACGACACTTTCCTGGGATCGATCGTCATCCAGTTTTTGAAGCGAATGAAGTCTGGGTCGCCATGAATTCGCTGGATGTGAAACGGATCGCTCCCAGCAAAATTGTATGCCCCGTATGCCGAGCAGACGCCTTTCAATCCGGCTTGTCGGAGCAAATCCACTGCCGCCTGATTCATGTTTTCGGGCTTGCCATAGGGAAACGCGAAGTAACGGACGGGACGACCGATCAACTGCGAAAGCTCTTCGGTGGCCGTCAGGACTTCGTCGACCAATTCATTCGGGTCGGTGATCGCGCCGACGTCGCAATGGCTTCTCGTGTGAGCGCCAATTTCGACGCCTTGGCCCGCCATCCACAACAGTTGCTCGATCGTGTTCGTCGGCAGCTCAACACCACGCTGCACATCATGTGGAAAGGGCTTCTTCCCGTACATGAAATCAAGCGTAACGAAATAGGTCGTTGGGACACCGAGCTGGACCAATAACGGGATCGCCGTGTCAAGGTTTTCGGCATATCCGTCGTCAAAAGTCACCGTCGCTGTGGTTCGGTCGTTCTGTCCCGTCGCCATTCGGCGCTGGACCTCTTCCAGCGACACAATGTCCATATTTTCGATCAACCAATGGATTTGGCGCTCAAACTCACCACTCGAGATGGTCCATGGGTTGGGATGTTTGTCTGCGACACGGTGATAGAACAGGACACACATCGGCGCGCGGCGCTCTTGTTCCAGTTTCTCGCGATAGTGCTTTCGCAACCACGAGGTACCGGCGTAGTACGCGTGTAGACCGATTTGGCGAGTGTCCAACATTCGGTGCCTTTAAGTGCGGGGCGTCCCGACTCCCAAACTGTGTTTGACAAGGTTTTTGAACGTGATACCGGTCTGACGAACTTGCTTGTGCACCTGCGCCCGCCCGGTCGGACTGAACGCTCGCAATTGCTGCGTCGCGACTGGTTCGGCGCGCCATCGCAACTTGTAGGGTTCGTCGCCACGCATCATGTCGAAAACAGTCCGTCCACTCTGGATCGACTCGCGAATCGCATGGCAAAACACGCTCAATCCGGGTCGCAAATGTGACATTTCGGGGTCCATCCCGGACTGATAGAAATACCAAGCGTGATCGTCCGCGATTGCGAAGTGAGCACAAATCGGTTTGCTTTCGGCGAATGCGATCAGGAATTGCAAATGCCCGGATCTCAACAAACGCGCCGCAGCGGTCCGTAGAAACTGTTCAAAGTGGGGGTACTCAAAACAGTTTGACGTCCCGGCATCGTCGCGACGCTTTTGATGCAACGCAATGAAGTCGGGCCAATAGCGTTCGAGTTCGTCAGTCGTTTCGATCCGTACCAATGAAATGGTGCCCTCGTCGATGCTTTTCAACGATTGGCGAATCTCGCGACGCCCACTCTTAGAGCGCAAATGAATGTATTCATCCCACGATGAAGGAAGCGAGACGGCGTAGCAGGGATCCCCTTCGGTACGCTCAAACGGCAAGGAAACGCTTTGCATCGATTGAGCCAGTGCAGCGATGGTTTCGTCCACCGCATCCACACCGATCAACTCGATCATGTCCCATCGAGTGCGACCGTCAGAGCCGGCTAACCACCCGGCAATTGTCTCGCAAACCGAGTGGCGATGCTGCGGGGCGACCGACAGCGTCAAATGGTCCGTACAGGCTTTTCCAGACCCGATAAATACGATCGTACGTCCGCCAGCGGTGCGTCGCTCGAGACACCAAGGTGCCACTCCGACCGTCTCATTGCCTTCTCGTACAATCAACACGAACGGCTGGTACGATGCCGCGAACGCTTCCAGCCAACTGCCCATCCATTCCCAGCACAAGAAAGGGTGCGGGGCGAGCCGATTAATCTGTGCGATGTCCTCTGACGACAGCTTCTTTAGATCGTCGATTAGCTCGATACGAAGTGTCATCCTTTTTCCTTTTCCGGTTCCTGCGATGGCTTGGATGCGATGCAGGCAACATAGTTTGTTGTATTGATGGGCCCGCGATAAATGTGGGATACCCTCTGGAAGAGGCAAACCAACACGGGTCTTGCAAGATCGATGATTTCGGGTCTCGTCAATTGCCGCTCACCGCCGTCGTTAAAACCTGCACAATCAATCTGCTTCGTCGGGTCGGGTATTCGATCAGCAACGCGCAATCGTCACGACAGGCTTCTCGCGAGGTAGCGTTCTTGGATCAGTGCCCACCGCGATTCCGAGCGATCGACCATCGCGGTGGCCAAGCCCGAGGGGAACATGAGCCAAGCCACATCTAATTCGATTGACCAAGCGCCCCGTCGTAGGGCAGCAGCGGATACATTTTCCAAAAGCGTACTGCTGATCGCAGGGTTGATGATTGTCCAGCGCGCGATTGGATTCTTTCGCAGTTTCTATGTCTGCGGTGCCCTCTCGGCGGACGAAGTTGGACAATGGGATTTGGCATTCAATTTTTTGATGCTCGCCGCACCATTGACCGTCTTGGGAATTCCCGGTGCCTTCGGCCGTTTTTTGGCGAAGTACGAAACTCATGGCGACCAAAAGCGTTTCCTTTCGCAAACTCTGATCGCATGCTTGGTGCTGACGTTCGCATCCTGCACATCGATCTGGCTGATGGCCGAAACCGTCGCGGAATATTTCTTTGGATCAACTGAATTCAAAGGGCTTGTCCGTCTGCTGGCGATCGGATTGCCGGTTGTCATCTTCTTCAATTTTTCGACCAGCTGGTTCAGCGGAAAACGCCTGAACCGATTTGTGTTCCGAATTCAATTCACTCAAACGCTGTTCTTTGCAGTCGCCTGTGTCGCATCGCTTCGTCTTTTTAGCGTGTCAGCGAAATGGGTCGTCATTTCCTATCTCGCGTCCTGCTTGATCGGGGTGTTGTTGGCATTCGGATATTTCGCGGTCGAGGAAGAAACTCAAGATGCCGAGCGAGCCTCCGATTCGGCCATGGATCATACGATGTGGCGCAAGTTGCTGCCCTTCGCGATTTGGGTGTGGGTTGGCAACGCACTCGAGAATCTATTTTCGCTTTGTGACCGAATGCTGCTTGTCAACTTTTACCCAGACAGCGGCGTCGACGTTCAGTATTTGATCGGCCAATATCACACCGCCTGTATTTTTCCACTACTGCTGATGTCGATCGGCGCGATGGCGGCATCGACCGGGATGCCGTACTTGGCCAAGGACTGGGAAGAGGGTCGCCAACAAGCCGTTGCCGATCGGATGAACCTGATGATGAAGGCTGTCGGGATGATCTGTCTTGCTGGCTCGGTCGGCGTTTTGCTGATCGCACCGGTATTATTCGGTGATCTCTGGAAAGACAAATTCACCCTTGGCGAGGCCTTGTTACCAATGGCACTGTGTTTCTGTTCGATCGGCGCCATTTCGACGGTGACGCAGAACTACGTGTGGTGCATTGAAAAGGCCTGGATTACAAGCTGCTTTGTGTTGATGGGACTGATTGTCAATTTTGTTTCGGGCTACTTCCTCGTCCAGCGAATGGGGATCGAAGGTGTTGTCGCGTCAACACTGGTTGCTCACCTGTTCGTCTTATCCGCAGTGTTCATCGTATGCATCCGCCATGGGCTTCGCATCGATCTGGGCGTGCTGTTGATCGGAATTGCGATCCTCGGTGTCTCGGCTGGGAAAACGACCGCCCTGTTTGGCTTTTTGATGATCGCTTTTCTGTGCCTGAAGTCGACGTTGATTATCGACGCTCGGCTTCGAACCAAACTGATTGGACAACTCACACAACGTCTACGACTATCTTAGGCACGCATGTCAGTCCGCTAACTAGCATGTGACGGGTCTGACCCGTTACAGTGTTGCTTCAACAACACACCCGTCAGAACTTGTTAGCGAATCCATGACACAGTTGCCACCGCTCACCGACGAAGAACGGGCCACTTACGAGTGGCAAATGTGGGTCGACGACTTTGGCGAAGTGGGCCAACAACGCCTCAAATCGGCATCGGTGATGATCAGCCGTGTCGGCGGCGTCGGCAGTGTCGTCGCGTATGAGCTTGCCGCCGCTGGTGTCGGCAAAATGGTCCTCGCCCACGCGGGCAACGTCAAACCGAGCGATCTGAACCGGCAGCTGCTAATGACGCATGACTGGATCGGTAAACCACGGATCGAATCCGTCAAACGCAGATTACTGGAACTGAATCCGCGATTGGAATTGGTCACATTGGCCGAAAACGTGAGCGAAGACAACGCCGCCGAACTCGCACAACAGGCTGACCTGATCGTCGATTGCGCTCCGCTGTTTCCGGAACGGTTCGCGATGAACCGCCAAGCCGTCGCACTTGGCATTCCCTTGGTCGAATGCGCGATGTACGAACTGGAAGCTCAAATCACATCCATCGTTCCCGGCCAAACCGGTTGTCTGGCCTGTCTGAATCCTGAAGCCCCGCCGACTTGGAAACGTCAATTCCCAGTCTTCGGCGCCGTCTCCGGCACCATCGCATGCATGGCCGCAATGGAAGCGATCAAAACGATCTCGGGCATCGGCGAAACCTTGCAAGGTCGATTGCTGAAAATGGACCTTCGCGACATGAGCTTTCGAAAGCTGAAGTTCGAACGCCGCCCCGATTGCAAAGTCTGTGGCAATCTGAGTTAGTGTTCAAGCACGGCCTCGATTAAGCGTCCATCGTCCAATCGAAAGTGATGATCCCCCAGCACCATCGCTTCTTCGCGATTGTGAGTGACATGTAAAATTGTCACCGACTGCTTCAGTCGCAACAACAGTGTTTGGATCTCACCACGGGTCGTTTCATCGAGCGCACTGAGCGGTTCATCAAGCAGCAGGACCGTCGGGCGAAACGATAACGCCCGGCCCAAGGCGACCCGCTGTGACTCGCCGCCGCTCAAGTTCGCGACGCCACGATTCAGCAATGATTCGATGCCAAGCACCGTCGCCAACTCTTCGATCCGATCGTTGATCTGTTTGACACCCCAGCGACGTAACTTGAGCGCGAACGCGAGATGCTCGGCAACATTCAAGGTTGGAAACAGCGCGAGGTCTTGCGGTACATAGCCGACTTCACGGTCCCCTGGTGCCCATGAAGTCACATCGGTACCGTCGATCAGGATCTGCCCGGAACTGATTTTCCGCAAGCCGCAGATAGCTTCTAGCAATGTCGTTTTTCCGCGACCGGTTCGCCCCATCAAGACAGCATACGCTCCAGTGGGCACGGTCAATTCGATGCGTTCTAGCTGAAATCCGCCCGCAGTGATTGCGACATTCTTCAATTCAATCACGTGTTCAAACCTGTGCCCAGCAAACGCAAAATCAACAACACGACGATTGCCATCGCGACCATCAGCAATGAGACCGCGACCGCCGAGTCGAGCTCGCCGACACTCAATTCCAAAAAGACGGTCGTCGAGAGCACTTCGGTCCGCATCCGCGTCGCACCGGCAAACACCAAGATCGGACCGAACTCGCCCAGCGACCTTGCCCAAGCAATCGTCGTCGCGGCGATCATGCCCCTGCGTGCTTGCGGTAGCGTCACGTTCATGAATGCTTGACCGCGAGTGCAACCGAGCGTTCGGGCGACGTCCTCGGTCCGTGGATCGATTTGGTCAAACGTCACCCGCATCGTTCGGACCGCAAAGGCACAAGCGACCGAGAATTGCGCCAGCACCACCGCCGGCCAACGGTACGTCACCGAAAAACCAAGATCACCAAGAAAACTCTCGAGTTGCCAGTCGCCAATTTTTTGATGAAACAGAATCAGCAGACTGAGCCCCAAGACCAATGGGGGCAGCACAATCGGGATGTCGACGATCGTGTCGATCAGCCAACGAAGCGGGAATCGATAGCGGCTGAGTAGATACCCAAGCGGTACCGCAACCCAAAGGGACAGAATCGCCGCAACGGTGCAACTGGCGATCGTCAATCGCATTGCCGCTTGGATCTCCGGCTTGACTAGTGCGGCATGAAAATCCGATAGCGACGTGAATCGCAAATCGGCAACCAACAACAAGACAATCAGCGTGATGAATGTCGCCGAGATTCCCCCCATCACGAAAAAGAACGGCGCATCGCTTCTTTGCCGGTTCCGTCGTTGATGACTGGGGACCTTTGTTTCCGTCGAACTCATGGACCAGCCGAATCCAATCGCCAACGGAACCCTTCAGCGGCAAAGATATCGCGTGAATCGGCACTAGAAATTTTGCGAAACAGGCGACTGGCCAACTGTGGGTACTCCGATTCCTTTGACACGGCCCAGGGCTGCGTCGCAATACTGCACTCGATCCCTTCGATGCGGATCGCATCCAAGAACTCGGATGCCCCGGCAGCGTTGCTCAGGTAGGCGACTGCCGCGTCTAATGATCCGGTTTGCAATTGATTGACCAACATGTCACCGGTCGGCGTTTGCACCGTCACGTTGGGCATGACTTCGGCCGTGACACCACCTTCGCGGAAGGTATTTTGCGTGATCCATCCCATTGCACATTGCTTTTCATGGCCAATTCCGACACGCAAACCTTCGCGAGACAAATCCTTTAGCGAGTGAATGTTCTTCGGATTTCCCTTCTGCACCATGATTACCAATTCGTTGTTGCTGACCGGAACTGGCTCGGGAAAGAGATCGTGAACTTGATTCATGAACTCTAAGTCACAAGCGAAGTAGGCATCTGGCTTTTGTCCCGCTTTCATCTGCGCAACCAGGATGCCACAACCGTTATAAACTCGATTCACTTTGACGCCTTCACGCTGTTCGAACGCTTGAATCGTCTCTTCGATCGCAGGCCGCAACATCGAACCGGCAAACACGGACAGCTCCGGCGTGTCGGCCCACCGGTCACCGCCATCAACAGTAAAGCCGAACTTGCCATATTCCTGCAATCCGCGATCTCGGGCGGTGACATAGCGTGCGAAGTGCAATGCGGCGGCGGGCTGCTTCGACGATCCAATCACGCCAATCGCAATGTCAGAGGCAGCATCGCTGAGTTCGTCGATCACGACGTAATCGACGTCTTCGAACGTTTTTAAGACAGCGTCGTAAACGATTCCCGCATCGGCGGCACCGATCGCGACATCGCTGGCGACTTCGTTAACGGTCGCTCGTAACGTAGCCGCTTTTGATTCGAGACCTGCCCAAAGGCCTTGTGACTGCAGCACGCGTTTGGTGACCTTGCCGATCGCCGCGGTTTCTGGATTCGCTAATACCAATCGAATGTCTTCGCGTTGCAAATCCTCGATCGAACGAATCCCTTTCGGGTTGTCTTTTGCGACGACAACCACCGCACGCATTTTCGCGAGCGGAAGCGTCTCGGCAACAAGCCCTTTTTCATCTGCCAATTCCAGATAGCTATCGTCAGCCGGCAAGAACAAATCGCCTTGCCCGGCAACTTCGATCGACGAAAGCAACGTTTGCGAAGGTCCGTATTGGACTTCGACTTCGACGCCGTATTCGTCTTGGTAGCGTTGGCGGACCGATTCCATCACCGCTCGGTTGCTTGCGGCACAGAACAACATCACCGACGCATTGTGCCCGTTCTCAGATTCGGTTTGTCGCGAAGCGAGGCTGCCGCCGGAATTGCCCATGACATAGACCAATCCGGCAACCAGCAACCCCGAGCCGAGCATCCAAAGGTAGGTTCGATTCATCAGACGGTTACTTTTTGCGTCCTGGTGGAATCGGCACCAACGTCGGTTGCCGATTGAGCCCTTCTTCGGCGGACCGATCCGGAGGCCGATTTTCAAACCCGCCGAACAATTCGCCTTCCCAATCACAACGGATCATCAGGTCAAACCCTGGGTTTTGTTCCTTCACCTGACAGGAGCATGCACCGGCTAGGAACTTTGTCAGTTCCTGAATCATTGTCGGTGTCGTCTGATCAGCGGCCAAAACCTCCAGCGCTCGACCGCGACCGAACACCGGCACCAAAAGCGGCTCGCTTTGACCAGTCGCGTCGCTGCGGATCCCGGTCAACAGATCCAACAGAAACTGTTCCTGTTCGTCATCCGGATCGATTTCCAAAATACTGAAACGAACGACGAGCGGTACATCGGCATACAACTCCGACCCCGGCAATCCGACGCCCTCCGGAATTTCGACTTCGGACTCAAGCGTCTTGAATGCTTTCTCAAGCATGTCTTTTGCCAAGGCGTTCTTAGCGGCATCCTTCGACCGAATCATCAACCACACAATGCTGTGCCCGGCCAGCAATCGTTGTTGGAGCTCGTTCCGAGCGGGCGATTCAATGACTCGATTCAGATCAATCTCACCAAGGCTTCCTTGCAGATGCGTTGCGACACGTCCTTGCCCGACTTTGGTTTGCACCACCACATACGGCAGTTCGGTCACATCGTCTTTGACTTTGGCCCAAACTCCCGCGTAGGGCTGCGGCAATGAATCGGACGGATCCAGCTGAACGATTTTGGCGTTTAAAGACGCATTCGGCCCCTGTGACAACTGCTGCAAACGCTGAAGCGGTGACGCGGATGCATCCGTGTGGCCACCGGCACCAAACACAATGATTTCGACGTTATCGGGCTGCCACCGTTCGAGTGCGTAACGGAACACCGGAATGTTGCAAGCACTGGCCGACGAAACAAAATTGCCGATCAAGGCAATGGCAACGATCGCGACTCGATTAGTTGCCCAACGAACGGAACGACGATGGTTCAATTGCATCATTGCTTCTCGGCTGTCGATTTGGGGCTCGCAAAACACATCACGCCACCGTCGGTTGTGGACAAAAACAACTGACCGCCCGCTCCTGCCAATCCGTCCCAACTGGGCAGCGACTCGATCGGCAAGTTCTGTTCGATCTTGCCGGTGTCGATGTTGACCGCTAGCAGTTTTGCACCTTCATCACCCATCAGGATTTTGTCTTGATCGGCAAGAAGTTGTTGAACTTGCGGATCGCTTTCGCTCAGCTGCTTGAACGTCTCTTCTTCGTTGATCGAATCGCGAGGGCCGACGATAAACAATTTGTTCCCGGCCAACACCATTCCACGGACATAGATCGGTACTTCTTTTGCCCACTTTGGATCGACCAAGCTGTTGCCTTGGCGTGCGTTGCCGGCTGCTTGTTGACGATTGTTCCTAGCGGCAGGGAACTGGATCCCTTTGCCGAACTTTCCGTCAACGACTTTGCCACCATCGACGGTGCCGCTGTTGCGATGCAAGCTGTGGTCGCGAGCGGTGCCGTCATCAAAGCTGACCGCGAGAACCGCGTCGGGTGAAATCTCGTTGCCGGTTTCATAACGACGACTGATCTGCTCGTCGGTCGCCGCCGAAAAGTACAAACGCACTTCATCGATCACGCCGGCAAACTGGCTGGGTGATTCGTAATCGCCGACTGCAGACATGCTGTCAGCCCCAACGTCCAATCCCTGGGCAGGATCGCTGGCCAGGGTTCCGCCGGCGTCGCCTTCGGAAACGCGTTCACCATCAACGTAAAGCTTCATCTTGCCATCCGATTCCAACACACCAACCAAATGGTGCCAACCACCAATGATCCGCTTCGGAGCGGTGATCGTCGTCAACGCCTTTTTGACACGCACGTGAAATTCTGGCTTGCCGCCTTTCAGCGCGATCGCGAACCCTTCGGTCGGTCCCCCGCGTGCGATCACGACTCCTTGGGGACGCACGGTGGTCACCCAAGCTTCGACGGTGATCGGTTTGCCTTCGGGATTCAGGCTGGCCGTTTTCGGGAACGATGCCGACGGGACACTCGCCCCGCCACCTTGTTTTCGTCCAAAGTCTTCGGGGATTTCGGGTGGGTTTTGTTCCGCGGCAAACAACTGGTGCTCCAGCACCGTCGTCCAGCGCAAGTACTGTGGCTTGCGGCCATAGCCGTACACGTACCCGTTGCCTTTGACCAGGATTCGGCCTGAGGGTGCAAATCGACCGGCTTGATAATAGCCACCGTGTCCACCGGCAAAGCTCTGTCCCATCACCCAATAAGATCGATGGAACCAGGTGTCATCCAAGAAACCCATCGGGGCAAAGATGTGTGCGTCTTCGCCGCGTTGTTTCGAAGCTTGAGTGGCGAAGTCACCGGAGTTGGGACCGATTTCCAAACGGTTCCCATCGAAGTCAAACTTTTGCGACTTCATATACAAGTGCCGTCCGTCGGTGGACAAGATGTCTGGCAGTCCGACAGGCATCTGCAAAATCTGCAAACGTTCTTGGATGTTGTTCCCGGTTTCTGGGTTGGTCTCGTCCAGGATCCGCTCGAACTGTTGCTCGCCGGTGCTGAGATCCAATTTGATCAAACGCAATCCACCGTCAATAAAAATCGAACGTCCCGCGACACAGTACACCGATCCGTCGTGGATCAACACGCTGCCATGGACCGGCCATAGTGACTCGAGTTGTTCGTATGCCATTGCACGACGATCGAGTGGTGCAGCCCGATAGCGCCAAATCAAATCACCTTCGTCGGTCAAACAATAGACTCGACCGTCAGCACATCCGAAGACGACTCGTCCGCGAGACACTGTCGGCGGGGAATCGATCCGTGCGCCGGCGGTGAAGGACCAGATCGTTTGGCCGTCGTTTTCATCGATCGCGTGCAAGGTGTGTTCATCGATTTGCGCGACGTACACTTTGCCATCGGCGATCACCGGTGATGTTAAACGTCCGCCGAAGTTGACTCGCCATTTGGTTTCCAGATTCGGCTCGATCGTTCGGCCAGTCGTGCCGCTGCGATTGGAATCGTGTCGGTAGGTCGGCCAATCATCACGGTTGGCGGCATCCGCAGCCGCAAGATCAGCAGACTGTAGCGCAGTGCCGTAAGCCTCGCCTTTGTATAGACGTCCTTCCTCGGGAACTTCGCTTGGGATCGGACGCGTCGGCGCGACGGGTGCCAAAGCGTTGAACCCATACAGCTTCGCTTCGGGATAACACGCACAGTTGTGCGGCGGTGCATAGGTCAAACCGTTGCACGGCAGCACGCCATACAAACAACCGCCGCGCACCCAGTGGTGAATGTCCCAGTGTTCTTGGTCAGGATTGACAAACTCGATCCCGGTTCGCGACGGCATCAAAAAGTTATCGGTGCCTTTGGCGATGTAGCAACGGTGGTGGAACCAGTAGGTATCGACATCGGGAGCAAATGACTTTTTGACTTCGCCGGTCTTCGGATCACGCCCGGTATAGACGCCCGAGTCCTTGCCACTGGTCAGCGGTGCCAGCCAGACCAATCCGTTGACAACCATCAAGTCCTGCGGGGATTGATAGCCGCTGTTGGGGAAATCGGCATCCCAAAGCCGTTCGCCGCTCTTGGCGTTCAAGCTGATCAACTTGCCATCGCCACCGGCATACAACACGACATCGTCATGCAGCACCAATCGTGGTCCAAAGTTGAACGTAAACGAATCACGTCGTGTGACAGGTTCGCTATCCCAAACACGTTCACCGCTGCGCTGATTCAAACAAACGATCTGCTCCCCGTCGTGAAAGAACACGTTGCCGTCCTTTGCCGACAGCGACAATGGCGAAACCACCGTTTTCGTTGACCACAGACGCTCACCGCTGGCCGCATCAAAGGCCATCAAGATTCGTGGCTCTTCGTTCCAAAAGATGCTTCGTGAACGGGCTTGGTCACCGGTGGTCCCGAACAGCGGTGCGTAGTGTTGCAGTTCTGCCTCGCCTTTGCGGACGACCAAAAACAGCAGATCACCTGTGGAGATGATTTCTTCGGTCGCGTCACTGTCGGCGTACTCTTGCAAGACTTCACCAGTTTCGGCATCGAGTGCCACCAGCGGATCGTTGTATCCGAGCGTCGCGTAAACACGGTCGTCGGTACAGACCAACCGACGTGCCAATTGGCTGGGGCCGCTCTTGAGTGGCCACAAATGTGATTGCCACGTCGCGATATCTTTTTTCCACAGCACACTGCCGTTGAATGCGTCGCGTGCGATCAGTTTCCATTTCGAAGGCAATTGAATCGAAATTCGGCTGCCTTCATCCATGATGTAGAACATTCGCCCGCCAGCGGAAACGAGCGCGCTCATACTGGCCATCCGGTCGTGGTGCCGCGACCATCGGGGACTGCGACCCACTGCAGGTGACGCGGTGGTGCGACGACATCATCGTGGGCGACCGAATTGCCGGTCGGGTCATGCAGGTAGTGAGTCCACTCATCAATGTTGTCAGGGCGTGGCTTGGTATGCCGTTCCCATTGGTCACCTTGCTTGACCAGCGCGACGCCATTGGGAACCAGCACCCGCATGACTTCGTCCATCGTCACACCGGCCATCGACTCGGCGACCAACAGATTGACCATGTTATCGACATAGGGAAGCTGTTCGCCGGGGAAGCGATCGACCGACACGTCGCCATAGTCACCGCCAGTTCGGATCAACCGGCGCATTTGGTCAACCGCTGCTTCGTCGTTCAGCAACACCTGGACCTGTGCCGAATCGCTGCGTCCGAGAGCCTTGGCAAACTCGGGATCCTGCTTGTCGAGCACGACAAAGAAACCGGCTCGCACGTCGGCTTTCGCCAACACGGCGGCGGCCTGTTCGATCGAGTCCGCTGGATTCTCGGCGGCCCGGACTGCGTTTACGAACGTCAGACCAAACGCCACCAACGCAACAAACGAGTCCCTCAAAGGGAACGGCAAACGGGCTGGCCGCATCGTAAAACTCCGGGCAGGATCGGTGAGAGACGGACAAGCCGTCATTGTAGCGGAGTTTACGAGACGAAACTCAACGCTTGCCCGAGAATACGGTGTGACCAAAACGATGCGGTAGCTGCTTGCCTTCACCGAAACGGATCAGGACCGACCTTTGAGCGAACCGGAGAAAGTCGCGGCAACGGTTCGCGAGATGTTTGACGGGAAAACACCCGTCCGGACCAAAGAACTCGCCGACTTGCGGCAAACCTGCGAAGACCACGAGTTGATCGCCGAGTACGACAAGTTCATCGAGCAGCTCAACGAAGCCCAGCACGAACTAGCAGTAACCGTTCACGGAATCATTGTCGCTCAGCTCTCCGAGCTGATAGCGTGCCCCACAACTGATCCCGCTTCAAGTAATGTGGGGACAACTGGGCAACGTGGCTGCTCAAGGCGCCTTCGGTTCGGAGAACCGAGCGACATTGTCGCTCAGCTCTCCGAGCTGAGAGCGTGCGCCACAAATGATTCTGCTTCAAGTTATGTAAAAACTTTGAGCGACCTACGAACAAAGTTTGAGCCCTCCGAAACGATGGGCAACCCTCCTCCAGGAACGCTTGTCGAAAATCGAAGACCGCCTGCTCGAACCGTAAACGCCACTACCGCTCCTCGTATGATTCACCACCGACCGTCGAAAGGCGGCCGGCCATTCTTGTTGCCTTGCCACTAATTGACAACAACTGCGAGCAACGCGGACAATCCCCCCTCATGACTAAACGTGTCTTGGGGGCAATGACTTCACTCAACGAAACATTGGCAACGCCATGCAAGCCCAACTCGACGAAGTGCCAACGATCGACGAACAGACAAAGCCGACAACACCAAAAACTTAGCAATCGATATCCGTGACTGACAACGACCTCGAACTCCAAACGCTGTGCATTCACCTTGGGGAGTTCGCGAACATCATTCGCGGGCCGGTCGACGCTGCAGATTACAAGACGTACATCTTTCCGCTACTCTTCTTCAAACGCATGTGTGATGTGTACGACGAAGAGTACACCCTCGCGTTGGCTGAGTCGAATGGCGATGAAGACTACGCCTCGTTTGCCGAGAACCATTGCTTCGTGATCCCCGAGGACGCCCACCGGAACGTCGTGAGGGAAACTGGCAGGTACGTCGGCAAGGCGATTCAGGACGCCATGCGGAAGTTGGAGTCGGCCATTGCCCGCATGAACTGCTTTCTGCACGGCGTCGAGGATTTCGAATACGTTTGCGGCGATACGCTCACTGATCCGAAGTTGGTAGGGGGCGATCGGCTGCGACAGTTCGATGTGGTGCTGGCCAATCCGGAAATCGCCGCTCAGCCCGATCGCTCCGACACTTGTGTCTACGAGCTCAGAGCCATTCCGCTGGCCGTCCAAAACGACGGACTGGTTCGCCCGAACGAAGCACTCGCCTGCGGAGGTGGCTGTGGATACTGATCGTCTGCTTGATGCGTTGACGCTGGGGGGAAGACCACGAGATCGAGTTTAAGTCGCTCGCGGTGGTGTCCCAAAATCCTTGTGGGAGACTTACAGCGCGTTCGCCAATACCGATGGGGGCGTGATTGTTCTCGGTGTAAAGCAACGAAGCGGCAATCGGTTCGAGATTCAGGGACTTGAAAACGCCGAAAAGATTCGGCAGGACTTTTGGAACAACGTCAACAACAAGGCCCACGTTAGTCATAACCTGCTGCGGAACGATTGTGTCCGCGTTGTGCCCGTTGAAGGTAGCGATGTACTGATCATTGAAGTGCCTCGCGCCGATCGGCATCAACGGCCTGTCTTCCTGGGGCCTAATCCGCTGGTCGGCACTTATCGTCGATACCACGAAGGAGATTATCGCTGTGATGACGCCGAAGTGCGTCGGATGCTTTCGGACGCCGAAGAACACTCGGCCGATTCACGCGTCCTGTCAAAGTTCAGCATGGACGACATTCACATTGAGTCTTTGCAGGCTTATCGAAACCGATTTCGATCACGCGATGAAACCCATCCCTGGCTCAACGAAGATGTATCCGGGTTTCTTCGAAAAATTGGCGGCATCCGAAAAGATCGCGATAGTGGCGACGAAGGATTGACCGTCGCTGGCTTGCTGATGTTCGGAAAAGAAGAAGCGATCAAGGACCCGGCAGCGGGCATTCGATTTCAACTCGACTATCGAGATCGTCGCAGCGAAGACCCGAGCGTACGGTGGGTCGATCGCGTCTGGCAGGACGGGACTTGGAACGCCAACCTGTTTCAGTTTTTCTTTCGTGTGTACCCACGTTTGACGGAAGGTTTGAAAATTCCTTTTGGTTACCAAAAGGAACCGGACCCGCAACTTGGCAATGCGGTGATTGTGCGTCGCGATGACACGCTGGTTCATGAAGCAATTCGCGAAGCGATGGTGAACTGCCTAATACACGCTGACTATCGCGGCCAGGGCGGGATCGTGATGGAACATCATTTCGATCGGTTGGAGTTCTCGGACCCCGGAAACCTTCTGGTCTCCTTTGAGCAGCTGATTCGTGGCAGCGTGAGTGAATGCCGCAACGAAACGCTGCAAACCATGTTCACCTTGATCGGTCTTGGTGAAAAAGCCGGATCGGGAATTGACAAGATTCGTGAAGGTTGGAAAAGCGTTCGCTGGCGTTTACCCACTTTAAGTGAACAGTTTCAACCTGACCGCGTGACCGTGACGATGCCGATGGTCAGTCTGTTGCCAGATGCCGCAGTCCAAAAGCTGCGTGGGATTATCGGAGACGAGCTGCAAAGCCTGAACGCTGAAGAAGTTCAGGCCTTGGTGACCGCTGATATCGAAGGTTCCGTCTCCAATTTCCGGCTGCAATCGCTGACCGAACGTCATCCCTCGGACTTAACCAAATTGCAGAAGAACCTGGTTGGACGAGACCTGTTGGAGCGGGACGGCCATGGACGCGGAGCAACTTACAGTTGGTCAGAACGCCTTCGTCATGGTCCGACGCCTTCAAATGGTCCGGAAGGTTCGGGCGCAACTCCGGGCGCAGTGAGGTCGGGTCCGGGCGCAAGCGAGAGTACTCCGGGCGCAACCGAAGCCTCCGTTGAATCGGGATGCCCGCCCGGTCAGGACCCAGCATTGCTAAAGATTGCGTCGCCTGCTCGCGAGAATAAACGACTGCCCCCTGCGAAGATGCAAAACGTGATTTTAAGCCTGTGCCGAGATCGGGAGCTAACAGGACGTGACATTGCTGAACTCTTGCAACGCAACCAGGACCGTGTTCTGAAAAGCTACATTCGACCGATGGTTGAGAAAGGGCTGCTGAAACGGACTTACCCAGATGACCCAAACCACCCGCAACAGGCATATCGGAGCGATGCTCCAGATCAACGGGAGCTGTTTGAATAACTTTCACCGAAGCCGACACCATCGAGCAGATGATCCTCGAAGGCGCCTCCCGAATGCTGTCTGATTGGCGAACCCAGCGACGGTGGCCCACGCAAATGGCGTTTCCCACCCGGCACGATCCGCATCGGTGGCAACTTGCCCCTACTGGCTCGTTCTACGAGCGGAACTCCGCTTGTTTCAGCGATCGCCTAAACGCTGGACGGTCAATTCGATCGCCGTGATCAGCGCACGGGCCTTGTTCATTGTTTCGTCGTACTCGGCGTCCGGATCGCTGTCAGCTACCACGCCGCATCCGGCTTGGACATAGACCGTGCCATCCTTGATCACCATCGTACGCAGTGCGATGCAGGTATCCATGTTCCCACGGTAGTCGACCCAGCCGACGGCACCGGCATACGGGCCACGGCGGTGTGGTTCGATTTGGTCGATGATCTCCATCGCGCGAACTTTTGGTGCACCCGAAACCGTTCCGGCGGGCAAAGCGGCTTTCAGTGCATCGAACGCATCGAGGCCTTCACGCAGTTTCCCTTGGACTTCGCTGCTGATGTGCATCACGTGGCTGTAACGTTCGACGACCATGATTTCGGTCAGGTCGATCGTTCCAAATTCGGCAACGCGCCCCACATCGTTTCGTCCCAAGTCGACCAGCATGACGTGCTCGGCACGCTCTTTCGGATCGGCCAGCAACTCACGTTCGAGTGCTTTGTCTTCCTTTTCGGTCTGGCCGCGTTTACGTGTGCCGGCAAGCGGCCGCACGGTCACAACTTGGTCTTCGACACGGCACATGATCTCTGGCGAGCAGCCGACCAACACGCAGTCACCGGTTCGCAAATAGAACATGAACGGGCTGGGATTAACGACTCGCAGTGAACGATAGATTTCGAGCGGATCGACATCGGTTTTGACAGACAACCGCTGGCTGGGAACGACTTGAAAGATATCGCCGGCGCGGATGTATTCGACACATTGGCGAACGGCATCGCCAAAGGTTTCGCGGGTGAAATTCGATGTGATTTCCAAGGGGCTTTCTTTCGCCGCCTGACGCCAGACCGATTCGTCCCATGCGGCCGGCAAGAATTGTCCGCCACCGGTTCCCATCAATCGGTCGATCGTTTCGTCGACTTGGCTGGCGGCCTCTTGGTAAGTGCTCTCGGCATCCGCCGCTTTCTCGATACCACGACAATCGGCAAGCGTCACCACGGTGATTGTCTTGTCGACATGATCGAACACACACACTGTGTGATAAAACGCAAAGTCTAGGTCCGGGATCCCGCGGTCGTCTTCCGGTGCGTTGGGCAGGTCTTCGACGTAACGCACGACGTCGTAGCCCGCATAGCCGATCGCCCCACCAACAAACGGAGGCAATTCATCCAGCTGCGCGACGGTCTTGTCGAGGTACTTGCGGAACGCATTGAGCGGATCGGGGTCGTCAAACTCCTGAACCACCTTGGCCTGTTGCAGATCCGTGACGCTGACCTTTTGTCGGGTAGCCGCAAAACGCAAGATCGGGTCCGCCGCCAAGAAGCTGTATCGGCCAACCTTTTCGCCACCGATCACACTTTCGAACAAGCACGCGCCGCCGCCCCCAGTTTTTGAAGACGAATCCAATCGACGAAAGGCCGTGACCGGGGTCAGCGCGTCGCTGAGCAATCGACGGTAAACGGGGACAAAATCATATTCCGTCGCCAGTGCAGCAAACGCGTTGGGGGTAGGGTGATGCATCGACAGATGAAAACAGTTGCGGGACGACTGGAATGGACTCGATCGGTTGAGGGTTTTGTCAGCGTGTAATACACGCAAACTTGCCTCGTTTTTCGGATTTTTTTCCGATGAATAGCCGCTAGTGTCGTCGCCGAGGCGGCCGACGTGTAGGGGGCTGACGTGCGGAAGACGCCCCACCCGGACAAAAGGTTCGTCCGCAACCGGCAAGGCTGGATTCGCTAGCAACCGTTGGCGAGCATGATTGCGAAAGCCTGGTCACGACAACGAGCGATTTCCCCGAAGGTGATTCCAAGGATTCCCACCGACAGGGCTGATGTTGTGACACATGGCACCCCGACAATTGGTACTGGGTTGGTTTTGGATTAGGCGAGCGATAGAATCGAACGAGGCGGATCACGAATTCAAGCGGGTTTCAAGTCCCGCTCTGCTTCTCTCCCCGAGTCGCGACCGGTCGACCAACTCGACAGTTGCCAACTCGGTTCAATCGAACCTGCGGGCGGAGAAGGCTCCGCCATTTAATGCTTGGACGCCGGCGTTTGATGCCGCCGGCAATCGTTGCGACAGACCCGGTAGCAGACCATGAAGTGCCAATTTTGTGAAAAACCGGCGACCTTTCACATCACCGAACTGACCGAACCGACCGGCCCTCAGGTGATGCATCTCTGCGAAGAACACGCCAAAGGCTTTCTTCACAAAGGGGCAAGCTCGCCGATGGCCGCCATCGCCACAGCACTCGCCAAGCAGCTGGAACAGAGCGGCGACGACCTCGAAGAACTCGACCAAAAAGAATGCCCTGTCTGTGGGATCACGTTCAAAGAATTTCGCAACAGCGGACGATTGGGCTGCCCTTACGATTACACCCACTTCGAATCCGACCTGCGGCCGCTGTTGGTCAACGTTCACGACCGAACCGAGCACCTTGGCAAAAGCCCACACCGTTCCGCCGGCACAGCGGACTCGCTCGCGAGAATGATCAAATTACGCAGCGAGATGGACGAAGCGATCAAACAAGAAGACTACGAACGCGCATCCGAAATACGCGACGAATTGAAATCCATGGCCGCCCCGATGCAGCCACCCCACTCTGATACGGACGACCAATCGTGAAACGTGATGCTGACTTTCAACAGCTCGCACGCTACACCGGTGAATGGATGCGAGGCGAAGGCCCCGAATCGGACATCGTGATCAGCACGCGTGTTCGACTGGCCCGCAACCTAGCCGATTTTCCATTTATCCGACGCTGTAGCGACGATGACCGATTGAGCATCGAACGGACTGTCCGCGCGCGCATGGAAACGATCGCCGACCGCCTTTGGGAATCGGCCCAATACGTCGATCTGGAACCGCTTTCGGAAATCGACCGACAACTGCTCGTCGAGCGGCAACTGATCAGCCGCGAAATCGCCGAATCCGAAGGCTCACGCGCCGTCGCGTTTGATGCCAGCGAAGGCTATAGCGTGATGATCAACGAAGAAGACCACCTGCGCATCCAAGTCATGCGCAGCGGTCTGGACGTCGAAAACACCTGGAAACAGGTCAACCGCATCGATGACATGCTCGAAGAAGTCATGCTGTATGCGTTTCATCCACGCTATGGCTACCTGACAGCGTGCCCAACCAATGTCGGGACCGGATTGCGAGTCAGCGTGATGCTGCACCTGCCCGCGTTGGTCATCACCGAACAGATGGATCGAGTCTTTCGCAGCATGCAACGCATCAACGTCACCGTGCGTGGCTTGTACGGTGAAGGCTCGCAATACACCGGCGATTTTTACCAAGTCAGCAACCAAGTCACTCTCGGTTACACCGAAGCAGAATTACTGGACTTGGTCGGCAAAGAAGTCGCACCGCGGATCATTGAGTACGAACGCAAAGCCCGCGAAGCCTTGCTAAAGAACAACCGAGATGACTTGCACGACGAAGTCAGCCGCGCGATGGGGATCCTCAGCACGGCGCGAAAGATCAGCAGCGAAGAAACGATGCACCATCTTTCAAAGATCCGCTTGGGCATCAGCATGGGGCTGATCGAAAAGCCAAACGTCAAGATCATCAACCAACTGTTCTTGCAGTCCCAGTCGGCGCACTTGCAAAAACTGCAAGGCCGAATTCTGGGGACCGCCGAACGTCACGCGCGTCGTGCCAGTTTTCTGCAACAGCATCTGTCTGGCAAAGACGACGCGACGTGGAACTAAGTAAACACTGGCCGCGTCGCAACGATCGCGGCCGTCATTGTTGCACCATCACGCCAACAGCGTGATGGTCGCGACTAGTGAGTGTGCTCGAAGTCAGGCTCTTTGCCTTCGTAAGCACGATAAAAATCGAAAATCGCTTTTTCCAGTGCCTTCGCGGTCGCGGGATCAGCGGATTGTTTGCACTTCATTGCGGCAACCATGACGCCATGGGCGGCGGTCAGTTTCTTGGTGTAGTTGTCGCCGTCAGCTTTGATTCGCTGAGCCATGAAGTAAGCGGCGATGGTGTTTTGGATCTTGGTCGCGTGATCTTCTTTGGTGGAAACCCAACGGGCCGCTTGGTTGATCGCTTGCGCCTCTTTCAGGCTTCCGTCGGCGATCTTGTTGATCTCCAGTTGCGCCTTCGAAATGGTGTGCTCGTCTTCAAGCATTTGCTCGAAACGCATTTGGTCGCCGTAAATCCCGCAAGGAACTTGGCAGTGAGCCATTGCGATCGAGGCGGTGAACATCATTGCCAACGATGCAGTCAAAAATCTAGTCATGTTCTGTTTCTTGGTGGTGGGGTATCACTCGAATTCGTGGGGTCACGACCGTTCCGTCATGGCCGCGACGGTCCAAGATTATAGCTGATGGGAAGTCGTCGGGCCGAAGGGGGCACACTACAATGTCGTCGATTGTGCCACCAAATTAACGTTCCCCCCATCTATCGCGACGACTTGCATCACGACACCGAAGTATTCGAACACGGGATTTTCCGCGTCCTCGCTGCGGCACCGTCGGTGACCGTCGGAAACCCTCAAGAAAACGTTGACGCGATGGTTTCGATCATCGAATCGGCAAAGTCCGACTTGATCGTTTTCCCGGAACTCGCCCTCACCGGTTACACCTGCGGGGATCTGTTCGGATGCAAATGGCTGCTCGACGCCGCCGAACGACAACTGCAACTTCTTGCCGACCGCAGCCGGAAATCTCCCGCCGCCATCGTCGTCGGTACGCCATTGAGGGTGCAGGACTCTTTGATGAATGTCGCGGCAGTGATTCATCAAGGCACCATCATCGGGTTCGTTCCCAAATCGTTTTTGCCGACCTATCGCGAGTTTTATGAAGGCAGACACTTTCGCGCCTCCAGCCCTGGTGATCCAAATGAAGTCCACTTCGGAGGCCAACCCGTTCCCTTCGGCAGCGATCTGATCTTCCACTTCGGCGAAGCGGTTCTGGGGATCGAAATCTGCGAGGACCTTTGGACGCCGCTCCCGCCGAGCGGATACCAAGCCGTCGCCGGTGCCAATGTCCTGATCAATCTGTCGGCTTCGAATGAAACGATTGGCAAAGCCGAATGGCGGCGCGACCTTGTTCGATCACAATCGGGTCGCTGCATCGCGGGATATGTGTATGCGTCCGCTGGCCCCGGCGAATCAACCTCGGATCTCGTGTTTGGTGGTCACTGCTTGATTGCCGAGAACGGAAGCCTGGTCGGACAATCGCGACGCATCGGCGATGGGCAGAGCCCCGCCTATGTCAATCAAACCGAGATATGCTGCGACCTGGACCTGCAACGTCTTGCCCACGATCGCCGCGTCGTCGGTTCATTCGATGACGCGATCGACCACACCGTACGCACGTTCCGCCATGTCCATCTGCAAAAGCTTGCCGAGCGAACCGCGCCGGCAACTCTGAAGCGACATGTCGATGCGCATCCATTTGTGCCGTCAAAGTCAGAGGAACTGTCCGACCGCTGTGCAGAGATTTTTGCGGTTCAGTCGGCGGGTTTGGTCAAGCGACTGTCCTGCTTGTCGCCATCAACGCCACTTGCGATCGGCATCTCCGGGGGACTCGATAGCACGCTGGCATTACTCGTCGCACTTCATGCGGTCGACGCCGCGAAGTGGCCACGCAGCAGCATCATCGGGATCACGATGCCCGGTTTTGGCACCACCAAGCACACCAAAACCAGTGCCGATCTGCTGATCGAACAAACCGGGATCACTGGTGAATGCATCGAGATCCGGCAGTTGTGTTTGGACACGTTCCGCTCGCTCGGGCACTCGCCGCTAGGAATCACCATCGACGACCAAACGACGGTGGAGTCGTTGCAAACGCAGCTCAATCAAATGCCTGACGACGCAGCCGATCTGACGTTTGAAAACGTTCAAGCCCGAATTCGTACGATGCTGCTGATGAATCGTGGCTTTGTGCTTGGCACCGGCGACATGAGCGAACAGGCACTCGGCTGGTCAACGTACAACGCCGATCACATGTCGATGTACAACGTCAACACATCGATCCCCAAAACGCTGGTACGGTTCCTGGTCCGCTTTGCGGCAGACCATCACTTCACCGGCGAAACGACAGAGCTGCTTCACCGAATTGCGGACACACCGATCTCCCCAGAATTGCTGCCCCCCGGCCCTGACGGTTCGATCCGACAAAATACAGAGGCATCGATTGGGGCCTACGAGCTGCACGATTTCTTTCTGTATCAGTTTGTCCGCAACGGGTTCGATCGCGAGAAAGTGCTCTACCTGGCCAAGCAGGCGACCTTCGATTCGACCTATGACGCAAAAACGATCGAGTCGACGTTGGACCAATTCGCCGTGCGTTTTTTTCGCAACCAGTTCAAACGGAACTGTGTCCCCGACGGCCCCAAGGTCGGCTCTGTAAGCTTGTCGCCACGCGGGGACTGGCGGATGCCTAGTGATGCCGACCACCGGGCGTTCTAATCGAAACCGCTCTCATCAGGCAAAGTTTGACGGTTGTGCCCAAGTGAGCTTCTGTTCGGAATCGCCAGCTCGTTCGCTTGCCGACGATTACGTCTATTCCCCGATGGCTTGATTCGATTTTGCCATCAAACCAGATAGATGACGTTCGGCGACGTCTCGCGCAATGTCGACGCAAATGAATGCATCAATGATTTAATGATCACGCTCGACTCATGAAATCACGCAAGGAAGCGTCCATGGCGGAAAAAACCCTCATCAATCGACAGTCGCGGTATGTGCTCGCTCTGGCTCTCGCCGTCGCGTCTGGCCACTGCGCAGCGGCAGCACCGGTCGAATCCGGGATGCAGGAAACGGGTGCCAAAGCACTACGTCCTCTGCTGTCTCCCGCACCGGCAACGTCCAGTCTGCAGGACGTCGCCGAAAAACCGGTTAACAGCGACATAGCGGGTGTCACACGGATCAATCGCTTCGTCGAGCTGCATCAATACGATCATCGCCCCACGCAGTTGCGACACTCGACGCCGTCGTTTCAAGTCGCACAGCGTACTGCCACGATCACGCCGGAAGAATCCCCGACGGGAGTCGTCCGTCGCAACCCAATGGTCGTCGACGCGCCACCGAAGCTGCACCAATTTCATGTCGACGACAATCAGCTGAAAATTCCTGTCGACCCCCATCATCAACCGCTCGCTGGCGCCCTCGTTGTTCGGCAACCAGAGCTGCCAGAACGCACCGTCGACGATATTGACGAAGTGGTGGAGTTGCTTTCCGAAGGCAATGATCCCACATTCGATGCGCGTTCAACAGCGAATGCCAACGGTTTCGGGATGATGGCGATTGATCAAATCGGCAGTCACCTTTCGGTCCCACCCGATGCGTTTCGCGAGGAACTGGAGCCGTTTGTTCCGAGGGAGAACAACCTAGCGGAAGTGATCCGGTCGCAATCGGTCAGCGCTGTTGAACTTCGCCCCGAGCCTGCTTTGCAACATGCGACCGACGCACAGACGAAGGTCGCCAAGGTCGTTGATGACATGCAAATTGCTGACGTGGTTCATTTGAACGAACACGCTCAGCCGCTGCCTATCGCGAGGACGAGCAAATCGGATGCGATGCCATCTGCATCTGCGGCAAATGTAGAAAGCGATCCGTCAGAAACGACAGAGCCTTTGTTTGCAGGCATGGCAGATCAGTTTGGCATTACAGAGAGCGATGTACCTGAACCGGAGCGTGTCGCAACACGCTTGTCGCCGACGACACCGGCAATCGCTGATCAAACCGAACCGGCTTCGCCGTCGTTCGTCCAACGGTTTTCCAGTTGGACCAAGCGACTGGGGCATGACAAGACACAAGCTCAACCGGCAACGGCAAAGATCCCACCACGAAAAAGCGGCGGGATCCTAAGCGGCTTCTGGCAACCGAAAAACGATTAGAAAAGCTTGTGATTAACGACGTGCAGTACGTGGCACGTCGTCGAGCAATTCTTCGTTCATTCGAGCACGGTACTCCATCAAGCTATTCGCCCCTTGGAATCCGACAACGGTCTCGTCCCAAGTCAGTTCCTTGCTGATCATGTGACCGGCATCGAGATCGAACTTGATCGTCCCATTGCTCAACTGCTGAACGACTTGTGCACGTACTGACTCTTCTTTGATCGGTGTCAGCAGTTCACTTCGAATCGAAAGCGTCGCGACGCCAGCCTTGACCTTTTCGAGTGTGTACAGTTCGCGAATTTTGATCGGCTTGACCAAGCCGTCGTCGGTGCGGGCTTTGATCTCACGTGGGATCGACCAAGATTCGCCGATGGCAATTGGCTCTTCGGGAAGCGCCAAGGTCAACGATCCCATTCCCAGTGATGCTTTACTGCCGCCGTTGTCTTCGCGAGCGGTTTCTTGTCCACGTGCGTTGACCGAAATGGTCGACAACGTCTTTCCGATCTGCTCGGCAACTTTCGAAAACTGAACCGGTGCTTCATCACCCGAAGTGCTCGACCAGCGAATCTCTTCTTGTTCGCCTTGCTGCTGAGTCATTTCGACCGAATCGACCACGTGATCGAATGTCATGTCGTTGTCGTCGCCTTTTGTCACATCCCAGTAGCGACGGCTGACCGTATGGACCTGCGAAACCTCTTCTTGGCCTTGCAGTCGTGTTTTAGTTTTGGCCACGTGCGTGACTTCGTAGTTCAGCCGTTGTCCCGTCTGAAGCGAGTAACGCAGGGTGTATTTTTCTGGTGCGTCCTCGGCAAAGGTAGGCGAAACTTGAAGGGCGACGATCGTCAGAAGGACAAGTATTCGAGCCACGGTTGCAGGTCTCCATTCGAATGGCGGGCGGGTACACCAAAGGCATCATGCCGACTAATGACCGTGAAACTCGCAGAATCACTGGATGGCCGCAAGACGGATCTCTGGGACCTCTCGACGAAATCTGACGCGGAAAGCTTGCAGCTTGGGGGGTGACGGCTTAGCATCGCATCACCATGAACGCTCTCACGTATAAAAAATCGATGCTGCCACGCATTTTGCTCGCTTGCACGGCGACTCTGCTCTTACTCGGCCGACGCTGCAACGCCGAAATGGTCGCTTACTTGAGCGACGCCCGAGCGGTCAGTTCTCATCAATTCGCCAGCGATCTCGTGTTCCGCGCGACTGCGGATCACATTGGTGACGAACTAGAATTTGTCGAAATCGATCTCTCGCTCTCGACTGTGAGCGAAACGTCTCTGACGAATTTTTCGTTGGTCCAATTTGATGCCGCGTTCCCTTTCAGCGAATGGCAAGCAACTTCGTTCGGGCAGAACCCGGACTCGCCCTCGAGGCTGGTGATGGAGCCATTTTCGCCACCGGGGACCGACGTTTTCTCAATCGTCGATACGAATCCGTTTCTTATCGGAACGCTAACGTTCGACTTCAGTTCACTGGCGTTATCCGATGGCGACACGGTGCGACTGGATATCACTGGTATCGACGACGGAACCGAAGTCCGGACGACCGCGGTCAGCCTACGTTCAGCCGGTGAATCGACGCTTCTAGATTTGACCTATACCGATCCGAACGGCGGGCCGACGACGAGCTACACCATTACATCGATTCCTGAACCGGGCGTCTTGAGCATTGGGCTTTTCTTCAGCACCGGTGTGCTACTTCGCCGCCGTCGACGCTGATCAAGCCTTTGCGGATTGATCCCAAAGCCATCGAATACTTTCCGAGATCGATGGCAGGTGATCATCATTGATCAACCCAGCATGCCCGATGCCTTTCATTACGACGCGATGTTTGGGCGAGGACAGTAACTCGAATACTTCGTCCTGAAGCGCAAGTGGCACCAGTTCGTCGAGTTCGCTTTGCAGCATGACCACCGGCGTGATCACGTTTGGTGCGGTGTGCAGTAAATTCATTGACTCGGGCAAGCTGTCAGCGATCGCGTACGCCCATCGCCCCAGCGGATAACGGTCTGCCACACGTTTGACGGTCTCGATCAACGGCGGCGGGTTACGCAGCACCAGCCCGTCGATCCGGTCCCCGTACTTGCTGGTTAAATACGTTGCTGTCGCGCAGCCCAACGAATTTCCCGTCAACCAGATCGCGGTGCGTTCGGTATTCACTTGGTCGGCGAGGTGCAAAAAGAACGCTTCGGCCCGCTGGGCGATTCGTGATAACGATGCCTTGCCAGTCGAACCTCCGTACCCGGGTGCATTCCAGGTACAGCTACGCACATGAACGTGCGGAAGAACATTGCCAGGCCAGTCGGTCGCGCGTTCAGCGCGACCGGCGGTTCCGGGAAACTTGATGATCAAGAGGTCCGGCGTCTGCGCGGGACTGGGATCGCTGACGAAGTACTCGTCGCGATTTTCGTTCGACTCGAACCAATACCGCTGCTTTTGCCCAAAGTCCAATTGGTTGCGTGAAGGACGCAACACGAATCGGTCCAGGATTCGACGCCGGAGCTTGACGATCATGTCACGCGTTGGCCAGGCTGGGCCCCGTCATCGACGGACAGCAAAAAGATATCGCCGCCGCCAGGACCGGATGCACAAACCATCCCTTCGCTCAGCCCAAAACGCATCTTCCGTGGCTTCAAGTTGGCAACCATCACGACCAATCGCCCGACGATCGCTTCTGGGTCGTAGGCCGACTTGATACCCGCGAAGACTTGGCGAGTTTCGTCGCCGCCCAGACCCAGCGTCAGCTTCAGCAACTTGTTGGCTTCGGGCACGTGTTCGGCCGAAAGGATCCGTGCGACACGCAAGTCGACTTTGACGAAGTCGTCGATGGTGATTTCTTCTTCGATCGGCTTTTCTTTGATGAATTGGTCCGAATCGTTGAACTGCGAAGCCGCGGGTGCGTCGCTGTCCGCTTCGGCTTGGGATTTTCCTTCTTCGATCATCTTCTCTAAATCCTCGGGTTGGATACGTTCCATCATTCGTTTGAACTTTTCGACCGATGTGCCCAACAGCGGCGTTTGGCTTTGATCCCATGACGTGATCGGATCGTTCAACAACGCGGCGCACTTGTCGGCGAGCGTTGGTAAGACCGGTGAAAGGTAAATGGCCAACTGGCGGAACAGGTTCAGGGCCACGGTGACGACGTCGCGAAGTTCATCTTGGCGATCGGCGTCCTTTTTCATCTCCCACGGCTTGGCGTGTTCGACATAGGGATTGGCTGAATCAGCCAACTCCATGATCAATCGCATCGCACGGCTATAGTCACAAGCTTCATAGGCCTGTGCGATCTCTTTGCCCGCCGCGGCTGCCTTTTCGAAAAGCACCGTCGTCGGGATAGGTTTCTGACAAACCGGTCAGTCCGGCGAACTTGCCAACGCGGCTGGCCAAGTTCACGACCTTCCCAACCAAGTCGCTGTTGACCTTGTCGACAAACTCCTGAATCCCCAAATCCAAGTCTTCGACTCTCGGGGTCAGCTTCGTTGCATAGTAGTAACGCAGGAAGTCTGGCTCGGCGTGTTTCAAATACGTTTCGGCGGTGATCAACGTCCCCTTGGACTTGCTCATCTTTTCGCCGTCGACATTCAAGAAACCGTGAATGTGAACTTTGGTCGGCAATTGGTAGCCAGCGGTGTGCAGCATCCCTGGCCAGAACAACGTGTGAAAGTACGTGATGTCCTTGCCGATGAAATGGTGGATCTCGGTCGATTCGCTGCGCCACCAATCGTCAAATGACTCGCCGTTCAACTTGCACCATTGCTCGGTCGACGAGATGTATCCGATCGGTGCGTCGAACCAAACGTACCAGTAGTTGCCGGGCGAATCAGGAATCTCGAAACCAAAGTAGGGCGCCGGCCGACTGATGTCCCAGTCGCGAAGCTCTTTGTCCTCGGCCAGGAAATAGCCTTTCAAGTAGTTCGCCGTTTCCTTTTGCAACGCATCGCCGTTTTCAATCCAGTCCGACAAAAATTCACGCAGCTTTTCGAGTTGCACGAACAAGTGCACTGCCGAGCGAATCTCGGGTGTCGCGCCACTGAGCGTGCTGACCGGGTCAATCAATTCGGTCGGCGAATACGTCGCGCCACAAACGCAGTTGTCACCGGGCTGGTCTTTGTGGCCGCTGACGGGACAAGTTCCTCGCACGAAACGGTCCGCCAAAAACGTCTCCGCCTCCGGGTCGTAAAGCTGCTCGATTAGCTTTTCGGTGACCAAGCCGTTTTCGCGGAGGGCTTTCCAGATGAAATGACACTGGCCGCGGTTCTCCTCGCTATGGGTGCTGCCATAGTGATCGAATTCGACATGAAAACCGTCGAAGTCGCGTTGGTGCTGACCGCTCATGTCCGCGATCAGCTCTTCCTCGCTGCGGCCCTCTTTTTTTGCACGGATCATGATCGCCGTGCCGTGCGTGTCGTCAGCGCAAATGTAGACACAGCGATTGCCGGCCAGACGCTGGTAACGCACCCAAATGTCGGTCTGGATGTACTCCACCAGGTGACCGATGTGAATCGGACCGTTCGCGTACGGCAGGGCACTGGTGACAAGGATTTGTCGGGTCATGGAATTGATAGTTGATTGGATCTTGGGCGTTCGACCGAAATTGATAGGCCGAAGCGGTATTTTGCTAGCAGCATCGAGGGCGAGGAATCGCAGCCACTTGGTTTTCAGTTGCGAATTGTACCGAACGTCGTGAAACTCGTAATCCCGCGTGTTTCACGCAGTTTCGCAGAGTCTGTCCCCGCATTGATCTTGTCGCGGACTGACACATCCTCGACAGTCCGATCGTCGCGGCAACGAGTGCCGGACGCAACCACCAGACTCGCGTGCGGCCAGGCCGGCTTGGATCGCGTGTCTGACTTTTCAAGTCGATGGAGTGACAATGTTGGACCTTACGATGTTCGGTCGCCTCTATGGGGCGACGGTCACGGCTCTTGTCGTTTTTATTTCCACCGTGATCGGGGCCAACTACGCTGCCGCGACGCCTGTGCTATTGGCGTTTAAGTCAGACAACTGCGGGCATTGCAAAGCGATGGAACCGGCGCTGCACCAGATGGAACTCAGCGGCACCCCGATCCGCCACATCGACATCAACCGTGAAAGCACACTTGCGCAGCACTACGGTGTCCGCCAAGTGCCAACCTTTGTCGTTTTGTCGGGCGGACGAGAATTAACTCGGCTCGTCGGCGCCCAATCTGTTGAAAAACTTCAGCAAGCTCTCCAGGCCGGCACTCGCACCCTGCTGCCGATCGAAACAAACTTGCATCAAGGGCAACTGCTCAACAGCCAACCGATCACGTCGCAACCATCTTTCGGGACGCAAACCGCGGCGGGTGCACAAAACAACGTTGCGCAAGCGGCATACAACGAACCGATGCCTAGCGTCGAGCGTGCGAGTGCCGTCGAACGAGCTCGCGCCGCCACCGTTCGCTTACGCGTCAAAGATGGGCATGGCTTTGGCGTCGGTACCGGAACGATTATTGACCGCCATGATGCGGAAGCACTCGTGTTGACCTGCGGCCACCTGTTCCGTGAAACCAAACTGCAATCACAAGTCGAAGTCGACTTGTTTGTCGGTGGCCAAGTTCGCACTGTACCAGGTCAAGTCGTCGACTATGACGCGGGCGACCGCGACATCGCTCTCGTCGCCATTCGACCTGGCTTTGAGATTGCCGTCGCTCCACTGATCAACGTCAACGAAACCCCGCAGAACGGGCAAGTCGTGTTCAGCTTCGGATGCGACCGTGGCGCCGATCCCTCACGACGCGATACCCGAATCACGGGCATCGACAAATACAACCCACAAATCAACGCGTCGAATATCGAAATCGCCGGGGCACCAATTGATGGTCGCAGCGGCGGCGGCCTGTTCGATGAACAAGGCCGTGTGATCGGTGTCTGCAACGCTGCCGACTACAACGACGATGTCGGAATCTATACCGGGCCTCGTAGCATCAGCTGGCAAATGGCACGAATCGGCATGTCACATCTGTGCAACGGACCATCTGCGGCACCTGTGCAACAGCCCGCTCATGGAATGATCGCCCAAACCAGCGGCATCTCGGTTCCTGAAGCCCCGTCGGTACCACAAACGCGTCTCGCCACGATCCCACAAGAGATGATTGTGATCATCCGTGATCCCAACCAACCGTCTGGCCAACGCGTGATCAACGTTCGCCAACCGACGGCCGAATTGATGAACCTGATCGAACGCAGTTCGAACTATTAATCAATCGCGATAAGACCTGATCGGCGAATCAAACGGATCCTCATCAAACGAATCCGTGTCGCCCAGCAAATGGGCCGGGACGTCTTCCAAGAAGTACGTCGTGCTTGCACCGGCCGCGGCGAAACCGCGATTGTGATATGGCACGTACGCACCTCGGTAACGTGTCGTCCCGGTAAGGATCAACTCGTTCTTGGCACGCGTCATTGCGACATACAAGACGCGGCGTTCTTCCTCTTCTTTGTCATCATCACCGATGCTGCGAGCGTGTGGGTAAGTTCCCGGCTGAACTCCGATCAAGTAACACACCGGTGACTCGGTGCCTTTGGCACTGTGAACGGTGATCAGCGTCACGACATCGGTGTTGTCGTCATTGGACGCTTCGCTTTCGGAGATTGGATCCAGCGTGTACGTTTCCAAAAACTCGCCAATGGTCGTGTGCTTCTCGGCGAGGCGTTCCAGCAATTTTAAGTCCTTCGATCGCCGATCCCAATCGTCGTACTTTTTTTCCAACAGCGGCGTCATTTTATCGACAGCTGCCGTGATGGCTTGTTTGGGTTTGTCACGCAGTTTCGCACACCCGCCATAGGCCTCTGCCAAACGGGGATTCGCTTTGGCACGCTGCGCAAGTTCGGCTTCGATCTTTTCCGCACCGCTGATCACCAACAGCTTGCCGATCATCGTCGCCGCCGACTTGTCGCCGATTCTTGGCCACAATGTCAGGTATCGCATCCAGGCCAACTGATCGGACGGATTGTCGACCACGCGCAGCAAGCTCAATAGGTCTTTCACGTGCGCGGACTGCAACAACTGAGTCCCGCCGATGAATCGATACGGGATATCTTTCATCACCAACGACGCTTCGATGTGTCTGGCACCAAACGCGGTCCGCGTCAGGATCATGTGTTGGTTCCACGCATCGCCGCCTTCGTGTCGGTCCAGCAAGTCATCCGTGATCCAGTCCGCTTCTTCCAAATCCTCGCCGAAATCGATCAGGCACGGTTTCACTCCCGCGCCACGCGACGCATGCAGCTTTTTGTTGTACCGAAGCGGCGACTGATCGAGCAGCCAATTCGACAGGTCCAAGATCTCCTGGTAACTGCGAAAGTTCTCTTCCAACCGCAGCACGGTTGCCCCTTCGATTCGTTCGGTGAAGGAATGCACGTTTTGGAAATCAGCACCGCGAAACGCATAGATACTCTGTGCGTCGTCGCCGACGCAGAACAGCTTGGCCGGATCACGCAGGCCGTCCAAGATCAACCACTGCAACGGGTTGGTGTCTTGCATCTCGTCGACCAAGACATGATCAAAGCGGCGTTTTAGCTTCTCACGCAGCACATTGTTCTGGTGCAGCCCTCGCGCGAACAAGTGCAGAATGTCGTCATAGTCAAAGTACCGGCAATCGCGTTTGCGTTTGCTGTAATCCTGTAGCACCGCCGAAATTCGCTCGATCAATTCTTCGTCGTGTTCGGTGAACTCCTTCAGGTACTCGGTGATCGTGCGGTTGGTGTTACGGGCGTAGGAATAGTAATTGGCCAGCTCCGCCGACTTTGGGAACTGCGCGTTTTTGCCCACCACTGTTCCGCGAGCCAGCTTCATGAGCTGCAGCTGGTCGTCACGGTCGATGATCGATAACGCGCCGCAACCAAACAGATCCGGCCAGCGGCGAAGGAATTGCAAACAGAAGTTGTGGAACGTTCCGGCGGACACCAATTTCGTGCCTTCGCCACTGTGCTCCATCATTCGCAACCGCATCTCTCGAGCGGCGCGGCGGGTGAAGGTCAACAGCAAGATCCGGCGTGGGTCGACTCCGCTTGAAATCAAATGGTCCACTCGAGCGACGATGGTGCTGGTTTTGCCCGTTCCTGCACCGGCCAAAACCAGAGCGTGCCCCCCGTCGAATTCGGCCGCTTGTCGCTGTTCGGCATTCAGTTGGTACGTTTTTGCTTCGTTTTGTCCCATCAGGATCCCATCAATTGGGTCGTATGAATCCGTCGAGTCGATTTTCGTGAATGGAATCACTCACCAGTTTAACGATCGTACCATCAGCGACTATCCTGAATGGAACTCCGCTTCACTGATGATCGCATCCAGCCGATGAACGCCTCTACTGACACCCCACCGATGACAGTCGGCGAGCATCTGCAGACCCGAATCCCCGTCGCGCCGGTCGCGATCGCGGTGATCGGGTTGTTGGCGGCACTGCTAAATCCGGTCCAGCCCGTCACCGAAGGACGCGTCAGCTCGACGAACCCAGTCTTGCTGCTCAAGCTGGCAACCGCAGCGAGCGCGTGGGTGATCACCGTCTGGAGCCTGCTTCGAAGCCACGCCACCAGACAAACAATTGCCACGACAGTTGGCATCGCATTGGCTACTTTGTCCGCGACAATGCTTGTCGCAGGCATCCTCTCACCGACATCTTCGCGGCTGATCAGTGTCGCTGCGGCATTGATCCTGATCGGATATTTGGGGTTCGTCACCGCCAGCTTGTCGGCAATCGGTTTCGGAACGCTGGCACGGGCCTTGGTCCTCGGCTTAGCGATGTATCTGGGGATCGCGTGGCTGATCTATTTGCTGTTTCCCTCTTTCGGTGAATTTCACGAATACGTCGACGCAACCACGACCGTCGCACGGATGGGCGGCGTTGCCCATCCCAACGCGATCGCTCACGAAGCGTCAACGGCAGTGTTGCTGGTGATCGCGTCGTTGTTCGGCACCACAGCAATCGATTTTAAAAATGACAGTCAAGTTCAATCGCGTTGGCGATTGTTTGATTCAGCCGTTCTCTGTTTGGCCGCGGCAACGCTGGTCGCCACACTGTCACGGACGGCGGTTCTAGCGACGGTCATCGCGTCAGCCATGATCCTGTTTGACCGCCTGTACTCGCGCAAAGGGATGTTACTTGCGAACCTCGGTTTAATCGCCGCACTAGCCGCGTTCTTGGTCTATGGACTTGCCAGCGGAAAGTCACCGCTCGATAGCGCCGTTTCAAAGGTGACCAAATCAGGCAACGTCGAAGAGCTGACTTCGTTGACCGGGCGGACGCGGATCTGGCAAGAAGCTCTCACGTTGATTGGCGAGCGTTGGTGGATCGGCTACGGAATGGACAGCGCCGCGACGGTGATGAGCCCGGAATCCGTCGGCACACATAACTTGATGTTTCACATACTGTTTTCTGGCGGGATCGTCGCGGGTGGCATCGTCGTGATGCTGCTGCTGATCACACTACAGATCGCGATTCGATCTCCCCAACCGCTATTTCGCGGGATTGCGACTTACGTGTTGGTTTCTGGACTTGTCGAAGACACGATTCTGCCGGCCTTTCCCGCCAGCCTTACCATGCTTTGGATGGCGATGCTGCTGTTGCACAGTCAAACTAGATCCCGCCTTCCCACGGTGTGAACTCACCAAACACAGGCAGATGACTGCTGATCGCTTCTGCCTCGCCAAGCGTCAAGTTGTACTGTCTGAGAAAATCGAATGGGCCGCCACGCCCGATAAACTCGTTCGTTCGATTGCGATCGACCAAGATATTTGAGGTTTGGTGGCGTCCAAAGATGTCAGTCGCGCTACTGCGGACTACAGCGACAACTTCATCGCCCATCGTACGTTTCAGCAAGTACGTGTCGTCTGCTTGAAACAACCCCATCATCACGACGTCATCTTCGTTCCGACCGTCTAAGCGGACCGACGAAAAGATACCAGGCAGCAATGCGACTTCGGCTGGTGCACGGGCCAAGTTGATTCGTACGTTGACCACGGAAAACGTCCAAGCAACTTGGTCTGGCGGTTCGGCCGCACGAAACCAAGCGACCATCGGATCGTAGGTCATCTGATTCTGAGGATCGGCAACCGTATAGGTTTGTGAACGGTCGATACGAACGCGATTCTTGTTGAAGAGAATTGCCAGTTGCTCGCTGCTGGTCGGCGGGCCGGTAATACCGCCGAGTACGAAGTCGTACGCGCCGTTTGTTCCTTCGTTCAGCTCATCGACCAATCGCGGTACCAAGTCGCGTTCGGCAGCCGTAATCTGCTGCAACGCGATGATGTCGTATTGTTGCAAGATTCGCATCACGCCTAAGCGGCATTGATCATTCGCGAACTTTGTGGGGCCAAAACCGCTGAGTGCCCATGAGGCGAGTTTGAGCGGATGGAGGTTCTTTGGCGGGACATCGGGCCGAGCGACAAACGAAGCTGGCTTGGCAGGTTTCCCCGCCGTGTCCATCGAGTTGACGAAGAAAAAATCGTCTAGGTCGGTTTCGGGTGATGGCGGCGGTGGGTCCGACTTGGGCTTGATTTCGAGATGATCCAGGCCCGCGATCTTGTAGTTCTGCGCGAAGTACAATCCGCCGCCGACCAGCAGACACATCGTCAACAGGACCAAGATGGGACTGGGTCGTCGAGTATCTTCCATCGTATGAAAAGGGTACGCGCTCATACCGGCTGACTACGGTTAGGGCCGGATGGAATGGTTGAAACAGCTTGGACCGGAGGGGCAGCAGCGACGATTTTCCGGCAGATGACGCACCGGTCCATTTTGGCGTGCTAGGCGTAATGCACACCTCGTCGGTTCTTCAATCGGCCATTCGCCGCCGAATTCCACGATCAAGTTTTCAACGCGACGGAGAGACAACCAAGACAGAACTCGCGAACGTCCTAACATGACGATCAAGTCGACTTTGACGAAACGCCAAGCCATTGCCACTGGCATTCTCGTTTGGAGACGCTCCGAAAATCAGGAGCCAGATCGCGGTGAAGGAGACAAGCGAATCGCAGATTTTGACGTTCGCACCCCTGTTTGGCATTCGATTCGATGAAACAATGCTCGGGCTGCCAACCGACCAAATCCCCTGAACCCTTTTGTTGCCCAATGTGGAATCTCGGCAAGCGTCATTTGTCGCTCGAACATCGCCCCTTGGTGATGGGCATCTTGAATGTCACGCCAGATAGCTTTTCTGACGGCGGCCAACACAACGGCGTCGAGCAGGCAATCGAAGTCGCAATGCAAATGGAACGCGATGGCGCGGACATCATCGACCTTGGGGGTGAAAGCACTCGGCCGTACAGCGATCCCGTCGCAACCGACGAAGAACTACGCCGGGTGATTCCCGTGATCAAAGGACTCGCCGAAAAGCTATCGATCCCCATCAGCATCGACACCAGCAAAGCTGTTGTTGCGAAAGCGGCGATCGATGCCGGCGCAGAGATCATCAACGATGTGACCGGACTGGAAGGCGATCCCGAAATGCTGGGCGTCGCAATCGCCAGTGATGTCGGCATCTGCGCGATGCACATGAAAGGCACGCCGCAAACCATGCAAGACGATCCGCAATACGGCGATGTTGTCGAAGAGATCTACGACTATTTGGTCAAACGATTGGAATCAATTGAGGCCGCCGGAATCGCTCGTGATCGAATTTGCTTGGACCCCGGAATCGGTTTTGGCAAAACACACCAACACAACATCACGTTACTACAACATACCGATCGCTTTTGCGAAATCGGCGTGCCGATTCTGATCGGTCACAGCCGCAAAGGTTTCATCGGCAAGCTGATCGGCGACAAAGAGGCCGATCGTGATGCCGGAACGCTTGGCGTTACCTTGGCCGTGGCAGCAGCCGGCGCGGACATCGTTCGGGTACACAATGTCCGCATGACGGTGGACGCGTTGAAGCTGTTTCAAACCGTCCGCTGCAATTCCTAGCCAAACCTTCTCGCAACGCTTAACGCGTAAAGGCTTCATACTGCTCGGCGACGTTGGCAGTGTCATGATCGCCAGGATGAAACAGATAACGATACTTGAACGTCATCGTTTCACCTGCCTTCAACGTCATGTCACCCGTACCGTCCGGCTTGCCTTCGAAGTCGTGAACGCCAAAGGGGTTTGCCGCGACCAAACCATAGTCGCGTGCGTGCCACCAAGTCGGATGGCGAGTGTTGCTGGGGTGATCAAAGACAGCAATGCCAACGGTATCCCCATCGATCTCGCCCCAGTAGTCGACCCATGCGGCGCGTTTGCCCCACATCGCCCCATCACGCACGCCTTCGCTGTTGATGCTATGTCCCGAGACGGTGTGATTTCCGTGGTTCGGCGACGCCTTTAGACGCAAGTTGGGATTGGTGCGAATCCCCATGGTGCCTTCTTTGGTGTCCCCGATACGCAGATCACCAGAACTTGCCACCCAGGTGACTTCGTAGTCGATATAACGAGCGTCACCGATGGTACCAAAGCTAATCTTGCGTTTGTCAGTACACACGGCTTCGCCATCAGCACTTTGCCAATCATTGGTGGTAAGGATCGAGTTGCCCTCGATTTCCAGCGACGTACAGACTTGCTTTCCGATGTTCTTCACCGGCTTGCCTTCTGTCTCTTCCATCCAAAAGCGAATTCCATTGACATCGTCGTGCGTGTACCAAATGGATTTGTGGTGTGGGTGATCGTTCGCTTCATTGGGCGTGCCTTCGACGATCGGATAGTCCCGTGTCATCGGCTTCTCGCCCGGCCCGAGAACTGGATACAGAATCGGTTTTGCGTATCCGGTGTAGCGATATTCGGTGAAAGGCTGGCCATCGATCGTGACAACAGCTTTCTTGCCATCGTCGACAATTTTCACTTCGCCCGCGATTGCGGCAAGCGGAACCATGGCGAACGCAAAAGCGAGAATTCGATTCATCGGAGTAAACGCGGGGATTGTGGATGGGAGGGGGAGAATGCGCAAGCGGTCCCTGCATTGTAGTCGACTTTTCAGGTTTGCGTTCAGCGAGCCTGAGCGCAAGAACGATGCCAGATGGAACGCCGATCGAACCGCACTGGGCTCTGATTGATTTGCACTAAAAGCACGAAGCTACAGACATTTTGATCAGCCGCGATCACGCAGTTGCTGTTTCAGGATCGCTTCCATCGCAGACAACTCTTCCAGCGTCTTGCAACGCAACTGCTCGACGGTCGATTCTTCAACGCCAGCAAGGGATTGCAGAACGCGAACACGTCCGATCGCCTGGCCACGAGCTTCGCCAATCGCTTGCCCACGAGCCTCTCCACGTGCCTCGCCACGCTCTTCTGCCGCTTCAAGTCGCGCCTGTTCGTCACGCTGCATTTTCAGACGTGATTCGTAGTACCGTCGTTCTTCGGGGTTTCTGGCGATCATTTCCAAGACTCCTATCGCTTCGGTAAACGCCGGATCGGGAAGTTTGTGGTGCAACTCCTCCGGAGTGGAGGTCGCGGCAAACTGAAAGAAATGCATCCACTGCCTAATGGAATCCGACGACAGTTCATTATCCTCGTCAGGAACGTACTTGGGCAACTCTAAAAGGTGGATTTGCAGGCAATCGGTGAGACGCTCTCCCGTCTTGGATCGCAATTGAAAATCGAGGTGCAGGCTCGCTGAGTCTTTAAAAAGAAACGCATCGAGAATGCAAATCCCAATGGAAGAGCGTAGATCGCGGTAACTATCGCCCTCACCAAGTTGTTCGACCAGCTGGCTGGCCGCGTAATAGGTGAGTCGCATTGCGAGTCCCGCCGGTAGCGTTGTCTGGATCTCGATGTCAATGAACCGCCCGTGATCGTCGGTCGCCAAGATGTCCAGAATCGACAGTTTGTCATCGTCATGACGCTTGTCAGCGATCGGATTAAGTATTTTTACATCCGTTATCTTCGGCTCTCCGCCAAGAACTGCGTTCAGGAAATGAATCGTGATCGCAGGGTGGTCCGGGCTACCAAGCAGCAACTTGCAGGCGAAGTCAACGCGTGGATCGATCCCGATGACCATGTTCACACTCCGTTCCGAAAGAGAAAAGTTGGCTCGAGAATTACCAACTGCCAATGTATCAAAAACAAGGAATCGCTTGAGAACTTGTCTTGGATCGTGCTTGGCGACGCCTACGCTGGGCTCGTCAATTTCAGCCCCACAATTCCAATCACGATCAACACGACAAACACCATTCGCAGCACGCTGGCCGGCTCACCAAACATGATCGCCCCCACAATCACCGTCCCCACCGTTCCGATCCCTACCCAAACGCCATAGGCCGTTCCGACCGGCAGTGTTTTCATCGAGACGCCCAGCAAACTGAAACTGATCAGCATTGCGGCGATCGTCCAGAGACTGGGAATCGGACGTGAAAAGCCGTCGGACAGTTTCAAACCAACTGCCCACACAATCTCGAAGAGTCCCGCTAGAACCAAAAGCAACCAAGCCATCCGAATCGCTCCTCCGTTTTCAGGGTCGTCCCTGAGAGTAATTGGAGCGGTGGGGTCGTCCCCACTTCCTGATCGAGAGTATCCGACACCGCAGAACGTTCACTGCAACGGCGGTGATTAAGCATAAACACCCGTTTTGGCAGTGCCAAAAACGGGTGTCGTGTTCTATTGGTAAGTCGCTGCACCTTCTGCGAGATACATGCAGCCAAAAGGGCAAACAGATGGCTAGGAATCGATTTCGACGCGTTCGCCTTGAGAATCGCGGCAATCCATTTCCAAGTGCTCGGGATACAAGCCTTCGCTGCCAAGAATTTGCACGGTCATTTTGCCGGCATCTTCCATTTCCATCACACTGCGACGTTTCTGGTTATTCAGATGTGCGGCGACGGCATCATTGACGCGGATGGTAACGCGTTGAATGTGCTCGTTCTTGACCGCCAACGCCAGCATGCGGACGACTTCGATCGACATGCTCTCGGCGGTCTTGACCAAGCCGCGACCTTCGCAGCACGGACAGTCCTGATAGATGCTACGTTTCAAGCTCGGGCGGATTCGCTGACGGGTCATCTCGACCAAACCGAACGGACTAGTCCGCAGAATCTTGGTTCGGGCTCGATCGTTCTTCATCGCGTCACGCAACGCTCGCTCGACTTTACGTCGATGGCTTTCTTTACGCATGTCGATAAAGTCGTTGACGATCACGCCACCAAGGTCACGCAGGCGAAGTTGGCGCGCGATCTCTTTTGCCGCAGCCAAGTTCAAGCGGAATGCGTTCTCTTCAGCCGATTCTTCGCCGCCACGGAAATTTCCGCTGTTGACGTCGATCGCCACCAACGCTTCCGTCGGGTCGATCACAATCGAACCGCCGTTGGGCAGTTTGACTTGGCGTTGATGGATCTTGATGATCTCGCGTTCCAACTTGTAGCGATGGAACAGCGGCTCGGCACCGTCATAGAGTTTCAAACGGTCGACGACGCGAGGCATGACCATTTTCAAAAAGTCACGCGCGTTTTCGAACGACTGTTTTTCGTCGATCAAGATCTGATCGATATCGTCGCTGTAAATATCGCGGATCGTCTTGATGATCAGATCGCTCTCTTCGTACAGCACGCCAGGACCGCTATCGCTTTTGACGCGACGAACGATCGTCTTCCACAACCGGATCAAGTAATCCATGTCGCGGCCGAGCTCTTTTTCGCTGCGTCCGGCACCGGCGGTTCGAACGATGAACCCGAGACCTTTTGGCGGGTTCAGCGACAACAAGCAACGACGCAAACGCTTTCGGTCGTCTTCGTCTTCGATCTTGCGGCTGACACCAACACGTTCGAGCGCGGGCATCAGCACCAGGTAACGACCTGGGATCGAGATGTACGTGCTAAGTGTTGGCCCTTTGGTTCCGATGCCTTCTTTGATCACTTGGACCAAGACTTCGTCACCGCGTTTGAAGATCTCTTGGATCGGCGGTTTGATGCGAGGGCGTCCACCTTTGAAAGCCCGTTTCGATCCACGACCTGATTCTCGCGCTCGCTTGGCTGCCGCTTCGGCCATCTCGTCAGATTCGCGTTTGATCTCTTCGGGATCGTAACCGCCCTGACGAAAATACTGTGGCTCGACGTCGCTGATATGCAAAAAGCCGTTGCGGCCGACGCCAAAATCTACGAACGCGGCTTGGATACTCGGTTCCAGGTTGACGATTTTTCCACGATAGATGTTGCCCGCGTATGCTTCGACGCTCTTACGTTCAACGTAAAGTTCTTCGAGTTTTCCATCGTGCAAAATTGCGATGCGGCTCTCCTCGGGCTGGAGCACGTTCATCAACATTTCTCGTTTCATTTAGGCACCTCTTCGGTGGTTTCGCCTGCTTGGGGCGTGATGTTTGCAGATGCGAATGTATTGGGATCGGCGGGCGTGACTTCAGAAGCCAAGACCACCTCTGTTCGAATGATTTGCGAACCGGCAGCGATCCAATCGGAGAGCCCGATTAGGTCCATCACATCGGTAGGCTTCAACGTCGCCGCGTCTAATGCGGCGAGCGATAATTCGAGATTGTCGCTGAACGCCAGCGACAACACTTGGTCGGAGACACGAACCGTCAGCGGCTTCTTCTTGCGAGTCACCGTGACAGATTCTTGATTCAGAAATTCATCGATGCGGGCGTGGATTGCGGCCTCGTCGACGTCGCATTCCCCAAGATCTGGGTCGGGGCGCGAAATGATGTAATCGGTTTTGACCAGCTTGGCTTTGCCCGAACCCTCGGGCATCAATTGGACGCTTTTGATCTCCAATCCCGGTTGGTGATCGCTTCGCAATCGCGTCAGCAATTCTTGAGCGTCCAGCGACTCGGCCAGTTCAAGCTCGACGACTTCGTCCAAGCCGCTGATTCCAAGTGCGAGTGCCGATGGAAAGCTGATCCGTGGCTTGGGGTGAAAGCCTTCGGTCATCGAAAGTTTTAATTGGGCACGGCGCAGCAACCGTTCCCACAATCTTGCCAAATCTCGGTGACTCGTCCAACGCAACAAGCCGGTCTTGGCGAACCGAATTCGATAACGTAATCGCAATGGCGACGACGCTTCCGTCGGCTCAGCTTGCGAGTCATTGTCTTGGAGATTCGATTCAGAAGAGGTCATCAATTTCGGATTAGGTAACGATCAACTCGGGAACATATTCACCCAGTCGATCCAAAAGATAGAGATCTACATCGCGAGCCGCTTCCAATTGCATCACCCGGTTCGCGATCTCAATGCACTGATCGATCGAAACGGAGCGGATCGCTTTCTTGACTCGTAGCAACGAAGAAGGCGGCACACTCAAATGCCGGACACCCATCCCCAGCAGCAACAAAGCGCGGGCGGGGTTACTGCTCATCTCGCCACAAATCGAAAGTGGTTTGTCAAATTGTTCGGCGACCTCCACGCATCGCGCGATCAAACGCAACACGGCTGGGTCGCTGGACTGATAAAGGTCGGCAACGTTTTCATTGCTACGATCGACCGCCAAGGTGTACTGGGCCAAATCGTTTGTGCCGATCGACAAGAAATCGACCTCAGGCGCAAAACGCTCCAGCATCATGACGGCCGCCGGAACCTCGACCATCATGCCGACCGGAATGTTACTGCGGTGTGGTATCCCCGCATCGACCAAATCTTCGGCGACAACGTTCAACAGCATCCTGGCCTGACGATACTCGGCCAAGGTGGTGATCAATGGAAACATGACTCGCACGTCACCATGGATCGCCGCGCGCAAGATCGCGCGCAATTGAGGGCGAAACAGGTCCAAGTTGCGCAGCGACAATCGAATACTGCGCAGGCCCAAGAACGGATTGTGTTCGTGTTCGGCCATCGGACGATGGCCCATTTTGTCAGCGCCCAAATCCAACGTGCGGATGACCACGGGACGGCCTTCCATTTCTCGGATCACCCGACTGTAGGCCTGGTAGTGATCTTCTTCGCTAGGTTCTTCGTGACTGGCCAGGTACAGGAACTCGGTGCGGTACAAACCGATGCCATCGGCGCCGCGTTCGATACAGGTTGACGTTTCGTGCGGAAATTCGATGTTGGCACTCAGCCGCAGCGGCGTGCCGTCAATCGTCTCGGCAGGCAGATCGCGCAGTTCCGACAAACGCGCCGTCAGCGATCGTCGATCTTTGAGCTTCTTGCGGTAATACGCGATCGTTTCGGCATCAGGGTTGATAATCACCCGGCCGCGATCGCCATCGACAATCACATTGCAGTGGTCACCGACCTGATCCAAGAAGCTTCCGATGCCGACCACCGCAGGCAGTTCCAAACCTTTGGCGACGATTGCAGTGTGACCGCCCGGCCCGCCGGTTTCGGTGCAAAACGCGCGGACGTAATTGCGGTCCAAGTTCGCGGTTTCACTGGGCGTCAGGACATGGGACAGCACGATGACGGGTTCCGACAGATCCGAAAGCGGCCCCGCGGAGACTGCGCCCAAGCACATCAACAACTGCTTTTCGATATCCAGCACATCGTCGGCGCGGTCAGCCAACAGGGGACTATCGACGCGGCGGATCGCGGCAGCATAGTTGTGCAGAACGCGACTAACGGCATAGGCCGCCGACTGGCGTTCTTCGCGGATACGACGCCGCAATTCGGCCTGCAAACGCGGGTCATGAAGCATCTGCAGCTGCGCAGCAAAGATATCGCCGGTGTGTTCGCCGGCGACGGCAGAGGTTTCCAAGCGATTCGCTTCGAGACCCGTCGACACCTTATCGACCGCCTCGCGCAGACGCGCGAATTCCGCGTCCACCTCATCGGCGGCTAACAGGGTACGAGGGATTCGGTAACCGGCAGCGTCCAGCACTAGGGCTGGGCCGATTGCGACCCCTGGTGAAACGGGGATGCCTTGCAGTTCGACCATCGTGGGCCGATGGTTCGGTGATCACCTGCCGGGGCAAGCCAACGCTGGCGTTCACGTCGACACCCATGCAACGAATTCGCTTCCACGAACACCCCTCCAGGATCGCCATCAGAGCCATGCTTGAAGCCTGGCCGTGGGAGCGAACTGGAGCCGCCCGGCGCACCGGTCGGCAGAGTCAGGTGAGTGGAATTGTTCGCGATCATGCGCACAGGCCTCGTGACTGACAGTCATTTAGCCAAGGCAGGCTGGACCGATCCATCGATTAAATGTGTGTACGGATAGTTTTAACAACGGTGCCGACGTCGGACGTCGGCGGGCGACTCGGATGGGATGTTCGAGTCTTTCAAACCAAGTCTTGTCTTATCAGTTTTGTGTTTTGTTTACCGGGCGAAACCAAACCGGCGGAGCAATGCTGCGTCACGCCGAAGGTGTCGAGTCGGTCTGTCCGACGCTCTCGGCGGACTCACTACTGTCGCCGGGTTCATTGCGGTCGGAATTATTGTCGGCAACATCTTCGTCGCCCATTTCGTCGAAGCCTCGCAAAAACAGCTGCTCGATGGAATCGATCGCCGCTTCGGCGTCATCGCCTTCAACTCGTAGCGAAAGCTCGGTCCCGCAAGCGGCACCGAGGGTCAACAACGACAGGATACTTTTACAATCGACGGCCTCGCCCCCACGGCTAATCAAAATGCTAGACGTGTACTGATTTGCCATCCGGACCAACATGTCAGCGGGTCGCGCATGGAGCCCTTGAGGGTTGCGGACAACGACGGTTCGGCTGTGCGCCTTGGACATGCGGCAGGTAAGGACGAAGTGCGTGGGGCGAATTGCGGATTGTCAAATCATGCTTCGGAGAAACAGAGCGTTTCCCTGAAGCGGGACGCGGCTGACAAGTCAATTCATTGTCAGCCGCTGTGTGTCGGCCGGTCGAACCGGCCAGTCAGCTCAGCCGGTGGCGAACTGGTTATCGTCGGCTTCTTGCAGCAGCTGCGAGATGTCGTCGGCCGTCTTGCTTTGCTTCAAAAAGCGGCAGAACGTTTCGTCGCGGAGTTGGCGAGAAATATTTTCGAGCGCCCGAAGGTGATCGCCGGGGCGTTCTGGAGGGCTAATCAGCAGGAAAAACAACTGGACGCGTTCGCCATCGAGCGAGTCGAAGTCGACGCCCTCTTCGCTGACACCAACCGTTCCGACCAACTTCTGCACGCTAGGGTGCTTGGTGTGAGGAACGGCGACGCCACGACCGATACCAGTCGATCCCAGCTCTTCGCGTTTCATGATCGCGGCGATGATGTCTTCGCGTTGATCCGCGTCGATTTCGCCAGCTTCCAGAAGACTTCCGACAAGCTCTTCAATCGCTTGCTCTTTTGTCTTGGCCTGGAGTTCCGCCTTGATCGACGGTGTTGAGATGAAATCTGCAAACTTCATGGGTGTGGATTATTGATTTGAGTGGGTGGTACTTCCCCACACGGATTTCGAATGTCGGGCCCCAATCAGGACTCGGCTTCGTCCGGCGTGGGAGCCTCGATGTGTTTGTGTCCGGTGGCTCGATGACCGGTCATTTTTTCTTTGACCCGGCGAAGCTGTTGCTCCACCTTCGGGATTGCCATATCCAGCGCTGCAATCACAGTGTTGGCATCCGCGTGCGAAACGCACTCCCCGGCATGTTCGATCGAGACTTGAATTTCGACGACAGGTTTGTCGGTGTGCTCCAGATCCACGGTCACTTCAATGGCGTTGATCCGGTCGTTCAACCGCCTTAGCTTCGTGGCCTTTTCTTCAATTAACTCTTGGTCACCAGGCTGAAGATTGCCGTGGCGTGCCGAGACACTTACCTGCATCGTTGCTTCTCTCCGATCGATGTTATTCGACTCCACGCTCGTCTCGCCGACAGATTTCTCGGCCTCGAATGCCAAAAAATGGTGTGCAACGACCAAAAATCGCGCTCATCACACGAACGGCCCAGCACACCGCGCCAGCGTGGAATACTCCTGATATCCGGCAAGCATACGCGACAATTGCGTCCGCGGGTAGCGATCATTTTGCAAGATAGCCCACCCGGGTGGGTCCGATAGACGCCATTGCCCCTCCCAGCGAGTGAGTCGGCTACAAAACTTGGCAATAACCCCGTGGCCACCTGTTCGACCAACTGCTAGGCTACGGGACGATTTTGATAGTTTCCACACCACTAAGCCCGCTACCTGTCCATGGCCCGAAAGGTCGTTAGCCGAGCCGATAAAGCTGCCGAAGCCGAAGCCGCCGAAAAAGCGCTCGTATCTAAGAAGAAGAAATCCAGCAAGCGATCCAAGGCCTCCGACAATGTTCGCATGCGACTCTACTGGGGGGTTTTCAGCCAAAGCCTGAAACGTGTTGCTGTCTTCGATTTCGATAAGAAAGACGAAGCCGACAAACGTGCCAAAGAGCTCAGCAAAGGCGGGAAGTCGCCACACTTTGTCCAAAAGGTCAAAGAAGAAATCAAAATCGAGTAACTCGCTTGAACGACTTGCGGCCGACCTTCACTCCATCGGCCGCTTTCTTCTTCAGCAGAAACCTCTTGATCAGTGATCACCGGTCCACCGAAATCGCCAGGATTGACCTCGCCCAGTCTCCGCGTTCCCGCTGAATGGGAACCCGTGCAAGCCATCTGGCTCGCCTGGCCGCATAACCCGGAAACCTGGCCCGGTCATTTCGAGTTGATCCCTCAGCGGTTCGCCGCTTTCGTCCGCGCCGCCGCGATGTTTACGAACGTCCGCCTCATCGGCGCCCCCGAACTCCGCGACCAAGCCCGCCAAGCCGGCGTCGACTTCGACGAGCTTCCGCAAGTCCGCTGGGTCGACATCCCGACGAACGATTGCTGGATTCGTGATTACGGACCGACCTTCGTGTTCCAGCCAAACGGGCAACACCAAGCAATCGACTGGGGCTTCAATTCCTGGGGCGGCAAGTACCCGCCCTGGAATCTGGACAACGCCGCGACCGCCCTAATCATCGACCACGCGGCAAGCGAAAACGGAAATTGGAATCGTGTCGAAGGCGGACTTTGCCTCGAAGGCGGAGCCCTGGAATGGGACGGCAGCGGACGACTGCTGACCACAACCGAATGCCTGATCACAGACACTCGCAATCCCACGCTAACCAAAGACCAGGCGATCGAGCGGCTGCAACAACGTTGTGGCGCCCGCGAAGTCGTCTGGCTCGATGGCGGTGCACTCGAAGGCGACGACACTGACGGTCATATCGATCAACTGGCGCGGTTCATCGATCCGTCCAACATCGTTGTCGCAGTGTCGAGCGATCCTGCTGACCCAAATCACGACGGGCTCGAAGCGAACTACGAACAACTTTGCCGCTGGGGAACCGAAACGTCACCCAACGTGACCATCCACCGATTGCCCACGCCTCCGCCGCGCTACATCGACGGGACACGCGTGCCGGAAAGCTACTGCAACTTTCTTCGCGTCGGACCACAAGCTTTGCTGATCCCCGAATTCGGTGACAAAGCATGTGACGCGCAAGCGGCCGAACTCCTCAAGTCGCTTGCCAAACAGGGCACTCCAGACATCCAATTTGCCACAGTGAACTGCCGCGAAATGATCTGGGGCCTCGGTGCACTTCACTGTGCAAGCTGCAACGAACCGGCCGTCGCATCTGCCTAGCGAAGCTAATCAAGCCAAGCGGTAGAAATAAACGCTTCCGTCGGTATACGCGACAGCCACAAGCTTCGCCGACACACAAAGCAGCTTCAACGGATTCGGCTCCGGCAAACGCATCGACTGGACTCGACTGCCAACGCCATCGCGAACATCGAATCGATGCAGCGTCTGATTCTCGATCGCGATGATGCTTCCGTTTGGCACCATCATCGCGCTGTCATACCGGTAGTCACGGCAAAGCACTGCGGATGGCTGCCCATCGAGATATCGTAATTCCAACATGCTTTCGGTAGCCAACAGCAAACGTTTGCGCGTCCGCGGTGGCGAGCCTGCTAGAAGGCGAATGTCTGAATCGAGCGGGCTGCAATGCGTTGACGCTCCCTTTACGTTGATCAGCAAGTTCCCAATTGCGACGAAAGGCTGCTCATCCACTAAAGCTAACTTGACGTTCAAGGAAGAGAGATCCTCCAACGAGATATCCTCAGCATGCAGGTGCTGCAGCAAATCGAAGGAGGTGGCCGCATCAGCCAACACAATTGACTGGTTGGCCGCAAAAACAATCCACTCCTGTTTTCCGATCGTGCCCGCGGCGGCAAGAAATTCGCGACGCGCTGCGATGTAAATCTTGACTGGCGCAATGTGATCGTCAGGAATTGCAGCCTCGATTGCCTCGCAAGGTGTATCCGCATAAATACGAACTGCATCGACTCCATCGTTGCGATCCAGTCCAGTTGATGCGATCCAAGGCTCGTGCTGCCCCAATGCCGAGGACAGTTTCACTTTGCCCGACTTCACATACCGATCCATTGGCATTGGATCACCAACCGGGACACGATGCACTTGCAAACAACCATTTGCGATACCGACCGCGATTAACTGCTTCTTGTAGACCTGAAAGTCGCTGTAGTGGAAAAGCTTCTGCAGTTTCAGTTTCGCGACCGCCGTGATCGCATCAGATCTCGATGCTGACGGCACACGCTCGCTGGGACTGGGCTTCAATCGCCTGCCGTAAATCTGGCAGTCCCGACGTAACTGACGATCTCCTGGCGAGGAAACTCCAAGTGATTTCAAGACCTCGTCATGGACCAACCTTGAATCGGATTCCATCGCTCGCGCAACGGCGATTCGACAATGATCGTCGAACTGATATCGCAACAGACGTTCTGGGTAACGTCGGCACTGCTGGCTGAAGATTGCGACCACATCGGGTAACTGCGATACGGACGCTTGATCGAGCACCCGCTGGGCGAATGATTGTGTTTGCTCGTGCTGACCGTCCTGTCCCAACCACTGGATTGCCAGTTCAGCTGTGTCCTTGGCTTGATATCCATCGGGCCATTGTTGACACAGCAATTCGATAGCTTCTTTACGTTTGCCAAGTCGATTCGTCAGAATCTCTGCCGCCAACACCAACGCGTGTCGTGCGAGAGCCCGTCCATAGGCTGACTCGAAGGCTTGGTTGCCGCGTTCGAGATCTCCCCCTTGGACGAATGCTTCACCTGCCAGCTCATATTCCGAAAGGTCCAGGTAAATCTCTGCGGCCTTTTCAAATTGACCGCCCAACGCCAAGCAACGGGCGGCATTGCGAGGCGAATTCAACTTGTCTTTGTGGAGCGTCGCCGCTTCGGCATAAAACCGGCCTTGCTCAAGCGCATTCGCCGCAGCCCGAAAATCATTCAGCAGGTGCGCGTAGATATAGGCTGCGCGGCGATGCTTTCCCGCCGCGACTTCACGGTTGGCCAACTCACGATACGACCGCAATAGCTTTGTCTGGTATTGATTTCCGATCGACCATGCATCGACTGGCCCGCCGCTTGCCGAAAGCCCGCCCAAAGAAAAATCGGTTAAACGCGACATCAGCGCAGCCCCTGGCATCGCAAATCCACGAAAGGCATCCGCCATTCCGCCAAGCGGGATCGCAAACTGAAGTGCTTTTTCGGGATCGTCACGAAGCATCTTCAAAAGCTTCTCGATTTGCTGCTCACGTTTTCCCTGCAACATCGCTGCGAGCTTCATGGCCATCATCGCCGAGATCGGTCGGGTGATCGAAGCGTCATTGCGACCAGCACCTTGCATTGCCGCGGAGTTCCGTTTCATTGAACGATTCTGTTCTGCTGCTTTCGCTTTGCGTTTGGCCACAGCTTCAGACATCGCATCCAACTTGCTGAGCAACCACCCAGTGACCTTTGACCGAATCCCAGAACCCGACTTGGGGCCATCCGATTCGACCGCTTCCCACCAAGGCTGTTCTTCCGAACCGAACTGCTCCTGCATGCTGACTTCGAACGAATTCGGCTGATCGAAACTTGCGGATGACAACTCGATCAACCGAGTTGGCAATGTGTCTGTCGCTGGCGGGCTGGACCAAGACAGCAACGATGTGGATGCGGGTGCGGCGATCCAGTCTGTGTGCTTGACCACATCTTCGCTACCAAAGCCAACGATCCCAAGATCAGGCAACCAAACCAAATCATCGAAGTGTTTCGGGTAAAGGTCTTCCTGAATCACATCTGGCAACCGCGCCGACAACCTTGCATCAACCGGCATCCACACCCGCGGTGAATCAACACCGCTTAGACGGCGCAGCGGGATCAAGCCGACTGGCAATTGTTCTTTGCGAACAGCCTCATCAAGAAACACGACCAACCCTGCCGGACGGATATCCTGGCGAGACGTTGGGAGGTAAACACATCGTGTCTTTGGGAATCGGTCTTGAAGCCACGTCAACGACTGGACCATGTGATCGGTGCGCAGCACGAACCCTTGCGATGCGTTGACATCACCAACCGACAATCGTGATTGCGTCTCCGGCAATCGAACTAGATCGATTCTGATATCTGGCATTGTCTCGTCAACTCATTCAACCAATAAAAGACTCGATCCGAAGGCGGACAGGTATCCAACCCTGTGAAGTATTGTTCTCCGAAAACTTCTCCCCAACTGGTCCAACCACTGACACACTCTTCATTTAAGACGAGTGTCATCTCGGACTGATCGCTGGACTTGATTAAGTGCAACATCCCGCGACTATCAAAGAGGATTCGATTTGGGCCAAAATCCGCTGTCCGCAGTCTCCACCCCGGACGACCGTGGTCACGTTGCAGATAGCTTGTCTCTGTAAACTCATTGAATGCCCCGCCGAATTCCGTCGGCCGAATAACGAGATGCCCTGTCGATTCACGAAACATCTTTTTGAATCGTCTGCCCTTCAGTCGGATTTCGATTGATCCACTTGCGACCCGCACTCCGTTAACCTGTGTTAGCAACTGCCGCAAATACAGATACGGTCGTCCCGATGGCTTGTAACTCTCGTGGAAGGCAAGTGAGTTTTTGCCGTAGCGTTGAAGTGCTTCACGAGTTTTTTGGTTCAACCAATAGGCCGTCTGCCCGTCATCGCTTGCAATCAGCGAAAACCATTGCCGATCCAGCGAATGACCAACAACACGCAAGTCCAATGTACCGCTATGGTCCAATCCAACTTCCAGTGGTACCAATTCATTTGAAATATTCCGAACGAAACCGACGACTTTCCGTCGATCGACTTTGCACGAAAAACGTTGACGCTGCATCCTCCCTTGCTGTGACGAAAGCACGTAATACTCTTCGGCGTACGCGCTCGCGACGACAGGCCCACCGATATGCGAAAGTCTTTCTGCTCGAAGTGAAAAGTGATCGACGACCTTTCCCGATTGATCGATCAACTCGACGCGTCGACCGATTCGAAAAATGGCCCCTCGATCAATGACATACTTAACCAACGAATCGCCACTCTGCTCAATCGGCTCGACCGAGACCTTACCTGTCGGTAGACACAGCTCAATCAAAAAATGAGTCTCGTGATCCCGCTGCAAAATGAGCTGGACCGATTCATCATCGACTTCATAGGCAAGCAGATACCGGGCCGGCAAACTTGAGTGCAGTTCGATCGCACCCAAGCGAGGGCGATCGAATAACAGCAAACGTCGATCAGCTGAAATCGCCAGAGTTTGCTGCTCATCAATCGCCATCAACCACATTCCGTCTGCCGTGTCAGAGGTCCGCAGTGGTGGCTCGGCATGTCCGATATAGAGTGTTTCTGCCGTATCAAGACGGACCTGCTTCGGTTTCGCCTGAACCTGGTGATCAATTTCGACGGACAGAGTCTGTAGCATTTCCTGTGCAGAAATGCTGTGGCGTAGTAGCCGGACTGTCTGATCGAATTCGATCATCACGATTAAGGTCCCGGCAGGCATACGATCAAATGCCACTCGGAATCGTGAGTCGTTCATTGTCGCTTGACTGACGATCACGATCGGTTCGGCAAATGCGTCCTCACTTTGGTCGCTGTAGTCGAGCCAACCTCGCATCGCATCGCCGGGATGCTCGGCTGTGCCTAAGCGTTCAAGTTGTTTAATTACGCCATCGCGTGAAGTGAGATCTTCACCAATTCGATGTTTCCCCTGGAGCGTCCAGAACATGGTGGGAAGCTTTGTCTGCCTTTCGTCAATCGCGCCGATCGCCAATGCAATCGCCAGTGCCTGACAACGTCGATTCCCCCACATCCGAATCGTTGACTCGATCAACACCGGTCTAAATTGTGGTGTCGGCCCCGGCGGCGTCTCTCGTCGTAGATACAACGCTTGCCCGGTCGCAATTCGCGCCAGCAGTACGAGCGGCGGCTGCGCAAGTTCGGTCATCAGCAACCGCTCTGGATCACCACGATTGACGACATCCGACACACCACCGATTGGCAAATCCATCGGGTCGCTCGGACGACGAGGGATCGAAAGCAAACTGGAGACATCCATCGCCGCTTTCGCGATCGCAGCAAGCTCGGCGTCTGTCTTCAATTCATTCAACAACTTCGCGATGGGATTCGTCGACCGATCACGATCAAATTGTTCACCGCGTTCTGAAGGAAGGCTGGCGACTGCGGTACGATGAAATGCTCGCAGCCGCACTTCATCGATCTTAATCGACGACATCGCGACAATTGCACTCCAGAACTGCTTCACACGACGCTGCGGTTGGTAGGGTTGAAAACTCTTGCCCCAATTCGCCTCGCGATCTTCGCCGGAAAGCGATAGCTCCGCCAAGGTTTCCCCGACGGTGTCACCGAAAATTTCGAACGCGCGTTGATTCGCTTGATGAAGCACAAACTCCAACAAGACAGCTTGTGCATCAATGCCGTGGCGCAGGTCAGCAGGCAACGAATGCAGATCAGCGAACCACTGAGCCGCGACATCGAGTGGCGATTCGCTCTCGGTGTCGAGCGTAAACGGCACCGCCAAATTGCTCCTGACCTCGATTTCGACCAACCGTCGTGTGCAAAGCTCCACGTCCCACTGATCACGACAAGCATCCAGCACAAACAACACGGCGGTCAGCGAGGGCAAACGCCCCATCGAATCAGCCATTTTTCCCAACAACAGATGCAACTGACCAACCATCGCCGCAGTCTGTTCGCCGGAATGTCCTGGCAATTCATTCCAGACCAAAACGTCACCGGCCTCCTGCCACTGCCAAAGCCCGAACACGGGAGGCCGCAGATACTCTGACTGCGCGTCAATGTTTGCGAGATCGTTGGGTTCCACGTTGCTATTTGCGTCCATCGTACTAGTGATCGAACCGATTTCGTCCCGACGCTGAAATCATCGCTTCAAAGTGTCATGTCTGCAGAGACGTTTGTGTCCGAGTTACCGCAGGCCTCTGCATGCGCCCAAGCTCGGACTGAACCTCGCGATATCGCAGCCAATTGGTCATCGTCGATCAACGCCCATGGTTGGTCCTGCTGACAAATCAACCAACCGTCACGTTTAAACAGAGCCAGCACATCGGTTCCGCCTAGATTGGGTTCAAATCGAAAGCCCGCTTGAATCAGCACGTTTCCATCCTGATAAAGCCAACGCCCATTGATCGCGGGCAGCGGCTCACCGATGACAAGAGCTTGCCCCGTTTGGTTCACACACCAACGCAATCGTTTCAAACGAAGCTCGCTCGCGTTGGTAACCCATCGCAAGAGATCCGACTTCTCGACAATCATTGCTTGGCAAGAACGTTCCCGATCGCATCGTACCAACTTCAACTCGGTCGGCTCAACGAATCGACCTGAACCGGCAATTGATGCGACAGGTACTTCAAATCGCATCAACCGATCGACCAAGTCCCAATGTAAGCCATCAGGAATCCGAACCGAGGCAACGCCATCACCCCATTTTTTTAAAAGCCCGTCAGCACCGCCGACAAAAAGCGTTCCAGGTATCTTCCGTAAATCAGTCTGTGAGTCAGCAGGATTCGAAAGAGAGGCGATTGCCGTTCTCAGCCACCTGATTTCGCCTTCAATTTCGGCCGCTTCGCACCCCTGTCCCAGTAGCGTCACAAGTCGCGAAGTCGCATCAGCATTCTCGAGACGCAGGTACAGATACGTCGTCACGACGAATTCCCCTTGTTGGAGCAGTAGAGATTTCCAGCAGGATAGCGTTCGACGCGCAAACCGTTGCGAATCATTGCCCCGCCACTTGCCGGGCGTGGATTTGATCGCGAACGTCGACAATTCGTTGCCGCAAATCCTGTCGAGCCACTTCGTTTTTAACCCATTCGACCCGCGCAGCCAGCAAGGAAAGCTGATCCGCCGCCGCAGGATTTGCGAGATCGGATGTGATCACTTCGATGGCCCTCCCTAATACTTCTGGATCAACACCGGAATCGACTTGCGAAAGCGGATGGCGTTTGACGTCATCTCCCGATAGCTCTTTGGCGTGTTCCTGGGTAATCGCATCGAGATGCGCCGCCAACAATTCGGATTGAGCCGGGGTGTCCCAGATGTAGCGGACCACCCACAGATCGGAAACATCCACAAAGTCTCGACCACACAAGATCGCACTCGCGGCCAAGATACGTTGCAGACGCACTGCCCGGCGATCGCTGATCGGCATGCCCGCTTTTCGTAAACTGCGAATCAACTGCAAATAGGCTGGCGTCGCTGGTTTCAAGTCGACTTCCAACGTCCGTGATCGCAACTCTTTGAGCTGTTCGATTTTCATCCCGATCGTTGCCATCGGCTTTGACTCGCGCAGCCATCCTGCCTGCAACACGTCCTCCAGCCCGTCATCATCCACATTGTCACAAACGACTCGCAATAGAAACCGATCAAACAAGGCGGCCAGGGCATCATCATCCGGCAGTCGGTTACTTGCCCCGACCGTCAACAACATAGGCAGCTGAATCGTCTGGCGTCCACGACGAAAGATTCGTTCGTTGAGCGCCAACAGCAGACTGTTCAAGATCGCACTGTTGGCGTTGAGCAATTCATCCAAAAAGACAAAGTCAGCTTCGGGCAACATCCCTTCGGTATTCGTTACCAGCTCGCCGTCCTTGAGCTTTCTCAAATCGAACGGACCGAATAGTTCGCTCGGTTCGGTGAAACGCGTCAGCAAGTAATCGAATGCATTCCCCGAGAGACGCGATGCGATCTCTTTGACCAACGCACTCTTTCCGGTCCCTGGTGGCCCGAGCAAAAACAAGTTTTCACCTGCCACCAGTGCGACACCTAGCAATTCAACAATTTCATCCTTGCCGACCAGTGTGTCTTTGACCGGCCGCAAGACTTGATCCCGCAAGCACGTCGCCAGCGATGCGGTGCTTTCGCGTGAGTGACCGTCGTCCATGGATGGAGTGTCTCTTAGGTAAAAAGCTCTGGATACCCACCAAGCACGACTTCAATATCATGCTTGATTCGCGAATCCTGCAACCAATGTTTGTCCTGACGTAATAGCGTTCGATCGACCAACATCTGTCGCAACGTCGAATGTGTCAAAACCAGATTAGACTCTGCCTGCGGAGGTTCATGATGCAACCCCACAGCCGAAACTGGCCATGGCGTAAACAATTCGAGCAGTTGGGCGTGCAAATCATCGTTTGGCGAAATCGATTCCGAACGTTTGATCAAGTCGTACGCAAAACGAAAGACCAAGTCCACCGACCAATGACTGGACAGATCGTTTGTCGCTGGACGGGACTTGATAATCCAGGGCGGAATGTTTGTTTCGACTTCGGCCCGATCGATCAACATCCCACATGCCCAAGCAAACGCCTCTGCAGCCCACAATGCGGCTGGCAAAACAAAGGCCGGTGCGACGCCTGGAACTTCATCCGCCGCGATGACAGCTGACCCCACCAGCACCATGCTCGCCGATTCGCGATCTGCCTGGCTGGCCTGATGCAGGTGGATGCGCCCGCGTGTCTTCACTCGTCCTTCGCCGAGCAAATCAATCACGAATTTCGTCAACGCTGATTTTGTATTCATTCTATTTCAACGTTGACACACTAGACCGCTTTGGGGGTTCTGACCAAACCAGTCTAATCAGTATGGCAATTCATAGACGCTGTAAGTGGCATTTTGCTGGTTTGCGACCGGGTAAATTTTTGCGAGCGGAATCGAGCTAGCGATTCGATTGTCCACAACCATAAACCGCACCCCGTATCGCTTTCCGTACTTGCGCAGCTTTGAATAGTTGATGGGAACTCGCATCGCGTTGATCGAAACATCGCCAAGCTGCTTGGGAAAGATATCGTCAAACCTTTCCAGCCATGTGATCAACGACCTCGCATCTTGCGGCACGTCCTTCCAATTTGCCACTTCACCGCGACCGGCGTACCACTTGAATGTTTGCTGATGCCGTGGCGTCAGAAAAACTTCGTCCTCCGGCGTGGATGACCGTATCCAATCACAGACGGCCACCCAATCGCGAAACCCTTGCTGCAGTTGTTCTGCACTCGCGTTCGGATCGAATCCGAGCAAACGGTGGCTTGCCGATGGCGGAACACCGATGCGCAACCGGTCATAGGAAGACTCACCCACCACAAACACCGCAATCCCAATCGCGACAACGGCAATCCAACGCAGGCCTTGGCGAACTTGGACCGGCCAAGGCTGACCACCATTGGTGTTAAAGAGAGCATCGGCCAACAACAGCGCAATCACCAATGGGACGATCGCATCACCGAGCCGAAACCAGTAGTAACGCAGCAACTTGGCTGCGAGGTCTGGCGCCACCGCGGGCAATGCCCCCACGACAAATCCCATCGCCGTGATCAGCGTCGCGCCGACGCCCACCCAACCGAGTCGTCGACGAACGGCCGATCCGCGTCCCAAGAACACCAACGCATACATTCCGGCGACTAAGATGCCGTGCCGAATGAACCAATGGGCCGGAAAATCGCTGGGCAACAAGTGATGCCGGATTCGAACATAGCTATAGATCCGCGCGGCAAGACTGCGCTGCTCGGCGGTGGCTGCCATCGTCAATTCGAGCGCGGGAATCAAGCCCGCCATCGCAATCGCTCCCCCGATGAACAACCCCGGTGTAAAGAACCGAGCCGCCGGTCCGTCGTGTTCGCCATTTTTTCGTCGGCGCTCTGTTGCGACGAAAGCAACCATCGACGCCACCACCAACCAGCCCCCGGTGAGCACATGGAATGCTGATGCGATGCCAAACCAGATCCAGGCCGTCGACCAGCGCCGCTGGATCACACTTGCCAGTCCGATCAACCCGAAGCCGTACGCCGGGACTTTTCCTTCGATCCCGCCGATCACCCACTCACCAGCCAAGTTGCCTTTTTCGATCCCAGCGATCCACAACACCGCGACGGCAAGAGACACGAAAGGTGGCAGCGATAGGCGTCGATTGCAAAGTATCAACCCGGCGGCCAAGACGCTCCAACCGATCACCCGACCGATCCATGCTGTCGCCTCGAGCGAGACATACTTTGTTAGCCAGCCGAACACCCAATAGAACGTGGTGTGAGCTTTGCCTGACGCGGCAAACAAATCTGTCGCGGCGAAAGAGGGGTCCCAAAAATTTTTGGCCTTAACCAAATAGTGTGCTTCATTGACCGCTGGCGGCAAATCACCGGCGTAGACAAAAAACAAAGCAAGCAACGCGACGAACTCGGTCGCGGCAACCATTCGTGTTGATTTCGAGTTCTCGCGTTCCATCACCCACCGAATCTTGACCGTTGGCAAGCTTCGGGCCTAACGACGTGTAAAAGTTATCTGCGGTCTAATCCAATGCGGCGATTTCGCGATTGTCACGAATCATTTCGTCGTACCGCGAATTGCCGTTGCGTTGGTTAAAGCGATCAGCATACCGGCGAGTCTCCTCGGCAAACCAGGCGGCGAGCTCCCCCATATCGTAGCTATCGCCTTTTCGATAACAGGCTAGCTCACGCGGGATGCGGACTTTCGTTGTTCTCGGCTTGTCTTTTGATAAAGCCTCGAAAAACAACGCCACAGCATTTAAAAACCGGTATTTCAACTCGCCAGCTGCGGAATCCACCACCCAGGGCAGGTGTTTGGTGACCTGCCGCATTCCGAGATTGAAATCTCGATTGCGGACGGTGATCAGCATCAAATCGCCAATCGTGCCCAAGTACTTTCGCTCCCTGCGGATCAACTCGTACCCCTTGGTGGCCCGCTTCGTCGCCTCTTCCTCTTTTCCCAACCTGGCAAGTGCCTTCACCAAATGCCCGTTGGTGAACTCAGGCACTTCACCACAGTACATCTTGCCTTCCATAATCGTTTTACCCTTTTGGAGGGCTTCTTCGTCACGGTGCATCCGAACCAACAACTCGACTTGGCGGTCACGTTCACACGCATCGCAATCCGACATTCCCGTTCGCGTCATCCCCAGGTAAGTCTCCTGAAACTCAGCCGCCTTTTCATAGTCGCCCATTCGCATCAGATTCCATGAGCGATAATAATGCGCGGTGCGTTCGGTTTCCCCCATCCAAGCGAGCCGCTTCGCCATGTCTTCTTGCATCTTGATGATCTGATCTCGAGTCACTGTTTCAAAGATCGGGATCAACTCTAACATCACCTTGTATTGCCAGATCAAGTTGTAAGGGTCATCCAGCGATGGATCTTTGTCGTACTGTGCCAGACACCACGAAAACGCGACGATGCCTTTTTCAGGAAAGCCCTCTTCACAGGCACGAGAACAATACGCACTGCGAAAATCGTATGCGGTTGGGAGATCCTTGTTCGAGTCCGCCAGACGAATTAATTCTTCGTAGATGGCTAATTCTTCTCGGCCATCCGATTGGTACAGACGCTCGTACAATTCGCTGTAATCAGAACTCACGATCACTCTCCCAAGAAGTATTCGATCAAACCCAACAACCCATCGCCCAAGATTGTTCGCTCGGACGAAGACAGGGGATAATGACCAAGCAACAACGACTGCAGATACAGAATTTCGATGATCCGTTTGTGAAGTTTTTCGTCGTCGATTCGAATCAGGCGTCGGATCAACGGGTTACGATAGTTCAGCACCAGTTGTGCATAGCCATCGTTTCCTACGGCGCTCGCAACGTTGTTCAGGATTCCACCCCATAACTCGTCGGCGTCTTCCTGAGATTGCTCTACCGAACGCATAAAAGTCGCCGATTCGCTGGCCGTATACAGCGTCGGCAATTCTGCCGGATCGAACTTTCTGGCCTCGGCCGAACACTTGTACTTTTGCAACACAAGATCAGCGAGCTTGACGAGGTCAAACGCATCCTGCTGTTCTTCGAATGTCAATTCTTCAAAGTTTTGCACCAAGTCAGTCGCGTCAATCGCACGAATGTCACGCGACGGGAATTCTTCGGCGACCAAGTCCAACAAGTCTGCGTCGTAGGTGTAGCCCCCGTTAAAGACACAAAGACCTTGCGCTCCGGCAACGCTCGCGATTTGACGAAACTGATCGAGATCGCGAACGTAGCGCAACGTCGCTTCGGGGCCGAAGTGTTCTTCACTAAAGTACTCGTCTAACGTGATCGATCCGATCGATGTTTCAAACGGCAGCCACTGAATGAACAGACGAAAGAATTCTTCGTCTTCGACCGCAAGTGCTTTGATCGGCAGGTAGTGCAGGCGGATGATCCGGTCCAGCTTTGCACGATGATTTTCGGCCAGACCAGTCAAATAGGTTTTTAAACATTGACCGATCTCAGCTCGGGTCTGTTCTAGCAAGTCGTCTTCATAGAACGCTTCGCGGGCGGCGTTGGGACGCAGTCGATCAGAGTTAACGACGCAGCGAATGAAGAACGCCCAATCAGGCACCATCCCGTCGACCGACTCCGACAACAACATCTGTTTTAAGTAGACCCGATGCGATTGACGCGATGCGGGGCTGACGGAGAAGGGCAGTACATACGCGACGCCACTGACGCGTCCGGTTTCACTGGCGATCGGAATCGCGTCTAGGAAATCGATACCGAAGACTTCCTTTCCGTAGTCGAGCAACTCTTGGTTCGAACGTGACAAACCACCATCCGACCAAGGAGCGTCTTCGTTGATTGACTCGACATTGCCATCGATTTCCAGTTGGATCTCGTGCGGCAAATGATGCCCGTAGTGACAAAGCAGCCCCTTTACTTTCTCGGCCGTAAAGAACTCCTCTTTTCCTTCTTTCGCACGCAAGTAAACCCGGGTGCCGGGTGACAATGATTGGTCAAGCAATCGCACCGCATACGTGCCGTCGACGCGGCCTTTCCATTCGACGGCCGCGCCGGGTTCGCGGGCTGACTGTGTGATGACGGTGATCTCGTCAGAAACGACGAAAGCGGACAACAAGCCGATCCCGAATTGGCCAATGAAGTCGTCTCGCGAAAAGTCTCCGGATTTGGATGACTGGCCAATCGTTGCAAGGAATTGGTGTACCTCAGACTCGGTCAATCCGATCCCGTTGTCTTCCACCAAGATCGTTTTCGCATCCTCCGATTCGACCACTTCGACACGGATGGTGCCATGATGGGTTGGGTCAAGCAACCGACGCGCGGTGATCGCGTCTACGCCGTTCTGCAACAGTTCGCGGGCGTAAACTTCAGGACCGCCGTAAAGGTGATCCGACAGCAAGCGAATCACGCCGCTTAGATTGACCTGAAAATTCTGCCCAAGAGACATCTTGGCTCCGACACACTGAGGTTCGACGACACAATGACAGGCCCCCATTGTAGCGTACTGAACCGTTGCTCAGGCTTTTAGAACAACGACCTACTCACACAAGTCGATCGCCATCGTGATCGCCGCGAGCATGCTGCCGGTTTTAGCATCGCCTTTCCAAGCCAAGTCCATAGCGGTGCCGTGGTCGACGCTTGTGCGGACAATTGGCAGTCCCAGGGTGACGTTCACCGCATCATCAAAGGAAAGTGCCTTGAGAGGAATTAATCCCTGATCGTGATACATGCAAACGTGCACGTCCGTTGCCGCTCGCATGGCCGGCGTGAATGCGGTATCCGGTGGTACGGGGCCGGTAATCGTCCAGTCTTTGTCCTGTGAATGAGCCCACCGTCGAACCGATTCGATCGCAGGCTGAATGATGTTTTCCTCTTCGCCGTGGCTTAGCAATCCGCCTTCGCCCGCATGTGGATTGAGCCCCAATACCGTCACGCGTGGGGGACGACCGTAGCGTTTTTCCATCGCAGTAGCACCCTGCCGAATCGCCCGCTTAATCTGCTCGCCGGACAGTGTTTTAATCGCATCAGCGAGCGGCAGATGGATTGTCGCCAAAACGGTGGAACAAGCTTCACCGGACAACATCATGCAAAAATCACTGGTCTCCGTTCGGTCAGCCAGTAATTCGGTGTGCCCCAGATATCCGGTGCCCGCCGCATGCCAAGCCTCTTTTTGGATGGGGCCCGTCACGATCCCGTCAAAAAGTCCACCCATGGTTCCTTCGATCGCCAACTCAACGGCTTCGAACGAGGCCCGGCCGGTTGCCGCCGAAAATGTTCCCGGCTGAAAACCGTCCAAGGGGACGTCGCCACACGCTAGCAACAGCGGCCCTAGCGACAGCGGTCCTTCCTGAGCACCTGGGGATTCCAAATCACCGAGCGTAATGGTTGGCGGCACGGCGAGCCTCAGTTTCGCTGCAACTTGGCGGATCGGAGCTTCTGGCCCGACTAAAATAGGCTGGCATCGCTGCACAACGGTTGCTTCTGCGGCACACTTCAGTGCCAACTCGGGTCCTACGCCGGCGGCGTCGCCGACCGTGATTGCTATCCGTGGCAAATCTCGGGATCGCGCCGGACCGCTGTGGGTAGATGTTTCGTGCGACATTGGTCTGGTGCCCGGTAGGGAAATCCGTTGAGATACTTACGTTAATCTAACATCTGGCGACCAATCCAAGTACCTGATGACCAGCGAATCGATGCACCGACGCCCAGGCAACATGATTCTTAGCCCCGCCCGACGCTTTCGTTCGCGAACCTTACCGGTGTTGCTAACGCTCGCGTTGATGCTTGGTTGGAAATCCGTCGCGAACGGTCAAGTGATTCCCGAACCGCCGTCCGTTCCCGATACACGATCGGTCTTGGTGGTCTGCCCCTCCGATTTTCGTGGCGCGCTACAGCCTTGGGTCGACTACCGACGCTCTCAAGGGATCGATGTGCGCGTAATCGATTCAGACACGACCGCGCCGGCACTACAAAAATCGATTCGCCAACAGGTCACGCCTAACGATGAAGCGATCCTGTTGATCGGTGACGCACCGATCATCGGTCTGCCGACCGAACCGAGTCATCAAGTCCCGATGCACTACATCGCCACGACGGTATCATCGAAGTTCGGCAGCACGCCGACGATGGCAACCGACCATCCGTATGGCGACACCGATGGCGACGGACAAACAGACATCGCAGTCGGTCGCATTCCGATCAGCCAAGCGAGCCAACTGAATGCGTTTCTGCAACGAATCAAGGCGTACGAAAACAGTCGTGACTTTTCCGCTTGGCGGCGACAAGTACAACTCGTCGGTGGTGTTGGCGGATTTGGAATGCTTGCCGATGCCGCAATCGAATCTGTCACGCGAATGATCGTTACGGCATCATTGCCGATGCCCGTGCAGACGTCGGTCGCCTTCGGAAGTCCCGGGCACATGTTCTATCCTCGCAAACGGTTTACCGATTCCATCACCGAACGCTATGCCAACGGTTGTCGGTTTTGGGTCTATGCCGGTCACGGCATGGTCGAACAACTCGACCGCGTACCATCAGGCCCGACCGGCATTCCCGTGCTCGATAAAACGACGGTCGGGAATCTCGAATGCGATCCAGCCAACGCGCCGATCGCGTTGCTGTTGTGTTGTTTCACCGGGGCAATCGACGCTGGCACCGAGAGTTTCTCCGAACGACTGCTGCTGCACCGCTGTGGCCCGATTGCCGTGATCGCAGGCAATCGTGTCACGATGCCTTACGGAAACACCATTTTGACGCTCGGTCTGATCGATTCGATTTACGGTTCGTCACACAAGGTCGACGACAAAATCGAAGTGACGCCGCCTGCGAAGACCCTGGGCGAGGCGTTTGTGGCGGCCAAGCAACGATTGGAAGCCGATGATACGAGCGAGAAAACGCATTTCCGCACGCTGGTCGATTCGATCGCGATGCTGGTCAGCCCGACCGGCACCAAATTGGCTGACGAACGACGCGAACACGCGGCGCTGTACGGCTTGCTCGGCGACCCGCTGCTTAAAATGCACCCGCCCCTTCCACTTGAAGTCACCACCGAAACCGGTTTCGATTTTGGCGCGCCCGTGACCGTGACCGTCGTAAGCCCTATTGATGGCGAGTGCACAGTGATGCTGGACCATCCCTTGGGCCAAGGCCCACAATCCAAGCCCGGACAGCCGGCCAGAGATCCCAACGTCGTCACCCTGGCGACTCAAACGGAACCCATCGAATCCGGGCATTCGGTAACATTCAACATTCCAGTAAACGATGCTCACGCAGGAATGATCGCTGTACGTGTTCATGTAACCGGGGCCGAAACATGGGCTAGCGGCGGCACCCAAACCAACCTTCGTCCCGAGCAGAAACCTAGTCCATAATCCATGAAAGTCATCCCGCTGAACTGCAACCACTGCGGCGCGCCATTAGAGGTTGATGCCAAAGCACGCTTTGTGACTTGCAGTTTTTGCAACGCTCGCTTGACCATTCGACACACCGGAAGCAGTTATTCCACCGAAGTCCTCGATGACATTCGAGAAACGACTCAGCGGATCGCCCGCGACGTCGAACAAATCAAGTCCAGTAACGCGATCGAACGCCTGGATCAACAGTGGCAAAACGAACGGGCGAATCATCTCGTCCAGGACAAACATGGTGCAACGCACCTGCCGTCGAAAGCCGGTGCGATCTTCGGTGGCGGCTTTGTCGTGCTCTTTGGGATCTTCTGGACCGTCATGGCCACTGGCATTTCGTCCGGCGCAAGCCGCGCCGGCGCACCCGGGATCTTTATGATTTTCCCGCTGTTTGGGGTGCTATTTGTGATCTTCGGAATCTTCAACGCGATCCGGACCTTTTCGAAAGCCGAATCGTATCAACGCGATCATACGAACTACATTCGCGAGCGCCGCAAGCTCGCCGAGGAAATCTCCTCGACGAGTTATTCCGATTAACACAGTCGATCGTCGAGCTTCGAACTAACGAAGTCGCCAGCGAACGCTACTTCGCAGCCCGTCCGATTCGAATTGCATGTTCAACGATAGCGAATCGATGCGGCTCATCAAACCGAACGGCTGATCCGGATCAAAGGCCGGCTGGCGCTGCCGCACCGGCTGACCATAAACCCGACTGACCATCGCTTGGCCCTCCCATAACCATTGGTCGCCGGGAAGCTGTCGCGGATGGAAACCAAACAGCCGTTGATGCTCTGCCATCGCCGACTCGACACTGTCCGAACCGGCCAGCATGAACGGATACAACCGTCCAAGGCCTGACATCACCGACTTGCGATTGTTGTCTGATGCTGCCGCGTGTAATCCAGGCAACTGCAATTGGCACGCACCGGGATTCACCGACAATTGCGCCCCGTTGAGTGCTGCTATCCCCGTGCTGACGACCCGGTCATCGCTTGACCACGGGATGTTGCGAATCACCAAATACTTGTCGATGACTTCGACTCCATAGCGCAGCTTGACCATCCCAAAGATATCCAGCACCCAAACCCACTTGTCTTCGTCACCCTCTTGGTAAAACGAAGGACGAAAGGCACTGTCTTGTCCCACACCCATCGAATGCGCAAGTGCCGCTTGGCGGAGGTACTGTGCGGTACGTTCTGGTGATTGTGTTTCGACCATGATGCTGCACGGCCGCGTCAACATCGAAATCATCACCGGCGACATCAACATAAAGTTCGAATTGCCACGCCGTGCCGCATTGCCAAACGCCCCGAAGACATCACCACTGCCAAGTGCGATCACCGGGTCGGCGTCAAACACCGCGACGTGTGCACTCGGACCAAAGTCATCAAGGATCGCCGAACTGACTCCCGAGTAGTGCGAAAAGAACTCCGAGAAGTTCCCAGCAATTTGCTGCCACGCCTCATCTCGCAAGTTCAGCGAAAACTGCAGCACCGGTGCCGGCTGGACAACCGGAATCGAAAGTGATTTACCATCGGACTGATGCGCAAGAACACCACGCAGCCCGTTGTAAATTGAATTGTCGACCAATGGCAAAATGAATGTCGAAAGTTCCAACTCGCCCGGTCCGACGTCGTTCAACCGAACCGCGATCGGATCGAAATATCGACTCCAATAACGCGAATAGTTCTCGCGATACCGGTCGTACTGCTGTGCTTCCTCGCGAGTGACCTTCTTGAGCGGTACCTCCGGCAGGCTGCGCATATTCGGAAGTGTTCCGTAGCGTTCCGACCGCACCAATCCGTTCGGCTGAATTGAAACAGTCGTGTCATTAAGGTCGCTCGGCAAGTAACCGCGTTGTTGAAGAATCTGCGTCGTCTCACCTTCGCTCAGTCCATCAAGTTTGGCTTTCAAGCGATACGCGGTGATCGCTTCTAATTTCGCTTTTTCGAGCACGCGTCGGCGCTGGCCGATCTTGGCTTCGGGGCCAACCAATCGTCGGACAAAGGGGTCAGATAAATACGCGTACAGCCTGGTTTTCTCATCCACCGGCAACTGACCGAGCATGTAACGAAATTCGTCGCTCGCCCCCAAGCTGCCCACACCGTCTCGCTCGCGCAAGTCGATCGCCAGTTCCAACTCTTGCCGGTTGGTGCTGATCATCAACAAATCGTCTTGAAGCGAAACGTAGGCGTTTCGTTCTCCGCTTGCGGGAATTTCCACCACGCCGCCACCGGTAACATCGGCGATCACTAATATCGACAACATTCGGTGCAGCAACTGCGGTTGCCGTAAACGTGCGATGACCGTCACATCGGTTCCGTCGATAAAGAACAAGTCTGGCGTGTAGATCGACAGCTCGCTGGCCATGCCCGACGTCAAAACGGAATCGACCCAATCGCGATTCAAACCCAATCGCGCGAGGTATCGTGATTCCAAGTTGTACTGCAGACAGTTTCCCGAAAGCGCCGTTCCCAAGCTTGCGATAAAAGGTGCGCCACTGTCGAGCAGTGCCGGAATGGTTTCCGGTTTTCCGACATAGACATAGAACCGATCGGCCGGGACAAAACTTGCCATCGCAAGTTCTTCGCCTCCACCATGATTGGCAAGCATTGCCTCAAACGGATGCGACTTGACCTCCACCCCTTTTAATGTCGACAGCTCGACCATGTCATCGGTTTTCGACTTGCCGACTGCCAACACTTGCATTTGCAACGTTTCTTCGATCGCTGCACGCCCCCCCAGAATCGAATACATCGACAAATTGTTTGGACGCGGACTAGCAGGCCCAATGGCATCCGAGTGCGGCGTCACTTTGCGATTCCAAAGATCCAACACGCCACCGTTTCCGGCGATCAAGTATGGCGTCCAGCCATAGCGTCGGGCATCAAAGAGTGTGTTTTCGACAAGATCAAAGTCGACTTCTTTTGCTTGATCAAAATTCCATTCCAGCTGAACCTGTTGATTGGCAATCGCGTTGTCAACTCTCACGACCTGCTTGGCGGAGATTACTTCATCCACGATCGCCGTGACGGTATACGTTGTAACCTCTGTCTGGTCGTTTCGTTCGATCGTCTCTTGCGACAAGATCGGCCGAATCGTCGCCTTTTGTGTGCGCACCAAATCTTGATCGATGTCGACTCGTTCGCAATTGCCATCGGTAGAGAGCACCCAATGTTTGCCATCATCGATTAGCGGCCGCAACTCGAATGCCAAGACCTTGCGTTTGTCTTTGGGAACGCCTCGTCGTTGACGTAAATTCGGATCAGCTGACTGATCAGTCGCCGGCGGATCTTCAAATTCGAAGGTGACGTTCGGTATCAAGTGCACAAAGGGGCCATCGACCGCATCGATCGCGATCAGGCCTTCCAAATCACGAAGCCGGTAGGACATTCGATCCCAGAAGAACGCCGATCCGTACTTGTCATCTTGATATTCGCTGAGCTCCTTCAGCGAAGTGGGGCCGACGTTCTGATGTGCCAACGCAAAATCACGGCATGGCTCATAGCCGACGTTGAGTTGCCATCGTGACGCGTTGATCACACGCTCCTCGATGGCTTCGTACATCCGCTTGCCCAGTTGGTGGACACGCAATGGATCAAGAGGTACGAGATAAACTTCACGAACGTGTTCATCGACTTTGCTGGTGTCGATTCGCCAAACACCTTGTGCGGGCAGCTTGACGGTGCCGACGTAGACACGGTACGGACCATCGCGAAGTGGCGCGTGCTTGGATGAACTGACCGCCAGCGGCGAATCGTCGGCAGCGGCGTGAGTGGGAACGGCCATGAAAAACAGCATCACGGCACAGGCGGCCGAACGGTACGTCCGACCTGCGAAGAAGGCTGACGAGTGTGACATCGTCGCAGACCCCGTGGGAAAATGGGCGGGAAAATCGAATCACTAATCGGCAAATGCCAATCCCTTTTCGAGCCCCCGGCAGGGGATCCGATACGCACGATTTTGAGAAATACAGCGTGGATTGGCAACAAAAGTCGCCTGCCAACACAAATCGATGCCGTAGCTTTTTGGATAGAATACGTTCGCACTCAGCGGCATCGACACTGCCGTTCTGCCTCCAACACAAATTCCTTTCTAAGGATTCTTCACGCGGATCGTTGTAAAGATGCAAGGATCCGCGTTCCTTTTCGAAGCCTGCAACAGGCAATGAAGCAGATCGATTCCCATCCAGATTCACCGGAAACGCCACCCCCGCCGGGTGGTGAACGATCGGCGGCCAGTGAAAGCTGGTTGTCCGAGGCTTTCCGCGACAATGAGGTGGCGCTGATGAGTTATGCGAAACACTTGGTGGGTGATCGGGATCGTGCCAACGACTTGGTGCAGGACGCGTTTTTGAGGCTGTGCAAACAGCCCCAGGAAAAGGTGCGTGGGAAAGTACGTCAGTGGCTGTTCCGTGTTTGTCGAAACCGGGCGTTCGACGTCATGAAGAAGGAAGGTCGAATTCGACCGCTTGATGACACGGTAGCGGAAAAAGAAGTCAGCCGGGATGGCGACCCGGTGACGAAAGTTGAAATGGCCGAACGGTATAGCGACGCATTGGATCAGCTCGGGAATCTACCGGAACGGCAACAAGAAGTGATCCGATTAAAGATTGAAAGCGGGCTGAGTTATCGCGAAATCAGCCACGCGACGGGCTTGAGTGTCGGCAACGTGGGCTACCTGCTGAGCACGGGACTGAAAACCGTTCGCGAACGACTTGTTCCCACCGAAAAGTAATCACGCGTTGAAATGATTGTGCCAAACGATTCCGACCCAAACGATTTGCAATTACACGAGCAGGCGACTGCATTCGTGTTCGGCGAATTATCCGCCCAACAAGAAGCGGAGTTTGTGCAACGGATGGAACACTCGCCGACGCTGTGTGAAACCGTCAATGCGATCCGCGAAACCGCAACGACATTGGCAAGCGAGTTCGACACCAAGACACAATCTCTTTCCGAACAAAGTCGTCAAACGATTGAAGCCGCCATCCGTCGCGCCGAGCAGGTCCCCGTGCCGCCGATCGAACCGGGCACAAGCGAAGAATTGGGCGTCGCACAAGCGGTCCCGTCCCCGCAATCGCCTTCGAGTTCGTTCGGCTTTGTACTCGCCATTGCCGCTTCGCTGCTGCTGGCTTGTGGCCTGACGTTGCCGGCCCTAAACCGCGTTATTTCCGCTCGGACAGAAACGAAACTACTTCGTTCACGAATCCAAGAAGTCGAACGTCAAAACCGCCTGTTGGCCGAACGCAATCGCCAATTCGAATCACAAATTCAGTCATTGCAGGTTCAGCTCGCACTCGATCGGCAGCAGTCAACTGTGGCACCACCATCAAGCGCGGTGGTCAATAATGATCAAACAAGCACGAATAATCTCGACACCACAGCGGATGTGAATCCAGTTGATGTGTCTTCAACAGATGTTGCCGCGGTTTCAAATCAGACGCACGAGGAAACAGCCAGTAACGTCGCTGCGATGGGCAGCGCCGGCGATTCTTTGTCTGGCTCGCCAAGCGATTTGTCGCCAACGAATCTCGATCACGATTTGCCAAACGAAAATGAGACTGCGGTTGACGACCCATCAGTTATCGCGGCTGATGTGCTCGAATCCCAGCGTTTAATGGACGATACGCTCTCACCAAGTCGGGTAAAGGTTGCTGGACAATCCAGGCCGTTTCGGTCGGGCGTTTTCGAATCCGCTGCCGTCAGCCCACTTTCGAATTTCCCTATCAACATCGAGCGGGAATCTTACTGGGCGGTTCGCAAACTGATTGATCGCAAGTCGCTTCCTCAATCCAATGACGTCTATGTCGAGCAATTGATCAATACGTTTGATTACGAATATGCCCGCCCAGAGGATGGAAAAACGTTTGCCGTTTCGATGGATATCGCGAGCTGTCCCTGGAATCCATCAAACCGCTTGGCACGTGTTGGGATTCAAGGACGTGAGTCACAACAGTCACGACGACCGGCGAATCTCGTGTTTCTGGTCGATGTCTCTGGAACGATGAATCGGCCTGAAAAATTACCGCTTGCGGTCAAGGGGCTGCTCACAATTGTCGAACAGCTCGACAAAAACGACTCACTCGCAATCGTTGTTTACTCCGGCGCCAAAGGAATTGCTCTGGACGCGACGACAGGCGATCAAAAACTCAAAATCATTGACGCCATCCACCGTATCCGCAGCGGCGGCTCGACAAAGTCGGGCGAAGGACTGCAATTGGCGTATCGGATCGCTCAACGCCAGTACATTCCTGGCGGAAACAATGCGGTCATTCTTTGCACGGACAATAACTGCCAAATCGGATTCGAAAGTAGCAACGAACTTGCCGACTTTGTTTTGACTCGAAGCGACCAAGTTGCCTTTTCGGCGATCCAGTTTGGGGCAGATGCTGGCGATCACAAATTGATGAAACGGCTCTGCAATAAAGGAAACGGGGACTATCGCGTGGTGAAGAACCGTGGCGACGCAGAGTCACAATTTCTTGACCAAATTCAGCTCCACTCCGAACAAATCGCTAGCGACGTTGATGTCCGAGTTGAATTCAACCCACGTGAAGTCAAAGCTTATCGATTAATCGGTTACGAAGATCAACGTGGCGCGATGGTCGCCACTAGCGACCTTCCTTGGTCTGGCGACGTGTATTCGGGACATGCCGTTACCGCGCTTTATGAAATCATCCCACAAAACGGTTTGGGGGCTGGCGCCCCGACAGACTCAAACGTCGAAGGATTGAAGTACCAAACCCCCGTCGCGTTAAACGATGATGCCAACAGCGGTGAAGTGCTAACCTTGAAGCTACGCTACCACGACACGCAATCGGGGCAAGATTTCGATTCGATCGAAGTCAGTCTTCAAGACACCGGTATCGCCTTTGATGACGCGCCGGAGAGTTTTCGCTTCGCTTCGGCTGCCGCCGCATTCGGGATGTTGTTGCGGAGTCCTGCCAATCAGATCACCGTCCGTCACACGGGCGACAGCCCGGTTGCTGATGGATTAACGGATTTCGAGTTCATCGAAAAAATTGCTGCTAATGCGAGTGGCGAGGATCCGAGTGGCTTTCGCAATGACTTCGTCGCGATGGTAAAACGGGCAGGCCGCTTGGCTGCACAGCAGCACGGCTAACGTTATGTTGACGTGAGAGGTCGCTTTCGCAAGAGCGTCCATTTCATCGCCTTCTTAGCCGACCGAACTGCCAAAGTGAACGACGACAAACGCTGGTTTGAAATCAACAATGTCGAAGAAGTCCCTTCGCCATCTCTTTTAATTGACATCGGCCGTGTAAAGTCCAACTTGCAGCGGATGATTCGGTGGGCGGGTCAACGAGGCCCAGAAGTCCTCCGCCCCCACGTCAAAACACACAAGCTGCCTCAGATCGTTCAACTGAAACTGAAGGCCGGCATCACAAAATTCAAAACGTCAACGATCGCCGAATGCGAAATGACGGCCGAGGCGGGCGGCGAAGACATTTTGATGGCGTATCAGCCGGTCGGCCCGAATATCCGTCGATTCTTGACTCTTGTTGAAACGTTTCCGGATTGTCGCTTTTCAACCATCGTCGATTGCTTGGAAATTGCCCAACAGCTTTCCGATGAAGCGACACGCATCGGGGCGGTCATCGATTTATTCGTCGACTTGAATGTCGGGATGAATCGGACCGGGATTCATGTCGGCGAGTCAGCGGAACGCCTCTATCGCTTCATCTCCGAATCGCCATCCTGCAATGCGGTGGGGCTGCATGCTTACGATGGACACATCCATCACACCGATCCCGAAACTGTCGTCAACCTTGTCTATGAAGCGTTTACGCCAGTTTGGGAATGGAAACGCCAAATCGAAAGCCGCGGCTTGGTCGTTCCCAAAGTTGTCGGGTGCGGCACGCCAACGTCAAAATTGATGCTTCAAAACGCCCCCGATTGTGACGTCGAAGTCAGCGCTGGCACATCCGTTTTATGGGACGCCGGTCAGCCAACGTTTTCTCCGCCAATGGATTTCGAAAACGCCGCCTTGTTGCTTGCCCGTATCATCAGCCGGCCTACCGAATCAACGCTTTGTATCGATGTCGGCCACAAGTCGGTCGCCGCGGAAATGCAGCCACCACGAATCGTATTTCGTGGTCTTGAAGATGCCGAGTTCGTGATGCAAAGCGAAGAACACTTGGTTCTGAAAACCGATTTTGCCGCTGACTATCCCGTTGGAAGCGTCCTGTATGGGATGCCAGTTCATATTTGTCCCACCGTCGCACTGTACGACCACGTTTGGTGTGTGCAGGATGGTCTCGCGATCGAGCGCTGGCCGGTTACCGCACGGGCTCGACAGATTACGATCTAGCGATCGACACGATGGGTGTTGGCGTGTGTTTCGAGAACGCGTCTTACCCCCTGTCGAAACTCGGGATCGTCGGCAAGTTTCATCACGGCAGGACTGTTCATCAAGAACAGCAACTCCTCTTGGCCGAGCGGTTGACCGCCGCGGAACACCCCCGCCAATTGCGGCTCGCCACGGAGCTCTTCGATCGCCCGAGAAACTTCGGGATCATTTCGAAGCGAGCGAATCTCGGGGTCGGCCAATAAACGATCAACAGCGCCTGGCGATGACAATTGGCGTACCGCCGCGGGCAACTTTTGAGTTTCAGCGAGCGGTTCGATCCGCTCGAACGGGTTGTAATCGCGAACAAACGGTCCGATCGCACTTTGTCGCGTTTGTGCGGCCCAATGATCAACCCACTGAGCGACAGCGTTTTCGCTTTTGTTCGCGTCACGCTGCCAAAGCTGCATGCTGATCAATCCGCCCAATGCCAACCAGACTAATAGCGTGCCCTCGATTGCGCCCAAGACGAAACCGCCATAGTGGTTCGCCTTTGCTAAACGCTGACGATGAGCGATCGTGCCGCCCAGTAGCGCCGTCACCAACAACGAAACGATCATCGAGATCAGCACACCCGCCACGGCGATACTCAAGAAGCGGTTCGCCAATCCGGTGGTTTCAAAATAACGCGTCGCATAGGGCTCCAGGGTCGGTGCCGCCGCAGGTGCAAAATAGAACGCCGCAGTCAGCCCGATCAGACTCGACGCAATCCCGATCACCCCCATCTTGAAAGCGACCATCGACGAGAAACTGATCAGTACCAAGCTGATCGCCGCGATCGGATCTCCTTGTCGAAACAAAACGGCACTTGCCACCATCGTCGCCAAAACGATTGCAATCATCAGCCAGGGATTCATTTGCACCGGGACGGGCTTGTTCGAATCCTTTTTCCGTCGATGGCTTTCAGCCGACTGAGACATGTGCGTCGCGAGAAGTGTGGGGGGAGGGGAGCGGGTCGGTTAAGCCGCTAGGCCGAACCTGATTCGAAACGGGGCGCGTTCGTTTGTCGGCAATCGCTACGGTAAGGGGAACCGCCGACATACCCGGTGCCGCCCCGCTTGCCGATCTGTTCCCTGCTGGTGGAGTGTACCTCATCAATTGGGACGCTGCTTGATTCGGGTCATCGCGCGACTGCCGCCACACCCGAGTACCGCCCCGGCGGTAGACTCCCAACCTGACCCCATAAAAAAACGCAGCGTCACAATCTTGGTGACACTGCGTCAGATGCGATCAACTGGCCCGTTGCCGGGCCGGACCGATCGTAGAATTAGTTGATGCTTTCGGAGATGACTTCGCGGCTCGCTCGCGTTCCGAGCGAACCCCACAAACCATAGGGGCTGGCCGATCCAGGAGCGCGATTGCCGGTTTCACCGAGCACCACCGTACCGTTGGTCGGCGAACCAGCTTCGATTGAATCGGTGATAAACACCACCGCACCGTCGCTCATCAACACGTGCGTTCCACCTTGGTGGCGACTGCTTGCCGACAACGCCCCTGGCGAGGTGTCACCAAGCGACATACAGGTTTCGCTGTTCGGTGGCAGAATCGTGTTCATCGCCGTGTAGGGCTGGCAACCGCTGGCCCAACGGAATCCACGACCTTGGTTTCCGGCGGCAACGTCGGTCAGGTTCGACATCCAAAATTTAGGCCGCTCTGGGTCAACATCCGAATGGCAGACGTAGGGATTGTTGCGAAGACCGGTGAAGGTCCCTGGCGCGAAAGTGTGCGGCAACGTCCGAACGTCACGGTCACCCAAATCGGTCGCGATTTCGCCCATCATGATGGTGTTCGAAAGTCCGTCCAAAATGTCACGGAACTTCATCGCACGACGCGGAATGAAAACACCACGGCAAGCAGCTTGTGTGGACAAGTTGCTGTTGGTGTGAACTTCGATTTTTGGCCAGCCGCGAAGGTTGTACCAATACGACCCGTTGTCGGTGTAATGCAGAGCGTCACCGAGACACGCGGCGTAGTTGCTGCGTCCCATCGCAGGCAGACCTTGTCCGGGGTCGCTAGGGCAACGCAGTGTTGGGATTTCAGTCATCCAAGGTGGATACGCGGTGTTGCGTTGGTTCACCTTGACAACGTCATTGTCCTCTTCCGTTGGGGTCGGTCCCATCGCCGGCCACGGCGGGTTCCGTGGAGTGTTTGGATTGGTCAAATCGACCGAGTTCGGATTGGCAATCGTGTCCCACAAGCCTTGTTGTTCAAAGAACGGCGTGAGGCCAACAAAGACGCTCAACATCATCATGTTGCAGTCGTCGCCGTATCCGCTGAACCAGCTTGCACCGGCTGGAAGTCGCCGCGTGCCGCCCATGTGTGTAGGAAGCTGTTTAAAAGCAGAGTGGTAGTTGTGCGATGCGAGGCCGATTTGCTTGAAGTTGTTACTGCAGCTCATACGTCGCGCCGCTTCACGAGCGGCTTGTACGGCCGGCAACAACAACCCAACCAAAATCCCGATGATCGCAATCACGACCAAAAGTTCGACAAGGGTGAAACCTTTCGAACCGGATTTGTTTCGAATCATTTCGGTACCTGTGACTTAAACAAGTCGACAATAAAGGATAGATGTAACTTAGACGTCTTAAACTCCATCCCGGACGTCCCGAAAGCGTTTCGTTCCCACCTCTCATTCCTTCGTTTGAACAAACGCTCGATGGTGATGGTCTTGCGATTCCAGGCGGCTATTGCTGTTGAGATGCCAGTGCGGCTTTCTCTCGCTCGCGATTGGATTCTTCCTGTTCGGTCATCTGATAATCCTGCGGCTCGATCACGGTGTTCTCCGAGGAGCCACATCCGGTTGTCGAAACCAACGCCATCGTCACGACCAACGCTGTTAGCAGAAGCTTCATGAGAATTGCTTAGGGGGTAGGGGAATGCACCTGTATCGGCTGCAATCATTCAATGATCGAAGCAGCCAGCCGGAGTCGCGTTTCATCTCCATTGCGAACCTAATTTGGTCAATGCGTAAAACGCTGACCAGCACTTTGTCGGGGTATGCGGAAACGCACGCTAGGCGTCTGCGAAAAAAGGCGGCGATCTACACCGTTACCGACCTCGCAAGTGCAGCTATCTTCCCCAACTTTATCCGCGACGACGCATTTTTTTCGTTAATAATTAATGAAGGCTGTTCGTTGTCGGCGTTCCTACACCCATTTGTCGTTCGACCTGGTTCCTAACAAGATGCCAACACCACTTCCCAATGCTGATTCACCAAAGTCGAACGCTTCGCCTTGTCGCTCATCCGCCGGCCTTGAGTCCGATCAGAGAGCAACTTTCCCGATCGATCGGTGGTCAGTGTCCGGTGCGGCTTTGATTGCCACAGCGATGGCCACCATCCTGTACTTCATGGGGCGACAGGTCTGGTGTGATTGCGGAAACCCGACACCCTGGTCTTGGGAGGTGAACTCATCACACAACTCACAGCATTTTATCGATCCGTATACGTTCACCCATGTGCTTCATGGCGTGGTTTTCTTTGCCATCCTTTGGCTGTTCCGTTCCGCATCGATTCCCTGGTTCGGACGCGCGATTCCGTTGCTCCCGGCGCAACGTTTGCTGATTGCGTTGCTGATCGAAGCGGCATGGGAAATCCTTGAGAACACACCGCTGGTGATCGACCGTTATCGGGCGGCCACGATTTCACTGGATTACTACGGCGACTCAATCGCAAACAGCCTGGCCGATTTGGCGTCTTGTCTGATTGGATACCTGATCGCAAGTCGGCTTCGATGGCAATCGTCACTCGTACTGTTTGTTGTCACCGAAGTTGTGTTGATGGCCACGATCCGTGATTCACTGATTTTGAATGTGATCATGCTCGTGTTCCCCAATGAGGCGATTTTACGCTGGCAGGCAGCCTGATTCGGTCTTTTCAAAATTGTTGTGTAACAAGCGATCGGCTCTCCCGCTTGGCTTGATGTCAACGACACCAACAACAATCCATCGCTCACAAGCCCCTTAGGCAATTCAATGTCCGCCAAACGATTCCGCCAATTTCCCGCCATCCGTTTCGCCATCGCTTTGATCTTGACCGCATCGGTCACATTCTGTGCAACGAACGCTCAAGCGGGTGGTCACAGCTGGGGCTGGTCGAAGCCAATGAATAAACGCATGGGCGCGTTTTACACGAGCAACAAGAACGCCAACTTCCAGCGACACTCCACGTCCCGATCGATTTACAATGTACAGCCACGTTATGTACAGTCACGTCACGTACAGCCACATTACATCCAACCACGACACACCGGCTACGGTCACCAATATGTGACGCCTCACCACAAAGTTGTCACCCCGCAGCCAACGTTCTCCACACGGCCAATGGTGATTCAACACCCGACGATTCAACACGTAGCCCCCAAAATCGTGAAGCCGATTCATCCTGTCACGCCTGGCTATTGGCAGTGAACTCGATCTCAAACCCGCCAACGCCATCACGCCAGCGACGTCGACTCTTTCGATTGATCAGTGTGCTGCTGGCGTTGACACCTTTCGCGATCGCAGAAACCTACTTGCAAGTCATGTCGGATCGTCCTAGCGACGATCTGACATGGGATCCGATCTTCGATACCTCTGCCCAACCACGGTTGTTCCGTCTTGATTCCGCATCTGCAAAGTATCGCGTAGACGAACAACGCCTTAATTTTTTCCGACCGGCATCGTTTGAAGCAGTCAAAACACCGCAGACCAAACGTGTTTTTGTACTCGGCGGATCCACCGTCCAAGGTCGGCCGTACGAAATCGAAACGTCGTTTAGCGAGTGGACCAAACAACGACTTCAAGCCGCCGACCCAACGTTCTCTTGGGAAGTTGTTAACTGTGGCGGCGTTTCTTATGCGAGCTATCGAGTCGCTGTCATTTTGGATGAAGTTCTCGGCTATCAGCCCGATGCGATCGCGATTTACTGCGGTCACAACGAATTCTTAGAAGAACGCTCTTACGGAACGTTGTCATCGAATCAAGGGACACTGCAGGCGATCGCTTCGCATTCGCAGCTAATTCAATCGATTCGTCGACAACTGGGCAAAGCGACGGTCCAACTCCAGCCATTGCCCGCTGAAACACAGACACGACTGGATCTTGTCGAAGGCATGCGGCGCTATGTACGTGATCCAGAATGGCGCCGCTCTGTCGAGCAACACTACATCGAAACAATGCGGCGAATGATCGTCGCTTGTCGAAATGCCGATGTGCCGTTGGTCGTGTGCGTACCGACAAGTGAAATCGTTAATACGCCGCCCTTTAAGATTGTCGAACTCGATAAAGAAACGCATGACCCTGATCGCGTTGCTGCATTTCAATCTCAGTGGGCGATCGCGCAAGACCGTGAACGTTCCGATGCCGATCGATTGCAAGCCTGCCAGTTGTGCTTGGCAACCGATCCCGACCACGCCGGGGCACACTACCTTGCCGGCAGGATCCATTGGCAGCACAATCGTTCGGAGTTGGCACGCAAACACTTGATGGCCGCCCGAGATGTTGATGTCTGTCCGCTGCGGGCGACCACACCGATGATCCAGTCGCTACAAAAGCTATCTGACGAACTAAACGTTGTGATGGTGAATTGCCCGATTCGTTTCGATCAGACCGATTCAAGCCGTCGACCGTTGCCCGACGGCATTCCCGATCCCGATCGATTCGTCGATCATGTCCATCCGACGATCGCGGGGCACCAACAGATCGGGGCCGATGTCGCGTCGCAATTGATTCGCTTATTGAATATCACCAACCGGGACGATGCCGAATCCGTTTACCAGTCGCAGGCGAAGCAACACCTTGAATCGCTTGACGAAACGTACTTCAACCGTGCCAAGCAACGACTTCGCGGATTACAGAATTGGGCCGCCGGACGAGCCGGAAAGCTGTCGCTGTGATCAAAGTCGCGATCCAGGCCAAATGCCGATCGATTAAGACGACTGCTTTAACAATTCCCTCGCACGCTCCAATGCCGGCTCGGCCCAGGTCTGACCGTGATAGAGATTTAATATCCCTTCCAGCAGGCGGCGTTGTTCTTCGGGGGCAAGCTTCTCGGCCTCGTCGATCCGGTCGCTCAACTCCGCCAGTTTGGGATCATCGCGACGCAGACTTGAGTCCTTCGTTGCCGCATCGAGTCGCTCAATTTCGAACGCGGCCAGTTGGCCGAGTTCGCGCTGCGTCTGGTCGGCTTGGGCGGACTCTTGAAAGACATCGATCCAGTGCTGCAACTGTTTCCTTGCTTCACTCGGATCGCTGTCACGTAAGTCCATCGCTTGCAAGAATGAGGTTTCGTAGAGTGGTCCTTCGTCGGTGCGAAGCTTTGCACGAAGCTTCAATCGTTTCACGGCCGCATTGACTTGATAGACCATCAATCGGTCACGAAAGAAATCGGCTTGCGGGTGCTCCGGATAGAGCTTCACGAATCGTTCTAACTCGTTCTTTAATTCAAGTGATTCGTCATCCGAAATCGCCTCGATCTTTGTGATCAAATCATCCGGCGAAGGGTGCCCCAGTTGAGTCAGCAGGATGTAACCTCCGACCGCCAAAGCAATCACGATTAGACCGATCGACAGGTATCGGGCGGAGAAGTGTTCTTCGGATGGATGCGTTTCACGATAGGTTCCGCCTTGTCCTTCGGAATCAGAGACGGTTTGAAAATGTGTTTTCGATTCTGTTCCGATCGATGTATCCAGCCCGGGCGGATCCGCCAGCGAGAAATCGACCGAATGACCACTAGCAACGGCCCCGGCGGCGGCAGAAGGGGGCGTCGTTGAAGGAATCGTTTTTCCACCGGCGTCTTGATCAGATCGCAATGTTTTGGCAGACGGATTCACCCACGTCGCTTCCGTGCCTTTGGATGCAAAATCGTCCGAATTGAACTGCACCGTGTCATCGGGCCGTGTCTTGTCGTCGCGAGCGACGGTCTTGGCCGGATCCGTGTGATTTGTTTTGCTTTCGGGCGGCTCCGACACGCGAGTGTCCGACATCGGGGCATCGGATGACGGCTGTCCTGTCGACGGAGTATCCGCCATTGTGGCCATGCGTTGCAGCCCGGAACGCATCGCTTTAAGTCGGTTCATCACCGCGAGAGCAGTGGGCGGCCGATCGGCAGGTGACTTTTGAAGCAGCTCATTGACCAACTGGACGATATCGTCCGGCAACTCGGGATCCACCATGTCCAGCGGGACGTGGTCTTTGTGCTTCACCGCTTCGATGACCTCGGTGATATTCTTGCCACGAAACGGAGGCCTTCCGCACAGCATTGCGTAGATCACACAACCGAGCGAATACAAATCCGAGCGAATCGTCGTTCCGCCTTCGGTGGCCTGTTCGGGGGCCATGTAGTCGGCCGTCCCCATGATCGAACCGGCCGCCGTCAAGTTGTTGCCGAACAGTTTGCTGATTCCGAAGTCGACCAGCTTCACGGTGCCGTCGCCTTTGATCAGCAAATTCGCTGGCTTGAGATCCCGGTGGATCACGCCGATGTCGTGGGCATGTTTCAGGGCCGAACAAACCTGGATGGCGATGTCCAAGGCTTGAGTCCAGTGGATTTTTTTCTCGGCACGAATCTTGTCTTGAAGCGATTGTCCGTCGACGTACTCCATCGAATAGAACAGCAAATCGTGTTCTTCGCCAAAACCGACTAACTTGACGATGTTGGGATGGCTCAGACATTTCAGCGTCTTGATCTCGGCATCAAAGCGGCGCCGAAAACGCATTTCATCAGAAATCTGCAACGCAATCAGCTTGACCGCGACGGTATCACCCGATTTCGCATGTTCGGCTTTGTAAACGGCTCCCATCCCGCCTTTGCCCAACAATTCTCCAATGCGGTACGGACCGAGGTATTCAGGGAGCTTCATGGAAGCGTTCGACGTGAGCAAGCGAGAAGCAGATCAAAAGGTTGTGACGGCCGCAGTTTAACACAGACAGCAACCACCTCAGAACGCGTCAGTCGCCGAAATGAACCGAACAGGCATCGCCGTCGCATCCTGCGTCTGATTTTTTCCCGGCGATTTTGTAACGCCGTTTGGCGATTTGATGATACCCCCACCGCCACAGGCCGGCGGTCCCGGGTAGATGCAACAGCGGAGCGGCGATCCACAGCAACGGCAAACGCCGGGTCAAATAGCGAACCGCGTCTCCCCCGCCATGTCGGCCTCCGTTTTGGTCGACCACATACATTTGTTCCATCATCTGCTCGTGAGTCAGATCCGGATATCGCTCGTGGACGCGTGGGTCGTGCAGCGAAAGGAAGCTCAGCCGATTGCCACAACAATCCAATCGTTGCAGATTTTTAACCTGGGCAATACAGAACCGGCAATTGCCGTCATAAATCACCACATCGGCGTCTTTCCGTGCGTCGGGATCGGGTAGACCGTCTTCCCCTCCGCGCAAAACTTCGCCGTCGCGAACGAGCGTCGTGTTTTCGGTAGTCACAGAAGCCATCTTTTCGAGCGAAATCGCGATTGTGAAGGAAAAATTGCGGTAACAGGCGATCCTAAACACTCCCTATACTGGGATTGTAGGCTGTCCCTTCATCAAGGCTACTGCTATGAATCGAATTGAATCTCAAGTTCGTCGTGCCCAACGGCGTATTATCCTCGGCACGTTCGGCCGATCGATTTGCGTCACCCTGTTCATTGCCTTGGTGGTTGCCACGATCGCCTGTGCCCTTCCGGGCATCCAAGTGATGGATGTCGATGTGGAACGCTGGAACCAAGCCTGGATCGGAGGATCGATCCTCGCCGCGTTGGTTTCGGCAGCAGCCTACGCAGTGTTCACCCGACCATCTCAAGAGCGTGTCGCGCTCGAAGTCGACAAGCGTTTTGCTCTGGGCGAACGGCTGAGCAGTTCATTGTCGATGTCAGCCACTGACCGCGAAAGCGAATTCGGTTTGGCGGTCATTTCCGATGCCGACCGGCGTGCAGATAAACTAAAAATCGCCGAACAATTCGCCTACAAGCCAAGTCGACTGGGATGGCTGCCACTCGCGATCGCCCCCATCTTGGCGGTGGTCCTGGTCTTGGTCGAACCGGCAACCAACGTCGCCCAAGCTGGCCGTGACATCGATCCGGAGATCACTGCACAAATCAAACGGGCGTCGCTGCAGCTCAAAAAACGCATCGCCCAGCAAAAACGCAAAGCAGACGCCAAGGGCCTGGAAGAAGCTCGTGACCTGTTTGACAAACTGGAAAAGGATCTGAATCAGATCACTGAGAAGAAAAACATTGATCGCAAAGAGGCAATGATCGCGCTCAACGACCTGAAAAAACAGCTCGAAGACCGACGCGAACAACTCGGGTCTAACGACCAATTGCGAAAAGCGATGTCCCAAATGCAATCTCTGCAATCAGGCGAGGCCGGTGAAGCGGCCAAATCGATCGCCAAAGGTGACTTCGGCAAAGCTGAAAAAATCATGCGTGAGCTCGCCTCGAAAATGAAAGATGGCAAGCTCGACGAGCAACAAAAACAGGAACTGAAAAAACAGGTTGATCAGCTCAAAAATCAGCTCCAAAAGGCGATCGACGAACAAAAGCAAAAACAGCAACAGTTGCGCGACCAAATCGAACAAGCCAAACGCGAAGGCCGATCGCAAGACGCGGCAAAAATGCAGCAGCAGCTCAACGAGATGCAGCAGCAATCGAAACAACAGATGCAGCAAATGCAACAGATGGCCGAAAAACTCGGCCAAGCTTCGCAAGCAATGCAAAATGGTGACGCCGATCAAGCCGCCAGCTCGTTGCAAGACATGGCCGATCAACTTGGCGACATGCAGCAAGAAATGAGCGAGCTGCAAGATCTCGAAAGCGCTATGAACGACCTCTCTCAATCGAAAGACCAAATGCGCTGCACCAAATGTGGCGGCGCCGGTTGCCAGCAATGCCAGGGGATGGGAATGGGGCAAGGCAATGGCAACGGAAACGGAAATGGTTTGGGCGAAGGGAATGGTCAAGGCGACCGCCCCGAGGAAGAGGACGAAACCAGCACTTACGAAACTCAAGTCCGTGGTAAAGTCCGCCAAGGCAAAGCGAAAATCACCGGGTTCGCCGACGGCCCCAACCGCAAAGGCGTCACCCGAGAAGAATTGAAACGGGCCGTGGAAAGCGCGTTTTCCGAAGAGAGCGATCCCTTGGAAAACCAACAACTGCCACGGACCGAACGCGAGCACGCCAAGGACTACTTTGACAAGCTGCGATCGGGACAATAGAACCTAAGCCGCCTGCGGTATTGGACGAGACACCAAGGCCTCGTCCCCGCGGCTCACTTGCCGCTCTCGATTTCGCTGCTCACCACTCCCTTGTGTCGATCCATTTATGTTCACGTGCCGTTCTGCCGGCACCGTTGTGGATACTGCAATTTCAGTGTGATCGCCGGCCGCGATGACCTGATGGACCGTTTTCTCGGTGCCGTCGAGATCGAACTCGATCAAATCGTCTCCGGCTTATCTTCGGCCCCCGAACTGGACACGATCTTCATCGGCGGTGGCACCCCCACCCACCTCGACCCGGCCCGGCTTCAGCGACTGTGCCAAATGCTCACCGATCGATTCCGGCTAGCTCCCGGATTCGAATGGAGCGTCGAAGCCAATCCCGAGGATATCGATGCGACTAAACTCGCCTTGCTGAATCAGTACGGCATTAATCGGGTCAGCTTGGGCGTTCAGTCGTTCAATGATGAAAAGCTCGCCATCCTGGAACGCAGTCACGATGGACAGCAGGTCCGTCGAATTATCGAAACCGTCGCGGAGGTGATCGATAACGTTTCTCTGGATCTGATCTTCGCCGCACCGGGTGAATCGATTAACGACTGGCAAAATGATCTAAACATCGCGACTTCGCTTCCGATCAAACACGCGTCGACTTATGCGTTGACCTTTGAAAAAGGCACGTCGTTTTGGTCACGTCGGCTGAAGGGCACGCTTCATGAATCACCCGAAGAAGTCGAACTGCACATGTACGATCTTGCCAGGGAGCACTTCGCCGCGGCGGGAATGCAACACTACGAGATCTCGAATTTCGCTAAGCCTGGGTTTCCGTGCCGACACAATTTGAGCTATTGGCGAGGACTTGGCTGGTACGCCGCCGGTCCCGGTGCCGCGGCGTATGTGGACGGGTATCGAAACGTCAACCACCGCAGTACGACCGCGTACTTGAAGCGACTCGAATCGGGTGAATCACCGGTGGCGGAGTCGGAACGGGTGACCACCGAACAAGCTGCCCGTGAGGCTGCGGCGTTTGGAGTCCGCATGATCGACGGCGTCGACTTGGACGCCATCGGCCAACAATACGAAATGGAGTTGTGGCAGCTCTGTGCGAACGAGATCGAGCAAATGCTTCGCCAAGGATTGGTCGAACGCACCGAACGAAAACTCAAACTGACCGAACGGGGGATCCACTTCGCCGATTCGGTCGCGTCTGAGCTACTGGGGTAATGGCCCCCAATAAAGCAGAACGCTTCGCCAATCCCATTGTCACGGTCCCTGTTGCGATCAGAATGCCGCTCCAGAGCGCGTTGTTGGACTTGTTGGTTGCGACACTGAACCCGGACGGTCGTTGGGTGTCACCCTCAGCAACGATTTCTGAACAAACCGACCCGCTCCGTTTCTTTCGAGCGGTCGACCACCCAAGCACTCGCGCCTCGTTTGGCCGCCGCAGGCAACCATGTCCGACTACCTCAAATTGCACTTTGTGATCTTGCTGTGGGGTTCGACTGCCATTCTTGGCAACCTGATCGAACTCAGCGCGACGCAACTCGTCTTTTACCGCAGTAGCCTGGCCGCGGCATTGCTGTTCGTGTTCTTACGGCGTCACGCCAAGCTTCCTGTCGCCACTGCCGCGTTGCTGCTGCTAAACGGTGCAGTCTTGGGAACGCACTGGATCTTTTTCTTCTTGGCGGTGAAGGTCGCCAATGTTTCGATCTGTATGATCGCAATGGCGACGATCTCGTTTTGGACCGCGCTGTTAGAACCACTGCTCGTGAAAAGCTGTCGGTTCCAATGGGTCAACCTGATCCTTGGGATGGTGGTGATGACCGGGATCTATTCGATCTACCGGCACGAATCACAGTTCCACTACGGACTTGCGGTCGGATTGATCGGCGCGATCCTGGCAACACTCTTTTCGATTGCCAACGGCCAACTCGCTTCACGAGCCAGCGAACAGAGCATCGTCATGTACGAGATGGCTGGCGCGGCGATCGTGTGTGCCGCCACGCTGCTAGTCAGTGAAGCATTTGGATTGGGGTTGGCATCGGACCGCTGGATGTTGACGCCGCGTGAAGGCTTGTTTCTCGGGATGCTCGTCTTGGGCGGAACGCTGCTGGCCTATCACATCTATGTCAGTTTGCTGCATCGCCTATCGGTCTTCACGATCAACTTTGCCAACAACTTGGAACCGATTTACGGCATCACCTTGGGTGCACTCTTTTTCGGCGACCACCAGTACCTCGGTCCCGATTTTTACATCGGTGCTGTGATGATTCTGTCAGCCGTCGTCGCACAGCCAGTCCTAGCAATCCGAGCCCGCCGCAAACTTCAACCGCTTACTTAGCGGGCTCCCGAAAGCAATCACATCCGCTACGACATCACGCGACGGGTGACGAGGGGATGAATCGCGAGGTAGATCAACACAGCGACTGCCGAAAGGATGCAGCTGGCAACCCACAATGTTGTCGGCCCCAGTCGCTGCAACACTTCGCCGCCCAGTGGTGCCCCCACTGCAAGCGCTAACGCATAGCAGGTCGTCGATAATCCCATGTATGCGCCGCGGCAATGCTCGGGCGCCAACTTGGAAATGATCGATTGCTTCGTCGGTGCTTGCAAGATCTCGCCAAGCGTCCAAACACTGATGCTGATCCCGATCAGCACAAAGCTTCCGCCCAATCCGGTGACACCAAACCCGAGCGAGATCAACACCGCTCCCAACGTCACAATGCTCATCGCGTTGTAACGGGTGAACCAGTGCGTCAACGGCAACTGCAACAAGACGATCAGCACTCCGTTGATGGACATCAACAGCCCAAATTCCAAGTTGCTGAATCCGACTTGGCGGATGTAAAGCGGTAGCGTCGAAAAGGCTTGGACGAAGACCAACTCGATCAACAACGTTGACATGCAAAACATCAGAAACGTTGCGTCGTTCATGATGATTCCGATCGACTCCCGCACGTTCCCGCGCTGCACCACAATCGATTCCGTCGGTTCGCTTTCGCTGACCCGATCTCGAACCGGTGCTTCGCTGATCCAAAACCAAATGATCAAACCGTACGCACACATCGTGATCGCGTCCAACCAAAACAGCAGCTTGAAACTGTAGCCGGCCAAAATTCCGCCCAGTGGTGGCGCGATCGCGAATCCCAAGTTCACCGAGATATACATCAATGCGAATGAATGGGTCCGTCGGTCGATCGGCGTCAAATCGGCGATCAAGGCGGATGCGGCGGGACGGTACAAATCGCTGACCAAGGCGAAGGCACACACGCAAAGCGCGAAGGGCAATTTCTGGGTCATCGATCCGAGCAACAGCAACAACACACCGCCGCCAAAGAGCGCCAGCAGCATGACTGGCAACCGTCCGATGCGGTCAGAGAGAAATCCGCCAAGCAAGGCCCCCGCCATCGCGCCGATTCCTAGCATGCCGATACACAACGTCGCGAAGCTGACACCAAACCCCAACTGTTCGCTGGCGTAGATCGACAGGAAGATGACCGCGAACGATCCGGCTCGATTGACAAATGAACCGAAGCAAAGGATGCGAACCGGAAGCGGCAATCGAAAATAGTCGCCAAGCATGGCCGTGTCGCCTGAGTAAAGTCGTTCAATCCGAGTGCCACTCGGACAAACCAATCGCTAGCGGGGTTCGCGAAATTGTGAGCTTCAGTTTCGCCGCAGCAACGTTTTTGGACAGCTGCGAAACTTTCATTCTGAGGTAGGGTTTGAATCTGTACACTCCTTTTCTAATTGAATGTCGTTAAGGGAAAGCCAACCCACTCAGGCGGCGACGGCTTGGTGTCCAAACACGACTGCAACTTCGATTGCCCCTGATGTGAGGGATAGATCGCATGCGTTTCTCGTCACGGTTTTGTTTGGTACTCGGCTTCGCGGCGCTAGGCTGGAACGCCTCCAGTGCGCGTGCCGAAGAGATGGACGCGGCGACGAATGATGCCGTCACACCAGAACAGTTAACGTTCTTTGAATCCAAGATTCGCCCTGTGCTGGTTCGCGAATGCTATGGCTGTCACAGCGAGCAATCGGGACAGAACAAAGGCGGATTGAAGCTGGATACCCAAGCGGCATCGTTACTGGGTGGCGACAGCGGTGCGGCGGTCATCCCGGGTGACCTCGACAACAGTTTGCTGTACACCGCGATCACGCATCAAGACTTTGTGATGCCGCCGAAACGCAAGCTTTCGGACTCGGAAATCGCCGACTTTCGAAAATGGATTCTGGACGGGGCTCCGGACCCACGTGTGACCGAAGCAGTGCAGATGCCTCAGTCGTCGATTGGCGAAGACACCATCGCGCGGGCGAAAGACACCTTTTGGGCTTACCAACCGCCCAAGTCCCAGATGCCGCCCCAGGGCCAATGGGCGAAAAGTTCGATCGATCGATACATCGAAGCCGAACTGACCAAGGCCGGCATGACACCGGCCGAAGACACCGATGCGGCGACACTGCTGCGCCGGCTGTGCTTTGACTTGGTCGGCCTGCCCCCAACACCCGAACAAGTCCGTTGGTTCGAAACCGCCTATGCTGCGGACGCCGACGCCGCTGTCGAACGCGTTGCCGATCGATTGTTAGATTCCGACGCTTTCGGCGAACACTGGGCTAGGCATTGGCTGGATGTTGCTCGGTATGCCGAATCGAGCGGACGCGAAGTCAACATGACGTTCCCTCACGCGTGGCGGTACCGTGACTTTGTGATCGATTCACTCAACCACGACAAACCGTTCAATGTGTTTGTCCAACAACAGATCGCCGGTGATTTGATGCCGGCGGAAACCGACCAACAATGGACGGAGAACTTAGTCGCGACGGGGTTCCTTGCCATCGGCACCAAGAACCTGAATGAGCAGAGTTCGATGCAGTTTGCCGCCGACTTGGCGGACGAACAGATCGATGCGACCACACGAGTATTCTTGGGAACCTCGGTCGCCTGTGCTCGCTGTCACGATCATAAGTTTGACCCGATCCGCCAAACCGATTACTACGCCTTAGCTGGAATCTTTCGCAGCACCAAAACGTACTTTGGTAACCCGCCATCGGAGTTCGGAAACTTCGCCGGTGTTCAACAGCGCCAACGCAGCAGTCTGCTGTTGTTGCCAGTGCAAGACACCAACCCGATCGGCAAGGCCTATTCCAAGGCAGAGCTGCAATCGATCAAAGACGAGATCCAAGCGAAACAAGAACAGCTCGTTACGATTCGCGGCGGCGGGACATCCAGTGGGCGTCCCAATGCGACTGCACAACAAATGCGGTTGCGGCTGAACAACGAGTTGTCCGAACTGGGTGCCAAGATCAGTGTGGTCGATGACAACGGAAACCCACGCAGTTATTGCATGGGCGTGCAAGATCAACGAACGGTCGGCAACGCACCGCTGCTTGTCCGCGGCGAAGTCGATCAACCGGCCGATCGTGTTCCGCGTGACTTACCCACTGTAATGCGTGATGAACCGCTAAAAATCGCTCCTGGATCGAGTGGCCGGTTGGAATTGGCCCGGTGGATCGCAAGTGATGAAAATCCGCTGACCGCGCGAGTCATGGTCAATCGCATTTGGCATCACGTGTTTGGTCAAGGCATCGTGCCGTCGACCGAAGACTTTGGGGCGACGGGGATGCCACCCTCACATCCTGAACTGCTCGATCACTTGGCGATCGAATTTGTACGGTCCGACTGGTCGATCAAAACGATGGTTCGGCAACTGGTGACATCGCGAACGTATCGCATGCAATCAACGTTCGATAGCGAAAGCCATCAAAAGGACCCTGACAACCGGCTACTTTGGCGAGCCAACGTGAAACGGTTAGAAGCCGAGTCGATCCGCGACGCGATGTTGTCGGTTGCCAGTGAACTGGAGACCGAACGCCCGAACGGTTCGTTGGTCGCCGAAGCTGGATTCACACGTGTTCGCGGTGAATCGCTCGAAGATCCGCGTGATGCGATCCGCCGTCGGTTTCAAACGACGTTCACGTCGAATCGCGAAGAAGCAGGACGTTTGATGCAACAACTGCGTTCAGGCACTCCGCAAGACCGCTTGGCGGCGCGTGACCGTCTGCGTGAATTGGGCAACCGCCGCGGCCAACCCTCTGCAACGCCGCAAGACGACAAATCCCTGGATCAACCACAATCGAATTTGCGAAGCGTTTATCTGCCTGTTGTTCGTGATTTCGTCCCGCGTTCGCTGGAGGTGTTTGACTTTGCCGACCCGAGCCTGATCAGTGGAACTCGCGAGACATCAAACACACCCAACCAAGCTCTCTTCATGATGAACAATCCGATCACCTTGCGACTCAGTGCGTCGTTTGCGGATCGTTTGAATGACGAAGCCAAGATGCGAAAGGATCAAATTGTTTTGGCATTCATGCTGGCGTACGGTCGATCGCCAAACAATGACGAACGCCGTGCATCGTACGAGTTCTTTCGCAACACCGATCTTGATGACGATGAAGCTTTGTCTGCGTTTTGCCAAGCGTTGTTTGCCGCCGCCGAATTCCGTTACCTGAACTAGCCGCCTTTGCCTTTTCTGTTTGGACTTTGAATCATGCTAACTCGACGTGAATTGCTGAAACATTCGTCGGCCGGTTTTGGTTACATGGCGATGGCTGGAATGGCTCACGCGGCGGAATCAACCGCCACCAGCCCATTGGCACCAAAGCAGCCTCATTTCGCAGCCAAGGCGAAACGGGTGATCTTCTTGTGCATGCAAGGCGGGCCGTCACATGTTGATACATTCGACTACAAACCCGATTTGCAACGGGACCACGGTAAACGCGGCAAGTACGGCGGTGCGCTGCTGAAGTCGCCATGGGAATTTCGCCAACGCGGCGAAAGCGGGCTTTGGATTTCCGATCTGTTTCCACAAGTCGCCGAACACGCCGACGAGATGTGCTTGATCCGGTCGATGCACTGTGACCAGCCAGTGCATCCTGGGGCGATGACACAAATGCATACCGGCACGGCGCAGTTCGTGCGGCCATCGATTGGCGCGTGGACGTTGTACGGCTTGGGAACGGAGAACGAAAGCTTGCCGGGGTTCGTCTCACTCAGCCCTCCGGTCGGCAACTCCAGAAACTATGGCAGCGCGTTTCTGCCGGCAATTTATGGCGGCACCAAAGTCGGTCGTCCTGGCAGCCGGTTTGCACAACTAGCACGTCGATCGGGCAGCACTCAAGACTCGGTGCCTGACATCCGCAATCCGAACTTGAGCGATCGCGAGCAGCGCCGCCAATTAAACCTGATTCAAAAGCTGAACCAAAGTCAGATGCCCGCCGGTGACACATCCAATGTGGACGGTGTGATTCAGTCGTATGAACTGGCATTTCGGATGCAAGACGCGATGCCATCGCTGATGGACCTTGCGGGCGAAAACGCAAAGACATTGAAAGCGTATGGTGCCGACGGCGGACCGACGGAAACGTTTGGCAAACAATGTTTGTTGGCACGACGATTTGCCGAAGCCGGTGTCCGCTTTATCGAAATCACGCACGGCAACTGGGACCAGCACACTCGGCTGACCGCCGATCATGCGGCGCGTGCGGAAGCCTGTGACAAGCCGATCGCCGCGTTGTTGGCCGATTTGAAAGCCCGCAACATGTTGGACGAAACGCTGGTGATCTGGGGCGGCGAATTCGGGCGAACCCCATCGGCACAAAGTGGCGACGGCCGCAATCACAACAACAAAGGCTACACGTTGTGGATGGCAGGCGGCGGGGTCAAAGGCGGATTCAGCTACGGTGCGACGGACGAACACGGTTTCGAAGCGGTCGAGAACCCGTGCCATGTCCACGACTGGCACGCGACGGTGCTGCACCTGATGGGGCTCGATCACGAGCAACTGACCTACCGTTATGCCGGTCGCGATTTTCGATTGACCGACGTGTACGGTAACGTCGTGCATGACATCATTGCCTAGACAGCTTTGCAACGCCGGTTCATTTTGGATTCGGCCCATGACATCTGCAGAGGGGAGTCTGAACGACTAACCTTTTGTTAAACAACTACGGTCTTGCCAAGTGGGGGTGATGCTGGTCAGACTAGGTCAGCGAAATCACTTTATCTCTCCCTCGAACTGACGATCGTCATGGACGGCATTACCGAGCCCGTCGTACTGGTACTCGGACATCCAATCGCGGGGAACCCTGCGCAATTCGCACTCGAGCGGGCTTTCGACGCTCTGCATTTGCCCTGGCGAGTGTTTTCGTGCGACGTTTCGCCGGAACGATTGGGCGAAGCAATCGAAGGTGCCGTCATCCTGGGATTCCGCGGGTTACTACTTGACCAGAACTTGGTCGCCGGGGCTGATTCCTTGGCTGGTGCCAACTTGTTTTGGCGCGATGAGCCTAGCGAAAAGCAATTCCAGTCCGCCGACGCGATCCGGCACTGGCTAGACATTGCGATTCGCGCATTTTTTGCCGAAGGCGAATCCGAGACTCCATCCGGTGGTCTCCCGCCCGTCAAATCGTTGCTTCGAATTGGGTCGCCGGTAGCGTCAATTCCAGACGACATCGCGGCCGAACAGCATCAATCGCCGATCGGCTGGGCGTCGCCCGAAGCGATCGAGCAAGCTGATTTGATTGTCATCGCCGAGTCGATTGAGCCCGATCAGTGGCCTCGGGCATCGAATCGGACCTTGGTGATTGACTTTGCGTCAAGCGATAACGATCACGAAGCGATCCGCGAATTGGGGTATAGCGTTTGGGGGCGAGAGGAGATTCGGATCGGCGTCCTGATGACTTGCCTGTCGCATTGGGTAAAACAACAACCTGATGAAGATGTCTTAACGGAAGCCATCGAAGAATACTTGGCGGTTTAAACATAGGTTTTCAGGTGAGTTCGAAGGCCCTCATTACGGCAGCTCGCAAGTTGTCCAAGGCAGTGGATCAACTGGAGTTTGCCGAGCCAGTCACCCATGTCTACAACCCGCTGGCCTACGCGCGAAAGTCACATGAGGCCTACCTGTCGTTGGCGGGTGACACTATCCAGACCGTGTTTTTGGGGATGAACCCCGGCCCCTGGGGCATGGCACAAACGGGTGTCCCCTTCGGTGAAATCGCGGCCGTTCGTGATTGGATGCAGATCGACCAACCGATCGGCAAGCCACCGCTTGAACATGAAAAACGTCCCGTCGAAGGGCTAGCTTGTCGCCGCAGTGAAGTCAGCGGGCGACGACTGTGGGGACTGTTCCAGGAAAAATTTGGCACCCCCGACGCTTTTTTCGAAACGCACTTCGTGCTGAATTACTGTCCGTTGGTGTTCATGGAAAGCAGTGCCCGTAACCGGACGCCGGACAAATTGCCGGCTTCCGAACGGACGCCGCTGGATGCCGTCTGCGACGCTCACCTGTTGTCGGTGCTCAAGACGCTTTCACCCGATCACGCGGTCGGCGTCGGGGCTTATGCAGAAGCCTGCCTGAAACGCGTTGCCGAGCGTCTGCCCCAACCGCCGAAAATTTCGCGAATCCTGCACCCAAGCCCCGCTTCGCCGGCGGCCAACCGAGACTGGGCAGGAACGGCCACCAAGCAACTCTGCGAAGCCGAAATTTGGTAGTTCCGCTCAGGAACACGCCGATCAACTCTGGCTCGCCAAGTCGCCCTGAACCTGCTGGGGCACTTTCGTTACATTACTTGGATCAATTCTGATTCCCTAACCACCTTTCAATCGCATCCGCCGAGAGCCGCAAGTGAGCCAACCTGCTACCGAACCGTCCGTGTCCGTCGCCGATTCGCTTCGCCAAGATGAACGTATCCTTGAGGCCAAACGTTTAATCCGCGAAGCCGTCGAGGAACACGCCGCGCGTTTGCAGGTCCGACCGGCCCAAGCTGAGTTGCAAGCCAGCTACTCGGATTGGCTGGATCGTTTGACGGCCGTACGCGGTGCCCCTCCGATCTGGCCCTACTTGACCTCCGGTATCGGCCGTGGCCCCTATGTGGAGCTGGCTGACGGCAGCGTCAAGCTGGACTTCATTGGCGGCATTGGCGTCTATGGAACAGGGCACAGTGACCCGGGGATGATCGATGCAGCGGTGAGTGCCGCGATCGCAGACACGGTGATGCAAGGCAACTTGCAACAAAACCCGGCCAGTGTCGTGATGATGGAAAAACTGATCGGGTTGGCCCAGCAAGGCGGCGCGTCGCTGCCGTATTGCCTGCTGACCACCAGCGGTGCGATGGCCAATGAAAACGCTCTCAAGATCGCGATGCATAAGGCGACGCCCGCTGACCGAGTGATCGCATTCGAAAATGCATTTGCGGGACGTTCGCTTGCCATGGCCGCCGTCACCGATCGGCCAAACTATCGCGCCGGATTGCCAGTGACTGTCGCTGTCGATTACTTGCCGGCACGCGACGCCAATGATCCCGAAGGCAGCCAGAAACGCGCGGTCGCTGAACTGCATCGGTTGCTGAAGCGTCATCCCGGTCGCTACGCGGCATTCTGGGTCGAACCGATTGCCGGTGAAGGCGGATACTATCCCGGCAGTCATGATTTTTATGCCGCACTTTGCGAACCGCTTAAGGACGCCGGCGTGCCAATCATCTTTGACGAAATTCAAAGCTTCTCACGGACCAGCCAACCGTTCGCTTTCCAGCATTACGGCTTGGACAAGTACGCGGATGTTGTGACGGTCGGCAAAGTCACACAGGTCTGCGCGACGCTTTACAGCGACGAAATGAAACCGACCGGGCCGATCCTCAGCCAAACCTTTACCGGTTCGACAGGTTCGATCGCGACCGGTATCGAAACGCTGAACCGCTTCGAAGAACGGGGTTGTTTCGGCAGCGACGGAACGAACATGCAGCTTTCGAAGTACTTCCAAGACCAACTCGCCGTACTCGCGGCGGAGTCTCCGAAACAGATCGCGGGCCCCTTCGGCGAGGGAATGATGATCGCTTTCACGCCAGGCGATGGCAGCTTTGATGCGGCCAAAGCGATGATGATGTCGATGTTCGAAACCGGACTGTTGGGATTTGTCTGCGGAAGCAATCCGACACGGATTCGTTTCTTGCCCCCCCCCGTCGTTACGACCAAGGAACACATCGATCATGCGATCACCCTGATGCGAGAAGTGCTCGCAAAAGCGGCGTCATAACGACCAGCTTTGTTAACGAATTCGCCGAGGTTCAAACCCTCGGCGAGTCGCAGATTGCTAAGATGAAGGTCTCTTCTTTGCACTTAACTTCGCAATCGGACAAGTCTCTTGAACGCAAAAACAACGCGCACGCCCTTGTCGGTCGATGACCTTCAGGAACTGTACAGCGAACTTCGCGGCAGTAGTGCAGGCCCTGCGTTGATGGATGCTCGTGCCTTTTTTCTGGAAAGGCAAATGCAGGATGCCCACAGTAAACTGAGCGAATCGTACGAGACGTACAAAGAAAGCCGACGGAGAATCCTGCGTCAGGATCCTGAAAAGCAATACGACGCCAAGACACCCGATCGAGACCGGCAAATTCGGCGACTCATTCGCCGTCAAGAAACCGCTCGTGAACTGCTCGATCGGTACGAGGACTACCTCGCCCAACTGGAGCGACTCGCCGACAAAGAACGCGCCCGCGAAGATAGCAAGTCGCAGCGAGACGAGTCGTCAGACGATTCCAAATCGGAAACCGAGCAAGCAGCGGTTCTGTCGTTGCACCCGACCGATATCGATGTCGAATACATCAAACAGTTCGGTCAGTTGATCGGCGACCGACAATTGGATCTGATCGCGACCCGCTATGACTTTCAAGCCCTCGACCGAGTCGAAGATGTCATCATCGAAGCCGTGTATCTGCTCCGCAAAGGCGATCGGTGTTTTCTATTGGAATCGGCGATCGATCAAGATGATCCGACCAAACTGCATTGTTCGGACCTAGCGAACCCCAAAACAAAAGTCGTCTTAAGTCCGGAACAGATGGTCCGCCTTAGTCAGAAACGCAAGATCGTGCTGCTACTCAATCGCCTAACCGATCAGTCGGTGTAGGGTGCTTTTTCAAAAATCACATTCTCGCTGGCTCGCGGATCACCCGTGCGTTTCATTTCGTCAGTCAAACGTTCGTAAAGGGCGTCACGTGTTTGCGCATGACGACTGTCTAAGGCCAAGTTATTCATGCAATGAGGGTCGGACTTGATGTCGTACAACTCGAACATCGGACGACGACCGACGGCAAAGTCGTAAAACGCTGGCTCCTCATCGCGGTGCGTCACGATCCACGCTTTCGTCGGGCTAGCATCCATGTCACCAAACGCGGCGATCGTTTTCTCACGCAGCGCCGCGAAATCAGGAAGCGTTTCGTCAGCCATTGGCCCGTCACCCATTGGCCACCGCTCGGGCGCAAAGTTGACGATCAACAAGTGTTCTTCGGTGCGGATCGCTCGCTGCGGATAGGGCAATTTGCCTGCCCGAGCCACACCGACGTGTCGTTCACGTCCGGTAAACACCGCGTCTCTTGTGGGCTCGATTCGACCTTGTTTGTCACTTTGAAGTAAGCCAGTGATTGACGTCGCGGTCATCGCATCAGGGATTTCGGCACCCGCGATTTCCAGGAACGTTGGAGCCAAATCGGGAAGCGATACAAAGTCATCAATCACTCGCCCCGGATGCTCAATCCCATTCGGCCAGTGTATCGCCAAAGGGACGTTGGTCCCCAAGTCATAGAGATTGCATTTCCCACGAGTCACACCTGGAATCCCGTGGTCACCGCTGACCACCAAAATCGTGTTCTCGAATTCGCCAACCCGTTTGAGTTCCTCCACGAGAACACCCACCGCCGCATCGAACGCTTGGACCTCTCCGAGATAGTCGGCGAAGTCTTGGCGGACAGCTTCGACATCCGGAAGGTACGGCGGCAGCTTGCCTTTCAAATCATCCGGATTGATCCCCCACAGTTCTTGGGCACTGCCTTCGACCCATTTTCGGTGACAGTTCGTTGGGCCGAACCAATAGCAGAACGGCGGTTTCGAATCCGGATCGTTCTCCGCCGACGGGCTCGCATTCAAGAAGGATTGAAAGTTCATACGTACCTCTTCGAACAGCTTCGCCTTTGCCGCCTCGTGGTCATTGCCAGCCATCGCGTTTTGCGAGAACCCGTTGAACTTACGACCATGTTTAACAAACGCAGTACGCTTGCCACCATGCGGCGCATCCGCCGGAGTTCCCGGCGACCAAACCTTGTAGGTATGGCCGATGTGATAGCCAGATTTCTCAAGGATTAATGGATAGGCTTCATTGGTGAAATCCCAGATCGCACCTTGCAATATCGAACCGCGACCGCATCGCCAAAAGTGCTGCCCAGATAAAAGCGAACTCCGACACGGAGTACAACTCGGTGCACTGACATAGGCGTTGTTGAACAGCAATCCGTCAGCGGCAAGTTGGTCAAAGTTCGGTGTCGAGACGATGTCGGATGGCCCACCCGGAGACGCTTTCGCATAGACACTGGCATACTTTCCCCAGTCATCTGCAAACGCCATCACAATGTTGGGACGATCACTCGCAAACGCGGTTGTGCGACAAAGCCATGCGCTGCAAAGCACGAGGGCCAAAATAAAGATGCCGTTCCGGGTCATGATGTTAAGCGGGGCAGGGCTGAATCGAAGAGGCGAACATTGGAAACCGATCGACCTCAAGATATCCGCTCTGACCGTGCGCCGCAGAGCTTTGGTGATCAGACACTGTCAAATTCGCCTGAACAGTTGAAAACTTGCGTCAAGCCTTTCGACACCCGATCATGGCTTACTTCGAAAAGTCACTTTTCGGTCGATAGCAACTTCGATCGCTTCTTTTCTCTATTGCGAGAGTCTTTTCCATGCCATTCGCAAAGCACACATGCCTGGCGTCGCTTTTCTTGCTTGTCGTGATCGGATTCAACGATGTCCAGGCACAATCGAACGATCCGTTTGGTAATTCACCGGCAACGGTAACAACACAAAAAAATCAAGTGCCCAGTGCACGCCCCGTCACTGCGACGAACAGTGTTGCGATTGCGGCACAAGATGCCAACATTCGCGACAAACAATTCAAAAGCGACAGCGAACTGCGTATTCGTGCCGCGTTGAATGAATTGACTTCGCAAAACTTCATTGATGTGCCAATGATCGAAGCGGCACAGCAATTGAGTCAAGTTCATGATATCCCAATTGTAATTGATCGCAGGGCCCTCGACGAAGTTGGGGCCGACGAAGAGATTCCCGTCTCAATTAATCTAAAAGCGGTAAAGCTCCGTTCATTTCTTCGTTTGATGCTCTCCGACCTTGATTTGACGTACGTTATCAAGGATGACGTCCTACAATTCACCACAAGATCGGCTGCTGAACATGCATTGTCTGTCGAGCTTTACTCGCTGCGAGGTGAATTGGCAGCGAAAGGCAAAGAGGTTGCCGAGATGGTCACTCGCGTGATTGTGCCTGGTTTCTGGGAAGCGAATCACGGACCGGGAAGCGTCATTCCACTCGACCATGTGATCGTCGTTTCGGCGACCAGCGACGTTCATTACAGCGTGGAACAATTTCTACAGAGGCTTGAATTGGCACACGCGTCGAACAAGGCCGACGAATAGCCAAGCGTTATCGCAGCGAGTTCTTTACTTCGGCATTCGCAAACCAGAAGGTGACGTTTCAGACTGGCCAGACCATCTTGAAAACGTAACGGCCGCTACCAGCGACGTTACGAGGTCCCACAGAAACGGATTCAGTCCGAATAACTCAAAGGGACGGAACTCGCTATGAAGCAGATACCCCCAAGCGGTCAGTGCGACGTGCATCAAGGTTCCACCCAACATTCCTGCGATGGAACCTGCTGCCGTCATCGGTTTCCAATAAAGCGATAACACGATGGGGACAAGGAAACAGGCGGCCAGCCCACCGCTGGCAAAGACGATCAGGTCCTGCAAGAACATCGGCGGATTGACAACCAATACGACGGCGAACAATCCGATGCCGATCGTGACCAAGCGACTCAGTCGCTTCAGCGTTTTCTCCGGCGCGTCCGGACTAATTTGCTTCTGATAGATGTCACGAACCACTGACGAAGAGACGACCAGCAAAAAACTATCGACGCTCGACATCACGGCTGCAAATGGCGCCGCGACCAGCAATCCAGCGAGCCAAGGAACACCAGCCGATGTGGTCAACTGTGTCGCTAAGTCTGGCATCGTTCGATCAGGATCGATCTCCATACCCGGCATCAACACCCGCGCACAGCAAAAAATGATGATCAACGACAGATAGATCACTGCGTAATAAACCGAAACGGTCACAATCGAAACACGCAGCGTACGACTATCTTTAAACGCCATCAAACGGACCATGTTCGCCGGTTGGCCGGTCGCGCCAAACGGCCAAAACACAAAAAAGCTAATCGCGGTCCCAACCGCCAAGAAGCCAAGATCGCTGTTTGCGCTCGGCCCAGGATTACTCACGTAGACGCCTTTCTCTCTCGCACCAAATCGGTAGGGAACGATTTCCACGACTTCAACATCGACTCCACGGGCAATCGGATCGGCTTCAATTTGTTCGATCTCGTGTTCCGTAGTCAGTCGAATGGCACTGATCGGTGCAGATCGCGTCTGGTGATCGAGTTCGACAGCTTCTGCGGTACGAAACACCTCTTCGGAATTCTTGATCCATGTCCCTTTGGGAACAAGCAATACGCCAGCGGACGAACCGGATTGTGAAACGACAATGCGGCAGAACTCTGGCGGTGTCATTTGCGCCATTTTGGTTGTCACGTTGCGAAGGCCTCCCGATTGGTGCAACGCCAACGCGAGCATTCCGATCACTCCCACAAACATCACGATACCTTGCATGACATCGGTCCATACGACCGCTCGGAAACCGCCATACACGACATAAACAATGACGGCGGTTGAAAACAGCAGCAGACAGACCAAATAGTCTCCGGATGCTTGATTGAGCCACGGGACCGAATGTGTCCATTGCGTCATCGTCGCTGCGAGCCACTGGAATCGTGGTTCATCGGCGAGCAGAGTGCTCAGGATTTTGCCGCCCGCTTTAAACTGGGCAAGCAAATAGAAAAACATAAAGAAGACCAATAGACCTGTCGCGACGAGGGTAACGCGAGGACTTGCGTATCTCGCGCCCAATATCTCTGGAATCGTGACGGCATTCGATTTCCTGGCAACTTGGTTGATCCGCTTTCCAATCAAGCCCATCGACATCAACGGGACCATCATGAAACCGGCGATCCAAAATGCGAGCGTCCATCCATGGGTATAGATTAACGCGGGGAAGCCCATGAAACTTCCACCGGAGGCATTGGTTGCGGCGAAGGTCAATGCAAACGCCCAAACCCCGAACCCACGACTTCCCAAAAAGTATTCGCCGACGAACTCTTTGCCTTTAGAGAATCGTTCGGAAACGATCGCCAAAACAAAGACCGCGACGGTATAGAAACAAAAGGTATACAGTGCCGCGTTGGATCCACTATTCATCTAACCGGTCATTTTGAATCATGGTCAACGCGAACCAGATCGAAACGACCACAGAAATTCCCCAAGGCAGGAAGACGCCCCAGAAAACCCAAGATGGCATCCCAAAGACTAGCGGCAAGTGATCGGCTGAAACTTGATAGCCGAAAAGAGTGCAATAAGTGATCACCCAAGCGAATGCGATCAGCCAAATCGCCAAGATCCATTTCGCCTCGCGAACGCAATTTCGGTACAGGTCAGACTGCTCAAACACCTGTTGCGTTTGAGTAGCGGTCTCCGTTTTTTCTTGCGGATCGTTCATTGCGATTCATTTTTACATCGGCCTAATGCCACGCGGAACGCAAGACTCGCAAAAAGTTCCCGTGGCTGATCTTTCTCAAATCATCTTCGCCGTAACCTTTCTGTCGAAGTCGATCCAGAAACACCGGTAAGTCTGCGATTGTATCCAGATCTGACGGCGTCTGCTCGATTCCGAAGCCTCCATCCAGATCTGTACCGATGCCGATGTGATCGGTATTGCCAAGTAATTGACAGATGTGATCGACATGGTTCGTCAACGCCATCAGGTTCGCATCGACATAGTTGCTGTGGTTGGATACCAGTCGCTGCCACCCGGGAACGCCCATCCAAATATCAAACGCAATCCCGATGACTGCATTTCGTTCGGCGAGAGTCTTGATCTGTCGATCGGAAAGCTGACGCGGGTCGTCGACAAGTGCCCGGCAATTATGATGACTCGCCCAAACCGTCCCATGAAACGCTTCCAGTGCCTCATCAAAGGTGCGTTCACAGAGGTGCGTCGCATCGAGAATCACCCCAAGTCTGTCCATCTCCTTGAGAAGCTCGCGACATGGTTTGCTCAGCGGCCCGTCTTTGTCGTGACCCATGGCGTACCGGCCTTCGCCATAGTGTGCCGGCCCGATCGCACGCAAGCCGTCTTCGTAGGACTCGTATAGATCATCGAGGGTCCGAAGCGAATCAGCACCTTCCAGACTGAGGACGTATCCGATCGGCGTTTGGGACGCATCCGTTTGCCAGCGCTGCAGGTGAGACTCCAACTCAGCAAGTGAACGGATTTGGCGAAGTTCGCCACAGGTTTCCATTGCTCGATACCATGTCAGCTGACCTTGCGTCATTGCGCGAGCTTGTTCGGGCGAATTCCATCCGCCGCCGGCAGCGGCCGGCTTCATACAACCCGCCAGTTGTGTCGCAACACAGATTCCGATGTTTGCCTTTCGCATTTCTGGAAACGCGACGGTGTTGCATCCCCATCCCGCAAGGTGACTTTCGCCAGACTCTTCCTGTCGAATTCGGCGAACGCTTTGTCGAAGATCGCGATTGTATGTCATCGCGTTCAAGCTTAGATCCAGATGGGCGTCAAAGATCAACATGGATTCATCGGAGGTTCAGTTAGTTGTTCCAGGGCCCGCGGAGACTTGAAGCAGGGTTGGCTATCGACTGATATCGATAAAGACGTGCCGCGTCACGATTCTTGAAACTTACCAGCGGCAGGATTCCCTGCTGCGCGAGATGATCGGCCAGTCGTTCGGACAAATACGCTTCGGCACAAGGCTTCAATTCGACCTCACCATCAACTTTGTAGGTGTATGCCGGGAGCGACGACAATTCGCATTGGTCCTCCAGACTCATCGCCCAACCACGATCCAAGAACGATTTCCCAATCAGACCAGCTACGGCGAGTGAAGGTGGCCCCCACAGGAAAGCGTCATGCGAGTTGATCGGGTCGGGAATCTCTTCGAATTCAAACGCCTCCACCGGGTCGGTTGCTGCTCCGTAGGGCAACCTGGCGAAGACACGCGGACCGACCAAGGCGATGAAGTTGGCGACGGGATTCAAGCGAAGTGATTCCCAGTTTTCTTGGTCAGCGGTCAATGTGTTCTCGACAGTCTGAATATCATCTGTCCAATCAAACGTGCCAACAAGTGTCGGGCTAGCGCATGCGATGAACGGACAGCCAGCGAACGCAGCAATCGCCCCCAAGTTGGCAAGAAGAATCAATTCATCCGCCCGGTTTCCAAACTCCATGGTGCTCACGATCAAAGACCAAGGTTGCTGATCGCGATCATGCACCAAACGTTTTAGCAACAGCGACTGTTCGATCGAATCATCTGACTGTGTTGCGGCGGCAAGCTCCTCGGCTGTTGCATCGAGCACATAGAGCTGAACGTTCACCGAAAGCGTCACTTTTCGGACCAACGCTTCCAACCCACGCCAATTTGCTTCGAGTGATTGAAATCTGGGATGATGCAAAATTTCTCGAAGATGTCCCGAGATAGCCGAATCAACGGCGGATACATAGTCGTCTTGGCGAGGGTCTTGCTTGGGTTCGATATAGGGCGCGACGATGCTGTGAATCAGACGGTCGATCGACGTTTGACACGTTCGATCTCCCGACGCGTTTCGCCCCAACTCATTCTGCACGGAAGTTTGACCGAGGACGCGTTCAAAGAGGTCTGCGTTGGACTCCTCAGGAACCGTTTCTGCTGCTGAATCAACCAAACCAGCAGCGGGCGAATCCTCGGTACCGCCATCGAAGCCGGGAACCATTTCACGAAGCTGTTTTGCGGCCGCTTCAAACGTTTTGGGATGTTGCAGTGAAATGCGAACTGATTTTAAGTCTTCGAATTCCGGCAACACCTCGACCAGATGATCGGGATGAAAGTGCTCCATCTCTGTGATTTCAAGTCGCATCGGTTCGCTACCGACGCCAGTTGGAATCACAATTGTTGGGCGAAGCGATTCAAGAACCTCGTCGAAGTTGTCTACATCAACACGGTGCAGTTTACGACTTTCGACGGGTGTTTCTCTTGATCCACCGAAATCCCCCATAACCAGCAATCGCATCGGCTCGCTTGGATCACGCGGCTTGCCTTGAGGCGCATTTCCGAACTGGCTGGTAAAACGAAGTGCTTCGAACACGGAAATGCTCCGGCGGAATAAGTTGCAATCAGACTGGAATTATATCGATTTGTGAAAGCTACGATGCCGTCATCAGCCTGCAAAAGAAAGACCCGGCAAAACACAAAGGTTTCACCGGGTCACTGAATTCGAAAGACCGAAGTCGCCACGCAGATTGCCTGGAACACTACCGTTTTGTTCGGATCAACGATTCTAGGCCATCTTCGGTACTGTCTCGGAAATCGCGATATGCCGAAAGCATTGCGATCGGATCGATGAATCGCCAAGCTGGCAATGCCGAAGCGAACACGCCGACCATTGCCCCGCCGCGTAGCGCCCACATGACGTAGCCGACGGAGAACATTCCGATACTTGCCCCCGCATAGCCAACGTAGCTAACCGAAGCAGTCGTTTTCTCTTGATAGTCCTGTCGGCTGTCCCACTGGCTCCAAATAATCGCTTGCTGCATGTCTTCGCGGAGCAACCGATCAAGTTGAGCCAATTCAGGTGAGAAAACGCCATCACCAGAGATAATGGTTCGGGCAGAGCGATACGAAGACGTCAACCGTTCGATCTTTTCTCGCTCAATCTCCTTCTTCTCGTTGTCCGCCTTCTGCTCATCAGCATCCGATTCGGATTGCTGGCCTACAACTGGCACCGCCCCGGCAGCATCGGGCCCACTTGCAGGTGGCGGAACAGCCGCGGCCGATTGAGTTTCCTGCGTTTTTGATTCGGTCGAATTGTTATCAGTATTCGAATCTTCGCTCTCATTCGCTTCTTCTGTATTCGTATCGCTTTCGTTGTCCTCTGGTTGCTCAGGTTCGGCATCGCCGGAGTCACTATTGCCAGACTCTGCGGGACTTGGCGGTGGACTGTAGGGAGCCGAAATCTGCACATTGAGATCAACAGCAACCGTATTGCTACTCAACGATCCGTCAGTGACTTGGTAGGTAAACTGATCGATTCCCGAAAAACCCGACCGAGGAACGTAACGCAGGATCCCACCGGGCTCGAGAGTCAATGTTCCATTTGCAGGATTCGAAACCAGCACTACCGACAAGGTATCGCCGTCGATATCAGTATCATTGACGACCAAGCCTGCCATATCAATTCGTAGGTCAGTACTCGGTGAACTCATCGTGAACGATTCGCCCGTTGCCACCGGAGCATGGTTGATAGGCGAAAGACTCAAGGTAAATGTTCCGCTGGTGGTCGCTCCAACTCCATCGTCAACCGTGAATTGGAATGAATCAGTTGTCGCAAACGTCCCATCGTGGTCGTACGTAATCAATCCGGCATTGATATCCGCTTGAGTAAACGTGTCTGTCGCGGACAATGCAACGCCGTTCCGATAAACCGTTCCGTCTGTCGGAATAACGTCCACCGTATACACCAATTGGTTGCTGGCGTTATCGGCATCCGTCGTTTCCAACATGGCTTGTGTAATCACGTTGCCAATCGAACCCTGATTGAAAGTAGCCCCTGCGTTGGTTGACAGAACCTGCTCGTCATTGACGGCTGTCACGGACCAGTTGAACGTACCGATCGATGTTACACCCACACCGTCATCGACTGTGAAGTTAAACGCGTCGGATAGCGTTTCGCTTCCGTCATGCGTGTACGTGATCAGGTTCGAATCGATGTCGGCCTGCGTGAAGGTGTCCGTAGCGGACAAAGCCACGCCGTTTCGATACAGCGTCCCGTTTCCTGGGATCGAATCCACCGTGTAGACCAGTTGACCACTCGTATTGTCAACGTCGGTCGTTCGGAGCATCGCGTTCGTCACGATGTTCGCACTGGATCCTTCCGCTACGGTCGCACCCGTATTGGTCGCCAGAACCTGTTCGTCGTTGACGGGGGTTACGGTCCAGTTGAACGTGCCACTGGATGTTGCGCCGACACCGTCATCCACCGTGAAGTTAAACGCATCAGAAAGCGTTTCGCTTCCGTCATGCGTGTACTTGATCAGGTCGAATCGATATCAGCCTGCGTGAAGGTATCCGTAGCAGACAAAGCCACGCCGTTTCGATATAGCGTCCCGTTTCCTGGGATCGAATCCACTGTGTAGACCAGTTGACCACTCGTGTTGTCAACATCAGTTGTTTGCAACATCGCGTTGGTAACGAGATTGGCGCTCGAACCTTCTGCGACGGTCGCACCCGTATTGGTTGCGAGAACCTGTTCGTCGTTGACGGGAGTCACCGTCCAGTTGAACGTGCCACTCGATGTCGCGCCGACACCGTCATCCACCGTGAAGTT
>PPHI01000065.1 GCA_002901265.1 Rhodopirellula baltica | reverse complement strand
CTGATGGTTGGTTCGCTGGCGGTTTTATTAGCCGCCTTCGCGATAGCGAGCGGTTGCGTGGATGGTGTGTTTTTCGTGTTTGGTGGTCCCATCTTGACCACGCTTTGCCCCCTCACCCCCGGCAACCAATTTTCAATTTGCAATGTTCAGTTTGCGATTTGCAATCGGGTCCCGCGGCGGAACCGACGCTAGCGCGTAACGGCTAAGGTCGGACGAGGCGACGAATCCCCTGCTCGGTGTCAGCCTTCGCTGGAGTCTAGCCTTTAGGCGATTTTCGGATTCTGGTGCGACGCTCTTCCGTAGTGGATGAGGCGACGAATCCCCTGTCGGGTCGTTTGTCCCACAATACACCCAACCGCTCTCAATCGCGTTCCGGCTGATGGTTGGTTCGCTGGCGGTTTTATGAGCCGCCTTCGCGATAGCGAGCGGTTGCGTGGATGGTGTGTTTTTCGTATTTGGCGGTGCCATCTTGACCACGCTTTGCCCCCTCACCCCCGGCAACCATTTTTCAATTTGCAATGTTCAGTTTGCAATTTGCAATCGGGTCTCGCTGCGGAACCGACGCTAGCGCGTATCGGCTAAGGTTGGACGAGCCGACGAATCCCCTGCTCGGTGTCAGCCTTCGTTGGAGTCTAGCCTTTAGGCGATTTTTGGCTTCCGAGATGCCCCGCATCGTGTCTGTCTTCCGTAGTGGATGAGGCGACGAATCCCCTGTCGGGTCGTTGGTCCCACAATACACCCAACCGCTCTCAATCGCGTTCCGGCTGATGGTTGGTTCGCTGGCGGTTTTATTAGCCGCCTTCGCGATAGCGAGCGGTTGCGTGGATGGTGTGTTTTTCGTTTTAGGCGATGCCATTTTGACTATGCTTTGCCCCCTCTCCCCCGGCAACCAATTTTCAATTTGCAATCGGGTCTCGCTGCGGAACCGACGCTAGCGCGTATCGGCTAAGGTTGGATGAGGCGACGAATCCTTGCTCGGTGGTTTCGTTTCGCAATACACCTAACCGCACGCTTCGCGTTGCGGCTGATGGTTGGTTCGCTGGTGCTTCGATTAGCCGCCTTCGCGATAGCGAGCGGTTGCGTGGATGGTGTGTTCTTCGTATTTGGCGGTGCCATCTTGACCACGCTTTGCCCCCTCACCCCCGGCAACCATTTTTCAATTTGCAATCGGGTCTCGCGGGGAACCGACGCTAGCGCGTATCGGCTAAGGTTGGATGAGCCGACGAATCCCCAGGACGCGTCGCTGGAGTCTAGCCTTGAGGCGATTTTCGGTTCGGGTGCGTTGCAGTTGTGAGCACGAGGCTGCTAGGAATCAGCTTGCGCTTCTTTGGCTTCGTTTCGCCGTCGCCGTGATTGCGCCCGTCGATCCAACGCGTCGGCCTTCTCGCGAAAATGGACTGCGGCTTCGGGGTTTTCCAGGTCGTCTTCGATTTGGGCGAGGCGACGTAGATTGCGTTCAAGCCATTGGCGTCCAAAGATCGAGTCGGAGCGCTTCTCCAAGTACTTCTCTTGCCGTGTGACCGCACTCCGCAAGGCCGTGCTGGCTTCTTCGGGCCGATCGAGTTTCAATTGGCAGTCGGCATGCGCGGCGAGCGCGTGTGCCATGAACATCATGTAATCAAAGATGCTTGGGAACTGTTTGCAAAGTCGCGAATACACCGCGACGGATCGACGGTGATATTGGGCAGCGTCTTCGAGTGACGATTGTTCGGTCAGTTCGGCAAACGTCGACAGTGCTCTCGCCAGCGAAGCTTGGTAGCGAGGGATCGTTGGGTATTCGGCGACGAGCTGTTCTGACAGTTCAAACGCCCGCTTGGCTTGGGCGTGCTTTTCAGTCGGCTGTGCGCTGCCGAACCGCGAGCAAGCTTCCAAGAGTTCGCTTAATTCGCAGCGGTAGTCGGGGACGTCTGGATAGTCGGTGACGAGGTCTTCTAGGATGCAGATCGCGGATGCTTCAAGTGCACGCGAGGCTTGGCGGTCGTTGCGAAACGACGAGAAACGTTGGTCGCGGTAGGCCTTGGCAAGCGAATGCCGATACACCGACTGCTCAGGGTATTCTTCGACAAGTCGTTCCAGCAACCCGATGGCGGTGCGATGTCGGACGCTGCTGTCACGAAACGCGTGTTGCCACCAAAGGACCTTGCCAAGATTGTTGTTGCTGATCGCGAGCAGATAACGCAGGTTGCCCGACGATTGGGGTTCCACCCCGTCATGCTGCAGCAACGCGATCGCGCGATACAATTGTTGCCGAGCCTCGACGTGTTCGTATTCGGCATTCAGTACCATTGCCAAGCGATTGTACGACTCTGCGATTCGAGCAATTTTGTCTGGGTTGGATGCCTCGTCTGTCGATTCGAGTGTTTTGAGCTCGTTGCGATAAGCCAGCTCGGCTTCGTGGAGATGCCCCAATCGTTCATAGATTCCTCCGACACGTTTAAACGCACGTGCGGTATCGCGTTTCAGTCTTGGGTCACTTTCGTTCTTCTCGGCGAACTGTTTATAAAACGACAGTGCTTCCTGTAGCACCGTCGCGCTGCGGTCGGAAACGACAAACCGCATTTCCGTGGGGCCGGTTTCTTGGTCCGAGTCCAACACCGAAGGGTGTTCCATCCAGTCGGCTTCGAACCGTTCCAGAAGGCGGTCCATCGAATACAGCGCGAGACTGAGGTTGGATTCGGCGCGAGAGCCTTCGAGTACTGCACGTCGCCATTGCAGTGTTACCATCACCATCGAAATGGTCACGCACAGCAATAGCGCGAAACTCATGCAAGCTGCCGCCGGGTTTCGTTTGGACCAACGATGCAAGCGGTCAATCAGTCCGGCGCGTCTCGCTTGGATTGGACGGTCATTCCGATAATTATCGAGGTCCTGTGCGAATGCCTTGGCGGTCGGATAGCGCTGGTGCGGTTCTTTAGCGACCGCCTTCATGATGATCGTTTCGAGATCTTTGGGGATGTCTCGGCTGATCGAGCGTGGCGGTGGCACATCACCACCGAGAACTTTTCGGCGAATTTCACTTCGGCTCAGTCCGCCGATTGCGGTCTGGTAGGTCAGCAATTCATACAGTGTCAGCCCCAAGCTGTAGACATCAGACCGAACATCGGCGACGCCGTTGAGTCGTTCCGGTGCCATGTAAGGCAATGTGCCGACAATGTCACCGGTGCGACTGATCGGGTCGTGCGCCAGTTCGTGTGCGAGTCCAAAGTCTGTCACCCAGACCCGCCATTCCGCATCGAGAATGAGGTTCGATGGTTTGATGTCTCGGTGCAGGATACCTTTGCCGTGTGCGTAATCGAGAGCTTCGGCGACTTGCTGTCCAATCGACGCGATGCGATGCCAGTAGTTTCGATTTCGGCTCAGTTTCGCAGCTGGCGTTTTTACTCCCCGCGAGATTGGGTCGCTATCGGACAATGCGAGTACTTCACAGATCGGTTCGAACAGTGAATCCGAACGCTCGTTCTTCACACCCGAGGTGAACTGGTCCAGCGTCATGCCGTCGATCAATTGCATGACAAAGTAATGCAATCCGTCTTGGGCGCCGGTCCCATAAACTGGAACGATGTTGTGGTGGTACAGTCCGGCGACCAGTTTGGCCTCGCGTTCAAAACGTTTCAGGTGATCGGAGTCTTCGAAGGCTTGGGCGGGAAAGACTTTGAGCGCGACGCGTCGATGAAGTGATTGCTGTTCGGCTTCAAAAACAATTGCCATCCCGCCACGGCCGATTTCACGGATGATGCGATAGTCGCCGAGTTGTTCGAGGCGATCGACCTTTAGTTGGACCGGCCGCACACTCGATTCGTGCGCGCGATTGTCCTTGACACTTTCCATCGCCAGCATCATTGGAAACAGCGTCAAAATTTCGTCTTTCGTTTCCCGATGTCGGTCGGCAAATTCTTCGATGGTGATTCCCGATCCGTTTCGCCACAGTTCGAGAAACTGTTCACACAGGACTTCGACAGGTTCGCGATTGTGCGCTGGTTGGTGATTTGATTTGACCATCTGATAGACGCTGTCTTGGATCCGTTGTCAGTTTGTTCCGGAAGGGGGAATCACAACTTCACGTAAGCGGCGAAGGGCGCGAACATAGCGGTTGCTCGCGGCCGCCGCTGAGAGGTCCAATACTTCAGCGACCTCGTTGTTTTTGAGTTCTTCGAAATGGCGTAGTACTAAAACTTCGCGATCCATTTGATCCATCGAATCGAGCGCCCGTTCGACACGTGCAACCATCTCGTCATGCATCACCACTTGGCTGGGCGACAATTGCGTTTCAACGATTTGCAACGCCCAGGCATGCGACGTCCGAGAGCTGTAGGCGGATTGGGAAAGCGACACCTCGGTTCTCAAGCTACGTTTTTCAGCAAGCAGGTGGGCGCGGTGATTGTCGATCAGGCGTTGCAACGTGATCTGACGCAACCACACATAAAACGACAGTTCCGGTTTCTTGAGGAAGTGCTCAATCCGCCGAAACGCGTCCATGTACGCTTCTTGCAAGATGTCTGACAAATCCGTGCGTGCACGCAGTCTCATATCGACGCGATGCATCAGCAGTTTTCTTAGTCGTGCGCGATGATCAGAGAACAACTCCGCAAAGACGTCTTGTCCGCCAGCTCGCAGCCGAGTGCGGATTTCACGTTGTTCGGGGTCATCCACCATCTTTCGGTCATCCACCATGGTTTCGTCCGCGTGCTGCGGTGATGTCGGGCAGGTTCATCCAATCGCCATCATGAAAGATGGTCGTCGTTGTGATCGATCCGCATGGTGTGCAGTTTAAGCCCCCTGCATCGGGCCCCGTCCAATAGGCGATGCGACTCACACATTTCGAACAGGCAAATCGAAATCGAGTGTGGAATAAGACGCCGGTATACGCGTCGAGTGCAAGTGTCAGCCGCTTTTCGTCGCACTGAAATAAAGTCCGCGAAAAGCTGTTGAATTTGCGTTACCTCTCCGTTGATTCCTTTAGGGCTAGTTCACGGACTCATTGTACTCCTTTACCAAGCTGTCTCTCCCCACAATTTTGTATGATTGCCCCCGCTACAAACTTCGACCGTTATCTGGACGATGAAGGCGTCCAACTCATGCTCAAACTACAGCAGGGGGATTTGGACGCACTCGATGGGCTGATGGACTTGTACGCGCCGCTAGTTGCGTCGGTGGTGCGAAGCGTTTTTGGTGCGCAGGAATACGATGAAGATGTCAGCCAGGAGGTCTTCTTGCGAGTCTTTCAATCTCGCGAGAATTATGTACCAACTGCGAAATTCTGTACGTGGCTTTCGCTGATTGCAAAAAACTATTCGTTGAACGTGCGTCGCAATCGAGCCCGACGCAAATCGGTTTCCGTTGACGCCAGTGGATTGACGTTGGGAATCGATTGCCTTGAAACCAACGCGACGGTGACAGAGTCCTCACCGGATGACGGAATCAAGAAAGCCGAGCTGGATGCGAAGTTACGTTCCGCGGTCTCGCGTCTGATTCCACGTCAACGCGAAGCGATTGAGCTCGTCTATTTTCAAGGTGTACCGTGCAGCGAATTGGCAAGCCGCTTGGGAATCACGGCGCAGGCAAGTAAGTCGTTGCTGGCGCGAGCTCGATCCCGATTGCGGGAACTCTTGCCACAAGACGTTGCGTACTCGCTTTCCTAGACGCTAGGCCCAATCGGCAGCGGGTTCGCCGCTCTCCGCGCTGGGCTTGTTCGGTTCCGATTCGGCGGCTTCTTCGGCGTCGTTTTCGTCCTTTGCCGGTTCCAGTCCGCGTAGGACTTCTGCAAGCTTCGCGTCGAGCTCATCAAGCTGTTCCAGCACCGCGTCCTGCCGCCGCTCCAATTCACCAAGCAAACCACCGGGTGATGGTTCGCTGTCAGTGTCCACATCCGATTTCGCTCGCTTTTGATTGGACGTTTTGGCGGAATAAGACGGGATAGGCATCGGTTCGCAATCCAACAGGGCAAGCACAGTTCCGGAAAACCGGATCAATCGTCAGTACCGTTGCCATCGGTCGGTCTGAGGCGGATTCCACGGTTGACTTGAGCAAGCTGGCGGGCGACCGCGCCACCGTCGTCCTGTCGTACCGGTCGCGTTGACTTTGCGGCCTGGACAGCACGGTTGACCAAGACTGCACCCCTTGGACAGGTATTCAGCGAGATGGCTCTGGGGGTGAACTCTGGAGCGTTTTGGCTGTAAAGATTGGGTTGGCGGGGGGCGAATGTTGGCAGGCCCGATTCATCGGGGGGGATTTGCTGGCGGAATCTGCTCCCCATGTCCGCTCGAATCGCCAGATTGGCTATCGGTGCGGTCCGTTCTGGCCGAAACACGGATAAAACCGGGAAATCACGAAAAGATGCCCGTTGCGAGGATAGCGGTTCGCCCGCTACACTCCCGCGTTCTGTGGTTGCCCCCGCGCGCCGGTTTCATTCCAGCACCGCTGAGTGAAACACTGCGACGTCGGCGAATTCCCTTTCACGCAGAGGTCCCAACGATGAAAATGGAGAAACAATGGTCAAGTTGATGGTCCGCGACAGCGAAACAATCCAAGAGGCAGTACGTAGGTTCCGCAAATTGGTCGAGCGCAGCGGAATTAAAAAAGAAATGCGTCGACGTGAGCACTATCAAAAGCCAAGCGAGATCCGTCGCCGCCAAAAGATCCAAGCGGAGCGACGTAACAAGCGAGCTCGCATGCTGGGCCGATAAGCCCCGCTCTTCACAGCAAACGTTCGCAACGAGTCTCCTGTGAACCTGTTCCCGTCGCACTTGCTCTGCATGAGTGAGGCAATTGTCGGCGGAATGGTGTTCCGGATTACTCGAACGCGCGGTTGGTTGGCAGCCTTACGTCCAAGTCGCTGAGTTCCCTGCACTACGCAGGTCTCCTCTCGGGCGTCCCCCCAAGTGTTTCGCTTGCGGTGTGTCAGTTGGCAGAGTTGTTGTGAGATAAAGATTGAACCATTCGCGACTCCGATTCGGGGAAAGCCTGTCCCATTGTGGCTGTTGGGCCCCGAGGATCGGGATGATGTCAGCTGGATGGCTTGGATGAGAGATTGAAAACAAGTGTGGTGAAGGAAGTGTGAAAGTGCCGTTGCGATGAAAGGGAACGGCGACTATCTTCCTGCTCCCACACACAGCGACGATTCGCCAGCGAGTCGAAGCGAAAAGGGCGATTAGCTCAGTTGGTTTAGAGCACCTCGTTTACACCGAGGGGGTCGGGGGTTCGAGTCCCTCATCGCCCATAAGATAGCTGCCTTTGGCAATATCAGCGGAATTCAAAAGCCGCAGTTGACCGGATCGACGGTCGGCTGCGGCTTTTTTCGTTTTTGCGCGCGGGCCAAGGTCTTTATGGGGCTTGAGCAACGACGGCATCCCTGGCAACAAGTGCTGGGATCGTTTGCCGATTCTGGTTCGCAGTTGTCTTCCGTATCAGGTCCGGGCGACGAGCCATTGTCGCCTTTCGCTCCGCGAAAGTAGCGTTCTTCTCTGTCTTCCTAGGCAGTCGAAAGATTACGACCGTTTGACAGAAGCGTGTGAGAGAGAGTTCTATCGATTTGGCTGAGTTCGCAAATCGCTGCCTCGCCTGCCTGGAATCGGCTTTTAGTAAACGATCTACGCGACGGCTTGTGACGCATCTTTTGTTCGCAAACGTTCGCGTGAAGCACGAATGCGGCGAATTGCAAACTCGGAGATGGATGCGCCTGTCACGACGATGGAGAACGCCACAATTGCGTCGATTCCCGCACGAGTCCAGTCTGTCGCTGTCGGGGTTGAGTAATGTGATTCAGTAGCCCCGTCAAAGATGATTTCGAAATCAGGGCTGGGGGCGTTTGAGGTTCCGAAAGGCGGGCGATCTTCGTTCAGGTAGAGACCTAAATTGTGGGCAGCCAGCGAGGTTGAGTTTCGAGTATGCCAAATTGGCCATCCTCGGTCCTGGTGCAAATCGATCGACATTTCCTTCAGTGTATACGGCGGCGGATGCCAACGAGCGTCAAGCAGTGGAGCATAATACGGCGCACTGGTCGTCCATGTTTCACGAAGGTTGAGCGCTGCAATAATAGCCGCCACGGAGGAGGCAAGAAGAAGCGTAGCAATGTGGAATCGTGGCAATTTCGAACTCAGTCAAAGGGCGAGAGAAGGGCCATCCAGTCGCGATGAGAAAAGATCAATGATCAAGCTGTATCGTGATGCGATTTGGCCCACGCAAGCTCGCTCCAGGTGGAAATTGAATTTCAGTCGTGGCATCGCAGTTTCGATTGCTCCGCGTTGAAATTCATTTCTTAGTTGGATGGGACGGCTTGGTTGGGCGAGGTGGTTGTGGATGGTCAGGCGGAGCCTGAAAGACAGTGTGTGACAAGGCGGGAGCCTTGTCACAAGGTTGGTTGGAAGGCGTTTGTTCGGTTCAGGAGGAAATTGAATTCCAGTCATGGCATCGCGGTTTCGATTGCTTCGCGTTGGGGTTCATTTCTTAGTTGGTTGGGACGGCTTGGTTGGGCGAGGCGGTTGTGGCTGGTCAGGCGGAGCCTGAAAGACAGTGTGTGACAAGGCGGGAGCCTTGTCACAAGCTTGGTTGGAAGGCGCAGGTTCGGTTCAGGTGGAAATTGAATTCCAGTCATGGCATCGCGGTTTCGATTGCTTCGCGTTGGGATTCATTTCTTCGTTGGTTGGGTGGGGCCGTTGTTGCTGGTCAGGCGGGAACCTGAAAGACAGTGTGTGACAAGGCGGGAGCCTTGTCACAAGCTTGTTGATTGGGCAGCGCTGTGGGCGCATTTGTTCCGTAGCCAGCTTGCGTATCGGCGGACGTATTCGCGGTCGGAGCTTTCTGCTAGCGGTAATGCGTTTGCCATCCGGTCAGGTGAAAGCCGGATTGCCATCGAAAGCTGGTCTTTAAACTGTTCGGAGAACCGCCCTTCGATGAGTCGACTGGCGATGGCATTGACCATTCGGTCGCATTCTTCCGCAGGCGGCGGGTGGTTTTTGAAGTAGCGGCAGAGCTTTGCTCGAGCGCGATTGTGCCACATGCCAAAACTTTCGGCGGCAACGAATTCGGCCGCACGGCGAATCGCGTCGGGCTGACCGAGTTTTACTTCGTTAATCAACGAATGAAGGTTCGCTTTGGTCAAGGAGCGAATCCAAATTGAATGAAACGTTGACGAGTTTCTTTCTCGCATCCTGGGTGCTTGCCGAGCGTCTGGAGTCGCTGAAAAAGCGAGTTTAATTTGATTCGCCCCGCCGGTTTCGGGGCGAAAGCTCCTACGCGCTTACTTCTGTTTGAGAGTGTTGGTCTTGTAGCGTTGCCAGATCTGCGGCACCGCAAAAACAACGAGACTGAAGACGATGATCGGTAGGACAAAATGGCGTCCGCCAAGCTCTCGGTAGAGCCAGTACAACAAATTGACGCTGGCTGCGCACACCGCGGTTGCGATCAAGTGCTTTCCGTTCAACTTGATTGGCTGCTTCATATCAGTTTATCGCTCCGCTGTGTCTGGTGGCTCTGTCGGTGCGCTCAAGTTGCGGATTAGGATGATGCCGACACCAAACATGACTAACCCGCTAACGAAAGCAATGACCGTCCACGTCGCAATGCCTTGCCCGTTGTAGCTCGCTGCGGATAGGAGTGCACTAAGACTGCCAACGATTGTACCGGCAATTCCTGCGAAGTTGAGTAAGCGGCGAGATGCGGAGTTGGTATGGGACGCGGCCGTTTTGCCTGAATCCAGTTCGTTCGGTGGGGCGGCGTATGGGTTTAGGTTTGGCATTTGGGGTGAGGCGGTTTCTGTCTTGGTTGGGCGGTTGTGGCTGGTCAGGCGGGAGCCTGAAGGACAGTGTGTGACAAGGCGGGAGCCTTGTCACAAGCTATTGTTTGCTGCTCGTGATGGGATTCGATCCCTCGGGCTTGTCCCATGTGACCCAGGGCTGTTGCAGCGCGAGCGTTTTGAATCGCACGATGTCCGTTTGGGTTGGGAAGTGATCCATCGTTTCCCAAATTGCGAGTCGAGGATGATCAGGTTGTCTGTCGGGGCGAAAGCACACGTCGACTTTCCATTGGCCTCGCCAATCGTTGTAGGTCGTGTTGCGAACGATACTGCAAAGGAGATAGTCGTCGTTTGATTCGCCGACAACAAGCAACCGTTCTTCGCCTTCGATCGCTGTGTGGGGCTCCAGTGGCGCGCCGGCAAGATAGAACTTTCGATTCTGCATCGACAACTCGGAGGCGATCACACGCATGCGGTTTCGATGCTGCGTGAACTTGATTGCGAAAAATCCAAGCCAACCGATCAGTAGCAGAGCACCAGCAATTGTCAGTGTGCGATCAAAACGCATGATACGCGTTGCCTTTTAGCGAGTGGACGGTGACAAAGGCCTTTACCAGTTTGTCAGAGTTCGCAGCTTGGATGCGTGAGTGGCACGGGCTGTGGGGACAGACGCTACTTTCGTAGTCGGATTGGCGCGAAATGGAAATCGTCAGCTGATTAGCGGCGGCTTTCTGTGTGAGATTTGAAATTGTCCAAGATGCATTGCCATCCCTGTCGTTGCATCTCTGCCGAGTTTTCGTCTTCGGCTTCGAAGGTCTCGACGACGCGCACGCCGGATTCCGTTTGGGTAAAGGTGATTTTTACGGACCGGTCGTCTGCGAGCGCGTATTCGATCGCGGCTTGAGGATCGATCGCCGTAAAGGTTCCTTCGAAGTCGAACCCGATCGAACCGTCTTTGGCTTCCATCCGATAGTTGAATTGACCACCAACGACTAAATCGATAGTTGTGTTCGGGCAGCACCATTCGTCGGATGCGAAATTCCACTGAGTGATTTCCTCAGGCGTCACCCATGCGGCCCAAACCTCTTCCATTGGGGCGTCGACGGTTGTCTCAATCGCGATTTCCATTACGTTTCCTTTGGCGGGGATGTGGTCCAGCGGTTGTTACGTGTCGGTGGTGACGTCGTCCCAGTCTTCGTCGCCGCTAAGCCATTCGAGTGCGTGTTGGCGTTGGTACAGGACGTCGTAAACCAAGTCGTCGGGCATCGATCCGTCACGATAAGCTTCGCGAGCAAGGCAGTGCAAGTTGTAAGTGCGATCATCCTCGCCGAGTAGCTCGGCTGGCGAGCGAAGCACGGACGCGGAAACGAATGAGTCGATCGGTTCGCCTAGGCCAGGCATGATTTCATCGACCAGTCTGGCAGTATCGCAAGTTTGTGTGGGCAATCCGAGTGCTTCCACATGGCCAATTGCCCACAGCAAAGCCCACTGAGCCTCTTGTCGCCATCGTGCGTCGCTGAGTGCTTCATCGGATGGATTCTCGTCGCGAAGGAACGCTTGTTCGTTTGGCGACGCGTTCTCCCAAATCGCTTCGTCTTCGAGCCATTCGATGACAGGCTCAGGGTCGACGCCATAGCCAACAGCAACGAGGCAGTGAAGGATGATGGTGCGTATCGCGATCTCTTCGGCGGTGCGACTACAAGGCTCGTTATAGTCGTCGACGGGTGGCACGATTTCATCAACGCATATGCCGTGAGACAAGGCCCACTGTTTGGTATTGGTCACGAGGGGAATCCGAACACTTAACGGGAGAAGCCACGGGGCAGGCGAACGATTCACAAGCTGCTGATCAAATTGATTCCCGTGCTCACGTGCAAAGGCACGCAAGAGAAGTCCCTGAAATTTTAGCGAGTGGTATGTCCGGAAAGCAACGAAATTCGCCGCGGTGGTTTGGTAGAGCAGCACGTCGCAATCGCAGCCCAACGGCAGCGATCTCTAAGTGAGAATTTAGACTTCGTCTGGTGAACGGGAGGCCGTGTCGTCTTGATTGATCGGATCAATGATTCGCGCGTCACAGCAGTCGCATTTGAAATCGGAAATGAGTACTGCGCCACAACTGCTGCAGGAATTGACGGTCTCGTCATAGGGGCCCGAGATGTGACCATCGAATGGGATTCCAATGCGTTGCTTTTGGATTCGAATCAACTCTGCCATCCAACGCAACACTAGCCACGCAAACCAAAAGCAAGCGACAGCCAAGCCGCACCACAGGATCAAGTCGAGTCGAAAGCCGGTAGCCAAGCAGGCCCAAGCGAGAGAGCAAGTCACGACGATTCCAATAAACAGCATCATGACCGCTGAAAAATCCAGAACAGACTCCAGTCCGGTTCGCTGGATCCTGCGAGTTCTCGGCATCGCTTGTGCTGTTTCTTCGGTCATTGTGCGATTGAGACTTGTGGTCTTGTGAGTTGGCGGATTCGAGAGTTGGTTGCTTGGAGATTGGTGCAGTTCGCGGGAGATAGGAACACAACGTAGCTGCAAATCATTAAACACGAATCCCTCGCGACAGTTTTACACGACGTGAATCAGTCGGGAGAGGATTGAACCACGAAGGACGCGAAGAGCACGAAGGACAGAGAATGTATTGAGGACGAGTTGCTGGATTCCGTCTTTTGGTTTGGTGACGTTGGAGTGGATGAGCGGCCGCGGCTTTAGATCTGAGAGTTTCATGTCGGCCGGGATTCGTGTTTTGTGTTTGCCCGGCCTTCGTGCTCTTTGTGTCCTTCGTGGTTAATTCTCCTGGTGCTTGCCGGCCAATCGCGCAGCGGCTTTGTGCAACCATTGCCAGGTTGAAGTTGTTGTGGGATGCCAGCCCGTGTCTTTTGGACGTGAATCAGTCGGGAGATGATTGAACCACGAAGGACACGAAGAACACGAAGGGGATGAATGTTTAAAGAACGAGTCGATTGATTCCGTCTTTCAGTTTGATGACGTTGAAGTTGATGAGCAGCCCTGTCTTTAGGCCTGCGAGTTTCATGTAGGTCAAGATTTGTGCTTGGTGAATCTCCGCTAGTTGGCTCACACTCTTGAGTTCTATGATCAAGGAATCTTCGATCAATAGATCGATGCGGTATCCACAGTCCAGGCGATAGCCCTTGTACTCAACGGGTTGTGGATGCTGCAGTTGAAACCGAATGTTGTTTAGCGCCAGTTCGTGGGCTAGGCATTGCTCGTATGCCGATTCAAGCAATCCAGGTCCCAATGTGCGGTGGACCTCGATCGCACATCCGATCACGCGGTGAGATAACTGGTCAAACTCCATCCTTCGTGCTCTCCGTGGTTAGATTTCCCGTGCTAGTCAGGCAATCGTTTAGTGGACGCTTCGACGCATTGCAGACTGAGATTGTAGGGAGATCTCAGTGGTCCGTGTTCGGACGGAATTGCTGTCTTTAGCGACGGGAGTCGGTTCGGAGAGGATTGAACCACGAAGGACGCGAAGAGCACGAAGGGGGAAGAATGTATTGAGGACGAGTTGCTTGTTCTGTCTTTTGGTTTGGTGACGTTGGCGTGGATGAGCGGCCGCGGCTTTAGATCTGAGAGTTTCATGTCGGCCGGGATTCGTGTTTTGTGATTGCCCGGTCTTCGTGTTCTTTGTGTCCTTCGTGGTTACTATTCCCGTTACTGGCTGGCCAATCGCGCAGCGGCGGAATGCAACCATTGCCAGGCTGAAGTTGTTGGGGGATGGCAGGCGGTGTCTTTTGCGACATGACTCGGTCGGGAGAGGATTGAACCACGAAGGACGCGAAGAGCACGAAGGGCAGAGAATGTATTGAGGACGAGTTGCTTGTACTGTCTTTTGGTTTGGTGATGTTGGCGTGGATGAGCGGACCCGGCCGTAGGCCTGAGGTTTTTATATCGGCCAGGATTTGCGTTTGGAGATTGCCCGGCCTTCGTGTTCTTCGTGGTTAATGCTCCTGGTGCTTGCCGGCCAATCGCGCAGCGGCTTTGTGCAACCATTGCCAGGTTGGAATTGTTGGGGGATGCAGTCGGTGATGCGGGAACGGATCAGCCGATGTTTTGGGATGTTGGGTGGCCGGTGAGATGGCGGGAACCTAGCGTTTTCTGCGGTGTTTAAAGTTTTGATTTTTGGTTCAGGGATTTGCTTGGCGATTGCACAGGTGTGTGTGAATCAAGGAAACCGGCAACGTTGCCGGTCGCCCCACACCCTTTCAATCGAGGATTTTGCCATGTCTCTGTTCAAAAAAATCGTTGTCGTTGCATTGGTCGTCGCGTGCTCGCAATCGGTCACTTCGCCAGCAAACGCAGCCAATCCGCTGGAAAAATTCTTCACCAACGCCAGCAAAAAAGTGGTTGGCGGAGCTTATGGTGCGGTCCAAAAGAATGTCACGCAGACGAGCAAGTTGGTGCTCCGTACGGCGCCCTACGCATTGCTGCAAGGTTCACGGTCGGGGCCAAGTCGCAACAAATCTTTTCAGACCAGTGCACAGAAGAACGTCACGCAAGGCAACGTCATCAAGTCGTTTGGTGCTTCGAAACTGAGCTCCCCATCGCAGTACCGACCGACCGGAAAATCGGGAAGCTACGGTCGACCAATTTTCTTTGGGATGCGTCGCCGTTAGCGGTCGGTTGAGTTTCGATTTTGGGCTTGCCAAATGTCGCTTGCTGCACGGCAGCAGGAGTGGACGAGAACGCTACTTTCGCGGAGCGAAAGGCGACATTGGAAAATCAATCGGCGGCGAAATGTTTGTGATTCGAGGGTGTGGCCTGCTATGGTCGTGATGATCGCAAGCGGTTTCGATCACGCTTATAATGCTCACGATGAACAAGAGAAATTCGAGTCGAACGGAATCGCCTGAAGTCTGCGAACTGTTCGACCTCATTGCTCGGCTACGTTCCGTCGCCACCGACGAGTTGCCTGCAAAATAGGATGTAACTGAACATGCAAAAATGCAGGGAAAAATGCTTGAGTGCTCAAGATGTCCGCTAAAATGGAAGTTGGAGGATATTGGGATGACCACGAAAACTAAAAAGCCAGCGTCGACGAAAAGGGGAGTCCGTAAACGGGGGGCAGGAAAGAAAACCTCACCTGTTTCACGGAAGATTGCCGGACTGCAGGGACAGGGCGTGGTTCAGCTGGGCGGTGCAAGGGCACTGGAATTGCGTTATCAGTTGGGGATGGCACGCCCGGTTTTCGGGCGGATTGTCAACGTTGCCGAACGGACGATTGCGAAGGTGGAGTCTGGTGGCGAGGCCGCGGATAAATTGCTGCGGCCTTACAACGAGGTTTATCGGCTGTGGGCGGCGCTCTGCGAATTGGTGGAGCCTGAATCGCTTGGTCAGTGGTTTCAATTGCCAAATGAGTCATTCGACGGATTGAAGCCTATCGAAGTGATCGAACGCGGTGAAATCGACCGGCTATGGGACATGGTGTTCGAATTGCAATCGGGAATGCCCGGCTGATCGTTACCCAGAGAGTTATTCAGTTTGGCTGCCTGAGCGGTTTAGCACTTGGAGTTTGATCGATGATTGGTTGTCTTGTTGTTCTTCCCAGCAGGCGATGGTGATTGGGTGGTGCCCGCCGGTAACGATCACTGGCGCGGCGGCGTTTGACGCGAGTGTTCGGATTTGCTTTTCGGGATCCATGCACAGGAGATTGCCGCCTCGCTGGCTGAGCCAGACGATCCAGTTGCCGGCCTGAGTTTTGGCGATCCAAGGTTGTTGGCCGTTGCCGATCAGCGTTTCAAACCTTTGGCCGGGGGCCGCTAGGTAAATGGTGTTCTGTCGCCGCCAAACGGTTTGTGGGATGGCTTTTGAATCGATCACGAGGGCGCCGCCGTCCATCGGGCACGCATCGAGTTGCCAAGAACCGTTCCCAAGTTTTTCGGCCGCATTGAATGTGTGGCCGTCGCTTGAAGTCGCGACATACATGTCTCGGTCCCCTTCGATAACGTTTCGCCACATCACGAACCGTTGCCCGTCGGAGTGGATTGCGATCGAGGGATGGCAGCATTCGCAGACGGTGCCGGATGGCGACCGATAGACCACGACGTTTTTGGACCACGTCTCTCCGCTATCGAGCGATTGTGAGTAGTAGATTTCGGTGCTACCGCTGCGAAGGTCTAGCCAGACGAGGCTGATCAAGCCGTCGGGGCCGTTGCCGATCGCATGTAAGCCTTCGCGGGCGCTCGAAGCGACATCGTTGACCACCACACCGGATGACCAAGTGCGGCCTTGATCGGTTGAACGCCAAGCGGTGAGATCGCCGGTTTGGTGGCTGATTGCGGCAACGACAACCGATTTGTCAGTCACGGCGATACGCGGTCCACGCCGCATTCCCAAGGCGAGCTTTGGAAGTTCGGCGATTTTGGTTGGGGCAGTGAACTGTTTACCGTCGTTGCTCCGCGCGAGAAAGATTGCGTTAGCAATTCCGTACGTAACGAACAGGCCGCCGTTTTCGTCGATCGCAAGTTGTGGTTGCTGCGGTTGCGTCTGCCCTGCCCCGGTGATCACCGTGGTGGGATCCGATGCGCCAGCGTGATCAATGCCAGTAAGCAAGACGCAAGCAAGGAGCACGAGAGTTTTCATCGTTGAGTCCGGCGAGGTTGACGGTGTCGGATGGATTATTTTAGCCGCTGGCGCTAGCCACGGTTCTGTCCGGGGATGTGGTGGGTGGTCGGGAACCGCGGATAGCGCCGTACGGCTGATGGGGGATGGTAATGGGCGGTGGGATGGATTGGTTTAGCCGCTGGCGGCAGCCACGGTTTTGTCCCGGTGTGTGGTTGGTGGACGGGAACCGCGGTTAGCGCCGTACGGCTAATGGGAGCTAATTGTTGGCGGAGTAGAGTTCTAGCTCGGGGGTGTTTTGGCGGATGCTTTTCAGGAGGGAGTGTGATTCGCCGGCGTCGGTGATGAAGGTGTCTTCGTTTTCGAGTTCGGCGAATTGGAAGGCGCCTTTGACGCCAAGCTTGTTGGCAGTCACCATCAAAAGACTACGGTCGGCTCGTTCCCGAACGAGCTGCTTGATCTGCGCGTCTTCATTGGCTGCCGTGGTGAGGTGACCGCATGCCGAGACGCCTCGTGGCACGAGCACCGCGATGTCGAAATGAATCGTGCTGAGTTGCTGGAATGTCGCGCTGCCAACAAGTCCTTGAATCGCGCCGTCGACTTGTCCGCCAGGAACGATCGTCGTCACCTTGCCCCCTTCGCCAAGGCGTACGGCAGCAGGAAGGTTGCTGGTCACAACCGTCAGGTCACTGCGATGGGCGATTGCTTCGGCAAGACACAGAGCGGTCGTGCCAAGGTCCAAAAACAACACGATGCCTTCGGGGATGATCTCGCTGGCGCGATTGGCGATCAAACGCTTTTCCTCGATGCCCCGGATCGCCCGACGTTGGTACGGGTACGGATCCTCGGAATGCCGCAACGCACCCCCGCGAACTTGCCGGAGCTTTCCCGCTTTGTGCAACTCATTCAGGTCGCGACGGATCGTGTCGGTCGAAACCTCAAAGTGCTGACTCAATTCGTCGAGGCTCGCTTGCCCATGTTCGTCGACCCAATGAGCGATTCTTTCCCGACGTTCGGATGCGAGCACGAATCCAATCTCCCGTAACGATCTAAATGATGAAGTTGCAGTTTGGTGCAGCTTTGATGCTTGAATCTGCAATGTTAAGCGATAATATGCAAATATGACGCACGAAAAAGCAACTTATTGCAGTTTGTTGCAGCCAATTGGGCTGTTTTTAGCAAATGGTCTCGTTGTTGGCGGCTGGGCGACGGCGATCCCGATCGTGGGGCGTAAGGCGGGACTGAGCGAATCGTTGCTGTCCGTCGTGCTGCTCTCTTTTGCGGTGGGCGGCATCGTGGCGATGTTGTTGACGCCACGTGCGATCCAGGCATTAGGGACGCGAACGGTCAGTCTTGCTGCCGGGGTCGGGTTCCTGTTTTTATTCCCGGTTGTGGTGGGGCTTTCCGAGCTTAGCCAACTTGCGATCGCGGCATTCTTTTTTGGCGGTTGCCATGGTGCGATGGATGTTGCGATGAACGCGAGCGCGATCGAAACGGAACGACTGTCGGGCCGTCGATTCATGTCCAAGTTGCACGGCTGTTTCAGCTTGGGCGCGGCCGTTGGTGCGGGGACCTTTGGTTTGATCTTGAATGACCAACCGGCGATGGTTGCATTTTGGTATTCGGCCATCATCGCGACGGCAATGGTGTTGATCGTGATTGCGGCTGGAGCGAAAGATCGCACGGCTGGGGTACAAGTCGCTGGACAAACCGAAGCAGCGGCAGGCGTCAGCGATACGGAACGGCAAGCGGAACATCGCAGTGCCTATCCGTTGTCAGCTGTTGTTTCACTTGGCACGATCGCGTTTTGTTGTTTGGTTGCTGAAGGCGCGATGGTCGACTGGCTGGTCAAACTGTTTCAGCCCGGCGAAGGTCCTACCGTCGAAACGGCGACGACGGGATCGGGTTTTGTCTATGCATCGTTTGCGATCGGGATGTCGGTTTGCCGATTCGCCGGCGACATGATCTCGCATTCGGTTGGTGATCGTCGGACGATCATCATTGGCTGCTTGGTATCCAGCGTTTCGTTGATGCTGGTTTTGATGACACGCAATCCGGTGATGGCCTATGTCCCGGCGATGTTCGCAGGCGCAGGGCTGGCCAATGTGATTCCATCTGCGTTTCGAGCCTGCGGCAAAGACGTGCGACGCGTGGGGCAGACGTTGGCACTCGTCACCACGATTGGCTATGCCGGGTTTTTGTTTGGGCCGCCAGTCATTGGCGTGATCGCCGATATGAGTTCATTACGAATCGCGTTGTTTGTTCCAGCCGCGTCGCTGGCGGTTGCCAGTGTTGTTGCGGCCATGGCAGAGGTCCTGCGGGCTCCTGCGATCGTCACGCGTGCGGGAGCTGCGGACCGATCAACGGATGACGCGATCCGAGTCAAAGAAGAGAACACCTTATTACAAGGAGAGATTTTATGAACGCAGAGACGTTTACAAAGTTGGTCGATGAAGTAGCGTTATTGTTGTTCGACTTGGACGGAACGCTGGTCGATTCGACTGCAAGTGTAAAACGGGCGTGGCGTGACTTTGCAGGACGCCATCAGGTCGCCGAATCGGACATCTTCGCGATCTCGGAAGGCCGCCAGGGGCACGCGGTTGTCGCCGAGTTGCGTCCGGATTTGGATGCGCTGGCGGAAGATCAGTTGTTGCTTGAGTACCAAATCGCTGACGCGAGCGATGTGGTCGAGGTGCCGGGAGCAAATCGGTTGCTCAGTCAGCTGGATCCTGCGCGTTGGGCAATTGTGACTTCGTGTACACGGCGGCTCGCGATGACGCGTCTGGATGCGGCGGGGTTGCCGCATCCGCGAACGCTGATCACGGCTGACGAGACACAGCGTAGCAAGCCTGATCCGCAAGGGTTCCAACTCGCGATGGAGCGTCATGGGATGCAGCCGTCTCAGTGTTTGATCTTCGAGGATTCGGCGGCAGGGATTGCGGCGGCAAATAGTGCGGGGATCGATGTGATTCAAGTTAGTCACGCCGTCGTGGCGCAAGAACACGGCACGATCGGATCGATCCAAGACTGGAACCTTTATCAAAGTGCCAGCGATACTGCGCGTCTTCGTACGGCCTAGTGGCGTGCATCAAGCGACGACGCCTATCGCGCGAGACGCTCTTCGAATTCGAGTTTCGATGACGAGTACAGCATCACGTATTCGAACTTTTTGACGGCCTCGAATTTAGAGATCCGCAGGTACTTGGCGTACAGATCGAAATCACCGCAGCTGGCCAAGTAGTCGAGGTCGATGGTGTGACCGAGGTCATGTTCGGCGGCACATTCCTGCATGATCGTCGGGTTGAGCGTCGCCATGAATTGATCGAGCAGCTCGCGGTCTCGTGTCGCCACAATGTCGCTGAAATAGGTGTTGCCTTGTTTTGGTGACGGTTTCTTCGTTTCAGCTTTTTGCGACTGAAACTCTTGAGTGGCAACGACAACAATGGCGGCCGACGACGTGACGATCATCATCAATAGGACGGTTACGATACGCATGAATCTCCTCTGGGTGGTTGCTGAACCGTAGGTCATGATTGGACGGGTCGCGCAACTGAATCCCCGAAAATTGAGGGATGCGGAATGCCGACATTTCACTGCGGTTTTTACGGTGTTTCACGGCGTGTCTCGTTTCACGCGACCAAACCGTTGCGGCACTGTTTTCGCGATTGCGAATTCGTGACAGGAGCTTGTCGAGGGAAAAAGTTTCTACGGAATTCACGCGTTGTTCAGCGCGCGGGAAACATCGCATCGGCCGTGGGGAAAACAGCTTGAATTCTTTCGACGAACCGCTGTTGTTTTTCAGTTTCAGCCGTCACGAAAGGTCGTGTTCTGTTCCGCAAACGTTGTGAGAAGGAACGTGATCATTGCCGAACGCGAGGCGGCAGGTTGGGCAAGTCTTCTGCCGACGTTTGGTGACTTGGGCGTCCGTGAAACTGAAACCATTAGGATGCGGGGCTGCGATCGGGCCGCAAGTCTGGCCTTTCGATGTGTTGTTTGGAATTGCTAAACGCATACCGCACACTGCTTCGAATGTTTGGACCACTGGGACACACGCATGTTGCATCGAATTGCAACAAGCCGAATTTGCACTGACGTCATGGATCGATCACACGCCAACGGATTGGTGGGGTGACGATGCGTTATTGGTCACGACTATTCCGCCGCGTGTTGTTGGTTTGCTGCATCGGGTTGATCGCTGCGTTCATGGCCCGCAATCAAATCGTTCGCTGGGCCGCGGTCCGCGGCGCAGAGATGGTGTTGTCGACACGGGTTGAGGTCGCCGCGGTAACGCTGAATTCCGATCGTTGGACGATCGAAGGATTGGTGGTTGAGGAACCCGGACAGCCTGGTGAGGTGCAAGTAGGGTTTGACAAGCTGACGATCGTTCCGTCGCTTCGGCGTGGGCTTCGTGATGGAGTCTGGCTGGAGCTTGTCATCGTCGATCACCCTCAAGGCCATTTGCGATTCGATGAAGCGGGCAAGTTGATCAGCGTCTTTCCGCAATCAAACTCCGAATCACAAGGCGGCGAGATCGGTGTGATTCCGGTGCATCATGTGATTATCAATGATGCGGAGTTCGCCGTGCATCAGATCGGAAAGCAGTCTCTATCGGTTACCGATGTTGATGTGCATGTGCGATGCGAAGGGAACATTGATGCGCGAGTCACGATTCCCGCATTGTTCGGCGGCAGTTTGGTCGCCCAGTGCAAGTTGGATGCGAAAACATTTGCCGGGACCAGCGCGGTTGATCTGTTAGGTATCAAGCTGGACAGCCAAAGGATCGCCGAGTTGCCGCTCGTCCCCGCGATTGTGAATGTGGAAGCGGTGAACGCCGGGCTGGATTTTCAGCTGCGCAGTTCACATCCTCCGATCTCAGAAAATTTGCTTGATAGCCAAGTCAGCTTGACGGTTGATTTGCATGACATTCGATCACAGCGATTGGGCGAGGTTTGCAAACAGGTGCGTGTGGCGGGTGCGTTCGACAATCGCCACGCGAGTTTGGATGTGATGGCGAACCCCTTCGATGCACAGTTTTTGATTGCTTCGCGTGTTGATTTGCAATCGCCTGATCCGTCGGCCACGTTCGATTTGCGTCTATCACCGTTTGAGCTTGGGCCGTTGGCCGAGGACTTGTCCAAGTCGCTTGCCGGTGAGCTGCCTGAGTTGCCACCCGGTGATCTGACCGCTGCGGCTGTGATTCAGGCTTCGGCAAAGTTGGTTGGCGATCAACTTCATTTTGCCGGTCAGACCCGTTGTGTTGCCAATGAGATCGAAATCGCTTCGATCGCCCTGCCCTCCGCAGTTTTCGAGGCCAAGATTCATGGCGATTCATCGATCAACGACTTTGCCGCGATGTCGGGTGAAGCGACGGGAACGGTGCAGGTGTCGCCCTATCAAATCGCCGCGGTCGCGGATCGGTTTGGCGTTGCCAATGCGAAAGGTCTGCTTGCTGCCGATGCGAGTTTTGTCGTCCCGCTGGAATCGGTGAGCCAACCGACTGCGGCGGTGATCGCATCGAAACTGTATTGGAAAGAATTGAACGCGTTCGGCTTCGGTGTTGATGACGCCGCAGTCCGTTGTGAATTGAGAGACGGAATCGCAGCGATTCGTTCAGATGTGATCGTGGTTCGCGATGTTGCCAAGGACGCGCTCGTTGAGCTATCGCCAAGCGTCGAGGCACACTTGGTTGGTGACAAGGTGCTGACCACGCAATTGGAATGCTCGGTTCAGCCAACCGACACTCTGATCAAACAGTTTGGGCTCGAATCACTTACGCCTCAGGGGCGTTTAAGCACGTCGCTGAAGGCATCCTGTTCCCTGTCGGAAGTCACTGATGTTGCTGCTTGGCAAGCGACAACACAATTGCGACTGAATGATCTTGGCGTGGTTGGCGAACGGATTTCGGACATCGATTGGCAGGTGCAGCTTCAGCAGGGCGAGATTACATCAACACCGCTCGTATTCCGCTGGCGAAATGCAACCGGTGAGTTGTTGTTGAATGGTCTTGTCGACGATCAATCAAGTCTGGACGCAAGTCTTGCGATCGACGGCGTATTGTTGGACGAGATCGGACAGCTAGTCGCAAAGTTTTCGGATGCGGCCATCCCTGTACAAGGACTCGCCGAAGTGGACGGCAAGGTGCATGTCACTGCGGATCTAAAGACCGGAGCCCATGAGATTGTGGCATCTGGTTTAGCGAGCCTGCGGCAAGCGAGCTATCAAGGTTCTGCGGTTGGCGATGCGGACTTGCAATGGGAGCTGACACCAGATGGGGTGCAGCTGCAGACGATGTCCGACAATTGCTTTGGCGGCCGATTTTCGGTGGCGGCCCAAATGAATGAATTGGATTGGACGACGACACAAGTTCAGGGACAGTTTTCAGAGATTCAATTGCCTGCCTTGGTCGCGTTGTCTGGCCAAGCGTTGCCCTCGACGGGGCTATTGCAGGGTGGCTTCCAAGTTACTTCCTTGGCAAGTTTAGAATCGCTCGCCGGGAACGCATGGCTAGGGACCAAGCAAGCATCGGTTCAGCGGATTCCGTTGCAGCTTGACCGTGCCACCGTTACCGTTGCTGATCAACGGTTAAGCAGCCAAGTTGACGGCAGCGTGTTACGAGGTCGCTTCACCGGGACCGCATCCACACGTTTGGAGCAGTTGGTCGCGTTCGCGTCGTCATCGACGATGGAAATTGAAAAGGTGCCTGTCGCTGGTCGAGCCAAGTTGGTTGGTTTGCCGGTTGATCAAATCGTTTCGGCGTTGCGATTGGGACCAGAGTTGCGTTCGGTTGGCGGGGTGATCACGGGAGAATGTGTTCGAGAAGCGAATGCATTTGACGGGCGGCATCTTTGTAAGGTTTCCGGCGCACTGGAAGACTTTCGTTACAACGGTGTCGGACTCTCACAGATCTGTTCGTTGGACGCGGTCGTGCATCCCGAGCGGGTCGAACTGAACAGTTTGCAAGGTCGCTTCGCCGATGGGCGGATCAATGGATCGGGCGCATTGACGTTTGCTGGAATTCCGTCGGGCTACTTTGATTGTGTGGTTAGCCGGGTGAATTTGCGTCGGGCGACATCGGCTGTCGGTGTGAATGATCTTTCCGGGGCGGCGACGCTGCGGCTGCGCAGTCGACTTGGTCCTGTGATTTCGGGCCGAGCGGACGTGCAGGTTGATCACTTGGTTGCCGCCGGAGTGGGCGTTCGACAAGCCACGTTTCCTGTCGATTGGAGTTTTCGTCCGGCGGGGATGACGGCGCGTTGGCAATGTCGCGCGGGACGGCTTTCGTTGGGCGGCGGGACCGTTCGCGTCGCGTCGGAAGGTCGCTACACACGAAGCTTGGATACCGTGACGTCAGTGCAAATCCAACGCGTCGATTTAGCCAAATTGATGGAACGCGGCTCAGCGGGTTCGGGCATTGTTGATGGAGACATCACGTTACGTGCGAAGCATGCGCGTTCGATCGATGACATCGTCGGCACCTATGACTTTGAAATGTCCAACATCGAAGCGATGGAGTTTCCGATTTTGGATCAGTTACCGAAGATGGTCACGCTGTCCGCACCCACACCTGGTCGCGGGCAAGACGGCGCGATCGCGTACGGGCGAATTGGTAACGGCATCGTGCATGTTGATGAGGTCGCGGTGTATCAAAGCAACGTGCAGGTCTTGGTAACTGGTAAAGCGAACTTCAACCAGTCGTTGGACTTGGATGTGGTCGCGAGCACCAGTTCGGAAAGCCCTACGGATCAGTTGGTGTCGCTGTTGGATTCGCCGTTGATGTTGGCGGCGCCTGCACCGGTCGCGTTGATCGTCAAGGCAAACGAATTATTAAAGGATCGCGTGGTGAACGTGCATGTCGGCGGGACGGCTAGTCGCCCGGTGCTGCGTTTGCAAACCGGAAAACAGCTCGGCCAAAACGCGGTTAAGTTTTTCTTGACCAGCAGCTTTGGCTCGGCGGTGACCAACGTGTCACAACTCAAAGAAAACCAACGTCGAAGATAATTTTAGAAGTATCGATGGATCGAATCATGAAACAGACAAACGTTTTCGCGATGGGAATGCGATCGCTTGTAATCGGACTGCTGATCGCGGCGGTCTGTTCCAGCCAGGTCGGATGCCGTACGGCCGCGTCGCTGGGATTGCCGGTTTCAGCTGGCGGCCATCCGTTGCTTTCGGCGGCCAGTAAACGCCGTCAAAAGGCGGGGCACCCGAAGATGATTCCGACTGAGCTAGCGAAGGAAAGTTTGCCGGCGCACCGCGTCGAAGCGGGCGACGTGTTGGTGATCGAACCGAACGACTTTAATTCACCGATCCGATTGTCGTCAGACCAGACGGTGCAACAAGACGGAACGATTGAGCTTGGTGGGTACGGGCGTTTGAAAGTCGCCGGGATGTCGGCGGAAGAGATCCAGTCGCAGGTTCAAGGAGTTGTCACGCGAACGGAACTGGCAAAGCGGCAACGCAAAGTAGAGCTGGCGTCACACCGTGGTAATTCGCTGGGTTTGCCCGTCGAGCCAGCGGAGTCTGAAGACTTTGGTGTGACGGTCCGCTTGGTCAACAAAGAGAGTGCTTTGTTTTATGTGATGGGCGAAGTCAATGCGCCAGGATCGTATCCGCTGGTTGGGCATGAGACCGTGTTGGACGCGATTATTGCCGCTGGTGGTTTAACGGATCGCAGCAACGACCACAAAATCATTTTGACGCGTCCACAGCCGGACGGCCAAGAGCGGGCGATCTATCCGGTGTGCTATCAACAGATTTTACAGTTGGGAGATGTGTCGACGAACTACCAACTGATGCCAGGCGATCGGATTTATGTGCCTAGCATGTCGATTTGGGAAGACGTCAAACAGAGCACCGCATGGGGCAATGAAAAGAGCTGCCCCCATTGTCGCGATTACTCGAAAAAATAGGATGGCTCACAAGAAACCGAACTTACCGACGAAGATCTGTCCGGTATGCGGACGTCCGTTCGTCTGGCGAAAGAAGTGGGAGCGATGTTGGGACGAGGTGAAGTATTGCTCGGAGTCCTGTCGCAACAAGGCTAAGAAGGAGAAGTTCGGTTGAGCTATGAAACGTTGATGTTCGCGCACCTGGTGACGGTGGTGCCGTGCATTGGATTGGGGATCGCGGCGATGTTGCTGCGCAAAGGTTCGCAGCCACATCGTGTGGTTGGCCGCGTTTATGTGGGACTGATGCTGCTGACGTCAGCGATCACGTTGTGCATGCCCGCACGGGCCGGCGGACGGTTGTTTCTGCACTTCGGTTTTATCCACACGTTCTCGGTGATCACACTCGTTTCGTTGCCGTACGCGATCTATGCGGTGCGGACCGGCAACGTACGTGGGCACCAGATTTCGATGGTGATGACGTATGTCGGTGCGATCGTGATTGCTGGATCGTTTACGTTGTTTCCGGGACGCTACCTGCACCAACTGTTCTTTGGCGATTGACGTCTTCCTTGAAACCTATTCTTTGTTGTCGTGTGCGTCCCCAAGCAACGCGATGACCCCGTTTGGAAAGTTGTAACGCCAGTAGTAGTAGCCGTGACCACTTGCGTATTCGCGATGTTGAACCTGAAAGCCTTTGGCTTGTAAGACATCGCGGAGGTGTCGCGTCGACTTGAAAATGCTGGTGTCACCGTGGTCTTCGAATGATCCGGCTTCGAGGTAGAAGTTGACATCGGAAACGTCGGCACTGACGAACTGCCTCGTCAGCCATTCGGGGTCCGCTTGGGGGCTGCCGGGTTTGGCGCCTGGCGACCACCAGAACGAGCCTGATTGGCAATAGGCGTTGCCAAAAATCTCGGGCAGTGTGAGCCCGATGTAGGCGGCCGCCAGACCGCCATAGCTAGCGCCCGCAACAACGGTTCGAGACCGATCGGCGGTCAGATGTTCTTGGCGTGCCCAAGGCATCAATTCGTCGGACAAGAATCGGGCGAAGTCGGGGTTACACGGCAGTTCTTTGGAGCGAGACGCTTGACTGGGATTGCTGATCAAAATCGCAGCGGTGGGCGGGATTTGTTTTGCAGCGATCAATCGGTCCAGAATGTGTGGGACGTCGACATCGTTGACATAGCGTTCGCCATCGAAGACCACCATCAAAGCGTTGTCGGGATCATCGCTTTGATATCCGGACGGGCGATAGACGAACACGTTGCGGGTGTTGCCAAGGATGTCACTTGTGATGCGATGTGGTGTTACGCTGCCGGTCGGAATTTTAGGCTCGGATTCCAGCCAGGGTTGCGCGGGAGCACTGGGTAGTTCAAGAACCGATTCTCCGGCAAAGCGATCGACAGGATGTTCGGGAAACGAATGGGGATTGAGTGGGTCAAGTTGCGCGGTGGCCAAAATGGCGCGGCGACGGTCCCAGAATGATTCGTTGAGTTGCGGCACGTCGGGAGCGAGTTTGTAACTCAGTCGTGCCGAACGTGGGACGCGGTAGCTCGCATACCAGACGTCAGTGTTTTCGAGACGGACCATTTCATCGTGGTCGCCTGATGGTGCTGAGAACACTTGCGCTCGGTTCTTAGCACCTCGATAGAGAAACGTGACCAAGGCTTCGTCGTCAGCGAGCGGAGGAGTGACGTTTTCGTACTCGACAAGCGGTGCGCCGGAGGATTCGATTTCGTTCCAAAACGATTGTGTGTTTTCGCCTCGGGCAATGCTGCGCTGTAATGCTTTCAGCCGCGGGCTTGCGGGTGATTGTGGCGGCGGCATTTGCTCGGAAGCCGGCACGATTGAAGCGAGTTCGAGCTCGACCGTTGTTGGAACGGCGGAGGTGATGTGAAGACGCACTGAGTTTTCTTGAGGTAGAACGAAGTAAAAACTCTCGCGTTCGCCGTTCCCCTTGGCGAGTCTTCGTACCGGCGCCTGGTTGCTGTCGACAAGCGACAGTGTTGCATCCTGGCCTGTGAATTGGCCGCGAATGTAGTCACCTTCGATCGCATTGAGACGAATGGTGATTGGGTGGTTGGCATCCAGCGATCCTTCCAACGACTCCCCCGCACCGAGCATTCTGTCGGTTTGATTGTTTGCGGAAAGCGTCGTGGAAAACGGCGTGGTGAGCAGCGCGAGGAAGATCGCCGAGGTGGCGAGCGCGTTGTCGGAGATCGCGGCAAAGGTTGACATCAACGTTCAGCCTGAGGGATGGAGGTGGTGGGACGCGACGACGGATTTGCAGTGCGCGACAGCGAAAACGCTTTCGTTTTCCGAGGGGCGTGAATGCTCCATTGAGTTCATCTCAACGGCGTTTCGACGCGAAATGTTGTTTTCCAAACTAATCCTTGTTTGACGATGTTGCAATTGATTCGCAATAGCATTAGTTTTCTGGGCAGCGAGCGATCGAGTGCTTCTCTTAGCCAGCCAACCTTGCGGGATTCGGCCCGCCGCGTGGACCGGGTAGACGTCCCATCCCGCGACTTGTTTTTACATTCCTTTGGCGCGAGTTTAAGAGAACACGTACATGAGTCTTGGCAAACGATTTCATTCCAATTGCACGCACCGCACCGCTGCATCACGCGGTTTCACGTTGGTCGAATTGTTGGTCGTGATCGCGATCATCGGCATCTTGGTGGGGTTGTTGCTTCCGGCGGTCCAAGCGGCTCGCGAGGCAGCACGTCGGATGAGCTGCGGCAACAACATGAAGCAGATCGGGTTGGCGCTGCACAACTATGCGTCGGTCTATCGCGAGCGGTTTCCCAATGCCGGATACGCTTGGCCCGGCGGCTATCCGAATGATTACTCGCCGATGGCAAAGTTGTTGCCGTTCTTAGAGCAGGTCGCGTTGACGGACCTGATTGATTTCAACTTGTATCTTGGACACCCTGCGATCGCGGACATCCCTGAGGGGCTTCGCGAGGCGGCCGGGACTGCGGTTCCGACGTACCTGTGTCCCAGCGATCCTGAGTCCCCGACGCATATGACCACGATGCCCTCGGGCGAGAGTCTGACGATTGCGGGTTCGAATTATGCGATGAATCAAGGCAGCGGAATGGACGGCGTTTTCCACCCCAGTTTTGACGAAGCCGACGGGCTTTGCTGGGTCGGGGCGAAGATTCGTTTCGCATCGGTTCTGGACGGAACGACTCATACGTTGGCGTTTGCGGAATCGCTTCGCGGTCCCAGTGGAACGATGGCCGAGCTTGGTCGCAATAAGAACACGACACAGCTCTATCGAGCAGCGATGGCGGCCGATGCCCCGACGCTCGTGTTACTAGACAACAAGGACCTGGAAGGCCTCTGGCCGACAATCCCCGAGTGGAATGGGAATCGCTTGTCGTTCTGGTTGCGTGGGTGTTCGCCGGATGGGCCGATCATGAATGGGCGATTGACACCGAACGCCATCGTACCCGATCTTGTTCGCGGGTCGTCCAAAGTGACGGCGGCACGAAGCCATCATCCGGGTGGTGTCACGGTTGGGCTTTGTGACGGCAGCGTCCAATTCGTCACCGACTCGATCGATCGCGATGTCTGGCACGCGGTGTGGACGCGGCATGGAAGCGAAACCAACGTGAACGATTTCGCTAACAACTAGGCAAACACGGTGAGTGCCCTCGCTCCTGAACCGATTTCAGAAACTGATTCGAACGATAGTGTTGGCGTCGAGAAGAAGCCTCGACGCAAGAACCGCCGTTCTTTTTGGATGAAGCAGTTCATCGCGTGGCACTGGATCAGTTCGGCAATCAGCTTGGTCGGGATGCTGTTGTTTGCGATCACCGGGATCACGTTGAACCATGGTTCAGAGATCGAGTCGGAGCCGGAACGCCAGTCTGAAATTATTCAGTTGGCGAGCGAGCAACGTTCCGAGGTAACGGCGTTGCCCGTTGAAGGTACCGGCACATTGCCGCAATCACTGGCCCAAAGCCTTGGCGAGCAGATCGGTATGAGCCTTCAAGGTCGGCCAGCGGAATTCTCCGAGGACGAAGTTTACTTGTCGATGCAGGGGCCTGGTTCGGACGCTTGGTTGGCGATCGATCGTGAGATGGGTGAAGCCGAGTTTGAAGCGACGCAGCGTGGTTGGATCGCTTATTTCAACGATCTGCACAAAGGCCGGCATACGGGAACGGCTTGGAAATACTTTCTGGACGTGTTCTCGGTTGCCACCATGGTGTTTTGTTTAAGCGGGCTATTGCTGTTGGCGATGCATGCCAAGCGTCGTTCGATGACTTGGCCATTGGTCGCCGCGGGGCTTCTCGGCCCGTGGTTACTAATCGCGATCTTTATGCATTAAGAAATTGACAGACAGATTAACTGACAAACGACTCATTGAATGACAGAGGAATCCACTGATGAGAACCTTTTCAGCGTGGTTGGTTTTGCTCGTGATGGGGACCGCTCCTATCGCTGCGGCCGAGTTGTCGTTGGACGTGGAAATACCACGTCTTGACGTATCGGAGTATCACCGTCCGTATGTTGCGATTTGGGTTCAGGACGAAGACCAAAAGGTCGCCGCGAATTTAGCGGTTTGGTACCAAATTCGAGGCTCGCGAAAAGGCCATGGAACCAAGTGGTTGCCTGATTTGCGTCAATGGTGGCGGCGGTCGGGCCGCGGATTGGAGATGCCCGTCGATGGGATTTCTTCGGCAACGCGTCCTGCCGGCAAGCACGAACTGAAGTTCAATACCGCAGATAGCGAGTTGGCAAAGCTGAAGCCTGGCAAATACACGTTGTTGGTCGAAGCGTCACGCGAAGTGGGCGGCCGAGAGCTGGTCGAAATCTCATTTGAATGGCCAAAGAAGACCGCTGAGCCGATCAAGGTTCGCGGCGGAAAAGAATTGGGTGAAGTCGTTCTGACAATCACCCCTTAACAGCATGTTGATGCTTCATCCGAAGATCAGCACGCTGCCAATCCTGCTTTCGAATTCACACTGACTTAAATTCACACTGACTCTGTCTCTTTAAGATTTGAAGGACTGTTTCATGATCCGTACTGCACTGTTTTGTGTCGCGTCGTTTGTTGCGTTGTCGAGCACTTGTTTTGCCCACAAAGTCTGGTTACGCCCGTCGCAGACCTCGTTGTCTGGATCGGAGCCTTGGGTGACCGTCGACGCCGCGGTTTCAAATGACCTGTTTTACTTCAATCACTTTCCGTTGGGGCTCGACGGTTTGGTGGTGATCGGACCTGAAGGAAAAGAGGTCGCCGCGCAAAACGAGAGCGTCGGCAAGTACCGCAGCGTGTTTGACGTCGCCCTCGAAGAACAAGGCACGTACCGTATCGCCGTGTTGAACAAGGGGATGTTTGCCAGCTGGGAAGAAGGCGGCGAACGCAAGCGCTGGCGTGGGACGCCGGCTACGTTTGACGGCGTGATTCCAGAGGGTGCGACGAACGTCAGCATTTCGGAGTCGATCGGACGCGTTGAAACGTTCGTCACCAACGGCGCGCCAACTGGTACGGCGCTCGAATCGACCGGTGAAGGAATCGAACTCGCTCCGGTATCACACCCCAACGACCTTTACGCTGGTGAAGAAGGCACGTTCCAATTGTTGGTCAATGGCAAGCCTGCACCTGAGATGGAAATCGAGATCATTCAAGGTGGAACACGCTATCGCAACGCTCAGGATTCGGCCAGGGTTAAAACCGATGACGAGGGCAAGTTCTCGTACAAGTGGCCAGAAGCTGGCATGTATTGGTTGTCGACGTCGAAAAACGACACAGACACCTCGATCCCGAACGCGACTCAGCGCCGTCTGAGTTACACCGCGACGCTGGAAGTGTTGCCACAGTAGGGCTTGCAACCGTTCTCGTCAAAGTGAACGAACCGTTCGTCTCCGGGGTGCTGCGAAGAATTGGATTCTTCGCGGTGCCCTTTTTTGATACGCGGACATCATCGCGAGTTAGGGTTCGGAAATCGACGAGATGTATTGATCAATCGCGTTGAGAAGTGAATCGATTCGTGGTTCCAAACGGTCGAAGGTCCGTTCGAATGCGACACCATCATCCTCGCCGGTGAACGACTCGAGTTGCTCTGCCGTTTCGATCGCGTCGCGTTGGCGAAAGAATCGAATGGCCTTTTTGATCTGCAACGCGTACTGGTTGCTTTGCGACGGGTCCCAAGGATCCAAAGACTGTGCGAGTCCTGCGGTTGCCGAGCGGATTTCGTCGGCATAGTTTCTCGCGATCTCTTGCAAACGTTTTGGCTGGCCACCGACGTGTTTGAGGAGTAGCGCCCAGGGAATTTCAAGGTCGCCGATGATTGGTTCGGCAGGCTTGTCAATCATAAACCTCGGCGACTGTGTTTCGTCGGTTTGCTCACCGAGAATGGCGATCTCGATCGCGCGGAAAAGCTGCTTTGGATTGACGGGTTTGGCAACGTAGGAATCCATACCGGCGGACAAGCATTTCTCGCGGTCGCCGGCAAGCGCATGGGCGGTGAGCGCGACGATTGGCGTATGCTGTCCGCGTTGGGCGTCAAGTTCACGAATTTTTGCGCACGCTTCAAATCCATCCATTTCTGGCATTTGAATGTCCATCAACACCACATCGAATTCCTGGTCGGTCGCGGCCTCGACAGCTTGGAGGCCATTTTCGGCGACGACGGTACGGTGGCCAGCGGCATTCAGAATCGCCAAGGCGAGTTTTTGATTGGGGATACTGTCTTCGGCAAGCAAGATGGACAGCGCGTTTAAATCGGGGGTCTGCTTTCGTCGTCTTGCCGACGGCACGGACGATTTGATTTCGACGTCTTCACGAACATTGAGTGCTCGAACAATTAATTCGCAGAGTTCAGACTGTTTGACCGGTTTGCGGACGCTGCCACTGATGTTTGGTGCGGTCGATTCACTCGGCGAACCCTCAGGGCCGGATGATGTCAGCAGCAAGAATGGGATCTTGGAAAAGTAACTGGGAGATTGTGAGACCGTCGTTGCGAACTCGTAACCGTTCATCCCGGGCATGTTGAAATCCGAGATGATCATGCTGAACGCTTTGCCCTCGGACTCACTCAAGTGCAGCTGTTGCATCGCGTGTTCGGCGCTGCATGCGGTGACGACATGGATTCCATGCGTCTCGAGCATTTCACGCAAGATAACGAGATTCATTTCATAGTCGTCGACGACCAACAGATAAGTCGACTGTAGTTTTTCAATCAACTGACGCCAGGGAGTCGTTGTCATCGATTCGCTGCGTCGGAACACGGCGGTGAAATGGAACGTGCTCCCTTCATCGAGAACGCTCTCGACCTCGATTTGGCCTCCCATCGCTTCGGCCAGACGAGAGGCGATTGAAAGCCCTAGTCCTGTGCCGCCAAATTTCCGCGTGGTTGAAGTGTCAGCCTGTTCAAAATTCTCGAAGATACGTGAGAGCTTGTCTTGTGGAATCCCCACCCCTGTATCAGCAACACTGACACGCAATTTGACGAGGTTGGACGGGATCGGATCCAAAATATCGACAGCAACGTTGACCAGCACATGTCCGGCGGGTGTGAACTTGATGGCGTTGCCAACCAAATTCAGGATCACTTGACGCATCCGTCCGGCGTCGCCGATGACAACATCAGGGACGTTACTCGCGATCCGACAAGACAGCTCGAGATTCTTTTCGTGAGCTTTGAGTGCGAATGTTTTCAGGGTATCGCCAATCAGTTCGCGAAGTGCAAAGTCGTGCGATTCCAGGTCTAGTTTACCGGCTTCGATCTTGGAGAAATCCAAGATGTCGTTGATGACAATCAGCAGTGATTCGGCTGAATCGGAGACGGTTTCCAGATAATCACGTTGCAGCTCGTCCAATGACGTTTGCAACACCAAATTCGTTAGACCGATCACGGCATTCATCGGGGTGCGAATCTCATGGCTCATGTTTGCCAGGAAGTCGCTCTTCGCTCGCGAGGCACGCAACGCATCTTCACGCGACTGGATCAGTTGATATTCTTGTTGCTTGCGTTCGGTAAGATCGACGATCGCGCACAACACATAGATTTGGTCGCTGGTCTGGACCGGTGTCAAACCGATCTCGATCGGGATCATTTCGCCAGATTGACGATAGGCAGAAAGCTCGATGCCGCCGCCCATGCGGTGCACGGCAGTAGGTTCATCCGATTGCTGATGCTGGCGATGCAAATCCCGGAAATCTTCTGAAAACAAACGGTCAATTGTCATGCCCTTTAGCTGTTGGCTGTCATAGCGGAACAACAACTCGGCTTGAAGATTAGTAAGTGCCACCTCGCCAGATTCGTTGATCATTAGCATTGCGACGGGCGCGGAACTGAACACCTCTTGGAGCAATTTTTCTTTTCGCTGCAAAACGTCTTTGGCTTCACGTAAGGCTCGGCTTTCATTGACCAGACGGATTCGCATGTCGTTGAATTGGCGAGCCAGAATACCCAGCTCGTTTTTCGAATTCATCTGGACAGGCGCGTCGATGTCGCCTTCTGCAAGGCGTACGGTGGCCTCGGTCAGTTCGACAATCGGAGCCGACAACCGTTTGGCAATCCAGTTCGCGATACTCGCCGAAGCGACCGACAAAATCAATGTCATCGCGACCAAAAGTGATGCGATGAAATTGGTGAGCGACGAGACTCGTTTGGACTCTTTGTCCATTAAGTCAAGGTTTGTGCTTCGAAGTTGGTCGAGCAACGTTGTCACTTCGAGTGCGACGGGAACGGCTTCGGTATTCAATCGATGTCGCGCTACATTCCATGGTTGCGATGTTCCCCGTCGAAATAAAACTTCTGCGAGTGATTTGAATGCTCGGAATTCGCCTTGAATGAGATTGACGATCTGGCGTTGTTCGGGATCAATTTCCGATTGATGGTCGATCAAAAATTGCAGTTGGCTTTCGGCGATTTGAAGCCATTGTTGGTAGGCGGCCGTGTCGACGTCGCCTTCTTGATCAAGCAACCGCAGTAGCACCGTTTGGCAGCGTGTGAAAAAGCCACGCACGTCCGCCATCGCGGCTAACAACGAGTGACGACCACTTTCATGATGCAGTTTTTCCAAGTCGATCACATTGGTAATCGAATTGACGATGTTGTCGCCGATCGGTCGCACGCGTTCGTTGTAAAACACACGTAGCGGTTGATTGCCAGGCGTGTTGGCGACGTCTTCGATCCACCATTGAGTTTCGTGTAAGTCCATCAAACACAACTCGATCGTTTCCAAATCCTGCATCCCCACGATTTCGTCGTGCTTCGTGCGAATTTGACCGAGTTGCTGAAGCGAAGGCGTGATGATTTCTTGCCAAGCTGACTCACGCGCGTCCAAGAATGCGGGATCACCTGAAACGATCCAACCGCGAAGTCCCGCGAGTGATTGTTGAACTCCGGTGATTATTTGCATTGATGCTTGGGCGGCTGGCTCGCGAACTTCCGTCAGCCGAAGCGTGTGAGATCGCAATGTCAGCAACAACATCAGAACGATCACCAGTCCCGCGAGACCGAGTGCGGCGATTGCCAAGTGTGACTTTAGCAGTTGAGTCCGCAGCGGCTTTCTGGCGACGAATTCGTCACGCGGCACTTCGTCAGGGAGCAACTCGATCATTTGTCACTGCTACCGGCTGAAAGCCAATGCGGGTCAGCGTTGACAACCTCATCGAGGCGTTGAAGCTGGCGTTCTAAAATCCCAACACGTTGGTAGACATGCGCCGGAAATTTTCGACCGGTCGAATAAACCTCTCGGGGTGGCAAGGCATTAGGAAGTTGTGAATGCAGGTACGCAATCTCGGACACGACTAGCGAAGCCAAGTTGAGTACGTCACCGGGTTGTACGTTGTTAAATCCTCGATCGGACGAATCAAGTTCAAGTATTTCCAGTCCCGATTTTTCGGCGATCCGTTGGATGGTTCGCAAACATCCAAGCAGTCTCGCGTACACATCCGCTGGTTTTTTATTCGGTTCAAAGTTCGGCGGCGAAGGCATGACCTGACCGACGGCGGATTGTTCCAAAATCCGTGAGGTGTATCCGATTCCCACGGTGACTTGTTCGAAGACATCACCGGGGGCGATCGGCACATCAAGAAGGGCATTCAGTTTACGGTTGGCAAGCACGACGGACTCGAATAGTTCTACCGGCGTCACCCCACTCGCTTCGGTTGAGTTTAGTGTTGCCCCTGCGATTCCGTACAACTCTCGAATCGAAGAGAGACGCTGAAGTGTCTCGCCGATCAATCGGTCGATTTCGGCGTAGTCGTCTGATTCGGCCGAAGTATCGACCGGCGGACAAAGTTTGCGGGTATGGTCGAAAGCGAAGCGATTGGTGAATCGCAACAGTACCAAGGACTGGAAGTAAACTTCTCGTGGTCCAACATTTCGAACGACAAACGCCGGAGACTCGTGAGGTGTCCGTCCCATGAACGTCGCGATCGTTTCGAGGTCCGAGTGAACTCTAACCATCCGCGCGTAAAGGTGGTCGACGCTGACCGCGGGCGTTGGCTCGTCTGCGTTTACGGTGCCGGTGCTAGCGATGCGAAAGAAACCGCAAAGCAGGATGGCCGCAAGAAGTAGCAGATGACGTGCTCGATCGTCCGGTTCCATTCCATGAATCCGATTTCGGTTGGAGGCGTTGCAGTCTTACCGCAGTGGGGGGTGTAGTGAGGAATCGCCCCAGTCAGCCTGCTCATTGCAGCAATTTCCCTAGGCTGACGGAAAGCCTTCATTCGCCATGCAGATGCACACTAGCCGCGGTGGTTGGCTGAGCAAGCTAAGCAAGCTTGGGTGTGCGTAAGCGAACAGCAAGAAACGTTCACTGTGCTCCAGATTCACTGTGCTCCAGATTCACTGTGCTCCAGATTCACTGTGCTCCAGATACAGTGCTTCAAACCAAACTCGACAACGCCAACGATTTGATCATCGATACGTTGCCGAAGTGAGACGTTGATTAAATGCCAACTTTCGAGCGTTGTTGTTGGCCATTGCTTTTTCGGAGCGAAGGGCGAGACGACCGTAGAGACTCGCTCAATTGACGGTTCGAGATCCGCTGGTCACTGATTTGTGGCGATCGAGCGATCTCGGTCACAATGAATAACAGGCTGATTGCGAATAGCGCACTGAAGAGGGTCAACATCACATGCTCCGGTAAATCTTGGGTCGATGTCGAAGCATTGGTTATTGCAATTGCTATTCCAAAGAATTTCTGCCGTGAAACCCTAACTTTCTTTGCTATCAGATCTCAATCTGTGAGACCCCTGTCTCATTTTGATACGGAGTGATCTGCTACCACTGCAGGCTTCCAGCGGATTGATATTCAGTCACTCGGGTCTCGAAGAAGTTCTTTTCTTTCGATAAGTCCATTGTTTCGCTCATCCAAGGGAACGGATTGCTAGACCCATACTGCATCGGCAAGCCTATTCGTTCCAGTCTGCGGTCGGCGATGTGTTGGACATAATCGCGGAACAGATTGGTGTTGAGTCCTAGGATGCCGTTTGGCAAGCAGTCGGCCGCGTATTCGATTTCCAGTTCGACCGCTTGGCGGACGCGTTCGATCATCTGTTGCTGAAACGTTTCGGACCAAAGCTCAGGGTTCTCCGCTTTGATGCCGTTGATCAAGTCGATGCCGAAGTTCAGGTGAATGGTTTCGTCGCGCAGGATGTATTGGAACTGTTCGCCAATGCCGGTCATCAAATTGCGACGATGGAAAGACAGCACCATTACGAAGCCGGTGTAAAAGAAAATGCCTTCCATGATCAGGTAGTAGCCGATCAGGTTTTTAAGCAACGCCTGCGCACCCTCAGGAGTTGCCGTTGTAAAGTCTGGCCGCAGGACTTCGGCGGTTAGCTCGGTTTCGAAAGCGTCTTTGCGGGCGATCGAAGGGACTTCGTGATACATGTTGAACACTTCACCCTCGTCCAAACCGAGGCTGTCGACGACGTACAAAAACGTGTGTGAGTGAACGGCTTCTTCGAATGCTTGACGCAACAAGTACTGGCGGCATTCGGCATTGGTGACGTGTTTAAAGATTGCCAGGACAAGATTGTTGCCGACCAAGCTTTCCGCGGTGGAAAAGAAACCGAGGTTGCGCATGATCACACGACGTTCGGCATCGGTCAGTGTGTTCCCACGCCACGTTTCGATGTCTTTGGTCATCGGGACTTCGGTTGGCATCCAGTGGTTGGCACACCCATTGTTGTAGTGTTCCCAAGCCCAATTGTATTTCAGGGGCATCAATTGGTTGACGTCGACTTGGTTGCAGTTGATCAGTCGTTTTTCGGTCGCGGCAAATCGTTCGTTCATTTCGTATCGGTCGATGGAGGTGATGGTTTAGATTCGTGGGTCGGTGGGGATGGGGCACGTCGATCGCGGTCGCAGCCACACGGCCAGTGAAAGGCGTGTGGGTAAGCACTCGGGGCCGCATAGGACGTTGTTGTCGCGATCCATGTGAATCGCGAGGAACGGTCCGTCGCGGCTAGGCAGGTCGAACCCGCCTTCGTCGGTCAGCATGATGATGGTGCCGTCCGGTTCGACGCGCCAGTACGATCGGGCAATCCCTGGACGGTGTTCAACACGGAAGGCACGTTCGATCCACTGTTGATAAAACCGCATGAACAGCCTTGGGGATTCAGCGTTAAAAGGAATCAATGGGCAGGCATGTCGGCGAGCGTTGGCCAGCGAGTTGCCCCAACGCGACAGGTCGCGGCATCGCCGAGCATGCCTGCTTGTTCGTGAGTCGTGATCACAACCTATTGGCAGGCTTCGCAATCGGGATCATCGATGCTGCAAACCGATCCGGAGGTTGCCGAAGCACGGTCGACACGGATCGAAGAGGATGAACTCGCCGATTTCATCCAGCGAGGTTGGATCCCATGGCGGTTGACGTCGACGGTTGATTTTTCGACTTGCGTGGCTGCCAACGAACGCAGGTAATACGTTGTTTTCAAACCTTGTTTCCAAGCATGTTGGTACATCGCGTCGATCGCTTTGCCGCTCGGTTGGGCGACATACAGGTTTAACGATTGGCCTTGGTCGATCCACTTTTGCCGTCGCGCAGCCGCTTCGATCAGCCAACGTGGGTCGATCTCGAAAGCGCTGCAGAACAGCTCTTTGATGTCTTGCGGAATGCTTGGCATCTCAGCCAGTGTTCCATCGTGGTACTTCAGTTCGTCTAGCAACCCGGCGTTCCAAAGTTCGCGACGCTTCAGTTCCTCGACAAGGTCTGCGTGGACTTGGATAAAGTCACCCGACAAGTTGCTTTTGGCGTACAGGTATTTGTAGGTCGGTTCGATCGATTGCGTGACGCCGATGATGGTCGAGATCGTTGCCGTTGGTGCGATCGCCAAACAGTTGCTGTTTCGCATCCCGTGCTCCGCGATGGCTTCGCGAACGGGTTGCCAGTCCAGCGTGCTTCCGCGGTCGACGTCGAGCGTTTCGCCACGTTCCTGTTGCAGCAGTTCCAGGGTGTCGATCGGCAGCAGACCACGGTCCCACTTCGAACCGTTGTAGGTTTGATAGGTCCCGCGTTCTTTGGCCAAGTTGCTGGATGCAAGGATCGCGTAATAGCTGATCGCTTCGGCGCTTTCGTCGGCAAACTGGATGGCCGCTTCGCTGGCATAGCTGATTCCAAGTCGCTGCAGTGCGTCTTGGAATCCCATCATGCCCAAGCCCACAGGGCGGTGCCGCGTGTTTGCGTTTTTAGATTTTGGTGTGGGATAAAAATTGATGTCGATGACGTTGTCCAGCATCCGCATTGCCGTCGTGACGGTTTCGCAAAGTCGCTGGTGATCGAGTTTGCCGTCGACGATGTGTTCGGCAAGGTTGATGCTGCCCAGGTTGCAAACGGCGGTTTCGTCCTGGCTGGTGTTCAGCAGGATTTCCGTGCACAGGTTGCTGCTGTGGACGACACCGACGTGATCTTGGGGGCTGCGGATGTTGGACGGGTCTTTGAATGTGACCCAGGGGTGACCGGTTTCAAAGGTCCGGGTCAGCAACTTACGCCACAGGTCGACGGCTGGGACTTGGCGGTGTTGTTTGATCTTTCCCGCTTCGGCTTGACGCTCGTAGTGTTCGTAACGCTCTTGGAAGGCCTTTCCATAGGTGTCGTGCAGATCGGGGACTTCTTGAGGACTAAACAGCGTCCACGTTCCGCCGTCGCGAAGTCGCTGCATAAATAGATCGGGGATCCACGATGCGGTGTGCATATCATGGGTACGACGACGATCGTCACCGGTGTTTTTGCGAAGGTCCAAGAACTCTTCAAAGTCCAAGTGCCACGGTTCCATGTACGCACACACGGCGCCTTTGCGTTTGCCGCCTTGATTGACCGCGACGGCGGCATCGTTGACGACTTTTAAAAACGGGATCACGCCTTGGCTGGTTCCGTTGGTACCTTTGATGAGCGAGCCAGTCGCACGGACGTTGGTCCAGTCGTTACCTAGGCCGCCGGCCCATTTCGAAAGCATCGCGTTGTCGCTGATGCAAGCGAAGATGTCCTCTAGGTCGTCTTGGACGGTGGTCAGGTAACAACTGCTGAGCTGCGGGTGGCAAGTGCCGCTGTTGAACAGTGTTGGCGTTGCGCTGGTGAAACGGAAGGACGACAGCAATCGGTAGAATTCGATCGCGCGGTCGGTTCGCGAGTCGGCGGATTCAGCCAAAGCCAACCCCATCGAAACTCGCATCCAGAAATACTGTGGCGTTTCGATACGCCGGCCATCGACGTGCAACAGGTAGCGGTCGTAGATCGTCTGGACGCCAAGGTAGCGGAACTGGGTGTCGCGTAGCGGCTGCAGAGCTGCGGTCAGTTTGGCGAGGTCGAACTCGCGAAGTTGTTCGGAGAGCCTGCCTTCGCGGATTCCTTCGATCAGGAAATGTTCGAACCGGTCGCGATACACGCGTTCGAAGTCAGCGGCGGTTTGCGTCACGCCAAGTGCTTGGCGGTAGAGGATCGACAGTTGCAGTGCCGCGGCCAACCGGTCGAATGCCGGGTCGCGTTCGATGCGGCAGCGAGTGGAAAGCACGAGCGAACGCGCAAGGTCGTCCGTCGTCATTCCGTCGAAGCCACTGCGAATGACTTCGTCGATGATGTCAGACGTAGAAACCTCGCTCGCCGAAGCAGCTGGAATCGAGGTCAGGAATCGCTCCAGTCGTGTGGCATCGAAGGGGACCCGGACGCCGGGTTCAAGTGTTACATAAAACGGGATGTTTGATGTCGCAGCCGCTTCATTACCATTTCCCGGACGGTCCAACAGATCACTGTCTTGTTGCCGGACAGCACGCACACGAGCTTGTTCGGAACGGTATAGGATGTAGCGCCGCGAGACGCGGTAGTGCTGGCGTTTCATCAAGCCGATTTCGACGATGTCTTGAACCTGCTCCACACCGATCGTGGTTTCACGGTTCGCTTCGGCGGCAGCCTCGACCACCGATTGGACGATGGCTTGGATGTCGTTTTCGATTTCCGTCGGGAGTGTTTCTTCTGCGGTCGGCCGGTCGGCACTCCGTTCGGCGCGGAATGCTTTTCGCAAAGCCACTTCGATTCGCTGCGGGTCGAACGTGACCTCGCGGCCATCTCGTTTACAGACCGATAATTCGCCGATCGATGGGGTACTCATTACTTTCGCTCTTAAAAATCTTCTGTGATAGGCGCGCGTACGACCGCCCTGCTCTGCTGATGAGTTTCAAAAGCAGGCAGTTGGAAAATGAAATGGGGAGGTGCTAGCGGGACGCTGACGAAATAGGTCAGCCATTCGCGGGAGAACGTTGCTCCCGCTTCAAGTGCATGGCTAGGCTAGCTTGGTGAAGGACACGAGGTCCTAGGCAGAGAGGTTGCTGCGTTGTGTGCCGCGTCGGCGGCGAAGGGTGCAGCCGATCAGGCCGACACCGGAAAGCAGTACGAACGAACTTGGCTCGGGGATCGCGGTGATCGCCAAGTTGTCGATCGCGAAGTACGACGGTGTGTTCATACCGCCATCGCCGATATCGGAGGAAGCGAGATTGAAGTGCAAGCTTCGTGCGCCGGCGAGCGAGGTCAGATCGATCTGAGCCCATGTGTCGAGGATGTAGTCGTCTTCATCGTTCGCAAAGCGGTAGTCGGCCAAGTTGAATTCGATCGATTCGGCAAGCACCTGATTGCTTGCGTTGACACCAAAGATCGACAGCGTCAGGTAGTCAAGGTCGCTGCCGCTGAGACCGCCAAAAGCTTCGGTGAATGCGTCGCCGTCTTGCATCGTCAACGCCGCATAGGTCGTGTTAGCAACTTCGATGCTCGTCGCGATGGCACCTTCGGGGAGATAAATGCTGGGCAGCAGTTGCAGTTGGCTGACGTCCGTCGGGTCCAACAGCATGTCTTCGCCGATGAAGGCGGTCGTTTGTGTATCGCGGTATCCGAATGCGACGGCATATTGGGACGATCCACCTGCACCGCCGCCTGGAAACGCACTGTATTGGTTCGCGAAGCTAGGGGTGAAATTGTCAGTGTGATTGCTGACCGCAAAACCACCCCAACTGAATGGCGCACTGCTGTTCGAAAAGTCGACGCCTTGAACGTCGAAGGTGCCAACTTGTTCGGTTTGTGTTCCCCACCAGTATTGTCGTTCTTCCGCAACGGCGTTGGCGGTCGGTCCGTTGAAGTAGCCCTCAGCGCCTAACGAAAACGATTCAAAGTCAACAAGGTTTTCGGCGCTGGCAACGCCGGTGCAGGTCATCGCGATCGCGAGGGCGGCATTTCGTAGTGTTCGGTACATGGTTGTGAAAACGAAAGATGGTGATGGTGTCAGCCGATCATCGGCCGAGCGATTAAAACGATGTCACTACCTCGCCACCGCGGCGGGACAGCAAGGCAGAAAAAATCTTCAAGTCGAGTGACTCGGAGACGAAGTGTGCCGATCCATCGGCCATCAAAAAATGGGCTCCGCCGACGTGGTAACTATGGAACTCCTGACCGAAGTCACAGAAGTCACCTTGTGGGCTCGATAGCCCCGGACGGCAGGCGTCCCAACTGGTTGTCGCTTGAACCTGCGCGTTGATCGGTGCGCTCTGGTCAAACAGGTTTTTGTGACCAACCCAAATCGAATGCAAACCTTCGGGTGACTCGCCCATCACGATGGTGTGAGTCGTTCCGTCAAGCAAATCACGCAGCGCGATCTGATGATCTTTGCCGAACAGCAACACGCCACGCCCGGTCGAATCGGTCATCCCGATGTCGGAATAGTTGTTCGGGCAGTTGCGAAGCGGAGCACAGCGCAATCCGCGTTCGCCATAGTTGCCGCCGTAGTCTGTCCGTCCGAACCGAAGTGGTGATGACAGCGTGTCGCCATTTGGTCGGGTCAACTCCATCTTGGGCGCGGAAGGACACAGATAGGTTGAAACCACCTTGCGGCCTGCATCGAGGTTCTCCGGTGCCAGGTAAGGAATCGTGACATCCAGTTGATCGTAGAGCGATTGCTGTTCGATAAACGGCAAGATCGTTGATCCCCAGCTCGGCCGCCAGCGACTACGGATGGCCCAGTTCGTTAGGCTGACGATTCCCGCGCCGCCCACGGGCAGTTTCTTGTAGGCGGCGTGATAGTTCAGGATGCCAAGTCCGATTTGCTTTTCGTTGTTGACGCATTGCACTCGCCGCGCCGCCTCGCGGACCGCTTGAACGGCGGGGAGCAACAACGCGACAAGGATTCCGATGATTGCGATCACGACCAGTAACTCCACCAAGGTGAAGCCACGTTTAGCGGCGTCTGGTGCAGAAAGGATTGTTGCCGAGGGTTGGTGCATCGCTTGCAACCGGGCAGAAGCCAAACGTTTGATGCTGGTTTTGTCTTGGTATCCGGAAACTGCCCAGCGACCGATTTCCTGACGCGTGCGGCCGCAACCGATGCAGACCGCGTCGCCGTTCAAACGGCAGACTCGATTGCATGGCGAGGTGACAGAAACCGCGAGTTGCGGATTCAATGCGGATTCGTCGTCAGTCCGGTTTTCCACAAATGGCTCCTAGTGACCGCGTCGGCGGCGACGTGTGATCAAGCCAAACGAGATGCAACCTAGCAACGCGAACGCGGATGGCTCGGGGACAGCACTGACATTCAAAAGACCGATTGCTCCGGTGGATAGACCGACGTAATCAAAGCCGGCCGAATCGAAGCTGACCCAGTTGTCCAGGATCGGGTTGCCAAGTGAATCGCGTGCGACTCCGTCGATCGGATTTCCGAGATCATCCAACAGTTCGCCGCTGCCGACCACATCGACCAAGCGAACATAGTTGATCTGGTTCAGGTCCAGGATGCCGTCCAGCACCATGGTGTCATTGCTCAATTCATCCAGGTCAAACGGCGTGCCCCAGTTCGCTGCGTGCTTGCCAGCCAAGTTGTAAACGTTGGAAACATCAAAGCTTTGGAACGAACCGGCACCTGCGGATGCGCCATCGTTAAGTGAGATGGAAGCGAAACGCAGAAAGTCGCTGCCGTTGGTGGAGACTTCGACGAATGCGAATTCGGCAAACAACGACGTGGAGCCACCGAACGAAAAGCCGTTCTCGAAAACGGCAAAGTCGGCACCGTCCCCGTTAAAAATCGGATTGTCAAATCCCAGCGTGATCGAGCCTGGATTATCGATCCCGATGAATCCGTAGGTATCCGACGAGTTGTAAAGGTCACCGGCAAAGGGATCGGTTACAGCGCCGGCGTGGGCTCCGGAAGGTTCGCTTCCGATCGCCGGTTGGTAGCGTTTGTCGAAGCCTGTCAGGTCCGATGGTCGAGCGACGGGGCTATAAAGTTCGCCTAGCGAGGAGATGCCTGTGGTGGGGGAATCGAAGTTGGGCCCGACCCCGGGGCGGGGGAATAGTCGACGACACGTGATTCAAAAATTGAGATGTCGGCTCGAGCGATTGGATTGTCGATCGCTCCGGCGGTCACGCCAGTGGGGCCGGAGTAAGGTCCGCCTTGTTGTGCTTGGACGGTGGAGTGGCTGAGTAAGGTGGTGGCAACGAGAGACAGGGCCAGCTGAGTTTTCACGGTGGAGAGTGGGGGGACGATTGTTGGAAACTCTTCGTGCAGAGTCTTCGTGCAGAGTCTTCGTACCACGTCGAGCAAAAGCTGAGTGTGGCAGGTTCCAACAGGTTGGCTTTAGAAAGGTGCCAGCGATGTTGCCTTTGGACCGGCAGCAGTTCGCTGCAACGACCGCCCCAATCCAGGAGGGCACAAGTTCGTCTTGCCTATGGTAGGTCTTCTGACTTACCGCCTTTTCCATTCACCCAGTGCCTTCTCGTTCCAGCCGCCAACGCGATGTTGGCCACAGAACAATGGCAGTGATAAGAATCGAGTGAAGGATGCGATCATTTCACAGATCGCGGGCGGCATACAGCGGCCGGACCGTCCCGGAATTGCACCGGAGTTCCCTGTTCACCCCTCCGGTTCAAAGAATCCGGGGCGGGTCACCAAAGGCACGCTGATCGTATCGCGAGAAGCATGGCTGTCAAGCATTTTGTCGATTGTGTTTGTCATGACGGCACGACAAGTCCTGCGCCGGTCCCTCTGTTGGCATAGCGATTGCACGCCTTGATGGCTGTTTGAAAAGCGGCCAGCTGGAGTGGCAGGTCGACAGGCTACGCAGGCAACGAGGTGACGCGGTGTACATCCAACCCAAACACGACGATGGCAGCCGAACGCACGACATCTATTGCATCGCGGCGTCGATGGGCGGAATTGAAGCGATTTCGTCATTGCTTGCCGATGTGCCGAGCGATTTCCCAGGTGCAATCTTTATCACGCAGCACACCTCAGCCAGCCCACGCCGGAACTACCTGGCGGACATTTTTGGCCGGCACAGCAATTTGCCGTGTCATCTCGCCGTTGATGGGATGCGATTCGAAAAGGGAAACGTCTATGTCGCGGTACCCGATCGGCATTTGTTAATTGAGCGGGCGACGATTCGTACAACGATCGGTCCGAAGGAAAACTATTCACGCCCGGCTGCGGATCCGATGTTTCGCTCCGCAGCGGTTCATCACGGTGGGGCAGCGGTTGGAATCGTGCTAACGGGAATGCTCGATGATGGCGCCGCCGGCTTGGAGGCAATCAAACAATGTGGCGGGAAAGCGATCGCCCAGCATCCCGAGACCGCCGTCGCCCCCGATATGCCCAGCAATGCGATTCGCTATTGTGACGTCGACGGGATTTTGCCACTCGATGGTATCGCGACTGCGATGTCGGTACTGGCACAGACACCGGCCGGTGAAACAGTCACGCCATCGCAGCAGTTATTGATGGAGTTACAGTTTGCGATGACGGTCGAGAGCAATATCTCGGCGGAGAACCGAATCGGCAAACTGTCGCCTTACATGTGCCCCGATTGCAATGGGCAGATGTGGCGGGTCCAGGACTCGTCGATTCCTCGGTACCGTTGCCACGTCGGGCATGCCCACACGCTGCTCTCGATGATCGAATATCACGGAGACGCGGCTGAGCGAATGGGGTGGTCGATGCTGCGAACGCTGCGTGAAAAAGAGCGTCTATTGCGTTCGCTTGGCGAAGAAGAAACGAGGTTGCAGCGAGATGACGTCGCCGCAACCTATCGGGATCAAGCCGACGTGGTCGGACAGCAAGCGGAGTTGATCTCCAAGGCGATCAAGCTTTCGCCAGAAGTTGGATTTGCCGAGCCGCCCACCGAGAACATCGAGTATTCCCAACACTGAGCGACTCTAATTCGCTCAGGACTCTTAGAGCTTCGCTTCGATCGCTTTGACCAACGTCGAGTCGCTTGGCGTGGTGCGGGGCTCGAATCGGCCGACCAGGTTGCCTTCGCGATCGATCAGGAACTTTTCGAAATTCCATGACACGGCGCCGGCGCCCTTCGGTTTGGTGTCTTTGCTGGTCAGGTACTTGTACAGGTCACATGCTTCGTCGCTGTTGACTTTGATCTTGCTGAACATGGGGAACGAAACGTTGTGCTGGGTGCTGCAGAACGTTTTGATCTCAGCGTCGGTGCCGGGTTCTTGCGAACCGAATTGGTTGCAGGGGAATCCGAGGATCACGAATCCTTTGTCCTTGTACTTTTGGTACAGCGATTCCAGTCCGGTGTATTGCGGGGTCAGACCGCACTGGCTGGCGGTGTTGACGATCAGCACCACTTTGCCTTCGTAATCTTCCAAATCGACTTCTTTGCCGTCGATGTCTTTCATTTTGAAGTCGAGCGCGCACTCGTGCTCGGTGCTTTTCTCGGCAGCTTGTCCGGCGTTTGGCATAGTGGTCAAAGCTCCAAGGGCGAGGAGTGCGGAGAAGATCAGACGCATGATTGGATTCCTGTGGAACGGAGGCGAGTGTGGAGAGGCGTGGGGTATCGGAAGGGTGCCTGTCAAAGTTGCCGCATGATACCGATCCGGCAATGGGCGCGTGCTACGGAAGTCCGCCGATTTGGGTGGTGGCTCAGTCCTTGATTGCAGTGCCGTTAGTCTGGTTTCTTGCCACCCGGTGGCGGATTGTGGCAGTTTGAACGCTGTTAGATGGCTAGGTGTGGCTCAGAAAATGGCGGAAAATTTGCTTGTCAGGGTGACTCTGACGGGCAAGCTGGTAGCGACGAAGGGGTGTGGGGATTAACTTTTGTTTCTCGCACGGAATTGCCAGCAACGTCTTGACCGAACCCGGTACCATCGGCAGCATTCCGATCCCCCACCTTCAAAATACTCCTTCTCGCCTTGCGGAGCTCCCCGAATGGAACAAGCACGTGGAAAATTGATGCTTGCCAGCTTTCTGACGCTGGTGGCTTCTGGAATTGGTTTTGCAACACGAACGGCTGCTGGGGGCCCGTGGGAACGAGAATTCGATTTGGGCGGAGGTGATTTCGGTGCGATTTTAGGTGCCGGATTCCTTGGCTTCGGTTTGATGATCTTCTTCGGCGGGATCTTGGTCGAAAAGTTCGGGTACAAGAAACTGCTCGCACTCGCGTTTGTGCTGCACCTAGCGAGTGCGGTGATGTTGTTTGCGGCGAACCCATTGTTTGACGGGTGGCGCGAGTCGGATCCAGAGAACGCAACCAAGAACGTCTTCAATGTTCTGTTCTGGAGTGCGTTCTTGTTCTCGATTTGTCAGGGGCTTTATGAAGCTGTGATCAACCCGCTGATCGCCCAGATCTATCCAGAGAACAAAACACATTACTTGAACATTCTGCATGCCGGTTGGCCTGCGGGGATGATCATCGGCGGTTTGTTTGCGGCTGGTTTCATCGGCGAAAACTGCTGGTTTGTCGAATTGCCTTGGCAGTGGGCGCTGTCGAGTTTCGCGATCGTTGTGGTGATTTATGGTGTGTTGATTCTGCCTGAGAAATTGCCCGAAACGGTTGGCGAATCGTCCGGCAACTTCGGTGCGGTGTTCTCGTGCTTTGCCTCGATCCCGTTCTTGGTCTTGATCGTGCTGCACGCGTTGATCGGATACATGGAACTTGGTGTCGACTCGTGGATGACCAAGTTGATGGAAAACCTGCTGCCGAACTCGGTGCTGATTTTGGTTTACACGTCGGCGTTGATGTTCGTGCTGCGATTTTTCGCCGGGCCGATTGTTCACAAGGTCAACCCGATCGGATTGTTGTTCGGAAGTTCGATCATCGCTTGCTTGGGCCTGCTTTGGCTTGGGTCGCCGATCCAAAGCGTTGGCATGATCTTCGTTGCCGCAACGTTCTACTCGCTCGGTAAAGCGTTCTTGTGGCCGACGATGTTGGGTGTTGCTGGTGAGCGATATCCGCAAAGCGGTTCGGTCGCGATGGGAGCACTCGGTGCTGCAGGAATGTTGTGCGTCGGCCAAATCGCTGGTCCACGCATCGGTACACAGCAGGGTTATGAGATGAGTCAGAACCTGCAAGCGACTGCCACGGACACGTTCGAACGTTACGCCGATCCAGATCCCGTCACGTCCTGGGGCTATGAGTATCGGCCACTGAATGCTGCCAAACTGAATGCGGCAAACGGTACCCACTTGGCCGAAGGCGAAGGCGTGGACCCATCAGGTATTTCCGATGCAAAGCTGATTCCTGAAGAGGAAAAGGAAGCTTTGGTTGCCAACGCAGACACCGATATTCCTGCCGTGCAGGCATCGTACTTGTTTGGCGGTCGCCGAGCGTTGACCTTGACCGCGTATGTGCCTGCGATGATGGCGGTCGGATTTCTCGGGTTGATGGTCTACTTCAAGTCCATCGGTGGCTACAAAGTCATCACGCTTGGCGGGGGTGAAAAGGACCACGAGGCGACTGACGATGCTTTGGAGCAACCGGTACCCAGCGAGTACTAATCTCGCTTGATCCAGATCGGAAGAACGACACGACGCCCCGCCAACATCTGGCGGGGCGTTTCTTTTTTGCAATTTGCGGCTGCGAAATTCAGCATGCCTGCAAAGCGAGCGACCGGTTGGATCTCGTTCCCATTCAGGGGCGTTTGGGGTGGTTTTCAGAAAGAACCGCCCGACCGGCAAAGGCCCCCTGAGCAATCGGGGCCTGAGCGTCTAAAATCCCGCTTTCTCTCAGGCCAATTTCCCCTATTTTCCCCCTCAAAGTCTCGTGCTGCGAACACACACCTGCGGCGAACTGCGCAAAGAACACGTCGGAACCGAAGTTACCCTGTGCGGTTGGGTCGAAAATCGACGCGATCACGGCGGAGCCGTCTTCATCGACCTGCGAGACCGTTATGGTTTGACGCAAGTTGTGATCGGACCCCCCGAAGCTGGTGCAGCACAGATCGACGCTGCCGGCCACGTGCCGATCGAAAGCGTGATCCTGGTTCGCGGAACGGTTGCCAATCGCTTGGAAGGCAAGACCAACGAGAAGCTGGCGACGGGCGAAATCGAAGTTCGTTGCCCCGAGTTGAAGGTTCTCAACGCTTGCCAAACCCCGCCGTTCACGCCAAGTCAGGCTGACATGCCGGGCGAAGACTTGCGATTGAAGTATCGCTTCTTGGACCTGCGTCGTCCCGAGATGCAGCGTGCGATGGTGCTGCGAAGCCAGATCGTCAAAACCATGCGAGACTACTTCGCCGAGCACGACTTCATCGACGTCGAAACACCGATTTTGGGACGCAGCACTCCCGAAGGTGCTCGCGATTATTTGGTGCCCAGCCGCGTGCACCCCGGCGATTTCTACGCCCTGCCCCAGTCGCCGCAGCTTTATAAACAGATCCTGATGGTCGCCGGTTTTGACCGTTACGTCCAAGTCGCCAAGTGTTTCCGTGACGAAGACCTACGTGCCGACCGCCAGCCCGAGTTCACCCAGTTGGACTTGGAAATGTCGTTCGTCGATTCGGACGACATCATGGGCTTGATCGACGGATTGGTCGCCAAGACCGCCAAGCAAATCTTGGGTAAAGACGTCCCGTTGCCGTTGCCACGGATGACTTATGACGAAGCGATGCGTCGCTTCGGCCATGACGCGCCTGATTTGCGTTTCGGAATGGAAATCACCGACGTGACTTCGGTCGGCAAGAAGACCGAGTTCCGCGTCTTCCGCGCGGTCGCCGACTCGGGCAACTTTATCCGCGGTTTGCGAGCCGAAGGTGCAGCCGAGAAATACTCGCGTCGCCAAATCGACGAGCTGACCGAATTTGTGAAGGACTTCGGAGCCAAGGGATTGGCTTGGTTCCGCGTCGAAGAAGACGGATCATTGTGGAGCCCGATCGCCAAGAACTTCGAAGCCGAACACCTCGCCGAAATCAAATCCTTGATGGGTGGCGAACCCGGTGACTTGTTGTTGTTCCTGGCCGATTCCTGGGAAGTCACCTGCAAAGGTCTCAACGCACTGCGCAAACGTTTGGGCGCCGAACTGGAACTCTACAAACCTGGCGATCTGCACTGCAGCTGGGTGACTGAGTTCCCGATGTTTGAACGCGATGACGAGTCGGGACGTTGGGTTGCAATGCACCACCCCTTCACCGCGCCGTTGGAATCAGACTTCGAAAAACTCGATAGCGATCCGAAGGGTTGCCGCGCCCAAGCGTACGACTTGGTCATCAACGGCAGCGAAGCGGGTGGCGGTACGATCCGGATCCACGATCAAGGCATCCAGTCGAAGGTGTTCGGTTTGATGGACATCGACGAAGCGACCGCAGAAGACCGCTTCGGGTTCTTGTTGAACGCGTTGCGTTTCGGTGCACCGCCGCACGGCGGGATCGCACTGGGGATCGACCGTTGGGTCATGCTGTTCGCCGGTCTCGACAACATCCGCGAAGTTATCGCATTCCCGAAAACGCAAAAGGCGTCGGACTTGATGACCGAAGCTCCTGGCGAGGTCGATGCCGCACAGCTGACCGAGCTGCACCTGCGTACGCTGGCGAAGAAAGCGGACTAGGTTTAACGCTTTGCGAAGTGGCCTGAACCATCAGCCTGCTCGACATCAATCCTGCACATTGGGATGGATCGGATTACCCTGTTGTGTCCCGATTCATCCCAGTCTTTTTTATGGTCCACGACCGCATGCCGTCGCCTGCTGCCAAGCCATCGATCCTGTCCAAGCGTCGCCGCTTGATCATCAGCGGATTGTTGCTGTTTCACCTGTTGGCGGTCGCGCTTCCGCCGCTGGCATTTCAAACGACGACGGTCGATGGGCCTTCGCCATTGATCGACGTTTTGATTCGGCCGTTTCGTGGCTATGGTGAGTTTCTGCATCTCAATCGTGGCTATGCATTCTTTGCGCCCGACCCCGGCCCCAGCCACCTGTTTCAAGCCGCGCTGACACAGCCAGACCAGTCGATTTCAGAGCAGCTGTATCCCGATTTGAAACAGCAATGGCCAAGGTTGCTGTATCACCGGCATTTCATGCTGGCAGAGTTCTTGCACGCGAGCTACTGGCCGCCCGGACCGCCGGATGACATGTTCGAAACCGATCGCGCGGCCGCAGAACTTTGGCAACAGCGACGTGCCCGATATGAGTTCATTCGGCAGTCGTTGGTCGATCATTTGCAACACGAAAACGGTGGGCGACACGTCGCACTGCGTCGCATCGAACATGGCTTGCCTTCGCTATCCAACTATCAAGCGGAGCCCATCGAACTAAGCGACGAGCGGCTTTACAGGATTCTGTTAGACCAGCCGGTGTTCTCTGATCAAATCGCACCGGTGCCGGTGGAAGACGCGGAGCAGGTTTCGACCGAAGTCATACCGGTTCCACAAACAGATTCGGCAGCGGAGGAATCGCAATGACGCGAGGGACGTCCGGCACAACCGTTGCCCAAAACAATTCCGCGGCAGCCGGTTCTTATAAGGAATCGCTGTCGAAGTGGGGTGATGCCTGGGAACGTTTTTGGTTCACACCGCGTCGACCGCATTTGCTGTGTGTGATGCGGATCGCAACCGGTGTGATGTTGCTGTATTGCCATCTGGTGCTGGCCGGAAGCTTGCTCAAATTCATCGGCCCGAACGGTTGGATCAGCAACGAGATGGCCCAGCAATTGCACGATGGGGCGTTTGGAAATCGCGACTGGGCACGAAGCTATTTATGGCGAATCGACAGTCCAGGTTTGCTCTATGCCCACCACGGATTCACGTTGTTCGTGACGGCGGCGATGGCGGTCGGATTGCTCACGCGGATCACCGTGCCACTGACGTTGTTTTTGCAGTTGATGTACCTGCATCGATTGACGGGCGCGTTGTTTGGCCTGGATCAAATCGTCACCTACATCACGATGTACTTGGCCGTCGCACCCTGTGGTGCCAAGTACTCTTTGGACGCAATCATTCGGACTCGCTTGGGCGACCGAATTGAAACATCACGACGGCTGGCTTGGCTGTTTCCCGATTCGACCGCCAGTGTTGCGGCGAACATTTGCACGCGTTTGTTGCAGTTGCACTTATGCGTGATCTATCTGTTCGGCGGATTGTCGAAAGCGCGTGGCGAGACCTGGTGGAACGGATTGGCGGTTTGGTACGCGGTTTCGAACTACGAGTACCAGTCGATCAACATGACGTGGCTGTCACGCTATCCCGCGATCATTTCGGCATTGTCGAATGTGACGCTGTTCTGGGAAGTGTTTTATTGTGCGTTGGTATGGCCACGCGTCACGCGTCCGGTCGTGCTGGCGATCGCGGTAATGGTCCACGGCGGGATCGCAATGTTCCTTGGCATGATCACGTTCGGATCGATGATGATTGTCGCGAACGCGATTTTCCTGTCACCGGATCTGCTGCTTCGTCGTGACGAGTTGGAAGAAGACGAAGAACAGGCCGCCGAAGTGCAATTGGCTGATGACGAGGCACTCGTTGCCAGTGAAGTCGAGCTTGATCGGCAATTGCAAAACCCGGATTTGTCGGCCGACGAACGGGACAAGCTGAAACAGAAGAAGCAACGCATTCGCGAAGCCGCCGAACGGATCAATCGGCGCTATCAGGCGCTAAAGCAACGCGAGGCCAAATACGAAGCACGCGTCAAAAAGTTGCGTCAACGCGAAGCGAAGATCAAAGACCTCGTCGAAAAACGTCGTGCCCGCAAAGGCAAGTCGTCGGATTCGGATTCCTAATACGGCTCGCATCGTGATCGGCTATCCTGGTGGTGGACTTTGCCAACCTTCCCCACCCCCGCCGAACCGATAGCCTGCTGATGAGATTCTTATCACCCAATGTCCCGTCGATGCGTTATCGCTGGGCATCGCTACTGTTTGGACTGTGTCTCTTGACCAGTCCCCTGCTCCGCTCGCCAGCGACCGCAGACGAGGCAGCAGATGAGCCTGGTAACCAGATCGAGCGGCCAAACATTCTGATCGCGATCGCGGATGATTGGTCGTACGGGCATGCGAGTGCTTATGGATGTCCTTGGGTTAACACGCCGAACTTTGATCGTGTCGCAAAAGAAGGCTTGCTGTTCAACAACGCCTACACACCCAACGCCAAGTGTGCGCCATCGCGTGCGATCATTTTGACGGGGCGATATTCGTGGCAGTTGGAACAGGCTGGCAACCACATGTGTTTCTTTCCCGCCAAGTTCGGTGGCTATGTCGAACGTTTGGCTGCCGATGGCTACTTCACCGGATTTACCGGGAAAGGCTGGGGCCCTGGCTACGCCGATGACGCCGATGGAAATCGCCGGGCGATCACAGGAAAGGGATACTCCAAACGCAAGGCACAGCCGCCTGCAAAGATGATTTCCAACAACGACTACGCGGGCAATTTTGGCGATTTCCTTACTGATGTCCCCGACGGCAAACCGTGGGCGTTTTGGTATGGAACCACCGAACCACACCGCGGGTATGAATACGGGGCTGGTGTGCGGATGGGAAAGAAAACGTCGGACATCGACCATGTACCAAGCTATTGGCCAGATAACGAAACGGTTCGCAATGACATGTTGGACTATGCCGTCGAAGTCGAGCACTATGACAATCACTTGGGTCGCATTCTGGAACAGCTCGAACAAGCTGGCCAGCTGGACAATACCTTGATTGTCGCGACGAGTGATCATGGCATGCCATTTCCCCGTGCCAAAGGACAAGCGTATGACGAATCGAATCACATTCCGTTGGCGATTCGTTGGCCAGCCGGGATCGAGCATTCCGGACGCAGCGTTGATGACTTTGTGGACTTCGCGGGACTTGCGCCGACGTTTTTAAAGGCGGCGGGGATTCGCGAGTCGGGCCCGATTATGCAATCGATCACGGGGAAGGACTTGTTTGACATCTTTGCCGCCGATGGGCCCGTCGCCGGCCGTGACCATGTCTTGGTCGGAAAAGAACGGCACGACATTGGACGTCCCAACCAGGGCGGCTATCCGATTCGTGGCATCCGGCACGGCGATTGGCTGTACATTCGCAACTACGAGGTCGACCGTTGGCCTGGTGGTAATCCAGAAACAGGCTATTTGAATTGCGACGGCGGACCGACCAAAACCGATGTGTTGGATTTGCGTCGCAGCGGAACCGCATCGACGTTTTGGCGACTTTGTTTTGGCAAGCGTGCCAAGGAGGAGCTTTATCATGTCGGCCGAGACCCAGACTGTGTTGACAACTTGGCCACCAATCCGGACAACGAAGAACGATTGGCGAAGTTGCGTGAACAGATGGAATCGGAACTGAAAAGCCAGGGCGACCCACGCATGTTTGGTAACGGCGATCTCTTCGACCAGTACCAATACACTTCGCCGGCGACCGACCACTTTTATGAACGCTACATGGCGGGCGAAAAGTTAAAGGCCGGTTGGGTCTCGCCGACTGATTTCGAAGAACAGCCGCTCGATTGAGCGACCCGTTCATGATTGACCTGCTCAATCAGTGAGTGACAATTCTGCAGATGTTTCGTCCTGGCTGGACAGATAGCCAAGGATGTCCATCAAGGTTTTGTCGCTCATCGGATCCAGATGGTCGAATGGCTCCAAGCGTATAAAATACTTGTCGACGGTCGTCAGTGTTTCGAACAGATGACGGCCATTGGGATATGGGACGATTGAATCGTTCGTCCCGTGCACCTGGACCAGTGTGCCATCATACGATTGCAGCCGTTCCATTGAATCGAACGGGTTGCGCATCAACAGATGCACTGGGATGAACGGATACCGTCTAGCCCCAACGTTGGCTGCCGAATCAAAGGTTCGGTCAAGCACCAAGTGTTTGATCTCACGTTCTGCGGCAACCGCAGCTGCACACCCGCCGCCGAGCGAGCGGCCGTAGACGATGATGTCTTGCGGGTTCAAGCCATAATGCTTTTGGAGGGCATCGAACGCTGAGATCGCATCGGCGGTCAGGTTGGCTTCACCTGGAGTCAGCTGGTCGTCAACGAACCCGCGATACTCGGCCGCCAAGACGTTGGCTTTCCATAGGCGGCTGATCTGTTCGGCCCAGGCAACTTGACGGCTCGCATAGGTTGCGTTGCCATGCAGGAACAGCACCGTGCGTTCGGCATCAGGGTGTTCGATCAATTGGCCGACGATCTCGCTTCCATCGGCCGCCGTGTAGGACCATGCGGTTGGCAGTGACGTTGCCGCCGGAGTGACTTCACGATAGGCGCCGGGGAACAACAGCCGTGGTTCGAGAAGTACCATCGCGAGCAAAATCACCAAATACGCGACCACCGCAGCTCGGAGAGCTACGAACAATCTGCGTTTCCAGCCGGAGAGCTGTTTCGTCATGATGATGGATCCGGTTCAATCATAGGATCAGCAAACTTGTGCGAAGCAAACCAAACGGCTGCCATCGGTACACACAGCAAGCCCGCGATGACCGCGTAAATCGGTTGCTTCCAAGGGCCGATCGATTGGACCAACAAGACTAACACCGGTCCAACGATCAAGGCCATCACACACCATCCGAACCATGCGGCCAGTGATTGGCGAGGCGCAATCACCGCGACGATTCCGTACGCTAGGACGGGGAAGACTAAAATGTAGGCACCGGCTGGGAGGAAAAACGCGGCGACAAGGCCGAGCGTTGAGACGATCATCCAGACGGCGTCGGCAAAGACAAATTCGGCCGAGAATCGAAAGACACGTTTCAGTAACACTTCGGCCAGAAGCGTGATCGCAACGGTCGTGACAGCGATCGTGATCAGCCCTGCTTCCAAATCGACGGGCGTGTAACGCAGGCTGTGATACGGGGTCTGTTTCAAGACGACAATGGTGACGAACCCTAGGATGACGCTGGCGATAATCAGCAGCAAACCGACCGGCAGTATCTTCAAGACAGTAATCAATGCATTGCCGATGCCATTTCGCAGCGGTCGCCACCAAACCGCCAAGAATCCGATCACCGCCAAAACAACCTGTGTTGCCGAGGACATGATGAAGACGTGCAGCCCGAGCACGTCGAAGAAGACGGCGTTGCTTGGCTGTGATGTGGTTTGATCCCGAATCGCTTGTAACTCGTCCTTGCTCAGCCGATCGATCGCGTGATGCATGAAGGCGACGTGGTTGCCCATGTGTTGAAGCGTTCGATCGCTGACGTTTTCTGGCGTGTCATGCGGCGTGTGGTAGTGATAGGCACCACCGATGGTTGCGTAGTTAAATCCAGGCCAACCAAAGTTTTTACGATAGACGTCGAAATCGGTGGCGTTGGGCAAGGTGCGGTAAACCAGTACTGCGAGCGACGTCGTGATTTTAGGGAATGCCAAATCGTTGATGATCGCGTTGGCCCATGCGGCATTGTTGTCGTGCGTTTCGAACATGGGGACGCCACCGAGTGTTCCCCGCGCATCAAAATTCAAGACGAATGCCGGGTCATTGATCGGCAAAGCGTTGTGGCCAAAAAGTGCATGAACGCCAAGCAGACCAAACTCTTCACCATCACTAAAGACGAAATGGGTTGTCCGCTGTGGGGGCGATTGTCCTAGAAGCCGCGCGCACTCGGCCAGGGCCACGACGGCAGAGCCGGCATCGCCGGCGCCTGGACCCCAGGGACAGGAGTCGTGGTGGGTCGCGATCACGATCGGAGCCAGTTCGGGCGATTTTCCCGGAATAGTCGCCAGCAAGTTGTGCAGCGTCGGGGATTCCGGCAACAGCTTGATACGGTCGCTTGGGTGCCAGCTTTGATTTTCCAAATCGAACGGGATATCGATGCGAGTCGTCTGAGCACCGACGCCATCAAGGTAGGACTGCAAACGGTCTCGAAACTGTACGCCTTCGGGCGAACCGGCAGAGTGTTGCTGGGCCGGCACGCCGAGCAAGTGATTCAGGTTCTCGCGCATCCGTGCCGCCGATGGGACCGATGGATCAGCATCGCTTGCCAGCGGCGCGGGGCCACGATAAAGCATCCCGCCAACGAAAATCGCGAGGAAGAAAAATGCGCCTGCCGCAAGGATTCGAGATCCGACCAATGGAGTTGCCTATTCGTTGTTGGTGGATTCAGCAGGCCCGATGATTGGACGCGTTCAAGCCGCCACGGACAGCGGTTCGGACTGCAGTTCCAAGGCGACTTCGGCCAGCTTGCGTTTTGCGGCGTCGATATCGGACAGTTGCAACGGGCCTAACGTTCGCATGTCATTGCGAACCTGTTTGGCTTTCCGACGTGGCAGCAACCCCAAGACCGTTTCCGCTTTTTCGTTAGGAAGTCCGCATAATACCAAGAAAGCTTGTCGTGTCGTGACCATCGCGAGGGCGCGGCACAAATCGCTGGGCGAAAGTTGCTGAAGAAATTGGTCGACCCGTTGAATCAACTCGGCTTCGGTCGCAGATAGACCTGCAGTCGACTTTTGTCGATTCGATCCATCGCGATGTTGTGTGACACGTGATGGGGTGGGGGCCGAACGGATCGGCAAACGAACCGGTTCGGCATCTTCATCGTTGATGCCGCCGAACAGTGCCGATGCCGGCATCACACCAACGGCTTGGGACTGGTAAAAGTCTGACAGCCGGATGGAACTGACCTGATAGACTGGTTCGGAATCGTCTTGTTCACCCGGCGCCATTTGATCGGACGAAATCCGATTGGACGCCGATTCCTCGTTCGTCATTGTTGGACGTTCCGACGGGCGGTAATTGCCGTTACGTCGTTTTCGAGAAACACGTGCGCGACCGATTTGAATCTCGTCTTGGATTTCCGATTCAACGCGTTCGGCATCGCTCGTGCCGGCCTTCAATTGTTCGCGCAACCGCTTCATCACGCGGTATTGCTCCAGCGGGTCGGCATCACCCAACAGTTCGAGTTGTTGATTGATTTCGTGCTTGTCGTCTTGATCCAATTGCCCGACCAAGACGCGGTGGGTACGTGCCGGCAGGGATTGCAACAGGATGGCGATCTGTCGAGTGGCGAGGCACCGTTCGTCGGTTTCAATGTCGTGCATGAGTTGCTCCATCAACTCTGGGGTCAGACCCTGATGTTATTTCAATCGCTGTTTGTTTCAGACGCTTCCTGCCAAGTCGTTCGGCACAGGCATGCATCCGATTGAATAGGGTGACTAGGCGGCGTCTGCCATCCAGCGATGGACAATTTGGGCAGCCAGTTCGGGATTGGCCTCGATCAATTCGGTCAAGTCTTCACGAATCGTCGTGGCATCAGGTTGACGATCGTTTTCCGATCGAGGTCTTGATGAGGTGTGCTTGCTGGTTGCGATCGAGTGTTTTGCGGCGATCGACGGGTCGGTCACCCGCAGTCGCATCCGCAGGGCGGCCGCACCGCAAAACAGTGTTATTAGAGCTAAGCCAATGATCGACGCGGTCAACGGGACATTGTTTGACGCGATCGATTGTGCGTTGGCGAGCGAGAACGGTTCGTGCGGTGGTGTCGCGTACTGCTCGGCGGGAATCGAGTCAGGGTAGCTGCAAATATGGATTCGCGAATCGTCCACGTGGCTTCCGACGAGTGGGCGAAGCACTTCGTTGACATTCGCGATCACACGGTCGCGGGCACTGGCGAGTTGTTCTTTCGAAGGCCAAGGGATTGCTTCGGCATCATGATGGAGAGATCGAAAGTCACGAGCCCACTGAATGTGGAACTGGGCTTCGGATAGTGCGATCGAGATCCGTGGCTGGACCGAAGTGGGGTCATCGGGTTCGCCAGGCGAATGCATCACGGCAACCCGGACGTTGCCAAATCCGATCAACAAATCGGTCAGGCGTTGTTCCATCTCGTATTCAAAGTGCCGTTGGGCGCGTTTGGTTTCGTCAATTTTACCGTTGTAAGACTCCATCGCCGTTGTGTCCGTGACGGTGACTTGTTCGACAGTCATCCCCGCATAGGCTCCCGCGACATACTGGCGAATCATGTCGATCCGGTTCGGCGACAGAGGCTTTTCATTGCTGGGGATGATCACCACACTCGCAGACTGGATGGTTTCCTGTTGCAAGCCGCCAAGTAGCTGTTGGTCGTACGTGACGGATGCCCAGGCGACATCGGGGAACGCGCGCAGTTTCGTGCCTAACTGAAGAGCCTTGTGCGATTGCAACCGAGAACGCTGTTGGATGCTGGATTCGAACAGTTCCAATCCGCTTGACGCTTCGGTGGTGGGTTCCAAAAGGTCGATCGGAAGTGCGCCGGATTTCTGCGCGACGGCGAGGAACTCTGACCTTTTTTCAGGTGCGACCCAAAGTTGCCCGCTTCGTCGTTCGTAGGATTTCAAACCCGCTTCGCTGAAAGCCAGTTCGAGTTCGTCTAATTCGGCCCGATTGAATTGTCGGTCGCCCAAAAGCGGCAGTCGCTCGTAGTCAGCTTGTTGCGCTGGGATCAACGACATCCCGATCAAAATCAGGGCAACGCATGCGCCCCCGACAATGATCTTGTTGATGGGAAGTGGTGCGAGGTTGAATCCGGACACTGTTGACTACGACAAAAATGGGCTGCGGAGTGGTTGCGATGACAAGTCGCTTCATACTCGCCAATGCGATCACGCGGCCAGTCGACTTTGCGCCGATTGGGCTGGAAAGCAGATGGTGACAGCAACGCCGCCTTGAGGACAGTTTTGCCAAGTCAGGTCAGCGCCAATGGCGGCGGCCGCGATCGGCAACGAACGCTCGCGATGCTTGCTGTCCATTCCGCTGTCAGCAATTTCAAGTTCGATGCCGTTTTCGGTGCGGCAAGCGGTGATGATTAAGTCGCCGCCATCGGGCATCGCCTCAAGTGCTTGACGGCTGATCGCTGTGATCAAGTCGGCGGCGCGTGTGTTGTCACAGGGCACCGGAATGCTGACATCGATGTCGACTTCCAAACAAACGGGAGCCGCATGATCGATCAACAAGGGTGCGGTCACTGATTCGACGAGCACAAGAAGATTGCGACACTGTTTGGGCTGGATCCATCCGCTGGCCATACTAGGCTCCGATATCACTTGGTGAGTGGAATCAGGTGCTTGCCGAGACACTTGTTGAAAAATCACAACTTTGATTCAAGTTCGTCCGGCTTCCTAAATGGGGCATAGCGTTTGTCATTGAATGACGGCAACCCCGATCGGCCTATCGGACATCGTTTGCCCTATTTTTTGTGGCTCTCCGGCCGCGCAACAGCACCGCTTGGCCACAAGACTCTGTTTTCTGGGTGGGTGCGTGCTTATGATGAACTAGGTCGATCCCCACTCGCACTTTCAACTCCTTTCGATTCCATGAAGCGTTCGCAACAGGCTATCCTCGCCTCCGGTATTTTGACAGCAATTGTGTTTGGGGCCGATTCCCAAGCACAGGGCCAAGGCTTGATCCAGCGTTTGCGAGAACGAATCAGCGTCCAGTTGCAAAATCAGCAACAGCCGCGTCCCGGTGCCAATCCGGCAACCGACCGGACTGCACCGAATCAGCCCAACCCCGGCACGCCGGCACCCGCCAACCCCTCATCACGCTATCGGAACCCCGCCGGAGGGGATGGTCCGACGTTTAGCCCGATTGCGCCCCGAACCGCGTTACCACCGAGCAACCCAGATCCGAATCTTCAAACGCCACGCGGACGCGGCAACGTTGATCGAGGTGTCCAACAGGCGTTCGGCGCGTCGGTTTTGCAGTCAATGGATCAAAACGATGGTGACCAAGCGTCGATCGGCATCACTGGTTCGAACGCTCGCGCGGGACAGTACTCTGGAGTTCAAATCACCGGATTTTTGCCTCACTCGCAAGCGAATCGAGGGGGACTTCGCGAAGGCGATTACATCTTTATGCTCAATGGTGCGGTCACACCGTCGATCAACGTGTTGGCAAATGAGCTTCGCCGCTATCAGCCCGGAGATCAGGTCACACTTCGGGTCGGACAGAACGGTGTCGTTAAGGACATCGAAATCCGTTTGGTTGGCAAGTCTGGTGCAGCGAACGTGGCATCGCCAAGCGAATTGAATTCTCCAGAGATCGGCACGTCCTTGGAACCCTCCGGGACGCTATTCCCGGCGCCTTCAATCGATACTCAATCGTCTTCATCGCAAACGCCACGTCGCACGATATCGCAACCCGATAACATCGCTGCGCTGGGGGCCGAGATTGCAGTCAATTCTGGCCAGCGCGGGGTCGTGATCAAGTCGCTAGCTCCCAATGAAGTCGGTGTGTCCAATGGTCTACGTGCCGGTGACCGGATCATTAGTCTTGACGGTCGCATGGTCGCCGACGGCGTCACGCTTGAAAAGCAGCTGGCAATGATCGATGGCGTTTATGAACTCGGCGTGATTCGCCAAGATGACTTGGTCCAAATTTCGATCGATCCCAACAAAGCTGCTGTGTCCGATGCCGCTGCTGCGTCGGGCAATAGCGGTGAAGCAGGATCATTGCTCGGCGGGTTCGGTGCTATGTTTGGCAGGCTGGGAAACGCAAACGTGACCAACAAGGCACCAGCGGAAGTTGTCGACGAACTGCCCGCACCTCCAGAAGTCGACGTGTTGGCACTCGAGCAAGACTTCCCTGCTCCGTCGAAAGGGGCACCATCGAAAGCGGAGGCTGCAGACGAGAGCTCCGACAGCAGCAAGGCTGAAATTAAGGATGAGATCAAACGACTGAGTGAGAAGCTTCGCGAATTAGAAGCCAAGCTGGAAACGGCGGAGTGATTGTTATGGTTCAATACCGTTTCGTTTTCAAAGCCGTTTAGTTTCTCGGGTCGACCATTCTGATCTCGATTGGACGGTTACTGTCCAGGTGCAAGTCGCGTTGTGGGAATGCGATCACGACGCCCGCTTCGTGGAATAGCCGATCGATCGCAAGGCGGACTTCGCTTTCGATTTTCTTACGTTGAACGACGGTCCGGGCGTTGATCCAAAAATGGACCTGAAACGCCAACGCGTTGTCTCCAAAGTCATTGAACCAAACAAAAGGCTTGGGACGCTCGTGAACTGACTCGTGTTCGGCGGCGGCTTGTTCGAGTAGCTCGATGACGCGTTCCAGCGGCGAACCGTAAGCGACGCCCACGTTGATCGACGTACGCAAGCGGTCATCACGCCGTGTTAGGTTGACAACGTTGTTTTCAAGAAACTTGCTGTTGGGAATGATGATGTCCAGATTCTCTCCGGTACGAATGACGGTACTTCGGGCACCGATGGATTTGACGTTGCCGTAGGTGTCATCGACCATGATCAAGTCGCCAGCTTTGATCGGACGCTCGGCCAATAGGATCAGTCCACTGATGAAGTTGTTCAAGATGTTCTGGCTGCCAAAGCCGACGCCAATCGCGATCGCGCCACCCAAGAACGTGAACACCGTCAGCGGTACACTCGCATATTTCAACGCTCCCAATCCGAACGTGATCAGCAAGATATAAAACGACAATGACTCGATCGCATGCGCCCCGGCTTCGTCCACGCCGACTTTAGGCAATCGTGACCCCAGCCAACTGCTGATCAGTCGCGCGGCAAAGTAACCGAAGAAGACGAACAACAACGTGCTGACGATTTTGCCGACCGTAAGCGATGTGTCTTCGACATTGGTCAATTCATAATTCCAAAACCGCTGCACCGTGATCCAGCTGTCGGCGACCCATTCGCCGAACGTGCGTTTCGGGCCACCCTCAAGTTGAAGAAGTAAATTTCCAAGCACGCCGGCGGCGTTTTGAATCGCAATCAAGCTGTCGTTGTAGATTGTGATCTGACGATTCAGTGATGCTTGATGCTCTTCGATCCAGCGGACCAATTGCGGGTCGAGCTCGCCACGGTTTTCTAATCGGCCGGACAGGTTGCCAAGTGACGTGCGAACTTCGTCGAGCTTTAATTCGCGGGCACGTCGTTCACGATCAAGTGTTTCCAGCCATTGATGTGTTTCGTCCGACCAATCGCGACGATCGTTTCGCGAGACGTTGCCTTGCAGCAATTGAAAACGCCGTTCCCATGACGTACGAATCCAAGGCAGACGTTGCAGTCGTTGGTTGATGACGGCGCCTTCCAACTCTGTCGACTGTTGCGCCGATTTCAACGCTTCGACTCGTTCACGAAGCACCGGGTCGGGCGAAGGGGACGAGTCGAGGTCTTGTCGACTTTGCATCCAGCGATTTTCCGCGTAGTTAGCTTCTGATTTGACACGTGAGCTTCTACGCTTCAATTCGTTCTCGCGGACTTTGATTTCGGCTAGCTGTTCGTTCAGTTCCGATCGAGTGAACGTGATGTGACTGGCAACGAGACTTTGACGCCGTTGTTCGAATTCCGTTTTCAGTTTCCGACGTTGCTCGGTTGCCTCTTCGATGGCAAGTTCTTGGCGGCGCAGGGAAAGAACTTCTTCGGCAAGTTGAACGCGCGTTCGGGCAACGACCAGGCGGCCATCATTTTCGGGGAGTTGCTCTTTGAGTTGCCTGAGTTCGCGGTTGTGATCTTCGAGTTCGACACGTGCCGTTTCGACCGCTTCACGAGCGGTCAGGATGCTCGCTTCCAACAACTCGCGGCGTTCACGCTCGCTTTTCAAGTTGTCGTTGATTTCGTCCAGCAGGATGATCGAATACGGCGGATCTTCGTTCAGGCCGGTGTCCTTGATCCGCTGCAAGGTTTGTTCGGTTTCCAGCTTGGCGGCGGAAAGATCTTCGAGACGTGTCGCGGCTGACTTTTGTTGCGTGACGATCGATTCGATTTGTTGTCGGATCCCGGCAATTAACGCTTCGTTTACAGCCGACGGATCGGGGGCGTCTTGTCCTTCGGCGGCCTCTGGATTTGCCGGCTCCGATTCGAGTGGCTCCGTTCCTATCGGATCCGTTCCGGTCGGTTCGTTCAACGTTGGTGGCTGCGCAAGCGACGACAACGTCAGCAACGAAGCGAGCATCAATGACAGGGGCAACACACAACAAATTTTTCGACAGTCCATAGATCATCCTCCTGACAAGTATTCTGACAGGATAAGTGGTACTGTCTACCAAGTGCGGTTTGCTAAGATGGATCGCTGGTAAATCTCTGCGGAAACAGACAGCCTTTACGATGATGAAGGAGCCACGGTGATGGCAAACAATCGGGTACCAGGACCAATGTGCTATTCATTTGGGGATCCTACCGCCCAGCGGCGTGCCGAGATCGTCCTTCCGCCGAATGCGAGCTATGCCACGCCTGGTGTGGTTCGCGACGAACGAAGTCTGACTCCTGAAGAAAAAGAGTTCGTCTTGGACGTGGTTCAGCTGACGCTCGACATCATTGGCATTTTTGAGCCAACGCCATTTGCGGACAGCGCGAACGTGGTGATCTCACTCGGACGCGGCGACTGGTTGGGCGCGGGGCTTAGCGGACTTGGTGTGATCCCCTATCTCGGCGACTTGGCGAAGGTCGGGAAGTTGCCTCGTTATTCGCGGCGTCTTCGCCAAGCGATCGAATTGGCGCGTCAGAACAATGCGTTCGCGAAGCAGGTTCGCCCCTGGTTCGAAAAACTTTACGCCGCATTGAATTCCATTCCGGTCGAAAATCTCAGTTCGAAAATGAAAGACTGGGTGAATCAAATCAAGCGGCCTTTGGAAAGCTTCTTGAAACGCGGTGGCAGCCAAAGGGCCATCAAGAAAGAGATTTGGTGGACGGTTGAAGAGGTCGGCCCGGTGATTCCTGGCACGACAATTCCCAGTACCATTCATCTTCGCGTTGGCAAACGGAAGTGGGAGATAGCTCGAAATCCGAACGCGATCGGGCCGGACGGAAAGCCAATTGGTGCGGCAACGATTCATTTGGCTCAGCGTGCCCAATTCGCGAATGATTGGAACAAGCGAGCCAATGTTGATTTTCCAATGAGCGTTGTCGCTGGCGTTCTGGAGCAGTTCGAAAAACGTCTGCAGGCCGGGAAGCTCGTTTCGAAAGGAGTCGTTCTTAAATCAGGCGGCGAGCTTCGAAATGTTGTCGTCGACGATTGGATTTTAAGTGTCAACACGAGCAAAGAGCCGTGGAAGATCTTTCATCTCGAGTACAACGCGTCGCGAGCCGCCAAACTTCTCAAAGAGTGATGGGCACACCGAAAGCGTCTGTATGCCAGCGTCTATACGCCAGCGTTGCCGTCACGCAGGATCAAGCTACTGCGTTCGTTTTGGGACGTAGGGCTCGATGCGTAAGCGGCGGTCGACAGGCCGCTAAGCCGCAGCGCGGCCGTTTTGGCGTAGCCGCAGCTCTTCGTTCTGCAGCACGTTCAGATGTGAGTTGCCTTCGAGGGCCGCTTCGATCCGCCGGTCGACGCTGCGCCGCATGGCTTTGTGATAACCGACTGATGCCGCGAACAGCGTGATCAGATTCATGAAGTTCCGCTGTTGAACAAGCGGATGGGGATCGAAGACGAGGTGGCTGTCGCTGCCGAAGGAAAACAGCTTGCCATCGATTTCACCGATGCCTTGGCCGTCGACTTCGACTTCGAAGTCGGCCCCGATCGACAACCAGTGTCGACGCAGAATCACGTTCCACATTTGGTCGTCGCTGTGGTAGCAGAAGCTGAAGATCGACGGGATGCGGAACGTGCGATGGTTTTGTTGCACGTAGGTGACGTATTCGTTGCGGGCCAGCATCACTGCCATGGTCAGCAACGTTTTGCCGGTGCCGATCGAATTATGAACTTCGGTTGCGGTGATCTCTTCGATGGTTCCGCACCAACGGACGCTTTCACCGGTGGTGCGAAACAACTTGAGGACCAGACGACGCGTACGGATATCGCCGCTTTGCATCTGCATGATGTCGTCGTCGGCGAGTTGTTCTTCGAGTCGTGACTTTTGCTTTTCGTTCAGCCGCCCGCTGCGTTTGATCGAGCGTTTGACTTCACTGCGACGTTTGTCTTTCATCGCTTCCAGGCAACTGTGCATCTCTTCGTCGTCGGGTTTCCAGATATCAGTCCGAAGTCCGATCAGATGCGTCTTCTCCCAATCGCCAGTTTCTTGGTCCAGCGTGTTGACGGTGCCAACACAATCCATGTTCTTGGTGAAGTGATTCGTGTCGGCCGTCTTCAACCGCTGCAACAATTCGACATTGCTCGCATGCACGCCTGGCAGGGCCCACATGTCGACAAACCGTTCACAACCACGAAGTTCTTTACCAGCCATAGCGAAAAGGTGTCAGGTACAATACTGTTCGGCACGGAATTTGCGCAGTCACAATAGGGCAACCAGGGGCTTTGGGCGGAGTTGCGCGTCGAGCGATGACATGACATACTTTGTTGGTGAGACAACCACCTGACACCGCCGACGA
>PPHI01000044.1 GCA_002901265.1 Rhodopirellula baltica | reverse complement strand
CCGTCCCACACAAATTACCGAAACGCTGAAGTCGCACGCGTTGCCCGCGGACGCACTGCGAGAGATCGATGACAAAGTGAAGTCGCTCTTTGCATAGGCATGACGCCCCCCGCTGGAGTCTAGCCTTCAGGCGATTTTCGGGGCCCTGCATGCGGCGATAATGCCGCATGCAGAACAGAACCACTCAACCGCTGGCTATCGCCAAGGCGGCTCATGAGTGCAACCAAGCATTGCGAAGCCCGAAGCAGGGACTCATCGCTTCGTCCACTACGGCGCTGCCGTTGGGCAATTTTTTCTCTTGAACCAGCGAAATCCTTGACTTCACCCCAGCACTGCCAGATGCGTTGCGACGATGCCTGGCAAAGCGGACTGCGCCCCGTAACCGTCCCGTCGCCGAAGCTTGTCCCATGCTTTACAACTGTTGCTCAGCAGACTCGACGCGATTCCAACGACCACCGAAACTAGCGACCCAACGATGACGATCGACGAATCACTTTTCCAATCCGTTTGCAACACGGCGCGACAGGCTGCCTTGTTCCAATCGGCCGCCGACGCACTGGAATGGGACGAACGGACCGGGATGCCGCCAGAGGGCGGTGCGTACCGCGCCGATCAGGTCAGCGCATTGCGCTCAACAGTGCACCGATTGCGGACTGACGCGGCTTACGGCGAACAGCTCGATCAACTTGCCGAACAGTCTGGCGACCTGGATCCCGGAGGCGACACCGCAGCCACGATCCGTGAACTGCAACGCGATTTCCGCCGTGATCGCAAGCTACCGATCGAGCTTGTGTCGCGTCTGAGCGCGATCACCGTTCGCGGCCAACAGGTCTGGGATCGCGCCCGCAAAGAAGATTCCTTTGCGATGTTCAAAGAGACGCTGAACGAGATCGTGACGCTCAAACGTGAAGCTGGCGAGCGGATGGCAGAAGGCAGCGACAAAACGCCTTACGAGGCACTGCTCGATGAATACGAACCCGATGCCAAAATCGAATTGCTCGGACCTGTCTTCAGCAACCTGAAGACTCGGCTAAGCGAACTGATCGCCAAGGTCGCCGATGCTCCGATCCAACCGGACGTCACACCGCTGCAACGTGACTTTGCAATCGACGGACAACGGCGACTCAGTCGTGCGGTTGCAGAAGCGGTCGGGTTTGATTTCAACAGTGGTCGCCTGGACGAAACCAGCCATCCGTTTTGCACGACACTAGGTCCAAATGACTGCCGAATCTTAACCCGATACGAACGCAACTGGCTGCCCAGCGGTTTGTATGGGACGCTTCACGAAGCGGGGCACGGACTTTATGAACAAGGTTTGCGAGCGGATTGGTTTGGATTGCCGCCGGGCAGCTTTGTTTCGCTAGGCATGCATGAATCACAATCACGTCTGTGGGAAAACCAAGTCGGACGAAGCCGCGCGTTTGTGACTTGGCTGGCTCCTCTGGTCAAGAAAACCTTTCCCGGCGTGATCGACGATTTGACCGATGATCAGTTTTATGGCGCGGTCAACCAGATCCGGCCCAGCTTGATTCGCGTCGAAGCAGACGAGGCGACGTATAACTTGCACATTCTGATTCGTTTTGAGCTGGAGCAAGCTTTGATCGCTGGCGAGCTCGCCGTCGACGATTTGCCAGAAGCTTGGAATGCCCAATATCAATCCAGTCTTGGGATCACGCCGCCATCTGATGCCGACGGTGTGCTTCAAGACGTGCACTGGAGCGCTGGCCTGATCGGATACTTCCCCACCTATACGCTCGGAAATCTTGCCGCGGCGCAATTATTCGACGCCGCCTCGGAATCACTAGGCAACATCGAAAGCCTGATCGAGAAAGCAGATTTTGCACCGATTCTGCAATGGCTGCGTGAAAACGTGCATTACCACGGGCGATGTTACTCCGGTGACCAGCTGGTCGAAAAGGCGACAGGAAAACCGCTTTCGTCCGAGCCACTGCTTCAGTACCTGACGAACAAACTGACGCCGCTTTACGGTCTTGGCTGATCAACTGATTTCGACACGGGAACTGACCGCTGGTTCAACAAACCAGCATCGACGCCATTGGACGATTAAATTCGTCGCCAACCAAACCGATGCCAAACGAATCCAATCTTGATCCGAGCGATCCAAAGTCTTCGCCTAACGCAACTACCGGCCGTTCCAACCCAGGATCGTCCGAACCTGCAACAGGTGCGGCCCTGCGAGCATTCTTGCTGGTGTTCGTCTTTGGAATGATCCCCGTGATCTTTGTTCTCGTTTATTTGAACCTGACCAAAGAAATGGACGTGGTCCCACAGACTCCATCGATCGCGGAACCCCAACTCGCTGAGTCAACGAGCGGTCCCGCAACGGTATCAGTTCCGACACCCCAGTTGCCACCACTCAACTTGATCGACGTCACCGACGAATGTGGCGTCTGGGTCGAACCTCAAACGCCGTCCAACTTATCCCGAAAAACCGCTCCTTCGCTTGGCTACGGTGTCGCGGTATTCGATTTTGATAACGACGGACATCAAGATTTACTGTTCGCAAACCACGGTGCTTCATCGGCCAAGAGTGGTGCAACTTCCAGCGGGTGCCGCCTCTACCGAGGCAATGGCAAGTTTCAATTCGAAGATGTCACAAAGGCCACAGGCATGGATGCTCCCGGGGACGCCATCGGTGTCGCTGTTGGTGACTATGACAACGATGGAGACCGTGACGTCTACCTGACCGCATCGGGCGAAAACCGTTTGCTTCGAAACGACGACGGGGCCTTCCATGACGTCACAGTCGCAGCCAATTGTGCTGGCTCGACGCAGCACCTAAGCACCAGTGCGATGTTCGTCGACTATGACAACGATGGACGTTTGGATCTGTTCGTCTGCGGCGGTTCCAACCCAACCGATACCGAGAGCAACGAAAGCGGCGAGCGTCGTCGCGTCGTCTTGTTCCATAACGAGGGTGATGGCGTCTTCCAAGACGTCACCGAACAAGCAGGGTTGACAGTTTCCGCCGAACAGACGGATCAGCCACTTAGCGTTGCCATGGGCATCGTCGCCATTGACCTCAATCGCGATGGGACATTGGACTTGGTTGTAACGAACGACGGAGCCTCGTCGTACATCTTTGAAAACCGAAGCGACGGTACGTTCACAGAGACTTCTGCGACCAGTGGAATTCAAGCCATGCAGCCTGAACCTGGAGTCAGGGCCTCTGGAGTCGACGCTGCGATTTTTCGCGAAGACGGCACACTCGCACTGACGATCGCGAGTCCCGCGACGGGTTCCAAGTCGCTCTACATGCTTCCGCCACGTCGTGCGAAATGGGTTGACGCAACTTCGTATACTGGATTCGACGCTTCCTCAGAACCGTCCGAATCGTATGGCATTCTGTTTTGTGACTTAGATCTCGATTGCCGGCCAGAGATCGTTTGCGTGAATGGCGGGGATCGATCGCCACAGGTGTTTTGGAACGCGGGCCGCGATGCCGAACACGAGCTGACGAATTTGCCATCTGAATCGACAGGGCCTGCGTTTGCCGAAGCGATCGATGGCAGGACTGCGGCTTACGGTGACTTTGACGACGACGGTGACATGGATTTGGTGATCACGAATCACATTGGGACGCCAAAGGTATTTCGAAATGACCAAGTATCCGAGAATCATTATTTGCGTTTCCGCTTAACTGGTACCCGGTGCAATCGTGATTCGATCGGTGCGATGGTTACTGTCATCGCTGATGGGAAGCGTCAAACACAGCTCGTCTCGCCAACACATGGATACCTCAGTCAATCGCAAGTCGAATTGAACTTTGGTTTGGGGCCTGCGACAAAAGTGGAGCGTGCCGAGGTCCAATGGCCCGGCGAAGAACCACAAGCGATCTCGATCGAAAGTGTTGACCGGCTATACGAGATCAAACAACCGAGCTCGCCAGCAGCTGACCGGTCGTAAGGCTTGTATCGAATCGAACGCTCGGATCCGAAATAGATTCAGCCGATTGCCCGGAAACCCACGCGGTGCCAACTCGCATTTCCTCTGAATTAGGCAACCGATTCATTCACTTGCCCCCGTTGTTGCACGACTTTTAGGCAGCAAGGTCACCGTAGAACCTACAGCCATTCGCTGGTGTGATGTCGCTCTCCGGCTGTAGCGGTTACACCCAATGTTGTGGCCAAGCTGGTTCCACAAGTGCTGGACGGGTGGGCTTCCGATAATTCTTGTCGAGTGGATGAAACTCCCCTTGGTTGAAAGGATTGACCAAGATTGCATCGGCCGCGGCAACACGTCGCGAGCCAATCGAAGCTTCGTAGGTCACGAGGAGCGTACCTGTGAGCCAATTGTCAAGGATGAAACCGCGCCGACGTGCTTTGGCGTTCAAGATCACGATTCTGTTGGGACTGATACCAACGATTAGTGGCGGGTGCTATTTCCCGCAAGTTGTACGTTCGACGTTTCAACCCTATCAAGATTTGGCTTTTCGATCGTCGCTCAAACGGCGTGCGATCAAAAAGTCCAAAGCGGTCTGGAAAGCATCCCATGAAGCGGCGCATGCGCATGACGCTTGCGTGAAAGACTTTCGCGAAGGATTCCAAGCCGCGTTTGTCGAAACCGCACTTGGCAACGAAGGTTGCCCACCACCGATTCCTGAACGCAAGCTTGGTAGTTGCGAAGCGATCACACACACGTATCCTGCCGCTGTGCCATGGTTCAACGGCTACCGAATCGGACATGCACAAGCTGTCGCGTGTGGAGTCGATCGCTGGCGATTCGCGCCACTGGATCCGCAATATGCGGCAAGCTGCTGCAGCAGTGTTCTGCCAGCGTCGCACGTTCAAGACAACGTGATCATTGACAAAGTCATCATCGATGACGCCTCAGTGCCGGGCGAGATTCCGATCACGGTTCATCCGCCGACGGTCGAAGAGGACACCGGTGTTCAACCGCCGTCGTGGGTTTATCTCGATCACGATCAAAACTCGGCGCCCGCCGAAAACAGTCAACCGAGTGGCCATCCGACGGGAATGGATTTCAACTAGACGCTGGCTTTCAATTCGCAACTCCGCTTCGCCGACTTGACGAAGCATCGTAACTCCGACATTTTTGACAAACTGAGCATGGATGCTGGGACCGTCATGTCAAAGACCAAAAAACAACTGGCTCGCTATTTCAGTTCCACAATCGTGATGGCACTGGCGCTGGTTTCCAGCGGATGCACAAGCGTGATGACGCCAATGACCGGTACACCGGTGACGCAGCTTCCCAAAGAACTGCTGGGAGCGAGCCGAAGCGACTTGGTCCCGGTCCCGGTCGTCTTGTTGGCACGCAAACGCCCCGAGGAATATGTCATCCAGCAGGGTGATATCCTGGCCGTTTATATCCGCGGCATCCTCCCCTATTCTGATCCTGCAGCGGTTCCGCCGGCGCCTCCGGTAAACTTCAACACCTCGACAAGCGAGCTTCCGCCTTCAATCGGATTTCCGATTCCGGTTCAAGACCTTGGCGTGATCAATCTGCCATTGCTGCCGCCAATCGAAGTGGCTGGACTAACGTTGGAACAGATCCGCGAGAAAGTCTTGGCCGCGTACCTTGAACGCGAGATCATCCGGCCAACGGACGAAGTCCCAATCATTTCGATCATGAAAGAACGGAGGAACGACATCTTAGTTCTCCGTAGTGAAACGAATATGTCCAGCACCAGCACCGGTGTAAGTGCGCGAAGCGATCAATCGTCCGCCGCCTACACTCTGGATTTGCCGTTTTACAAAAGCGATGTGTTGAACGCGCTGACGGAGTCTGGTGGACTTCCGGGTATCAACGAGAAGAACGAAGTCGTCGTTTACCGCACGTCACGAATTTCAGCAGAAAACCGTCAAGCGATCATCGCGAAATTGATGAGCCCAGCCAGCTCGTGTAGCCCTGTCATGACGGGTTATGACGTCGCAACGAGTACCGGTATCACGTTCGATGACTGCATGGCATGTTCCGATGGGATGGTCGAAGACTCCATCGTCACTCGCATCCCTCTGCGTATGCCTCCGGGACAGATTCCAGAACTCAGCTCGGCCGATATCGAATTGGAAGACGGCGATATCGTCATGGTGGAATCTCGCGAAACCGAAATGTTCTATACCGGCGGCCTGCTGGGTGGCGGGCAATATCTCATACCACGTGACTATGACTTAGATGTTTTGGGTGCACTCGCGATTGCAGGACAAGGCTTGGCATCTCAATCGGCTGGCGGTGGCATGCGCAGCGGCCTTGGCGGTCCCAGCCCGTCACTGTTGTTTATCATTCGCAAAATGCCATGTGGCCGTACGTTCAACATAATGGTTGACCTGCAACAGGCGATGAATGATTCCACACAAAACATCCTGGTTCAACCTGGTGACACGTTGATCTTGCGATACAAGGCCCATGAAGAATTGACCAACTTTAGTATCGGGACGTTCTTCACCTACGGCATTCGTCAGCTGTTCCAAAACAACTAGGCGACTGTTTTTGTCACTCCCAAGAGCATCGGGCAATTCGACTCAGACGGATTGTCCGACTTTGGATTGACTTCGATTCCTTTCTGGAATTTCGGTTGAACAAATCTTTCTCCGCCGTTTCAAACAATTAGACGCGTTTGAAATGGCGGCGAACGCATCCGTCGTGCCGCCGCTTGGTAGATCCATGCAGCTGTGACCCGCGCGATTTGTCGACCACTTCTAACTCAACTCAATCAAAGCCTCGACCGCGCCGCCCCCGACTAAGTCAGTGGGTGATCGCGTTTGTCTTCACTTGCTTGATCGGCGTGTCGATCGCATTTGTCAATCGATCGACGTCGTTGCATCAAGCATCTAGCGAGCTGAAAGCTTCCGAACAGCACCTCACCGAAGTGAAAGAGCGGCTCCAAACCGCCGAGCGAGAACTTCGTGGGGCACAACGTCAATTGTCACAAACAGATGATGTCGCTCGAACGCGAATCACAGAACTGTTTGGCAGCCAAGGGACGGTTTTCCAAATCCTTGCCAAGCAATCGGCTCCGCGTTCAGAATGGACATTTTTGCTTCGAGAGATTCGGCAAACGCTGAAACATTTCTTGGCCAGCGAGCGAAACCGGCAAGAATTGCCTTTTTATTTCGCGAGGGCGTTACTGTACCAAGGGCAACTGGAATTGATGCTTGGGTCGCTGGATGAATCGTCCCAGTCACTCAATAAGGCGGAACGACTTTCAAATTCGCTCGCTGACGGGAATGTCCACGCCGCAGCACTCAATTCTCTAGGCTGCGTTTCCGTTCAACGCGGTGACTTCTCCGCTGCGGAAAGCTGGTTGATCAAGGCCACCGACCACTATGGAACCGAAGATGGTCCTCACACTGCGCAGGCAATTGCGTGGTGCAATCTAGGCCTTGTCCGGCAAGCGATGGACAAAGACGGTTCAGAAGACGTTCGCCGCTCAGTCAGACTGCTCGAATCCGGCAAGAACATCGCCGGAACCACCAGCACAAGTGAATTGGCGATCGACTTTCAGATGATCCTCGCCGAAATGCTTTGGCGACAAAAGCAAGCCAATGAATCTCATGCAGTTGTTTCGGCAACGATTGAAGACCTGCGTGAGCTGCTTCAACAGATGGATCACAAGGCTGTCAACAAACATCTTTTGGCACGAAACCGTGTAATCGAAGCGATCGGGTTCGCACAGAGGGATCTCGCGACAATTGCCCAAGCTTCCGACGCTGAGCCGACCGCCGTAGTCAATCCATCACCCTGGCAATGGCGTCGCTTAGTCGACAACGCAACCGATCTGGTTCCACTCGGTCAAAACGCGGCGGGAACGATGGTCGCTGAATTCGAACGTCAAAACGGTTTCGCGATCGGCTGGGGAATGTTCGACTGGACTCATGACGCGGCGGTCGAAATCGCATCCCATCTCGCTCGACAATCACAGTTGGTGTTGGTGGCTGACAATTCCTACTCGCTCGACAAGGCTCGCGCAACCTTTCAAAACCATGGAATCTCAGTCGAAAACATACAGTTTCAAATTACCGATTGCGAAACGCCGTGGTTCCGTGACTATGGCCCAATCGTTTCTCAAGATGCGTTTGGCACCTCCGTCTGGTTCGATTCGAAACTGACGCGTCCCGATCGCGACGACCGAATGGTTTTAGATGCATTACCGCAGCAGCTTCAACGCGACTGGAAAACCAGAGTGGTCGAAACCCCGATTCATCTGGAAGGCGGTACGATTTTGACCAATGGAAACAATATCGTCATCGTTTCAAGCGACGTACTTGCGATCAACCAACGGTACGGGCTGGATGAGTCGTTTGTGCGAGATCAAATCAAACGGATCACCGGCTGCGAACAGATTGTCTTCGTAGACACGCTGATAGGTGAGAAGACAAAGCATGTGGACTTATTTCTTTGTTTCACCGATTCGAATACCGTCGTTGTTGGTCAATACGAAGACGGCTCAGATCCAAATGCAGCACTACTGGACCGAATCGCCACACAGCTTAGCCGTCTTGAAACAAATGAAGCAGCATTAAAAGTGGTGCGACTTCCGATGCCACGCCCGTTCGACGGCTGCTTTCCGACGTATACCAACGTGATCTTCGCGAACGGAGTCCTGCTCGTTCCGTCATACCAATCCGCATCGAATGATTCACTCGCAGATGCAATGACGACTTATCAAATGCTACTGCCCGATTGGGAAGTGATTCCGATCGACAGCACCTCGCTATGCGTCAATGGCGGCGCCTTGCACTGCGTCGTTTCAAACCTTGGCCGTACCACCTACGCTCCGCTTGATCCATTGATGGAGTGACACGTGTTGGATCGACTTAGTAACGTCTGCAGCTGACCACGCTACCTCGTCAGCGAATCCAGATACTGTGCGATTTGAACGGCGCCTGCACCTTGGACCATGCTGTGGTGGTGACCTTCGACCACCTTCGATTCAACGAATGTGGCCCAGCGTGACCAACCACGGTCTGGCCGAACGTCCGCTTGCCCCGGAACTTCTTTAGGACGCAGCAAATGAACTGGGATGTCAATCGCGGTCAATTCGCAGTCCTGACAAAGCTTCACGTGGTGTGAAAACAACCGCTGCAGATCTTCGATGACTTTCTGGACCACCAACTCTGGTTGCGATTCAACGAGAACACCAAGCCGTCTTGCATGTTCGTATAAAAACGGCAACTGTTCGTCCGGCGAAAGATCCCCGAGTTGCTCCAACGAAAGATCGATCCCGTAGTCCATTCCGGCGGACGGTCCATCCGGGTCACTCTTTGTAGGAACGGTGCTGTCCAGCAACACCAATGCAGACACATTGATTCCGAGTTCGGTCAGGTGGCGAGCAACTTCAAAAGCGAACACGCCACCGAGCGACCATCCGCCCAGTACCATTCGTTGCCCTAAATTGGCTTGTTGAATCTGTTCCGCGTAGTCGGCTGCCAATTGCTGGATCGTCGACGGAAGCGTTTCCGCTCCGTAAAGCCCACGTGCACGAACGGCGAACATTCCCTGGTCATGGGGAAGTGCCTTGGCAATCTCACGATAACATCGAACAATCCCACCCGGCGGATGCACCATCACGATAGGGGTCGACGAAGAATGCCCCGTCAAGGAAACAAGTAGAGACTCTGACGACTCTTCATTCGGTTCGGCGGAGACGTAAGTCAGCGACGCCTCTCCAAATTGCTTACGGACCCTATCCGGATAGAGCTGGCAAAGTCGTTTCGCAACTAAACGAACTTCACTCTCGTCAAACAAAAGCGAACTTGGCACATTGATCTGCAACTCGCTACTCAGACGACTCGCCAAGGTTGCGGCCCCAAGCGAAGTGCCACCGGATTCGAAGAAATTATCATCGATGCCGATCGACATCGCCGTGGCCCCGTTTCCACCGCTCAATTCTTCCATGAATCGTGACAGTAGAAACGCTTCCAAATCCGTTCGCGGCTTCGTCACCGGGCGTTCGCTTCCGACACTCTGAAGCGACAATTTCTCGCGAAGCACTTTGCCGCTTGTCCCAACTGGCAAACGATCAAGAGCGTGGATGATCGCCGGGCGTTTGTAGGCAGGCAGAATTTCACGAAGGTCCAGTCGAACCGTGTCAACGGTTGCATTCGCGTTCAACTCGACGAAGGCGACTAAGCGATCACCACTCGATCGATCAACAACAACAGCCGCACGTCGGACAGTATCAAGGCTTTCAATTCGCTGTTCGATCTCTTCCGTTTCGATCCGGTATCCGGCAACCTTCACCTGATGATCAATGCGTCCCAGAAATTCGATTGATCCGTCAGCCAGCTTGCGTCCCCGGTCACCTGTCAAATAGACACGTTTTGAACAAACCGATCCAAGACTTCTATCTTCGAAATGGACGAAAGCACCGGCGGTCAATTCGGGACGATTGAGATATCCGATCGCCAGCCCGTTGCCGGCAATCGCTATTTGCCCGATGCCGCCACAGGGTTGCTGACACAAACAGTCGTTCAGGATGAAGATTTCCGTACCATCAATCGGAAAGCCGATAGGAATGACGCGTCTCGGATCAATCGACTCGTTGACTCGCATTGCGGTCGCTTCGACAGCTGCTTCGGTGGGTCCATATAAATTCCAGACGGTACCACGAAAACTCTTGCGAATTTTACTCACGATAGAGTGTGTCAACGATTCACCACCACACCAAAGCTGCCGAAGCGATTTTAGTCCGCTATACCGAAGTCCGCTGTACTGAAGATGGTCTGCGAGTGCGGCGTGAAAACTTGGAACGGCTGGAAACACCGTGACGTCATATTCATTGATCAATTCGACAAGGTGATCAAAATCGACTGGCCCCGGTTTTGTCGGCCACACCAATCCGGCATTCTGATGCAACGCAGACAAGACGGTTGCCATCGCGGCATCAAATTGGTGTGAAAGTACAACCAGGATTTGATCAGAAGAATCAAGTGGTATCTCACGACGACGCCACCGCAATGTATTCGTGATCGCCGAATGCGACACGACAACACCTTTAGGTTTTCCCGTCGATCCAGAGGTGTAGATGATATAAGCTGGCTGTTCTGGAAACACCGATGGCAGATCGAGGCACTCCATTGCCGACTGATCGGCCCGGTCGAACTCAAAACCGGTGACGCTGATGATCGGCACACCGAATTTCGCCGCCCATTCGCAATCCAGATCAGAAACAACCGTACGGATGGACGCATCCGATTTCAGCACTTCTGCTTCGACCGAGGGCTGTGAACGATCGATCGGGACAGCGGTGCCGCCAGCCAACATCACACCCAAAATTCCGATCCAAGCGTCGGAGGATCGTGACAGACAAACAGGAACAACATCACCAACAGCCACACCCTGATTGATGAGCATGCTGGCGAACTGTTTTGCTTGTCGCACCATCAACGATTCACTGTGTGCCAATAACTCGCCGATCGTTCCGGCAGCCGGTTCCGATTCGCTGCCAAGCGAACCTGCTTGCGTCAAATGGTGCTGACCAACCGGAGTCTGTGGTGACGAGAGGCACGCAATTGCCAATCGTGACAACGCTTTGCTCATTGAATCAATCGTCGCGGAATCAAACAATTCCGCGTCATAGCAAATCATCCCACGCAGTCGATCATCACCGAATTCAAAAACAAACTCGAGATCGTAGTGGCACGTCGGATGATCGATTGTAAACACATCCTGGCGCAGACCAGCGAATTGGCCGTGGTCAGAAATGTTGTGCGTATCATTGCCGAACAGGAACCCAGCTCGACCTTGTTCACTTTTGACGTGCGATTTTTCGAAGGTGCACGAAACCTGGAACAACGGGTGATGACTGTTGTCACGCATCGTTGCAACGCGTTTGACGATCTCGGCAAACGGAACTCTTTCATTGTCCAACGCATGCACTAGCGTTGCGCCGGCCGTCTTCACGACTTGCTGAAAAGACGGGTTCGCACAGAAGTCTGCGACAATCGGCAACATGTTGACGAAGAACCCAACAGTCTGCTCAAACCGACGATTGCTGCGACCGGAAAACGGCACCCCAATCGCGAATCGCTGTTGGTCGCTGAAGCGTGCCAACAATGACTGTACCAGCCCCAGAACGACCGTGTTTTCGGTCACTCCTGTTTGGCGTGCAAGTTCAATGACGTGTTGTGTTGTTTCGTGCGAAAATGAAAGCTGACAGACATTCGCACGATGTCCGCTCCGTGCGGGACGTTCAAAATCGAGCGGCAATCCCAGTAGCGGACTGACTCCGGCGAGTTGTTGCTCCCACTCTTGCAAGCTTCGTTCGGCGTCACCGGAAGTCAACCAACGACGTTGCTGCTCGACGAACTCTCGGTAATGATTGGCGGGCGGATCCAGTTTCGCCCCCGCACCTATTGTCGCTGCCGAGTACAACTCGCCGATTTCTTGCATCATGATCACCAAGGACCAAAAATCGACGACGATGTGATGGGTGATCGCGATCACTACGACATCGTCATTGGCAACACGCAGGCACACCAATCGCAACAGCGGGCCGGTGCGAAGGTCAAACGGCTTGGTGCACTCGGCAAGCATTCTCGCCCGCAGCGTTTCGTCCGTCGCCCCTGGCATGTCGATGACGTCAAAGCTGGGCTGTAGTTCGTCGACCACGCGTTGGACCGGTTGGCCATCGTCGTCATCATTAAACACCGTACGAAGCACATCGTGCCGCCGAACCATTTGGTCGACCGCCGATTTTAAGGCAACCAGGTCCAGTGGAGATCGAAAGCGAGACGGAAAGAATACATTCGACGCGGTCTGTCGTGGTTCACGTTGAAACGCAAACCACAACCCTTGCTGCCCAACGGACTGCGGAAACCAACGGCCCGTGTTCGCAGAGCTTTCTCGTTCGGCTTTTTCTTTCAGCAGACGAGCTAACAGGTCACGCTTTTCCTGGCTCGACAAGCCGTCCAATAACTCATCCACCGCCCAGCTTACCTTCTGACTCGTTCATCAATTTTGCCAACAACTCGTCAACCGACGCATCACTCATGGCGGGTAGCTGATCGAGCAACTGCTGCGTCGAAACCGCGTTTGCCGAATCTGTTGGTGCCGCATCGGAATCTCCGAAGATCAACGTCGCAGCGTTTGTCAGTTCGTTCAACCCCTCGGCTCGCATCAGGTCCGCGATCGGCATTTCGATTTGTAAGCGACTTTCGATCCAGTTCCGCATCTCGACGGCCATCAGCGAATCCAGACCGAGCGACAACAAAGGACGATCCCAAGGAAGCTCGTCCGCGTCGATTCCCAGTAGCGTCGCAGCTTTTTGCCCAATGATAGCGGCGATCAGGTTGCGGCGTTCGCCAGCATCGGTATCACGTATTTCTTCGGCGGTGGCTAGTCGAGTGGTATGAATTGAGTGGTCCGAACGTCCCTGCAGTAGATGTGCAAACCGTGGAGAGACGTCACCGGTTAAGCCGAGCCCACGCCACTTGCTCCAATCCATCCGCAAGACACTTTGATCGGTCAAATCCTGAGCCAAAATATGGCCCAGGCAACGCATCGCTTCATCGGCAGAGAACGTCAGTACGCCTTGACGCTCCAAACGTTGGCTCAATTCGTTGCGTGCGGCCAGGTAGCCGACTTCGCCGACGTGTCCCCAATTGATTGCGACACCTGGCAAACCGATGAAACGCCGGTGATGTGCCAGCGAATCCAAAAACGCATTGGCCGCCGAGTAGTTCGCTTGCCCTGCATGCCCGAACAGGCTGGACAATGACGAAAACAAGACGAAGTGATCGAGGTCATAATCGCTGGTTACGTCATGCAAATTCCAACCGCCCTGGACTTTCGGTCGCAAGACACGTTCCAAGGTCTCGCGATCAAGATCAGCCAACAAACGATCTTCGAGAACCATTGCCGTATGAAAGACGCCGGCAAGCGGCGGGAGTTCTCTTTCAATTTCGTCCGCGATCTGCTGGACGGACTGTCGTTTGACAAGGTCGACCGGTTTGTGCCGAATCGTGATTTGGTATTTCGCCTCGATTTCCCGCACTGCGGTAATCACATCTGGCGAAAGCTTTTGGCTGCGACCGCCAAGTACCAAGTGCTTCGCGCCACGTTCGACGAGCCACTCGGCAACACGCAACCCGAATCCGCCCATTCCTCCGGCGATCCAATAGGTCCGATCGGCATGCAACCTAACCGATGTGTCGGTGCCAGCGAAAACGTGGTTGGGCTCCAGCTTGTAATCGATGACGACTTTGCCGATGTGCTTGGCCTGCTGCATCCAGCGGAACGATTGATCGGTTTCATCCGCATCAAAGACTTTGATCGGAAGAGCCTGTAACTCTCCGCTTTCAAAACGCTTGACCAATTGCCGAAGCATTTTGCCCAACCGTTCTGGCTGATGGCGAATCAATTGATCCAGGTCGATCGCCATGAACGACAGGTTGTTTTTCAGCGGCATCATTCCCAGCGGAGCATCCGCATAGATATCGCGTTTGCCGATTTCCAAGAAACGACCGCCAATGGACAAGATCGATAGTCCCTGACGGATCGCGTCGCCGGGTAACGAATTCAGGATAACGTCCACGCCGCGACCGGCAGTATGCTTGGTAACTTGGCGACCAAATCGCAGCGAACGGGAATCCATCACCAATTCAGCGCCGGCGACTCGAACGAAGGCACGTTTTTCGTCGGTTCCTGCGGTGGCATAGATCTTTGCACCGGCTGATTTTGCCAATTGGATGGCAGCCAATCCGACCCCGCCGCTGGCCGAATGGATCAACACCGATTCATCTTCGCGGATCCGAGCCAAATCGGACAATGCATATTCGGCAGTCAAGAATGCGATCGGAATCGCTGCCGCTTCGGCGTGTGACAGCACGGATGGCTTGCGAGCGACCAACTCTTGTTTAACTTGCACATGCGTCGCAAAGGCACCAGGGGCAACCGCGATGACTTCGTCGCCGATGCTGAATTCTGTAACGCCACGTCCGACACGAATCACTTCGCCGCTGCACTCCGCACCTAAAACAGGCGGGCCGTCCGGCAAGCCAGGGTACAGGTCAAGCGCCTTCATGACGTCGCTAAAGTTCAGCCCAGCGGCAAAGACACGAATCTCGACTTCGTTGTCAGCCAATTCGGCCGCGGCGACCGATCGATATGCAAGCTGGTCGATCGAGTTCGCTTCGCCACGATATAGTTTGCTGCGAGATCGAGCTTTACTTTCCGGCCGAAGTGGCAGACGTTCGGAAGGCTCGAAACGTCGAACCCAGCGAATCGTATCCCGATACATCACTTCGTCTTCGTCATCGGTTCGCGAAACCAATTCGTCGACCAAACGGTCTTGGCACGACGGATCGACGTTTTCCAAATCGACCAGACGTGTTTTTAATCGAGTCAATTCGCTGGCAATGACACGGCCGATTCCGATCAGCGGGGCGGCCGCAACGACGATCGAGTCAGTCCGCTTATCGCTTGGCTGGGCATGACAAGTGATGACAAACAGTCGTGCCACGGCTTGTTGAATCGACTTTTCTTCAGCCGATTGCCATGCGGCCGCCAAGTGCATGGGGGCCAGCGAAGTCAGGATTGTGGATTTTTCGAGCGCGTTTGAATCCAGTTCTGCGTTCTCGGGGACGTCGATCCCCCATAAGTAGACGATGTCCGTCACGCCATCACCGACATCCGCCAGCAGACGATCAAAGTGCGTGCGGTCTTCTGGATCAATAATAAACGCACTGTCCCCGAGGCGTTTGAACGTGGTGCCGTGCTGGACCGAGATCACACGATCGCCCGCAGGCAATCGCTCGCCAATTTTTGCAGCGATTCCCGTTAGATCTGAAAACACCAGCCATTTACGGGGCGTTTCGATCAGTTGCGATTCAAGCTTTTCCGCCGGTTTCCAGCAATATCGATAGAGCAAGTCATCGATTTTGTTGTGACGTTGGCTGCCCGAGACTCGCATGCTTTCGAAACCATGCAGTTTGACCACCAACCGTCCGAATGCGTTGTAGACTGCTAGGTCAGCCACCATTCGGTAGCGATCTTTGCGCAAGATTTTTGCGACCACCACAAGGTTGGATTCGATCGGTCCGAACACGTCGATCGACGCGATGCGGTTTGGCAAATACAAACCGCCTGACGGGTCATCAAACGCCGGATCGGCAACAACCATTGCATGGAAGCAGCTATCGAGTAACGACGCATCGACGGAGAACCGGTCGCTATGGTCGCCGGGATCACGTTCCAACGGCAGCACGACTTTGGCGACCGCTTTGTAATCTTCGCGACTCGCTTCCAGCACTCCGCGAAAACGAAGGTCATAGTTCAATCCGAGGTCTTCACAGTGCCCGTACAGTTGGTCGGCCGTAATGGGTTGTGAATGAGCCGTCGACACGGACTTGCACTGGAAGTTTTCCGTTTCGCGCGAGACCACCGAATGACTTAAGTCAGCGGTCGCGATCGGCGTCCAATCGGTTTGATCGATGTCGCTGCGAGTGATCGTGACTTGCCGTCGATGGACATCATATTTTGTTTGAATGCGAATCGGCGAATCGGGCGACAGCATACACGCGCCCAACATACGAAAGTTTTCGATGGAAACGACGTCATCAGGATGCACCTGTTCGCCCACGGCAATGCAAAGGCGCAACAGGGCGGCAGCGGGAAGCACACATGAGTTTCGAACGCGGTGGTCGGCTAAGATCGCTTGACAATCCAAATCGACTCGCGTCATCCAAGTGGGCTGGTCATCGTCGCAGCGGTTCCCCAAGACAGGGTGCCATTGTTCGACCGACCGCATCTGCAAAGACTCCGCCGACTCTGCCCATAGATGACGTCGCGTCATTGCCAGTGGCGGAAGTTGCTGGGAACCTGAAAACACCCCATGGTCCGAATCGCTATCCAAATCGCTCAACTGCCCCGTCGACAATTCGATCGGGTAGCCTGCATTAAACAATGCGGCTTTGGCAGTCGCGAATTGCAGTGCGTCAGACTGTTTGCGATTCAACGACGCGACGGTGACACAGTTCGCACCACGCTGGGAATAGCATTCGTCGATCGAGTAAGCGAGTACAGGGTGCGGCCCGAGCTCGATCGCAAAACGAACATCGGCGTCAAGCAACTCGTCCATCGCGTCGGCGAAGCGAACGGATTGGCGAACGTTGTCCCACCAGTAACTCGCGTCCAACTTTTGCCCGTCAATGAATTTCCCAGTCACAGTGCTGATCATCGGCACGTCACATTCGGTCGGACGAAGTGACGCCAGCGACTTCACGAGCTCTGTTTTGACGGGATCGACAAGCGGACTGTGGAATGCATATTCAACCTTCAATTGTCGGCAAAAGATGTTCTTCGCTTCCAGCCGCGTAGCCAATGCTTCGACCGCGTCTTTGCATCCGGACAACGTCAACGACGCTGGACCGTTGATTGCGGCGATCGAAATTTTTTGTTCGAGTCCACGGAGCCACTCGGTAGCTTCGTCAAGTCGCAATCCGACGGCGATCATCGCTCCGCGGCTCGTTGCCAAATCCATCGTGCGTCCACGATGAACCGCGACGGCGGCGGCTTCATCGAACGTCAACGCACCCGATAGGTACGCGGCAGCAATTTCGCCGACACTGTGACCGACAACGACGGACGGCGTTATTCCGGCGTCTTTCCAAACGGCAGCCAATGCGATTTGCAGCGCATACAAACTAGGCTGCGCGATCGATGTCTGCTGCATTCGCGATTCAGATTCGCCGCGACTTAATTCTTCATGCAATGACCAGTCGACATGCTCGCTAAACGCCTTGTCACAGCGGTCAATCACGTCAGCAAACACCGGGCACTGCTGCAGAAACTCCCGTCCCATCGCCCACCATTGCGGTCCTTGACCGCAACAGACGAATGCCAGTTTGGGCGTCTCCTGCGAATTCAGATTCGAATTCACCGCCGAAACGAGAGTGTCTGGTTCTTCGGCAATCCGCCGGAGGTCGTCGATCAGTTGTTGGCAGTCATTTCCAATCGCCACACTGCGGAAGGCATGGTGCGTACGACGTTGACTGGCAGTGCGAATGATGTGGTCGACCGGCACATTGGTGGACGACAAGTGATCGGCCCAGTCCTTGGCAGTTTCGACCAGTGCTTGAGGATTGTGTCCTGTGACCGGCAAACAGTGATAGCCGGTCGACGTTCGTTTGGCGGGCTTGGACGAGGTCGATCGCGAACCGCATGGTTCAACCATCGGTTCACTGAGAATCAGGTGGGCGTTGGCACCACCATAGCCGAAACCGTTGATCCCGGCGACAAGGTTTCCGTCCCGTTTCCAGGCAGACGTTTGCTTTGCAACCGATAGCCCTAAACCGCCAAAATCGATTGCGGGATTCGGCGTTGCGAAGTTCAAATGCGCCGGGATCGTTTGATGTTTAATGGCCAGCGCGACCTTGATCACACTTGCGATACCGGCACCCGCTTCCAAGTGCCCGATATTGGTTTTCACGCTGCCGATCGTGCAGGGCGTTCCGCTGGATACGCCATAACAACTGCCAATGGCGCGCGCTTCGATGGGGTCGCCGACCGGGGTACCTGTGCCGTGCGCTTCGACGTAGCTGATTTCCGATGGATGAACTTTTGCACGCTCCATCGTTTTGCGTATCAGCGAAGCCTGTGCTTCACCACTGGGGACCGTCAACCCTTCGGTACGGCCATCTTGGTTGGTGGCGGATCCTCGGATGACCGCATAGATCTGGTCACCTTCCGCGATGGCATCCGAAAGACGTTTGAGCAACACCATCCCGGCGCCTTCACTTCGCACGTAGCCATTTGCAGACGCGTCGAATGTTTTGCAGCGTCCGTCTGGTGAAAGGACCCCCAGTTGACTGAATGCCACATAGAAATCGGGCATCAACAACGCGTTCACACCTCCGGCGAACGCCATCTGGTTTTCGGAGTCTTGCAGACTTTCGCACGCCAAATGAACTGCGATTAGTGATGACGAACAGGCAGTATCGATCGCCAAGCTTTCGCCACGCAAGTCGAAGCAATACGAGATCCGATTGGCGGCGATGCTGCTGCTGCCGCCGGTATTGCTGTACGGACCGATCACTCCTCGATCGCGCGCGCTTAATGCCGCGACGGAGTAGTCGATGCTGCTGATACCAACATGGACCGATACGTTTTGCCCGGCCAACCGTTGCAGTGGAACGCCTGCGTCTTCGGCGGCGCGGTAAGCGGATTCCAGCAACATTCGCTGCTGTGGGTCCATAGCCGACGCTTCTCGAGGTGAGATCCGAAACAGGTCGGGATCAAAGCGATCAATGTCGTGAACGTAGCCCCCCCAGCGGCTTTGCGTTTTGCCGGGTCGGGCGCGTCCGCCACAATAAAACTTTTCCAACGACCAACGATCCGGCGGAGTCATACTGATCGCTTCGCGACCATTCTTTAGAAGTTCCCAGTAGCGCAGTGGACTGTCACATCCGCCTGGAAATCGACATCCGAGCCCAATGATTGCGATTGGTTGGTATGCGTCACACACTTCGATCGTCGACCTCAAGAGTTGCTTTTCGCGACGCGCAATCCATTTCGCATCTAGGTATGTTCTGGATACTTCGCCACTCGTTCCGAGTAGCCATCGCAGTTTAACCAACCGCTATATCCTCGCAGATTATGGAGGTATCGAGAGGGCGATGAACTACAGGTGAGGCGAAGTAGGCAAGCTGTTCGAAAAATGCCTAGTCAGCCGAACCAAGCGCCAAGGTTGGCGAGACCGATGCGGCCCGAAAAGCAGGAATAATCGCGCCTGTCAAACCGATCAGGACCGCGAGCAACCCGCCCTCTAAATACGTTGCGGTATCAATCGTCGGCACCAAGATTCCGCTAGCAGCCGGGTGCTGACTTAAACCCGCGCATGCGGCATAAGCTAGCAGACTGCCGATCGCGGTCGCCAACAGAGACAACGCGAATGCTTCGGCAAGGATCATTCGCACGATTCGGCCACGTGGCCAACCGACAGCGCGCAGAACGCCAATTTCACGAGTCCGCTCCAAGACGCTGGTCATCATCGTGTTCAGCGTACCGATCGCACCGATCGCCAAGGAAATCACAGATGTCATCCAAGCCATGGCGGACGCCAACTTCATCCGTGTATCGGATCCGACGAACTGCTCGGTCGGCAACGCATGTAACCGATCGTCGATTGATTCAATTGCCACGACGACATCATCGGCTTGACTCGAATTCACGTCCGAGTCCAATACAACGTTGATGTAGGTGACCTGGCCTGTTCGATCGGTCAACCTTTGCAGTTGATCGAGCGGCATGATCATCGAACCGTTTTCCCACACACTACGACTTTCGAAGACGCCTGCGACAAAAAAAGGCTCCTCGAAAATCATCGTCGTTTGGCCTGCGCTTAACCCCACGCGGTTTGCCAAGTTCGACCCGAGCGACAACTGTTTGGCGTTGGGATCTATCGCCGTGGCTTTCGCGATCCAGTCGTAATCATCTCGCAACCAGTTTCCGGTCTCGATCCCCATCGTCGGGATCCCAAACACTTGCTGCTCTTCGAGCGAGAGTGTTTCCAGCAACACTCCGGCGGCACGATTGACATGTGAGAGCGCAGCGATTTTTTGAATCGCATCTTCGCCCACACTGCTACTCAATCGGTCGGCCGTACCCTGGCGTGAAACGACAATGTCGACCGCGTGCGTGCGATAGATATCTGCGAAAGAACGGGTAAATCCTTTTGCGATCCCACGCAAGGCGACCACGGACGCGACCGCTACGGAAAGGGCGATTAACGTCAGCGCCGTCCGAGTGAACTTTCGTGACAGGTTTCGGAACACGAGCGTGTGAAAACGCATGATTTTCCAGCAATGGCGGCGGATTGACCTTGCCACCGGCGGTCGCCAGGCATGACAAGCAAGGTTTCGGCGGGGTCCACAGCGTATGGGACGGCCGCCTTTTGTGCACAGTTTGCTCGATCTGGTCCCCCTTGTCGATTGATCCATGATTCGATGCCACACGTCCAGATGCAGTACCGGCCGTGAACCGCAACGGTTCCTGATCGCGTTGTTCGGGTTTGCACTTGTGTTGGCGACCGGCTGTTCCTCGCCGCGGCGGGTGTTCTACCACGACGGCAAGATCCAGATGGGCGACGTCAACGGCAAGATGCAGTTGGGTGGCACGATGGGGGTCGAAGGAAAGCTGCAAACAGAAATTTCGATGGGGGGCGACAAACGCGAGAGCACCGTACTTCCCATTCAAGTCGAGGGCACCGCTTCCAAACGCGGCGGCAAGATCGCCGTTGTCGATGTGGACGGGATTTTGGTCGACAAGGCTTCACCGGCCTTGCTTTCGGCAAGTGAGAATCCGGTCGCAATGTTTCGCGAGAAGTGTGATGCCGTGATCGCAGATAAACAGGTCAAGGCGGTCGTGCTGCGTCTCAACTCGCCCGGAGGCGGCGCTACGGCGACCGACATCATGGCGCGTGAAATTCAACGTGTACGCACGAATCGGGAGATCCCCGTCGTGGCCTGCGTGATGGACCTCGGTGCCGGCGGGGCGTACTACTTGGCGACACAATGCGACGCCATCGTTTGCCACCCGACCAGTCTCGTTGGCGGCGTAGGAGTCATCCTGAACGTCTACAACTTAGAAGACACGATGGGCCAATTCAACGTGCTTTCGACACCGATCAAAAGCGGCGACAAAATCGATGCCGGAACACCAGAACGCCCGATCGATCCGAGCGAACTGGCGATGTTGCGCGAAATCGCTCAAAGCTTTCACCAGCAATTTATTGAACAGATTGTCGAGCGACGCCCCGACATGCGAAGCAGCGTAGACAAGTGGTCTGACGGAACGGTCTACGCAGGTGCGAAGTCAATCGAATTGGGCATGGTCGACGAAGTAGGCTACATCGACGAGGCAATTCGTCTTGCGGCCACTCGCGGCGGATTGGGAACCGACCCCGAAGTTGTGATGTATCGTCGTAAGAACCAACACGCCTACACGGTGCTCGATAGCAATGCGGATGGCGCAAGCCTGCCGTCGCTATTGCCCATTCATGTACCAGGACTTGAGCGACCATCGATGCCGACGTTCCTATTCATGTGGCAATCAGATCCGTCGCTCGCATCAACATTCTGAACGAGATGCCCGAATGCGATTGTTCGATGACCTTCCAAGTGCGGGTTTAATCTGGTTCAAAGGCGGTCTATTTGCCTTTCTCGGAGTTCTGTCGGGCATCGTACTAATTACTCGATTGAGCCAGTGGTGGGATGCCCTGATTCTTGCAATCTGCATCTGGAGCTTTTGCCGGGCGTATTACTTTGCGTTCTACGTGGTCGAGCACTGGATCGACGAAGATTTCAAGTTCTCAGGTCTTTCCGCGTTTGCAACTTATTGGTGGAACAAACGTCGGGGACGTTGAACGATTGAAGCAATCGCCAACACACCGCCTGGTTGGCCACCGAACCCTAGACCAAAACGGTGGGTCAATTCTTGCAAGACTTGGCGTAGCCACGTCGAGGCCGCAAAAATTGGCGGATTATTTCCAGAATTAGCGTTCGCATCATGGTGGTAAGCACCGTTTTGGTACGCGTGATGTTGTAGAGTTCGCAAACGCATTCCGAGCCAGTTTCGGTCGCGACTACGTCGTCCGAAAAGTCTTCGGATTGCCGCCAAGGCATTTGCAATGGACTGCATCTACCCCTCACGATGCCGCGCCACGTGCTTTGCTCAATAAGACTTCGTCGAGATCACTCGCTCACCAACTGATACGTCTCCAACAAGCTTCCACTCAAGTGATTCCGAACCCGACTATTGATGACATTTGCCGTAAAATTGAAACCTCCGTGCAACGCGTGGCTTCAATCACTGAACTCCGCTGCACTAACGAAGACGGCAAATTCGTGCTTCATGGCCGCGCCTCATCACGTGAAGAAGCGCTCTTAGCAGGCGTTGCAGCGCGTTTGGTGCCTGGCGTACAAACAATCTCAAGTGAATTGAAAGTTTCGCGTTCCTAAAACTGGCCATGCGATCGATCGATATTCGCACGAGCGGCGATTTAGCGTCTGAGTTTGAGTCGACGATCTGCACCTGGCTCCGCGAATTTAACCAAACGGCCAATCCCGTTTGGTGGAAAGCCACCTCGGCGCCGTCTTCACAGGCGGCAGCCTTGTTCGTGATTGCGACAGACTGTTCCGATCTCGTCGGCGGATTGATCGGATCCACCTCTCTCAAGTGGCTCCGAATTGACCTGATGGCGGTCAAAGACGACTCGCGCCGACAAGGAATTGGTCGGCTGTTGGTCGAGGCCGCGGAAAAAGAGGCAATCAAACGCGGCTGCCATTATTCGTTCGTCGACACCATGGAATACCAGGCGCCGGAATTCTACGGTCGCTGCGGATACAAGGTTGCTGGCGAAATTCCCGATTGGGACTCTCACCAGCATCGCAAGTTCTTCTTGACCAAGAACCTGAGTTCTTAACCGTCATCCCGACCGCTCATCAGTCCTGCCATTTGAGCTCAATCAGCCGGATATCACAGACAGCGGACTTGGCCAGCTTGTTGCAGCTTACTTTCAAGCTGTAGCTGCCAGGCTCCAGTGCGACCGAGCCGATCGAACGTGGAACGAAGTTTTGAAAATGTCCGGTGTCTTCGATCGTCAGTGGAAACGTTTGCACGACACGCCCATCTTCCGCAGTGATGGCAAATTCAACTTCGCTGCCGCCTTGCCCGGTGCCGCAACCTTGGTGAACCACGACGTCGAATGTTTCGCCGCGATCGAGTGAGAATTTCCAAGTCACCGTATCACTGGGAACGGTCCAGTAACCAACGGTGTTCTTGTGCGGCTGAGGTTCATAGCGAAGCTTTTCGCCGCTTGTTTCGGATGATGAGCTGGCAGTGATACAGATCCGTCCTTGCTCTGCTCGACAACGAATGGCTTCTCACAAAGACGGACGGTCTCGATCAATTGCATGTTGATGGTGGCCGGATACTCCAGGTCATCAGGGACAAAAATGCGCCAGTGGTCGATTTCAGGAACGAATCGTAGTTCGCCGGTATAGCCCTCGGCCGCGATCGATTTCCAGCGGTTGTTCAATCGAGGCAGCGCGACAAAACCAGATGCCGGCTTTTTGCTAATTGAAAACGTGACCGAACTCTTCGCGGCCTGAACCGTGCCCCAATCCTCGGACTGGTTCCAATGATTCGCAACGCCGGAATCGTTCGCCACAGCATCCTCGGCAGTCACACCAGACACACCGAACACAAAGCAAGCGGTCGAGAGACCCAAAATCAACGGAAAGCGGTTCATAACTACTGGTGGTAAGGGGGCGTCACACCGCCGGCAGAGACCATGCTGCCGACTGTTCGATCAAACGCCGACCATCTTACACCAGGAACTAACCGCGAGTCGGGCGCACATCCTCGAGAACTTTTTCGAGCTGTCGCATACTTCGGGAGAGCAGTACACGGATCGCCACATCGGTCTTCCCCAGTTTTTCAGCGATCTGCTTTGTCGGCATGCCTTCGGCGTATCGCATCTGAATCGCCTGTTGCTGTTCTGCAGTCAAACTGCCGACTGCTTCCTGCATGCGCATCATGCGAACGTCGCGACTGAAGACGGCACTGGGGCTGGTCATGCTGGCCGACAGAAGCTGCTCCAGTGCGGCTGAGGAGTCGCCCCCCGAGGATCCGCCTCCGCCAGCAGGGGCGTTCAGCGATTGCTGCCGATTCGCATCACGCCGCTGGGCGTCGAAATGGAATCGATGTGCATCGACCACACGGCGACGGGCGACTTGTTGCAGCCAATCCATCGGCGAATATTGGTCCAGCGGCGCGGTCGCCAAGCTGGTCAGTGCTGCCGTGGCGACGTCCTGCACCAAATCATCGACTTCCACCATCGCAAGCAAGTGCTCGCCAGTGATCGAACGCACGAAGCCAGAAAGCTGGCCGTGATTTTGTTGAATGTACGTTGCCAACGCGGCTTCGTCTTTGTTTTTGATCCGATCGATCAATTCACAATCTGAACCTTCAGACATTGTAGAATTCTCAAAGGAGGCGTTTTCGCGGCGAGAGGCAGGCACAGCGTAACCCTTATCGTGCGCATAACGCAAGGAAACGCGAATGAATTGTTTCACGTTACAAAAGTCCAGCAATCTGATTGGTGGAGCGATCGTTTCAGGCCGATAGGGTTGATTAAATCGAGGCGAAGGAATCAGCGCATTGATGTCACACTCCGACAAAGACCCGACCGAGTCGAACCGCCCAGACGCGCCAAATGCTCCGTCGCCCTCCGCGTCTGACCGATCGTCCGAGGCGACGCAGGTTTCGGAACCGGTGCGTCGCGGCGCGTGGGCAGATTCCCATTTCGCCGAGACGGCGCAGTGTGCCACGCCCTTGCCGAACGATTCTGACACGTCGAACGACTTCCAACACGTCACATCTGGCGATGCCTGTGAGCGACTTGACGAGTTGCTTGAGCAGTGTTTGGAAGCGTATCTCGAAGCAGGCCGCGGCCCGACGCCGGAGTCTCTGCGATCTTTTTTGCCAGCCGAAGGAACCGAGACCTGCCGCTTTTTGCTAACCGAATTGATCAAGTTGGACATGGCTAGCGTTGCCGAACAAGAAGGCTCGCCACCAGCGATCGAATGCTTCATCGAGCATTTCACGGACTTGATCCCTGCCAACAGCGTCCCTCTGGACTTGATTATGGAAGAGATCCAGCTCCGCAAGGAAGCTGGCGAAACTCCGATCGCTGCGGACTACCAACGCCGTTTCCCGAACCATCATGACATGATCGGTGAATTGCTTGGCGGGCAATTGAGCAACAAGCCCGAAGCGACGATGGCGGTCAGTCACAAAAAGAAGCCGCCTGAATACGAAATTGGTCAACATGTCGACGACTTTGTCATCTTACAAACACTCGGCAGCGGAGCATTTGCGAAGGTTTATTTGGCGCGACAAGATTCGATGAGCCGCCTCGTCGCACTCAAAGTCTCCACCGGAACCGGGGACGAACCTCAAGCGCTTGCCCAGTTTGATCACCCGAACATCGTTCGAGTCTATGACCAAAGGATGCTTGATGATCCACCGGCGCATTTGCTTTACATGCAATTTCATCCCGGTGGGACGCTTGCCGATGTCGTGAATTTGGTCAAACACACTGGGCCGACCGACCGCAGTGGCGACATGATTTTGCAGTGCGTTGATCGATCGCTATTGCGGACCGCACAGGCGGTCCCCGAACAATCGATGCTGCGCGACAACGCTGCGCCGTTTGACTTGGCCGATGGCAGTCGCTTGGATCGGCATCCACCTCAGCCGCGCGCTTCAAAACGCTCACAGTCGAGGCGTGATGCATCGGGATGTCAAACCCGCCAACGTGTTGTTGTCAGCCGAAGGGATCCCCAAGCTCGCCGACTTCAACGTCAGTTTTGCCGGGAGTGCTGGGCGTGCCGGGGCGGCAAGCAGCTTCGGCGGATCGATCGGCTATATGGCACCAGAACACCTGCGAGCGATTTCGGCGACGGCGGTGTCCGTGCCGGAAGATGTCGGTGCGGCAGCAGACCTGTATTCAATGGCAATTTTGCTGTGGGAGCTTTGGCAAGGCCGCCGACCGTTTAGTTGCACCGGCAGTCCCCAGTCATGGATCGACGCCGTCGAACAGCAGTTGCAGGCCCGCCAAGGGTTCGAGCTTCCAATCTATGAATCGAACGATGTCGTCAGTCGACTGCTGGAACAAATTCTTCGCGATGCACTGCAGTTCGACCCTGAGCAACGCATTCGTTCGGGTGCGGAATTTGAAGCACGACTCAAGTTGGCACTCAATCCAGAAGCGGCCCGCGTGTTCGATCCCGATCCCAATAGTTACTTGGCTTGGATTGGTCGGCGTTCGCCTTGGTTGATGACGTCGTTAATCATCTTGGTGCCCAACGCTCTCGCTGGTGCCTATGGGTACTTCTACAATTTCAAAGACACCCTGGGCAGCTTGTTTGCTACCGTCGAAGGGTTAAAGCCAACCTTCGAAACGCTATCTGCCTGCATTAACTCTGTGGCGTTTCCGTTGGCAGCGGTGCTGGTGATTTACTACACCCGCCAAGTATCGCGAGGCTTGGAGCGGGTTCGACAAGGCAACGAAGCGACCGCAGAAGACTTAGACGCGACGTTCCAACTCGGCCAGCGGGCGGCCGTGATCGGCGGCATGCTTTGGTGCCTGGCGGCGGTGCTCTATCCGTTGATCCTGTGGATGATTTTCCCACAGATCTCGCGCCGCGAATTCAGCCACTTCTTTATGTCGCATGTGATCTGCGGTGGCGTCGCCGCAATCTATCCGTTCTTTGGCATCACAACCTATTCGGTGTCTTTGCTGTACCCACGTTTGGTCCGCAAGACGTTGAGTGACCCGAACTTCGACGAGCGATTGCTGCAAACCGTTGCCCGCTGCGAAGCTTATCTCTATTTGGCTTGTCTAGTTCCGCTACTTGGCGTCGCACTACTGGTCGTCAGCCAAACTGATGCCCAAGACGTGATGCTAGTGTCGTTGATCGCGACCGGCCTGGGACTGTTTGCGTCGTTCAAGGCCTACAAATATGTGCTTCGAAAACTGCAGACGATGAGCTTGGTGATGTCCAATCGCGACGATGCGGCGAGCTTGGTTTAACAGCGTCGGTAGATCGCATTTGCTCCGCGGCCGTAGCGTTCTCTGCCGCTACGTTTGCGGACCAAAAGACGGCGATGAGAGCCCAAATCTGAAATTGTTATTTCCGGTCGAAGACGCGAATCACTTCCACGATGAAGTGGATGTCGGTGTTCGGTGGCACAGCGTTTCGTTGGCCCAATTCGCCGTAGCCAAGTTCGGAAGGGATATTGATTTCGATCATTCCGCCTTCACCAACCAACTGCAACCCTTCACGGAATCCTTTCACCACGTTGTAGAGATTCAAGGTTGCCGGTTGGCCGCGTTCGTAGGTGCTATCGAAAACCGTTCCGTCTGGAAGCGTGCCGACGTAATCAACTTTCACATGGCTCGTTTCATGAGGTTTCGGTTTATCGCTTTTTCGTAGGATCCGATACTTCAGACCCGACTCGGTCGTCGTGTATTCGGTCGGCGCGTCCGCATCATAATTTGACGGCCCGTAACCTGTGGAACACCCGGCCAGCAAAACGATTGCGCAAAGCAGCGAGAGAAGAAGAGAGCGATCTGCCATTTCGACTAAAACCCATCCGGTGAAACTGATTTTTGTTGCATACGATCGTATCATGCAAAAGTTCAGACTGACCAGAGGATATTCTAATCAGAAACTAGGGAGGGCCCCCCTCGCTTCCCTAAACGCCCCGGTTCGATCAGTTCTTCCGGGACGACCGCCGCTCTCGCGAGGCGGCGACCGCCCATCCGATCAAACTAGCGGACCTCATCGGCAACGTCCGATTGTTGCCCGAATTGCTCGATCGCGGATCGCAAATCAGACTGCTGCAGCGGTGCGGCTTCCGCTGGCGAAGTCGAAGTCAGATTCACCGCATCAGTTGTGGGGCTTGCCGCGTTTGGCGCCGCACCAACTGGCTGGGAAGAGTCTGGCTGGGTAACGTTCGCCACACCGGGAGTCACTTCCACTTGCAACGGGTCGGCGGGAACGGGGGGCGACGCCAGCTCGGCCACGGGAATCGCTTTCATCGCCATCACACGAAGATTGTTTGCTTCGTTGGATTCCATGAACTGGTCATAGCTGTCGACGGCAACCAAGATCCGGCTGCATCCGACGGAGCCGCCATTGAACTGTCCCATCGCGAGTGCTTCGACGGGAAGCGTCATCGTCAACTGAATCGCTTCACCAGCCGCGATACAGTCAATGGTTTCTGTGACATTCGGGCAGGTTGGATGAATGCGTCCCAATAATCCGACCAACGTGACACGCATTCCCTGTACGTCGCGGGTGCTGCAGTTTTTGATCACGACGTCGAACGCCGGTCCACACCCGGGCTGAGGTGCCGCGTGTTGAACGATGGAATACATCTCCAAATCCCCCAGTTCCGACACGGGAACTTGGATCGGACCGAGTGGATGGGGAATATTGAATCCGACCGATTGATCGTGATCATTGTTGACGCCATAACGCATCAGCAAGGAGATCACATGGTCACAGCGTTGCGGTCCGACAAGTAGACGGTGCAAGTCGATCTCGTCCGCATCAGCTTGGTTGGGCGCGACAACTTGCGGAACCACAGTTGCCGACAACAGCATCATTAAGGCGACGGATCGTTTCAAGAGTTTGCGATTCATGACATCACTTTTGTTGGATGAAAGGGAGTGGTTAACGAACTCTTTCAACCAAGCGAAATCAGTGCTGCGTTGTTACCGGGAATCGCGTCGACGATTGTGCAATAAAAAAGACGTGTGTGCCAACAAAAACACCCGGCATCGGAACGGATCCGAATTGCCGGGTGATGTTGATTCGATTCTTGTGGCGATGCCACGGTGGCTACGATTAGTAGCAAGCCCAGTAGCTGGTGTAGACCGGTACGTGGTACGTCACTGGGTAGCAGTAGTTGTACGTGACCGGGCGGTAGCAACCGTAGTTGTAGTGCGGACGGTAGTAGCTGTATCCGTAGTTGTAGCAACCGCGGTTGTAGCCACCGTAGCCGTGGCCGTAGCCATAGCCGACACGTCGGAAGCAAGCGGCGATCGCGTCTTCATCATTCTCGTCGTCGCCCATCAAGGCATCGACGTCAGCTTGCCCGAGGATGTCTTCGTCTTCGAGTGATGCCGAACTGTCAGCAGCAACAGCACTGATGGTGTTGCCTTCCAAAGCGGCCAACGACTTCAGCAAGTCGTCATCTGCACTGACGGTTCCCATGAACATGACCATCGGCACAACGGTAAACAGGATTCGCTTCAACATGGTTTGGTTCCTTGAAATTGGATTCGACAGAGCGTTTGTTTGGAATGAAAACGGTGAGGTCTGTCGTCTGCTCGCCGCTTTCGCTGTTCTTGACACATGTAGCCAAGCGGTCGAGTTCGAAGAGTGTTTCCAACTTTTCAAGAATTCTTTTCAGGCTGCGAAATATTGATCTCGCAGCACATTGTCGAAGCGGTTTGGAGTGTCGCGGCGTGGATCGAGACAATATCGTCAATATTAGGGGCGTACCCGCCGCTCATCGCCACCGCGACAGGAATCGATCGATCGCGGCACCATTGCAGTGCGATTTGGTCTCGACGCACCAAGCCGGCTTTGGTCAACCGCATCCGACCAAGCCGGTCGCCTTCGTAGGGATCCGCACCTGCCAGGTAGATTGCCAAATCGAAGGATTCGCTTTGATGGAAACGGTCGAGGGCGCCCAAGGCGTCGGCAAGATGAGCCAAGTAGGTGTCGTCGTTTGTGCCATCGGCAAGTGGCACATCGATATCGCTAGGAACTTTTCGCAGCGGAAAGTTCTTTGCACCATGCATCGAAAGCGTGATCGCGGTGGGATCGCCCGCCAAAATTGACGCCGTCCCGTTGCCTTGATGCACATCCAGATCGATCACACAGGCGCGGCCAATTTTTGATTCCGTTTGCAACACGCGAATCGCAACCGCCGCGTCATTAAACACACAGTACCCTTCACCTGCATCGGCGAACGCATGATGCGTGCCCCCCGCCAGGTTTGCTGCAATGCCATCGGCGAGTGCTGCCAAGCCGGCGGCGATCGTCGCACCGGTACTTCGCCGCGAACGCTCCAGCATTTTCTCCGACCATGGAAATCCGATCCGACGGATCTCGTTTGTCGACAACGTACCGGTTTTTACACGTTCGATATAACTGGCATCATGACAGAGCTCCAGTTGCTGGTCCGTCGCCGCCGGTGGGACCAACAGAACATCGCCACGATGATGCGAACTGGTGGCGACGTGTCGACGCAGTCGCCGATACTTGTCCATCGGGAACCGGTGCGTTTCCGGCAAAGGCAGTTCGAAGTGGTCGGTATAAAACAGCTTCACAATTAAATCATCGAATCAACAAACGGATAAAACAAGATGAGCGATTCCCCCCAGAACCCCTACATCGCGTCCGGCCAAAATGCGGGCCCGATCTCCCGACGTGTTCCCAGCAGCATTTCCCAAACCGCAATGACAGGGGTGGTGATCACGCTTGCCCTCGCTTCCAGCGTCGTCGTTTTGTCTGGGATCTTATCTTATCTGACACTCAGCGACTTTCCGGAAGACCAACCGCTGTTCCAGTTTGGCGGCAACGACTTGCTGTTCCTGATCGTTGGTGCGGCGGCAACAATCCTGACCGTTCCGATCGCTGCCATCGTTCCGCAAGTGATGAAGAAACAAGCGACCGAACAACTCCGTTCGGCAGACGTTGACCTGCCACGACCGCTTAACGCCGATTCAGAATTGCCCGTCGAAGCGAAACATTTTTTGGGGGCGATGCAGACCAGCGCGATTATTGGGCAAGCTTTGTTCGAAGGCCCGGCGATGATGAACGCCGTGCTGATGATGATCGACCACAATTTCGCCCACTTGATCTTTGTCGCGATCGGACTGGTCGGCATCCTTGCTCAGACACCAACGGCGGGACGACTGACCGCGGCCATCGAAGACGCTTCGATGCCGCGGTAGAGCTGGGATCGCGATTTAAATCAGTCGGATTCTGATTCGTCCGTCGAAGGTGCCAACGCCTCCGCAACCAAGCTGTCTGCGGATGCCGGTAGCCAACGGAAGTCAATCACCAAGTCGTCTCCGTCAACCGACGCGATCACAGCCGGCGTTTGCTGAAGCAGGTGCGTAGCCCAAGATTGGGCGGAAAACTTGCGGTGCCGCAATCGCAACTGACGCGACGGAAAATGCCATCGCTGGCCGATACCTAAGACGGCATCGGATTGATTGATCTGGCACGAAGCGATCACCGGTGAAGCGGTCAAGCGGGTCGCCATGCGTTCCGCTCGGCTGCGGAGATTATCCACCGCCGTATCCACCAATGCCTCCAGCGGGCTGGGCACGTTGATCATCGCCGACAAAAGCATGGCGGCGATCGCTTGATTGGCGGCCGCGAATTTCCAAACAACGTTTGCACGAATCGTCGATAACAGCTCTGCTTTTCCGGCAATCACCCCCGCCGGCGCCGCGCCGATCATCGGACCTGCCGCGGCAACGACGATATCGAAATCGGATTGCAAAAGCGTTTTGACACTTGGTACGCCTTCAATGCGATCATCGATGGTGGCGATCGGCAACACCGCGACTTGGATCACGTCGTCGCCAGATAGCGCGACAGGCGTTAGTGGATGTTGGCCATCATCGGCGGTAACCACGACAGCGCGTTCAATCGACTGAAAATCGGCGACATCGACTGCGCCGACACCACCACATTGGTCGACTTGATACCCGGCAAACGCATCGGGTAGTGGCAAACCAGATGGCAATCGAATGGCGTGCGCGCGATGTACGACGATGCGTCGCTGCTGGGATCCGGTCAATGCAACCAGTGACCGAATGGCCGCATCAAAGTTGTTGGCAACTAACATTGAATGATGCGACAAATCGAGCTGCCGTGTTAGCGCATCGTCGATCTGCTGATCGGCCTTTTGCCCCAAGCAGTTGCCCTGCAATAAATCACAACCGAGTTGTACGACCGGGGCGTTCAACGGAATCCCCGTTCCTTGCGAATTCAACAATGTACCGGACGCGTTGTAGGCCACGGCGGCGATTTCGTGGTCGCGTTCAGACCAGCGGAGAATCGTCGAGCGACCTTGGTCGAACGCACCGCGTGCGGTTTCGCTGGCCGTTTTCACAATCGCATCGAGACTTTTCGATGCGTTGTCGGGAAGTTCGCGAAGCAACTCGCTGGCCTGTTGCCGAACCTTTTTAATGGTTTCCGGGTCGCTCGCTTTTCGGGCCACATCGGCAACGCCGTTTCGAATCGCATCGACGGCCCAGGGTGGTAAACGCATGAAAGTAGTATCGTCTCGGTGGTGATTCAAACGCCGCGTGCCAAACACTGTTGTTGGGCATCGCAAACGAGTATTGGGGTTAGTAGCGGTCTTGTTCGGATTCCGCCCAAACGATCGCCCGAGCGCCGTCAAAACTGACGTGGATCACCATTGGGGTGCAACACACCGGGCAGTCTTCGACGTAGCTTTGCGTGTGGCCGGCGATCGGGTCGAGCGGGATAACGATTTCCTCGCCGCAGTTTTCGCAAATGTAGCTGCCTTCGCCATCAAAGTTTTCGGTTCCCGCATCATTCAAATCGACATCGGAGTTGCCGACAGGATCTCGGGACTCAAACAGTTCGCTTTCATCCATGGGAGCACCATTGTTTCGACGAGAATGTGTTTTCTAGATTCACACGATGCTAGATTCACACGATGTCCGGAATATCCCTGTGGATGTTGCGAAACTGCCGCGCCCACAAGGACGACCGTTCCGGCCACAACACTGGCGACGCGACGCGTCAACCATTTTCGCTTGTCGTTCATTGTCGAATTCCTAACCGCAAGTCAAAGACACCAGAGGCGTGAAAAGGCTGACGGCATGATACAATTCCAATCAGAACGTCGTCCTGTCGGAAACGCGATTGCCGTCTATTCCGTACAACACTGGCTATACGCGGCAGTTTCGCAACATCCACAGGGATATTCCGGACATCGTGTGAATCTAGCATCGTGTGAATCTAGAAAACACATTCTCGTCGAAACAATGGTGCTCCCATGGATGAAAGCGAACTGTTTGAGTCCCGAGATCCTGTCGGCAACTCCGATGTCGATTTGAATGATGCGGGAACCGAAAACTTTGATGGCGAAGGCAGCTACATTTGCGAAAACTGCGGCGAGGAAATCGTTATCCCGCTCGACCCGATCGCCGGCCACACGCAAAGCTACGTCGAAGACTGCCCGGTGTGTTGCACCCCAATGGTGATCCACGTCAGTTTTGACTGGCGCTCGGGCGATCGTTTGGGCGGAATCCGAACAAGACCGCTACTAACCCCAATACTCGTTTGCGATGCCCAACAACAGTGTTTGGCACGCGGCGTTTGAATCACCACCGAGACGATACTACTTTCATGCGTTTACCACCCTGGGCCGTCGATGCGATTCGAAACGGCGTTGCCGATGTGGCCCGAAAAGCGAGCGACCCGGAAACCATTAAAAAGGTTCGGCAACAGGCCAGCGAGTTGCTTCGCGAACTTCCCGACAACGCATCGAAAAGTCTCGATGCGATTGTGAAAACGGCCAGCGAAACCGCACGCGGTGCGTTCGACCAAGGTCGCTCGACGATTCTCCGCTGGTCTGAACGCGACCACGAAATCGCCGCCGTGGCCTACAACGCGTCCGGTACATTGTTGAATTCGCAAGGAACGGGGATTCCGTTGAACGCCCCGGTCGTACAACTCGGTTGTGATTTATTGCAGGGCAACTGCTTGGGGCAAAAGGCCGATCAGCAGATCGACGATGCGCTAACACGGCAGCTCGATTTGTCGCATCATTCAATGTTAGTTGCCAACAACTTTGATGCGGCCATTCGGTCACTGGTTGCATTGACCGGATCCCAGCAGCGACGCATCGTCGTACATCGCGCGCACGCCATTCGATTGCCATCTGGTTTGCCACTACCCGATGCGTTTGCCGGGTATCAAGTCGACCAATGTGGTGGTGTCGGCGCAGTCGATGTCGCCGATTTTCAGTCGATTGAACGCGCTGTCGTGGTTACCGCCGATGATGGCCAACATCCACTAACGCCTGTCGCGCTATCTGGCGACGACGTGATCCAAGTCGCGGTGTTGCCGATCGCCACCATCGATGATCGCATTGAAGGCGTACCAAGTGTCAAAACGCTTTTGCAATCCGATTTCGATATCGTCGTTGCCGCGGCAGGTCCGATGATCGGCGCGGCGCCGGCGGGGGTGATTGCCGGAAAAGCAGAGCTGTTATCGACGATTCGTGCAAACGTTGTTTGGAAATTCGCGGCCGCCAATCAAGCGATCGCCGCCATGCTTTTGTCGGCGATGATCAACGTGCCCAGCCCGCTGGAGGCATTGGTGGATACGGCGGTGGATAATCTCCGCAGCCGAGCGGAACGCATGGCGACCCGCTTGACCGCTTCACCGGTGATCGCTTCGTGCCAGATCAATCAATCCGATGCCGTCTTAGGTATCGGCCAGCGATGGCATTTTCCGTCGCGTCAGTTGCGATTGCGGCACCGCAAGTTTTCCGCCCAATCTTGGGCTACGCACCTGCTTCAGCAAACGCCGGCTGTGATCGCGTCGGTTGACGGAGACGACTTGGTGATTGACTTCCGTTGGCTACCGGCATCCGCAGACAGCTTGGTTGCGGAGGCGTTGGCACCTTCGACGGACGAATCAGAATCCGACTGATTTAAATCGCGATCCCAGCTCTACCGCGGCATCGAAGCGTCTTCGATGGCCGCGGTCAGTCGTCCCGCCGTTGGTGTCTGAGCAAGGATGCCGACCAGTCCGATCGCGACAAAGATCAAGTGGGCGAAATTGTGGTCGATCATCATCAGCACGGCGTTCATCATCGCCGGGCCTTCGAACAAAGCTTGCCCAATAATCGCGCTGGTCTGCATCGCCCCCAAAAAATGTTTCGCTTCGACGGGCAATTCTGAATCGGCGTTAAGCGGTCGTGGCAGGTCAACGTCTGCCGAACGGAGTTGTTCGGTCGCTTGTTTCTTCATCACTTGCGGAACGATGGCAGCGATCGGAACGGTCAGGATTGTTGCCGCCGCACCAACGATCAGGAACAGCAAGTCGTTGCCGCCAAACTGGAACAGCGGTTGGTCTTCCGGAAAGTCGCTGAGTGTCAGATAAGATAAGATCCCAGACAAAACGACGACGCTGGAAGCGAGGGCAAGCGTGATCACCACCCCTGTCATTGCGGTTTGGGAAATGCTGCTGGGAACACGTCGGGAGATCGGGCCCGCATTTTGGCCGGACGCGATGTAGGGGTTCTGGGGGGAATCGCTCATCTTGTTTTATCCGTTTGTTGATTCGATGATTTAATTGTGAAGCTGTTTTATACCGACCACTTCGAACTGCCTTTGCCGGAAACGCACCGGTTCCCGATGGACAAGTATCGGCGACTGCGTCGACACGTCGCCACCAGTTCGCATCATCGTGGCGATGTTCTGTTGGTCCCACCGGCGGCGACGGACCAGCAACTGGAGCTCTGTCATGATGCCAGTTATATCGAACGTGTAAAAACCGGTACGTTGTCGACAAACGAGATCCGTCGGATCGGATTTCCATGGTCGGAGAAAATGCTGGAGCGTTCGCGGCGAAGTACCGGTGCGACGATCGCCGCCGGCTTGGCAGCACTCGCCGATGGCATTGCAGCAAACCTGGCGGGGGGCACGCATCATGCGTTCGCCGATGCAGGTGAAGGGTACTGTGTGTTTAATGACGCGGCGGTTGCGATTCGCGTGTTGCAAACGGAATCAAAAATTGGCCGCGCCTGTGTGATCGATCTGGATGTGCATCAAGGCAACGGGACGGCGTCAATTTTGGCGGGCGATCCCACCGCGATCACGCTTTCGATGCATGGTGCAAAGAACTTTCCGCTGCGAAAAGTTCCTAGCGATATCGATGTGCCACTTGCCGATGGCACAAACGACGACACCTACTTGGCTCATCTTGCCGACGCCTTGGGCGCCCTCGACCGTTTCCATCAAAGCGAATCCTTCGATTTGGCAATCTACCTGGCAGGTGCGGATCCCTACGAAGGCGACCGGCTTGGTCGGATGCGGTTGACCAAAGCCGGCTTGGTGCGTCGAGACCAAATCGCACTGCAATGGTGCCGCGATCGATCGATTCCTGTCGCGGTGGCGATGAGCGGCGGGTACGCCCCTAATATTGACGATATTGTCTCGATCCACGCCGCGACACTCCAAACCGCTTCGACAATGTGCTGCGAGATCAATATTTCGCAGCCTGAAAAGAATTCTTGAAAAGTTGGAAACACTCTTCGAACTCGACCGCTTGGCTACATGTGTCAAGAACAGCGAAAGCGGCGAGCAGACGACAGACCTCACCGTTTTCATTCCAAACAAACGCTCTGTCGAATCCAATTTCAAGGAACCAAACCATGTTGAAGCGAATCCTGTTTACCGTTGTGCCGATGGTCATGTTCATGGGAACCGTCAGTGCAGATGACGACTTGCTGAAGTCGTTGGCCGCTTTGGAAGGCAACACCATCAGTGCTGTTGCTGCTGACAGTTCGGCATCACTCGAAGACGAAGACATCCTCGGGCAAGCTGACGTCGATGCCTTGATGGGCGACGACGAGAATGATGAAGACGCGATCGCCGCTTGCTTCCGACGTGTCGGCTATGGCTACGGCCACGGCTACGGTGGCTACAACCGCGGTTGCTACAACTACGGATACAGCTACTACCGTCCGCACTACAACTACGGTTGCTACCGCCCGGTCACGTACAACTACTGCTACCCAGTGACGTACCACGTACCGGTCTACACCAGCTACTGGGCTTGCTACTAATCGTAGCCACCGTGGCATCGCCACAAGAATCGAATCAACATCACCCGGCAATTCGGATCCGTTCCGATGCCGGGTGTTTTTGTTGGCACACACGTCTTTTTTATTGCACAATCGTCGACGCGATTCCCGGTAACAACGCAGCACTGATTTCGCTTGGTTGAAAGAGTTCGTTAACCACTCCCTTTCATCCAACAAAAGTGATGTCATGAATCGCAAACTCTTGAAACGATCCGTCGCCTTAATGATGCTGTTGTCGGCAACTGTGGTTCCGCAAGTTGTCGCGCCCAACCAAGCTGATGCGGACGAGATCGACTTGCACCGTCTACTTGTCGGACCGCAACGCTGTGACCATGTGATCTCCTTGCTGATGCGTTATGGCGTCAACAATGATCACGATCAATCGGTCGGATTCAATATTCCCCATCCACTCGGTCCGATCCAAGTTCCCGTGTCGGAACTGGGGGATTTGGAGATGTATTCCATCGTTCAACACGCGGCACCTCAGCCCGGGTGTGGACCGGCGTTCGACGTCGTGATCAAAAACTGCAGCACCCGCGACGTACAGGGAATGCGTGTCACGTTGGTCGGATTATTGGGACGCATTCATCCAACCTGCCCGAATGTCACAGAAACCATTGACTGTATCGCGGCTGGTGAAGCGATTCAGTTGACGATGACGCTTCCCGTCGAAGCACTCGCGATGGGACAGTTCAATGGCGGCTCCGTCGGATGCAGCCGGATCTTGGTTGCCGTCGACAGCTATGACCAGTTCATGGAATCCAACGAAGCAAACAATCTTCGTGTGATGGCGATGAAAGCGATTCCCGTGGCCGAGCTGGCGTCGCCCCCCGTTCCCGCCGACCCGTTGCAAGTGGAAGTGACTCCCGGTGTGGCGAACGTTACCCAGCCAGACTCTTCCCAGCCAGTTGGTGCGGCGCCAAACGCGGCAAGCCCCACAACTGATGCGGTGAATCTGACTTCGACTTCGCCAGCGGAAGCCGCACCGCTGCAGCAGTCTGATTTGCGATCCGCGATCGAGCAATTCGGGCAACAATCGGACGTTGCCGATGAGGTCCGCTAGTTTGATCGGATGGGCGGTCGCCGCCTCGCGAGAGCGGCGGTCGTCCCGGAAGAACTGATCGAACCGGGGCGTTTAGGGAAGCGAGGGGGGCCCTCCCTAGTTTCTGATTAGAATATCCTCTGGTCAGTCTGAACTTTTGCATGATACGATCGTATGCAACAAAAATCAGTTTCACCGGATGGGTTTTAGTCGAAATGGCAGATCGCTCTCTTCTTCTCTCGCTGCTTTGCGCAATCGTTTTGCTGGCCGGGTGTTCCACAGGTTACGGGCCGTCAAATTATGATGCGGACGCGCCGACCGAATACACGACGACCGAGTCGGGTCTGAAGTATCGGATCCTACGAAAAAGCGATAAACCGAAACCTCATGAAACGAGCCATGTGAAAGTTGATTACGTCGGCACGCTTCCAGACGGAACGGTTTTCGATAGCACCTACGAACGCGGCCAACCGGCAACCTTGAATCTCTACAACGTGGTGAAAGGATTCCGTGAAGGGTTGCAGTTGGTTGGTGAAGGCGGAATGATCGAAATCAATATCCCTTCCGAACTTGGCTACGGCGAATTGGGCCAACGAAACGCTGTGCCACCGAACACCGACATCCACTTCATCGTGGAAGTGATTCGCGTCTTCGACCGGAAATAACAATTTCAGATTTGGGCTCTCATCGCCGTCTTTTGGTCCGCAAACGTAGCGGCAGAGAACGCTACGGCCGCGGAGCAAATGCGATCTACCGACGCTGTTAAACCAAGCTCGCCGCATCGTCGCGATTGGACATCACCAAGCTCATCGTCTGCAGTTTTCGAAGCACATATTTGTAGGCCTTGAACGACGCAAACAGTCCCAGGCCGGTCGCGATCAACGACACTAGCATCACGTCTTGGGCATCAGTTTGGCTGACGACCAGTAGTGCGACGCCAAGTAGCGGAACTAGACAAGCCAAATAGAGATAAGCTTCGCAGCGGGCAACGGTTTGCAGCAATCGCTCGTCGAAGTTCGGGTCACTCAACGTCTTGCGGACCAAACGTGGGTACAGCAAAGACACCGAATAGGTTGTGATGCCAAAGAACGGATAGATTGCGGCGACGCCACCGCAGATCACATGCGACATAAAGAAGTGGCTGAATTCGCGGCGCGAGATCTGTGGGAAAATCATCCACAGGATCAACGGATAGAGCACCGCCGCCAGGCACCAAAGCATGCCGCCGATCACGGCCGCCCGCTGGCCGAGTTGGAACGTCGCGTCTAAGTCTTCTGCGGTCGCTTCGTTGCCTTGTCGAACCCGCTCCAAGCCTCGCGATACTTGGCGGGTGTAGTAAATCACCAGCACCGCTGCCAACGGAAACGCCACAGAGTTAATGCAGGCAGATAGCGTTTCGAAGGTTGGCTTTAACCCTTCGACGGTAGCAAACAAGCTGCCCAGGGTGTCTTTGAAATTGTAGAAGTACCCATAGGCACCAGCGAGAGCGTTGGGCACCAAGATGATTAACGACGTCATCAACCAAGGCGAACGCCGACCAATCCAAGCCAAGTAACTATTGGGATCGGGATCGAACACGCGGGCCGCTTCTGGATTGAGTGCCAACTTGAGTCGTGCTTCAAATTCCGCACCCGAACGAATGCGTTGCTCAGGGTCGAACTGCAGTGCATCGCGAAGAATTTGTTCCAGCAGTCGACTGACGACATCGTTCGATTCATAGATTGGAAGCTCGAACCCTTGGCGGGCCTGCAACTGCTGTTCGACGGCGTCGATCCATGACTGGGGACTGCCGGTGCAACTAAACGGTCGGCGGCCTTGCCAAAGCTCCCACAGCAAAATTGCCATTGAATACAGGTCTGCTGCCGCACCGACATCTTCCGGCACGGACACCGCCGTCGCCGAAATCGCTCGCAGGTGTTCTGGTGCCATATAGCCGATCGATCCGCCGAAGCTGCTTGCCGCCCCGGCACGCCCAGCACTCCCGGCAAAACTGACGTTGAAGTCGGCGAGCTTGGGGATCCCTTCGGCTGACAACAACACGTTGGCGGGTTTGACATCCCGATGCATCACGCCTCGACTGTGAGCGTTTTGAAGCGCGCGGCTGAGGTGGATGCCGATCCAAGCGACTGCCATCGGCCAAGTCAAACGGCGCAGCGTTGTCGCGCAGCATCGATTGTTCGGGGACCGCCTGTGCGGTCCGCAATAGCGATCGATCAACGCACTGCAAAATCATGTCGCCACTGCGGTCGGTCGGCCCAGTGTGTTTGACCAAATTCACGACATCGGCAAGCGTCCCACCGGGATGAAATTGCATGTAAAGCAAATGCGCCGGTGGATCATCAAGCATCCTTTGGTCATAGACTCGAACGATGTTCGGGTGATCAAACTGGGCAAGCGCTTGAGGTTCGTCCCCGGTTCCGGTGGAGACTTTGAGTGCGACGAGGCGGCTCATCGAATCTTGTCGCGCCAAATAAACCTTCGCAAATGCTCCGCTGCCGAGTGTTTGTAAGATGACAAAGTCGTCGACATGTTGACCAATTTCGTATTCAGGCGGCTTCTTTTTGTGACTGACCGCCATCGTCGCTTCGGGCTTGTTGCTCAATTGCCCGCCAAGCAATTCACCGATCATGTCATGATGGTTCGGGAAACGGCGTTGGTAGTCCGCAGCGATCGGAGTTTCGCCAGCTTCCTTGCGGAGCTGGATCTCTTCCATAATCAAGTCCAGAGGGACGCTGTTGGCAGGGATCAAGTCCGTGAAATGCTCGATGAAGCATTCGATCGCTGGTGGCGAGCCTTCTTGTTCGGCAACGCTAGCCATGTCCAACTTGATCAATTCGGTTAGCAAAAAGCGGCAGGTCTCGGTTCCTTCGGCTGGCAAAAAAGATCGCAGAGACTCCGGCGTCGGGCCGCGGCCTGCTTCGAGATACGCTTCCAAACACTGCTCAAGCAACTCGTCAAGTCGCTCACAGGCATCGCCAGATGTGACGTGTTGGAAGTCGTTCGACGTGTCAGAATCGTTCGGCAAGGGCGTGGCACACTGCGCCGTCTCGGCGAAATGGGAATCTGCCCACGCGCCGCGACGCACCGGTTCCGAAACCTGCGTCGCCTCGGACGATCGGTCAGACGCGGAGGGCGACGGAGCATTTGGCGCGTCTGGGCGGTTCGACTCGGTCGGGTCTTTGTCGGAGTGTGACATCAATGCGCTGATTCCTTCGCCTCGATTTAATCAACCCTATCGGCCTGAAACGATCGCTCCACCAATCAGATTGCTGGACTTTTGTAACGTGAAACAATTCATTCGCGTTTCCTTGCGTTATGCGCACGATAAGGGTTACGCTGTGCCTGCCTCTCGCCGCGAAAACGCCTCCTTTGAGAATTCTACAATGTCTGAAGGTTCAGATTGTGAATTGATCGATCGGATCAAAAACAAAGACGAAGCCGCGTTGGCAACGTACATTCAACAAAATCACGGCCAGCTTTCTGGCTTCGTGCGTTCGATCACTGGCGAGCACTTGCTTGCGATGGTGGAAGTCGATGATTTGGTGCAGGACGTCGCCACGGCAGCACTGACCAGCTTGGCGACCGCGCCGCTGGACCAATATTCGCCGATGGATTGGCTGCAACAAGTCGCCCGTCGCCGTGTGGTCGATGCACATCGATTCCATTTCGACGCCCAGCGGCGTGATGCGAATCGGCAGCAATCGCTGAACGCCCCTGCTGGCGGAGGCGGATCCTCGGGGGGCGACTCCTCAGCCGCACTGGAGCAGCTTCTGTCGGCCAGCATGACCAGCCCCAGTGCCGTCTTCAGTCGCGACGTTCGCATGATGCGCATGCAGGAAGCAGTCGGCAGTTTGACTGCAGAACAGCAACAGGCGATTCAGATGCGATACGCCGAAGGCATGCCGACAAAGCAGATCGCTGAAAAACTGGGGAAGACCGATGTGGCGATCCGTGTACTGCTCTCCCGAAGTATGCGACAGCTCGAAAAAGTTCTCGAGGATGTGCGCCCGACTCGCGGTTAGTTCCTGGTGTAAGATGGTCGGCGTTTGATCGAACAGTCGGCAGCATGGTCTCTGCCGGCGGTGTGACGCCCCCTTACCACCAGTAGTTATGAACCGCTTTCCGTTGATTTTGGGTCTCTCGACCGCTTGCTTTGTGTTCGGTGTGTCTGGTGTGACTGCCGAGGATGCTGTGGCGAACGATTCCGGCGTTGCGAATCATTGGAACCAGTCCGAGGATTGGGGCACGGTTCAGGCCGCGAAGAGTTCGGTCACGTTTTCAATTAGCAAAAAGCCGGCATCTGGTTTTGTCGCGCTGCCTCGATTGAACAACCGCTGGAAATCGATCGCGGCCGAGGGCTATACCGGCGAACTACGATTCGTTCCTGAAATCGACCACTGGCGCATTTTTGTCCCTGATGACCTGGAGTATCCGGCCACCATCAACATGCAATTGATCGAGACCGTCCGTCTTTGTGAGAAGCCATTCGTTGTCGAGCAGAGCAAGGACGGATCTGTATCACTGCCAGCTCATCATCCGAAACAAGCGGCGAAAAGCTTCGCTATGAACCTCAGCCGCACAAGAACACCGTTGGTTACTGGACCGTTCCCAGTGATACGGTGACTTGGAAATTCTCACTCGATCGCGGCGAAACATTCGACGTCGTGGTTCACCAAGGTTGCGGCACCGGGCAAGGCGGCAGCGAAGTTGAATTTGCCATCACTGCGGAAGATGGGCGTGTCGTGCAAACGTTTCCACTGACGATCGAAGACACCGGACATTTTCAAAACTTCGTTCCACGTTCGATCGGCTCGGTCGCACTGGAGCCTGGCAGCTACAGCTTGAAAGTAAGCTGCAACAAGCTGGCCAAGTCCGCTGTCTGTGATATCCGGCTGATTGAGCTCAAATGGCAGGACTGATGAGCGGTCGGGATGACGGTTAAGAACTCAGGTTCTTGGTCAAGAAGAACTTGCGATGCTGGTGAGAGTCCCAATCGGGAATTTCGCCAGCAACCTTGTATCCGCAGCGACCGTAGAATTCCGGCGCCTGGTATTCCATGGTGTCGACGAACGAATAATGGCAGCCGCGTTTGATTGCCTCTTTTTCCGCGGCCTCGACCAACAGCCGACCAATTCCTTGTCGGCGCGAGTCGTCTTTGACCGCCATCAGGTCAATTCGGAGCCACTTGAGAGAGGTGGATCCGATCAATCCGCCGACGAGATCGGAACAGTCTGTCGCAATCACGAACAAGGCTGCCGCCTGTGAAGACGGCGCCGAGGTGGCTTTCCACCAAACGGGATTGGCCGTTTGGTTAAATTCGCGGAGCCAGGTGCAGATCGTCGACTCAAACTCAGACGCTAAATCGCCGCTCGTGCGAATATCGATCGATCGCATGGCCAGTTTTAGGAACGCGAAACTTTCAATTCACTTGAGATTGTTTGTACGCCAGGCACCAAACGCGCTGCAACGCCTGCTAAGAGCGCTTCTTCACGTGATGAGGCGCGGCCATGAAGCACGAATTTGCCGTCTTCGTTAGTGCAGCGGAGTTCAGTGATTGAAGCCACGCGTTGCACGGAGGTTTCAATTTTACGGCAAATGTCATCAATAGTCGGGTTCGGAATCACTTGAGTGGAAGCTTGTTGGAGACGTATCAGTTGGTGAGCGAGTGATCTCGACGAAGTCTTATTGAGCAAAGCACGTGGCGCGGCATCGTGAGGGGTAGATGCAGTCCATTGCAAATGCCTTGGCGGCAATCCGAAGACTTTTCGGACGACGTAGTCGCGACCGAAACTGGCTCGGAATGCGTTTGCGAACTCTACAACATCACGCGTACCAAAACGGTGCTTACCACCATGATGCGAACGCTAATTCTGGAAATAATCCGCCAATTTTTGCGGCCTCGACGTGGCTACGCCAAGTCTTGCAAGAATTGACCCACCGTTTTGGTCTAGGGTTCGGTGGCCAACCAGGCGGTGTGTTGGCGATTGCTTCAATCGTTCAACGTCCCCGACGTTTGTTCCACCAATAAGTTGCAAACGCGGAAAGACCTGAGAACTTGAAATCTTCGTCGATCCAGTGCTCGACCACGTAGAACGCAAAGTAATACGCCCGGCAAAAGCTCCAGATGCAGATTGCAAGAATCAGGGCATCCCACCACTGGCTCAATCGAGTAATTAGTACGATGCCCGACAGAACTCCGAGAAAGGCAAATAGACCGCCTTTGAACCAGATTAAACCCGCACTTGGAAGGTCATCGAACAATCGCATTCGGGCATCTCGTTCAGAATGTTGATGCGAGCGACGGATCTGATTGCCACATGAATAGGAACGTCGGCATCGATGGTCGCTCAAGTCCTGGTACATGAATGGGCAATAGCGACGGCAGGCTTGCGCCATCCGCATTGCTATCGAGCACCGTGTAGGCGTGTTGGTTCTTACGACGATACATCACAACTTCGGGGTCGGTTCCCAATCCGCCGCGAGTGGCCGCAAGACGAATTGCCTCGTCGATGTAGCCTACTTCGTCGACCATGCCCAATTCGATTGACTTCGCACCTGCGTAGACCGTTCCGTCAGACCACTTGTCTACGCTGCTTCGCATGTCGGGGCGTCGCTCGACAATCTGTTCAATAAATTGCTGGTGAAAGCTTTGAGCGATTTCGCGCAACATCGCCAGTTCGCTCGGATCGATCGGGCGTTCTGGTGTTCCGGCATCGATTTTGTCGCCGCTTTTGATCGGTGTCGAAAGCACGTTGAATTGGCCCATCGTGTCTTCTAAGTTGTAGACGTTCAGGATGACTCCTACGCCGCCAACGAGACTGGTCGGGTGGCAAACGATGGCGTCGCATTGTGTCGCCAAGTAGTACGCCCCGCCGGCACCGAGGTCCATCACGCAGGCCACGACGGGGATCTCCCGATTCGTGCGTACACGTTGAATTTCACGCGCCATGATGTCGGTCGCCGTAGCGCCGCCTCCGGGCGAGTTGAGACGCAGCACGACCGCCTTGACCTGTTTATCTGCGATCACGGCATCACACTTCTCGCGAAACATTGCGACCGGATTCTCACTTGCCGAAAGCAAGGCCGGTGAAGCCTTGTCGACCAAAATCCCGTCCACATCGACAACGGCGATCTTGCCGCCGCGTTTGGAAGCGGTGCCCTCGACTTGAATGGGAAGTACGGTGCTCTCGCGTTTGTCGCCCCCCATCGAAATTTCTGTTTGCAGCTTTCCTTCGACCCCCATCGTGCCACCCAACTGCATCTTGCCGTTGACGTCGCCCATCTGGATCTTGCCGTCGTGGTAGAACACCCGCCGCGGCGAGGAACAGCCGGTCGCCAACACAAGTGCAAACCCGAACAACGCGATCAGGAACCGTTGCGGTTCACGGCCGGTACTGCATCTGGACGTGTGGCATCGAATCATGGATCAATCGACAAGGGGGACCAGATCGAGCAAACTGTGCACAAAAGGCGGCCGTCCCATACGCTGTGGACCCCGCCGAAACCTTGCTTGTCATGCCTGGCGACCGCCGGTGGCAAGGTCAATCCGCCGCCATTGCTGGAAAATCATGCGTTTTCACACGCTCGTGTTCCGAAACCTGTCACGAAAGTTCACTCGGACGGCGCTGACGTTAATCGCCCTTTCCGTAGCGGTCGCGTCCGTGGTCGCCTTGCGTGGGATCGCAAAAGGATTTACCCGTTCTTTCGCAGATATCTATCGCACGCACGCGGTCGACATTGTCGTTTCACGCCAGGGTACGGCCGACCGATTGAGTAGCAGTGTGGGCGAAGATGCGATTCAAAAAATCGCTGCGCTCTCACATGTCAATCGTGCCGCCGGAGTGTTGCTGGAAACACTCTCGCTCGAAGAGCAGCAAGTGTTTGGGATCCCGACGATGGGGATCGAGACCGGAAACTGGTTGCGAGATGATTACGACTGGATCGCGAAAGCCACGGCGATAGATCCCAACGCCAAACAGTTGTCGCTCGGGTCGAACTTGGCAAACCGCGTGGGGTTAAGCGCAGGCCAAACGACGATGATTTTCGAGGAGCCTTTTTTTGTCGCAGGCGTCTTCGAAAGTCGTAGTGTGTGGGAAAACGGTTCGATGATCATGCCGCTCGATCAACTGCAAAGGTTGACCGATCGAACAGGCCAGGTCACCTACATCAACGTTGTATTGGACTCGGACGTGAATTCGAGTCAAGCCGATGATGTCGTCGTGGCAATTGAATCAATCGACGATCGGTTACATGCGTTGCCGACCGAGCAGTTCGTCGGATCCGATACACGGATGAAGTTGGCGTCCGCCATGGCTTGGATGACATCTGTGATTTCCTTGGCGATCGGTGCGATCGGTACGCTGAACACGATGATGACCAGCGTCTTGGAGCGGACTCGTGAAATTGGCGTTCTGCGCGCTGTCGGTTGGCCACGTGGCCGAATCGTGCGAATGATCCTTGCCGAAGCATTCGCGTTGTCTCTGTTGGCGACCGCGATCGGCAGTCTGCTAGCTTATGCCGCATGCGCGGGTTTAAGTCAGCACCCGGCTGCTAGCGGAATCTTGGTGCCGACGATTGATACCGCAACGTATTTAGAGGGCGGGTTGCTCGCGGTCCTGATCGGTTTGACAGGCGCGATTATTCCTGCTTTTCGGGCCGCATCGGTCTCGCCAACCTTGGCGCTTGGTTCGGCTGACTAGGCATTTTTCGAACAGCTTGCCTACTTCGCCTCACCTGTAGTTCATCGCCCTCTCGATACCTCCATAATCTGCGAGGATATAGCGGTTGGTTAAACTGCGATGGCTACTCGGAACGAGTGGCGAAGTATCCAGAACATACCTAGATGCGAAATGGATTGCGCGTCGCGAAAAGCAACTCTTGAGGTCGACGATCGAAGTGTGTGACGCATACCAACCAATCGCAATCATTGGGCTCGGATGTCGATTTCCAGGCGGATGTGACAGTCCACTGCGCTACTGGGAACTTCTAAAGAATGGTCGCGAAGCGATCAGTATGACTCCGCCGGATCGTTGGTCGTTGGAAAAGTTTTATTGTGGCGGACGCGCCCGACCCGGCAAAACGCAAAGCCGCTGGGGGGGCTACGTTCACGACATTGATCGCTTTGATCCCGACCTGTTTCGGATCTCACCTCGAGAAGCGTCGGCTATGGACCCACAGCAGCGAATGTTGCTGGAATCCGCTTACCGCGCCGCCGAAGACGCAGGCGTTCCACTGCAACGGTTGGCCGGGCAAAACGTATCGGTCCATGTTGGTATCAGCAGCATCGACTACTCCGTCGCGGCATTAAGCGCGCGCGATCGAGGAGTGATCGGTCCGTACAGCAATACCGGCGGCAGCAGCAGCATCGCCGCCAATCGGATCTCGTATTGCTTCGACTTGCGTGGCGAAAGCTTGGCGATCGATACTGCCTGTTCGTCATCACTAATCGCAGTTCATTTGGCGTGCGAAAGTCTGCAAGACTCCGAAAACCAGATGGCGTTCGCCGGAGGTGTGAACGCGTTGTTGATGCCCGATTTCTATGTGGCATTCAGTCAACTGGGGGTCCTTTCACCAGACGGACGCTGCAAAACATTCGACGCGTCTGCAAATGGCTACGTGCGAAGTGAAGGCGCCGGGATGGTGTTGCTCAAACGTCTTTCGGATGCCATCGCGGAAGGTGACCAGATCTATGCGGTCATCCGAGGATCCGCCACCAACCAAGATGGCCGTACCGAAGGGTTGACGGTCCCCAGTGGTGAAGCACAGGCTTCGCTGATACGCAAAACGATGGAGCGTGCAAAAGTTCATCCATCGGAAATCAGCTACGTCGAAGCGCACGGCACAGGTACCCCGGTCGGCGACCCCATCGAAGCGCGCGCCATTGGCAGTTGTTATGGCGTATCCAGCGGAACGCCCTGCACGATCGGCAGCGTGAAAACCAATATCGGGCACTTGGAAGCGGGTGCCGGTATCGCAAGTGTGATCAAGGTCGCGCTGGCCATTAAACATCAAACGATCCCGGCGCATTTGAACTTCGCAACGCCGAATCCCGCAATCGATTTTGGCGGTTTAGGGCTATCGGTTGCAAAGCAAACGTCTGCCTGGAAACGGGACGGAAACCTTGTCGCCGGGATCAACGGTTTCGGCTATGGTGGTGCCAACGCCCACCTGATTCTCAGTGAACCGATGGTTGAACCATGCGGTTCGCGATCGACCTCGTCCAAGCCCGCCAAACGAACGTCGACCGGCTATCACTGTTTGCCGGTCACAGGACACAATCCTCAAGCACTGGTCGAAACTGCCAAGGACTGGGCCGATCACTTGTCGTCCACCAATGTGCCGGTCGACCACATCATTCGCACTGCCAGTCAACGTCGTACGCACCATGCCTTCCGCAGTGTGGCGATTGGAAATGACTGCCAACAACTGATCGACGACCTCCGGCGGATTGCCGAAGAACCAGACACTCTCGTTTCGGCGGTGAATTCGAATCTGAATTCGCAGGAGACGCCCAAACTGGCATTCGTCTGTTGCGGTCAAGGACCGCAATGGTGGGCGATGGGACGGGAGTTTCTGCAGCAGTGCCCGGTGTTTGCTGACGTGATTGACCGCTGTGACAAGGCGTTTAGCGAGCATGTCGACTGGTCATTGCATGAAGAATTAAGTCGCGGCGAATCTGAATCGCGAATGCAGCAGACATCGATCGCGCAGCCTAGTTTGTATGCGCTGCAAATCGCATTGGCTGCCGTTTGGAAAGACGCCGGAATAACGCCGTCCGTCGTTGTCGGTCACAGTGTCGGCGAAATTGCTGCCGCGTACCTATCGGGTGCGTTGACGTTCGATGAAGCCGCCGCCGTCGCGGTTCATCGTGGACGCACGATGGATTTGGCAACGAGCCGCGGAGCGATGATCGCCGTCGGATTGCGACTTGACGAAGCTACCGAGTGGCTCCGTGGACTCGAACAAAAAATTTCGATCGCCGCAATCAACGGTCCAGCGTCGTTGACGTTGTCCGGATGCAAAGACGCGGTCGAAGCATTGGCTACGCGGCTGGAAGCGAAGAACATCTTTTGCCGACAATTGAAGGTTGAATATGCATTCCACAGTCCGCTTGTCGATCCCGTCAAAACAGAGCTCGTGAAGTCGCTGGCGTCACTTCGTCCGACCGAATGTGACGTGCCGATGATCAGCACTGTGACTGGGAAATTCATTGACGGGCAAAAGTTGGACGCGAGTTACTGGTGGGACAACGTTCGCCAATCCGTTCGCTTCGCCGACGCGATGGACGAGTTGCTTGACGCCGATGTTCGTTTTGCGATCGAGCTCGGGCCGCACCCTGTACTCGCTTACTCGATCGACGAATGCTATTCCCAGCGTGGTGCGAACTGTGTCACCGTCGCGTCGTTGAATCGCAAACAGTCTGACGCACTGCAATTCGCGACTGCCAAAGCCGCATTGTTTAATGCAGGCTACCCGATCGAATTGTCGACGGGGCAGTTGAGCGATTTGGATAGCGATTCGGACCATGGGGTGTTTTCAGGTTCCCAGCAACTTCCGCCACTGGCAATGACGCGACGTCATCTATGGGCAGAGTCGGCGGAGTCTTTGCAGATGCGGTCGGTCGAACAATGGCACCCTGTCTTGGGGAACCGCTGCGACGATGACCAGCCCACTTGGATGACGCGAGTCGATTTGGATTGTCAAGCGATCTTAGCCGACCACCGCGTTCGAAACTCATGTGTGCTTCCCGCTGCCGCCCTGTTGCGCCTTTGCATTGCCGTGGGCGAACAGGTGCATCCTGATGACGTCGTTTCCATCGAAAACTTTCGTATGTTGGGCGCGTGTATGCTGTCGCCCGATTCGCCGATTCGCATTCAAACAAAATATGATGTCCATCGACGGCAAGTCACGATCACTCGCAGCGACATCGATCAAACCGATTGGACGCCGATCGCGACCGCTGACTTAAGTCATTCGGTGGTCTCGCGCGAAACGGAAAACTTCCAGTGCAAGTCCGTGTCGACGGCTCATTCACAACCCATTACGGCCGACCAACTGTACGGGCACTGTGAAGACCTCGGATTGAACTATGACCTTCGTTTTCGCGGAGTGCTGGAAGCGAGTCGCGAAGATTACAAAGCGGTCGCCAAAGTCGTGCTGCCGTTGGAACGTGATCCCGGCGACCATAGCGACCGGTTCTCCGTCGATGCGTCGTTACTCGATAGCTGCTTCCATGCAATGGTTGTTGCCGATCCGGCGTTTGATGACCCGTCAGGCGGTTTGTATTTGCCAAACCGCATCGCGTCGATCGACGTGTTCGGACCGATCGAATCCAACCTTGTGGTGGTCGCAAAAATCTTGCGCAAAGATCGCTACCGAATGGTGGCTGACCTAGCAGTCTACAACGCATTCGGACGGTTGGTGGTCAAACTGCATGGTTTCGAAAGCATGCGAGTCTCGGGCAGCCAACGTCACAACAAAATCGATGACTTGCTCTATCGATATTGCTGGAAACCGGCGGAAAAGCTTGAATCGCAACTGATCGAAACGCCCCGTAAATGGCTGGTGTTTTCAGATCTAACGGGAATCGCTGCAAAAATTGGCGAGCGATTGCCTGCGGGCGATCGTGTGATCTCGGTCCAGCACGGCACCACGTTCAAACGCCTCGGGGACAGTGCGTTTATTATTGATCCAGAAGACCGCACGCACTTTGATCGTCTGCTGGCGGATGTCGGTGATGGCGTGACGGACATCGTCTACTTATGGGGGATCGACGTCCCCGAGAACGCAGAACTGGATTCAAACGCGCTCGAAAAATCCACAATCCTGACTTCGCTGGCCCCCATGCACTTGGCGGCCGCATGGCAATCGGCTGAAGAAAAGTCGATTCAACAAGCCGTGGCACGACTGTTTGTCATCACTTGTCATGCCCAGCCAAGCGATAAGCGGACTGACTCGATCGTCGTTGCGGCCGCCCCGCTGATCGGAATCGGCCGTGTCATTGCCAGCGAATTGACTCGATTAAAAACACGTCTGGTCGATTTGGAAAACGTCGATCCGTCGTGCCAAGACCGTTTGGTCGACGAATTGGTTTCGCGAACCGATGACGAAGACGAAGTGATGTATCGGGATACGATTCGCTGGGTTCGACGTTTCGAGCCTTCCGAACGTCTGCCACTTCGGCCGGAAAGTAAAGCTCGATCTCGCAGCAAACTATATCGTGGCGAAGCGAACTCGATCGACCAGCTTGCATATCGATCGGTCGCCGCGGCCGAATTGGCTGACAACGAAGTCGAGATTCGTGTCTTTGCCGCTGGGCTGAACTTTAGCGACGTCATGAAGGCGCTTGACCTGTACCCTGGCTTGCCGGACGGCCCGCCTGTTTTAGGTGCGGAGTGCAGCGGCGAAGTGATTCGTGTCGGACGTGGCGTTACAGAATTCAGCATCGGCGACGAAGTCATCGCGGTTGCCCCTGGTGCCTTTGCGACGCATGTGCAAGTTAAACAAGAGTTGGTCGCTCGCAAGCCATCCGTGCTGTCACACGCCGAAGCGGCAGCGATTCCGATCGCATTCTTGACTGCCGAATATGCATTGTCCGATTTGGCTCGGATCCGCGAAGATGAATCGGTGTTGATCCATTCGGCCAGCGGCGGGGTCGGATTGGCTGCCATCCAATTGGCAAAATCAGCCGGTGCAAAGATCTATGCCACCGCAGGAACCGACGAAAAACGTGCCTTCGTTCGAGTCGCCGGCGCTGAATTGGTGATGGATTCCCGTTCGCTGCGATTTGGTCGCCAAGTTACCAAGCATACTGCCGGTCGCGGCGTGGACGTTATCCTGAATTCGTTACCCGGCGACGCGATCCGTCAGGGACTATCGATCTTGTCCATTGGCGGTCGTTTCTTGGAAATCGGCAAACGCGATATCTATGCGGATGCTCCGCTGGGAATGATGCCGCTGAAAAACAACCTGTCGTTCATGGCGATCGACCTGGATCAATTGATTCGCCATCAGCCAGAACGGTTGGGCAAAATGCTTCGGCAATTGGTCAAGCGTTTTGAAAGCGGAGAGTTACAGGCTCTTCCGATCAAAGTCTTTGATGCGGATGAAACCGATCAATCGTTCCGCTGGATGCAGCAGGCCAAGCACATCGGCAAAGTCGTCATCGATTACAAGCTGGAGCCCAACCACGTTTTCGCTGGCACCGACACATCGGTTAGGTTGCATGCCGATCGGACCTATTGGATCGCCGGAGGAATGGGCGGATTCGGGTTGCGTGTTGCCGAGTGGCTCGTCGAACGTGGCGCGAAGCACTTGGTACTTGGCGGTCGCAGCCAAAAGCTTTCGCCAGATGTGATTACCGCAGTGCGGGAAATCGAGGCGAAATACCAAATCACGATTCGGCACAAACCGGTCGACCTTGTCAAACGACAGTCCGTCCAGCAGATCGCGGACGAAATTGAAAGAGAACTCCCGCCGCTTGCCGGCGTCTTTCATACGGCAATGGTTCTCGAAGATCGTTTGTTGGCTGATCTTGATCGCGAGACCTTGGAACGTGTCTTGCGACCGAAAGTCCAGGGCGGTTGGAATTTGCATGACGTAACCAGCGATTATGACCTCGATCACTTCGTCTTGTTTTCGTCATTGTCCAGCCTGTTCGGGCATGCAGGGCAAGCGAACTACTCGGCGGCCAATGCGTTTTTGGATTCGCTGGCACATCACCGGCGTTTCATCGGTTTGCCAGGTGTCGCAATCAATTGGGGACACGTCGGCGAAGTCGGCTACCTGGCCGCACGCAACGAATTGAGCCAACGTTTGGAGCGTCAAGGCGTACTGACGTTCTCTGCCGATGAAGCGATGCGTTGCCTGGGCCATATTTTGGCTCAGGATTTGACCGATCAAAGTGTCTTGCGGATGGATTGGAGCAAGTGGCGTGGGCTCGGCTTAACCGGTGACGTCTCTCCACGGTTTGCACATCTACTGCAGGGACGTTCGGACCACTCAATTCATACCACTCGACTAGCCACCGCCGAAGAAATACGTGATACCGATGCTGGCGAACGCCGCAACCTGATCGCCGCTATCATTGGGCAAAAAGCTGCGACGCTACTGGGAATCGACGCGGACGAGCTTCCTTGGGATCGTCCTTTGTTGTCGCTCGGTCTGGATTCGCTGATGGCCGTCGAGATGCGGAACTGGATCGAAAGTCGCTTACAAATCGAAATGCCGATCGCGGACCTGATGCGAGCCGAGGGGTTGAACGAACTGACAAACGCTGCGACGTTGATCTTCGGAGATTCCGATGCGGCACCAACAGATTCGGCAAACGCGGTTTCGACGCAGCAGTTGCTCGATCAGCTACCCGCCATGAGTGATGCGTCGGTTGACGAGTTGTTGGCAAAATTGATGAACGAGTCAGAAGGTAAGCTGGGCGGTGGATGAGTTATTGGACGGCTTGTCGAGCCAGGAAAAGCGTGACCTGTTAGCTCGTCTGCTGAAAGAAAAAGCCGAACGAGAAAGCTCTGCGAACACGGGCCGTTGGTTTCCGCAGTCCGTTGGGCAGCAAGGGTTGTGGTTTGCGTTTCAACGTGAACCACGACAGACCGCGTCGAATGTATTCTTTCCGTCTCGCTTTCGATCTCCACTGGACCTGGTTGCCTTAAAATCGGCGGTCGACCAAATGGTTCGGCGGCACGATGTGCTTCGTACGGTGTTTAATGATGACGACGATGGCCAACCGGTCCAACGCGTGGTCGACGAACTACAGCCCAGCTTTGACGTCATCGACATGCCAGGGGCGACGGACGAAACGCTGCGGGCGAGAATGCTTGCCGAGTGCACCAAGCCGTTTGACCTTCGCACCGGCCCGCTGTTGCGATTGGTGTGCCTGCGTGTTGCCAATGACGATGTCGTAGTGATCGCGATCACCCATCACATCGTCGTCGATTTTTGGTCCTTGGTGATCATGATGCAAGAAATCGGCGAGTTGTACTCGGCAGCGACAATAGGTGCGGGGGCGAAACTGGATCCGCCCGCCAATCATTACCGAGAGTTCGTCGAGCAGCAACGTCGTTGGTTGACTTCCGGTGACGCCGAACGAAGCTTGCAAGAGTGGGAGCAACAACTCGCCGGAGTCAGTCCGCTACTGGGATTGCCGCTCGATTTTGAACGTCCCGCACGGAGCGGACATCGTGCGAATGTCTGTCAGCTTTCATTTTCGCACGAAACAACACAACACGTCATTGAACTTGCACGCCAAACAGGAGTGACCGAAAACACGGTCGTTCTGGGGCTGGTACAGTCATTGTTGGCACGCTTCAGCGACCAACAGCGATTCGCGATTGGGGTGCCGTTTTCCGGTCGCAGCAATCGTCGGTTTGAGCAGACTGTTGGGTTCTTCGTCAACATGTTGCCGATTGTCGCAGACTTCTGTGCGAACCCGTCTTTTCAGCAAGTCGTGAAGACGGCCGGCGCAACGCTAGTGCATGCGTTGGACAATGAAAGAGTTCCGTTTGCCGAGATCGTCAAACGCGTTGCAACGATGCGTGACAACAGTCATCACCCGTTGTTCCAGGTTTCGTGCACCTTCGAAAAATCGCACGTCAAAAGTGAACAAGGTCGAGCTGGGTTCCTGTTCGGCAATGATACGCACAACATTTCTGACCACGGCCAATTCGCTGGTCTGCGCCAGGATGTGTTTACAATCGATCATCCGACGTGCCACTACGATCTCGAGTTTGTTTTTGAATTCGGTGATGATCGACTGCGTGGGATGATTTGCTATGACGCGGAATTGTTTGATTCCGCGACGATTGATTCAATGAGCAAAGCGTTGTCACGATTGGCAATTGCGTGCCTCTCGTCACCACAGACTCCGGTTGGTCAGCACCATTTGACGCAAGCAGGTTCGCTTGGCAGCGAATCGGAACCGGCTGCCGGAACGATCGGCGAGTTATTGGCACACAGTGAATCGTTGATGGTGCGACAAGCAAAACAGTTCGCCAGCATGCTCATCAATCAGGGTGTGGCTGTTGGTGATGTTGTTCCTGTTTGTCTGTCACGATCCTCCGACGCTTGGATCGGAATTTTGGGTGTGATGTTGGCTGGCGGCACCGCTGTCCCGATCGATCGTTCACAGCCCTCGGTCGAAGCAGAAGTGCTGAAATCGGATGCGTCCATCCGTACGGTTGTTTCTGATCTGGATTGCGAATGGGCGGCGAAATTCGGTGTGCCGATCATCAGCGTCACCGGTTTTGAGTTCGACCGGGCCGATCAGTCGGCAATGGAGTGCCTCGATCTGCCATCGGTGTTTCCAGAACAGCCAGCTTATATCATCTACACCTCTGGATCGACGGGAAAACCTAAAGGTGTTGTCGTGTCGCATTCGGCGATCACGAATACATTGCGGTGGCGTCGTCGTGAGATACCACTTGATTCTTCTGATCAAATCCTGGTTGTACTTTCACACCAATTTGATGCCGCGATGGCAACCGTCTTGTCTGCGTTGCATCAGAATGCCGGATTGGTGTGGCCGACAAAACCGGGGCCAGTCGATTTTGATCACCTTGTCGAATTGATCAATGAATATGACGTCACGGTGTTTCCAGCCGTTCCAAGTTTTCACGCCGCACTCGCAGACCATCTTCAGTACAGCGGACTTCGGTATAGCGGACTAAAATCGCTTCGGCAGCTTTGGTGTGGTGGTGAATCGTTGACACACTCTATCGTGAGTAAAATTCGCAAGAGTTTTCGTGGTACCGTCTGGAATTTATATGGACCCACCGAAGCAGCTGTCGAAGCGACCGCAATGCGAGTCAACGAGTCGATTGATCCGAGACGCGTCATTCCTATCGGCTTTCCGATTGATGGTACGGAAATCTTCATCCTGAACGACTGTTTGTGTCAGCAACCCTGTGGCGGCATCGGGCAAATAGCGATTGCCGGCAACGGGCTGGCGATCGGATATCTCAATCGTCCCGAATTGACCGCCGGTGCTTTCGTCCATTTCGAAGATAGAAGTCTTGGATCGGTTTGTTCAAAACGTGTCTATTTGACAGGTGACCGGGGACGCAAGCTGGCTGACGGATCAATCGAATTTCTGGGACGCATTGATCATCAGGTGAAGGTTGCCGGATACCGGATCGAAACGGAAGAGATCGAACAGCGAATTGAAAGCCTTGATACTGTCCGACGTGCGGCTGTTGTTGTTGATCGATCGAGTGGTGATCGCTTAGTCGCCTTCGTCGAGTTGAACGCGAATGCAACCGTTGACACGGTTCGACTGGACCTTCGTGAAATTCTGCCTGCCTACAAACGCCCGGCGATCATCCACGCTCTTGATCGTTTGCCAGTTGGGACAAGCGGCAAAGTGCTTCGCGAGAAATTGTCGCTTCAGAGTGTCGGAAGCGAACGCCCGGTGACGAAGCCGCGAACGGATTTGGAAGCGTTTCTACTGTCACGATTCATGGAAGAATTGAGCGGTGGAAACGGGGCCACGGCGATGTCGATCGGCATCGATGATAATTTCTTCGAATCCGGTGGCACTTCGCTTGGGGCCGCAACCTTGGCGAGTCGTCTGAGTAGCGAGTTGCAGATCAATGTGCCAAGTTCGCTTTTGTTTGACGAGAGTGAAGTTCGTTTAGTTGCGAAACGACTTTGCCAGCTCTATCCGGATAGGGTCCGTAAGCAATTTGGAGAGGCGTCGCTGACTTACGTCTCCGCCGAACCGAATGAAGAGTCGTCAGAGTCTCTACTTGTTTCCTTGACGGGGCATTCTTCGTCGACCCCTATCGTGATGGTGCATCCGCCGGGTGGGATTGTTCGATGTTATCGTGAGATTGCCAAGGCACTTCCCCATGACCAGGGAATGTTCGCCGTTCGTGCACGTGGGCTTTACGGAGCGGAAACGCTTCCGTCGACGATCCAGCAATTGGCAGCCGACTACGCGGAACAGATTCAACAAGCCAATTTAGGGCAACGAATGGTACTGGGCGGATGGTCGCTCGGTGGCGTGTTCGCTTTTGAAGTTGCTCGCCACCTGACCGAACTCGGAATCAATGTGTCTGCATTGGTGTTGCTGGACAGCACCGTTCCTACAAAGAGTGACCCGGATGGACCGTCCGCCGGAATGGACTACGGGATCGATCTTTCGTTGGAGCAACTCGGGGATCTTTCGCCGGACGAACAGTTGCCGTTTTTATACGAACATGCAAGACGGCTTGGTGTTCTCGTTGAATCGCAACCAGAGTTGGTGGTCCAGAAAGTCATCGAAGATCTGCAGCGGTTGTTTTCACACCACGTGAAGCTTTGTCAGGACTGCGAATTGACCGCGATTGACATCCCAGTTCATTTGCTGCGTCCTAAAGAAGTTCCGGGGCAAGCGGACGTTCGGCCAGACCGTGGTTGGTCACGCTGGGCCACATTCGTTGAATCGAAGGTGGTCGAAGGTCACCACCACAGCATGGTCCAAGGTGCAGGCGCCGTTCAAATCGCACAGTATCTGGATTCGCTGACGAGGTAGCGTGGTCAGCTGCAGACGTTACTAAGTCGATCCAACACGTGTCACTCCATCAATGGATCAAGCGGAGCGTAGGTGGTACGGCCAAGGTTTGAAACGACGCAGTGCAAGGCGCCGCCATTGACGCATAGCGAGGTGCTGTCGATCGGAATCACTTCCCAATCGGGCAGTAGCATTTGATAAGTCGTCATTGCATCTGCGAGTGAATCATTCGATGCGGATTGGTATGACGGAACGAGCAGGACTCCGTTCGCGAAGATCACGTTGGTATACGTCGGAAAGCAGCCGTCGAACGGGCGTGGCATCGGAAGTCGCACCACTTTTAATGCTGCTTCATTTGTTTCAAGACGGCTAAGCTGTGTGGCGATTCGGTCCAGTAGTGCTGCATTTGGATCTGAGCCGTCTTCGTATTGACCAACAACGACGGTATTCGAATCGGTGAAACAAAGAAATAAGTCCACATGCTTTGTCTTCTCACCTATCAGCGTGTCTACGAAGACAATCTGTTCGCAGCCGGTGATCCGTTTGATTTGATCTCGCACAAACGACTCATCCAGCCCGTACCGTTGGTTGATCGCAAGTACGTCGCTTGAAACGATGACGATATTGTTTCCATTGGTCAAAATCGTACCGCCTTCCAGATGAATCGGGGTTTCGACCACTCTGGTTTTCCAGTCGCGTTGAAGCTGCTGCGGTAATGCATCTAAAACCATTCGGTCGTCGCGATCGGGACGCGTCAGTTTCGAATCGAACCAGACGGAGGTGCCAAACGCATCTTGAGAAACGATTGGGCCATAGTCACGGAACCACGGCGTTTCGCAATCGGTAATTTGAAACTGTATGTTTTCGACTGAGATTCCATGGTTTTGAAAGGTTGCGCGAGCCTTGTCGAGCGAGTAGGAATTGTCAGCCACCAACACCAACTGTGATTGTCGAGCGAGATGGGATGCGATTTCGACCGCCGCGTCATGAGTCCAGTCGAACATTCCCCAGCCGATCGCGAAACCGTTTTGACGTTCGAATTCAGCGACCATCGTTCCCGCCGCGTTTTGACCGAGTGGAACCAGATCGGTTGCGTTGTCGACTAAGCGACGCCATTGCCAGGGTGATGGATTGACTACGGCGGTCGGCTCAGCGTCGGAAGCTTGGGCAATTGTCGCGAGATCCCTCTGTGCGAACCCGATCGCTTCGATTACACGGTTTCGTGCCAAAAGATGTTTGTTGACAGCCTTGTGATCCATCTGTTGAAGCAGCTCACGCAGGTCTTCAATCGTTGCCGAAACAACTGCATGAGATTCATTGGCTTGCTTTTGTCGCCAAAGCATTTCGGCGAGGATCATCTGAAAGTCGATCGCCAATTCACTTGTGCTGGTGGTTCCGGCGATGTTCTTGCCGGATTCGAGCAGTCTGACTGAGCGGCGAACGTCTTCTGAACCGTCTTTGTCCATCGCTTGCCGGACAAGGCCTAGATTGCACCACGCAATTGCCTGCGCAGTGTGAGGACCATCTTCGGTTCCATAGTGGTCGGTGGCCTTGATCAACCAGCTTTCCGCAGCGGAGAAGTCACCGCGTTGAACGGAAACGCAGCCTAGAGAATTGAGTGCTGCGGCGTGGACATTCCCGTCAGCGAGCGAATTTGAAAGTCGTTCCGCCTTATTGAGTGACTGGGACGATTCATCCAGCGACCCAAGCATCAATTCCAGTTGCCCTTGGTACAGTAACGCCCTCGCGAAATAAAAAGGCAATTCTTGCCGGTTTCGCTCGCTGGCCAAGAAATGTTTCAGCGTTTGCCGAATCTCTCGAAGCAAAAATGTCCATTCTGAACGCGGAGCCGATTGCTTGGCAAGGATTTGGAAAACCGTCCCTTGGCTGCCAAACAGTTCTGTGATTCGCGTTCGAGCGACATCATCTGTTTGTGACAATTGACGTTGTGCCCCACGAAGTTCTCGCTCGGCGGTTTGGAGCCGCTCTTTCACTTCGGTGAGGTGCTGTTCGGAAGCTTTCAGCTCGCTAGATGCTTGATGCAACGACGTCGATCGATTGACAAATGCGATCGACACGCCGATCAAGCAAGTGAAGACAAACGCGATCACCCACTGACTTAGTCGGGGGCGGCGCGGTCGAGGCTTTGATTGAGTTGAGTTAGAAGTGGTCGACAAATCGCGCGGGTCACAGCTGCATGGATCTACCAAGCGGCGGCACGACGGATGCGTTCGCCGCCATTTCAAACGCGTCTAATTGTTTGAAACGGCGGAGAAAGATTTGTTCAACCGAAATTCCAGAAAGGAATCGAAGTCAATCCAAAGTCGGACAATCCGTCTGAGTCGAATTGCCCGATGCTCTTGGGAGTGACAAAAACAGTCGCCTAGTTGTTTTGGAACAGCTGACGAATGCCGTAGGTGAAGAACGTCCCGATACTAAAGTTGGTCAATTCTTCATGGGCCTTGTATCGCAAGATCAACGTGTCACCAGGTTGAACCAGGATGTTTTGTGTGGAATCATTCATCGCCTGTTGCAGGTCAACCATTATGTTGAACGTACGGCCACATGGCATTTTGCGAATGATAAACAACAGTGACGGGCTGGGACCGCCAAGGCCGCTGCGCATGCCACCGCCAGCCGATTGAGATGCCAAGCCTTGTCCTGCAATCGCGAGTGCACCCAAAACATCTAAGTCATAGTCACGTGGTATGAGATATTGCCCGCCACCCAGCAGGCCGCCGGTATAGAACATTTCGGTTTCGCGAGATTCCACCATGACGATATCGCCGTCTTCCAATTCGATATCGGCCGAGCTGAGTTCTGGAATCTGTCCCGGAGGCATACGCAGAGGGATGCGAGTGACGATGGAGTCTTCGACCATCCCATCGGAACATGCCATGCAGTCATCGAACGTGATACCGGTACTCGTTGCGACGTCATAACCCGTCATGACAGGGCTACACGAGCTGGCTGGGCTCATCAATTTCGCGATGATCGCTTGACGGTTTTCTGCTGAAATTCGTGACGTGCGGTAAACGACGACTTCGTTCTTCTCGTTGATACCCGGAAGTCCACCAGACTCCGTCAGCGCGTTCAACACATCGCTTTTGTAAAACGGCAAATCCAGAGTGTAGGCGGCGGACGATTGATCGCTTCGCGCACTTACACCGGTGCTGGTGCTGGACATATTCGTTTCACTACGGAGAACTAAGATGTCGTTCCTCCGTTCTTTCATGATCGAAATGATTGGGACTTCGTCCGTTGGCCGGATGATCTCGCGTTCAAGGTACGCGGCCAAGACTTTCTCGCGGATCTGTTCCAACGTTAGTCCAGCCACTTCGATTGGCGGCAGCAATGGCAGATTGATCACGCCAAGGTCTTGAACCGGAATCGGAAATCCGATTGAAGGCGGAAGCTCGCTTGTCGAGGTGTTGAAGTTTACCGGAGGCGCCGGCGGAACCGCTGCAGGATCAGAATAGGGGAGGATGCCGCGGATATAAACGGCCAGGATATCACCCTGCTGGATGACATATTCCTCGGGGCGTTTGCGTGCCAACAAGACGACCGGGACCGGGACCAAGTCGCTTCGGCTCGCTCCCAGCAGTTCTTTGGGAAGCTGCGTCACCGGTGTACCGGTCATTGGCGTCATCACGCTTGTGCATCCGCTGGAAACCAGCGCCAGTGCCATCACGATTGTGGAACTGAAATAGCGAGCCAGTTGTTTTTTGGTCTTTGACATGACGGTCCCAGCATCCATGCTCAGTTTGTCAAAAATGTCGGAGTTACGATGCTTCGTCAAGTCGGCGAAGCGGAGTTGCGAATTGAAAGCCAGCGTCTAGTTGAAATCCATTCCCGTCGGATGGCCACTCGGTTGACTGTTTTCGGCGGGCGCCGAGTTTTGATCGTGATCGAGATAAACCCACGACGGCGGTTGAACACCGGTGTCCTCTTCGACCGTCGGCGGATGAACCGTGATCGGAATCTCGCCCGGCACTGAGGCGTCATCGATGATGACTTTGTCAATGATCACGTTGTCTTGAACGTGCGACGCTGGCAGAACACTGCTGCAGCAGCTTGCCGCATATTGCGGATCCAGTGGCGCGAATCGCCAGCGATCGACTCCACACGCGACAGCTTGTGCATGTCCGATTCGGTAGCCGTTGAACCATGGCACAGCGGCAGGATACGTGTGTGTGATCGCTTCGCAACTACCAAGCTTGCGTTCAGGAATCGGTGGTGGGCAACCTTCGTTGCCAAGTGCGGTTTCGACAAACGCGGCTTGGAATCCTTCGCGAAAGTCTTTCACGCAAGCGTCATGCGCATGCGCCGCTTCATGGGATGCTTTCCAGACCGCTTTGGACTTTTTGATCGCACGCCGTTTGAGCGACGATCGAAAAGCCAAATCTTGATAGGGTTGAAACGTCGAACGTACAACTTGCGGGAAATAGCACCCGCCACTAATCGTTGGTATCAGTCCCAACAGAATCGTGATCTTGAACGCCAAAGCACGTCGGCGCGGTTTCATCCTTGACAATTGGCTCACAGGTACGCTCCTCGTGACCTACGAAGCTTCGATTGGCTCGCGACGTGTTGCCGCGGCCGATGCAATCTTGGTCAATCCTTTCAACCAAGGGGAGTTTCATCCACTCGACAAGAATTATCGGAAGCCCACCCGTCCAGCACTTGTGGAACCAGCTTGGCCACAACATTGGGTGTAACCGCTACAGCCGGAGAGCGACATCACACCAGCGAATGGCTGTAGGTTCTACGGTGACCTTGCTGCCTAAAAGTCGTGCAACAACGGGGGCAAGTGAATGAATCGGTTGCCTAATTCAGAGGAAATGCGAGTTGGCACCGCGTGGGTTTCCGGGCAATCGGCTGAATCTATTTCGGATCCGAGCGTTCGATTCGATACAAGCCTTACGACCGGTCAGCTGCTGGCGAGCTCGGTTGTTTGATCTCGTATAGCCGGTCAACACTTTCGATCGAGATCGCTTGTGGTTCTTCGCCGGGCCATTGGACCTCGGCACGCTCCACTTTTGTCGCAGGCCCCAAACCAAAGTTCAATTCGACTTGCGATTGACTGAGGTATCCATGTGTTGGCGAGACGAGCTGTGTTTGACGCTTCCCATCAGCGATGACAGTAACCATCGCACCGATCGAATCACGATTGCACCGGGTACCAGTTAAGCGGAAACGCAAATAATGATTCTCGGATACTTGGTCATTTCGAAATACCTTTGGCGTCCCAATGTGATTCGTGATCACCAAATCCATGTCACCGTCGTCGTCAAAGTCACCGTAAGCCGCAGTCCTGCCATCGATCGCTTCGGCAAACGCAGGCCCTGTCGATTCAGATGGCAAATTCGTCAGCTCGTGTTCGGCATCGCGGCCCGCGTTCCAAAACACCTGTGGCGATCGATCCCCGCCATTCACGCAAACGATCTCTGGCCGGCAATCGAGATCTAAGTCACAAAACAGAATGCCATACGATTCGGACGGTTCTGAGGAAGCGTCGAATCCAGTATACGAAGTTGCGTCAACCCATTTCGCACGACGTGGCGGAAGCATGTAGAGCGACTTGGAACCCGTCGCGGGACTCGCGATCGTCAGTGCGAGTGTGCCGTCTTCGCGAAAAATCGCAGCGTCGACTCCAGAGGCCCTGACTCCAGGTTCAGGCTGCATGGCTTGAATTCCACTGGTCGCAGAAGTCTCTGTGAACGTACCGTCGCTTCGGTTTTCAAAGATGTACGACGAGGCTCCGTCGTTCGTTACAACCAAGTCCAATGTCCCATCGCGATTGAGGTCAATGGCGACGATGCCCATGGCAACGCTAAGTGGCTGATCCGTCTGTTCGGCGGAAACTGTCAACCCTGCTTGTTCGGTGACGTCTTGGAAGACGCCATCACCCTCGTTATGGAACAAGACGACGCGACGACGCTCGCCGCTTTCGTTGCTCTCGGTATCGGTTGGGTTGGAACCGCCGCAGACGAACAGATCCAAACGTCCATCGTTGTCATAGTCGACGAACATCGCACTGGTGCTTAGGTGCTGCGTCGAGCCAGCACAATTGGCTGCGACTGTGACGTCATGGAAGGCCCCGTCGTCGTTTCGAAGCAAACGGTTTTCGCCCGATGCGGTCAGGTAGACGTCACGGTCTCCATCGTTGTCATAGTCACCAACAGCGACACCGATGGCGTCCCCGGGAGCATCCATGCCTGTGGCCTTTGTGACATCTTCGAATTGAAACTTGCCATTGCCTCGGTAGAGGCGGCACCCGCTGGAAGTTGCACCACTCTTGGCCGATGAAGCACCGTGGTTTGCGAACAGTAAATCTTGATGTCCGTCGTTATCAAAATCGAATACCGCGACACCGTAGCCAAGCGAAGGAGCGGTTTTTCGGGATAAGTTGGACGGCGTTTGAGGTTCGACCCAGACGCCACATTCGTCGGTGACGTCGATCAAGTTGAGTGGTGGCAACTGGGGTGTCGGAACTGATACCGTTGCGGGACCGCTCGTTGACTCAGCGAGTTGGGGTTCCGCGATCGATGGAGTCTGTGGGACCACGTCCATTTCTTTGGTCAGGTTCAAATAAACGAGAACAAAGATCACGGGGATCATTCCAAAGACGAACACCAGCAAGAATGCTCGCAGGGCCGCACCTGTTGCAGGTTCGGACGATCCTGGGTTGGAACGGCCGGTAGTTGCGTTAGGCGAAGACTTTGGATCGCTCGGATCAAGATTGGATTCGTTTGGCATCGGTTTGGTTGGCGACGAATTTAATCGTCCAATGGCGTCGATGCTGGTTTGTTGAACCAGCGGTCAGTTCCCGTGTCGAAATCAGTTGATCAGCCAAGACCGTAAAGCGGCGTCAGTTTGTTCGTCAGGTACTGAAGCAGTGGCTCGGACGAAAGCGGTTTTCCTGTCGCCTTTTCGACCAGCTGGTCACCGGAGTAACATCGCCCGTGGTAATGCACGTTTTCACGCAGCCATTGCAGAATCGGTGCAAAATCTGCTTTCTCGATCAGGCTTTCGATGTTGCCTAGTGATTCCGAGGCGGCGTCGAATAATTGCGCCGCGGCAAGATTTCCGAGCGTATAGGTGGGGAAGTATCCGATCAGGCCAGCGCTCCAGTGCACGTCTTGAAGCACACCGTCGGCATCAGATGGCGGCGTGATCCCAAGACTGGATTGATATTGGGCATTCCAAGCTTCTGGCAAATCGTCGACGGCGAGCTCGCCAGCGATCAAAGCTTGCTCCAGCTCAAAACGAATCAGAATGTGCAAGTTATACGTCGCCTCGTCTGCTTCGACGCGAATCAAGCTGGGCCGGATCTGGTTGACCGCGCCATAAAACTGATCATCGGTCAAATCGTCGATCACGCCGGGAAAGGTTTTCTTGACCAGAGGAGCCAGCCAAGTCACAAACGCGCGGCTTCGTCCGACTTGGTTTTCCCACAGACGTGATTGTGATTCATGCATGCCTAGCGAAACAAAGCTGCCCGGCGGCAATCCAAACCAATCCGCTCGCAAACCTTGTTCATAAAGTCCGTGCCCCGCTTCGTGAAGCGTCCCATACAAACCGCTGGGCAGCCAGTTGCGTTCGTATCGGGTTAAGATTCGGCAGTCATTTGGACCTAGTGTCGTGCAAAACGGATGGCTGGTTTCGTCCAGGCGACCACTGTTGAAATCAAACCCGACCGCTTCTGCAACCGCACGACTGAGTCGCCGTTGTCCGTCGATTGCAAAGTCACGTTGCAGCGGTGTGACGTCCGGTTGGATCGGAGCATCGGCGACCTTGGCGATCAGTTCGCTTAGCCGAGTCTTCAGGTTGCTGAAGACAGGTCCGAGCAATTCGATTTTGGCATCGGGTTCGTATTCATCGAGCAGTGCCTCGTAAGGCGTTTTGTCGCTGCCTTCTGCCATCCGCTCGCCAGCTTCACGTTTGAGCGTCACGATCTCGTTCAGCGTCTCTTTGAACATCGCAAAGGAATCTTCTTTGCGGGCGCGATCCCAGACCTGTTGGCCGCGAACGGTGATCGCGCTCAGACGCGACACAAGCTCGATCGGTAGCTTGCGATCACGGCGGAAATCGCGTTGCAGTTCACGGATCGTGGCTGCGGTGTCGCCTCCGGGATCCAGGTCGCCAGACTGTTCGGCAAGTTGATCGAGCTGTTCGCCGTAAGCCGCGTCAGTCCGCAATCGGTGCACTGTTGAGCGCAATGCGCTGACCTGATCGGCGCGGTACGCACCGCCCTCTGGCGGCATCCCGGTCCGTTCGTCCCATTCCAGTGCGTCGGCGGCCGATTGGAACAAGGCAGCCTGTCGCGCCGTGTTGCAAACGGATTGGAAAAGTGATTCGTCGATCGTCATCGTTGGGTCGCTAGTTTCGGTGGTCGTTGGAATCGCGTCGAGTCTGCTGAGCAACAGTTGTAAAGCATGGGACAAGCTTCGGCGACGGGACGGTTACGGGGCGCAGTCCGCTTTGCCAGGCATCGTCGCAACGCATCTGGCAGTGCTGGGGTGAAGTCAAGGATTTCGCTGGTTCAAGAGAAAAAATTGCCCAACGGCAGCGCCGTAGTGGACGAAGCGATGAGTCCCTGCTTCGGGCTTCGCAATGCTTGGTTGCACTCATGAGCCGCCTTGGCGATAGCCAGCGGTTGAGTGGTTCTGTTCTGCATGCGGCATTATCGCCGCATGCAGGGCCCCGAAAATCGCCTGAAGGCTAGACTCCAGCGGGGGGCGTCATGCCTATGCAAAGAGCGACTTCACTTTGTCATCGATCTCTCGCAGTGCGTCCGCGGGCAACGCGTGCGACTTCAGCGTTTCGGTAATTTGTGTGGGACGG
>PPHI01000073.1 GCA_002901265.1 Rhodopirellula baltica | reverse complement strand
GGGCGATGCCCCAGCCTATGGTGCGAATGGCCTTCGGCCAAAATTCGATCGCTCCCGCTTGAGACCAATGGGGACGGTAATGTTCGCTGATCGCCAATGTCGCCTTTCGCTCCGCGAAAGTAGCGTTCTTCGCCTGAATCGAATGTCGAAATGCTTGCCTGGACGCCGTGTGCGCGTTGCTGATTTGCATTTTAGCGGCTTCGACGATCGGGTGAACGTTGGCTTGCATTGGTCGATGTCGGCAACGGATTTCGTAGTGACTTTAGCTGCGTGTGTTGCGGCATGTCCGCGATAGGAAACGCTACTTTCGCGGAGCGAAAGGCGACATTGGCGATCAGCGAACATTACCGTCCCCATTGGTCTCAAGCGGGAGCGATCGAATTTTGGCCGAAGGCCATTCGCACCATAGGCTGGGGCATCGCCCCAGTTTTCGATTGCCCAATCGCCATCTTTGGCTTTGGCTGAAGGCCATGAACACTGCTCGCTTTGTGGGCCTTGGCAGGTGGAATTGACCTTCGGCCAATCAGCGAACTTTGGGAATCATGGTCCTGTGGCGATGCCACAGGCTACGGTGTTTAAGTCCTTCGGCCAAGTGATTACAGTTCGAGCAGAGTCTATCTTTCATCGAGGTGCCGGGGCACGTCAACGTTCGTGATGCCTGAACACCGCTGGCGACCTTGCAAGTCGCGTCAACCGACAAGTCAGTTGGCACTACCTCTGCCATCACCAAACGGTAAACAAGTTCTTTTTTTGCTTGATCGAGTGTTGGTGTTCGCAACAGGGCGATAACAAAAGACGCTACTATCGCGGGGCGAAAGGCGACATTGGTTCGTTGTTCGCGTATTCTATTTGCTTTGCTCGTCTCCTTTTCGTTTGATGGGTTTCTTGATGCGTTTGCTTTCCTTGGGGTTGGTTGTTTGCGTTTGTGTCGCGGGGTGCGCTCGGCGCGAGTTGTCTGGCAGTGGCGAGTCGCTGGTAGAGGCTCGTGCAGGTTTCAAGACAACGATCATCAAAACAGGCGAAGACTACGGGGCACCCGATGTTCCAGCCGATGACACCTTCGAATTGATCCATTACCCTGCCCCGGTGGGCGAACTCGCCGCCTATCTGACACCTGATCCAGGCGATGGCAAACGCTATCCGGCGATCATCTGGATCACCGGCGGCGACTGCAACACGATCGGCGACGTCTGGTCGTACCAAGACCGTGGGAACGATCAATCGGCCAGTACGTTTCGTAAACAGGGCGTGGTGATGATGTTTCCGTCACTACGCGGCGGGAACGATAACCCCGGGAAACGCGAAGGGTTTTACGGCGAAGTCGACGATGTGATCGCGGCAACGGAATACTTGGCAAAACAGCCGTACGTTGACCCCGATCAGATCTATCTTGGCGGGCACAGTACCGGTGGCACGCTAGTGCTGCTCGTCGGCGAATGTTCGGCGCGTTACCAAGCCATCTTCTCACTCGGCGCCGTTGCTGCTGCCGACCAATACGGAGGCGAGTTTCTGTATTGCGATCCAAGCTATGCGAAAGAGCTGCGGCTGCGTTCTCCCATCTATTGGCTCGATCAAATCAAGAATCCGACCTACGTCATCGAAGGCGAAGAAGGCAACTGGGACGGCGCGATTGAAGTGATGGCAGACGCCAATACCAACCCGAAAATTCAGTTTTTCAAAGTCGATGGACACGATCACTTTTCGGTCATCGCACCAGTCGCTGAAATTTTGGCGAAGCAAATCGTTGCTGGAAAAGTTGGCTTGACGGAATCGATGCTTCGCGACCTCCAATGACGGCGAAGACAAACACTCGCTACGACTCGTCTTCGTCTTTACGTTTTAGTTTTCGATAGAGTGTTTTGCGATCAACGCCCAGGATTTTTGCCGCCTGGGTACGGTTGCCCTCGACCGCTTGAAGGACATGCTCGATGTAGCGTTCTTCGAGATCTTCGAGAGACATCAGTTCGGAAGGATCATCGCCACCAATAAACACCGTTGTTGGTTGGTGTTCACGAATTTTGTCGGGTAAATCTTCGACCGTGATTGAGTCGTACTGGGTCAGCGCGACCGCGCGTTGCATCACGTTTCGTAATTCACGCACATTACCGGGCCAACGGTAAGCGAGCAACTTCTCGACAGCCGGCTTAGAGATCCCGTTGACATCTTTATTGGCTTGGCTGGCGAAACGTTCGATCGAGCTGAGGGCCAGTTCGAGAATGTCGGCGCCGCGTGACCGAAGCGGGGGCAGTTGCAGCTGAATCACATTGATCCGAAAAAACAGATCCTGTCGAAAGTCACCCGAATCGATGGCGGATTCTAAGTCCCGGTTGGTCGCGGCAAGTACTCGTACATCGAATTCAACTTCGCGATCACCGCCGACTGGTCGTAAGCGACTCTCTTCCAAAGCACGCAAAAGTTTGACTTGCATGTTCATTGGCATGTCACCGATTTCATCCAAGAACAACGTCCCACCCTGGGCTTCGAGAAACAAACCTTTACGGTCGGTTCTCGCATCGGTAAACGCGCCTTTGGCGTGTCCAAACAGCTCGCTTTCGATCAACGATTCGGAGACTGCCGCACAGTTCACGGCGACGAAAGGTTTGTCGGCCCGGAGGCTGAGTCGATGGATGGATTTGGCGACGACTTCCTTGCCGGTGCCGCTTTCGCCGGTAATCAAGATCGGGGCGTCACTTGGCGCGACGCGACGGATCTGTTCGCGAAGGCTTCCCATTACATCGCTTTGACCGAGCAGATCGGGAAAGTCTCCGTTCGATTGTTGCGTTTCGCTCAGCAAACGAATCTGTTCGGACAGACGGCGATGTTCGGCGGCCCGTTGGATCGCCATCCGTAGCACCTGCATCTCGACAGGCTTGGTGACGAAGTCGTAAGCTCCGCCACGGATTGCTTCGACGGCGGTTTCAAGATTTCCGAAGGCCGTCATGACAACGACAGGCAGGTCGGGCCGAAGCGAGTGAATTTGGCGGCAAAGTTCTAAACCCGAGGTTCCCGGCATGCGGACGTCCGTCAAAACGACATCAACGTTTTGCTGATGCAGACGCTCGATCGCTTGAGAGGCATTTTGGCAAACCAGAGTGCCGAAACCGTTTAATGAGAGTGCGGCCTGGACCAAGTCGCACATCGATTTGTCGTCGTCGACGATCAGAACCGTCTGCCGCGTCGCTTGGTTACTTGGCTCAGTCATCTTGGCTTGCGGGTTCGTGAGTAGAAGCGTGAATTGGCAAGTACACAGTGAAGGTTGAACCTTGGCCGAGTTCGCTTTCGACGTCAATCCTGCCGCCGTGTTCGTGAACGATTCCGTGCACAATCGAAAGGCCTAAACCGGTTCCTTCACCAACGTCCTTGGTGGTAAAAAATGGATCGAAGAGCTGGTCCAGGATGTCGGGTGCAATCCCGCTGCCATCGTCGGAGACCACCAGTTTGATTTCGTCGGCGCCATGTGCCTCGGCCGCGATTTTGACTTGAACATGGTCGGTTTTGGATTGCAACGCATTGCTGATTAGATTCGTCAGGACTTGCTGCAATTGCCCCCGATCGACTTCGGCGACCAACTCGTTTTCCGGCAGCAATGTTTCGATGTTGGAGCTCGTTTTTCGAGCGATCGGCAGCAACAATTGACAGGTTTCGTCGATCACACATCGCAGATCGGTCGCTTGTCGGGTTGTCGAGCCATCGCGGGCAAAGGCAAGAAGGCTGCGAATGGTTTTGGAAATTCGATCACATTGATTCCTAATTTGGCGGCAGCTTCCACGCACGGCGTCGCCCGAAAGCTCACCGGCTTCGATCAACTCGGCATGTCCGGCGACCACGTTGAGAGGTGTTCCAATTTCATGTGCGAGACCTGCGGCGATTCGTCCGACCGAACGCAATCGGTCGGCGTGGCGAAGTTGTTCGACGGCGGCCAAACGCGCGGCGGTTTCTGATTCAATTTGGTCGCGTTGGCGATTCAATCGGTCGCACATCGCATTGATGGCGACAGCCAAGTCGGCTAACTCGTCGTGTGAGTGGATCTCGATACGCTCCGACAGGTCACCATCGGCAATGCGATTGACCCGATCGATCAATCGTTGCAGCGGTTGTCCGACCATACGAACGCCGCCAAAGTAGATTACGATCGCCGACAAGCCCGCAACACTGAGCAGTGTCAGCAAGGTGCTGCTTATCGCGCGGCGAACGCGGTTTTCGCTATCGATATCAGGGGCGCTCACTTCGACGCGTTCACGTTCCGCATCGGCAGCGCCATCGGTTTCGTTGGGTTGAATCGGCACGTAAGTAAAGAACCGATCTACCCCTTCGGGTTCCGAGACAGTGATCGTCGTTACCTGCTGGCTATAAATAATCTGATCACTGGGGACACGCGGTTGTCGGCTCCGTTCATCGGACGCGAGTTCGACCTTGCGAACTTGGATGAAGCTTTTGGTGGTACGCGTCCGCGTTTTCGGCAATTCGGTGGCCCCTTCGTTGCGGCTTCGCTGTTTTTGTTGTTCCGCTTGTTTGAGCATCTCGGCGAGCTCCTGCGCATAGCGCTGGTGCTGTTCGATCATCGTTTGCTTCTCTCGGCGTACGGTTGCAAAAGCAAACACTCCGACGATCAGAAACAATCCACAGAGAAACAGCAGGATCAGTTTGGCAGCGAGACGCATCGTTGATTCATGGATTCGTAGAGTTGCATTCCCAGCCGACTATAGGCCAGATGACAAATGGGGCCAACCGGATCTTGGCTCGGTTGAAAAGCGAGGGCAATCTAAAAAGCGAGGGCAGTGCAATGATTGCACCACCCCCGCGTCACGCATGGATCGATTCAGCTAGCGATTACTTTCGTTTCACCACGACGAAACGAGAGCCGCGTTCGCTCTTGACGAGCAACAGTGTCTTGTCATCGTTGTCGGCACTGACCGCTTTTTCGAAGTCTTCGACACTGGCGATTGGAGTGCGGTCGACCTCGGTGACCACCATGCCTGGTTGCAGGCCGGCGTCCTCCGCAGCACTGCCTTCGTTGACGGCGCTAATCACTACGCCGTGGTCAGCGGATACCCCAAGGGAATCTGCGATTGCCGAGTCCAGCGAAGTGACCTCCAGCCCAAGGTCACCAATTTTCATCGATGGCTGATCTTGATCGTGAGTTTCGCTGGCTTTGTGTTCGCGGTTGAAGAATCCTTTCTTCGCTTCGGTACCCCGGTAAGAAAGCTCCATCTGCTCGCCGTCACGGACGACTTTTACGGGCACCTTGCTACCGACGGGGGACCGTTCGACGGCGAGTTGCAACGCTTGCGGAGTCCGCACGTCTTTCCCATCGAATTTGACGATCACGTCACCTGATTTCAGTCCCATCTCGGCAGCAGGCGTTTCGTCATAGACATCGGTCACTAATACGCCGCCACGCGGTTGAACGTTCAGCTCGCCCGCCAAATCTTGCGTAATCGGCTGGATGCCAACGCCAAGGTAGGCTCGCTTGACCGTTCCGTTTTCGACCAACTGATCACTGACCCAGCGGGCAAGATTCGAAGGTACTGCAAACCCGATCCCGTCATTGCCACCACCGCGGGAGCTGATTGCTGTATTGATGCCGATCACTTCTCCGTTGAGGTTTACCAGTGGTCCGCCGCTGTTACCGGGGTTGATCGCCGCGTCAGTTTGCAAAAAGTTTTCGCGAGCGGTGATGCCAATCCCGCGATGCTTGGCACTGATGATTCCTGCGGTGACGCTACTTTCAAGTCCAAAGGGTTGGCCCATCGCGATGACCCAATCACCGATATCGGTCGTATCACTGTCGCCTAATGCCGCCGGAACAAGACCGGTTGCGCCGTCGATCTTCACCACCGCGATGTCCGTGTCCGGGTCAGTCCAAACTTGACTGGCAACGAATTCGCGGCCGTCGTTCAGGCGGACGGTCACTTCGCCGCCGCCGCGGACGACGTGATTGTTCGTCAGGATGATTCCGGAAGCATCAATGACAACACCCGAACCGATCCCACGGCCGCCGTGAGGGCTTGGCTGTCCGAAATCTTTCGGAATCATTTTGCCATCGGGGCGCATCTCAAATCGCCGCATGCCGCCGAAATCACGCATCATGTCTTCGAACGGTGTGCCCTTAAATGGGTTCGCCCCATGAAAAGGATCCGACGACGGTTTGATGGTGTCGTGTGTTTTGGTCACAGCGACAGCCGGGCGGTTTTCGATAGCGACAAGAGACGGCATCACGTGTTCGGAAACGGCCCGAAACGCCATCGACAAATTATTGGCGGAATGAATCGCGTCGACCGTTTCGGCAGGCAGCGTATCCATCAACTTTGGCGGCGTCGGATGCGATGACGCATTCGCTGACATGTAGGCAGCCCCGGATCCGAATCCGATCGCCGAGGTCATGATTAAACCGAACAACAAGGAACGTTTCTTTTCAGTCGAACGCATTGAAATCTCTCCGAACAAGAAGGCGGTCTGTTTTGGAATTGGAAGTCGTGATCGACCGAAGCAATCGAGTCGAACAGGCTTACTTGAAGGCGGAATCACCCCGTGGTGTTTCTTTCGCTTCGGACATAACGCATGCACCGTGCCAATGCATAAAACACAGTACCAATGCGTATAACGCCGTGTTTTGCGGTCTTGCATGTCTTCAAACGCTTTTTGTCCAGGGACATTTGCCCCGGGGTGGGGCAATCTGCCACGATTGGCTTGGCAGGCAATCTACGAGAATCAAACGCGAAACGGCCGCCGAGACGAAGGTCCCGGCGGCCGCTGGCGTTGAATCGATTGGAGAACTTAGCGGATCACTGACTCATCAAAGCTTCCAAGCTATCCGCATCGTCGGCTGGTTGCTCGGTCGCAGGAGCCGCGGCTGACGCGTCTGCTTCTGGATTGCCAAAGAAGAACGGTTGGTCGGTGGTCGCTTTTTTCTTGACCGCTTCGCCGCGCGACAGGGAAGCGAGCACCTCCGTTTGTTCGGTCAGCTTCTTTGAAAACTCACGAGCGCTGCCCACCGACTTGTCATTGAGCGCCGTTTGGACATCGATCATTGCAGTAATCCAAGCCCTGACGGTGGTCAGTTCGTTTGGTGAAGCACCAGCCAACAGACCGCCTTTGATGTTCTCTGCTTTGGTCGCCGCGTCGGCGTCTTCGATCGCGTCTGGTTTGCCGGTGAGGCCCAGAACGATTTGCTGAAGTGCAAAGTTCAGTTTCTTTCGGCTGGCGGTGACTTCCGGTGGCTGTGGTTTTTCGGTAACCCGCATTCCGCCACCGTACATCCCCATTCCGCTACCACCCATCATCGACATGTCGTAACCCATGGTCGGGTCGTCCATCGATTCAGAGTATCCCGAGCCGTACCCGGATCCCATCGATTCCATATCCATGCCCATGTCCATTCCCATGCCGGCGCCGCGGCGTGAGGTTGCCGTCGACTCGGCAGTGCTTTTCAGGAAGGAATCGGGAGCGGCGGGTTGTTGTTGTGTCTTCTGTTTCTTTTCCATTGCCTCAAGACGAGCAATTTCGCCTTCGAAGGCGGTCTGCAATCGTCCCGCCCATTTTTGCAGGACTTCGGTCGCTTGGACGTCGCCTTTTTTCATCGCTTCGGGCAGACTGGCCAGAGCGGCGGCGGAGTGGAGGCCGATCAGGTTCGGCTTATCTTCGTCGGTGCTAATGCTAACGAACTGCTTTCCGATTGCGGCGTCCTTGCTGGTATACGACAAAATGCTGACGGCGTAGCGTTGCATGAACGCGTGAGCGAGCGGATCGCGGCCAGCCGGTGGATCGGAGTCAAGAAGCTCATTCATCGCCGCGGTCAACTCGGCCAGCGAAGCATCATCAACGCGACCGCCAAAGCGAACGTAATGTTCGAGTCCCTGAAGTGCAGCGGCACGAACACCCTCGGGATTCGTCTTGTCCAAATAAATGGGTTTCATGTCCGTCAAAATAAACGGATAGGGCGTGGGGAGACCGCGTCCTTGGCTGGGTGCGGCGAGCCGACAGATAAACGAGATCGCGTTGATCCGTGCGGGCGGATGATAGTTGCCTGTCGCGACACGTTTCATTCCGGCGTACAGCCAACCCATCGCCTTGCGCGTCCCTGGGCTTTGAGAACGGACAGCGCGGCTGGCCGTCGCATAGGCTGGCGCCATTGTCTCGTTGATCTTTTCCAACTTGTCCGGCTGGGTGATCATCGCCGGAATGTAGAGCTGGAAGTAGCGGCGAACAGCGGTTTGCTGATTGTCTGGCATCGCTGACAAGTCGGACAGCGAGATAAATGACCTTGCCCAGCGTTCGACGGTACCCAAGTTGTCCTGGACCTGTTTATCGACGTCCAGAACTTCGTACGGTTTTGCCTGTGCACTCGCATTGCTGGCCAGCATTGCCATGACCACCAACAGGATGAACGTCATCATTGCGGCCACTGCACGTTGTCGCAGCCGGGACGATTCAATCGCGATCGCTTTGGCCTCGGCATGGCCAATTTGAGCGTCCGACGAATGGTGAGAAGTCCTTGTCATGCCAGTTCCGTTTGTGGGTGAAGAGTTGACGAGCTTAAGGAGTGGACAAGCTGGCTGGCAGCGAGATTGCCGAATGCGTCGCATTATCCTCTGATATAACGAACGTCGTCAAACAAAATTAGGCTGATCTGCACCACTTCATCACGCGAAATGCCGAATTTCCGGCCATTTTCGACTGTGGAATGATACATCTGCCCCCCGTAGGGACAGGTTGTGGCAACCACTCGATAGGCGGCCCGCCCGACTTGAGATGACGCCACGAGAAGAGTACCCCCTGCCCGATTTGAACGAGCGTCTCAGGCGGAAAAGCCTGATGTCCTAGGCCAACTAGACGAAGGGGGCGTTGTGACGCGGCTAAGCGAGCCGCATTTGCGAAGTCCCGCGGACTTGACGCACGCAAAGACAGATTGCCGCCGTTTGGGCGGGAAACCGCGAAATATAACGAGCACATTCGCCCGAGCGAAGGTTACATCGACAGCCAGTCAAAGAATTCCTGGTCTTCGCGATTCAATTCGTCGGATTGGTAAACCTCTGTGCGAATTGACACCACCCCAGGGAACGGTAATGCAGACGAATGTGCTGCCATACAGGACGCGGGGCTTCGCATTCATGCAAGTTTTGCACTTTTCTGCAGTTTTTGCAGCGTCACTTGCCTGATTGGTGAACAGCCGAGCGCGTCAGAAAGATAAACTGAGATTTGCGTAGGGTGATTAGCACCACCTCTAGGCGACGCAATGAAGCGTATGCACCCTTTCTTCGGAGCGAATTACGCCGCTTTGATGAAAGTGCCGCGACTTGACTGTCCACCCCAATCCGAGGTGTCTGTGATGTCGGCTGATTGGTTTTACATGGCCAGCGGATGGCTCCGGAAAGCGCGGCGAGTCGGTCCGATTTCGGAGGCTGACTTGCTTGCTAGAATTGACAAGGGCGAGATCTCACCGGAAACGTTGGTTCAGAGCGTTAAAACGCGAAATAAATGGGTTCCGATGAATAAAGTTGGCCCCGCGATGGATCGTTGGAGAAAGGCGCACGCCGACGAAGTGGACTGATACATCAAATAAAACCTGCAGGGTGCTGACTTGTCGCGGAGAACGCATCTAGCCGACTATGCTGCGGTCGGGGTCGCGCCACTTCTGATTTTCTTAATGATCAGCAGCTTGGCAAATTTCTTTGTGATGCTGTTCGCTGACGGAGCGTTCGGCGGCCGAGTTTCGTATCTGATTTTGCTCTACACGATGGGTGCGGTCGCGTGTGCACGGATCGTGATTGAGCAGGACCGCAACTATGCGCTCGGATACAGTGCAGCCCTTGGCGGGGCGATGTTTTTTGTGTCGTTCGGCTTTCTCGGCTCGCCGTTATTCTTGATCGGTTTCATTGCCATGATCGCGTATCTGGCAGACCGGATTGTTCATGATTGCACGCTGATTGATTACAGCGTTGATGCCAGCGGCGAAGGTTTAATTGATCGCAGCTTAAACGAGTGGCAGCTCTTAAAAAATGGCGGCTCTGCTGAAGGCACTCGATCAATCGACGACAGACCGCAGTCTGAGCAACAGCGTCGCCGCAAGAAGTCTCACCAGCCTGGAAGGACTGTGTTTTTATTAGCGTTTGCCGCGTTACCGTTGTTCGGTCTTGGGCAATTCGTACTCCAGGACCAACCGCGCGCTTGGTCGACCGCGCAACTCTTGCTGGCTGTCTATCTCTTTTCCAGTCTCTCGTTGTTGGTAACGACCAGCTTTCTGAACCTGCGGCGTTATCTCAGGCAACGCGATGTCGAAATGCCTAGTGATGTGACGGTCGGTTGGCTTGCCGGCGGGATCGGATTGATCGCCGCGCTGATGTTGATGGCCTATTTGATACCGATGCCAGGGACCGTGATCGCACGCCTGTCGCTCCCTAGTTTCTTGACCGCCGACACGATGTTGGCGAGTCGATTTGGCTGGGGCGACGAAGCTGCCGATCGGTCCGGTGATGAAGCGATGCCAAGACGGACGCGCTGCAGCAAGAACAGGGCAAAGACCAACAAGGCGCGAGCGATAACCCAAACGCCCCAACCCAGTCTGGCGGTCAACAAGCATCGCAAAGTGACGATGCAGACAAGGGCGACAACGACGCTTCGAAACAGACCTCCTCGGGGCAGTCGAAATCAGGACCAGACAATTCAGGATCGTCGTCGAACCAAAAGCAGAACGATTCTGGAAAGCCGTCCAAAGATGCCAAATCGACTTCAAAGGAATCGTCGAGTAAGCCTGAGGAATCGAATGCGTCGGAGCCCTCCGAGAGCAACCCAGGGGAGCAGGGCCGGTCTGAACAATCAACGCCTTCAGAGCAGGGTCGCAATCAAGCGGACAATCAAAACGATCCGGCGAAGCAGGATCAAAACAGTTCGGATGAAAATTCAGAAGCCCCTCCGTCTGAATCAAACTCCGATGATGCGAGATCGGAAGAGCAGTCCGAAAACGGATCACAAAGCAAGGAGAAAATTGAGTTTGACGAGAAGTCGGCACAGTCCACACCAGATTCTCCAAACGGTGGCAGCAATCCGTTATCGGGAATCGCAAGTTTCTTGGGGAGCCTCTTGCGATTTCTGCTAATTGCCGGCTTGATCGCCATTGTTGCGGTCTTTGTATACCGAATCCGGAATCAAATCCTCGACTTTTTTCGCTCTCTCTTTCAACGCGACCTGCCCGAAACCGTCGCCGCAGAATCAAAGACAATCACCAAGCCAGTAACTCCGCCTCGTCTTTTTTCGTCTTTTGACAATCCGTGCGTCCCAGGGGCGGATCCCAAGCGGGTGGTCGTGGTAACGTTTCAGGCATTCGAAGCGTGGACGCGCGAACGTGGTTACGTGCGTCGACAGGATGAAACCCCCGCCGAATTTATCGCCCGTCTAAGGCAGTTGGGACGCCATGATGCGGAGGCCCGTGAGCTGCTGGGGACCGCTGAAAACTCGGCGGTACGGCTAGGGAGTACCTACGACCGAGTCGCTTACGGTCGCGGGACGGCCAGCCGACAAGATATTCAAGCGGCAGCGAGTTTGTGGAAACGCATGCTGCGTCGTGACGCTGTCTTGCGGTAGCGAACGCACCCGCAACCTGGCGATCTCTGGTATCGAACCCAGCGGCAGCTTAAACTCTCGCCATGGCATTCCAAGCGAACTTCACGGCGATCGATTTCGAAACGGCGAACCGTCGACAGGACAGTGCTTGTCAGTTGGCTGCCGTAGTGGTACGCGACGGCAAGATCGTTCGCGAAGGGATGTGGATGATTCGCCCCGAACCGTTTTTCTTTTCGGCAATCAACATCAACATTCACGGCATCCATCCCGACGATGTTCGTGACGAACCAAATTTCGGTGGCTTGTGGGGCGAGATTTCAGAGTTCATCGCGGACGACTGTTTAATTGCCCACAACGCGATGTTTGATATTGGCGTGTTGAAAGCCTGTTTGGAAAAGCATCAGTGTGACATCCCCAGCCAAACGTTTTCTTGCACGCGTCTAATCTCCCGTCACACATGGCCTGACCGACAACGCTACGGATTGAAGCCTCTTTCGACATGGCTGGGGATCGACTTCAAACATCACGACGCACTCGAAGATTCGCGTGCTTGCGCTCGGCTGTTATTAGCCGCTGGTGCGACGTTGGGTGTCGAATCAATGGACGAACTGGAGCAGAAGCTTCGCCTGTCGCGTGGCAAGTACGGCGATTGGGGAATCAAGAACGCGAAACGCGTGGATGGACGTCGGCCGGGAAAACCGAAGGCGTCGAATAAACGGTCGCTGCCTAAAGGGGCTGCGAGCAGGAACCTCCGCCGTGGAACGGTTCGCCCTTTGCGGTTTCCGATGGATCCGTTCGACGAACAGTCGATGGTGCGAGAATCTGGCGGCACGCACCAGTCGTCCTTGGCATCGGGTGATGGCGACGTGGATTGGCAACGCGTTGCGATCCGCTGTGAGTTTATTCAACCGCTGCGTGGAAGAATCATTTCCTTTGTCGGTCAACTACGTGTGATCACCAACGAACAGGCGATTGAGCTCGCTCGGCGAGCTGGTGGCCAACCACAGGATAAGCCCGACGCGGCAACGAACTGTGTGGTGGTGGCGGCACCCGATAAGTACCGTCCCGATGTGCCAGCGGCAGGCCAAGTCGAAGTGCTTAGCGAAGCAGATTTTTTGAAACGATTGGGCGTCTGATTTCGTTATCCCTTGGTGAGCGCCTGTCTGAGTGGGATTCGCATTGGCCAGATGCCTTTGTATCGCAAGGTCGACTCGGGGCAGCTTTCCAAATTTCCGAGCAGCAGTTGGCGTTGTTGATGAGCGAGTGCTTCAAGCTGGCATTGAGTCGTCCGAATCGTGAATACCACGCCAATGTTTTCCAAGTATGTCAGCGTTTGGAATTCGACGCGAAAGTAACATTGGCGAAGCGCGTTATCAGAAGTGATTTCGGCTGCGTGCTGTCGTATGTCATCGAGAAAGCGAGTCGACTGGTCGAGCGCCCCTGAGGGACGGACTCCCCAATTGGTGCGCCACACCGTTTTGTCGGGTTTCATCCGATTAAACAAACGCTCCGTTGGATTCCAAAGCTCTTCTGTAAATCCAGGGACCTCGTCGTGAACGTCTAGCAGAGGTTGGCCGAGCTTTTCACGGATGGACCAACCGCTGGGAAAGCAGACGCATCCGCCGATGACTTGATGAGGCGGTTGCTTTGTCAGGATCACGACGTCTTCGACGAGGTTGCGGACCAACCAGTCAAACCGCTGAACCGGCGTGGCAGCCGCACTGCATTTTGACGGTGTTTCGAGTTCTGTATTGACCAGCGTGCTATCGATGCTGCGGAGATGCTCACTTTGAGAGACGCACCAAGTGATCAGTGATTCGAGTGCTCGCTCTGGCAACTCAGGTATGGCAATGTATTGATCGACAAAGTCACCATCGAGCGTTCGACGTCGCAAGTCTCGTTCGCGCTGGTAATCGGCACCTGGCTTAAAGATGGGGTGGCCAGCAGGCAACGCGGCGATACCGAATTGGTGGCGAAATTCTTGATGCTGCAAAGGGAACAGTTCGAGCATTCGGATCGCTTCAGTCGAAGGGACAATCGGGTAAGACGTCTGGCAGAGTTCGACCATGCCGACAGTGACAATTTCTGCGAATGAGGATCGCCGCCGCATCAGGTCTATTACAAGGCAAGCGTTCTTCCAGTGATGGCGTCAATCAGCCAATTCTAGAATTCATTTTGCTTGTCGAAAACATCACCACAAACGCCCGTTCAATAACCCGATGCCCGTCAAACACCCCTATGATGAAAGTGAATAGAACACGTCTTTTGGGGAGTGGAGATGCATTCGAACGCACGGCGTTATTTGCGACTCGTATGGATGGCGACTTTTCTGACGATGTTCGGTACCGAACATCGACTTGTAATCGGCAAGCCACCGTTGAACAGTGATGCTAATGTGGAATACATCGGTACGGAAGCTTGCCGACAATGCCATCGCTCAGAGCATCAGTCGTACTTGCAAACCTTGCATAGTCGATCGATGGAAGTTGTTGATCCAGAGAAAGAGCAAGTGCCGGCAACATTCACCCATGAACTTTCTCAAACGCGCTACGAAGTCCTCCGCCGCGGTGATCGGTTAGTTCATCGCGAGTCGTTATTGTCAGCCGAGAACAAGGTGATCGCATCCAACGAACGAGAAATCGTCTTCACCGTAGGATCTGGAGCACACGGTAAAAGTTACGTCTATCGCGATGAGGGCTTCTACGGCCAATCACCGATTTCCTGGTACAAGGATTCGAAACGCTGGGAAATGTCGCCTAGCTACGACCTGCCCTTCCATGTCGGCTTCGGACGAAAGTTGACGTCGGAGTGTTTTTTCTGCCACGTAGGATCGATTGACCGCAAGGAGCGTAATCCCAGCGACTTCGAAATTGTGGAACACACTATCGGTTGTGAGCGATGTCACGGACCAGGACAGCTTCATGCCGAACGCTATCGCAAGGAAGAAAAGCCAAGCGGTGCCGATTCTACGATCGTAAATCCTGCAAAACTGCCTCGAGAAGTCTCGGAGTCGATTTGCCAACAATGCCATTTGCAGGCTGCCGGAAAAGCGTTGGTTTCCAACCGAGACGAATGGGATTTTCGTCCGGGACTTCGATTGACCGATTTTCGTGTCGACTACCAATACAGACTCGGTGACAACTCGATGCGCGTGGTCGGCCACGTCGAGCAACTGCATGCCAGCGAGTGCTACCAACAAACTGAAAGTCTGACCTGCATCACTTGCCATGATCCACACCACACCGTTACCCCCGAGAACACGGTTCTTCACTACCGCAATATCTGCCTCAGTTGTCACGACGAAGGAGCCTGTGGTGAGTCGTATGATCGCCGCCTAGAGATGGCAAACAATGATTGCACACAGTGTCACATGCCACGTAAGGACACCGAAGTCCCACACACCGCTTTGACTCACCACCAAATCGGAATTCATCGCGGTAAAGTCGATGAGGACGAAATCGCGACGGGATTAACCGCGGTTTTAGATCTTGCCCATCTATCGCCAACCGAACAGGACCGCTGTGCCGCGATCGCCAAGTTTCAGGTCATGCAGGAGCAGCCGGGAAACGCCAATTTTCGCGACTACGGGTTCGAAGCCGCAAAGGCTTTGATCAATGTTAAAAACGCAGGCAAAGCAGACGCGGAGGCAACTGCCGTGTTGGCGATGCTCGCACGAAGTCAAAATCAAGTTGCAATCGCTAAGGAGCTTGCCAGCGAGATTGTCCGAACGGAAACGAAATCCTCGAGGGCACGTATCGAATCGCTCCGTTTGCTCGCACAGTTTGCCTACGACCAAGGAAATTTTAAAACCGCGGTCAAACATTATCGGCAACTCACGCAGCTGCAATCAGAACCACATGACCATTTTCAACTTGCCATCGCCGAGCAGAACACAGGACAGACAAACGACGCGATCCAGTCACTTCAACGGGCCATCAACCTCGCACCGGCATACATCGACGCGCATCGCTTGTTGGCTGCTTTGCTAGAACGCAATGGTGATACAAAACAGGCTGCCGTCCATTCTGATTTGGCTGTAAGGCATCAAACGAGATTGCAAAACGTCGCAGAAGCCGCTAACGATTGACCGCACTTTCAATTCGCGTGCTCGTCGCGGGTTCAGTTTGTCCTTCGATGAAGCGAACCGCTTGATCGACCGCAATCGCGTCAAAGATCTGTCGAACTCCGCTTGGCCAAGTGACAGTGACTTGCACGGGTTCTTGATTTTTACCTAGCCCGAATGGCACCATCGATTGATTGTGGCAAAGGTATCCGTCGCCACCAACGATCCAATTCGTCAGAACTTCCTGGCCAACCCGGATCTCAACTTGCGCGCCAATCGCATCGCGTTCGGAAGCGGTGCCGGTTAGTTCGACGTTTAACCAGTGATTGCGTGTTTCCGTTTCGTTAATCAACAGGGCGGAAGGTGACCCAATATGGGAAACGACGATGTCTTGGCGTCCATCGGCATTGAAATCAAGCCGCGCAAGGCTACGTCCCAGATACTTGCCGGCGAAATAACCTGTAGCGTCGTCGACATCCGCCAAACGGAACTGGCCGCCTAGGTTGACGAAAAATTGGGGAGGTTGCTGAAGTGGTTCATCCGGTGCGATTTCGATATTTCCGTTCGTGATCGCCAAGTCTGGTCTGCCGTCCAAGTTATAGTCGATTGCCTGGCATCCGAACCCGAGCACGTTTGAACTGTCGCGTTGTAGACGATACTTGACCGATTGATCTTGGAATGTGCCGCCACGATTCATGAACAGGCTGACGGATTCGAGGTAGAAGTTCGTGATGTGGATATCACGCTGGCCGTTTCCATCAAAGTCGGCGACCGCGATTCCCATGGATGCCGTCTCTACGCCTGCCGCATCGAGCGCGCATCCGGAGATCGGTGCGATGTCGACCCAATCATGCGTGTCACCTTGGAGCTTCCAAAGCTGGTTCGCTCGGATATCGTTGCCGACAAATACCTCATTGCCAGGGGTGTTGTCCCAATCGGCAATCACCACGCCAAGGCCTGTACTGGCAACAGAATCTGATTCGCTGATTGGTTGATGTTCGAAGCCGCCGTTTCCGTCGTTGATACTGATTACGTCGATACCGGGTCGAAACGACGCGGGTGAGATTGTCAGTACGTTACCGTCGTCGCCCATCAGCGGTTTATCGACCATCGCATGGTCGTTCACGTAGTGAACCGCATACAAGTCCGGCAGGGCGTCTCCTGTGACATCTCCGAACGCGATCGAACTGGTCAATATCGATTGTGTTGGGTCTTCGCCGAACGGTGTGGAGTGGAACGTGCCATCGCCATTGTTGATCAAGAGGACTTTTTGTTCGATGTTTGCAATCACCAGATCCGGAAAGCCGTCTTGGTTCCAATCGCCGCTGCCAACGCCGATGGTGTAGCGGGTTTCACTCAGATGGGATGCTTGGGTGCAATCGACTAAACCGGTGTCTTGATGGCGATAAAGGATGTTGGATGAGTCGCTCATGAAGTCTGGCGGGTCGGCACCGCCTTGAGCGAAATATAAATCGACTGCGCCATCCAAGTCGTAGTCAAGTACGGCGACGCCACCGCCTAATGATTGATAGAGTGCGAACTGATAAGGCTGCGGTTTGCTCGCGACATCGTAGGTGTGTTCAAGCCCTACTTCGCTGGCGACATTTTTAAAACGTGGCCGCTGATAGTCTTCTGCGTCTCGCTCTTCAGACGTTTCCGTTGCGGCGACGATCGCGGTACCAAGATACGCCATCGGATACGAATCAATATCGATGTTGCAAACACATTCTTGCGGATCTGGAAACGCTTCGGGGGATTTAAGCAAAGCTGTACGTTGTTGGTTGAGCGATTCGACCTCTTGCTTTGGTGCGTTGCGTCGAAATGCGCCAAACAACCGCCAGGTGACTGCTTCGAGTGGGCGTTCAAGTTGATCCAGTCCGTCCGCAATTGTTTCGTACGCCTCCGGGCTCAATTGGGTTGAATCGGTGGCTTGGTTGCTAGCCGAAACCACATCGCGTTGAACGTCGAAACGACTGATCCATCGCTCGGCGAGTTCGGTTTCTCCGAGTGCTTCTAGTGATTGGTTGATTCGACGCATGGCGCCAATGTTGGTCGGGTCCCGGCGCAATGCTTCACCCAACGCGCGGACCGCTTCTTGATAGCGACCTTCGGAGACGAGATAGGCTCCAATCGCAGCCCAGTACTCGGCAAATTCCTTTGTTTCTGGTCCGATGTGGCTCAGCCACCAACCGAATCGTTCTGTCGATTGGGCTTCGACGCAGAGCAATCCATAGAATGCAACAATTGACGGGGGTTCGAACCCAGCGTGGACGGATTCTTCAAGTGCTTCGAGGGCTTCGACATGACGATTCGCGGTGTAAAGCATGCGTGCGGTGGCCGCGGGACCGATCGGATAAAACGGCTGCGCGTCGCGTCCTGTCTGCATTTCCGCGGGTGCGTTTGGGTCATCAAATATCGCATGGCCGAGGACGAACAGCGAATGCAGTTCCCGCTCCTGAATGTTGCCTAGGCGGCAAAGCGTACGCAAGTGAACGGCAGCTTCGTGCCGTCGTCCCTGCCGGTTGTACAGGTGAGCGAGTTGCCGATGGACGACTGGAACATCGCCGGCCAACTGCAGAACTTTGCGGTACCGGTTTTCGGCATCCTGGTACCGTTGTAAATCCATGCACCAATCGGCTGATTGACCGATTGCCGCGAGACCGGCTTGAGGATGACTCGATGGAATTGCATCGAGCAGTTCGACACCCGCATCCAGATTGCCCTGTTGCGCTTTCAGGTTTGCCAAGCGGAAGATGACTTCCGCATCGTCAGGATCAAGTAGCAGAAGCTGTTCGAGTTGTGATTCTGCTGCCTTGAGCTGATTGGCGTTTGATAGCGAAATCGCGCGGTCGATTCTTTCTTCTCGACTTAATTCTCCCTTCGCTTCTTGCGGGTGTTCGATCTCAGCAATGGAAGGCGTCTTCGCTTCTGGGCCGCTTTGTGATGGGATGTTGAGATTCTTTTCTGAAGATTCTATGGATGAATTTGAGTTTTGAACGGCGGATTCAGAATGACATCCCAACTGTGTAAGAAGAATCCCCAAACAAAGGCATTGAAACACTCGGGCTGGCGACAGGAAGGTTGGACGACGAGAAAGAGATGATGCGTTATTCGACGAGTACATTTCGGAGTCGATGTGGGCAGGCATTTGCGAATTCCTCTCACCGATCCCATTTTAGCGCAGATTCACATCGTCGTAGGAAGCGGTGCGCGAGTCCGGTGCTCGCAAACGTCGAAAGCAAAAAAAATTGCGGGCGTGATCGTAGAATCACACCCGCAACGGGATTCACATTTAGCAAACGAGAACGAACGCTATTGGTTCAGCGATTCGTCGATCGTTTCCGACGAAGCCTTGGTACCCAAAGCACCCCACAAACCATAAGGACTTTCACGTCCTGCACCACCGTTCGCGCCTCGACCGTCGTTGTTATCACGACCGTAAGGAACGTGGTTTTGGTCACCCGAATCAACGGAGTCGGTCATGAACTGAACCGAACCATCGGCCATGATGACGTGGCAACCACCTTGGTGGAAGCTCGACGCACAGTGAACGCCACCACCACCGTGCCAACGCTGCATGTTGTAGCTGTTGGGGGGCGTAATTGTGGTAAAGACGCTAAACATAGGACGACCATCCGACCAGCGACGTCCACGTTGGTGGTTTGCCGCTTCGTCGTAACATGGGTTTGGCCCCATTCCGTCACCACAGCAACCGGTACAAGGTGGCAAACCACCGTTGTTTTGGTCGGTGTTGACATACTTCGGACGCTCAGGATCCATGAACTGAAGACCTTGAGCAGGCGGCAGGTTCCAAACATCGTCTTTACGGACGATTACCGTACCAGCGGCAAGTTGAGTCCGGTCACCCACGACGTTTTCGCCGCAAGCGATCGTGTTCGACAAACCGTCCTTGATGTCACGGAAGCGAGTGAAGTGCCGGGCGCGGAATACGCCGCGTGCCCAACGCGCACCTGCTTCGTCACCCCAGGTACCATCTGTTTGTGGAACACCCTGGTCGTTCACACCACCGTGTTGCTGCTCGAAAATTGCATCGCCGATGCAAGCCGAGTAGTTGGTGAATGCAACACGCGCGGGCGTAGCAACCGTTGCGTCACTTGGGCAACGGTATGCCGGAACCTGCGTCAGCCACGGCTGGTAGTTCTCATGCCAAGGCACGGGACCCATCGCCGCGTAGGGTTGCAAACCATTGTCAGTACGAATCGCTCCGTCACGATTGACGTTCAAAGGATTGCTGATCTGGTCCCACAAACCCTGTTGCTCGATAAACGGCAAAATCCCGACCATCCAACTCAGCCAGAGCGAGTTGTTGTAGTCGCCACCACTGCCCGTGTTGTACGTACCGCCCGCGTTCATGGGCAGCCGTTTATAGGCAGAGTGATAATTATGCAAAGCCAACCCGATCTGCTTGCAGTTGTTGCTACAACTCATGCGACGGGCCGCCTCGCGTGCAGCCTGAACGGCGGGCAATAACAGGCCCACCAGAATTCCAATGATGGCAATTACCACCAAGAGCTCGACAAGGGTGAAACCCCCTCGCCGATGACGAGTCACAACCATAAAACGCTCCTTAAAAAAACTGGTTTCCCAAACAAGGACACGGAAAAGATTGCCGACGCTAATTCCTCCTTGAGTAAGAATCGGCTCCATACGGACGGTTGGAAAAGGTGTTTATGACAGATTTCTTGGAGTAGGCAGTCGAAATGGAATGACCGTTCCGACGAATTCCTCTATCCGACGACGCTGCGTGGGTGCCGTTCGATTTGAATCGCACCGATTGCCCCGCATGACGATCAGAGTGGGGACGTGAAGCGATTCCGAATTAACGCTGACTCGCTGTGCTCTGGGCCGCGGCGTTAATTGCTTCTTCGTAAGCCTTGGCTTCTGCGAGTTCTTCTTCCGTCGGTGCTGCGGATTCGGTGAACTCAGCTTCGCCACCGCTCTGAGTGCAACCTGAGATCGAAAGCAGACCCGCGAAGACCAATGCGAGAACCGAGAACGAAAATTTGAAGGTCATGATTTAACAAACCAACCGAAAACGAGAATGAGAATCGGCGACCTTCCGTCGCACCAACTGCAAGGGGGTGGGCCGCCACCAACCAATTGAGTCTCAACGATGGATTTGGCCGCGTCAAGCACTCGCAATGGTAATTCTCGTCGCATTCGCGAACGGTCTGGCGATAAATGCGATTTGTACTTGCTAATTTGCCCGGAAATTACGGTAATTTGCCTGCAACAGAACTTAGCGATCCCCCAGCTAAAAAGTTTCGCGAGTCTGCAAAAAATTGCGTCATTGGCGCCAAGTCGCCTTCAATTTGTTAAGAGTTGACGCAGTTTTGGGGTGAGGATTGCCACGCAAGTTGAACGCCCTCGCGTTCCGGAACCAGTCGTGGCGGCGTGGGGGAGATAGTGCTGTCGAACAACTTAGGCAGCGTTATCGAGCGGTTTGCCGTAACGGTGAAGGAGCTCCCATGAATTGGATGGTTGCGGTGTTTCCGTTACCATAGACGGCCTGCAGTGCAGCAAATCCGCTGCCCGTTTTGTCGCGAGGACGTAGCCAGAGTATCCAACATGCAGCCCATGCTCCCTCAAGTTCTGATCACGATTGCGGTGATTGGAATTGGGACAAGTCCGCTTTGTTCTGCCCAGTCGGTGGATGACGCAGTTGACTCCTCAGCGGAAGCCACTATCGATTTCAATCGTGATGTGAGACCACTGTTCAATGAGCACTGTGTTGCCTGTCACGGCGGCGTCAAACAAGCTGGTGATCTTAGTTTTGTCTACGAAGACAGCGTGTCATACGTCGTCGAGCCTGGCGACAGTGATGCTTCGGCGATCATCGACCGAGTACTGCTGGATGATGATGACGAATCCAGGATGCCACCGCCGGAACATGGGCGTGCGCTTACCGAAGAAGAGATCGACGTCTTAAGGCGATGGATCGATGCCGGGGCAAAGTGGGGCAAACATTGGTCTTACGAGGAACTGCGTGCACGTACGGTACCGGTGTTGAACGACGACGCGTTCAGCAGAGGCCGCCTGGACAAATTCGTTTTGGCTAAGATGCGTGACGCGGGCTTGGAACCGAATGATGAAGCCGATGCGACGCGTTGGTTTCGCCGTGTAGCACTGGACCTGACGGGGTTGCCACCCACGATTGACGAAGTCGATTTGTTTAAGCGGCAGGTTCAACGATCAGGTGAAGCGGCTTTTGGAGAAGCTCTCGACCGTTTGTTGGCTTCACCAGGATTCGGCCAACGATGGGCGAGCGTTTGGTTGGACGTTGTCCGCTATGCCGATTCACGAGGTTTGGGACTCGACAGCCGCCGCAACATCTGGCAATACCGTGACTGGGTCGTTCGCGCGTTCAATCGAGACCTGCCGTATGACCAATTCACCGTCAAACAGTTAGCCGGCGATCTAATCGATCAGCGTACGCTTGATGACCTGCTTGCAACCGCTTGCCATCGCAGCACCCAGACGAACGAGGAAGGCGGAACGGACGACGAAACCTTTCGCACCGAAGCGGTCATGGATCGGGTGAATACGACCTGGCAAACCTGGATGGGACTCTCGTTTGGCTGTGTCCAATGCCACTCGCATCCCTACGATCCGATTGAGCACGACGAGTACTATCAGTTCCTCGCGTTCTTTAATAACAGCGTCGATAGTGACCTCGGAAATGATGCTCCTAACTTCGCCTTTCCGCTCGATCCAGATGACTTCCAGCAAGCGTTGGAACTCGACCGCCAAATCGAAGCCAAAGAGCGGCAGATCTGGGAACTGACCCAAGGTGCCGCGGGGATCGATCATCAATGGCAACCCTGGAATGTGTCGGAAGCGACCACCAACAATTCAACCAAAGCTGACGTTGCGACAATCGCTGAACAGGCCGGCTATCAACACAGCGGCTATCAAACTGTAGGCACAGTGGCGAAGAACACCAAAGTGGTTTTAGAAGGCACGCTGCACGACGACGGCATGTTGACCGCAGTCCAATTCACGGGCTTGCCCAAGGACACCGAACGCGCAAAAGCTCATTCCGAATGGGGCTACCTCATTAGCTTTTTCGAAGCTTCCGTGATCAATAGCGATGGCGCGAAGCGACCGCTCAAATTTGCCCGTGTTGCGGCCGATGAATCCCACCCGATTCTGAACCCGAACGACAGTTTGAATTCCAAAACCAGAAATGGTGCGGGGCCCTACTCCCGGATTCACTACCCAAGAAAAACCACGTTTGTTTTGGAACAACCGACAGAGGTTTCAGCAGGCGAGCGGTTGGAAATCAGCTTGACGTTTAATGGTGTCGAAACAGGTGCCTTTCCATTGGTCGCACACCGCGGGTACGTACAACTTAGCAGCGACCCCGCTTGGACCGACTGGCTTTCCAAGGTCGAAGCCATTCAAAAGGAACTCGACCAACTCAATGGTCAACGTCGGCGGATCAGGTCGACGAGCACACCCGTCATGTCGGAACGTCCTGAGAAACTAAAACGACCGTCTTTTGTGTTTGATCGCGGGAATCAGCTGACCAAGACGGATCCCGTCTCGCCCGGTACACCTGGTTTTTTACCCGATCTTGAACGTGTTAGCGCCGATAATCAGGATGCGTCACGGTTGGACCTCGCCAACTGGATCGTTGGCCCTCAAAACCCGTTGACCGCCCGCGTCGCAGTCAATCGTGTCTGGTCACGGATTTTTGGAGTGGGCCTGGTGGCAACGGAAGAGGATTTTGGGATCGCTGGTGAAAGCCCGACGCATCCCGAACTGCTCGACGATTTGGCATACAGATTCCAGTTTGAAATGGACTGGAGCGTCAAACAGTTGCTGCGTGAGATCTTGATCAGCAGCGTTTACCGTCAATCATCGGCGGCTAGCGAAGCCAAGCTGGCCATTGATCCGTCTAACCGATGGCTGTCTCGCGGGCCTCGTACCCGTTTGCCGGCAGAAACGATTCGCGACCAGGCGTTAGCGATTGCTGGATTACTGAGCGAAACGCTGGACGGTCCACCGGTGCATCCGCCGATCCCGACCGGGATTTGGAACCCCTTCAACGCGGGCGATCGTTGGCGCACCCCGGAAAACTCTGATCCGGATCGCTACCGTCGCACGCTGTACACGTACATGAAGCGAACGATTCCGTATCCCATCATGGCATCGTTCGACGCGCCGTCGCGAGAGTTCTGTTCGGTACGTCGGCTACCGTCAAATTCGCCGACACAAGCATTGATGACGCTGAACGACACGACGTTTGTCGAAGCCGCAAACGCCTTTGCCGAACGAATGAATCGCCACGAAGGTGACTTAGAGACAAAGCTTCGTCATGGATTCCGTTTGGCGACATGTCGTGTCCCTAACAATCAGGAATTGCAAGCGTTGCTGGAACTAAGCTACGCCAATTCGTCTTCCCAAGATCCGGCCGGATTCATCTCGGTCGCAACCGTCCTGCTGAACCTGGACGAGGTACTTTGCAAATGAGTTTTCGATCCGCAAAGCGTCAATCGTTGACCGAAGAAGCGACCGCCGAACGTTTGCGTTTGGACACGCGGCGTCAGTTCATGCGCACCTGTGCAACCGGGCTCGGTGCGACTTGGATGGCACAGCAACAGGCTGCCGGGTCCGGGCAAGTTGAAGCATTCCGCTTGGCAACCGCCAAAGCCAAACGGGTCATCTTTTTGCACATGATCGGTGCGCCCAGCCAACTGGAACTGTTCGATTACAAACCCGCGCTGCAGCAGTTCGATGGCAAGGATTGTCCCGAAGAATTTCTCGAAAACGCACAGTTCGCCTTTATCCAGGGAACGCCAAAACTGCTAGGCCCGATCTATCCGTTCAAGCAACACGGTGAAAGCGGCGCGTGGGTGTCGGATCAGCTGCCACACTTTTCGAAAGTCGTCGATAAGGTCTGCTTTATCAAGACGATGCAAACCGATCAGTTCAATCACGGTCCAGCGCAATTGATGGTCCAGTGTGGGCAGCCGCGGATCGGTTATCCGTCGATCGGTTCGTGGGCCACGTGGGGACTCGGCAGTGAAAACGAAGACCTGCCAGGTTTTATTGTGTTGTTGTCTGGCGGTCGCCAGCCTCGTGTCGGCAAAGCTTTATGGAGCAGCGGTTTTTTGCCGTCGGTTTACCAAGGCGTGCAATGCCGCTCAAAAGGCGATCCGGTTCTGAATGTTTCCAATCCGGATGGCATCACACGCGACGAACGCGCGACGGCACTGCGTACGCTTGATCGACTCAATCAACTGAACTACGAGAGCTTCGGTGATCCCGAAACGTTGACTCGTATGAAGCAATACGAACTCGCGTTCAAGATGCAAGTTGCCGTGCCCGAAGCGATGGACTTGTCACAAGAGTCAGCGGCCACGCATGAAGCGTATGGCGTTGAGCCCGGACAGGAGTCCTTTGCCAACAATTGTTTGTTGGCTCGCCGATTGGCCGAACGCGGCGTCCGCTATATCCAGTTGTTCGATTGGGGATGGGACACCCACGGCAGCAACGCCAGCGAAGCGCTTGAGAAAGGCTTTGTCAACAAATGTCGCCAGATCGATCGCCCGATGACGGCGCTGCTGAATGACTTGGAAAGTCGCGGGATGTTGGAAGACACACTCGTGGTCTGGGGCGGCGAATTCGGACGGACATCGATGGCCGAAAATCGCGGCGGTGTTGAAGCCCCGTTCAAAGGCCGGGATCACAATCCAAACGCGTTCACGTTTTGGATGGCGGGAGCCGGCGTACGCACCGGGATGACGTACGGCGAAACCGACGAACTTGGATACCAAGTCGCCGATGCCCCCGTGCAGCTACGTGATTTTCACGCCACGATGCAGCACCTGATGGGAATCGACCACAACAAGCTCGTGTATCCTTTTCAAGGCCTGGATCAGAAACTGGTCGGCGTGAAACCGGCCCGTGTGATCAACGAGATCCTCGCATAGCGGCGAGAAATTAGACGCCGCAGATTGCGGCATGTGAAGAGAGCCAATGCTTCCGCGAAATCATACGGTTTCGCGGAAGCTTCTTTCGTTCAGTGCCCGGCTTCTATTGCTCGGCGTTCTAACGCTCTGGGGCGAACGCTGGCTCGTGCGATTCTGCTTTGGCGGTCGGGACCACGTCGACTTTTAGGTCACCGAGTGCGTATTGAATGCCATCCAGCATGTGCTTGACGATGACGGGGTTCGCAAACGTATCTTCGCGGTGTCCGAAGTTCGTATAGAACACGCGTCCGTCGCCTGCGGTGCGAACCCAAGACACTGGGACTTCGCGTGGGCCGTCATCGATGCGGCTGGACACAGCGTCTTTAGTCATGTCCAAACTGACCAGAATCCGCAGGACTTCCGGGCCGACATAGGACTTGGGGTTGTATTGGTAGATCTCGTCGGTGTGCCAAAATCCATTGCCTTCGAATGCGGCGTTCAAGACATGGTCGGGATCGTCCAGCTTGAATGCCCACTTTCCACCGGCCCCCCACGGGTGCCCGGCAAAAGTGCCGCCGACGAGTTCCAAACAATCTGGGTGGCGGTTGAAGTTATCGCTGGCGGCGTGGAAACCGATCAGACCTTTCCCGCCAATGATGAAGTCCATGAAGGCGTCACGATTTGCCCCGCTGGGAAAAATCATATTGGTCGTGTTGTTCAACAGAATCGCGTCGTACTTGGCCAAGTTTTCTTTGGTGAATACGTCGTAGGTGTCGGCAAAGTCGACTTTGAATGCGCCCGTTTTGTCGGCCATCGCCTGGACACATTCGTTGGCGTGTGGAATCGAAGTGTGGATGAATCCGTTGCAGCGATAGAACACCAGGATGCGGCGGTCTTTAGCTGGCGTTGCGACCGCTTCGGGGACGGCATCGCTGATCGCGTGTTTTTGGGTTTCCGAAAGTGGCTTGAAACGCTCTGCCTTTTGTTGCTCCCAAGCGTCATCTTGAGCATACGAGGGCGTCGGAAGTGCGGTCGTCGTATAAACGGCTGCGGATAGGGCAAGAATGAGCTTGAGTCGTTCAAAAGCCATTGAGTCAACCTGGCGGGCAAAAAGAATGGGGTGGGGGATAGCCTGGGCAGACGGTGGGGAATATCAACAGCAATCCAGGCGAGGTAGCCTGCCATTTTAGTCTCCTTTACACGGTGGACGCAAAAGCCCACGCTTACAAAATGATTGATAATTCGCGTCCCTTTAATGAACTCGGTCGCTACGAACTGATCGACTTTGGAAACGCGCGAAAGCTAGAGCGTGTTTGCGGGCGATTGATCGATCGTCCTTCGCCCGCCGCCGAAGCTCAGCGGCGGAAGCACCCCAACCTTTGGGGCGATGTCGATTCGTTTTTTGACAAGCAAGCCAAGCAGTGGCGCCATCAATCCAAGTGGCCTGAAGATTCGCAGATGGATTGCGGCGGCTTCGTGATGCCGATTCAGCCCACGCCATTCGGGCATCTGGGCGTCTTTCCGGAACAAGCAGGTAATTGGAAATGGCTACGCCAAAGCTCTCCGGTCACTTCTGATGCGATGTCATCACCCGATGAGATGCCTCGCGGCCTGAACCTGTTTGCCTACACCGGTGCAAGCAGCATGGCGATGGCCAGCAGTGGCATGTCAGTGGTTCACGTCGATGCGGCCAAGCCGAATGTCGCTGCGGCACGAGTTGCCGCAGGCGCTAACGGGCTGTCAGATCATCCGGTCCGCTACTTGGTCGACGATGCGGCGAAGTTCGCGACACGCGAAGTCCGGCGGGAGCGGACTTATCACACCATCGTTTTGGACCCACCAGCTTATGGGCACTCGCCGCGGGGGAAAGCTTGGCGGTTGGAACGCGACCTTTGGCCATTGCTGGATCAATGTGTTGAGCTTCTCGACCGAGACAGTTTTCGTCTGCTGATCACCGGCCATTCGCCGCAAGTCGGCGCCCCCGATGTGGTAGATTACCTGCACGCAGAGCTTCCGGAACGGCTTGGGGTCAGCCCACGACAACTGACCGATCAACTCGAATACGATCGCTTGACGTTAACCGACCGCTCAGGGCGTCAGTTGGATTTTGGCTTTTTTGTACGGCTTGCCATTAACCGCTAAGCAGCTTAAACCTCCCAGCTTGAATCGCTAAGCTCGTCCGTGGCGTCATCGCCACCACCTTACCCAAGTGCTCCATTGTCAAACGTTCGGCCTGAACCTTCGAATTCCTCGGCGACGACATCCGCTGGCGATTGCAGCGACGAGTTGGGCCGATTGCGTGAATGGTTCGGGAATCAGAGCGTCGTCGTTGCTTTTTCAGGGGGCGTTGATAGCAGTGTCGTGCTGGCCGCAGCATTGGGCAGTGCTGCGGAGCGGGTTGTTGCTGTGACGGCGGTTTCGCCAAGTGTCGCTGGCTGGCAAATCGAGATCGCCAAACAGGTGGCCGAACAATTAGGTGCCGAACACCGACTGATTCAAACGTCGGAGGTCGAACTGCCCGAGTATCGCGTCAACGATCGAAATCGTTGCTTTCATTGCAAGTCGACACTGTATGAAACGCTGTACGAAACACTGTCTGAAGGGCTGTCTGACGCGTTGGATGTGACGGTGGTTGAGGAATCTCGGCAAAATTTGTTGCCCAAACAGGCGGATTCGGCATCCAACTGCAACCAAGTTGTTGTGTCCGGGACAAACGCGGACGATTTGGGCGATTATCGGCCCGGGATCGCCGCGGGTGATCAAGCGGGCGTGCGGAAGCCGTTGGCTGAGCTAGGGTTTGGCAAATCGATTGTGCGACAGCTGGCTGCCGAAATGGGACTTTCCAATGCCGATTTGCCCGCGTCCCCCTGTTTGGCCAGTAGAATTGCCTATGGAGTTGAGGTCACCCCGGCTCGGTTAAAGATGATCGAATCGGCGGAGACACTGATGAAAGAGCTAGGTGTCGAAAACGGCCGTGTTCGCCTGCACGAAGGCGACTTGGCGCGGATCGAAGTTCCAGCGGAATTGATTCCACGATTGCTGGTCCCCGACGCGATGAAGCATATCGCGACTGGACTGCGGTCAATCGGATTTCAGTACGTCACGGTTGATCTAGAAGGATTTCAGAGCGGAAGCATGAACCGTCCTCTGGTTTCGATCGAAGTTTCTGCCAAGTAATTGGCGTGGGAAACGAAAGGATTGAAGGGTCAGTAAGATTGATTGGGCTGCTCCCACCGCGATAGACGCGACCAAAACCGTATGAACGAATTCGAATCGCCATCCGACGAGCCGGAGGGCCACGATGGGCGCCGACGCGAAGATCATCGTGCCGGGGGAACTCCGCGGCTCGATCTTGGTGCGACGACAGAAATGGGCGTCGCTGGAACCGATTCGTCGACCATCACTGTTCCAAATCATGGCACCGGTGGCAGTCTCGTTGGTTCACACCTGGCGACCTATCTGATCCTCAGCCGTTTGGGACGCGGCGGGATGGCGGACGTCTACGCCGCTCGAGATATGAACCTGGAACGCGACGTCGCCGTCAAAGTTCTGCGCCCTGAGCTCTCCACCGATCGCGACTACATTGCACGGTTTCGCCGTGAAGCAAAAGCGGCGGCAAAGTTGAATCATGCCAACATCGTTCAGATTTACGATGTTGGCGAAGTCGACTCACGCTATTACATCGCCCAGGAACTCGTCCAAGGACAAAACCTCAAAGAGTACCTGCTTCGTCACGGTGCGTTGTCGCCGCAACAAGCGATCGAGGTCCTGTTGGGTGTCGCGTCCGCTTTGGATGCCGCCGCGATCGAAGGTATCACCCACCGTGACATCAAACCAGAAAATGTGATGTGGTCCAAAAGCGGTGCCGTCAAAGTCGCCGACTTCGGACTTGCCCGTCTCGGCGGCGATAGTGACGGCAGCCGCGCTGACCTGACGCAAGCTGGCCTGACGATGGGGACGCCACGCTACATGAGTCCGGAACAGGTTCAAGGTCGCCCGGTCGATCCACGCAGCGACCTCTATTCGCTCGGCGTGATGATGTATCATCTGATCACCGGCAGCCCTCCTTTCGAAGCGGAAGATCCTCTGGCTTTGGCGTTTGCACACGTTAACGAAACGCCACGTCCGATCGACCGCGTTCGTGGTGACAAGGACATCCCGGAATGGTTGATCGCCATTATCCTAAAACTGCTTCGTAAAGACCCGAACGAACGTTTCCAATCAGCGGCCGAGTTGCTCGAAGCTCTCTCCGGTGACGACGTCGATCACCAAGGTCGCGCGCGACGTTTAGTCGGCGCCGCCACCGCGACGGCACGTTTGCAGCGTGTCGCGGACGAGCAACGCCGGCAATCCGCGAAGGCGCGCCGGAAAGTCGTGTTGATTGCGTTGTTACCGTTCGTCTTTCTAGGACTTGGGGTCGCATTCGCTTCACAGGTTCGGCAACCGCAACTGGCTGAATTCCTAACGCCAGATGAAGTGCAGAAGCTTGCCACCGTCGAAGAACAGTTCCTCGAAGCTGTCTCCAAAGATAAGGTCGCGTATTGGCAAGCGATCCCACGATTCTTTCCGCCACAAGACAACTCCACCAATCGGGCGTACGCCGTCAAAGCCAACTTACAACTCGCCCGCTGGTACGACGAACACGATCAATGGAAAGCAGCCGACAAGGTGTTGGCTGACTTGGTGAGTGATCCGAGTACTGACCGCAAGTACTTGCTGATCGCTTGGGCACGACGCGTTTTGGTCGCCAACGAAATGCGTGACCAAAAACGTTTGGATGAAGCTAAGCGACAATTCGAATCGCTCTACGCCGAACTGCTGGCCGGGAATTCGGATGCGATCGAGATGTTCGATCGACTCTTCACCATGAGCGAACATGCTATCCTAGGGATGAATCGTGACTCCTAGGCAACAACATGAATCCGATCCGAGCGGCTGCGGTCCAGTTCAATCATCGTCCCGGCGACAAAGCATATAACTTTGATCGAGTCAGGCATTTCGTCGATCAAGCTGCCTCGCAACAGGTGCAGCTGATCGCGTTCCCTGAAATGTGTTTGACCGGCTACTGGCACGTACGCAATCTTTCCGAATCACAATGCCGTGAACTTGCCGAGCCTGTTCAGGGTGGCTCACTGGTTCGTGCCCTCAAGCAACTTTCGGTACAGCACCAAATCTCGATCGGCGCTGGTCTGATCGAACTCGCTGACGACGGCCGGTTGTTCAACAGCTATGTCGTCGCGATGCCCAACGGTGGTGTCGCAGTTCACCGTAAACTGCATTGCTTTATCAGCGAACACTTTGATTCGGGCGACGCCTACACCGTATTCGAATTGCCCGACGGAACGCGTGTCGGCATTCTGATTTGTTACGACAACAACATCATCGAAAACGCTCGGATGACTGCGTTGCTGGGCGCTGAAATTCTGTTGGCACCGCATCAAACCGGCGGTTGCGATTCGCCGAGCCCGGGCTGCATGGGTGTCATTGACCGAGAACTTTGGGAGCGTCGCAAGGAAGACCCGCAAGCGATCGAAGCCGAGTTCAAAGGGCCCAAGGGTCGGCAATGGTTGCAGCGTTGGTTACCGGCGCGTGCTCACGACAACGGGCTGTTTTTGATCTTCAGCAACGGTGTTGGCATTGATGATGACGAGGTGCGAACCGGCAACGCAATGATCTTGGATCCCTACGGCGAGACGCTTGCGGAGACCTGGGTTGCCAAGGACGCGATGGTCGTCGCGGACTTGGATCCGGACATCCAAGTCAACTGTACCGGTCGGCGTTGGCTAAAGTCTCGACGGCCAGAGCTCTACAAACGACTCACTCAACCAACCGGCATCGAAGAAGACACCCGCACGGTTCGATTTCGAAAAGTGACTTGACAGTGTAAGCAGTTCGATCAGCCCACGTAGGTAGCTGTGACAGCCTCGTCGCTCAACGCACGTCAACGGGCTTGAATTCTGAACACTGCTGGCACCTTGCAAAGACGCGTCCGATGACGAGCGTCAGGGCAGTGCTGCTGCCAATCACCTTGCGGTGGACAATTACCGTCAATTCACAAAGAAGTGTGTCGAGATCACGTAGGCGTTGTGTTTTCTAGTTCTGTTCCGCCAGTTGCAAATTTGCGACTACATCATTTACCTTTTCTTCCAGCGATTTGCGGAAGGGGCGGATGTCGGAGCCGCGAGTTTGGGTCAGCATGATGCCGATGGTGTTGGTTTCGAAATCAATCCATACATTCGTGCCGCTCGAGCCGGTGTGACTCAAACGCGTTGGTTTTCCCAAGTCGTCGTGGCCTCGAATTAATAGCCCGCCTTTCGCCGCATAGCCGATTTCGTGTTCTGTTAAAAAACGCTGGTGCATGTTGGTTGTGAGATACTGTTCGCCTTCGAATTGGCCTCCTTCCAAGATCATTCGCAACCATTTCAACAAATCATGTGACGTTGAAATGATCGAACCTCCTGACGAACTGTAGTGATTCGTTTCTGCGACCGGACGGACTTTGGACACCCAAAGCTTTCCACTTTTAGACCCGCGGTAATATCGTGTTGGCATGGTGACATCGAAACGTTCCATCGCAGCCTGGTCACGGTAAGCCGTGTGTGACATCCCGAGCGGTTCACACAGATAGGTTTGCAGCATTTCATTGCGTGGCAGTCCAGAGGTTACCTCACCAACGCGCGCTGCGACTTCGGTGCCGAGTCCGCTGTATGCGAACGCTTCCCCGGGTTGGCGAATCGGTGGATAGTCTGTCGCAATCCGCCCGACCACGTACTCCATTGTTTGGTTGGTAGCCCAAGGTTGGTACCAAATTCGGCCGTTGGGGCTCTCATCGTGCTGGTACCCTGACGTATGCGTGATCAACTCTGTCATCGTCGGCGATCGCAGTGCGGCTTCGCCGGACTGCAGCACTCGATTCGCGAACTCGGGCAGGTAAGACTCGATTGGACGCTCTAACTCAAGTTTGCCTTCGTCTGCCAACCGATAAAACAGCGTCCCCATGATGGGTTTGCTGACCGACGCGATGATGACCGGAGTGTCGATTTCGAAAGGTCGTTTCGTGGCGATATCCGCATATCCAAACGCCGTCTCAATGACGACTTCGCCATCATGGAAAACCAGCAGATTTCCGCCCGCCACTTCACCGGACTCGACCGCTTCGCGAACAAACGCTTGGACCGAATCAAATGATGCGGCATCTTGGCCATCCGCAGCTTGAATCGCGACCACAAAAAGCAGAGTGCACAGAAATGCCGATGCGGCGAAAGAACGAGCGTTTGACATGATTCGAAACGGGCGGAAGTCGAGGTGTTCAATTTGCTACGCGGTCGATGGGCGAGCATTGTAGGCTCTGCACACGATCGACTTTGCGTGCCTGTGATCAACCTCAGCCGATTCGATACAAGTCACATCAAAGCTTCATGATCAGACTTCGCACTCGCGCAAAACAAAACGCAGAGTCACCGGAGATGGATGGCTCTCTCCAGTAACTCTGCGTTATTGAAAACGCGAACGAGGTATCGCGACTAGACCTGCATGGTGGTCCCCATCGTGATCCCCGGTGCTGGCAATTGGCTTTCGCCTTGCAAGAACTGGTCGATCGAACGTGCGGCACCGCGGCCTTCGTTGATTGCCCACACGACCAAGCTTTGTCCACGACGGCAGTCACCTGCGGCGAACACCTTATCGATGTTCGTCGCGAACTTACCGTGTTCGGCTTTGAAGTTGCTGCGTGGATCGACTTCCAGTCCTAGCGACTCGGGCAGGTACTGCTCTGGGCCCAGGAAGCCCATCGAAAGGAGGATCAATTGTGCCGGCCATTCCTTTTCCGATCCGGCAACTTCTTTCATTTGCCATTTGCCATCGCTGTCCTTTTCCCATTCGACGACGACGGTTTTGATGCCAGCGACGTTTCCGTCTGCGTCCTTGGTGAATTCCTTACTCAGGATTTGGTACTCACGCGGATCGCGACCAAATTTCGCTTCAGCTTCTTCGTGGCCATAGTCGACGCGGAAAATGCGTGGCCATTCGGGCCATGGATTGTCCGACGCACGCTCTTCCGGCGGTTTGGGCAACAGTTCGAAGTTCACGATGCTGCGGCAACCGTGACGGAGGCTGGTCGCGATGCAGTCGGTACCGGTGTCACCACCGCCGATCACGATCACGTCTTTACCTTCGGCGCTAATAAACTCATCGCCGATGTTGTCGCCGTGGACGGATTGCTTGGTGTTGGCAGTCAGGAACTCCATTGCCAAGTGAACGCCTTTGGCATCGCGATTGCCGATTGGCAAGTCACGTGCTTTGGTCGCACCACAGCACAGCAGGACGGCGTCGTATTCGTTGACCAGTTCTTTAGGGTCGACGTCTTTGCCAACGTTGACGCCTGTCTTGAAGGTCACACCTTCGGCGGTCATTTTGTCGATGCGGCGCTGAACGGCTTCCTTGGAAAGTTTCATGTTCGGAATGCCGTATTGCAACAATCCGCCCAACCGGTTGGCTCGTTCCAAAACGGTCACGGTGTGACCGGCCTTGTTCAGCTGATCCGCTGCGGCAAGACCAGACGGTCCGCTGCCGACGATCACGACCTTTTTGTCGGTGCGTGACTTTGGCGGTTCGGGAACGATCCAGCCTTCTTCCCAGGCACGGTCGACGATCGCGTTTTCGATGTTCTTGATCGTCACAGGCGGGTTGGTGATGCCCAACACGCACGAGCCTTCGCAAGGTGCCGGGCAGGTACGTCCGGTGAACTCGGGGAAGTTATTGGTTTTGTGCAAACGCTCAATCGCTTCTTTCCAGCGATTGTTGTAGACCAAGTCGTTCCATTCAGGGATCAAGTTGTCGATCGGGCAGCCGCTCGCCGATTGGCAGAACGGAACACCACAGTCCATGCAACGCGCACCTTGCTCACGCAAGTGGTCCACTTTGTGCTCGGTGTAGATCTCGTCGTAGTCATTGAGGCGAACGACTGGCAGACGCCATGGCACTTTTTTGCGATCGAACTCTTTGAATCCAGTTGGCTTACCCATAACAGTCTCTTTATTTCCGGTGGTCGATGTCTTGTGAAGTATTTGAAAAACGGGTTGTCGAGCGTGATCAGTTCGCGACTGCGGCCTGATCTTTTTGTGCTTCGAGAACGCGTTTGTAGTCGACAGGCATAACTTTGACGCACTGCGATAGGAACGTGTCCCAATCGTTGAGCGCTTCAGCGGCGACTTCACTTCCGGTGTAGTCACGGAAGCGAGTGATCATGCCTTTGACATCTGCTTCCTCTTCGGCTTCTTCAATCTTTTCCAGTTCGACCAACGCCAGGTTGCAATGCAAGTTGAAATCACCGGCACGGTCCCAGACGTAAGCGATACCGCCGGACATACCGGCCGCAAAGTTACGTCCCGTTTGGCCTAGGATGACCACACGACCTCCGGTCATGTATTCACAGCCGTGGTCCCCGACCCCTTCGACGACGGTGCGAGCACCACTGTTTCGAACGCAGAAACGCTCTGCCGCGACGCCGCGGAAGTAAGCCTCTCCACCGGTCGCACCATACAAGCACACGTTACCGATCAGGATGTTGTCCTGAGACGCAAACGTGCTGCCCTTCGGCGGATAGACAACGATTCGTCCACCGCTAAGTCCCTTACCGACATAATCGTTGGCGTCGCCTTCGAGTTCGATTGTGATCCCGTGGGCCAAGAACGCACCAAGACTTTGACCCGCCGAACCGTTCAGTTTCAATCGAATCGTGTCGTCCGGCAAACCGGGTTGTCCGTAAACTTTGGCCACTTCGTTGCTCAAGATCGTACCGACGGTTCGGTTGATGTTAACAATCGGCGACTCGATCACGACGGGCGTCTTGTCTTTGATCGCGGGCTGTGCCTTGTCCAGGATCACCGACAAGTCAAGCGACTTGTCCAAACCGTGGTCTTGAGCCATCGAGCAAATCACGCCGACTTCGGGATGTGGCTTCGTCGCGACACGTAAGATCGCGGTCAAATCCAACCCGTCAGCTTTCCAGTGGCGGATCGCTTCGTCGGTATGCAGCATGTCGCTGCGACCGACCATTTCGTCGATCGTTCGGAAGCCCAATTTCGCCATGATGCGGCGGGCGTCTTCGGCAACCATGAACAGATAGTTGACGACGTGCTCGGGTTTGCCGTTGAACTTCGCACGCAATTCGGGGTCTTGCGTTGCGATCCCGACCGGGCAAGTGTTCAAGTGGCATTTACGCATCATGATGCAGCCAAGCGTAACCAGCGGAGCGGTCGAGAAACCGAACTCTTCGGCTCCCAACAGTGCCGCGATCACAACGTCACGGCCGGTCTTCAATCCGCCGTCCGTTTGCAGCACCACGCGACTACGCAAGTCGTTGAGCACCAATACCTGGTGCGTTTCGGCGATGCCGAGCTCCCAAGGCAAACCGGCGTGTTTGATACTGGTCAGCGGCGATGCACCCGTTCCCCCAGTGTCACCGGAGATCAGGATGTGATCGGCGAAGGCCTTGGCAACACCACTGGCGATGACACCGACGCCGACTTCTGAAACCAACTTGACGCTGATACGAGCGTTGCGGTTGGCGTTCTTGAGGTCGTGGATCAGCTGCGCCAAATCCTCGATCGAGTAAATGTCGTGGTGAGGCGGTGGGCTGATCAAACCGACGCCAGGCGTGCTGTAGCGAATGCGAGCGATGTTGTTGTCGACTTTCTTGCCGGGCAACTCGCCGCCTTCGCCAGGCTTTGCACCTTGCGAAACCTTGATTTGAATTTCGTCCGCGTTGGTCAGGTATTCGATCGTGACGCCGAATCGGCCCGACGCAACTTGCTTGATCGCCGAACGCTTGCTGTCGCCGTTTTCCAGCGTTTGGAAACGGACAGGGTCTTCACCGCCTTCGCCGGTGTTGCTCTTGCCGCCCAAACGGTTCATCGCGATCGCAAGCGACTCGTGTGATTCGGCGCTGATGCTGCCGAAGCTCATCGCACCAGTGCAGAAACGCTTGACGATTTCGGAGGCAGGTTGAACCTCTTCCAGCGGAATCGAATTGTCGGACGCTTTAAAGTCCAGCAGACCACGCAGGGTGCAACGCGAGCGGTTGTCGAAGTTGACTTTCTCGGCGAAACGCCAGTAAGCGTCTTCGTTGTTGGTGCGAGCAGCAAGCTGCAGGTTCGAGATCGACTCAGGCGTCCAAGCATGCTTTTCGCCTTCGGCACGCCAATGGTATTCGCCCAAGTTCGGCAAGGCTTTCGACGCGTCGGTCGCACGCTTTGGATAGCCCAGTTCGTGACGACGGATGGTTTCTTCGGCCAAGACATCGAACGAGACACCTTGGATGCGGCTTGCCGTTCCGATAAAGCACTTCGCGATGACTTCGTCACGCAACCCGAGCGCTTCAAAGATCTGTGCACCCTTGTAACTTTGCAGTGTGCTGATGCCCATTTTGGCCATCACTTTCAGCATGCCTTTGGCAACGCCCTTACGGTACGCGGCGACGATTTTCTCGTCATCCAACGTCGAATCCATCAGGCCGTCACGACGGGCTTGCCAAAGCGATTCGAACGCCAAGTACGGGTTGATCGCGTCAGCACCGTAACCGATCAGCAAGCAGTGGTGATGAACTTCGCGAGCTTCACCGGTTTCGATGACCAGGCCAATACGTGTTCGCTTGGCGGCACGAACCAAGTGGTGGTGAACCGCACCTGTCGCGAGCAACGCACTGACGGGAACGCGATCTTGTCCGATCTTTCGGTCCGACAAAATGACCAATTGGATACCATCGTCAGCCGCTTTCTCGGCTTCTTGGCAGATGCGATCGATTGCCTTGACCAGTCCCGCTTTGCCTTCGCTGCGATCGAACGTGATGTCGATCACTTTGCTGTTCCAACCTTCGTAGTTGATGTGGGACAGCGCGGCGAGTTCTTCATTGGTCAAAATCGGATGTTCAACCAACAAGCGGTGGCAATGCTCTGGGGTCGCGGTCAGCAGGTTTTGCTCCGGACCGATGTAGCATTCCAGCGACATGATGACTTCTTCGCGGATCGAGTCGATCGCGGGGTTGGTCACCTGTGCAAACAGTTGCTTGAAATAGTCATAGATCATCCGTGGCTTGTCGCTCAGACAAGCGATCGCGCTGTCGTTGCCCATCGAGCCGACGGGGTCACGCAAGTCGCGAACCAGCGGACGAAGCATGAAGTTCATCGTTTCGGTCGTGTAACCGAACGCTTGCATCCGTGGCAAAAGCGTTTCGCTATCGAAACCGTGTGCTTCGCCTTCGGGGTGCAGGTCAGCTAAGCGGATTCGTTCTTGCCGCAGCCAATCGCCGTACGGCATTTTCTTGGCGAACGAAGACTTCAGTTCCTCATCGGGGATCAATCGTCCTTCTTGGAAGTCGATCAGGAACATCTTTCCTGGTTGCAAGCGTCCTTTCAATTTGACGTTGTTCGGGTCAACCTGCAGCACACCGACTTCGCTGCCCATGATCACGCGATCATCGTGGGTCACGTAATAGCGACTGGGGCGAAGGCCGTTTCGGTCCAGTGTCGCGCCGATGTATTTTCCGTCGGTAAAGACGATCGACGCGGGGCCATCCCACGGTTCCATCATGCACGAGAAATACTCGTAGAACGCACGCTTTTCTTCGTCCATGGTGTCGTGCTTTTGCCATGCTTCGGGAACCATCATCATGATGGCTTCTTGCAGCGTGCGGCCGGTCATCAGCATGAATTCCAAAACGTTGTCAAACGTTCCGGAGTCACTGCAGTGTGGCTCGACCACAGGGAAAAGCTTTTTCAAATCGTCGCCGAAAAGTTCGCTAGCGGCGGAACCTTCGCGGGCACGCATCCAGTTGCTGTTTCCGCGGAGCGTGTTGATCTCGCCGTTGTGGCTCATGAAACGCAGCGGCTGTGCACGGTCCCAGCTGGGGAACGTGTTGGTCGAAAACCGACTATGGACCATCGCCAAGTGGGTTTCGAAGTCTTCGTCGCGAAGGTCAGGATAATATGGCAATAACTGTGCCGGGGTCAGCATCCCTTTGTAGATAATGACCTTGGTACTGAGCGAGCAGATGTAGAACATCAACGCTTGCTTCAGGTCTTCGCTGCCGCGCAGACGATGACTCGCTTTTTTGCGGATCAAGTACAGTTCGCGTTCGAACGCGTCGCCTTCGAGTCCTTCCGATGCACCGACGAACAATTGCTCGATGACGGGCTCGGCCGCACGTGCGGTTGGGCCGACATCTGCAAGGTCGGTGGCTTGTGGGACGTCACGCCAGCCATACAGAACTTGGCCGCGATCGGCGATCAACTTTTCGATCGTCGACTTGCAGAACTCGCGTTCCGTTTCGTCTTGTGGCAAGAACACCAAACCGGCTGCGAAACGTCCGGCCTCGGGCAGGTCGACGCCCAGGTCTTCTTTCGCGACTCGTTTGAGAAACTTGTGTGGCAACCCACACATCATTCCGCATCCGTCACCTGTATTGGGTTCGCAACCACAGGCCCCACGGTGGTCCATCGCGCAGAGGATTTCGTCCGCGTCGAGAACGTTTTGGTGACTCGGCACGCCCTTGATGTGCGCGATAAATCCAACGCCGCACGCGTCCTTCTCGTACTCAGGGTCATAAAGACCTTGTGCTTCGGGAAGGTGGAATCGTCGTTGTTGGGTTTGTTCAGCTTCTGTGGAGGACATAAAAGAGAACTTCAGGGGACGGAGGAATGGGGAGAAGCTTTTTCGGGTTAAGCGACAATCGAAGTTTGATTGTCGAGCGAAGGGTTCGTTGCCGCCTTGCGGTGACTGCCACTGCTGCGTTTCTCTCGATCAGGCTCAAGAGGACGTCCCAGTAACATGGAACCAAATTCGTAACCCGCGCGGCTGGGACGATCCGATCTTCGGAAGATGATCCCCAGCGGACGGGTCATGCTGAGCGCTCGGCAGGCGACGACACGCAAGGCGCCGTTGGCCGCTTCGCGACGGATGACAGCTTCGGGTAAGAAACCGGCACTTTCGTTGACTTGAATGGCACGCACGATTGAATCGGCGTTGTCGAATTCATTTTGAAAGTCGATGCGAACGCCAGAGCGCCGCAGGACCGAATCGATCATCTGACGGAGTTCTAAAGATGATTCGAATCCGACCATCTCCAGACCATCAAGGTCTTTCGGTTTGACTTCCGTTTTGTCGGCCAAGGTATGCGCGGGAGAACAAACCAAACGGATCGGTTCTTTCTGCCAAGCCACCGCGACAATCTCTTTGCTCGAACGCGGAAAACTGACCAAGCCTAGTTCCGCGTGCCCGGCGATCACATCCTTGATCACCACCTCGTTGCTTCCATAGTGCGTGCGAACATCAACGTCCGGATACAGTCGCGCGAATTCTTCTTTCGCGTCCGGCATATAACTGAGTCCGATCGAATAGATCGCCGCGATCGGCAACTGACCGGTCATCTCACGACCCGCCGAAGAAACCTCTTCGGCCAGCCGATGGTAACGCCCCAAAATCTCAACCAGTCCGCTGTGAAACGTGTCACCCGCACTGGTCAACGATAACGGTCGCGTCGAACGATCGATCAACTGCACTCCCAGTTGCTGCTCCAATTGATGCACGGCCTGGCTGACAGCACTCTGGCTGACACCATGCGTCTCAGCAGCTTTTGAAAAGCTGCGTCGGCGGGCGATCTCGCAAAAAATTTCGAGCGTGCGAAGCTGCAAAGGGAAACACCATTAGGAAAACTTATAATTCAAATCCCGGATTTTAAGCACCGGCGAATCCGGAATGTAGTAGAACTACGTTTCCCGTCAAGACACCGGGTATCCAGCGGGGGAGGTCCGGCAGCAATGGTGCAAATCAGCGCACCATTGGCCGATAAAGCCGCCGAAGGATGATTTGATGGAGGCTTGGCCCTCAGCGAAATCATGCCAATGCTGGCCCGGATCGGACTAAACGCCTGATCAGGCGCATTAAAACCGGGGATTCGGGATCGCATTTTTCCCTGAATCAGTGGCCTTCTCGGGTCAGCGGCCCCTTGACGATTGGTGCAAACGTAGGGCCTGCGCAGTCCCCCGCGCTGTCCTTCAATCTTCGCCCGCCACACTGTCGATATCGAAACAGAGTGTGTTTTTTAGACAGTGTGTTTTGGCCGAACCTCCCCTCGGCTACTGACCAATCCTCCTCCCCCCCAAGTTCTGGAGCCCTAAGCCATGTGGCGTTCGTTCTTCATTGCCTTGGGCATCATGGCCATCATCATTGGATTCGAGTCGCTGATTATCGAAAGCGCCGACTTCTATTCCAATCGTGGGTCGAGCCCAAAGGAACTCTTGGACCCCTCTTCCATCCCCGGACAATCGGTGACCACATGGAAACCCAAAGAGTGGTTTCCTTGGCTGGTCCTGAGCGTCGGATCGCTGACCGTGATCTACTCGTTCACGCTTCCCAAGCGATTCCAAGCTGCCGGATAATCAGCCGGTACCAAAGCGATACTCACCGAGCCGTGTGGCCGAACTGATGGGGTTTCCCGGTTCGACCAGACGGCTTTTTTGATTTCGCTATCGACGGTTCATGCGAAACACACCGCGATCGCTTTTGCTGCTGTAGACGGCATTGAATCGGCCGCCCGAGATTCGTGCTGTCATGCCGTAGTTGCCCATCAGCGGCAAGCGTGTGTTTGATCGATAAAGATCAAACGTTCCTGGCACGCGATCAAGTTTGGCGGGATAGACAAACGGAACCACGACGGCAAACCGCCCCGCAAACAAGGCGCGGTAAGTGTCTGAATCAACTTGGCGAATGCGTGCGCGAAGCGGGCCGGTATGTCCCGATGTCTGGCTTGTCCAGCTTCCGATCCAGCGGCCACTAGGGTTGCCACACATTGCGGGGGAGGCCATGCAGCAGGCGATTAAAAATGCGGCGAAAACGGTCAACGTGCGGCGGCGAGTCATGGCAGGGCGTCGGTGGGATTGTGAAGGGCAAAGTCTGCTTCAGCAATCATAGTTCGCTACAGTGGGCAATCCATCTGTCTGCGCCGAACCTGCGGTCGCTTACTGAAAGACCTCGACCGGCAGGGTGAAGACCTTGCCGTCGCCGATGCGTCCCGTCCGCGCTGCTGAGACAACTTTTTCGAGTATCTCTTCGTAGCGAGACTCGTCGACCCACATCGCGATTTCGACCTTCGGCAAGAACGCTTCAGAGAATTCTGTTTCTTGGTACTCGTCCAGATAACTCTTCTGACGCCCGTACCCTTTGACTTCGCTGACCGTGATCGCTTCCAGCGGGGCTCGCTTGAGCGATTCGAGAACTAGTTCGGCTAGGTGCGGCCGCACGACGGCGATGATCTGTCTCACTGCATCCCCCACAAACGTTTCTTTTCGGCGATGTATTCAGTCAGTGTACCGGCTTCGATTGCCGTTCGCGCCCCGGCCATCACTCGCTGGTAATAGTGCAGGTTGTGAAGCGACAACAAGCTCGGGCCAAGCATCTCGCCTGCGATAAAGAGGTGTCGCAGGTAGCCTCGGCTATGGCGCGTACAAGTGAAGCAGTCACAGGTCGGATCGAGGGGGGAAGTATCCGTTTTGTGAACTGCATTACGAATTTTAACGTGCCCGTTTTCGGTAAACGCGAATCCGTTGCGTCCGTTTCTCGTCGGCATCACACAATCGAAAAGGTCGATTCCTCGCGTGATGCTTTCCAGCAAGTCGATCGGTCGTCCGACACCCATTAAGTAACGAGGCCGCTCGACCGGCAACTCTGGCGTGGTCGCCGCGGTGATGCGGTACATTTCGTCCGGCGTTTCACCGACGCTCAAGCCACCGACCGCAAATCCTTCGAAGTCCATCGTTGCGAGTTCTCTCGCGCATTGCTGACGGAGCTCGGTATTCAAGCCGCCTTGGACGATCGCGAATTTGGCTTGGTCGGCTCGACTGGCATGTTCTAGACAGCGTTTCGCCCAGCGGATCGAACGCTCCATTGCGTCCTGGACTTCGCCATCGGGCGCCGGCAATGCGACAACGTGATCAAGCACCATTGCGACGTCACTGCCGAGTGCCTCTTGGATCTCGATCGAGTACTCCGGCGTTAGATCGACAATCGCACCATCAATGTGACTGCGAAAGACAACGCTTTGTTCGTTGATCTTGCTGATGTCCTTCAACGAGAACACTTGGAATCCGCCGCTGTCGGTCAGAATCGGGCCGTCCCACGCGAACATGGCGTGTAGCCCGCCGAGTGCGCGAACGATCTCCGGGCCGGGGCGCAATCCAAGGTGATAGGTGTTGCCCAGGATCATGTGAGCGCCCGTCGATTTGACTTGATCGATTGTCAAGCCTTTGACCGTTCCCTGCGTTCCGACCGGCATGAAGCCCGGTGTTTGAACAGGACCATGGGGCGTCTGGAAGGTTCCGCGTCGCGCACCGGTTTGCGGATCGGTCTGGTGCAATTCAAAGCGAAACGACATCAAGCAAGATCGACTTGGTTCAGAGCAGCGCAATCACCTGTGTCTTGCCGAGAAGCATACAGAGTCATGCCGAAAAAAGTTTTGGGCCCAGGTTCAGGTACTCAACTCCAGGGCCTTAACAAGAACGGTCGGTCGGCACATGATGCTCGACCCGACCGGTCAGTAGATCACAATAGGACCGCCTGCGTGTGTGACGCGGCGATCCGATAAGCGTCCGGATCAGTCACCACGAAGCTTCAAACCGAGGTCGGTCAGCTTCTCACGGACTTCCGTCAAGCTGGTCACACCAAAGTTTTTGCATTCGAGCAACTCGTCGCCAGTTTTGCGAAGCAGCTCGCCGATGGTGTTCAGCTGCAAACGTGCCATGCACTTGCGAGCACGAACCGACAGGTTCAGATCCGAAATCGGACGCTCCAGCATCGCCTGTTCGTCGGGCGACAGGTGGCTGGTATCGACTGGCGGATCGGCTGTCTTCTTTTCGTGAGCGAATTGACCCAGCTTCAGTCCCTTGGACGTCAGCATTTCGCGGATTTCGATCAGGCTGGTTTCGCCAAAGTTCTTGCTCGACAGCAGTTCTGATTCGGTCGTGCGAGTCAGGTCGCCAACGGTTTCGATGCCCATTTTCGACAGGCAGTTGCGGCTGCGGACGCTAAGTTCGAAGTTCGCAACTGGCATCGCCAAGGTTTGCGTCAGGCGATCGTTGCGACGCTGCATTTCTTCGTCGTACAGCATGTTGCCGTTCGCCGAAGCGTCCTTGACGTACAAGCGGGTGCGTGGATCGTCGGGGTGCGAATCCAAGATCCGTTTGTAGCAAGCTTGTGCCTTGTCAAACTCGTTGCGATCTTCATAGATCAGTCCCAAGTTGATCAGGGCGCCGACACCGGTTGGGAACGCCTTCGCGGCACGCTCGTAAAGTCGAATGGCTTCTTCGTCGTTGCCCATGCGATCGTTTTCCCACGCCAGCCCGAATAGGGCGCCTGCATGGTTTTCGTCGGTTTGGACGGCACGTTGATAAAGCGTGATCGCTTCGTCGCGTCGACCGCCAAGGTAGGCAACCGTTGACGCGCGTTGGTACATGTATTCGGCAGTTTGCTCGGCAGGTCCAAAGATGTCGTCAAGCAACATCATGGCCTTTTCGATTCGACCGGCGTAGCGGTTGGATTCAGCGATGAAGATCTTGCATTGATCTTCGTTGTAACCAGCCGTTTGTGCTTTTCCGTAGGTTTGAATCGCATCGTCGTAACGCTTCAGCTCAAACATGCTGCGAGCGGCGTAGAACAATGCGGTCGCACTGCCATCGGCAGCTTGGAGAGTTCTCAATGACTCCGAGAAACGGCCCAGCAAGAACTGGCAAACACCCATTTTGGTTTTGCCGGCTGGAGTGATGTTCTCGTCGTGTTCCATTTCGGACACGGCATCGCGGAGCTCTGCGAAATGACCGTAGTTTTCCGCGATCATCTGACGAATCTCCACTACGTCATTCGGGCCGAACGAATTGTTCGACAGAATGAGTTCCTTCAAGTCGACGACGTCCAGTTCGACTTCATTCATCAGGTCCAGTTTCTCCTGCCCGATCCGAGATGGGCTGTTGAAGGACATATAGGCTTCCGGTGATCTCAACGGTCGAGGTCTGCCGTAGCTGGGGCAATACGCGTGGGGAATCTCCCCAGGATTGGAATATTTACCGAAAAAAAAGTTTTTTGTCGAGTCGTGGCACGCGGATCGCTCAGATTCCGGCACAAATCCTTGCCAAAACTTCGCCGAAAGTGACAAATTCGCGGGATTCACCAATCGTTCGCAGCGACTTCACTTTGTCGGAAATCTTTTCTGAAACACTAGCTGACAGCCAAGTGGTTCACTCACAGCACCACCATCCCCTCGCATAGGCCACCATGATGGCACGCCTAATGGGATTGGAAACCGTGGCCGAAACACAGGAACGGAGCCTGATCCGCAGCGATGTGAAAAACAATTGGAAAGCACCCTGGTCGAGTCCGACTTCGTTTTGTAATTTGCTGGACGTTCCGAGGGTCGCTGACCGATATCCTCGGGACAAGACCTTGCCGATGTAGCTCAGCTGGTAGAGCGTCGCATTCGTAATGCGCAGGTCGCCGGTTCAAATCCGGCCATCGGCTCTGCAACGTCGGAGTGCAATCTCCGATCTTCTGCCCGTCTCTTGGGCTCGCGATTTTTTCAAAATTGCTTCCGCCGCCCAGCATTGATGAACGCCGTTTTGTTACTGGCCGCTTTCTACACGGTGGCTCTTTGCAGCCCCATTTCTTGTAAGTCAAGGCTCGCGCTGCAGGCAGGACCGGACGAACCGAATGGGTGAATTTGCTTACGACACCTGTTGTAGCTAGGATTGGGCAGTGGTATCGCACCTAGACGGGTGCTGGTTGAATCTTGCAACGGCGACACCGCGTCCCAGGAGGGATCGCGGGCCGATGAATCGCCGACTTCTCTTCCTCCTCTTCCCCACCATCACAATCAAAATGCGAATTCGATTGTTCTTGCCGCTGTTGGTCGCGCTCTTTTGTCTCCCGAACTTTGCCGAAGCGGCAGTGGTAAACGGCGATTTCTCGAGTGGCGATCTAACCGGATGGACAGTGTTTAGAGACGCGAACGGAATCCTAAATGGGGACCCAAATTCGAACGACGCGCCCGAAGTAAACTTGTTTGACGTGACCGGAAACGGCGAATCGTTGGCAGTGCAGTTCCGCGTCGGGCGAGACGGGTTTCCCGTCGAAAACGCCGGTGGTGGAATTTCTCAGACGATTGAGACGGAGTCCGGCGAGTTGTCGATTTCAGTTGATATCGCTGTGTTCTCAACCGGGAACAATGCCCAAGGGGGACAGTTCGAATTATCTGTCAACGGAGTGATACTTGAGACGATCGATATCGGTGACATGACAGTCGATCAGACCATTCGTGATCAGCTTTCCGGGACAGTCCGGGTTGGGCAAGGCAGCCAACAAGTCCAGTTAGCAGTTCGCCGAATCTATAGCGCCGGAAGCGCTGGCACTCCGGTCCAGTACCTCGACAACATCATCGCAACGGTTTCACCGGTCGCGATTCCGGAGCCCACCTCTGCGATTTTCTTGGCGTCGATTGGGATACCAATGTTTGTACGGCGTAGACGCTAGAGCGTCCGCGTCGTCAGCGAGCAGCCAACCCTTGCCGATCAGCACGTTGATCGTCGTGCTGCGGCAAGTCGTTACTGGCAATGTCGCATGAAGGTCGCGTATCGCATAGGCTTAGCGTGTCATCATCAATCCGTCGACCAAATGGCTGTCTCGGATTTTCTCCAATGCCCGCTTTTCGATTTGACGAACTCGTTCACGTCCAATGCCAAATTCCGATCCAATCTGACTGAGGGTCTGAGGAGTTTGGCCGCCAAGTCCATAACGCATTTGCAATAGCCGCCGCTCGCGAGCATTGAGCTTATCAAGCACAAGTCCAAGCTGACGTTCGACCTCTTGGTGGTGCATCGCGTCTTCGACTGGTTTGCAGTTCGGATCTTCGATCGCAGTCATCATGTTGTCTTCATCGGTGTCGCGGACAACCGACGTCGTTCCAGACAGCAACGTCTCCGCATGACGAAGCCGTGCTTCGCTGATATTTAACGCCTCGGAAACCTCGCCTCGGCTAGGACGATAGCCGAGTTCATTTTTAAGGTTCTCTACCCCGCTGAGCATGGTCTTCATCGTTTGCATCGCGTGCTGAGGGATCGTCATCGAAAACCCATGTGACGACGACGATCGAAACATCGCTTGACGGATCCACCACGTTGCGTACGTCGAGAATTTGAAGCCACGCGTATGGTCAAACTTTTCGACCGCCTTCATCAACCCGACGTTGCCTTCCTGAATCAGATCGAGCAACCCCATGCCGCGGCCAAGGTGCTTCTTGGCAACGGAGACGACCAACCGAAGGTTTGCTTCGGTTAATAACCCGCGTGCATTCACGTAACGGCGATGCTGCATACGCACCTTTCGAATCCGGTTGCGGATGCCGTGCAATTCTTGTTCGAACTGTGCCAGCATACCAAATTGATGATCCGTCTCATGTAGACCGACCACCCGGCCACGACACAAAGCGACCTCTTCGAAGACGTCCTCGAACCATTCGATTCGGATCTGCATCTCTTCGATCAACTCGACAATCTTTTCACGATTGCGAACGAAGGCCAGTTTCTTGCGTTCAAGCTCTCGCTTACCGAGCTTGTCCGAAAGTAGTTCTTCGAACGCCGCACGCTGTTTCTTTCGCAGTGCGATTAACGTACGCAGGTTGATCGGCAAACGTCCCATGATCGAGTCCTTTGCGTCGTGATCGGACACACAGAAATCGAGTTCGCGGTCAGGACGACGATTGCCCTCAAGAATCGCCTCCAGCAATTCGATTGCCCCGTCCGCCACCGCAGCGATGCGCAGTAACTCTTTACGAAACTTCGCTCTCGCACGATCGAGTTCGATTGCGATCGCCACCTCTTGCTCTTGCGTCAGCAACGACCGCTTCGCGATTTGCTCAAGGTACAAATCAACGGGATCTCCAGCGGCAGTATCGAGCTTGCCTCGACCTGGGCGATTGATTTGACGTCGAGTTTTTAGATCCGCTTGATAAGAATCGTTCGACTCGCGAAGCGGATCGCTGCGACGTGAACGTCGGGCTTGGACCTGTCCCGCGGCAATGCTTGCTGGAACGCTATCGGTTCCATGCGTCGTGGGAACGTGCCCCGCACGAAGTGAAAATGCTGCGTCGCGGTCGAGACGCGTCGAAGCGACCCCCGCATTAGCAGTCAAGTTTGAAAATTCGGTTTGTGTATCGGCCAGGATGACCATGGCGGTGCCTCTTGGCGTTGGCGTTGTTTAAAGGACTCTTGCAGACCCTCTTTAGTACGATTCGGTAAAAGGGAAGTTCCTTGCGGGGCAATTTGCCTCGTGAGGGTGAGCACAAACGATCAAAAAGATTTTTTTTCGGCTTTTAATCGATGCCCCTAATCTTGGTCTGTTAACCGCGAAGGCGAATGTACGGTTAACTTGACTTAAGGCTATACTGGCTCAATGACCGCACCGGACTCGAGCGCCTTTCACTTCAAACCGTCCAACGGTTCGCCCAACGCTGAGTTACAGTGCGACCGATCCCCCTGGACAGACGCGACAATCAAGACCAACGGGACGGCTCTGAGCCTCAAAAACTCACCTCGGCACAATTCAACTCGGCATGTTGGAGTTTTGAACGTTGGAGTTTTGATCGGTGGTGTCTGCCTCGCTGGCATGATCTATGTCGCGTGCTATTTCCATGCCAGCCTACGTGAGCAGGTACGGAAAACCCTCGAATCAACTCATCGCGCGAACGTCGCGGCGTTCCAAAATTGGCTCGACGAGCAACTAGCGATCGCGACTGAAGTCGCATCGATGGCTGATGTCCATCGTGACGCGATCTTTGATGCCTCAGGCGGACGGCAAACCACCGAAACGCTGGAGCGGGACAATCTTCGTCTTGCCGAACGCTGGCAACGGAGGTCCTGGCACTGGGCGTTGCTTCAGAACACGGGGCAAGTCTTAACCGCCTCGTCAGATGATTTTTCCAATCGCTCCCTGCCACTGACGCGACGAAACTTGGCGTTGTTGGCCGACGGGAATGCCACTTGGATTAAACCGTTCCGTGTTTCTGCCAGCGACGTTTCTGCCAGCAACGTTCTTTCAAATGACCGGAATCCGTCGAATGAAACGGAAGATGGCGAAACGAAAAGCCGCGAAAGCAATGTTCGCGAAGTTCGATACCATGCTTCGGTCGTTCCGCTTCGCGATGGCGTCGAAACGTTTGGGGCAATCGCGATCATCCAGCCAGCCGATTCTCAATTCACGAACCTGTTCGTCGAATCCGGTTTTGGGAGGACGGGCAGAACGTTTGCTTTCGATCGCGACGCTACCGTTTTGACCCGTACGAACCTAAATCATTCGATCAGCTCGACGCACGATAGAAGTCAGCTTGATCACTCGCGGCGGCTAACACGAATGGCGGACTCGGCAACCCGTGGCGGAGCTGACACGGACTTATCGGGTTACCGAAATCACGATGGCGAACTCGTCATCGGTAGCTGGCAATGGCTGGAAGACTTCGACCTCGGCATCGCGACGGAGATGTCTGCGGAAGAAGCTTATGCGCCGCTAAAGGCGATGTGGGTTCGAACGGCAATCGTGCTAGTGATTATCACCGGATGCTTAGGGTTGCTCTACGTTTCTCCCCGGAATGCACAGAGGGTTGCAGCGTCATCCTCGTCCTCAGGGGGCACTCCGGCGCGCCGACTGGGCGACTACGAACTGCAACAGCGGATCGGCCGTGGCGGCATGGGCACTGTGTATTTGGCAACACACGAACCACTGGAACGTCGTGTCGCCATCAAGGTGCTCGAAAACGCCGACGCGACTGAACGCTCTCTCGCACGATTCCGCCGCGAGGTAAGGCTGTCTGCACAATTGATGCATCCCAACACGATCGACATCTATGACTTTGGCCGCACTCCCGATGGAACGTTTTACTATGTGATGGAGTTCGTGGAAGGCATTTCGCTGGAACAGTTGGTCGATTACTACGACCGCCAGCCCCCAGACCGAGTGATCTATTTGCTTGTTCAGATCTGCGGTTCGATCGCGGAAGCCCACGCGGCTGGGCTGGTTCATCGCGACATCAAACCGGCGAATATTCTGCTGACATCGCGAAGTGGCATTCACGACCTGATCAAAGTGGTTGACTTTGGACTGGCCAAACAGCTCGATCACGAATCCGTCCAGCTGACACGAACCGATTCGTTAACAGGCACGCCACTCTATATGTCTCCCGAGTCGATCCGGGACGCGTCGACGGCGGGAGTCCTCAGCGATATCTATTCGATTGGCGCGGTCGGGTACACTCTGTTGTGCGGGTCCCCCCCTTTCGCAGGCGACTCGGCGGATGTGTGTGCACAAAAACTACACGCCGATCCTGAATTGCCTCACTATCGCATTGGTGGCACGATCCCGGATGATCTACAGCAAGTTTTAATGCAATGCTTGAGACGCGATCCCAAGGAACGTCCACAATCGGCGAAAGAACTTGCGGCGCGATTGCTCGCATGTGCCGATAGTCCCCATTGGACGCAAACAGATGCGGGGATATGGTGGCAAGAGATTTTTGACGGCCCGTATTTGGAAGATTTCGAAGCGGTATTGCAATCGACTCTCGATGGGCACACTCGCGGCGAAACGGCCGTCAACGCGCCACGCCCACCGAAAATTGCCCCCGGCGGAACAACAGCCAGCTGATAAAGAACGATGTTTGGCTACAAACGACGAAAGAAAACCGAAACGGTCCAGTGGCCGCACCTTCAAGCGTTGTTGGAAGACGATGACCAACGAGCGGCGATCGACCGGCTTTTTCCACAGCCTCGTCGCGAAAGCTTTTTGACCGCATTGCGGCGAATTGCGCCGCAGCAAGCGAATGATCTGGTCTCGCTCGGCCGCCAAGTCCAGCATGGCGCTCAACTGGCTGAGTACCCGACGCTGGCGATCGCCGGAATGCTCAACAGTGGCAAGACGAGCTTGGTGGCGAGCCTGCTCAGCCCTTCCGGACGAGCCCGAACTTTGCGGGGAATCGCCAACCGGCACGGCACGCACCGCTTCGTCCTTTGGATGCCACAGCGGTGGCGCGAGGAACCCGAACTATGGTCACTGTTGCTGGAGGACTTTGGCAACGCGGTTGGCAATGCGCCGGAGTTGTTGCACGACGATCCGGAACTGGCGCACGAGCAATACAACAACCGAAGCGGTGGTGTCGATGCCCTGGGAGTGCCGTTGGTCGCGACAGACCCGGCGCTCGACGAACTTGGGATCGGATTGTTGGACTGTCCCGACATCGTGTCGGACGAAGTCTTCGGCGTTGGTTCTCCACAACGAAGGCGGGAATTGCTGGGGAAAGCGTCGACCTTTTGTAGCGCCTTCATGATCGTGTCCACGCCCGCGATGGCGCGTGACAGAACTCTGGGCGAGATCTTGCAAACGGTTTCCGATCTGATGCCGGGCATCCCAAGGCTGCTGGCGGTCAACAAGATTCGCCCTGGCCAAGAACCCGAAGACATCCTTGAGTCGTTCGCGCCCCAAACGGACAAGTTCGGTGTTGAAAGGATTTATGGGGCCTACGATTTTGAGATCCCCAAGAGCGATCCGTACATTCCGAAAAAAGTCGTCGATGGCGATCAAGTCGTCACCGTCGAACAGAACGTCGATGATCCGGTGCCAGTTTTCTATTCGATCGACGCACGCGCCGAACACAACCCACCGGCTGAGATCGATGCCAGCCGCTTGCTTGTCAATTTGTCATCGGAACTCGATTGCCCCGAGTCGTTCGAACGATTCCTTCGCGGAAGAACTGCGGCACTGCGTCGATCGGTCTGGGACGTCTCGTTAAATCAGCTGCAACAGGATTGCGAACAGTCAGTGCGACTGAGCGAACGTGCTCGTCAAACGATTTTGGAATCCACCATCAGCCTGTTTACCAAGCCGAGCGGACAAGGCGGAACCGAGATCCGCATGCACCAGTCCAAACATATCGTGCAGCAGCTTGCCGATGCGTTTTGCCTGGCCGCACCGTGGTACGCGCGACTGGGCGTACGCATCAACACGTTCATTCAAAAGAAAGCGAAAGCGGCGACGGACTTGATGACGCAGTATGCCCCCACGGCACTTGCGGAGAGCTATGCGGAGTCGTTCAAAGAAAAATTCAAAGCAAAAAAGGTCGGGCATCTAATCGCCCCCGATGACCTGGACACGACACTGCGTCGCTTCGGAGCGCCGCTGACGCTGCGGCATTGGTTCGGTGACGAAAACGACCCGATCGATGCGGCGCTGTGGAACACCACTTTAGAAGACACGCTCCAGGCATTCGCGATCAATGACCGCGTGCAATTCGATGGTGACCAATTGCAAAAGGTTGCCGAAGAAATGTGGCTGCATGTCCCCAAGCATAAGAAGCTGGCCTTCGGTTTGACTCCACTTGCTGCACTGCTGGCAACCTTCGGAAGCATCCTGATGTTGCCGTTTGACTTTGGATCGTCAATCATCGCGAACGCTTCGATTGTGGAACTCTTCGCTGCGGCCGGGCTAACCGCGTTTTCGGCATACTGGGCTGGCGGCAAGAACGCTCAGATCTTGACCGCCCAAGCGGCTCTCGAACAAATGTCGATGTTCTATGTTCTGTTGTGCCAGCATCTCGGTGTCGCGCCCGGCGATCCGATGCCGACCATCAAACTTGGGCCGCAGTCTTATCGATTGCCGGTTCCAAACGTCAACAAAGCATCAGTTCACGAAACAACTCCCAAGCTTTCGGTCTACCGTACGAACGAAGTCTTCCTCAAGGAACTGAACAGTCTGATGCCGCCGACCGCTTCTTGATTGAGTCCACTGTCATTCCGCTAACTATCGCATCAACCACCATCCGTCCATGGACCGCAACGTAACCAGTCAACCCGTCGCCGCCCAACACGTCGCGACCTTGCCGATGGAGAACGAAGGCAATGAGTTCCTGCGGCGCGTTCGCCATGCGGCCACCACGGTGCTGGGCAATAGCGAAACGGGCCGCCAAGTCCGCGCCCTTTGTGACGAACACGCAGCCGCTAGAAACCTGATCTGCCAAGACCGCGCCGCCGGTGCGCTGGTGCTGGCCGTCGTTGGCGCCACCGGTCAAGGCAAAAGCTGGTTGGTTCGCCAGTTGATCCGTCACTCGCCGATGAAAAACTCGATTCGCAGTGGCAATAATTTGGACCAGACGACCGAACAGTTGGTCTGGGTTGGACCGCAACCGCCTGCGGATTTGGACGGTCGCTACGAAACCTATATCCGAGTTTCGAGCGACGAAATGGAACCGTTCGGCATGCCGTATCTGTTGGTCGATGCTCCTGGTGCGACCGACGATCGTGATGCAATCGTCGACGTTGCCCGACGAGCGTTATCGCTTGCGTCAGCCATCGTGCTGGTTGTTCGACGTGACCAAATCCGCGGTCAGACCCCCAGTGTGCTTGCCGTTGCCAGTGAAGGAACGATCGTATTGCCAGTGATCAACGCGGTCTCTGCCGAAGACGACGCGGTTGGAGCCGATGTTGATGCGTTCGTCGCTAACCTGCGTTCGGTGGCACCGACCAGCGTGATCGCGCGGCCAATCTTGTGCGAAGACTTTTTCGTCTCGCAACAAACCGAAGAGCAGATCGGCGAAACGGTTGCTCATGATGTGATGGTGCGGTTGAAAAGTGAGCTGGAAAACAACCCAGACAGTGATCGACGACGTTCGGCACGTCTGGACGCGCTCGACCATCGCTTTCGCGCCGTGCTGAGCGGACTTCTGGCAAGCAAACTGCCAGGACTAACCCAAGCGGTCGATCGATTAAACGACGAGGCCACCAAGTTGCCCGGGCAAGTCGCCCAGACATTGGTGGGCGCAAACGGTCCGCTCGCGGCAGCTGTGCGAAGTCGCCTGAGGCTGTCGCTGCTGACTTCCATCGGCGCGATCTGGTTTCCCTTTCGGACCGTGTTAGGCATCCTGAATCTGACGAGTGGTGCGTGGGACCGATTGCTGTTGTCGCTCTCCGGATCGCTGCCGTCACTGCTAAGCACGATTTGGACGTCAACGAAGACTTTGGCTGGGGATCGAGACGCCAGCGAAGAAATTCGCACCGGGTTGCAGCGACGTAGCTCAGCCGCCGTCAGCGATCGACTCGGCCCACTGGCCAATCAGTTCCGCGATGAGCTCGAACTACTCCGTTCGGCTGACACAGGGGAAAACGCCACCGCTTCCATTGCTGCGCGGAACGATTCTTCACAAGTCGCCTCCCTTTCTGGAATCGAAGCTCTACAAGAGCAATCACAGTTCATCTTTGAAGACGCGATCGAACAAAACTCGATCCGTTGGGCGACGCCCCTGGCATTGATCGGGACGCTGATCTTTTGGTCCTTGATGGCTGGCCCGTTTGTAGCGCTCTACAAAGAATACCTTAGCGCCAGTTTCAATTCGTTGTCGACGACGGGGCAGCTTCATGAACATGTGATGGAGCGTTTTCCAAAACCAGAGTTCGCAATGGTGTTAACCAGTGTCGTGCTCTCTGTCTTGCCCACAGCGATTTTCGCGATGATCGCGATTTCGATTGCCCAGTCCAAAGGCCGAACCCGAGCGGCAATCAAGCAGATCCGTGATCAGCACGATGAAGCAATTGCCAAGCTGCAGCGTGAAGGCGTCTTGCGTCTCCGTTGGGACGAACCGCTGCTGTCTGACGCCGAATTCCTGATGACCGTTGGTAGGATGTAACCGATCGGCATCCTGCGATAGACTGCGAACATCAACAGGCTGCCAATCCGTCGACCTCCCGTTCTGACGAACCGACGATGATCCAATTCTGCAACGCAACCATCAATTACTTCCACACCAATTTCGTTTCCACATGGACCGCGCTTCCGGCGACGTTTTTGGCGTGGCAAGGTCACGGTGCTGATGCCGAACCCGCCGGCTGGTCGGACATTCTCTTGAGCGGCGGAATTACCGGGGCTTTGATCCTGATCGTGCTGCTCGGGCTTAGCTTTTTTGCATCCTACCTCGTGTTTGATCAAGTCATGACGCTGCGCCGCGGTGAAGTCCTTCCCGATGGATTGAGCGAAACCGTCCGTCAAGCACTGTTGACCTCGCGGCTTGCCGAAGCCGACGCGGCGTGCCGCAGAGAGCCCAGTGTGCTCAGTGTCGTTCTGCTGAGCGGTCTAGCCGAGATGGACTTCGGTTGGTTGCAAGTTGAAAAGTCTGTCGAAGATGCCCTCGCCGAACAGTCTTCGCGAATGATGCGGCGAATTGAGTATCTTTCCGTCATTGGGAACATCGCCCCAATGGTCGGACTACTGGGAACCGTTACCGGGATGATCTTCGCATTCCAGCAAGTGGCAACAACGCGCGGTGCAGCCGGTGCGGGCGACCTTGCCGAAGGCATCTACCAGGCACTCGTTACAACGGTTGGCGGACTTGTCGTTGCCATTCCATCGCTGGCCGCCTATGCGATTGCCCGCAATCGAGTCGACAGTCTGATCGCGGACGTCGCTTTTCAATCGCAGCACGCGCTCGCGCCCATTAAACGGCGACCGACAAAACAGGTCGCCCCGCCAAAACCGATGAAGCCCAGCGGTCAGTGAGCGCCACGCATCACGGCGAATCACAACGCATCACGGCGTCCCCCGTACTTATCAATACGAGTTTCCAGAACGGTTAAGCTCGTCAATTTGACTGTTCAAGGTCAGCAAGTCGTACACGACACCGATGCCAAGCAGGCCACCGGTCAACAAGTACAACACCCCGCTAAACACCTTGCCCATATAGATGCGGTGGACGCCAAAGACGCCCAGGAAGGTAAACAACACCCAGGCGAGTGTGTAGTCAATCCAGCCGGGTCGGTACCTTTGTTTTGCCTCGTGCACCATCGCAGGAATCAAGAACAAGTCGACGATCCAACCGATCAATAATAAGCCGCCTGTGAAAAAATAGATCGTACCGGAGATTGGTTTGCCCAAGTAAAACCGGTGGGCTCCAAAGATACCGAGGATCCAATACAGATACGCGGCAACGTCCAAGTGCGTCGGTGGTGACACCGATGCCATCTCGGTTGGCGAAGCGCGGTATGCGTCTGGATAAGTTTGCATTGCAGTGATCCTCCTTTCGTCCATCAAATCCGCCGAACAACTTGCATTGGTTAACGGCGTGTGCTTTGGCAGTCTTGCTGCGTCACTACTTTTGGTTCGCAATTACCGTTCCGATCTTGGTGATCTCGTGGCGAATGCGTCGACTTTTTACGCAACCAGAAACGAGTCACTCCCACAGCTCCGTAGCGACCCAACCGACGACCGCTTCGCTTCTTGAACGCAGATCTTGGACCCTGGATGGCGATATCCCGCCACCGTCCGGCGTGATTGCTTACGGGCGCAGAACTTTTTAGCGGATATCACCACTGAACATGTGCGGAGTAGCCCATCTGTATCCTCGTCTAGGGTAGTCTGCACACCCTATTGGGTGCTTAACAGGCGTATCAAAGGCGGTGTGAGAAAGATGGGATACAGGCACAGTCGTTGTTCACTGCGAAAAACAAAGCGGCAGCGTTTTTCGAACCAGCTTCAAGCGGCTAAGACGGGTCGATTCAAACGCCGATTTGAGAGTCTCGAACCACGACACTTGCTCGCCGGCCCGGGACCGGATGTCGTGTCCATTCTTGCGATCGATGCCAACCCGAATACCACCAATCAAGTTGCGTTCGAAGTCAACTTTGACGCATCGGTCACCGGTGTGAACCTGCCTTCAACGGGTGACCCTGGCGACTTTCAAATCGAATCCACTGGGCTGACCGATCCATCGTTTGCGTCCTTGACTGGTAGCGGTTCGAGCTATGTCGTGACTTTGAACACAGGCGTCGGTGAGGGCACGTTGAAGCTGAACTTGATCGACGACGATTCGATTCTCGATGGCAATAAACCGTTAGGAGGTTCAGGGACGTCGGGGAACCGCGACGGTTCGTTCCTATCGGGTGAAACGTACACGGTCGACAATGTTGTTCCAACGATCGTGGCAATTCAAGAACAATCGCCCAGTCTGACGAATCAGAATTCGATCGATTTTGTTGTGCAATTTAGCGAGGCCGTTGTCGGGGTAGCCGCTGATGATTTTGAGCTGACCACCACAGGACTCAGTGGGGCATCGATCAGCTCGATTACTGGCAGTGCTGATCACTTCACCGTGTCGGTCAATACCGGCGTCGGTAACGGAACAATCATGTTGTCGGCTGCACCGACGGCAACCATCACGGACCTGGCTGGCAATGCGGTAAGCTCAGCCCAGTCATCCGGCGTCGTTACGATCGATCGCAGCATCGCGACACCATTGACCGCGACGGTGATTGGAAGCGGTTACAGCAGCGCACAGACGGTCCAGTATCAGGTGTCATTTGCTGAACCGATGGTTGGCGTTCAAGCAGAAAACTTTGAACTATTTACCACGGGCCCCGAAAGCACCATCGCGGGAATGTCGGTGACTCAAGTCGATGGCAGCGGCGCGGATTACACGCTGACGTTGGACACTGGCACCGGCGACGGGTTGTTGTACCTTCGCTTCGTGAACCCGTTGTCCAACGTGACCGATTTGGCTGGCAACGTCCCCGAGACGATGGACGCCGGCGGTAGTGTCTGGCAAATCGATCGAACTGCCCCGACAGTGGTCAGCGTGCAACCCGAACAAGTCTCGCCGACAAACTCGGATCTGGTACCGTTCCTGGTCACCTTTAGCGCGCCGATCAACAACTTCTCGACAGCCGACATCGCGATCGTTGCGTCGTCAATGCCGAACCCTTTCGTGCAATCGATTGAGTCGATTTCACCTAGCGAGAAACGTGTGTGGCTTTCGGTTCTCAATTACGAGGGAACCGTCACAGTCAGTTTGTTGGCTGGCCAAACGCTGACGGACCTTGCCGGACATCAACTGGCAGCCGACTCGATCGGTCACCCTGCGTATACGGTGGATACGCGTTTTCCGACGCTTGATTCGAGTTCGTTGGTCGGCGATGCGCCGATCGATTCGGGAACGTTTGCTTTTCAGGTTGTGTTCGATTCGCAAGTTACCGGCGTTGATGTCAGTGACTTTCTGCTTTCAACGCGCGGCGATCTGTCAGCACGCATTGATGCGGTCAGCGGTTCAGGCAATGAGTACTTCGTCACGGGGACCGTTTTGGGTGGCACCGGAACGTTGCAGCTTTTCATCAACGATGACAATACGATTGTCGATGCGATCGGCAACCCTTTCACCGGCGTCGGTGTCGGCCCGGGGTGGGGATCACCGAGTTACGAGGCAACGTTCCAAACGTTTGCTTTGACGGCGACAATCGAGACTGATTCGCTTTCCGAGTCGGCTGGCCCAGCGGCGACCAATGTTGTCGTTTCGCATGACTTGCAAACCGGAGAGGTCGTCGATGTCCTGCTTTCCAGCAGCGACACTAGCGAACTGCAAGTTCCTGCATCCGTGTCGATACCAGCCGGACAACAATCGATCTCGGTTCCGATCGATGTGATTGACGATTCGCTGTTCGATGGTACACAAACGGTCACGGTCACGGCGTCCACGTTAACGGAGTCCTCCGGCGGCCTGGACCGATTCTTTGGTGACGACGGATTTGCGGCGACTGGACTTGGAATGCGAGTCCAACCGCCCACCGCTGCGATCGCGGTCCAGGAGGACGGCAAGATCGTCGCCGTTGCTGAAGATCGCACGCTCAACCAATTCAGCGTGTCGAGAATGCTGCCGGATGGTTCTCCCGATCCGTCATTCGGCACCGGCGGCCTGGCATCGATTGCCATGTCGAACTCCTATCCAGTGCCGACCGCAGTCTTGATTCAACCCGATGGCAAGATTGTTGTCGGTGGGAAGTTCGGATCCGGAACCTTGAGGGCATACGTCGTCCGCTTCAATGCCGATGGCACACCAGACAGTAGTTTCGGAAACGACGGCATTGCGAACGTTTCTGGCGTCAACGGCGTCGGCGTGTCTGATTTAGCTTTCTCAAACGATGGCAGTATCCTTGCTTCACTCCGAATCAGCGGCACCGTCCGTTTGAAGGTACTGCGTGTGACGGCCGATGGTCTGCCAGACACAAGTTTTGGCCCATCAGGAATCCGTACGTTTGACTCGATCAGTTCTACGGGGACGTCGATCAAATCTTTGCCAAACGGTGACTTGCTAATTGCCGGATCGATAAGCGGGGTCACCACCCTCGTCAAAACCAATTCGGAAGGCGTGATCGACGAGTCATTCGGCGAGTCCGGTGTCGCAACCATCGATTTCGCTGATGACTTCTATCTCGATTCAATCGAAATCGATCATGAAAATCGAATCGTGCTCGGCGGGACCGTCGCAGGAACTCTGACGAAGTTCGGTTTGGCAAGGGTGATGCCAGACGGTGCACTTGATTCAACATTCGGACTCAATGGTCTCGTCAGTACCTTTCATTTCGATTCGTTCAGCCACACACTGACGTCGTTCCATATCACTGAAAGCGGCAAGATCGTGTCGTCGGGCTACGCCGGCGGAACAGAAAATTCGATCATTGTTACACGCCACAACGGTGATGGATCGCTCGACCAAAGCTTTACCGGCGACGGATCGCTTGACTATCAAGCCAGCGTCTATTCGGCCCGACGGGCATTCGATTCAGAACTCGATGCCAATGAAAACCTTGTGGTGTTGTCTGGCTGGGGCGATGACTTCCGCGTCGCGCGAATCAATTTGGAACAAGGTTTCATCAGCGCCAAAGATTCAGTAGCTGTCCTGGACGATGAGGCGCCATCTGTAATAGGTCTGTCAACGAGCGACTTATTCCTCGGCGAAGGTCCGTTGGGAAATGGATCGCTTGAGTATCAATTGACGTTTGATACGCCCGTTATTGGAGTGGATTCGAGTGACTTCAGTTTGCTTTCCGGCGGTGTGACTGGCGCTTCGATCGTGTCGATCACGCCAGACGGACTAAGTGATACCTTCACGGTGACCGTCGATGCCGGCCAGGGTGACGGGACCTTACAACTGGTTTTGGATGATGACGACAGCATTGTCGGCGGGAACGAGGTGTCGCTTGGCGGTTCGGGCCTCGATAACGGCAGTTTCACCGACTCAACCGTCGTCACTGTTGTACGCAACCCTGTTCGAACCATCACGGGCGTGATCTTTGACGATCTCAATGACAACGGTGTCCGTGATGTTGGCGAACCGCCCGCCATCTTGGCTGACATCTTCCTGGATATTGATGGCGATGGGAATCGCGATTTAAGCGAACCGCGGCAACGCGTGTTGGCCGACAATCCAGAGCTGCCGGGCGATCAAAGCGGGGTTTTCACTTTCAACGATGTTCCGCTAGGCACGTATGGTCTGGTGGTGGAAGACAACTGGTCAACCTACGTCAGCTCTCCCGATTTTCCCGTGACGGTGGAACTTGGCTATGGTGACGGGCCGCTTGTTGTCGATGTGCCTGCCCAAAAAAATAACACTGCGGTTCGCGGCGTCGTGTTCGAAGACCTGAACCAGAACGGCGTTCAAGACACAGGTGAGCCCGGAATCGAAGGGCAGCGACTTTATCGTGATTCGAACCTCAACCAAGCCTTTGACAGCTACGAATCCAACGCATTCTCGGCATCGGATGGAACCTACGAAATCGCATCGCTTCAATTCGACAACGTTCCTCCAGATTCGGAATTCGCAGTCTTTCGATTCGATCCAAACGACAGTTGGTTTCCCACGACCGATCCGGTCACAACGCGTTACTACGACTCCATCGATCAAGTAGAAGTATTCAATCTCGGGCTTGTCGCAAATCAAACCCAACTCAGTGGGACGGTGTTCGAGGATCAAAACGGGGACGGACTTCGTGACGTTGGCGATGACGGACTTGAAGGATGGATTGTCTTCCTCGATGAAAACCTCAATGGCGTTCGCGATCCGGCGGAACGCTACACCGTCTCCGATGCGGCGACGGGAGCCTATCAATTTGATCGGCTTGATCTCGGCTACCACCGCGTCACGGTTGAACATCGCCCCGGATGGGCGATCACCAGTCAATCGTCACAGCTTGTCGAACTAACCGTTCCTGATTCCCAAGCAGCGGTTGATTTCGCGGCTCATATCAACCTGACGAAAATTTCAGGAACGGTCTATGCCGACGCCAACGGGAACGGCATTCAAGACCAAGGTGAAACGGCGTTCGCCGGCGCGACTGCCTATGTTGATGTGAACAACAACGGACAATTCGATCCCGGTGAGCCTGCGGACACATCAGCGGCTGATGGCAGCTATGAAATTCTCGACGTTCTTCCAGGGCAAACTCGCGTTCGGATACTTCTAGCCCAAGAAGCCGAGGTCACATCACCACGCGTGGAAGAAACGCAGGTTTATGTGATGCACGGTTCAAATCAAATTCAGCAGGTCGACCCGACAACGGGAATTGCACTCCGCGATAACTTCGTGACGGGACCGCTAAAAGATTACGTCGCCGATAGTGCGTTAGCGTTCGATGGCGAATTCCTCTACGCCGCCGGATACTACAACGGCCAATCTCCCGGGATCATCAAAATCGATCCGTTGACGTTCGAAACGGTAGAACAGAAGCGTTTCTACACCTCCAATTCCCCACCGGATGGTGCTGCCGTTATCGGCGACACGTTGTATCTGATGGCATCCATCGACGACACGATCTATGCGTATGACCTCGAAACGCTGTCGCCCCAACGGACGATGCGAATTGATGATCTGAACGCAAATTCCGGCTACAGCTCGGCGGAACTTGATCTGTTTTATTCACTGGGCGAATCTGCTGACGGTACTAACCTGATTGCCCGCAACGCCTCGGACAACGTCTTGGTGATTGATCCACAGACGGGACTGATTCAGAGCGATTTCCCTATCCCTCCGGCCAGCAGGCGCCAGCAAGGACTGGCTGGTGTGAACGGCGAGGTTTACATTACCCATGACGCGCCCAGTTACATTTCGACGCTTGATGGAACTGGCAATGTTTTGCAATCCGAAACGCTGGACTGTATCCCAGGATCTGCCGCGGCTGGGGTTTACATCGATACGTCTCACCGATTGGATCTAAGTCTGGACCAGCAATCCACCGGCAACGATTTTGGGATCGACATCGCGATTCGTACCGTCTCGGGACAGCAATTCCTCGACTCGAATCGCAACGGGATACTTGATCCCGGTGAGTCGCCTCTTGCAGGAATCTTGGTCTATGCGGACTTGAACGAAAACGGATTGCCGGACAGCGCGGAGCCTTCGGCGGTCAGCGGGATCGACGGCAGCTATGTCTTGGAAAACGTTCCCCGTGGCGATCTTTGGATTCGGCGTGATTGGCCTTCGTCGCTTACACCGTCGTCGGTCGAATCGTCCGTTGATTTGGTCATTGCGTCCAATGATGTCAGCGACCCGGCCGACCCCGATCGACGCATCTTGGCGTTGAACCAATACGACCCGATCACGGGAGAATCAATTGGCGTCGTTCAGACCCAAATTGAATCGATTTGGCCGAATCGCACTACCACCGACGGACGCTATCTCTACACGATCGATAACACTCGCAAAGTCCTGATCCAGCTGACACCTCAAGGCGGCTTGGTTCGTGAAATCCCGGTCCCCATGCTCAGCACAGGGGGAATCCCCTACAGCCAAGGTCCTGCCGTGATCAATGACACGGTCTATTGGATCACCGGCTATGAATTCAAAATTCGCACCGTCGATCCGCGCACCGGTGAATTGACGAATGAGCGACCGATAACGATTGCACCCTCCATGCAATCGACGCTGTCATCCGTTCCACCATCTGGAGTCATCACAGAATCTCCAGATGGCAACTTCATTTGGATGTTCGTCAACCAGCAATCCCGCGTGCTGGTTCTCGACCCAACCACTGCCGAGATCATCGGTGATTTTGATTACCCATTCACAGCTCAGACGCTTTGGTCTGCGTCGACATTTAACGACGAAGTCTACCTGCGTAACCAAGAAAGCAATGGTGACATTTGGGTCTTTGACCAAAACCAAACGCTGGTTCGTGAACTTGATACGCCCTACATCGATGGATTTGTTGTCGCCACCTTCGACGAGTTTGGTACACCGATCAGTGGGACAACGGATGTTTTGTTGGATCATGGCTATCTGTCACTCGCCGCAACGATCTCCGGTGTTGTTGGAAACGATACGAATAGCAACGGTGTCATTGAAGCGGGTGAAACCACAGTTGCCGGCGCGACTGTCTTTCTCGATGTCAACGGAAACGGATGGCCAGATAGCGGGGAAGCGTCTGTTGTCACTGGAACTGACGGCGCGTACACGTTCGAAGACATCAGCCCCGGAAGCCATCAAGTCAGCGTGTTACCGCCGGTCGGCTATCGGGCCAGCGATGTTTACACCCCAGAAGGCCGTTTGTTCGGTGTCGAACTCTATCAAGACTCCAACTCACCCACAGGACTTTCGGCTGAATTCTGGGAATTTGATCCGCAAGACGGTGACGTATTGCAGCATGTCTTGACTGACATCCCACTCCGCAACGGTGAAATCAGTTTGGCGTTCGACGGAACCCGGCTGTTATTGGTCGACAACGCGGACGACATGATCTATCAATTGACGACTGATGGGCAACTCATCAGCAGCTTGCATCTTGGGGAACTGATCGAACATCCTCCCATCTCCGGTCCTGCCTACTCCCCAGTCGATGACCTTGGCCCCGCCTTCATCGGTGGCTCCGTGTTCACGGTCCGTCGTGGCGTGTTTGGATCGTTGACGCTCGCAGAATACGACGTCGCAACAAACCAATTCATCGGCGAACGTCCAGTCACGCTCCAATACCCAGTGACTCATGCGGCGGAGGCACCCTATGCCGTCAGTGCAGTGACAGAATCGATCGACGGTCAATCCATTTTGATCGGAACGAGTGATGACCAATGGTTCGATCTTGATCCGGTTACAGCGATCGCTACTTTCGCGCCAGCACCCCAGCCATTGGGGGCACTCGAGGAGATCGGTGCAGCAACCCTTGGCCAAGAGCTTTTCGTCGCCGACACCAACTTCAATGTCAGCGTGTTCAATGATCAATCGCAGTTGCTGCGATCATTCGCGGTGCCCCATCGGCAGTACAGCCTTGCGGCCGGCGAGCATCGCGTTGCCAAAGCGATGGTGAACGCTGGTTCGCAACAAGATTTTTCAGTTGTTTCGACTCGGTCGAACGTCTCTGGAACAGTCTTTGTCGGCGGAGCCCCAGGTGCAGCCGACGTCGAGGTCTACCTTGACCTCAATCAAAACGGGATGCTCGATCAAGGTGAACCGACGCAGATCACGGATCAGACCGGAGCTTACACATTCGGCGACGTGTTGCCGGGCGAGTATGTCGTCAACGTCGTGCCGCCCGAAAACACCGTTGTATCTGCCAACACGAACCCCGTGACAGAATTGTTCGCCTACATCGGGCGGCCTGATGCGAATTCGGTCATTCAGCAACTCGATCCTAAGACAGGCAAAATTCTGAACGAGTTTCCGTCGCCCTATCCACAGGATCAATGGGTCGGATTGGCGGCAGACATGAACTGGTTGTTCCTCGTTCGCAACCACACCTTGGATTTCCTTTCCAAGTCCACCGGCCAGGTCGAACGTTCGATAGCGCTGCCAATTGGATTTGATGACGGTTTAGCCGTGCTTGGAAATCGAGCATTCGTATCGCACTCGGGGACCGACGCAATCGCGGTTGTTGATTTGGCGCGGCAACGGATCGACGCTATTTGGGACCTCAGCGTGATTAACGAGGGCGTCCCCGGCAACTACGACATCGACGGTGTTTTATCCGAATCGGCGAATGGGAATGAATTGCTCGTCGGGCTCAGCTCCGGTGATGTGCTGGCAGTCGATCCTTTTAACGGTTCAATCCGTTCGACCTTCGCGAACATCAACATGGGAAGCGGCGCGGCTGGCGCAGGAGGTGAATGGTTCGAATTCGGATTCTCTCAGAACAATCAATTCGTGGTCTATGACGTGCGGAATGCGTCCGGCGAGATCGTCCGGCGGCTTCCGGTGTTTGGTGAAGGATCACTCGGTGGTCTCGCCGCGATTCGCACCCAGGCAACAACATTTCCGTTGCGGGTGAAAGCCGAAATCGACCAAACAAACGTTGACTTTAATCTCGCCCCGTCAACAAGAACTGTCACAGGCATTCAATTTCTTGATGCCAATGAAAATCAAACTTTCGATGCCGGAGATTCACCTCTCGAAGGGCTCACCGTCTTTGCCGACTACAACGGAAATGGGCATCGTGATGCCGGCGAACCTTTTGCGGTCAGCGACGCGACAGGAGCCTATGCGATCGAAAACGTACCCTTTGGATTTCACATCATCGATACGGAACCCACGCCAGGATCCGTGCCGGTCGCAATCGCTCCGGCTGTTGAATCGATCGTTGGCGTTTCTCGCGTCAACGGACCGACCGATTCGGGATACGTTTTGGAGCTCCTTCGTATTTTCCCGGGCGAATATGGGACCACGATCAACAGTGTCGTGACGGAAACGGAGGTGCTCAGCGCGGAATCGGTGACGCAAATCGGCAATCGTCTGCTGGTTGTCGACAATGGACGGCGCGTGCTACTGCAAGTGGCTTTGGACGGGTCTTTGGTCAGCGAAACCCCGCTTCCACAATACTTCAATGGCGGATTGATTCGAGGGTACAGCTTGGCCGTGATTGACCAGACTCCCTATCTGCTGGGAACTGGGGCGGGCGTATTGATGCGGTTCGACATGTTTACGCAGCAGCTCTATGGAGCTCGCATGATCACCGCATTTGAAGATCCGTCGCAAAGCAATCCTCTCGACTTGTCAACGACGATGACCGAGTCGATTGACGGCAAGTCGCTGGTGGTCTTCTCACGTTTCGACGATCGCGTTTTTGTGATCGACCCAAAGACCGCTCGCATCACTTCGGTGAAGCATGTCCCCGTAACCGATGGCTGGGTCTACAGTGCTGCAATCATCGGTAACCAATATGCCGTCACGGCGCAGTCGTTTGTAAGCGGGCGTCTCATGCTGGACGAAAATTTCGATTTCGTCGAAAGCAGTGATGCATTGTTTTCGAATGGACTAACGGGTGGCAGCTATCTGCAAACCGGAACGCCGCTGTTGGTCAGCGCATTGACGCCAACCGTTCTCAATCAGGCTCATCGTTCGACGCATGGAATCATCGCTGGTGTGGTCAGACGCGATATCAACGGTGACGGAATAGTTGATACGGGAGAAACGGTTGCCGACGCCGTGGTATTCTTGGACACCAATGGCAACGATCTGCAAGACCCAGACGAAGCTTGGACACAAACTGATGCAGGTGGCGGGTACTCGTTTGATAGCCTCTTGCCCGGCGACTATCGCATCCGCGTCGTTTCACCTGATCGCGTCATCGCGTCAGAACCCCGGGTGGAATTGTTTTCGATCGAGCAGCCGACTGGCAGCCCGACCGTCATTCATCAACACGACCCATATTCTGGATCGATTCTACGAACGTTCGATGCACCAGGGATAGACACTTCAAGCCCTGGTTTGGCACTGGATGATCACGGTTTGTACTATTCAACTCGCGAAGGCGTCTGGATGCTTGATCGCATAACGGGAGCGACAAAAGCGTTCATCGAATTGCCGCAAGGGAATCACGGTGGCATGACTGTCCTCGGCGGCGATCTCTATGTCCTTGATCGCTCGCTCGGTACCATCACACGTATCGATGTCGAAGGCGGCTCAGTCGTGCAAACGCTCGATATCGATGCATTGAACCAGGATGTCCAATTCACAAGCGGCAACCTTAGCACGACGCTGGATGGCACGCGTTTGTATACCCGCAATGCATTCGGTGTCGGCTACATCATTGATCCCGAAACCGGAATTGTCGAAGAACGCCTCTCGGTACCATCCGGTGGAGTCGCCTTGGCATCTGCAGCCGGCGAGTTCTATAGCTCTTATCAAAACGCGATCTCGGTAGAAACGCTTACCGGTCTCACCTTGCGTTTCCTAGGTATTGGGTACCAGACCGACGGACTTGCCGCTGATCTTTCTGACGTGGCCTACCATACCGCCAGCGTTTACCCCGACGCGGAATTTGCCAATCTCGATTTTCAACTGGTCGATCAACGCATCGATCCGATAACAACCTTGTCTGGAACGGTTTGGCAAGATGACAACCGTAATGGCAACTTGGATTCAAATGAATTGGGGCTGGCGGGACAGACGGTTTACTTGGACCTCAACGGCGATGGCCTGCTTAATACGAACGAACCCACGCAAACCACCGCGGATGATGATCCTGCGACACCTTGGAACGAACTCGGGACTTATCAATTCACCGAACTAGCTCCTGGGCAGCCGCTCGGTGCCGGCAGCTTGATCGTACGAACCGTCGTTCCGCCCAGTTGGCAATTGACCGCTCCCTCGTCTGGTGATCATGCCGTTTCGCTTTCCTTACCGACGATCAAATCGGGACTCGATTTCGGTCTGGCCCCGCAACACTCGCCCAGTGACATCTTGTTGTCACAGGTTTCGGTCAACGAAAACACGGATACTTCTGCAGCCGACCTGCTGTTCGCGACGCTTTCCGCACTCGATCAAGACCCAAACGACTCCCATACGTTTGAGCTGGTCAGTGGCAATGGTGACGCCGACAACACAGACTTCTTAATCGATGGCAATGGTTTGCGATTCAGGCAAAACACCGTACTGGACTATGAATTCAAGCCGTCTTATTCAATTCGAGTACGCGTGACAGACACCGCCGGTCTGTCGTTTGAAAAAGCCATTCAAGTCGACGTCAACAATCTGATCGAAATTGACAAGGCCGACGTCACGATTAACGACGGCAGCGGTCAACGCTCGCAAGTCCAGTCGGTCACCGTCGAATTCGATACCGACGTGATTTTAGAAGACGGCGCGATCACCGTTCATCGACGGGGCACGAATGGAGGCTTGGTCGGGACGATCATTTCGCCTTCCTCTGGGACCCCAAGCCGAACCTTTGTATTGGCATTTGAAGGAGCGTTTGCCGAATACGGCTCGCTTGTCGATGGCAACTTCGAATTGCGGGTCGACGCGGCAAAGATTGTGTCCGTTGACGGCTTCGGATTAGACGCAAACCGTGACGGGCTCGCCGGCGATGACTTCGTGTTCGGCGATCAGGAAAGCGACCAGTTTTTCCGTTTCTACGGTGACGTCAATGGTGATCGATCGGTCAACGGAACCGACTTCCTATTCTTCCGTGGGACCTATGCAAAGTCCTCAGGGCAACCCGGTTTTGACGATCGCTTTGATTACAATCAGGACGGTACGGTCAACGGAACGGACTACCTATACTTCCGCGGCCAGTACGGAAAAAAACTGTTGTTTTAGTTCTACCCTTCAACGTTATTCACATTCGATTCCCCTCCTTCTAGCCGATAGGCAATTTAAATGTTCCGCGCTTTAACGTTGGTTGGCGTGCTGCTTCTAGGTGCGTCCAATTCACAAGCTGACTTAATCTATGATTTCCGATTTGATCAGTCTTCGTATCAAGCTGAATCCGGTTCTACCATCAGCGTGAGCGTGATCTTTCGCGAGACAGCGACGTTTGGAGAAGAGCTGCGATTTGCATCTTCCGCACTTGGTTTGACGTCCTTCGGCCCCGTCACTCTGACCTACGCGCCGGACGCCCCAGAAGCGAACGTCTTGAATATCGCCAGCAATTCGGACATCGTGATCAACAGTGACTTCACCGATACACTTCCCACGGAGATCAACAATGGAGACTTCTCTGCTGTTTTAGGCGGGTCAACGATTTCCGGTATCAAGATCGCCAACAATGCAATTTCACACGAAATCCTTGTGGGCACGGTGACCTTTCAAGTCGTCGGAAACGCTGGCGAAACGGCGGCCCTAAGTTTGTCGCCCACTACGGAACTTGGCACCGTCTTTTTTGATGACGAGTTTTTCCCTGCCGGACCTGTCAGCTTTGAATCGGCCCAATTCACCGTCACTGCTATCCCTGAACCTTCGTCCTTGTTGGGCCTATCAGCCCTGGGACTATTCGCGGCCTCACGACGCCGGCGTCGTAAGGCGTCATAGTCGATCGACTACATGCCGCGAAACTGAGGTGAGTTCGGCAGTTCTGGCTGGTAACCAACTGTCAGTTCTTGCTGATAGTTGACCGGTTGGAGTGCCGCCGTCGTCGGCGGCATCGCAAGGGGACTGATCGTGGTCAAGTCCACCGCATTGGCCGCGCCCTGCGGAATCACGAACAGGTTTGGATCCCCGCTCAAAATTTGATTGATCGCGTACATTCCGATATCGACTTGCATTTCAAGCGGATCGCCTGCCGCAGGTGTCAATTTAAACCGGACTGTATGTGGAAGCGAACAACCGTGCTCGGCAAAGAACTCGTGGTTCGACGCATGGCTTTCCGCGATCAGCTGTCCCGCCGGCGAGTACACGAATTGGTCGATCACGTGTCCACCGGCCGCATCGATCATATAGATCCGTCGAAACGTTCCAGCAGCCATCGGTACAGCGGTTTGCAAGACTAGCTTGCCGTCGCCAGTGTATTGCAAGGGTTGATCGATTTGATTCGGGTTGATCTGGGCCAAGCCCAACGAATCGATCAGCCAAGTGGGGTCGACCGGCAAGATTGCACGGTTGAGTTGTCTTTGGTATTGGTCATGGCGAGCATAGTAAAGCGTGCGGCTGAAATTCTCGGGGACTTCGAACCAGAACAGATCTTGGTTGCTGCCAATGTCCAACCCCGATCCCATCACGACAGGTAATCGGGCTCTCATTCGGAAATCTCGATCCCGGCGTAGATTCACAGTCGCTGAAAGTTTCGGCAGTGCCGGCATCGACAAGACGTCGACGCTCGCGGTGTTTGTCGAAAGCTCTCGGATCGCACTGGTACGGTTCACCGCCGCAACGATATCGCCAACCACTGGAGAAGTCGTCAATACGGGAGGCGGTGGGGGTAAGGTCAGTACTGCTTCATGTCTCGAACAAGTCGCACCGCCGGAGACAAAGCACACCGCTATCCAGGTCAAGAAGAGAAAGAAACGCATCCTTGCGTTGCGGTCGTACATCGATTCTCTCGAGTGGATAGCTGCAAATGGTGCCAAGTCCGACGAAGACCTGCCGTCCGACCAAGCAATACCAATAATTTGCCTAGCAACGCGACATCAAATTGCACGCAAATCGAATCCACCGGCAGCAAACCATCGTCGCCTTTCACTCCGCCGAAAGTAGCGCTCTCGTATCAAGGCTCCCGCCTCGTCACGCACTGCACCGCACGCTCCCGCCTTCCCAGCCAAATCACCCAACAAACCATTGTCGCCTTTCGCTCCGCCGAAAGCAGCGTCCACGTGACAAGGCTCCCGCCTTGTCACGCCCTGCACCGCAGGCTCCCGCCTGCCGCAGACATGCCCCTTGCGTTTTCCACAAACGTTTGGCCGAAGGCCTCACTCACCGTAGCCTACGGCAACGCCGTAGGACCACGGCCGCCAACAATCGCCATTGGCCGAAGGTCAATTTCACTCTTTGCCCACTGCAATCCTCACCAAAACCTCGTGCCAAGGCTCCCGCCTTGTCACGCGCTGCACCGCAGGCTCCCGCCGGCCCAACCACAACCGCGTTCCCAGCCACATCACCCAGCAAACCATCGTCGCCTTTCGCTCCGCCGAAAGTAGCGTCCTCGTGCCAAGGCTCCCGCCTTGTCATGCACTGCACCGCAGGCTCCCGCCTGCCCCCCAAAAACCTTCCCAACAAAAAGCCGACAGCCCGCCAGCAATCACCGCCGTTTCAAGCGTCTTCCATCTCACTTGCTTCGCAGTACAACAATTCGACCAACGCCTCGCTGAGCGACTCGGACTCTTGTTTCCCGATCCGGCACTCCAGCACTTCGATCGTCGTCCCGTCGTCGATCACCTCAAGGTGCATGAACTTCAGCCCCTCGGTGTCAGCTGACACGTCCGTGCCCGGCGAATCGATCACACGGACGTAGCGACGACGAAGCACCATCAATGCGAGCAAGAAACGCAACTTGGCTCGATCAGGGTCCGATTCCATTTGCCGCAGCAAGTCGATGAGGACTTCGCGAGGGGCGAGCACCATTTTTCGCTCACCGTTGAGCGGCATTTGGCATTTCCAAAAGCCGACGGAGCCTTCGGGGGGCGTTTCCCAGGCTTCGGCCGAATAGTCGCGTCTTTGATAGCCTTTGTCATTGGCGATGACGACGGAGTAATACCATTCGCCTTCGCGGAGTGGGCGTTGCTGGGCAAAACATTGACGACTGCTTCGATTGACTTTGAATTCTTCCACCATGGGGCGTGTTCTAGCAAACCGGAAGCAGGCATTTCCAGAGAGTTCGACCGAGTCTGCTTGCCGCACCAAAATCGTGTCCAAGCCCCCAATCCTCTGCTAGCATTCGCCCCGAGTGAAAACGTGCGAACGCTGAACATGCAATCACTACCCACCCCACCAATGGTCCAGTTAAGCGATATCCAGGGAAAAGACGCACTGAGTGAGGGCGTAATACCCAAATTCCGGTATTATGCGTCACTGAGTTACCGTTAACTAATATCGTTCGCGCTAGTAGTTGTGATCGCAATGACCAAAGCCTGTCTCCAATACTGCTGATTGGTGCGCTCGAACCTCGCCCATCGGATTTCACGGAACCTCTGTTTCCTGGTGATCGCTCTTGATGTCACGGTTTGATTGGTGCGCGGTCGACTCGGCTGGGGCATCGCAGGCCGTCGCGTAGTGACGTGACGCGACGTTTGATTTCGAGGCATTGCCCCAGACGCTGCAGACATCCGCAGCCAGAAGTGCCGACTGCTGATGCAATGCTTGTTCCCCTTCGCAATGCCGATCGAGTAAACTTGTCGTCAGCGGCGAACTGCAAACTGTCGTCGTGGGGACGCCGCGAACTATTCGTTGCACGCGAAGGCACGGAGTCCACGTCAATCGATTTACCACAAACTCGTTCGCCGTGCCTCGGTGAACGACGCCGTTCGCGCGTGTAGATGTGACCGCAATGACCGACGCCTGACTTCAATGCTGCTGATTGGTGTGCAGGAATCATGCACATCAGATCTCACGGAACCTCTGTTTCCTATTGATCGCTCTTGAGGTCACGGTTTGATTGGTGCGCGTTCGACTTGGCCGATGAAGACAATGACAACCGATTGCGAGTACGAGCACCGCGTTGCTGAGCGCGAGCACGATTCAAGACAATCCGTCGCCTGACGTTCCGACTGCTAATTTGCTACTCGTTACCCTTCGCAATGCCGATCGGGTAGACTTGTCAGAAGCGGCGAACTGCAAACTGTCGTCGTGGGTAGACCGCGAACAACTCGATGCACGTGAGCCGCCTAGCAGTGTTCAATGAAGTGGTCAGTCGTTTGCGGCGGCCACGTGATCGAAATCGTTCCCCGACTGATTGATGGTCAATCGAAATCCATTCGAGCCACCCACCGAAACCAATCGGCTAAAAGAGCCTCGCCCCATCGCACCGCTTGGTCGCATCACATTGTCGCTATTGGCTTCGATCGCCGCGATCGGCAGCTCAATCTTCGGTCGGCGAACCGGCGTTTCAATCGAATAGGTCTCTGGCAACCCGACGATCGGAAGCGGCAACACCGCGGGCTCGACCGGTGGCTCGATCCCATACGTTTCCGGAACTGCAACAATCGGCAGATTAACTGCCACTTGTTGCACCGCCCGACCGATCGAAGGAGCGATAACTTCGGTGGGGACTTCCATCGGATTCGGCGGTGCTTGGACAGCCAACCCTTCGCTGATGGGAGTTTCCGCGGCAGCGGGAGACAGCGCCGCGGACAGTTGTTGCTCGACAACCTGGGGCTGTGAAGCAACCTGGGACTGTGCAGCTTGCGGCCGTGCCACAGCCAGCTGGACGGAGGGGATCGTGATGATCGCACCGCAGCGGCAAGGAAGTTGTGCACCGGCCCCCGCCGCGTTAACGACGTACTCGGTCCCACATTCTTTACACCACGATTCGATTTCTTCGCTGGTCCATGAACTAGCCGTCAGCATCGCCCCGCATTCGCATTCAACCGTGCTGTCTTCTGCGTCTGGCGCAGCATCCAACCACGCTTGCTCGATCGCAAGCGTCGACCTGCATTCAGGGCATTGGCCGGACGATGTGCTCAAACCAGACAGGACTGTACATTCGGGGTGCGGAAAGGACCGCCGAGTCTAGCAATCTCGGCCCCGCCAGCCCAAGACAGTTTTTGCCTTCCCTGGAGAATCCGGGGACAGAACTCAGTTTCACGCGCTCGTCAAATCCCGATCGCTTCATCGACACACCCCTTGGGCAAGGCCTGGGCCAAGCTGGCAATCTCGTGACCAATGCGGACGAAAAGTGTGCGTCGCCGACCATCTCGAACTGATCGCTTTGCTGTCATTTAAACAATGCCGAAGATTCTGGACTTAGTTTTTGATTGTTGATTGAATTGTTTTTTAAAAGCTTTCAAGTTTTGTTAGGTTTGACGCTGCCAAGGCATGGTTTTCGCAAGCCCCAAAACCGTCAGAGAGATCGTGCTTCGTTTTTCAATTGTCAGTCAACGTTGATGCATGCCGCACCTGTCGTCCGGCCGGACTTCGCTGGGGTGTGTGCGAACAGGAGGTTAGGTAATGGCGAGTTCAGCAGTGAAGGATGTCTCACCCGTGAAGAACTCTCATCGGCTCGACGCAGCCCACGCTCGGACAGCGTTCAGCAGTCCACACATTGTGCCCCGGCAGGCTCAGCCCGATATCAGTGGTGACAGCCTGGGCGAGAAAGAGCAACACCTGGAAAACGCGGTTCGCGATTCAGGCCCTACTGAATTGCGTCAGGCGAGTGTGATCGTTACTGACGGCGTGGTCACGATCTTGGGGAACGTCTCAAGCTTCTACCACAAGCAGGTCGCCCAGGAAGCGGTTCGCCCACTAGCCATTGGAATGGAAATCCACAATCGCTTGCGTGTCGAAGCCTGAGACACGACAGCGGTTTCAGATCGATGCGCACCTGAGCCGCGCGACATCATTCCCGCTCCCTCATTCAATCGGCACCTCCGCCGACAAGGATTGACCTTCGCGCCAGTAGCGAACGACAACCTTGCCGCCCCGGTCGTAGCGGTCTAGGGCCTCCATGAGTTCGTCCATATTGGCGATCTCCACCTCACCAATCGCCGTGACCACATCGCCAAGCTGCACCAGTTCTTCGCGGCCGACGATCGTGCCGCGAAGGCCAGCCTGCGCCGCACCGCCTCCTTCGACGACATCCATGATCATGACACCGCTGACTCCAAGTCGCCGGGTGATCGCGTCGCTAAAATCTTGATTAACCCGTATCCCGAGCTGCGGCGGCTCATAGCGTCCCGACGCGATGATTTGCGGAACGACACGATTGACCGTATCCACCGGGATCGCAAAGCCGACGCCCGCGGAAGTACCCGACGGGCTATAAATCGCCGTGTTCACCCCGATCAATCGCCCCGCACTGTCCATCAGCGGTCCACCGGAGTTCCCAGGATTGATTGCCGCATCGATTTGAATCACTTCATCGATTGCGCGACCCGTCGGACTTTGGATTGTACGACTCTTCGCAGAAACAATTCCCGTCGTCAGCGTTTGGCTAAGCCCGAACGGGTTACCGATTGCGAACACGGATTGCCCAACCAACAGCGGGCCACTCTCGCCGATCAACACGGGCTTCATTTTCTCAGGCGGAGCATTGATACGGAGCACTGCCAAGTCATGGTCCGGCGAGCCGCCCACCAGCGTCGCTTCATACGACGAGTGATCCCACATTACCACACGCGCCGAAGAAGCTTGTTGAAGCACGTGATAGTTGGTCACGATGTGGCCGAGTTCGTCCCACATAAAACCGCTTCCGCTGCCGGCATCGACCTCAATTGCGCGGCGGTAATACGGATCGGCCACCCGCGAACGCGTGGTCAGGTAGACGACTGATGGGCTGACCGTTTGAAACAGTTCAGTGGTCGTCTTTTCCCAGGAAGCGAGTTCTCCGCGGGGAGTCACCGGCCGCGGCTGGCCCACGGCCCCACCCCAGCGGAACATCGACACCAGTCTCGGCACGGCGATGAACCCGACGATCACCACCAACAAAATCCAAGTCAACTTGAGCTGCCGCTGAAGGGCGTCCGATTCTTCGTACCGACTCACTTTGTGTTCAATCTCCCTTCACGCACCCAATGCGTCTGCGTGTTCGTCAGCGCGGGTGACGCCTTATGCGCACCACAACCCAGTGACAGCCCAAAAAGCCCATGTTAAACATGCCAACATCGTAACACAGTGAAAACCTTGCCTCGACACACGGCCACTTAACATGCTCGCGATCTGCTTCCGAGAGATCCAATCCGTTGTGGTGGATGAAATCCCAGACGCAACCGTCGAGTCACCGTTTGACGCCGTCGTCCGCGTCGAACTCGCAGGGCTCTGCGGCAGCGATCTACATCCCTATTTCGGCCGTGAAACGGGGCTTGATCAAGGCACCGTGATGGGACACGAATTCGTCGGCACAGTGATCGACAAAGGTGACCAAGTGAAATCGGTCGAGATCGGCGATCGTGTGTGCGCGCCGTTCACCACCAGCTGCGGTCAATGTTTTTACTGCCGGCAGGGTCTGTCGGCACGATGCAGCGAAGGACAGCTATTTGGATGGCGGCAATCCGGCCAAGGCCTGCATGGCGGGCAATCCGAAAAGGTCCGGGTACCGCTTGCCGACGGAACGCTCGTCAAAATTCCTTCGTGGATCAGTGCCGAGCAAGCACTGCTGCTTGGCGACAACCTTAGCACGGCGTATTACGGCGCATCGCTTTCGATCGATCCAAAATCACCGCCGGACTGCGTCGTGGTGATCGGTTGCGGGAACGTCGGCCTGCTTTCGATCGGGTTCGCTCGACAACAATCGACCGGCCCTGTCGTCGCGATCGACTTGAGCCCTGAACGCGCCGCACAAGCCGAACGCTGTGGTGCGATTAGCTTTACTGATCCACATCAAGCACGCGAATTCGTGATGTCGCGAACCGCAGGAAGAGGCGCCGACGCTGTGCTGGAATTTGTGGGACTCCCACAAGCACAAAAGCTGGCATACGACATCATTCGCCCAGGCGGAAAGATGTCGGTGATCGGCTGCCACTGCGAACCACATTTCACGTTCTCGCCAGCAGATGCCTACAACAAAAACCTTTCCTTCGGGACCGGACGCTGCCCCGCGCGAAGCTTAATGGAACCGATCGCCGAACAACTTAGGCAAGCTCCGCTGGACCTGTCTTGGTGCTTCACCCATCGCTTTAAGATCGAAGACGGGGTTCAAGCCTATGACGTGTTTGCAAATCGCAAAGACGGTTGCATCAAAGCCGCAATCGATTTCGCAAACGCATAACGCTAAATAGGCCGCTAAGCCGCATCGGAAATCGGCAAGCCGATCGCGACCCGAACGCCTTCGACCAATTCATAGACCGCTTCGTCTCTTAAGCCAACATCGCGGTCAGCCCACCAACGATTGAACCAAATTTCGACGCCCAGGTATTGCTCGGGCGAAAACTTGGTACGCATCGCGGACAACAAGCCGTTGCGGTTCCCGCGCGCCGGATAGTTCCTGCGTAGACGCAGGTTTCCGTAGCTGTAGTAGACCTCATCGATCCAGTCCAGACACAGGTTGCACTCGTGTTCGCGCGACGCATCATAGAGCAGACCTACATCGGTCCTGACCTTCCGCCCTCGCTTAACCGGCGGGAAGCTTCGCACGGAAAGATGTAACACGAACGTGAACTGCTGCAAGATCCGCTCGATCGCATGCTCCACCCGTTGATGGTAAGGCCGATAGCAGGCTTCGAGCAACGAACTTCGCTGGGAATCCGACCAAGCGCTCGCGCGTTTGCCAAACAGCTTGCGGTTATCCAGCGGCCGCGCTACATCAACGTATCCGGAGTGGAACGGGTACTTCAGACATGGCGCATGAAGCTGACAGGCAACTTCGCTGGCGAGCCTTGCCCCGCAGAGATCTGCACCGCGGAACGAAAGCTCACAAAACTCGTGAGCCTCTGCTTTATCACTCGCCTCAAAACAAGGCACTTGAAAGCCGCCGGATTCACAAGTGACGAGGACTGACACGGGCGTTGGGGCGGCTAGCGAGCGTTGTGTTTAGTTTGCGACGCGGTGCTTCAAAACACTTAGGCTGCGAGTCGTTCTGAAGCAAACGAAGCGACCTCTTGCTCGATGACTTCATCGGCAAGAGCGCGATAGTCAACGGCACCGTTGCTATCGGGCGAGTACTCGAAAATCGACTTCCCGAAACTCGGTGCTTCGGCAAGGCGAATGTTTCTTCGAATCCTTGTATTGAAAAACTTTGCACCGCGGAAAAAATCGCGTCCGCCGCCAGTGGCCTGAAAAAACTCGTCGATGTCGGTACTGACTTCGGCCGCCAGTCGCGTGTTGCTGTCGTACATGCAAAGCATCACACCGGACAATCGAAGCGTACTGTTCAAGCGACGAGAGACGACCTCGACGGTTCGCAACAGCTTGCTCAACCCGTGCAAGGCAAGGAAGTGAGGCTGTAGTGGCAAGAAAACTTCGTTGACGGCCACCAAAGCGTTGATGGTCAAGACACCCAAACTGGGTGGGCAATCCAAAATCAAATAATCGAATGGCTCGCTGTCGTCTTCCAAACGGTCCCGCAGAATCATTTCGCGACCGACTTCACCAGCGAGTTCCAGTTCCGCAGCAGCCAAGTCGAGGTTACTGGGAACGACCGACAAATTGTCGGTGACCTTGCAGCGTGCTTGTTCGATGGACGCTTCACCGCAAAGAATTTCGTACATACTGGGCTGGTCGCCCATGGCCGTGATGCCGAAGTGCAGTGATGCGTGAGCCTGTGGATCCAAATCCATCACGCAGACGCGCCGCCCCGACTGGGCAAGTGCCGCGGCGAGGTTGACCGAGCTGGTTGTCTTCCCAACGCCACCTTTCTGGTTAATCACTGCAATTGAACGCATCGTCCTGTCCTTGTCTTCAGTCCTTGAATCGATCCTTCCTGGAGTGCTCGATTCGACGGCCTCTCAGGCAGCGTCGCGGCGGTTTCGGAAGTCCTGATAGGCCAATAAGACTTCATGCAGGTCGGCGTCAATAACAACATTGTCGTCCTGGAAGTCGACCAACCAGGCACTGTCTTGTTCCTGAGCATCGACCAGTAATGGTACGAACGCTTTTAGCGGAACAGTGCGGGTCTTCGCAGGAGCAATTCCGGTGAGTCGATCCAATTCGCGTTCCGTTCTTGCAGAACGCTTCGAATCGCTCTCCAAAGAAGCTTCCGGGGCGTCTGGCTGAGGCGAGCTTGGGGCTTGCGGGGACGAGCTCTGGGAGCCAGATCCCGCATCCGGGCCAGCTTCTGCATCGGGGCGAAGGTCAGCGATTGGCTCGGGCTTCCAAATTCGCAGACCCTGTGGCAGTTGCCGATCAAATCTGTTCATTAATTTTTCTGATCACTGTAGATCAACATCCAGGTTGCCGCGGACGTTCCGGCGACCGCGGTTGTGAAGGTATCGACTTTGACGGCTAGGAAAGTAAAGCCGAATTAGTCGAATTTGCTGGCGACCTAGTTTCACGGCCTGAGACGGCTTTCTGGTCAACGCTGAACCAAACGGGGCGTTTCAATGCGGCAACCGCAACGCAACAGCGGAGAAATCCGCCGGAGAGGTTGTCAGTTAATCCAGGCAAGCGGCGTGCCAATCCTGGTCTCAAATGGCCGACAAACGGGTCCCCTTAGTTGACAGCTAGGCTCGCTAGCGCTATTCTCGCGCAGCTAGCGCAATCGCAATGTGGACCGATCTTTGACGGTCATTGCAGGGCGGCTGTTTTTCCATTTTACCGCTGCGATGTTCAGGTCGGATCTTTCCCGACATGGTTTCGCGGCAATCAAACGATTCCAGGATCGCCATCGGTTAACGATATGGCGTCCGGCCCAATAACGAGACCGACTGATTATGGCTGTCGATCTAGAAGCGATCGCCCGACGCGGGCGTTGCGACGTATCGAGTCTTAAACTTGCCTTGCCGCTGCTCGAACAAGGCTACGAGGCTCCCTTCCTGGCACGCTACCGCCGCGACGAACTCGGCGGAATTGACGAGTCCACTCTGTGGGCTCTTAAAGCTGCCGTCCAGCAAGACGAAGCAATCGCCGCATTCCGCGACGAACTGTACGCGACCTGGGAAGCGTCGCCGCTAAAAGATCCCGCGATCGGAGATGCGATCCGCAAAAGTGGATCCAATCGAACGCTGGGGCGACTCTCAAAACGCCTTCGCCAAGAAACCGCCTCGGGTGTCGATTCCGATACCAACCGCTTGGCCGTCCGATTGCTGAACCCGGAAAAAGGTGACAGCGAAGACGCAAAAGCGGTCGCCGAAGCGCTCGAAGGCATCGCCGACGCCGAAGCCGCTGCCGCCGGACTCGCCTCGGCATTGCCACACCGATTGGCCGGTGATCCACGTGTCATCAGTGCCGCGGTCCGTTGGCTCAGCCGAAACGCGAAAATCCACATTTCGGATGTGCACGATCCTCACATCGGCGGTGCCGATGACGACGATCATGACCACGATGATTCGGACTCGCACCACGACGAAGACGACTCGTCTGAAAACACGGTCGCCGAATCGAAACCTGCCGCCGACGAAAACGCGGCCGAGGAAGTCACCGCGACCGCTGAACCTGCTGGCGAAGCATCCGAAAGCAACGCCGAGCCGGCTTCTGATGCTGCGGGGGAACCGAAGGCCGATGCCAGTGCAGAAACCGCCGCTGGCGACGGTGAAACCGCCCCCGCAGACCAAGCTGCGTCAAGCCCCGGCGACGCCGCAGACCTGCCAAGCTTCAAGACTGACGCCGAAGAAAACACGACCGTCAAAGAAGCCAAAAAGCCACCGGCTCCGAAGAAGAAAAAGAAAATCTCGCCACGCCAGCGACGCCGTCGTTGGTTGGTCAGCGTCTTGAAGCCGCTCGAAGGCAAACGTCTTCCCGCCAGTAAACTGAGCGCGTTCCAAGTCGTCATGCTTGGCCGCGCCCTACGCAGCCAAGTTGCCGTTTGCTCATTCGAGTACGACGCCGCAAAGCTGGTTGCCGAGATCAAAAAATCGGTTGTCGGACTCAACCGTAAACTTGAAGCGACGCTGTCCGACTTGGTCATGCAACACGAAGCCGATATTCGTGAAGCGGCCGAAGCGGCTTGGTGGGACGAGTTGCACGAGCGTGCGTCGACGCGATTGGTCGGTGTTGTCACCGATCACCTCCGCAAGCACATCAACCGCGGCCCACTCGACGCCAAAGTCGTGATGTCGATCGACGCGGTCGGCCCCAAAACCGCTGCGACCGCAATCGTCAATGCCGACGGACGTGTGCTGCACGGCGAAGACCTGCCTTGCCAACTGAGCGGCAACGTTCGCGGTCAAGCAGTCGCTAAAATGGGCGAGCTGATCCACCAATACAACGTGGATCTGGTGATCGTCAGTAACGGCCCCGCTCGCCGCGCCTGCCTGATCGCTCTCGGCGACCTGATTGGACAATCGCCCGACGGCTCGATCCGCTGGACCGTTGCCGACCGAACCGGTGCCGACACGTATGCCAGCAGCGATGTTGCCAACTCGGAAATGCGGTCTACCCCGCGACGTTTTCGAGCGGCCGCATGGATTGCGTTCTCCGTCCTGCACCCGGCACAGGCTTACGCGAAAGTTGATCCGTTGCGTCTCCGCCTAGCGTCGTTCCAAAGCGAACTGGCCGATGACGCGTTGGAGATTTCACTCAGTCACCTGATGTCCAGCGGAGCCTCACGCGGTGGCGTCGATGTCAACGCGGCCGCGCTGCCATGGCTGGAACAACTGCCTGGCATGGACCAATCCATCGCCAACGCATTGGTTCAAAAACGCGAATCGAATCTGTTCAGCTCACGCAACGAATTGCTCGAAATCGCTGAATGGGAAACCGCCGTTCAGTCGCGGCAAGCTCTGCCGTTCCTTCGCGTCTTTGGTAGTGACGAAGCACTCGACGGAACGCTGATCCACCCCGACGACTACGTACTGGCCAAAAAATTGGCGACGGCACTGTCGATTGAGCTGCCCCCTTCGTCGCCTCCAGGCTACCAAGCACCGAGCTACGACAAAGCAGCCGACGAACCCAAACTGGTCGACGCGACCACGCCGGCGGCACCCGCGCCAGTCGAAGACTTTGACACCGCCGGCGACAAAGCAAGTGAATTCAGCTTGCCAGAAGGCGAGTCGACTGCAGAAATGCCTGCACAAGACGCCGAAGCAACAACCGATTCGCCAGCACCAACGGAAAGCGAAACCGCCGAACCCGCAGCTGCCGAAACGACGGAAGCGTCTTCAGAGGAAGCAGCGGAATCGGCACCTGCGGAATCGGCAGCCGAACCAGAAGCGGCAAGCGAACCAGCCGCTGACGCCGGCGATACGCCAGAGTCAGAACCGGTGCGTCGCCCACGCCCCGAAAAGGCGAAGATCGACAAGTGCATCAAGGAATGGCAAGTCGGTCGCTATCGCGTCGCACAACTGGTTGATTGGCTTTGCGACCCATTCGGCGAAACCGCCAACAGCGGTGACCCTCCAGGCGTCCTGAACACGATGCCTACACTGAAAACGCTCCAACCTGGCGATCAGGTGATCGGTGTGGTCGTCGGCGTGATGAGCTTTGGCGTCTTCGTCGAACTCGCCCCCGATTGCAGCGGCCTGATTCACGTCAGTCGCTTGAGCGACGGCTACGTCGAAGACCTCAACGAAGCCATCCAAGTCGGCGACGTCGTTACCGCTTGGGTCACCGGAATCGACGAGAAACGTCGCCGCGTCGGCCTGAGCGCCCTGTCGCCAGAACGCGAACAGGAACTCGAAAAAGAACGCCAAACCCAGCGATTCGGAAGGGCGACAAGGCTCACGACGTGGTGATGCGGGCGGACGCGGCCAAGCCCGTGGTGGCCAAGGCGGCGGACGCGGACAGGGCGCAAGCCGTGGTCAAGGCGGCCAGGGTGGACGTGGCCAAGGCGGCGGTCGCGGGAAGCTGGCGGCGGACAACAAGGCGGACGTGGACAAGGCAAACCGGGCGGCAACCAACGTGGTGGCGGTCGCGGCAAGTCGAATGACCGCGGTCGTAAACCTCATCGCCCTGAATCCTATCGCGTTGTCGCCAAGGCAGAATCCAAACCGATCACCGATGCGATGCAGAAGGGCGACGAGCCGCTTCGGTCGTTTGGCGATTTGATGCAGTTCTACTCCAATCAAAGCCAGCCCGAGCCTGCGAAGAAGCCCGCCAAGGAAAACAAACCCAAGGCCAGCGACTCGGCGCCACCTGTTGCGGAAACGCCCGCAGAAACGGCTCCCGCGAAACCCGAGCCAGCTGCAAACGATGGCAACACGGGAGAAGCATCGGAGGCACAGGAATGAGCGATGACTTCAAGTCTCGACTTCAATCCGCGATTCAACGTGGCGAACAACGCCGCGACAAATCGCAATCCGAGGCCAAACGCGAAGAACTGACCGAAGAGGAACTCAAACGCCTCCACACGTCATTTCGATTGTCGCTCTCGGAACGGATCGAAGCCAAGATTAACGATATCATCGACGCATTCCCCGGCTTTCGACAAGAAGCCCTATTCGGAGAAGTCGGCTGGGGAACGGCCGCTTACCGGGACGATCTGCTGATCCAAAACGGCAGACGTGCCAACCAGTACAGCCGTTTCGAAATGGTCATTCGACCGTACAGTGACTTGCGGGTTCTGGACCTCAAAGGCAAAGCGACGATCAAGAACCGCGAGTTCTTTAACCGCTCGCTCTTTCGCAATATCGAAGAAGTCGAAGTCGAAGAATTCGAAAACGTCATCGATGCCTGGACGATCGAATACGCCGAACAGTACGCGTCAAAGATCTAGCTGGCTAATCAGCAATCAGGTGAGCGACAATCGCTGGTCGCCATAAAAAACGCCACGATGACCATTCATCGTGGCGTTATCTTTTGAGGCGGCTTGGGGGCAGTTCGCCCGCCCAAGCTGCAATCGTCTCTTTGGCGTTTCCGCCGCTTTACTCTTGCTCGGCCAGAAAACGCTCCGCGTCCAAAGCAGCCATGCACCCGGTTCCAGATGACGTGATCGCTTGACGGTAGTAATCGTCAGCAACGTCGCCAGCGGCGAAGACACCGGTTACGGAAGTATTGGTCCGGAACGGCTTTTTCCAAACGATGTAGCCGCTGTCTTTCATTTCGACAGCCCCGTCCAAGAACGCGGTGTTTGGCGTGTGACCGATCGCGACAAACAGGCCACCGACATCCAAATCGCTGATCGAGTCATCTTTGGTGCTCTTGACCTTCAACCCGGTCACCACGTTTCCGTCACCGACGACTTCCTCCACAACGGTGTTCCAAAGGATCTCGATGTTGGGATGTGATTTGGCACGTTCTTGCATGACCTTGCTGGCACGCATTTCCTCGCGACGGATCAACATGTAAATCGTCTTGGCGTCTTTGAGGTTTGCCAAGTAAACGGCTTCTTCGACAGCCGAGTCACCACCGCCGACCACCGCCAACGGCTTGGCTCGAAAGACGGGCAGGGCACCGTCACAAACGGCACACGCGCTGACGCCTTTGTTCTTGTACTCTTCTTCGCTTTCCAGGCCCAAGTAGTTTGCGCGTGCACCGGTGGCGATGATCACCGTTTTCGCTTCCACCGTTTGGCCGCCACTGGTGGTCAGCTTTTTAATCTCGCCGCTGAAGTCGACGCTGACAATGTCTTCGCCGACCACCCGGGTGCCGAAGTTCAACGCCTGCTGCTTCATCAGCTCCATCAACTCGATGCCTTGCACCGCGTAGTGAGGCGTGATGTCACCCAAACTGAAACGAGACTTTCCCTTGCCCTTGGAATGTTCGGGGCCGGGGATCGCGGGCAGGTTGTAATGGCGTTTCTCATCAACCGCCGACTCGACGAACGCTCGGATGTTTCCGGCGGGGAAGCCGGGGTAGTTTTCGACTTCGGTGGTAAATGCAAGTTGTCCCAGCGGGATCATCTCGGCTTTGACAGTCCCTTCGTAAACGACGGGATCCAGGTTCGCACGGGCTGCATAAATCGCAGCAGACCAACCGGCGGGGCCGCTACCAATGATGACAGTTTTTTCGATCGAGTCGCTCACCGTTCTACGGCTCCTATTCTTGTTGCAGTTGCCCAACCAAATCGAGTGTATCCGTTGGTAAGACAGGATGGATTAGGCGGAATTATAGGAGTCGACAAGGGAGGCGGGAACCATGAGCAAATCGTTCAATTCGGTGATTTCGGCCCGCTTAAAGCATGTCGGGTACAAAGGCCGGATCAACTCGCCGATCGATTTCGGCTAAACTGTTCATTCGCCCGCTAAGGGGCATCCTTTCCACATGACGGCGACTGCAAGCACGAACCTCGCCCCGCAATCTGGCATCTTGATGCCTAGCTATCGCCGCCCCCTCCGTTGATCCACCACAAAAGTCGTTCGGCTTACTATGAGCACTCTGGTTGTCGCTGTATTGTCCATGGCTGGCTTCATCCTGGCCTACAACACCTACGGCAAATGGCTGGCCAAGCGATTGTTCGCGTTGACCGACGATGCGCCGATGCCGAGTGTCGAATGCCGCGACGACATCGACTTTGTCCCGACGAGAAAGTCGATCGTGTTCGGGCACCACTTCACCAGCATCGCGGGCACGGGGCCGATCGTCGGACCGGCACTCGCGGTGTTCTGGGGCTGGCTCCCGGCGCTTTTATGGGTGGTGTTCGGCTCCATCCTGATCGGCGGCGTTCACGACTTAGCTGCCCTCGTGATTTCGATTCGCAACCGCGGACAAACGATCGGGCAAGCCGCCGGACGACTGATCTCGACGCGGGCAAAGGTGCTTTTCCTGGTCATCCTCGCGCTCGCCCTTTCGATCGTCTTGGCCGTCTTTGGGTTGGTGATTGCGAACATCTTTGCGCTGTACCCAGAATCGGTTCTTAGCGTTTGGATCGCGATGCCGATCGCCGTCGTCATCGGACTACGTTATCGCAAAGGCGGTGGCCTGATTGTCCCCAGTTTAGTCGGCTTGGCGTGCTTATATCTGGCCGTCTACGCGGGCGCGTACTGGCTGCCGCTTGACCTCGCCGGATGGCTTCCCGAAGGCGACGAGCTTTTCACACCGGTCGTGGTTTGGACGTTCGCTTTGTTGGCGTATGCGTTCGTCGCGTCTGTGCTACCTGTTTGGTTGCTACTACAGCCACGCGACTACATCAACAGTTTACAGCTATTCGTCGCGTTGGCTCTGCTGGTGGCAGGGCTGGCGATCGCCTCCTTCACCGGCGAAGCCGATCTGTTGAATTCGGCCCCGGCGATTGCCAGCGAAGTTCCCGCTGACGCACCGAGCATGTTTCCGTTTTTGTTTATCACGATTGCGTGTGGCGCCTGCAGCGGCTTCCATTGCTTGGTCAGCAGCGGAACGACTAGCAAGCAACTCGAGAAAGCGACAGACGCACAAGCGGTCGGCTATGGCAGCATGCTTCTCGAAGGCATGCTCGCCGTGCTCGTGATCCTGGCCTGCTCGGCAGGAGTGGGTATGGGAGCGCTCGAGCGAACCGTCGTCACCGCGGAAATCGCCACCCCCGAATCTCCGATCGGAACCGTGTTGATCACCCGGAACGCATCTTCGGGTCAGCAGGCGTGGCGCGAGTACTACCGCACGGGTGCCAATGGCGAACCCGACGCCGGTTGGGTCAACCAAAAGCTGCCTAAGAAACTGCGTGCATTCATCGACGGCGGCGGAAATTTCTTAACTACACTCGGCCTCCCGCTGCGATTGGCAATCGCCACGATGGCGGTGCTGGTCGCTTGTTTCGCGGCGACGACGCTGGATACCGCAACTCGTCTGCAGCGCTATGTGGTTAGCGAACTCGCTTTGTCTGCGGGAGCCAAGCCGTTGGCGAACAAATATGTTTCGACAGGTATCGCCGTTGGCATCGGACTCGCGATCGCGATTTTTGCCGGCGAGAAGCCTGGGGCAGGTGGGATGGTCCTGTGGCCGCTATTTGGTGCGACCAATCAGCTTCTCGCTGGCCTGGCACTGATGGTTGCGTTTGTTTACCTCGCACGTCGCAGTAAACCAGTCGCTGTCGTTTTGATTCCTATGCTGATGATGATGTTGATGCCAGCCTGGGCAATCACGTCGGACCTTTACAATCGTTGGATCCCTGACGGCAATCTGGTGCTCAGCCTGTTTGGGCTTTCGATTTTAGCGTTGCAGGTTTGGATGATCGTCGAAGGAGTGATCGTCTATCGGCGTTGCCGGGGTGTGATGGAACCGCCGATTGAGGTAGCTTCGCCTAGCTTGTCATCATAATGTACAGATGCTGCGACTCCCGGATTGACCGTAAGGGCCACAACGCCCACCTTGGAAGTTCGGCAAACTTCTGCGGCAAAACGTCGGTTGATTCCGAATGTCTTTTCTGCGGAATATGATTGTTTGCACCGAAACTTTTCGGCTTTGAAAACGATAACCGGCATCAGTATCGGTTCGATGCGGCATGATCGCGGCGGATGAACCCCACGCTGGTTAGTCACCAACGACGTGAACGAATCATGGTCGCGTACCTCGCAGTTCAAAACGGCCCCGAAAAAGGCCGCCATTTCCTATTGGATCCCGACCGCCCGATGCACGTCGGACGCGGGTCGACTTGCGAGATCATGTTGTCCGATCCGGTCGCCAGCCGATTTCATGCGGTGGTGTATTTCGAAGAAGGCCTTTGGCAAGTCCGTGACACCGGCAGCCGCAACGGCACATTGGTGAATGGACAAAAGATCGATTCGGCTCAAATCATCGACCAATCCACCCTGAAAATCGGCGGAACGGAGATCTTATTCGTCAGTCCCGACGAAGACACAGAAGTCGAAGACGCGTTTCAAACCATCGTCCAAGACATCGCGATGTCTCGGCAAGATGACTACGACGATCCGATGCGTGACATCGCCCACGCCGGATATCTCTTCGACCTCTACCAGTTAAGCCTGTCGATGCTGCGATCGGAGAACCCCGATGATATCATCGACTCCGTCTTGGAACTTCTTCGCGACCGTGCACACGCCGACGCTGTGGGCCTGTCATTTGATATCGGTGATGGTCGCCAGAGACCACATAAGGTGAGCCCCGAAGGCGAGATTGATCGTGTCAAAATCAGCAAGTCGATCCAACGTCGTGTCTTGGGCAATGGCGAAGCGATTTGGGTCAACGACAAAGGTTGCGAACAAGACGAAGCGGATGGACTAGCCAAAAAACAAAATTGGTCCGATGCGATTTACGTGCCGCTGGATACCCACGAAGCCAATATTGGCATTCTGCACCTTTATCGCGACGAACCTTCATTCAACGAAATCGACTTCGAGCTCGCCGTCGCCGCGGCACGCCTGCTCGCCGTCGGCCTGCAACGCGCCCTCGAACACGACTCGCTAAAAACAGAAGCCCAGCAGATCGCCAAACGCAACGCCGACACCGACGAATTGATCGGCGAAAGCCCCGTGATGTTGCGATTGAAGGAAAAAATTGTCCGTGTCGCGAAGGCGAACGGCTGTGTATTGGTTCGTGGTGAAAGCGGCTGCGGAAAGGAACTGGTCGCGCGTGCTGTTCATCGAAACAGCAAACGTTCGCGGCGGCCAATGCTGACGGTCAACTGCGCCGCGATCCCAGCGGAATTGATCGAAAGCCAATTGTTTGGCCACAAGAAAGGATCGTTCACTGGTGCCGATGCGGACCACGAAGGTTGGTTCCAACAAGCTCACACAGGAACGTTGTTCCTCGATGAAATCGGTGAGCTGACATTGGAAGGCCAAGCGAAGTTGCTACGGATTCTCGAAGGCCACCCGTTTCTCCCCGTCGGCGGGACTCAAGAAGTCCATGTGGACGTACGTGTGATTGCGGCAACGAACCGCGACCTGGCCGAATTTGTCCGTGAAAAACGCTTTCGCGAAGACCTGTTTTATCGGCTCAGTGTGTTCGAGCTTTTGATCCCGCCGCTGCGTGAACGTGGTGACGATATTGAATTGTTGATGGAGCATTTCCTTCATCACTTTCGCAGCCAACATGGTCGAGCCAAACTGGGAATGACCGACCAAGCACGCAAACGCATGCTCGAATACATGTGGCCTGGAAACGTGCGACAGCTACGTAATGTCGTCGACAGCGCTGTGGTGATGGCCGACGGACAAGCGATCGAAGCAGATGATCTTGGGCTGCGGGATGCCGGTGTCAGTCGCCTCGATACGTTTCGGCTGGACGAATGGGAAAAACGCCTGATCACAAAAGCGCTCGAACGAACCGACGGCAATGTCCCCAAAGCCGCCCGGTTGCTTGGAATCAGTCGAGCAACGGCGTATCGAAAGATCTCGGAATATGAAATTCGCCGCTAATCGGATGAAGCGGCTTGCCATCTTGTCGGCCCCGGGATCGCGCGGCGACTTAAACCCGATGGTTGCTATCGGCGCCGAACTGCGCCGTCGCGGATTTGACGTGGCGATTTCCTTGGCAGAGCCCTACGCCAAGATTGCCGAAGCCGAAGGGCTGACCCCCTATTGCTTAATCGATCAACAAAAATTCGACACCATGCTGTCGGACGCCGCAACGTGGAAACTGCTACGTGGGATGCGACGCGTCATCCGTGGGATCGCCTCGGACTTTCTGACACCCCACTTCGAGTTGATTCAAAAACTCTATCGGCCGGGTTCGACGGTGCTCGTGTCGCATCCGCTGGATTTTGGGTCCCGAATTTTTCGCGATTTGGAACCGAGTGTTCCGCTGGTTGACGTCCACCTTGCACCCGTGATGCTGCGTGTCCCCGACGCACCGGCACGATTGACGCCGTGGCGGTTTGAACCGACCGCGAACCCGCATTCATTTCATCTGGCATACTGGCTTGGCGATCGATTGGTGCTCGATCCGTTACTCGCACCGCCTATCAATCGCATTCGAAGACAGCAGGGGCTTTCACCAGTTCATCGAATCATGAACGAATGGTGGTTGTCCCCCGATCGCGTCTTGGCACTTTATCCAGAGTGGTATGCGCCATCGACAGCGGGTGCGATACCGCAACTACGTCACACTGGGTTTCTTTGCTATGACGGTACGACTCCGGATGGGACCGAGCCGATGTTCGACTTGCCGACGGATGCCCCCGTTGTTTTCACCGGTGGAACGGCGAACTGGCATACACGAAAGTTCTTCCGCAGAGCAGCCAACGTATGTTCAGATCTCAATCTCCCAGGACTGCTTTTAGCCAATCACCCACAATGCTTTCCGACTGGCTTACCGAGTATCGTTCGGACGCAGTCCTATGTGCCGCTTGGCAAGTTGCTGCCGCATTGCCGAGCGATTGTCCATCACGGCGGCATTGGGACGACTTCACAAGCGATCGCGTCGGGAATTCCTCAGCTCATCCGGCCGATGGCATTCGACCAGTTCGACAACGCGCATCGCGTTTCGCAACTTGGCTGCGGCAGATGCCTTCAAAGTGATCGTGATCTTGCGAAGCAGTTATCAAGATTGCTACAGGACCAAATGGTAGCTGATTCTGTTCAACGTTTTGCTGAGTTGCTGAAAAGGTCCGCCCAAGAGCCTGAGGGGGTCACCCCAATCCGTCGGTCGGCGGACGAAATCGAAATCGTTATGACCGGCCGAACCGGACAAGTTTGACACCGGTCGGCGGACTTTGCGGCTTGGTTGGGATATAGGACGAATTTTCCTGCTTAGCCGGTTCTAGATTTACGGCGGGATCGGTCGATACGCATTAAGCCGGTTCAGCCAGATGTCGGGCTGCTTCGGATCGTGCATGTCACGCATGTGCGTAACACATTTCCCAATTGGGCCAACAGAATGCTCCGCCATCGCCAGTCGACAACACTGTCCGCACGTCGTGCAAAACGAAATCTTCTTCACCGCCTGATCGTCACGGTCACGGTGGCTTCGACCACGATGGCGTCGACCGGCTGTCATGTTTGGGACAAGATTGAACCGGGACCGCATGACACCACGTTGTCGTATCACGAGAACGTCGGCATGTCGATCGAGTACCCCGAGGTCGCCGAATGTGCCACCCCGGTTAGCGCTGCTGCGGAATCGACGGCCGAACCTCACGTTTTGCAGGACCCGTCAAAGATTCCTGCCCTGGAGATGACGCTGCCCGAAGCGATGACGATGGCGATGCAGAACAGCCCCGTCATCCGGACGCTCGCTGCTGTCGTCCCATCGTCGCAAACCACGCAGACAATTTACTCGCCAGGACAAACCGCTTCGTCGGCGCAAGGTGTCGAAGCCGCGCTGTCGAACTTTGATGCCCAGTACACGAACTCGTTGATGTGGTCCACACAAGACGAGCCTCAAAACATCGACGTGTCCGGCAACCCGGCACTGGGCAACGTCTTTATCCCGTTCGCGTTCGCCCGCAACGCGGCCTGGCAGAGCGAGCTGCGCAAAAAATCGGCAACCGGTTCGACGTTCTCACTTCGACACGTCGTTAACTATTCACGCAACAACCGAGTGGCCCAACGATTCCACACAAGCTTTGCCGGTTGGGTCGAAGCCGAATGGCGTCAACCGTTGCTTAAAGGTGCCGGGCTGCAATACAACCGAATTGTCGGTAATAGCCAGATCCCTGGAACCTACAACGGGGTTCTGATCGCACGGATCAACGAAGACGTCGCCTTGGCTGACTATGAACGTTCCGTCATCCAACTGGCCTCCGACGTCGAAGAAGCCTACTGGAACTTGTGGACCGCGTACCGATTGTTGGAAGCCAACATCAAAGGTCGGGAATCAGCGCTGAAAACCTACCAGTACCAGAACGTCCGTTTGGAAGTCGGTGCAGGTCGCCAGGACGAAGAAGCTCAAGCCCAATCGCAGTTCTATCAGTTCGAAGCCAACGTCCAGAACCAACTTGGCGGACCGACCGGACTTTACGCTCGCGAACAGCGTTTGCGTTACCTGTTGGGCATGCCCGCCGCAGACGGAAAACTGCTCCGCCCGTCATCGGACCCGATGGACATGCAGGTTGTCTTCGACTGGAATTCCGCTCTATCGCAAGCCCTCGATCGCCGCGTCGAAATCCGTCGCCAGCGATTCCAGGTGAAACGCCGCGAGTTCGAATTGTACGCCGCCAATCTTGGCAAACGTCCGACGCTTGACGTTGTCGGGTTGTATCGCTGGCGCGGTTTTGGCGACCATCTGATTGGCGACAACAGCAAGCAACCGTTTGACGGGATGTATGCGACCATCACCGATGGAAACTACCAAGAATGGGCTGCCGGATTCGAATTTGCCCTACCTGTTGGGCTCCGAGCTGCTTCCACAGCAGTCGCCAACGCAAAACTGCAATTGCAACGCGAACGCGCAGTGCTGGCCGAAACCGAATTGGCCGTCAGCCATAACCTGGCGGACGATGCTCGAAGTGTCGAACTCACGTTCCAATTGGTTGAAACCAACTACAACCGGTACCAAGCCGACTTGCGACAAGTCGAAGTACTGCTCCGTCGCTACTTGGATGGGACCGATAACATCAACTTCTTGTTGCAAGCCCAACGGTCGGTGGTTCAAAGCGAAAGCGCGTTTTACCAAGCCCTCTCGAACTACAACCTTGCGATTCGTGATCTGCACGTCGAAAAGGGATCGTTGTTAGCCTACAACCAAATCCAACTCGCCGAAGGCGAATGGGGCAGTGGGGCGAACCGCGATGCGTACGAGAAAGGTCTGTTCCTAACACCTCGGCACAACCCGAGTGAAGTCACGCGGACCCCAATCGTTACCAGCCAAAAGTTCGATCCGGCTGCGGTGCAACAAACCTCTGCCGTTAGCACGGCAATGCCGATGGGCCCGATGGGGACTGGCGTTGAATTGCCCGGTGAAATGCTCTCAGACGATCTTGTCGAAGTCGTCCCCGAATCAGAGTGAAAACGGGGCACCTGAAAGAGCGTTCACAGAAATGACCAGACACCGAGCCGCAAGCACCCCTTGCGGCTGCGGGTGTATTTAGACGGCGAGTGGACGCTCTCACCACACAGTGACTGCAGCGTCGATGCCGTCTTTTCTCAATCAGAAATTCTTCTGACTCGTCGCGTGGATTCGTTTGACTCGCCCCGCGCAGTTTTCGACCACCCGCCGGTGAGGCTTTAGCCCATCGGTTGACGAAAGGTCACTGTCGATTTTTGGTGCTTGGCTGATATTAAAAAGCACAAAGGCCAAGCAGGCCAACGTTACTCCAATCCAGATCATTAGTATCACCATTGATGCATCGCCTTTTATGGCTTGCTTGCACGACTCCGTTTTGCCCTGGTTGCAATTGACGTTCCGTCGTCTTCAATACTGCACATTTCCACTATACGAGTATTTGAAGGAAGACAACCTGACATTATCTCAATCTCAGTCCGATAGTCGGGAATGCTGGAAAGCGGACAAATCTTTTTTACGCCGCTTACCCAGCCTGAACACTGACTGCTATCAATCTATCGGATGAACTGACCTCCACCCGACTACGCAACCCAAGACTCACCCCCCGAGTTACACTGACATAAAACCACTCAAAATGGCTTAAAACCGTAGCTATTGTGATGTCAGTCTCAAGGATTCTTCGTCGCATTGGAATACCAATTCGACGGCATCTTTAATCGGCACTGCGTTGAAGTTCAGTTCAGCCTCTTCGCGAAGTTGTCGCCCCCCTGACAGTGCGATTGCGCAACAGAGACTGCAGTCCATTACTTCTCGAAGATGCGTCCGGCAGGGTACCGATTTGACGCTCTAAGAAATCTGACTGCTACTCTTAAGAACCGGCACAAGAAGCGCTAGTACAACTGCGAGAACGAAGAATGCCATTACCAACAACATCATCGGTTCCAGCAATCGTACGAACAGATCCAGTCGCCTGAACGTTCGTTTCTCAAGTGAGTCAGCGATCTCCGGCAAGACTTTCTCCAGCGAGTTACTCTCCTCGCCAACGCTGATCATTTCGACGACCGACGCAGGGAAGTAGCCGGAGCTTCTCAGCGGCGCCGCAAGCGATTCACCACCGCGGATATTCTCGGTCGCATTCGCGATCGATTGGCTGAGCAAGGAATTGGCGGATGCAGACCGACTGATTTCGAGCGATTTCAGAATTGGTACACCGTTGCCAAGCAGCGTGCCGAGGACGCGACAAAATCGCGACACGGCCAAGTTCATCAAGATATTTCCGAGCACAGGGATCTTTAGTTTCGTCTTGTCGATCAACTCCCGCCCTGCGTCGCTAGCCAACTGGACTTTCAAGAACACGATCAGCGCAACCATGGCAACGGCAAGCAACCAACCGTAGTCTTGTAAGACATTACTAAAACTAAGCAGGTACTCGGTGTACCAAGGCATTTCGCCTTTGGCACGCAACCGGTCGAACATCGAATCGAACTTGGGCACAAAGAACACCAGCAAGCCCGTGATGACGACCGAACCGACGGAAAACAAAAACACCGGGTAGGCGAGCGCGCTGATGGTACGACCTTTGAGGTCTTCTTGCAGTTCGGTAAACGTTCCCACGCGATCGAGTGCGTCTTCCAAGAAACCGCCTTCGGTTCCCGCACGCACCATGTTGATCCCCATATCGGAAAACACTCGTGGATAGCGAGCCATCGCGTTTCCGATCGGTTCGCCTTCTTCCACTCGTGACCGAATGTCGCGAACGATCTCGCTCAACACCGCATCGGTGCTTTGTTCGCCAAGTACAGTCAACGCGCGCAGCATCGGCACGCCGGCACGCAACAGCGACGCCAACTGCGTGTAAAAGGTCGCCATCGTCTGGCCTTTGACCTTTTTACGGCTACCAAACAACGACGCCCCGGCCGATCGTGAATCCGATGCCGAAACCTTCGAAGGGAACAACGACTTTTCGCTCAGCAACGTTGCGACTTCGCGTTCGTTGGCGGCTTCGATTGTTCCGTTGACCGTCTTGCCCGACATGTCACGGGCGGTGTATGCGTAAACCGGCATGACGCTAGATCACCTCGCCTTTTGTAACACGCAACACTTCGTCCACACTGGTGCTACCGGCGATGACTTTGTCCCATGCGTCCATTCGCAGGGTCCGCATGCCTGTCGCCACGGCCGTTTTCCGAATGTCCCAGCTGCTGGCACGTTGCTGTGCTTGCTCGCGGATTTCGTCATTGGTAACCAACAACTCGTAGATCCCCATCCGGCCGCTGTAACCGAGTTGTCGACATTCGCGGCAACCGACTGGTCGATACCAGGTGCAACCCTCCGCGCGTTCCCAGGGGAAGTCACGCGGCAGTTCGTCCTTTTGTGGTGTGTACGCTTCCTTGCAATGTGGGCACAACCGACGGAGCAGACGTTGCGCCATCACGCCTTCGACCGTACCGGCAACCAAGAATGGTTCGACACCCATGTCCGACAATCGGGTGAACGCCCCCGAGGCATCGTTGGTGTGCAACGTACTGAATACGAAGTGACCGGTCAGCGAAGCTTGGATCGCATTCTCGGCGGTTTCCAAGTCACGAATTTCCCCGACCAGCACGATGTCAGGGTCATGACGCAGAATACTGCGCAGCGACGCGGCAAACGTAAACCCGATCTTGGAGTGCACTTGGATTTGGTTGATCCCGTCGAGCTGGTATTCGACAGGGTCTTCCGTGGTGATGATCTTCGTCGCGTCACTGCGGATCTGCAAAAGACTGCTGTAGAGCGTCGTGGTTTTACCGCTACCGGTCGGCCCGGTGACAAGGACGATGCCGTGTGGCAATTCGATCAACTGGCTGAACCGGCGATAAATTTCCTGGTTCATCCCAAGCTTGCCGAGGTCGAACACCATCGCCGATTTGTCCAACACCCGCATCACCAAGCCTTCGCCGTGGATCATCGGGATGACACTCAAACGAATGTCAACTTCGCGTCCATGAACACGCAGCTTGATCCGCCCGTCTTGCGGCAATCGTTTTTCGGCGATGTTTAATTTCGCCATGATTTTCAATCGGCTGATAATTGCCGCTTGAAAGCGATTGATTTCTGGCGGGGTCGGTTGGCGGTGCAAAATACCGTCGATCCGATAGCGAACGACCAAACCATCGGACTGTGTTTCGATGTGAATGTCACTCGCCTTGACCTCGATCGCTTCCAACAGAATTTCGTTGACCAAGCGAACAACAGAAGCCTCCTGAGCCATCTCGCTCAGTTCGCTGCCATCGATTTCGAGTTCTTCCAGCAGCTCGACATCATCGTCGTCGGCTGCGGCAGCCATCATGTCTTCGACCGTTTCGCTACCGACACCAAGGTGCCGTTTCATCAGTCGGGCGATTTCAGCACGCTCGGCAACGATCGGGATGATATTTTTTCCCGTCGCCGCGCTGGCTTCATCAAGCGGGTACAAGTCGAAAGGGTCGGCCGTCGCGACGACGATGGACCCGTGTTGGAATCGAATCGGAAACAGCGACTGGCGATAGATCAGTCGCTGCGGAAAACCTTCCAAGGCTGCGAGGTCGACTTCGGTTTCGCGCAGGTCGACGAATTCCAACCCCACTTCTTCGGCGAGTACTGCCAGGGCTTCTCGTTCGTTTAAGAATCCTTTTTCGACCGCCGCTTGAATGATGTCGGAGGTCTCGGACGCGCGGCTATCGGCAAGCTGCTCGTCACTCAGCAAACCGCGACGTCGCAGGATCTCGCCGGCGTGCATAATCATGTATCAGGCCCAGACAGTGAGTTGGTGAATTTGATCGTCGCTAGATTGTAAACCAACGGCATCGCGATGCGACGTCAACGATGCCGAGAAGTGGAGTGCCACGGACAATCAGCGCGTAGCAATTGGCGTCGACTGAATGGCCGGACTAGCGACCGCCGCCCGGGCGACCACTGCTTCCACCAAAGCCGCCGAATCCACCAGGACGTCCGCCAAAGCCACCACGTGTGCTTCCGCCACGGTCACCACCGAAGCCACGGAACCCACCCGGCTGTCCACCGGGTTGGCCGCCGCCGAAACGAGCACGCAAAGCTTCACGCATCCGCTCGGCCGCATCGTTGTTGTCGTTGTTGTCGCGATTGCCGCCCGCGTTTCGGTCGTTCGAATTTGAACTCGAACTTTGGCCGGAACCGTTCTGCTGGGGAACTTCTAACATCGCCGAAAGCGCTTCGACGACCTTATCGCCGTTAACTTTGCCGCTGAGAGAGTAAACGACCATCTCTTTCTCATTTACCTTCCCAGCTTGATCCAAGCTTTCGACCAACGCCAAGATCTCTTGGAAATCTTGGTTGGTAGCGGTCACGATGATTGAGTTGCTCGCCGTGTCTGCGGATACAGTGATCTTTGTGCGTTCACTCGTCGGAGTGTCACCACCGCCACGGCCACCTCGGCCTCCGCCACGGAACATCGCCATCAGGTCCTGAGGCGAAGGTCCACCGCGGCCTCCACGATCACCGCCGCGATCATCACCGCCACCGCCGCCTCCTCCACCGCCGCCACCCATGCGATCGGCATAGACTTCTTTGACGATTTTGGCCACATCACTGGCGTTGACATACAGCACTGGAATCATTCGCGGAGTTCCCGCCAACGCGATCGTTTCAGGACTTTCCTCACGATCGATTTTCTCCAGCACCATTTCGATCAATTGCATGTCGACGTCATTGGCTTGGATGAACAAGGCGTTCAAACGCAAATCGGGAACAATGCTAACGCTGCCCGTTGTGGTCAGAATTGATTTCGAAGTCGACTGCGATCCACCGCCGCCGCCAGCAAGCCCCATCAAGCCGCCCAACATTCCGCCGCCAAGGCTAGACGACAGCGTGTCGGTCAAACCGCCTGAAGTGTCGCCGCCGCCTAAAATGCTGGCGACCAACTCGGAAGCGACGTCCGCTTTGATGTATTTGAGCCAAAAGATCGTCGGCAGTTCGCTGGTCGTGCCCATCGGGCCAACCAGTTGGCTAAGCAGTTCTTCCATTTCGTCGAGAGCTTCGGTGTCATCCGATGCGATCCGAATCCCGTCCGCAGTGACCTCGATCATGATGTCCGCAGGTGGCTTGTTGGCCGCCTGCGTCAAGGACTCGTTATCGACCGCGTCGCCTTGCGAAGCGGCTGGAACTTCGACCGGATCCGCAGCAGCCGGCGCTTGCGTCAGATAATAGAATCGACGTGTGTCGATTGTTGATGCGTCCAAGTCCGCACCAGCCGGTTGCGACTGTTGCGGATTGCTATTCTGCTTGCGTTCGTCTTCGGGACGATACAAACGACGCTCTTGAATCCCGTTACTTGGTCGTGACCCGCCCGGGGCGACAACGCGAATCGAGTTCTCGCGTCCTGTCATCCGCCAATAGAGCTGTAACTGGCGGAGAGCATCTTCGGCTTGAGGACCGGAAAGCGGCAACAAACGAACTTTGCCACGCAGCAGACCTTCCGAAGCCGAACCGTCCAGTTCATCAAGCAAACGCTGGATCTGAGTGATCTCATCAGCACTGCCACGTACCCAAAGCTTCCCGGTTGCGGGATCACCATCGACGACGGGACCGCTGGGATTTTCTTCGGTGACGCCGAAGTACTTGTTGATCGTCAAAAGCGCCTGCGCGGGATCGATTCGCTTGAGCTGGAACACGCGGAAATCTTCGCCGCTGCCTTCCATCTTCGCGATCACCTGATCGATTTTGTCATGGACCCCAGGGGTTGCATAAGCGATGACCGAGTTCGTTGATGGTTCAATCGCGACGCGAGTGTTTGGCTCGTCTTGCAACAGGGTCTGCAACACGTCGAATACTGATGCGGTATCGGCAACGCGAACAAAGTGTGTCCGAAACTCTGGCTTTGCGGTTTCGCCCGCTTCCGCGTCATCGGCCCCTTCAAGCGGCTGATCGGCTTTGCTGACCAAGTTCTCCAGAATCCCGATTTTCGCTGGCAGGCCGGTCGCATAGATTCGATCGCCGTACAAGCCAACGGAAATGCGGATGTCATCGCTTGAATTTTGGCCGACGTCCAGCCCCAACAGCGGCCGCGCGGTTTGCAAGATTTCTTCGGCACCGCGATAGGCCAGTTTGATCTCGTGTACCTCTTGTGCGCTTTGCTGAATGACGTCACGGATCGCGATCAGCTTTTCAGCACGCTCGGTAATCTTGGCTTGGCGGGCGCTATCGAGAACGATGACGCGTCCCCAAGGACCAATCAATTCAGGCAACTGCGTCTTTGCCTCATCGGGCGTCATACTGCCGAGGGCGAACACAGTCGACACAATGTCGCTCTTTCCACGCTGATCCAAATCCGACGGGGAAACAAGTTCCGCAAGTTCGCTGATCAACTTGCTCGCGTTGTCGATTTCCAAATCGATCAGAAACAACATCCGACCGCGACGAACGAGCGCGTGACCTCGATCGAGCAGCAATCGGTTCAGTAAGTCCAACGCTTCGCTGACGGTGTAGTTGCGTGAGCGATCGATGAACGAAACCGTCCCGGGTGGGTAGCGATCAATTTGCAGCGATAGGTCGCCTTCGGTCGCAAGCCAATCCAGAACGTCTTTCCAACTAGCACCGGTGAAGTTGAACCGTAGACTCGATGTGGGCGGCTGGTCGAGTTCTTCGAGCAGGATTCGCGCCGCCTCTTCCGGCGTCACGTCTTCGCCTCGCTTGGTGAACTCGTCCGAGTCGACAGTTGTTACCGCTTCCTCGGCGTCAGAATCTGTTTGTCCTGCATCGATCTGCTCAGCAGCAGCCTGCTCAACAATGGTCGAGTCCACAGCCTCTTGTGCGTTAGCCGGTCCCGCCAACAGCGATACGCCGACGATTGCAGCAGCGCGCGCCGTCATGGCCCATTCGGTAGCGGAAAACCGGCTCGTTAGTCGGGGGATTCGCATGCTCTACGTTCGAATTCTTAGAAAGGCTTGATAAGTTTGAAGTCCTGTCGGGTGCGTCGAAACACCGGCAGCAACACGGAAATTGGCCTACGCGAAACAGCGAATAAGCCGGCCCGCCACATGATGTAACCTTGGGTCGATTCAAGGGTTCCTATCGTTGGCATGGGAATTTGGGGGAATAGGCAGTTTTTTTGCTGTTTTTGGCACCGAAAAAGGGGGCGAAGTCCTGTTTCACTTCTTCGAAGGCCCCTTCGGCCCTGTTAGGATACGGAGCTTCCGACTTTCCTGGTCGCCGAATCGGTGATCCACCCGTGCTGCTTGGCACCACCAAATCGGGACAAGCGGTTACACAGGATTGACCGGTAAAATCGGACAGCTGGAAATGATTCTCCCGCCTTCCCGGCGCGATCACACGCTTTCCAATCCGACCCAAAATCAATTGCAGCCCAGCGTGTTAGTGTAATTTGGACTGCAACTAAGGAGCGAAGCCGGAATTCTCTAAGGATGATGACTCGAATGCTGCAAAAGCAACGCAAATTGATCCTCGATTCGAGCGGCCGCGACGCCATGCGACGCGCCGGACGAGTCAACGCGATGTTGATGGACTATGTACGCCCCCACATCAAGGCTGGGATCACCACCGGCGAAATCGACGAACTGATTCACCAGTGGACCATCGACAACGGGCACCAACCGGCCACTTTGGGGTACCAGAATTTCCCCAAAAGCTGCTGCACCAGCATCAACGAAGTCATCTGCCACGGCATCCCCGGTGAAGAAAAGCTTGCCGCAGGCGACATCGTCAACATCGACATCACCACCATCGTCGATGGCTGGCACGGTGACCAAAGCGAAACGTTCTTGATCGGAAAAGTTGACGACCAGAAACGCGAAGTCACCCAGTGCGCATTCGACTGCATGCACTTAGCAATCGATGCACTCACCCCTGGTTGCACCGTGTCGGTGATCGGCGAAACGATCGTCCCCGAAGCCCACCGTCGTGGCTTCACCGTCGTTCGCGAGTACGTCGGACACGGTCTCGGAAAACAATTCCACCTCGACCCATCCATCCCGCACTTCCCAAACCGTCAAAGCCGCATCGATCGGCTTTACCCCGGCATGTGCTTTACCGTCGAACCGATGATTAACTCGGGAACGCGTTACGCACGTTGCGACAAATCCGATGGCTGGACAGTCCGCACCAAAGACGGTCGTCCTTCGGCACAGTTCGAACACACGGTTCTGATGACCGAAGATGGCCCAGAGATCTTGACGCAGTGCGCCGACGGCCCACATCGCGGCCACGAATTCAAGTGCTAGGTGTCTGGCTGCCGATCGATCTTCGATCTGCTTTCTTAGCCCAAGTCAATCAGCCTTGGCAGTCGCATGCTTCTGCCGGGCTGCCAGCAAAGATCGCTGACGTGTCGAGTGCGACTGTCGGCCATTGAACCAACGGACCAGTGAGCCAACGGATTCACCGCACCCGCGACGCATTATCTTTCCCGCCTGCCGCCTCGATACGGCTACAATAAACGCTCTCCGTTTCCCACCTCGAAGCTCCATCACCCAGCGAGTCCCCGCCGTGAATCGAACGTTCCGCTCCTTCCTGTCTCTCTCGATCGCGTGCCTGATCGGCGTCAATGCGTTTGCCGCTGACCAATCACTGAAAGTCTTGCTGGTCGCCGGCGGATGCTGCCACGATTACAAGACCCAAACACAGCTCTTGAAATCGGGTATCGAAAAACGAATCCCGTCCGAAGTCACCATCGTTTACAACCCGTCCAACGGCACCGATGCACGCTTCGACATCTATGAAAAAGACGATTGGGCCGAAGGCTATGACGTCGTGATCCACGACGAATGCTCGGCTTCGGTTACCGAAAAGCCCTATGTGGCTCGTATTTTGGCAACTCACGAGAATGGCGTCCCTGCCGTGAACTTGCACTGCGCGATGCACAGTTATCGCTGGGGTGACTACGGCAAGCCTGTCGAACCAGGGGCCGACAACGCGGGCTGGTATGAAATGATCGGCGTCCAATCGACAGGCCACGGCCCACAACAGCCGATCGAAATCAACTTCGACTCCGGTGATCACCCAATCCTCAAAGGTCTGAAACCCTGGACCACGATCAACGAAGAGCTTTACAACAACGTTCAGGTCTTCTCGGGCACCTCGGTCCTCGTTCGCGGCGAGCAGATTCTGCCACCTAGCCGCCGCGCACTTCGCGACAACCCACAAGCGGAACCGACCAAAGCGACCGCCGTTGTCGGCTGGACCAACCTCTATGGGCCGAAAGAAACACGCATCTTCAGCACCTCGCTGGGACACCAAAACGGTACCGTTGAAGACGACCGTTACTTGGACTTCATCGCCCGCGGTGTGCTCTGGGCCACCGGCCACATCAGCGAAGACGGCACCGTCGACGAAGCGTTCACCAAGTAGGGCACCGCTTCAACCGCCTATCAAAACAAAAACTCGTCCTGCCAAAACGCGGGACGAGTTTTTTTGTTCCATGACCGTTCGAGGACACGTTCACTCACACCACTGCGGCTTTGACGCAGTTGATCGGCGGCAACGAATCGAATAGGCAATCCCATTGCTCACCGCCATCACGGCCGATCCACAACTGGCCCGTTGTCGTGCCGAAATACAGCGCCGGTGACTTCATCCGGTCAATGTCCATCGCGTCACGCAGTACCGTGAAATAGCTATCTTTCTTCGGCATGCCCTTGTTCAGTTTCTTCCATGACTTGCCACCGTTCTGGCTGCGATAAACCGCTGGTTTCCCACCGGGACACGTTCGCGTTGTCCCTTCCAGCGGAACCACGTAAACGACATCGGGATCGTCCGGATGGACGACAATTGGGAAACCAAAATCCGAAGGCAATCCTGCGGCGATCGAATACCAATTCTGGCCATGGTCATCGCTCCGCAACACTCCGATCCCGGGGCGATCATCCCATCCGCCATGGTTCTGCATGTAAAGTCGACCGGGTGCCTTTTCATGCATCGCAATTTTATGGACGCACTGTCCAAATTCGGGATACGGGTTGGGGACAAATCCGGCACCGACCCCCTTGTTCGCCGCTTTAAAAGTCTGCCCGGCATCTTCGCTGACGTAGTGCCCGCCTGTTGATATCCCCAGGTGCATCCGGTCGCCATCACGAACGATCGTATGCAGACACAGACCGCCGTTTCCGGGCTGCCATTTCCTTGCGTGATCATGATGGCTGATCCCCGCAACCAGTTCCCAACTGTTGCCGTTGTCATCACTGTGAAAGAGCGACGCCGGCTCAACACCGCACCAAAGCTCTTTTTTGTTTTTGCCGGTCTCGATCGACCAGATGTTACCCATCACCCGACCGTCATCACCTGGAAACGCGGGCGCCGAACGAGTTTCCTTGAAACGATTGCCAAGGTCCGTCGATCGCAACACGTTCATTCCGAAAAACGGACTGCAACTGGACGCATAGATCACCGGGCTGAAACGATTGTCGATCAGCGCCGAATACACCGCCACGCCGCTACCAAACGGGCCGCGCAAATTGAAACGCCCACGAGCACGCCCGGACTCGGCAACGAACAAACCTTTCTTCGTCCCGATACACAGCACCACACGCTCAGACATTGTCAGCCTCCAGAGACTGCTTGAAAGACTCCGACGACGTCACCGGGACGCAGTTCGATCTCACCAAGCTGTGAACCCGAAATCAAATCTTCGTTCACGAACAAGTTCAAATGTTTGCGGAGCTTTCCGGATTCGTCACAAATCGAACGATAAAGCTTCGGGTACTCGGCGGCGATGCGATCCAGAATCGATTGCGGATTACTCGTCGAATCGATGACCAACTTTGCTTTGCCATCGCAGTACTGCCGCAGCGGCGCGGGTATTTCAAAATCTGTCGAAAAGCTTTGCATCGAATCGAATCCCGCTCCACAGCTCCGAAAACGAAAAGTGCAGCGTTCTCTGTCGCCTTCTCTAATTTGTAAGAAGCGACATGTCTGAACACTGACAACGATCATCCAACAAACTGCTAATGCTCGATGTGATAACGATGACAGGTCGTGCATCGATCACTTGCAGCTTGCGCCGTATGACAGGCCGCACATTTTTGCTGACCTAACGGATTAAAGTCTACCTGTTGGTGTGCCTCAGTGGATGCGGATTCCGAATCAATCTTGGCGACTTCGTGGCAGTAAGTGCACTGGCCAAGCTCAGAGACATTTAAATGCGGGCGGTGAGAAAACTTGGTGAAGTCCCGTTTTCCGCCAATTGTCGGATGTGCTTCCCAGGACGCCGGAAGTCGAACCGCTCCTTCGTGACAACGCACACACGCGTCGACTGAACCTAGCCCCATAAATCGTTTTTTCAGTTGATCCGCATCGCTTAATCCGCTGAACATCTCGATCAATCCTTGCATCACCGGATCGGTATGGCCCGAGCCCCGATAGCGAATCGTCATCGTTAAATCGTCGCGATACCAACCGCCCGCCTGGGCAAGCCGAGTCGCATCGAAACTCGCCGGAAGACGCTCTGACTGGCTGTGTCCTGGTTCTGGCGGCTTCAGTGGATCAACGGCGTCGCCTTCAAGCAATGGATCGCCTAATAGCGGATCGCCCAACAGCGAATCATCCAGCAACGCATCGTCGCTCTGCTCGTCAAGCAAACTTCCGCTCAGCAAATCATCGCCTAGCAGGTCATCTTCGCCCGCCGCCACCAATCGCAGCGCTGGCATAGAATTGACAGTGACTTGGTTCTGGGCAAACCAACGCTCGCGAGCCGATTGGATCAGCTGCGGCGGCAAGGTTCGAAGGATTGACTGAACGGGCAAGGTCCCGCCGCCGACAATGCCCAATCGACGCAGCAAGGCTTGGTGCCCATCCGTGCTGATTTCAGACATCAACGTGGCAGTGGCCTCCGCGATCGTTTTTGTAATCGCTTTCGACTTTGGCGTGCCTGGCGGCAATCGCGACAAGTCGCCATCGGGGACCTGATGCAAAGCTTCGGCGACAACCGGATCCGCCCGCAGCAACAGCTCCATCAACGGCGAAATCTTTCCATCAGTAAATCCGATCGCCGAAGTCGGCCAATCTGGAATCGATGCGGCCACGTCGGCTTCTATGATCGGGATTGCCAACACAGCGATTCCGCTCGCTGAAGCGACCGACATGCTCTCGTCATGGCAAGACGCACAGCCGGTTTCAAACGCAACCGTCCGCAGTAGCTCGCCCTGTCGGTTGGCTTGCAGTCCCGCAATCGCTTTTCGGTCGGGGTGGCAACGGTTGCAATCAAACGCAACAGCACCATTTTTCCAGCCCGGGAAATGGGTCCCTTCATGAGTCGCATGGCTGAACGCAAGCGATCCGCCGCGTCCATAGGGCCACTCGTCCCACTGCGGATGCGACTCTGCAAAAGAGCCAAACTGGATGGTGTGGCAAGCCTGGCATTGTTGATCGGTAATGGCCAGCAAAGTGCCTTCGATACCATGATGTTCTTGGTGGCAAACATTGCATTCCAAGTTGTCTTGGTCGATCGATTTCCGTGCCGAAGCAAGCGAAAACGCACCTTGGTTGTCACCGCGTTTCTTGGCCGATTCGCGAAACGCTTCGCTGAGCTGATTGCGAACCGAGGCGGGAAGGTTGTGCGCCGACCGAGCCAAGTTCGGACTGATCGTGCGATGGTGGCAGTTCAAACAGAGTTCGGTTTGCTTGACACCTGCATGACCGATCGTGGCACCCGAAAACCAGTTTGCGATTCCTAGCGATGCACCGTCGTGACAGGCACCGCAGCGTTCTTTGCCAACCGAACCGGACAAGATCTGGGCGTGGGGAGCGGCAAGCTTTCCCGGCTTGATCATTGTGGTTGGTGGAATCAACAACATGCTGGACAAGCACAACGCCAACGTGCCGACACTTCCCCCCCAGAACCAACGTCGTCGCCGACCGTTCCAAGTCAGCAACCGCTGCTGATCAACGTCAACCTGCCAGCGATCGTTTGGACGATCATCGGCGGGCGGTTCTGGAATTGCGATTTCATTTTCACGCATCGTGCTAGACGTCGATCAAGAAAGTCAGGGTGTTTACCAAGCGAAGTGAAGCACGATCGCCAGATGCAGTAGAGCAGCGACCAGCAAAACGCTGGACAGCATCGCGTGAAAGACGATCCACACTCGCAACCGCAACTGCAACGCAAATTGATAGTCCAAGTCATCACGTTGCCGGACAAGCGCAGCGAACTTGCCAGCAACGCTTCGGCCGTCCTGCTCCAAATAGCGATGCAGATTTCCCAGATCGCCAAGCAATCGACGTCGCCGATTTCCCGATGGAATCAAAACGTAGGCAAGCGAGGGCCGTTCACCAAAGAACGGCACCAAGTGACGGTGATAAAACGCCTCCAACACTTTCTTTGCCGATGGCTCATGAATCTGCTGAAATGTAGACTCGGCAAGTTTGGCAAGCTCCCGCCTCGTCCAAGTCACTCGATCAAACCGGTGTTCGCTGCCAACCGCCGTCAATCTTTTTGGCAAGGTCCTGCTGACATACAACCCATAGAAACCACTTGCCGAAACCATCAAAAAGATGATCGATAAAAAACATTCAAACATGCCGCCGCCAACCAAAGTCGGTACATGCATCACAAAGACTGCGGTCGTGAAAACACCGGTGTAAACGTGCACCTGAGTCCAGGTGCTGACCCGCCCGAGTTTCCAAAACGGAATCCGACGCCGAACTCCCAACAACACCAACAAGCCGATCCCTGCCAAGGTCGCGAACCCTGAAACGAATGCCGGCTTGCCCAACGAATCCCGCTCGAAGCGAACCCATTGATACATCAACGCGATCGCGACCATCACGACACTGATCGCGATGAGACGACGACGGCGAATTGATAGAGGCTTGAATCGAAACATGGCTAGCTCCTGTTCTCCAGCCATTCGGTCAGCGGCTTGGATTCGCTCAAATCAATTCGCACCAATGCGTCATGCGGACAAGCCGCAACACAGGCGGGCCCCGATGGCAATCCGCTGCACTGGTCGCATTTGGTCGCTTTCTTGATCGGTCGACCTGACTGTTCGTCAACGTAGGCTCGCCCGCGTTTGTCACTGATCTCGACCATCGCAATGTTTTGATAGGGACAGGCCGCGGAACAAACGCCGCACCCGACACATATCGAATCGTGAATCGAAACGACGCCAGTGTTTTGGTCACGAGCGATCGCCCCAGTCGGACAACCAATCATGCACACCGGGTCACTGCAATGCATGCACGCCTGCACGAACTGCAACCGATCGTGGACGGCTCCCTGGCGAACGAAACGCGGGTTGTTGTCATGCACATCGGCGCAGGCACGGACGCAATCGTCACATCGCGTACAGCGATGCAGATCGATCACCATCGCGTCACGCCCATTGTTAAACCGGTTCTGAACAACGAACTCCAGCAGACTGGTTGAATCGAACGAACTGCCCATCGAATGATCGATGTCTTTGTGATTGACGTTGCGCGCCCCATCGGACGCTTCGCTACGCTGGTCGCTGCGATGCCTGCGACGCTCGGCGGTTGTTCTTTTTGACGAATCCGTTGTGCCAATCAAATGGCGGGCGACTTCGGGAAGTTCGCTTTTGCGAACATGAGGCAAAATCTCCGCCGCGACGACTTCAACTGGAATCGCCAATGCGTCCAAGAACCCCACCGCACGCAAGGATTGCTGATAAGGTATCGACGGCATCGACTCGGGACGAAGCGCGTTGTACGCGATCTCTTCGAGTCCAAAGAAATGGCCTTTTCCCAAGTATGCCGTGGTTTGATGACCGGCACCGTGACGGACACAAGTCCTGCCAAAACCGCTCCGTACGACGATCAATTCGGTGGGGTATTGGCCCTGTTCCATCACCAATGGCTCTTTGGCGATTTGCTCGTTCGGTGGCAACTGTCGCGTTTTTTTGTAGTCGGCGTTCCACTCCAAACGACCATACGAGCGTAATTGCGTAGACTCGATCACACGCGACAAGTTTTCTTCGGGCAGAAAACGCAACAGCGGAATTTCACGCAGATGCAGCGGCAGCCAATGTTTTCGGTAATGTGTTTCCAAGGTGTCAGCAAACTTGCGATCGCGACGCAAGATACGAAGACCCTGCCAGCGGATTTCCAACAACGCCGCTTCGGTTTCTGCGATCACCGTCGCTGTCCGTGGTGACCGATACATCGCCGCGACTTCGCCGAAAAGCTCTCCCGGTCCCAACGCAACATTTTCGTAGCGATGAAAAATCGCATCGGTGTCCTGCAAAAACACTGCCTTGCGATCATCAATGTCGCGAATCAAATTCGTGCGATCATCCGTCGCATTGATGCTGACTTGCTCAGGCGTCCTGCTTTCCCGAAATGGTGACCGACCGAGGTATCGCTTGAGCGACTCCAGCCAGTCGATGACGCGTGTGGCTTCGCGCCCAAGCTGTTTTTCTGGAAGCGAATCCACCATCGCGCGCACGCTGCCAGTGATCACCAAGAACGCGCTATTGCCATAATCGCCTTCACGAACGATCACCTCGCCCGGCTCAACGCGATGCAAACGACAATCGTATTGCAGGATCCCTTCCAGAGGGGTCGCCTTCGGAAATGCAGACCGATCCATGGCATTGAAGGGCGAACGGGTGCGCAGCCAAGCAACATCCGCATCACTCATCGATGCGTCGAGCGGTTTGTCCCATCGGCTGGGACGCTGCACGGCGATAGTTTGTCCCGTTTTCATGATCGATCCGATAGGCGTTTTCCCGATCCGACGTCAAGGCAGACTGGGTAATTCGTATGGACGGGGAAGTGCGGATTGTGGAAACTTGAGACATTCGGCGAGGTCGCTCGTACGAACGTTTTCAATCGATTTCATCGCATCACTGGCATTGGCATGTTCCGCCACCAACAACTTTCGATCCCCGTTTCGTCTTGCTTGCTCGCCTGCCTGGCAATTGGCTGCCTGACAGTTGGCTGCACGTCCAAACCCGAAAATGAAAACGCTAACGCGGCCCAACCCGACGCGAGTCCATCAAACGAATCGGACCTTTTGCGGGTCAGTAAATCTGATGAAAACCTGCCACCCGCCAACCTAGCCCCCGGTTCAAGCGACCTGGGCTCAGCTTCTGCCGACAAAGACGCCGGCTCTAGCGATGTCGAAGAACTCCCGCAAACGCCTCCATCAACGGCTGCGCCAACGCTGGATTCGATGTTTTCGCTGAACCAAGAAACGCCGAAAAAAGATCTTGCCAGCGATTTGAATCGCCGCCAACTCCGCAAGGACTTTACGCCCGAGGAACTGATTGAGTGGCTGGAATTCTGCGACATCGACATGCGAAACATCGGCAGTGGAAAAACCCAGCTGAAAGACCCTGTCGACATCAGCCGAATGCTTGAAGCGATCGCCAAAAAGAAGCTTGAAGCCTCCGAACAACTCCTCAATCACGCGGACGCCAATGAACAACAGAAAACGGCTGGCCTTCGCGGACAACTCCAGTCGCTCTCCCACCTTGCTTCAATGGGCGACCTAAAGAGTGCCAAAGCGCTCAAGAAACTGGCCACAACAAATCTGAACTCACCAATCCCCTCCGTCGCTGGCGACAGCCGAATCGTGCTAATCGGATTCGCCCTCGACTCGCTCCGCGGCGGCAGTGACAAAGCAGCCAACGAAGTCGTCGAATTGGTTAAATCGATGCAGCCAACCGCGAACGCTGACATCCCGGCGGTACTGATGCTGGCCGAAGCCCGACAGACGCTCAGCGACTACGGCATGATCGACCAAGCTGCCGAAATCCGCGGCATGCTGCTCGAACTGTACGGCAACTCCAGCGATCCCACAGTGGCCAAAATCGCCGCCGATGCCGCTGGGACAGCAAAGTTTGACCGCGCTCGGCGATTGCTTGACGCGATCCTGGATAACGACCAAGTCGCCGTCGAACGCTGGACCGATGTCGTCGAAGAACTACTCAACGATTCGCCCGACATTATCACCGTTCAGTTTCTGCTGGAATCGTCGCTGCACCTGGAAGTCTTCAATCGACCGGCCTTCGTCAAAACGACGTATGACTTGTTGACCGAAAATTTCCCCCCAAACAACTCGACGATTGCCAATGAAATCGAAGCCGCCAAGCAGGCGATGTTGGCCCGCCAGAAGATCATCGGCGCCGACTTTGACTTCACCCAATACCCTGTCATCGTCGATCAAGACCTGACCTCGTCCGACTATCAGGGCAAGGTGGTGCTGATGCCATTCTGGGCCACACAATTCCCGGTCTCTCTACAGATTATTCCGCGATTGATGCAGGTCCAACAAAAGGCTCCTGAGCAAATTGCAATCATCGGGATGAACCTGGACAGCGAAAACTCGCCCGTTCGCGAGTTCGTCGCCGTCAATAAAATCACATTCCCAAGTATGCGTAGCGTCTCTTCGACAACCGGTGAAGTCGCGAACCCAGTCGCCGCCGAGTTCGGACTCGTCTCGATGCCCTTCGTCGCGGTCATCGACCAAAAGGGTAAAGTCGTCGCCTTGGATTTCTCGGGGCTGCAGCTCGACGAAATCGTCGAGGACTTGCTCGCCAAATAATCGCGGCAAAAACGATACCATAGGCAAAACAGCACGAGCGAACTTGTCTCGTGCGCGCTCACATGGCCTTCCTCAAGCCCGCCCGGCCATCGACCGAATGGCCGGACGGGCTTTCTTTTTTGGTGATTCTTTGATCGCTCAAAAAGCGGTTTGACCAAAACGGTGTCCCAGAACTTGACATATTCCGTTAACGGAATATGTTCACAGCATGTCACCGACCCCCACGAACACAGACGTCTTCACTGCCATCGCCGAGCCCAAGCGTCGCGAAATCGTTTCGCTGCTGGCAAAGCGTGGTCCGTTGCCTGTCGGAACGATGGTTGATCTGACGGGACTTGCCCAATCATCAGTCTCCAAACATCTCGGCGTCCTCCACGATGTCGGCATGGTTTCGGTTGATCGTCAAGGCAAGCAGAGGATCTACAAACTCGAGGCCAACTCGTTGAAAACCGTCTTTGAATGGGTCAAGGAATTCGAATCACATTGGGATCACCAATTGGCTCGTATCAAAGCCAAGGCCGAACAGCGGGCCAAATCCCTGCGTGAAAGCAACTAGTACTGATCTACCTTCACGAGTCCTTATGATCAAAACGCCTACCAGCCAAATTGAGATCGAAACGTTTACGATCGAACGGGAGATCGACATTGATGCCCCAATCGAGTTGGCATTCGAAGCCGTCTTGGAACAACTCGGTGACGACTGCGAAATGCCTGACGGAAAACCGTTTCCGATGAAGCTCGAGGCTTGGCCGGGCGGGCGTTGGTACCGCGATCTTGGCAACGACGCGGGACATTTTTGGGGACATATCCAAGTCATCAAACCTCCAAGATTGATCGAAATCTGTGGTCCGTTGATGATGTCCTTCGCCGCGACAAATCATCTCTCCTATCGCCTTGCTGCCGAAGGCACCATGACCAAGCTGACATTCCGCCATCAAGCGGTCGGCCTGATCGAACAACAACACCTGCAACAAATGCCAATCGGCTGGGAGTATTGGATCGAACGCTGCCGACAATTGGCCGAGCAAAAATCGGAGCGGGCATAATGCCTTGCCATTGTGACAAGTGGGCCGGTTCCAGGCGTTTTCGTGATGCCATTTCCTGGTGCTTGCCCACCGGGGCGTTTTTATTCCTACCGAAATGTCCCGCTTGCGTTGCGGCCTATGTCGCGTTGTGGACGGGGGTCGGAATCAGCCTGACAACTGCCATCGTACTGCGATGGCTTTGGATCGCGTTCTGTATCGCAGCAATCGCTGCGTTGATTTGGGCACGTCGCAGTGCCATTCGTAAACAGGCCTTTCGGTTAATCCTTTCCATCGCACGGAGAAACAGTCATGCAGCGTAAAGTCGTCAGTCGTGAAGCTTGGAACCTCGCCCGCACGGAATTGCTTGAAGCAGAGAAGGAACTAACAAAGCGAAGTGACGAGTTGGCCAAGCGCCGACTCGACTTGCCCTGTGTCCAAATCGACAAAGCCTACGAGTTTGAAACCGAATGCGGGCCGGCAACACTCGTTGACTTGTTCGACGGACGCAGTCAGTTGTTGGTTTACCACTTCATGTTTGGCCCCGACTACGATGCCGGTTGTGTCTCGTGCTCTTCAATCGCCGATACCTTCAACGGGATTCATACTCACTTGGCCAACCACGATGTGACGTTCATTGCCGTTTCACGGGCACCGCTGGCAAAACTGAACGCCTACAAAAAACGCATGGGTTGGACGTTCCCATGGGTTTCGTCTGGCGGCAGTGATTTCAATCAAGACTTTGGAGTCGGTTTCACCAAAGAGCAGCAATACGAAACCGGGATTAACTACAACTACCAAGACGAACCGGTATGGCAAATCGGTGCAGCAGATGAATTCCAAACCAAGATGGCCGACACGCCGCTGGGCATCAACGCGTCGATGACCGGCGCGGACATCGCGACTTACGTTCGTGAACGTCCTGGCATGAGTGCGTTCGAACTCGAAAATGGAACCGTCTACCACACCTACTCGGCCTTCTCTCGTGGACTCGACGTCTTGTGGACGCCGTATCAATGGCTAGACCGAGCTTCAAAGGGCCGCAATGAAACGAGCATGTGGTGGAAACGTCATGACGAATACGATCAGACACCAAGCACCACGTCATCCTGCTGCCACGCGTGACGCATTCGCCTTCGAAACCGCATCGACTTTCTCGCACCTTTTTCCGGTGCCTATTCTTCGGTGCGGTTGAGTGCCAGGTACAGCGGGCAAGCCTTTGGATCGACCGGCTTGCCTTGGCGGTAGGCGACCAAGATCTTTCGTGATTGCTCCGCCAGCATCCGACGCACTTCGCGGCGTTTGCCTTTCACTCGCGGAATGACCATGTCGTCATACGCCGTCGTTTGATGCCGCATCCAAGCAATCACCGCCGATTCGGCACGTCGCTCGATCGGAATCCGTTCCGTTCTCGCCACCGTTCCACTGCCAACCGGAGTAGCGTGTTCGGTGACAAGTTTCGCCAGCTTTGCCGCCATTGCTTGATACGTCGCGTCAAACGCCAAGAACTGCGACACAGCGGATTCAAAATCCTCGACATACTCTTGCTGTTTTTTTTCTCGGCGTTCGACGTCACGCACACGACGTTTCGCGTACGCTTCTGTTGAACGCTCTTGGTCCAGTGTCGCACGCGCCGATTCGATCTGCTTCGTCGCGGCCCAGACGCCTTTGGAAAACGTCCGACGCCCGCGTTTTTCCTTGACCGTCCATGTTGGTCCGGCTGCCTTCACACGTCGCGTCAGCCCTGCGTCGCCTGGCGGTAACAGCGACCAGTCCTCTGGAACCGTCAAACATTTCCCGCTCGCATCAATGACTTGATTTGCGGTCGGGCCGGGGGAGACAATCAGGGCGTCCGAAGATTGCGTGCGTTTCTTTGCCATTCGAAGAAGCGTCAATTGTAGAAAAGGTCAAAACCCGTTGAAGAATCCTAAAGCATCACCGATTTCCGATCGGCCTAACGTGCGTCTGAGCACTCGCAAAAAAATCGTTTTTGCGGCAATCGTGATGCTGATGTCGCTGTCAGTGGCCGAAGTTTTCCTGCGTCTCGTTTGGCAACCTCCGCCGCCACCCGATCCCTTTGTCGGCTTTTCCACATCGGTCCCACTACTAGTTCAACATCAGGGCCCTGAATCTACGCCAACCACGGTCGGCATCAACCCGGCAAAACTCGTTTGGTTCAACCCACAATCCTTCACCGCTGAAAAACCAAAAGACACCTATCGGATCGTCTGCTTGGGCGGTTCGACGACCTACGGCCGGCCTTTCCATGATTCGACTTCGTTCGCTGGATGGCTTCGGCAATTGCTTCCCAAATCTGATCCAAGCCGAAACTGGGAAGTCATTAACGCAGGTGCGATCAGCTACGCAAGTTATCGCGTGGCCGTTGTGATGGAACAGTTTTCCCCCTATGACGTGGACCTGTTCGTTGTCTACACGGGACAGAACGAATTCCTCGAATGGCGGACCTATGGCGAATCGCTGCGTGATGCAACACTGCTGCCCTTGGTTTCATCAATCGCCCTGCAAACCAGACTCGGCCAGGCAAGCCAACTGTTCGCGGACCGCTGGATCTCCAATGAAATTCCGATTTCTGGCGGCGGCCAACGCACCGAATTGTCCGGCGACGTTGACGAAATACTGAACCACAGCGTCGGACCGTCCAGCTACACTCGCGATGACAACTGGCACCGCGGGGTCAATCGCCACCTCGCGTTCAACTTGGGACGGATGCAACAGATCGCGGCACAATCCGGGGCGAAATTGGCTATCGTCATCCCCGACAGCAATCTTCGTGACTGCGAGCCCTTTAAGTCAGAGTTCTCGACCGGCCTGGCAACCGGAAAAGCCGACGAAATGTTGGACGGCATTGCGACAGCGAAAGACATGCTCGCCGTCGGCGCTGTTGACGATTCGATCGCGATCTTAACGTCAGTTGTCGAAGCACAGCCACGGCACGCGTTAGCGCACTACTTGCTTGGCAAAGGACTGTTCGAACGTCAGCAATACGACGAAGCAGAGCGGCATTTCCGCACCGCGATCGACGAAGACATCTGCCCCCTTCGGGCGACGTCTTCGGTGCAATCAACCATTCGCGAGTTCGCCACTTCGCCAGGAGTGATCTGCGTCGATTTCGCAGAGCACTTATCAAAAAATTCGCTGCAACAGTTCGGACACCGATGTTATGGCGCGGAACGGTTTCTTGACCACGTCCATCCCACAATCGATAGCCACGGCGAATTGGCCAAGCTACTCATTGACTCGTTTCACGACGCAGGCATCGTAGCAACTCCAGTCGACCCGCAAACCTTTGCCCAAACGGCTGACGCGGTTCATCAGTCGATCGACCGTGAACAGCAGGGAATCGCATTTCGGAACCTCGCCAAATTAACTCATTGGGCTGGCAAATTTGACGAAGCGATCCGACATGCAAACGACAGCTTGCGATTGATCGATGGCGATCCGGAAAGCCGCTACGTGCTGGCGGACAGCCTGGCAAAGACAGGACAGACGGAACAGGCAATGCAAGAGTTCGCAGAGTTGTTCGAAGCGGGCGGATTCGATCGCGCGACGTTCGCCTACGGCGACCTGCTCGCCCAACAAGGCGACCTTCAGCGAGCCAAAGCGTATTTGCTTCAAGCCGTTTTGGTCAGCCATGGTGCCCGCCAAAGGGCCGCCCTAGAATCCCTTGGCTGGGTCCATCAGCAACTTGGCGAAGAAGACTTGGCCGCCGAATGCTTTGCCGAAGCGGAAAAATTGAACTAAACGACTGCCAGCTTGCCCCCAGTCGGGGAGCCCGATGGCATTCGAAAAATGGAATTCTTGCTGTCTTTTAGTGGGGTTTTGCACGCATCCAGCCGTTCCCCATTGTGAAGGGGTTGCCGGCGCGTCAAACTAACACGGCTGGGATCAACATTGGGTGTTCGCTTTCCACTTGCAAACACAGTATTTGCAAACACCGCATCCCGCCAGCTCTCGAAGGCTCGCCCACGGCTGCCGCCTGCTTGAGCTTGACTGTTTAAGAGCCGTAGAACGTTTGGGAGCAGTGCCAAGCGAGCAGTGCCATGCAATGCTTCGCCGCAAGCTTGTCGAATCGATCGACAATGACTGCGGCGAGCCACGCATCAGCAATGGTTCGTATTGGCATCGGCACGCAATCAAATCATCGTCACTCCCAGTCAAAACCAAACGCCTTCACGCCGAGTCCTGACCTCGCGAATTGGACAATCCGTTTGCCGATTCGAACACGGGCTTCCCGAGCCGAACGAGCTGAATGAATCATGACTAACCCTTCGATCAATTCCACGCCGCTGCCCGATATCCAATCCACGGGTGACCGACGCCAAGTCGCGATCAATAAAGTCGGCGTGACAAACGTTCGCTATCCGATTTCGCTTCGAACACCGGGATCCGGCAAAGGCAACGAGTTCCTGCATACCGTCGCTACAATCAACATGTTCGTGTCCTTGCCGCATGACGTCAAAGGCACGCACATGTCGCGGTTCTTGGAAGTGCTTAACGAGTTCCACGAAGAGCTGTGCAGTGACACGCTGTCGTTGGTAACCAATCGGATGAAGGAAAAACTGGGTTCCGAAGACGCTTACCTGGAATTGACGTTTCCCTACTTCATCAACAAGAAAGCTCCTGTGACGGGGCAGTCTGGCAAGCTCGATTTCGATGTAGCGTTTGAACTGGCCAGCAATGGCACTGACGACTTCGTCATGACGTTGAAAGTCCCAGCGACAAGCTTGTGCCCGTGCTCGAAAGAAATCTCCGAATACGGCGCCCACAACCAACGCTGCGACATGACCGTGAAGGTCCGCATGGCCGATGGCGTAAATCTGTGGATCGAAGAACTCTTTTCAATCGTCGAAAAGTGCGCCTCGACCCAAGTATTCAGCGTGCTGAAGCGTCCCGATGAAAAATGGGTCACCGAAAAAGCATACGAAAATCCGAAATTTGTCGAGGACATCGTCCGTGACCTCGCCGTCGCGCTTAATAATGACGACCGCATCGTCTGGTACCAGTGCAGCAGCGAAAACTACGAATCGATCCACAATCACAACGCTTTCGCATTCATCGAATGCGATAAACGAGAGCAGTGAACTCCGACCTACAACTTCGCGAAGATGCGATCCTCACCACGGTGGTCGCACTCGATTTCCGAATCGAAGACCGATTTGCCAATCGCGGCATCTCGAAACTCTGTAAACAACTCCGCGAGGTTGCTCAACAATCCGCGAAAACGGCAAGCGAAATCAACGAAGCCGTTTTGTGGATTCGCTTCGTCGGGTACAGCCTCGCCGCCCTGGTCGTGCTAATCGTCGCTGCGATGATCTGGTCCGTCACTCACTCCGTTCGTTTCAAAGACGAATCGATCGGATGGCCAGATTTGCTGGGAATGCTCGATGCCGGAACCAACGCACTGCTCGTACTCGCGGCGACCATTTACTTCCTGATCAGTCTGGAAGTACGCATCAAACGCCGACGAGCACTTATGGCGATTCACAAACTTCGGTCGCTGGCCCATGTGATCGACATGCACCAACTTACCAAAGACCCCGAACGTACGCTCGAAGGCTACCAAGTCGCCGCGCACTCGCCGACCGAGGCGATGACCGCGTTCGAGCTGAATCGTTATCTAGACTACTGCAGCGAAATGTTGTCGCTGATCGGCAAGATCGCGGCACTTTATGTCCAACGCTTCGACGATGCCGTTGCAGTCGCCGCCGTTGGTGAAGTCGAACAATTGACAACCGGCCTGTCGAGAAAGATCTGGCAGAAGATCATCCTGCTCAGTCAGTTTCCAAACTCTGCGACGTCGCCCCCGCTGATTTCGCCTCAACATGGCAACGCAACGACGGTGGAAGCAACGCCCGCCGCTGTCGAAGAACGCGATCTCGGAAGCGAATAACCACCGAATTGAAACATGATCAACTCGATGCCGCGATTCCCAAAAAAATGATCGCCACCAAGCCGATCACCAACCCAACCATCACCATCTTAAAGACCGAGTACGGCGCGTTGCCGACAAGAAACTTGGTGTCCTGGCCACAGATCACCACCCGATACAATCGCTCCTTGTATTGGTACGCCATCACATAGGCTGGCAATGACAGACGCTTTGATGTCAGTCCGGTCACTACCAACGAGATGTTCAAGTTACGAATCGAAGTCCCAGGTACTTCGCTACGGACAGCTTGCTTTGCCTCGTCATAAACCGCATTTGCGATCTGCTGTCTCGCCTGCGACCGCTGGGTATCGAATTGCTCAATGACCGCATCATCGGCGCCCATCGGTTCGGAATGAACCTGCTGCAAATTCACACCATCGGAAACTCGCGAAGCCTCTAATTGTGACAACCCACGTGAAGCGGAGGTCAATACCTGTCGAAATCGACATTGTGATTGGCCCGCATGCGGTGCCCAGGCCGACCGGCGACTCCCATGGTTCGAATCCGCCGTCCAGCTGACCACGGCATCAGCATCAAACGCCCAAGCGACCCACCAAAGCGGTTTTAACTCACGTATCTGTGCCGATGACGTTAAATCCGACGGACGAAACCAGCCGAGTGAGTTCAGCCAAGCTTGTAACGCCCGCCGCGCGTCGTCTGATGTCACTGTGAATGGCAAGTAGCCTTCAGTCTGCTCGACCGGATCCTCAATCGTCTCAAGCTTCACCAAGCTATTGCAAAACGAACACGCTGGGGCCTGTCGCTTGGCGTCGTAAGCGATCGCCGCACCACAACCGGTGCAGCGCAACACCTGCTTTTTCTCGACGACGACATGGTGATGCGCCAACGGTGCCGTAAACCCACAGACCGAACATCTCAAGTCGCCTTTTTCAAGCGGCGTTTCACATTGCTCGCAAGTCATGATTGCTACATCCATCGCCTAACCTTGCCCCATCAAAACAGCGAACAATGCAATCACGACAAAGAAAATCAGCACCCCAACCACCAATGATCCAATCTTGGCGGCAGACACCGGAGCTTTGCCAGCGACACGTCCCGTTTGGCCATTCACCAAGATTTGAATCGGTGGCTTGTCCTCGCTATATCGCACCGCAAAACACCACACTGGCAACAAAGCAAAATCGATAAACTCGCGACTGAACTGAGTGTCAAATTGAAGGTCGCGGTGTGAATCGCCGGGCATGAACTCACGCAGCTTTCGCTGAATCAACTCATGCGTTTCCTGACGAGCCAACCCAAAGCATTCCGCTTGACTGCGCGACGGCTCTTCGGCGGTCCAACCGGCGATCATCGAAGGCTGAAAACGCCGGATCGCTCGCAGGTCGTACGGTTCAATCTCTTGAAACTTAGCGTTACTGACTCCCTTTGACGCCGAGACGATCACATCCATCACATAGGTTGCGTGCTGCCCCTGCAACGAACGATACTCGGTCTTCGTCACCGTACGTGTCCGAGTGACTGTTTTGCCGTTGGCATCACGCGTCGTGTACGTTTCGGTCTCGGTGTAGTTCTCGCCGATCTTCGCAAAATACCGCGAATGGGCCGTCGTCCCGTACAGATAGACGGGCAAGTAGATGCCCTGAATCAAGTTCGGCAGGGCTTTCTTAAACGATGTCGGCGCCAACCAGTTTCCACGACGAAGCCACGCGCGTGCAAGCTCACTCGCACGCTCGCGGTCAATTTGGAACCCAATCACAAACGTCGGCGACGGAATGTCTTCACTCGGCGGCCGCGAGATCACCGAAGGCGAACCGCAATACGGACACACCGTCGATAACTGATGGGCACTGAGCAGCAGCTTTGACCCGCAAGACTTGCAGGAAATCTCAACCTGCTCTTTGGTGCTTTGGAGCGTATTGCTCACCATTTCAATTTAACAGTCAAAGATGTCGGACAAGGGGCAATCGATTGCTCACCAGCTTACCATATCCTGGTGCTTCGCAAAGCTAACGTGGATCGACCGAACCCTATCGCAGGCCCCAACAAAACACCAAAATAGGGGCAGCAGCAAGACTTGCTGCGATCATCAACAGTCCAAAGCATCCGCCGGACGTCGACTTGGGCGAACCACTCCCCATACGACGTATCAGGTTCTCGACAAACTCTTTCGACTCGCGCAAATCTCGCCCAGTCGCTTCACGATAGAGCTTGATTGCGGCGAGGGTTCGGCCTTGCTCGATCGCATCCAGCACCCGATCCATTTCGTCATCGTCAAGCGTATTGACCTGTTCGCCAAGCTCGACCTGTTCGCCGCATTCGATCGAATCAACAACGTCCAATGCTTCTCGCAGCGTACAGCGCTGACGTTCACGCACCAAACGAACCGCGGCAACCTTCTTGCCCTCGGTGACTAGCTGCCGCACACGCTCGAGAAAATCGTCTGTCATGCCGCCCCTGATCGTCGTCCACTCTTTGGAAAGCTCGCCGGATCCTTCGCCAGATCTCGCATCACTGGCTGCTCCGGTTGTTCGTCAGCAAGCATGTTGATGTCGCTCAGATACTTGCGAACACGTTTTAGCAGATTGTTGCGGAACCCGACGGCGGTCGTTGACTCTTCGATCCAAACACGGATTTCGATCCGTTGCGAGACTTTCGAGATACAAACCAAGGTCGCCTGCGGCGCCGGCAACATCAGTATATCGTCCTGCGCGACCGCGAATTCTTGCAACGTCCGACAGATATCTGCCGGCCGTTCGTCTTTGGTCACCGCAACTTCGATCGGAATCACAGTCAGTCGGCCGGCGCCCATCCAGTTGACGACATCGTCGGTCACAAACTTTTTGTTCGGAATGATATTCTCGCGACCGTCATCGTCGGTCAGGACTGTCGTTCGCAAGTGCTGCTTGGCAACGCGTCCGGTGATTCGCCCGACGGTAATCAGATCGCCCAGCCCGGCTGGCTTTTCGAACAACACAATCAATCCGCCAAAGACATTGCGCACCATATCTTGCAGCCCAAATCCAAGCCCAATCGTCAGCCCAACGGCCAACCACTGGACCGTTTGCCAACGCACGCCCAACCAGTTGAGCGAGATCAGGCATCCCACACCAAACAATAAACACCGCCCGAGCACCAACGAGAAGTGCTCCATGCCTTCATCAAATGACACTCGCTGAAGCACCAACGCGTCGAACAGTGCTGGCAGCAGTTTGGCGACTTGAAATGCGACAAATAGCGTCACCGCGGCAAAGAGACAATGGACCAATGTGACGGGCGTTTCCTTGACCGTCGCCTGCATCATCGTTTGCCCGCTGGCGTCCATTGAGGGTTGTGTCACGGTATCGGTTACCGTCCAAACCACCGGGTTTCCCATCCTCAAATTCGGGAACACGTCAATCCAAAGCATCCCAACCAAGACCACCCCTGCGACCACCAATCCGCATTGACACAGGAACGCGATCTGGTGCTTCAGATCTAAATACAATCCTCCCGACAAGTCGATTTCGTGTGTCGGTTCGATTTCGCCATACTCGTCAAACTTGCGCTGCGGTAAAGAGGCACCTGTCAGGACTCGCCACGCGTGAGCTGACAGAATCTTCGCCGCCGGCCAAAGAATCGCCGCAATCAACCCGACAGAGAACGTTACCGCGAAACGCAGAATAATTTCCTGCGCGGTGAAGCCGTAACCGATCGCTGACAAGAACGCGATCGCCAGCGGTGATGCGATGATCAAAAGATAAATCACCAGACGAATCCGCTGGACAATGGCACCGCCAAATGTCTCGACAATCGGGTCCAAAATCCCGGTTCCTGGTTGAAGTGCACGGTGAAACGTCCACGCCACCAGCATTAGCGTCAACATCAACCCGATCCGCGATACCGATTCTCGCCACATGCCTTGATCGATCAGACCAGTCACGGTGACGACATAGGCACTTAGCACCAGTCCGGTACCCACGATCATCAAGTATTGACTTGCTCGTTGACGCTGCGGCAGCTCCACTCCCAAATGCTTGTCAACCAATCCGTGATCACGCAGCAACTGACGCGGCAATTCAACCATCAATGCGATCAAGCTGCACGCATACAAACCGCTGGACGCCTGCAACAACGATTCGGACACGTATCCGCTGCTCAGCCAACTGGCAAAGCTCAGCAATACGCCAGGAACAATCATCGCGACCAAGACCGTCAGCCCACTCGCGACCAGCTTCCGAGTCGACTTGGTTGATTCACGCAAACGGGTCTTGCTGCCGATCCCGATCAGCAACGACTTCGCCCGCCATCGTATCACCAACAAAACGACGGTTGCGACCAACACGACCACTCCCGATGCGGTGTTGATTCCCACCTTTTGCTGGAGCGCAAACCCAAATTCCGAACCACGATTCGAATTGAAAAGCGAAGCCAATCCGGAACTCAACTTGCGAATCGAATCCCATCCGATCGGGTCGCCACTGCGAATCCAAATCACATGGCGATTGATCAATGTGCGATAGTTTTTGGTGAGCTGAACCGACGCCGACGTCACCGCATCAATCTCCGTCAGCTTATCCTGGTAATTGCGATGCCCCGTCCAAAGTGCAGTCAACCAGTGTCCACGATCAGAAAGAAGTTGTTGTACCTGGCCAAACAGAACTTGCTGCTCTGGCTTGCTCGCGTCCAACCCGTTGTCGTTCAACACCGCGACCGCCTGATCCAGCGGGTGTGTTCCGTCGTGCCGCACCAGCTCTAAATCAAGCTGTGACTCGCGTGACCGTTGCAGAGCCTCACGTACCCAACCGGTTTGCGAGTCCTTCGCTTGCCAGCGGTCTAGCTGTTCTTTCTTATGACGAAGCAGAATTCCGATCGTCGGTGTCAGGCCATACTTTTCGATCTTTGCATTGACGTCGTCGTAGTCTTGCTGGGTCGCAGACAATTTTGTTTTTGCAGTTCGAACACGATCTGCCAATTCGATGTAGTCAGTCGCAAGCTCCGCCCATTGCTTTGCGAACTCTGCATTTTGTAGCGCGACCTCTGCCGCAGCCCTCGGCGCCGACTCCGCCATTTGACGGAAGTGAGTTTCACTTCGACGCGCCGACTCCACCATCGAAGTGGTGTATTCGATCGGGCGATCAGAAATCAATTCAGCAGAAACGGCTCGCGTGACCGCCCCCATTGCCTGCAATGAGCCATTTGAATCAGGCCGCGCCAGCCGAACCAAGTTTTCCTCGTCGCCACGACGACCATTTGATGGCGCGGACTGATTGAACGGCGCCAGCTCCGCAATCGCAGTCGTGACGGACCGACTTGTTGGAGACGCGAAACTCTGCGTAGGAACATTGCTCGACTGAATTTCGTTCCGCTGTTGGTCCCAGTATTGACCGGGCTGAGTCCATCGAAGTGCTGGGTTTTGTATCGATCTGGAAGCGTTCAACGTTTCGGAACTTGCCGGCGCAGAAGCGTCGGCCTGCGAATTCACTTTCCAAGGCTGCGACACCACCGCGCCAGGGTGCGGACGCCGATTTGTTGGCTGCGGCTGTGAAAAAGTCTCGCGAGACGTCTTATTTGGCCTGGAAGCTGCAGGCCAAACGCCTGAGTTGGAAGCGATTTGAGCCCAAACGAATTGCTCCCGCCAAAACGGCAACAAGACGATCAATACAACAATCAAGAGGCGAAACGTGGTCAACGTAGGCATCGTGCCGTAGCTGGTGGGCGAGGAGAGGGAAATATCGACCAATCGCTATCCATACGCGAATTGCTCCGCCAGTACCATGTTGATTCAACACTTCGAGACTAATCCAGAATGCGGCATCCGTTGCTAGCATTCGCAAGCAGGCAATCACCTTTAGACCAAACCACGATGACGAAAAGCGAGTTGATCGACGATTCCTTGCCCGCCAATGCATTGGCAGAACTCGGCGATGCTAAAAAGATTCTCGAACACCACGGGATTGCCGACCGGCTGACCGAACTGATCGGCGCTCCGATAACCGCCTCGCTAAAAATGCTGCCCAGCGTGGCCGAGGACGCTGTCTACAAAGCGATCGAGAAATCACTGACCGTTGCACTCGATGTAGCGCTGAAAACACTGGCAGAAGAATCGGGGCAAAAAAAGAAGCCACAGCTACTCACTCACAAACTTCTGGCCGGACTTTCCGGGGCAGCAGGCGGGGCACTCGGAGGCGCAACGGTCGCTGCAGAGCTCCCTGTTTCGACTGTCCTGATTTTGCGCAGCATCGCGGACATCGCCCGCAGCGAAGGCGAGGATCTTTCCAAAGTCGAGTCGCGTCTTGCTTGCTTAGAAGTCTTCGCGTTGGATCCGGGCAAAGACACCTCCGTCGAGGACGATACCGAAATTGGTTACTTCGCGGTCCGCGCCGCAATGGCAAAGCAAATTCGCGACGCGTCGCAGTACGTCGCCCAGCACGGTGTGGCAAATACTTCGGCACAGCCTTTGGTCAAGTTGATCACCAAGATCGGTGAGCGATTCGGGCTGGTCGTCAGCGAAAAGATCGCAGCCCAAGCCATCCCGGTCATCGGAGCTGTCGGTGGCGCATTGATCAACAGCTACTTTATCGATCACTATCAAGACCTCGCCCGGGCGCATTTCACCATCCGCCGACTCGAACGCGAACATGGCCAGGCCAAGATTCGCGAGGCCTATCAAACGCTGCCCAAGTAAGTGGCGGGGCAGCACCCCACTTCTCATGCAACGAAGCCCACAGTCCCGACTGATCCGATTGACGGGATTTCCTGTCCGTTAAGCGGCCTTGAATGGGGGTTAATTCACCGCGACGAGGGAAAGCCCTTAGACGCGTGGGAATGAAACACCCCTAGCTGCTGACGACTCGTGCTAGTTTTGGTGTAACCAATGAACCAACGAGTCGATCGTGGAACCAGTTTTCGAGAATCCCATCCAATCCTTATCCAGGAAGGTAGCGAACCTGATGCCTCGGACCTGTTCCGAGGATGACAGCGAGCCCGCTCGTATCGCACGGCTCCTGTTCTATTACGCCAACATCGCGTTCTTTGCAGGGTTGCTCTACGCCGGCATGTATCTGGCGCTGAACATGCAGTTGACTGCTGCCGGCGCAGGGTCCGCGTGTATCGGTGGCGCGATCGCGTTGTGGATGCTCTACCGCGGCGGCAATTGGATCACGATTGCGAATATCATTGTCGCCAGTGCGTTTATCGCGGTCAGCACAGTCGCACTGGCAACCGGCAATCTCCATTCACCGGTGTTGGGCTGGATGTTTGCCGCACCGATGATGGCTGTCTCGACGCTTGGACGCAAAACGGGATTGGTCTGGTTAGGCATCACGTTGGTGTTCCTGTATTTCGTCTATCGGATGCATGAACATACCGCTGGCCCCTTGTCCGAAGTCCCCGAATCGTTCAGTGCCGAATACATTGCACTCGTCCAGGGCGGTTTGATCATTTCGATCTTCACAATCGTCTGGTCATTTGACAGTGTCCAACAAACCACCGTTGGAAAGCTTCGTGTCGCCAAACGTGTCGCTGAACAGGCACTGCAAGACGCCAAGCAAACACATGACGATGCCTTACTGGTGCTCAACAACGTTGCCGAAGGATTAGGCATGGTTTCGCTCGAAGGCAACTTCGTTGGCGAGCCATCGCAGCGGTTTCAATCTTGGTTTGGCCCAATCATGCATGGCGAGACGATTTGGGAATACATCGGCAAATCGAACAGTGTTACCGGCGATTTAATGGAACTCAATTGGCAACAGTTGCGTTGTGATTGGATGCCGTTGGAAATGGGATTGGACCAGCTTCCGAATCGATTCGAAGCGAAAGGCTTGGTGTTTGACTTGAAGTACCAACCTGTCTTCTTGAACAATCAACAGCTGTCGCAACTCCTTGTCATCTGCACCGATATTTCGGCGGAACTTGATGCCGAACATGCGAACGAACTTCAGCACGAACAGATGGCCATCTTCACTAGGTTCGTTCGCGATCCAAAGAGCGTTCGTGGTTTCTTGTCCGAGTCGCAACGTTTGGTCGATCTCTTGGAGAACGGGCATGGCAGCTTCGCAGAACAAAAACGCTGGATTCATACGCTCAAAGGCAACTTCGGAATTTTTGGGCTGCGTAGTTTCGCACAGTGGCTGCATCGACTCGAAGACCAACTCGCCGATCAGCGAAAAGTCTGCGCCCCCGTCCAATGTGAGGCGATTGCAGCACAATGGGAATCGGTTCGCGATCGACTATCGATGATCATTCCCGATGAAAAACCGATCAGGCAACGATCGACAAGTCCGAAATCGCCAAGACAATCGCGTTGGCAAAATCCGGTGTGCGAATCGACGACCTCGTCCATCAAATGGAACGTTGGACTTGGGATTGTGTTTCGCAACGATTGGAATTGCTCGCCGAACGTGCCCAACGATTGGCCGAACGTTTGGAAAAACCTGGCCTGTCGGTGAAACTCCCGTCAGCACGTTTGCGAACCCCACCTACCGAACAATGGAATGCGTTCTGGAATTCATTGACACACGTCGTACGCAATGCCGTTGACCACGGAATCGAATCGACCGACCAACGAATCAAACAGGGTAAAACGTCAACCGGTACCATCTGTTTGAACGCGTTCCAAAACGAAGAGTCCTTTGTCATCGAAGTCGCTGACGACGGGGCCGGGATCGATTGGAGCAAAGTCCGCTCGATGGCGGAAAGAATGCTTGGAGTCGTCGAACCCAGTAGGTCACAACTGAAAGACCTGATTTTTGCTGACGGGCTTTCCACCAAAGAAATCGTCAGCGAGACGTCAGGCCGTGGTGTTGGAATGGGCGCCTGCAAAGAGGCTTGCCTCAGACTTGGAGGCCAAATCGAAATCGATTCAGAACTCGGCCAAGGGACAACTGTTCGATTCGTTTTCCCCTCCGTCGTCGCCGATATCTCAGAACCCGCGTACTATATCTAGCGGCTTGTGAGCCGAGGGAAAGTCGCAGACAATTGGCGTGATAGAGCTCGTCCACCAATTGTCATTTCTACAGCACTACTCTGATGAACCCGTCGATCTCAAGTTTTCTTGCAGCCAGCACGTTCGCTGTCGCCGGGGCATCTGCCCGTCAGCACAAATACGGAAACAAAGTCTTTCGCGCTTTGTTGGCGTCGGGTCGGGAAACATATCCGCTCAACCCAATCACGGAAGAAATCGAAGGCCATCAAGCGTATCCCAACTTGGCGGCGCTTCCGATCGTCCCCGAATCGCTTTCGATCATCACACCACCAAGTGTGACCCGAACCATCATCGATGAAGCGATCGCAATCGGTGTCAAACATCTTTGGATGCAACCGGGTGCCGAAGATGCGGTGGGAAGCGCGGCAGCTCGCGACGCAGGACTCACCGTTATCGACGACGGCAGTTGCGTGCTCGTTCTACTCGCCCAACAGGCATAACCGCCGAACTCTTTTCACCGGATGAACGAAGCGATTTTCCGCTGCTGATGCGGGGAACATCGTCCTGATCACAGACGCCACTGAGCGAACAACTGGCAATCTGACTGCCGGCGTAGCGGAGTTGCCTTACGAGATCGATCGTCTTGCGACTCATTCCGCTATGCGAGCTTTGCTCCGTTGGTAACGTCAGCATCGGGAACGGCCAAAATGACGCTGCCGTCCTCGCGATAAAAGCCAACAATCAAAAACTCCGACATGAAAGGGCCGATTTGTTTCGGCGGAAAATTGACAACACCAAGCACCTGCCGTCCAAGCAAAGTGTCCTTCGTGTAGTTGACCGTTATCTGTGCACTCGTCCGCTTTTTACCGACCGCCGGACCAAAGTCGACAGTCACTTTGTATGCCGGTTTGCGAGCTTCAGGAAAATCCTCAACCGCGATGACCGTTCCGGCACGAAGCTCGACCGCTTCAAAATCAGCCCACTCAATCGTTGGCTGACGCCTCTCGTTGGAGTCCATATTCACCAAAAAACTCGTTCAAAAATGTTCGCATAAATTCTTCACGCTGGGCAGCCAATCGGCGTCCAACCTCGGTATTCATCAGCTCACGCAAGCGAAAGAGCTTGTCGTCGAAATGCTTGACACCACTTGGTCCCTCTGGATCCGAAGCGTCATAGAATGGCTGGCCTTTGACGGCACCGTACTCGATCGTTCGAACAATTCCGATCGCACCCAACGCATCCAAACGGTCGGCATCTTGAACGATTTGCCCTTCTAACGACAACGCGTCGGCCGTTTCGCGTTTTCGGAATGAAAGGTTGTCGACGATATGCACTACTTCGTCAATCACCGCATCGGACAGGTCCAGCTGCCCCAAGATCTCGCGTGAAAATTCGCCACTGCGTTCAACGCCATCGTTGAATTTTGCATCACCGATGTCGTGCAACAGCGCGGCCAGCTCGATCACGAACAAGTTTCCTCCGACATCAGCATGAATCTGACGCGCGGCGACTACGACGCGATGAATATGGTCAAATCCATGCCCGGCACCTTGTCCGGACAATCGAATGCGAACCTGACGTCGCACCGCGTCTAATATCTGCTCTTCGCTCATCTGTGTGGATGATCCTTCGTGATGAAAGTCAAACACACAATGGATCAGTCAGACAAAGCGTGTTCAAGGTGTGATGCGTCCGAGAGGGATTCGAAATCCTGACGACGAACCACATCAACGGTTTCGACACAAGCCGTGATGCGGTGGTTCGGGATAACCTCGGAACGCAAAAAGTCGATCGCCTCTTCGGATGTTTTCCAGGTCATCACGACCTCAATGCGAACCTTGGGGTCGTTTTCCTTGTTCCCATGCTGTAGCTCCGTTCGTCCGGCCCCCCGACACTGCATCACCGTGTAACCTGTCGCGCCCAATTGGACGAGCCGTGCTTCCAACCAATCTTCTATTTCCGCGCTCGCCACGATGGTCAAGCGACGCATCGAAGCCAAGCCTCGCTTACGCGCGGCGTGGGCGTTGTCGGCCAACGGCTGCAGCGAATCGAGGCCGCGTACTTCGAAATGCAGGCCTTCTTGCTCGAAGTCACGCTCCATCTCTTCGAGCTTTTCCATCACGCTGTGATCAACCAACTTGGTTTCAGAAACATCGACGATCACATTCCGGTGTTGCACCAATCCAATCTGTTCGATCTGGCGTCTGAACGGGATCCAGTTGCTGAATACCGCCGACTCGCGTGCCAAGATCAAGCACGTCGTGTTGTCAACATCTTGGACCTCAATGTACGGCTTGAACAAGGACTTGATTGGTACTCCGTTGACGACATGGATGATGATTTTCAAGATGATCCCGGCCGCGACACCGACCAGCAAGTCCGTGGCCAGGACCATCACTAACGTTGTCACAAAGATTGCCAGTTGTTCCTTTCCCACGCGATAAACGTTCAAAAACTCCACCGGATGCGCTAACCGATATCCGGTGTAAATCAACATCGCGGCAAGCGCAGCGAGCGGTATCCGGTGCAAGACCGTCGGGATTAACGCAACGCACAACAGCAGAAAAACGCCGTGCCACATGTCCGCAAAACGCGTCCGCGCACCGTTGTCAATATTGGCCCGTGAACGCACGATTTCGGAAATCATCGGTAAACCGCCGACCAGCGAAGCGGCGAGGTTGCCAACACCGACCGCGATAATGTCGCGATCCAAATTCGTTTTGCGTTTCCATGGATCCAGCAAATCGACGGCCTTGGCACTTAGCAGTGACTCAAGACTTCCGATGATGAAAAACATCATCACCCACCACCAAGCCCGCGATTGACGCAATACCGAAAAATCAGGGTAGGTGACTTCGTCAAACAACCCAAACACTCGATCGGGCATATTCACCAAGTACTGATCGCTAAGCTGATATTCATGATTGCGCAACACATACGAGTGTTGGTGAATCAAATCAAAGCCCATCCCCATCGGAATCGCGAACAGCAACACGATCATCGGAGCCGGCACGATTTTCAATGCCCGAACACGTCTGGAAATCAAAGGCCAAACAAACATGATCAACACACTGCAAAGCCCGATCGCCGCAATCGCAGGGTTCGCTTGCATGACGTAATGGGGGATTTCGCGAACCATCTCGAACGGTTCGGCACTCGGCGCCCGCCCCGTTTCGGGATTGATCACACCAAGGGCAAACGGGATTTGTTTGATGATGATGATCACACCAATCGCAGCCAACATCCCATGCACCGCTGAGATCGGAAAAAACTCCCCCAGAATCCCGGCCCGAAAGATCCCGAAGCAAATCTGCAGTACCGCCGCGGCAACACCGACGGCGAGCGCCGCGCGATAAGCTTCATGACTGCCAACCCCACCGAATTCCGTGATGCAACCGATCGCAATCACAATCAGACCCGCCGCCGGGCCTTTGATCGTAAGCTCGCTATTACTCAAAAACGTCGTCAGGATTGATCCGACAATCGCTGTAAAGATTCCTGCGATCGGCGGATAGCCGCTGGAAACGGCGATCGCCAAACACAATGGCAATGCGATCAAGAACACCAGCAAGCCCGACAGCAAATCGTGCTTCATGTACTTGATAAAGCCGGCCGCCGACCCGCGAGGAATCTCCTTCGCGGGCGAATGAGTCTTGTCTTCAGTGGTCATGGTTTAAATTCGTATTGAATGCCGTGCGACTTTTCTGTTTGAAATTCAATTGATCGGACCGATCACGCAACAATTCACTTGCCGCGTGATACCGCGATGCGACGCCCAGTTGCGGGTACAAACCACCGCCAATAATCAAAACCGTCAAGATCATCACCGCGACTTTTTCGGCAAAACGCGAACGCAAACAAAAGCTCTCATGGTGCCGCGTTCCGGTGAAGATTTTGAAATAGGCCTGCAGGATTGCAATCCCATTGAGTGCCGCCGCCACAACAACGGCCATCCCAACCAATGGATAAACATCGACGGCACCCTCGATCAAAAGCTCGGTGCCGATGAATCCGATCGTCCCCGGAAATCCAATGGACGCCAGTCCTGTGAGCAAAAAGAACGCTGCCAATGTCGGCATGTTTTCATAAAGACCATGGTAGCGTTTCAGATCAATCTGGCCGGTCCTTGCTTCCACACATCGAAGCGTCAAACCGAAACCACCGAGCGCCAAGCCAACGGACAACCAAACACAAAGTCCGCCAGTCAATCCGATCGGTGTCGCCAATTCCAATCCGACCAGGACTAACGAGGAGTGGCTCAAGAATAGGTAGCAAAAGAAACGTCGAGCTTCGGTTTGCACCAATGCCATTCCCCCGGCATAAACCGCCGTGATCAGTGAGACGATCGCAATGCTCTGTAACGCCCATTCGGGAGCAATTGGCAAAACCAACCGCATCATCGCGTAGGCACCGGTCATCGGCGCGACAAACAACAACGCTGTCCCGAACGATGCCTTCTCGAACAGATCGGTCATCCAGCAGTGCAGCGGCACGATCCCGGTCCGTAGCAGTCCGGCGAACGTTAAGAACGCCCCGCCAGCAAACAAATACCCAAGATCAACAAGTGCTTGACCAATAAATAAAGCCGCGACGAACAAGGCCATGTGAAAGGTAAACACTTGCGTCGTACGCCCGCGCTGCCGCAATTCCAACCAAACCGGAAAGACCGCCGCCACCAGCAATAACACGATGCCCCAGGCATTTCGACATGATAGAGTCGCCAGTAAGATTGCTTCGGATATCAGCATCCAATGAAACGCAAATCGACGCTGCTTTGTCCGAAGCGTCGACAACACCGTTAGCAAACACAACAGTGCGGCCAAAGGCAGTAGTGGAGCATTCAATTCGTCAATAACAAAAATCTGGTCCTGGAACATCATCGCCAGAACGTCCCAGTGGTCGTGTGCCGCAAAGCTTTTCAATGCGACGAAGTCTACCCATTCACCCAACGTCAGCAGCAATGTCGCGGTACAACTGACCAAGCAAACCAATCGCGAATAGCCCGCGTTTTTCAGTCGCGCGGTCACGATCGCGCCAAAAATCGGAATCAAGACCGATAGTTCGAGCCAAGGCAGATGAAGTTCTGACATCAAACGAACTCCTCAAGCGATTCACGCTTTTCCATTTTCGTTGGCTCTGCTGGATCTGATTCTCCAGATAAAAAATTCGTCCAACGCCGCTCCATCCCGTCGCACCAACGGAACAGTCGCAGCATCGGCCGAACAACAAACGCTTTTAACAGATCGTCCATAAAACCGCGGTAGAGTGCCAAACAGTGCACCCACTCGCGAATCCGAACCGGAACCCATCGCGACCAGAAACTTGGTTCGTGCGTCAAATGTTCGCCAATCGCATTTTCAAAATCGTTGTAATCGTGAAGCAACGTCGGTGCCCGCAACAACTGCAATGTCCGCAGACAAGCGTGTCCGATGATGTGTATCAATGCAATGTAGCGAAGACCAAAACCGATTTCTGCGACGATGATCCCCACCTGCGTCAGTGACGCGAATGCTAAAGCACTCTTGATGTCCGTTTGCACCCGAGCTGCGACAGCGCCGAAGACGGCGGAACTGAGACCGATCAAGATGACCGCCGTACTCAGCACCACCGATAACTCCAACAACGGACTCACTCGCAACAGCAGGTATGCACCCAAGTGGACGGACAAGGCACCGTAAAAGATCGCACTCGATGGCGTTGGTCCCTCCATTGCACGTGGCAGCCAACCAGAAAACGGCACCAGTGCGGACTTGCCCGCAGCGGCAAGCAATAACAACAGTCCAACAAACAAGGCATGTGACTGGCTAATTGTGGCATGCCCTTCCGGCCAGGGTCCCGTGCCCATCAGTTCGTCGAAGTCGCCGGCCCCGGTCAGATGATGAAGCGTCAGCGCGGCGATCAGGAATGCGGCATCCGCGATTCGATAGATCACCCAGACATGCTGCCCATTGCGAACCGGGTTTTTGCGGTCATGAAAGTACGCAACCAATAGTGCGGACGACAAACCAACCAGTTCCCAACCAAGAAATAGCGTTTCGATCGTTCCCGCCAACGACGACACAATCATGCCGAGCAAGAACAACGCATACAAAACGAAAAAGCGATGGTAGCCTCGTTCTCGGTGCAGGTAATTGTTGGTGAATGCCCCAATCGTTCCGCACAACACAAACGACAGAATCGCGAAAGGTACCGATAGTCGATCGAAGACAAACTTCAAATGAAAGTGGAAGCTCTCCTCCGGAATCAACACCCAGTGGCCAACCTCAATCGGCACATGCCTTTCGCCAGTGCCCAACATCAAACCGAGAATTGTCAATGACGCAGTTAATCCAGTGATCACTGATGTTTGCGTCAATCGCGCCGACGTTTGCTCACTGATTTTGAGTCCCACCAGCGATGCCGTACCAAGCACCGCCAACAGCACCGCCGGACTGACAACAACCATCAATCCCAATATTAAGAAACACTGATTTAGCATCCGACTTGACCTCCCTGGGTGGCGCGTGCCGGAATAATCGAAGCGAACCCAAGATGGTCACGATTGCCGTGATACCAATCGTATGATGACCCTACCGCAGGGATCTCACGGTCATGCGGTGCGTACAAAACGAACTCGCCACGTACATAGCGATAGATACGACCTTGGTCGGAATCAAAAATCGCCATCTGAACCCACTGGCCGTTGACCAAACGTGAGATTCCGTCGTTGTTCTCGATGATTCGCTTCATCACCGACTGCGTCGACTCGATGACAAACAGAATCCGCATCGGCTCATGGATTTCAACCATTTGTTCCGACAGACCAGGCCGCAGATCGCTCGCCGCCCCTACCATCACGCCCAACAGGGATGTGATGTTGTGTGGCAACTTTGAACCACAGCCATAGCCTTCGGTGTCGACCGTGGAAAAGTAGTATTCCAAACTGATTCCCGCACAAACCGGGATCGCAGCTCGCAACAACCCTTCCAATATGGTGCCTCGTTCGTCGTCATTGGCAGGATCGTATGATGTCAAAAACGCGCGGCGATCAAGAAACAATCCACGACTCCACTCGCGACGCCCAACGAAACAAAGTGCGTTCGTCGCATGGTTGTATTCTGGTCTGGCCTGTGAAAGATCTTCCGGGCGATCTTCGACGTGACGAAGTGCATCGGCTGGCTCCAGATCCAATGGCGCGGACATAAAGCGGCGACAACGTTCGTGGGCGTTGCGCTGACGCGCCCGACTGATCAGTTCTGCTGCCTCTTCAAATCTGCCACGATGGGTAATCGGCAACCGATCCAAATCCGCAAACGTGACTGACTCGTTAGTCGTGTCATGATACCCACCCAAAAACACAGTGGACTCGGGGATGGCCATTCCACGGCTTGCGAGAATCAGACGAACGCGATGATCATTCGCCATCATCGCAAACGCACGTGCGTTCGGGCCGCCTTGACTGCCCGCACAAGCGCCGCAGTTGTATGCCGACTCGTGCGGATTGTTCAAGCTTTGCGAGCCATGTCCCAGAATGATCACGAGAGGGGAAAAACAGCGTGACAGCCCCGACGCCCGCAATGCACCGTCAACGATGTCGGCCATCTCGGCAAGCGTAAACCCATAGGCATCAGGTCCATCATCGACTTTTTCGATCCGCAACTGGGTCGATGGCGGTTCCACAATCTGCTCGATTAGCGATTGAATCTTCGAAGCAGTCCGAGGGAACAACACTCGTCCAACCAACGGAAACGCGGCAAATGAACCTGCAACCGCAGTCGCAATTCCGCCCAGAAACGAACGGGTGCTGCGATGCGTCTGATAAGTCAAACGACCAATCTGCCGACGCGCAAGCGAACGCCGACGACCAACTTCAAGCATCGAATACGTCGGCTCTTCGATCACATAATGACTCGGCCTGATCGAGTTGGGACAAAGCGGTTTGAAATGAGCATCGCCCGCTCCACGGAAATACATTGCTGTTCCATAGAATCCGGCGATGCCAAAGGTTTCACAGTCTGGCTCGATTTCTTCGAGATGCCTACGAAACGACTCTTCACGATCGTCGATACAACAGACAACTTGCAGCTTGGGAACCTTTGACGACGGACCATCGATAGGCTGCTGACCAATGGTAGAATCACCTTCCCCGGCCACTTCATTCGCTTCCACGTGATCTTGGCAAGCACAGTCGTTTCCAATGGGTTCATGTGCAGCACGATTGCGAAGTACCTGCAACCTGCGTCCGTGCGCCACAACCGCATCGAGCGCGGCATTGCGATACTTTCGCTCATAAGCGCGATGATAGACACGCCTTCGTTCAAGCCCGTCAAACAGGTTGATCTCGTCGAGCAGCATCGCCCACTGCTGGTGTGTCAATGACTGCAGATCTCGCGGTGTCCAACCTCGCACCTGTGCCAGTTGAAAAACGATAAAGGCGCGACGCTCAAATTCACTCTGGTAACGCTCTTGCCTTGCAGATCCATACTGACGCATGAACTCGTGTGGCGTCCCGGCAAACCCTAGCGATTCCCGAGCAACCGCTTCGAAAGCGAGTCGATCGAGAAGCAAACGAACGGCCAAGAAACCGAGCAAACTCCCCGCTTCCGCTGGCTGAGGCGCCCAATCCGCGTTCGTTTCCATCTGCCAGATCATTCCGGTCCAGCCTCGCAGCGCAAGCAACGACTGCAGAATGAACTCCTCCGTATCAGCCGGCGAAATTCCGAAGTACTCAAGCGACTGCCGAATCACATCTCGCTCGTCCAATCCCAAGTTGATGATCCGCCGAGCCTCTTGTTTCAGTCGACGAAATCTTGGCGTCGTCCCCATCACGGACTGGGCGTGCAGCTTTAGAAACGCCTGAAAGAAACCCAACTCTCGATTCGGAATCGTCCAATCCGAGAACCCCTGATCCAAAAATGCGGCGCAGTACGGAATCAGCACTTCGTTCGAAAGTTCGTCCGGGTCATCCCCTGTCACATGCAGCAACCAATCACGGTGCCGGAGCCATCGATCGTGGTGACGACGGTGACGCTTTCCGTCGACCAACGTCCGGTCATCCATCAAAATCGATTGCTCTGTCGAACGCACACCTTCACAACAAACGCGCCAGAGAAAGTTCAGTGTGAAGTTTTCCCACCGACGCTCGTCCCACATCTGAGGATCTCGGCGATCGAATGAAGCCAATACCTGATGAAGTAACTCGTCAGTGCCCTGCAGGTTTTTCTCGAGACGAGTTTCACTGACATACTGGCGCGTTGTCTTGACCAACTGTTGACGGGTCGCAAGGTCAACTTCGGACCGAAATCGACGCAATGCATCCGTCTCGGCAACAATCCATCGCAACTCGTGCGTCGCACCGCAATACAACGGGTGCTGCAACATCGCCAAACGCAGCGCGTATCGGGTGCCAAACGTCGCAACCAAGCGGTCTGCATCCTCTGCCAAATCTTCCTGCAAGGCCGCGTCCAAATCTTCTACGCGAATTCGCCCCTCGGCCAACTTGCTCCGATACTCCTTTTCGGAAAGGTAAGGCTGGCAGCCAAACATCGTGCCACCCGCCAACACCGCATCTTCAAAATCGTCCGAATCGAACGCGTGCAATGTGTTGTGGTGAACGAAGACCGTGATCGGCCCTTGAGACGGCAAATAATGAGCCGCCTTGCGAATCATCCGATCCAGATCGCACACGTCACTCGCAATATTCACATCTGGTATGTGCGTTTTAGTGGTCGTCAATGTCATCTCGGCAGCGTCCTTCTCCGCAATCAAAGCGGCGATCAATCGGGTGCCATTTTTCGGCTTTCACACTTTCGCCTTACTACTACCTCGATGTAGGGCACGCGATATGCCATTCAAATTCTTTCCAACTGCCGAGCACCATTTGAGGGAAGATGTTCTTTCATTTACGGGAAAACCAACTTCGCAGACGCGAAGCAATGAAGCCGCTCCCATGGTCAAACCACACATTTCCATGCAGAATACTGCACACAAAATGCAAACTTCTGCACGCAGCGATGTGCAAAGAATTACCGGTCGTGGGCCAATCTTTGCCGGTCTAGGGCCAACTTTGATTGAAC
>PPHI01000043.1 GCA_002901265.1 Rhodopirellula baltica | reverse complement strand
ATTCAAACCAGCAACGCGCAAAGCACGTAAGGCTGCCGCCGGAGTCAAGCTGCAACACCCCGAATCACCGCAAGAATACAACTACCGCGTCACGCCAGAGATCGCTCAGTTATAAAATTGGCGTCCCGAGGAGTCCGCGTCGGTAGCTCGGGGTGTCAGCTCCGAGATTGCGATACGAACCACAGAGTGGAGGCGACTGAACTGCCACGAAAAGATTACCCACGTCATTAAAGGATGTGCCTTCAAAGACGGAATCATGCAGGAAGAAATCGTCGCCTGAACCCAGAACTTCGGAGCACAACAATTGAAAGTAGCTCTCAAAACGCAGTTGCACAATCCTGAACGAGCCAGCTAATCGCGGCAGAGGCCCAGCGACCGCTTTGTGCTTCGAGAGTCGTAGTTCCAATTCGATTCGCTTTTCTGGAAGATGGATGGCGCCATCCATTCTCCCCTCAGCTTTGGCCGAAGGCTCAATCATCGTAGCCTGCGGCAACGCCGTAGGAACCTGAATGCAAAGCCACCGATTGGCCGAAGGTCAATTTCACCCGCTGGTTTTCGGCCATCACGGTAGCCTTTCAAATCCAGCCGGAAAAGGCATTGAAGAAATGAGTAGTCGTTATCCTCAAGACTGCATCAACGCCCTGGAAAAACGAGAAATCGACCAAATCAAGTCCGCGTACCTTTATGCCTTTCCTGCGCGAAAAGCGAAAGCAAGGCCGCAAGAACCCAGCAGGGAAACGCATCCGGCGCGACGCTTGGCTCAGCCCCCTGAGACTGAAACCCGACAAGCTTTGTGATGACGCCGAAATCCATGCCGAAGGCGTGCGAAGCAGTGACCGCGGCTTTTTGAATGTGGATTGGGAGGCATACTGGGAACTGCTTCGTTGGACAGCGAAGCAGAGTGTCGATGGGATGTCGGCGAAGGTCCCGAAATCGCTTGCCAAGATTCTGGGGCATTTCGGGATCGATGTTAAGATGTGGCGTGACTTGGTTTGGCACTGGTCCAAGTTCTTCGGCAAGGCCTCGTGCATCGGCAGCCCAGAATCCATGCGAGAGCACGCAAGGCAAACAGGCCGGCAGTATCATCGCGGGCAAGCAATTGCGGTGGCCTGCTTCGACTAGCGTGTCGCTGATCAAATTAGCCAGCGCCAATGCACCAGCAACCGAATGAAAATGAAGGCGTTCGGTACCACGCTGCGCCGACTCTGGATCAAAACTCAGTTGCATGATCCTGCGCGAGCCAGCTAATCGCGGCAGAAGCCCAGCGACCGCTTATTGTACCGCGAGAGTCGTAGTTCCAATACAACTAACTTATCTGGATGAAGGATGGCACCCTCCGTTCCCTGGAAAAACGATCAATCGACCAAATCGAGTCCGCGTACCTTTTTGCCTTTCTCAATCGACCAAATCGAGTCCGCGTACCTTTTTGCCTTTCTGGGCTAACGCAGCTCACGGTGTCGCGACAAGCATGGATGGGAAGGGATATGCAATCGATTACCTGATGACTGAACGCCGGTGGTGAACTGTGAAATACAAAATGGTCTACCTCAAGGAATACGTCACTGGAACCGATTACGTCAAGGGCTGGAGAAATACTTGATATCCTACAGCCATGATCGCAAATGCCAATCGCTCGACCGCCAAGCACTTGCGGAAGTCTACCGCAGCAGCCGGTCAACACGCGTCACTCTTTTTATCTAAACTAGGAGTGCCCGTGGTCCAAATCTTGAGATCCACTTGACAATGCCTACTCCTGATCGCCCATCAAAACTGAGCCAATCTACAAAGAAATTTGCGATTTCAAGTGTTCTCTTCGGGCCAATTCGTCCTGCTGCCGAACTGAACAGACGCACGACTACTGCACTCAAAGCGCATACATTTGGAAAAGATCTCTTCACTGAGATTACGCTCCAGCAGAATCGGCAAAATCCCAACCGACGCGGAATGCAAATTGAATACACGGTTACTGCCAAATCCCCATTGTCAGCAAGAAGAGTAGGTACTGTATACCTCTCGCAGCTTTGTGATCTTGTAAGCGCGGTTACTCAATGCCCTATCTGGTTTTATATGCCGGAGGACGACGCTCGCGACGAACAGATTCGGATGAATCGGCAATCTACGAACGTCGAGCGTGAATTGAGCGAGGACGAATGGATGTGGATAACCGGCACTCTTGCTCACTTGCGGCGGAAACATCCCCGATTCCTTGCTGCAGCAAGTTGGTATCGGAAAGGACTCCTTGGTCGAGACACGCTTGACGACTTCTGTTGTTTCTGGCGATCTATCGAACGTTTGTCTCTTTCGTACGCCGACAAATCAGAATGGAATGACACCGATAAAAATAAATCGCCAGTCAAGAAGTGCATTGCACAGCTGACAACAGATATTTTTTCGACTGACAATTGCCCGCATATCTTGGCAAGCGCGGTTGACGTTAACGAAATGTACAGACTTCGCTGCGAAATCTCTCATGGGAACTTGCCTATAACCCCGAATCTAATAGAGTCGGTCGACCAGTTTATTGGACCACTCGAAGATGCGGCATACCAAGTTCTTACTGCCATGAGAGAGAAGTACTTGCCTCTCGATGAACCCGAGTAGGCCGAGAAATGCCCAAAGGCAAAAAGGTGCGCGGTCTTGATTTGATCGATTGATCGTTTTTTGCAGGGCGTTGATGCAGTTTTGAGGATAGTGACTACTTATTCCTTCAATGCCTTTTCCGGCTGGATTTCAAAGGCGACGGCGACGGCCGAAATCCACCGGTTGAAATTGACCTTCGGCCAATCGTTGGCTTTGCATTCAGGTTCCAACGGCGTTGCCGCAGGCTACGATGATTGAGGCCTTCGGCCAAAGCTGAGTGGACCAACATTATAAATGGTGCCACCCACCATTCGGTTGTCGTTTCGAACCAGTTGAACCGCTGAGAACGACCTACGCGCGCCGATGTGTAAGCGCGTGCCTGCGTATTTTCTAGTGGGTGGGCACGTGCGCGTGTCCGGACGCCCGCGTATGCGTGCCCGTCCCTGCGCGCTTACCTGAGAGCGACTGAGTGCAGGTTCTCGATTGAGTGTGGGATTCTTCGAGAGTGCAGCAGTTTGAATGCGTGCAGGATTTCACGTTCGGTAAGACGTCCCGCTTGACCTATTTGCTTTCAATGTGATAATTATCATGTTTTGAGGACCACCTAACAGGGAGAGACGGTATGTACAAACTCACGGAACGTCGATTCGCCAAGGTTGAGCAGTTTCTTGAGGAGGCTCGAAGTGAGCTCATTAATGACGGAGTGCTGAACTACAACATTCTCGAACGAGAGATGCGAGATTCCTTGAATCTGGGTTTCCAGGAACTTAAGGACATCATGATCGACATCGTCAAACGGTACCCTCGGTATCGACTGGTTGCTCTCTATTACATGCAGCACCAGAACGCTGGCATGGGACCCGTGAGCGAGTTCCAGCCAACTTTGGCAAAGGAGTACGGGCTCGACGGTCACTACGGAGGCCAGGGTGACCGCGATGCAATAAAGGCTAAATTCTGGAAAGATGAATTGGCTGAGTTGCGTTCTGACGCTGGTTGAGAATTCGAAGGAAAAATAGAGTGTATGGATATTTCAATGCAAGGTACGGTTTTTGCGATCAATAGACAGCGTGGAATGGTTGCCATCGACACTGAATATGGGTTCACAATCATAGAGTTGATGTCAGATGACAATATCGAAGTTGGTGATGAGATGGCCTGGGCAGATGACACTGCAATGGGTTCTGAAACCTACGTCAACCGCTCCAAGGGCGAGCGGATGGACGTATACGTTCAAAATCATCACGTTCCGAAACACCAATTGCGGCAACAATTGCTGATGAGATAACGGAATGACTGATCCATCATTAGGTGACGGATGGTGCCATCCATCAATCGCTTGACTCGATCCGCTCGTCCGGTAGGCGCACCACCACGCAGGAGAGTGCGATGCCTCGGCCTCAGCGATGTGAACAATTCACTTCAGGTGAAGTTTGGAAAAGGAAAAGGTTCCAGAAAAAGAAAAGGTTCCAGGACTCGAAATAGAGAGTCACTAGAGTATGCGTCAATGATATCGCCTATGTGATTGACGGGAGGATTCGTCGAGCTCCAGAGGCGGGCCTGTCTATTGCAGTTGCGGGCTTGCTCCGGTGGCGAAACATCAGGGGCCTGGAGTGGTACTTGTTTACCGCACGGTGATGGGCAGAGGCAGCGGCAATGGCGTCGGGCTTGTTAATTGACGATGCAAAAATGTAAATGGGTCAGCCAGTCATTGCACGCAGTTTCGCATCACGCTCATGATGATCGACTGGGCGTTCGCACCGGTATCACTTCGGTTGGCAGTCCACATCATCCAGTTGACGACCGCCGGCCGAATCGTTTGTTCGGCTCACCGATTGGTTGCATCCACTCCTGGATGACGGAGGAGGGTGAAGAGATTGTCTGAATGGTTTTCCAGGAACTTCGCGAAGCGTTCGTTGGCCGTATGTGTTTTGATCGGGCGAACCAGATCACGCATTCGCATCGTCAAGCGCCCCGCTATCAGTTTTAGCCCGTGGTCGGTCATCTCTCCGGCGCGAAACCCATTGCGATATTCAAACCCATTGAGAAGAACGCTCTTCACCGCGCGTGGAAACGCCAACGCACCACCGGTCCCGCTTTCGATCAGCGATTCACATCGCCGAAGCAGGTGAGCGAAGCATTGTTGATGCGTTGCAGCCTTGAATTTGTCGTAGACCGACCAGCCGTCGTGTCCGAAGATCCCCGACCAATCTCTTCCAAGCAATCGCGCTGCCGGTTCGATACTGCGCGTCGGGTCAATTTCATATGCCGTTGCGGTCAAACCAGCAAACACATGCAACCAAGCCGGACGTCCATTGACACGCCAGCCTGTTTCGTCGCCGACGACTTGCGGCGAGCCACGTACTGCGTGACGAACGTGCTCATGGGCTGATTCCAAACGGTTTGCGGTACGAAGCATGCTTCGGCAACTCGTACTGCGCCCGACGGTGATTTCGAAAAGCATTTCCAGCAAACGCTTTACCTTGCCGTGACTGAGTTGTTAAGCAGTGCCATCGCGGCGTGAACGTTCGGTCCGAGCTGCACAGCTGCAGCTCCGGTTGCATCGGATGTTTGCAGTTCGCGCCGGCCTTGCACCGCCGCTGCAGTTTCCAGCAACAATATTCAACTGTCGATAAATGTCCGTCCGAGGAAATTCAGTTGATGCTGGATTTGAGTTTCGGTCTTCATCAGTTGATCGCATCCACAACCAGGGCAACAGCTTGGCAGCGGCACATTGTATGTCTCGTCGATTTGCTCCGGAGCAGCACGACGATGGTGCTTGCCGTGGTCCTCTCCGGTCTTTCGGCCAGCCTTCTTTGGATCGGAATTGCGTTCTTTACGAAATGGCGCAGCTTGGCGTTTGCCCTCGAGCTCGATCTTCTCGAGCCGTTTGGTTAGCTTTTCAACTTGTTCGACCAAGGCATCGATCACTGATTGCTGCTGCTTGCAACCCGGGCAATCGGTCGTGGTCTTGGGAACATCCATGATCCCCGAATTGTTGCCGAATCACTGTGAATTCAACAGCAGCAGTTTAGAGCCTAGTAAACAGATGCGAACGGATAAGGTGCCGTTGGATTCAAGCGACTAAAGAAGCTCTACCAGCTAGGTCAATAATAAGTTTTGTCATTTTTAGACAACTTAAGTATTTCCCTAGTCCGCAAAACCACTATGCTCCTGCGGGCGGTTGACGGTGTACTCCTTTGGCGGTATTCAGGAGCATGGGGATGCTTTCAAGGCGGACGATCCAATCTAACTGTTCGGATGTAGACCGATCTTCTTCGACGCGACGGAGGCGGTCGAAATCTCGAAAGATGAGGAAGACTGCGTTGGGCGTTCAGTGGTTGGAATCAAGAAGGCTCTTGGTCGCTATGCCTCCGGGAGATTTTCCTGGCACATTCAACTCGAACGTCGAGTTTCTTGATACATCGGCGCCTTACAACATCGTCTCTGACGGGGTGATCGCGCCGGGCGCAATGGTCACGGTGGGACCAGGAGTCGAGGTCACAATCGCCAACAATGTGAATTGGCTTGTCCGTGGCGTCCTTCGATTTGAGTCTGCCGCTGAAGTCGGATTCTTTGATAACAACAATTCGGGAAGTATTGCATCAACCAGTATCGAGGTGCAGTCTGGTGGAGTTCTTGATGCGGAAAACACTCCCTTCGTGCTGTTGACCAATGGGAACGACCAGAGCTTCATCCAAGTCGAACAAGGCGGGCAATTACTTGCGACCGGTTGCGACTTTTCGATCAAGGAAGTGATCTGGAAGGGGGCATCGACCCTTGGTGTAGGTGATGTCGTCGACAACGTCTTCACTAGCGTTGTCGTCACGTCAGCAGAATCGATTCCACTGTTGGAAAACAATGACAGTTTCGGTCGTGTTGAAATCACTGGGCAACCGGTGCAAAGTGACACGACGGTCCGTCAAATGGGGACAGTTTCGACGGCGAATCTTTACTACCGATTCGTTAGCGACGTTCAAATTGAACCCGGCGTTCAAATGAAGTTTGAGCCAGGGACGAAGGTCGAACTCGCTACCTCGGTCAACTTGAATATTGGTGGAAAACTTTGGTTTGACAATGTCAGCGAAGTGGGGTTCTTCGATGACAATTTCTCAGGTTCCATCTCTTCGACAAGCATTCAAGTTCAATCAGGCGGCGAACTCGCGGCCGATAGCACGCCATTTGTACTGCTGTCTAACGGCAATGACGAGAGTTTCATTGAAATTCAGTCTGGTGGTCGCTTTGAGGCTGACGATTCTGATTTCTCAATCAAGGACGTTATTTGGCGAAGTGGTGCGATTCTCAATGTTGGTGACGTCATCAACAACGTGTTTGGTGCTTCAATCAATGTCTCTGCCGAATTCATCCCGCGGCTAGAGAACAATGACAGCTTTGGCCGAGTCGAAATCAATGGCCAGACAGTGACGAATAATGTTGTGGTTGGTCAGATGGGAACCGTGTCAACGGCGAATCTGTTCTATCGATTCACAAGTGATCTTCAAATCGACCCCGGGGTATTGCTGAAATTTGCTCCGGGGACAAGCGTCGAATTGGCAAATTCGGTTAACGTCGTTGTCGGTGGAAAGCTTTGGTTCGACGACGTTAGTGAAGTCGGGTTCTATGACGATAACTTTTCGGGCTCGGTCTCTTCAACGAGTATTGAAGTGCAGTCGGGTGGAGAACTCGAAGCCGATAGCACGCCGTTGGTTCTGTTGTCCAATGGCAATGACAACAGCTTTATCGAAATCGAATCCGGCGGTCGCTTGAAAGCTGACGACTCGGATTTTTCAATCAAAGACGTCATCTGGCGAAGTGGAGCGATATTGAACGTCGGTGATGTTGTCGACAACGTCTTCGCTGCTGCCGTCAATGCCTCTGCCGAACTCATCCCGCGTCTAGAGGACAACGATAGCTTTGGACTTGTCGAAATCAACGGGCAGACGGTCCAGAGTAACGTGGTGGTTCGTCAGATGGGCAACGTATCGACGGCGAACCTGTTCTATCGGTTTACAGGCGATCTCCAAATCGATCCCGGGGTTCTTCTTAAATTTGATCCGGGAACAAGGGTCGAGGTGGCGAATTCGGTCAACATCAACGTCGGTGGGAAACTCTGGTTCGACGATGTGAGTGAAGTCGGGTTCTTTGACAACAATAATTCAGGCAGTGTCTCGTCGACCAGTATTGAAGTTCAGTCCGGTGGCGAACTGGAGGCGGACAGCACGCCATTCGTTCTGTTGTCCAATGGGAATGACAACAGTTTTGTTGAGGTCGAATCCGGCGGTCGATTTAAAGCAGACGACTCAGATTTTTCAATTAAGAACATCGTTTGGCGAGGCGGATCAATTTTGAATTTCGGTGACGTCGTCAACAACGTTTTTGGGGCGGTCGTGACCGTTCCGGCGATGTTGATCCCAAGGTTGGAAAACAACGACAGCTTTGGTCGGGTGGATGTCAGTGGCGAATCGGTAACAAGCGATACAACGATTCGAAATATGGGGACGGTGTCGACGACCAATCTGTCCTACCGCTTAACCAGCGATCTTCAGATTGATGCCGGGGCTCAACTGAAATTTAACCCTGGCACGCATCTAGAACTCGCCAATTCGGTCAATGTCACTGTCGCGGGAAAGCTTTGGTTCTGCGATGTGAACGAAGTTGCGTTGGTCGAGAACAATCAAAGCAATTCCGTAGTGTCCACCGGTATCGAAGTGGTCTCCGGCGGTGAGCTTCATGTCGAGAGCACGCCGCTCCTCGTCTCAACGGCGGGCGGAAACGATACCAGCGGAATCGCAATTAATCCGAATGCCATCTTCCGATCGGACGCGACCAGCCGATTTCAACTCGGCCATGTCGACTTGCATCAAGCGAGCACGGCAATGGTCGAAGATTCAAGCTTCGATACGGTGATCAATCTCGATGTCAACGAGGATTCCTCGCTAACGTTTGACAACAACAATTTTGGTAGTGCCGCAGTGAACGTTTCCGGGCTCAATTCGGAAGTCGTTGACATGACGAACAATTGGTGGGGGACGACGAACGCTAGTGCGATCGAAGACAAAATCAATCACCAAGTCGATGATCCCACTCGGCCGCTGGTGGTCTTCGATCCGTTTCTGTCGCAACCGCCGCAGATTGCCGAATATGTCCCGACGTTGCTCAGCGTTAACGCCACCCCAATTATCGCCGGCCAGACCTTGGCCGTTGAATACGAAGTCGCAAACACAAGTCCGACCGGTGATGGACTGAGTCAGTCGGCAATCTTGGTCTATCTCAACACAAGTGCTTCACAAGAAGGTGCGATGCTGCTCGCCGTCATGCCGGTCGAGCCACTTGCCGCGTTCACGACCACAGGTGTCAGGGCGGTGAATTTAACACTTCCCGAAGAGACTGACCCGATCTGGAGTTTGGGGCTACCAGGGACTTATACGCTGAGTCTTCTTGTTGATGCCACCGATGTCATTCCAGAATTCAATGAGAAGAACAATGTCATCTCCACGCCACTAAGCGTTTTACCCACCGTGGTGACTGTCTCTCAAACCGATGGCCAGACAGAAGTCGCCGAAGGGGCAACTTCAGACACCCTGGAATTGACGCTACGTTCGGTCCCGACGTCCGATGTCACCGTCACTGCGATGCCTGACGAGGAACTTGATCTCGGGGCAGGTCCCGGTCAGCCTGTCGAGCTTGTTTTTACACCTGGGAATGCGCTGACGCCCCAGGTGATCAATGTCAACGCATTTGATGACGGGGTGATTGAGGGGCCGCATCTCGGGAACGTCACTTACCTCGTCACAAGTGAGGACCCGGCGTTCGGCGGAATGGCAGTGGAAGCAACCGTGGTTTCCATTCTCGACGACGATTCGCTCCGTGTCTCTGAAGTGATCCTAAACAACGAAGATCCGCAGCGGTCGTCGATCGAAGAAGTCAACGTCGTCTTCAATACGATCGTCCAGACGCAAGCGAGTGACTATGAGTTGCGGCATCTGGGGACGGGGCAGGTCGCATCACCAATCTTGATGTCGCCTACTAATGTCAACGGCCGAACGGAGGTGTCACTGATTTTTGATAGAGCGAGTCTTCTTGACGGCGACTACGAGTTGTTGATCCACGCTACGAGTCTGAACGCTTCCGGGCACCTTCTCGATGGAAATGCCGACAGCATTCCGGGAGACGATTTTACCTACCAAGCGGATGACTTTTACCAGTTTTACGGTGACACGAACGGCGACGGTTTCGTTGATGCCGTTGATCTGTTTGACAATTTTCTGCCCTCCTTCGGGGCACAAGTCGGCGACCCAAACTACCGCTCCGATCTGGATCGAAATAGCGACGGCTTTGTTGATGCCGTCGATCTGTTCGACCACTTCATGCCTAATTTCGGTACCTCACGCGACTCTTGAATGAGATTGGCGGACGGCCCATTTTCTGAACCAAACGATTGCTTACTCTTCAAACCAGGTGGACATCGTGATTCGAACAATGCGTTTTGTTGTTGTCGGCTTGTTGCTGATTTTGGCCAACCAAGCTTATGGCGCAATTGTCTATGAAGTCTTCTTCGATCAAGACGACTATCGGGCCACCGCCGGCGATACGGTGGTCGCGAACTTGATGTTGCGGGAAACGGTGACCGATGGCGATGTCAATCGAATTAGTCCCACTTCTGGATTGGGTAGTGCAAATGTTGAAGTCACATGGAGTAGCGAAACGAATTTGTTGAGCTCACAGATCGGATTGGGGTTCATACCGGGAACGACCGATTCGGGGTTAAACCGATTGACGCTCCGACAGATTGCCTTTCCGCCAGGTGTTGCCGGGGCGGAGGTGTCGCCAGGAGCTCGTGAGGTCTCGATCGGAACATTTCAGTTTCAAGTTCCCGATGCAGTAAGTCCGGTTGCGTTGATCACTCCGAACGATCCAAGTTTGGGAGCGGACTTTGCAATCGCAGCCACACCCACGACAGTCCTCGATGATTTCATTGTCTTCCGCTCATCCACGATCACCGCGATTACTGCAATCCCAGAGCCGGGGTCGGTTGTGTTCCTTTCGTGTTCATTAGGCGGGATTCTTTTGGTCTCACGCCGCCGAAGGAAATGAAACTGGTGCCAATCGTTATTGTCGACGTTGCATGAGAAGAAACAAAAATGGGCGCAGCGAAGCTGCGCCCTTTCGCATCAGGCAGGGTGGGATTAGCTTCGTCGTGGGATAACGCAGGCTTCGCGTCAAGCTGGTTTGCGGAGAATCTTTTCCATCGCTTTGCCTTTGGCGAGCTCGTCGATCAGCTTGTCCATGTAGCGGATCTCTCGCATCGTCGGATCTTCGACCTCTTCAACGCGGACACCGCAGACGACGCCTTTGATCAACTCGCGATCCGGATTGGGCTTGGGAGCTTTCGTGAAGAACACTTCCACGGTGGTTTCTTTGTCCAGCTCTTTCTGCAAACGCTTGGCCGTGTAACCGAGCATCCAGTGGATGATCTTGTCCACCTCGGCTTTAGTGCGACCCTTCCGCTCTGCCTTCGCGACGTACGCCGGATAGAGTTTGGCAAAGCTCATCGAATAGATCCGGTGATTGGATGTCGCCATGGTTGACTCGGAGTTCTTTGGGGCGTTTTGAAAACGCGATTCTATCGGATTCGGAAAAGCTGGGCAGGTCGAGATGTGCGGTGATTTTTCAATAGCCGTAGGAGTTGCTAGCCTGCGTTGAACGCTTGAGCAAGCTCTGGCAGGTGGTCGAGTGTTTCGAGCAGAGACTCTCGCAATTCTGCAGCGTTGATCGGCCCAGCAACTCTGTCGCGGAGTCGCGACGCGTCGTCTTCGAGACTGATGAACTCGGCGAAATAGTCGTGAGCGAGTAGCTTTTCGTTTTGCAACAAGCGATGGCAACTGACGATTGCGGTTTCGGTGGAAACCTTGTTTCGTCGGACGACACTGGCCAGTTGTGAGAGGCCAAGGCAAGTCGACTCGATGTCGTCGGTTTGTTGTGCGAGTTTGGCAAGCAGTTCGTTGATCTGTTGGGCGGAAAGGTCACAGCACATCGACAGATCAATCAGCTCGATCGCAGGCCTGCGAATCGTTTCGATTTCAGAATCAGCCCAGGCGATCAAGTCTGCGACCTCCAGAGCTCCAACGATCCAGGCAACACGGTGCTGGTTGGCACGCTGTTCAAAGGTCAGTTCCACGAATCGATCCTGAAAGGAGTTGATTGAAGGCTTGGGGGGATCGCGTTGCCACACGCGTCGTGCGGCAATCGAAGCGATTTCCATCAACAACATCCGATGTTTGGTCAAATCACGCAACCGTCAGTCACTCGCTGGCGAGCATTCAGCTTGTTGGCTACCGAAACTGTGAATCGCTTCTTCAATACGTTCACGGGCGGATTGGGCAAGACGTGCCAAGCCGAGCGTTCTGGCGATCGCGACTGCAGGATCGTTTTCAGACAGCAGTTCTCGATTCTCTTGAATCAAGCCTGCCAATTCTGCAATCGAGATTTCATCGACGCTTCGGCGGTCGTCGTCGGTTTGGGCAGGACGAAATGCAATGATCGACTGCGGAGCATCGCCAACCCACAGAAACGTCCCGGTGGATTCGGTCGTTGAAACCACTTCGCCTAGCAGGTCCACAATACGTGTGCGAATGTTGGCGCCCGTGCGACCGAAACCATGAGCCCGCGCGACTTGTTTCGCCAGCACATCTTCACGAATCGGCGATTCGTGCTGAAGGACCCGCATTGCCATCGTTCGAAGCTCTTCATCGTACGACGGGTCATGAAAGCGATCTTGGTTTGCCGTGGCATCGCCCAGAGATGTTCTGGTGAAAGTGGCTGAGGTCGATTCTTTTGGTTGAGAAGTCAAAGTGCTGGTGGCTGCACTCGGTCCTCTGGCGAAACGCATGGGAGCGGTTTCAAGAACTGGCTCTTGTTCTGAAACGGGTTCGGTGCTGCTGGCGATGGTTGTCTCCTCGACTTCGCCCGGCGTTTCCGTAGTGGATGCCGGAATCTGCTCTTTAGCGAAGGAAACTGCGGGCGTTTCGGCGATTGGCTGACGGGAGTCTTCGAGCAGTTGATTGAGTTGTTGATCAATCAGCTCGGTCGCAGACTTCGCGTCGTACCACCAGTCCGGCGACCACACTCGCAAAATGTTCCAGCCGAGATTTTCCAAAACCATTTGCCGGGTTTTATCACGGTCGCGAGCGATCGCACTTCGGTGGTACGTCGCGCCATCACATTCCACACCGGCCAGGTACGCGCCTGGTTTATCGGGGTGGCGAATCCCAAGGTCGACGCGGAAGCCTGATACGCCGACTTGCGTAACAACTTGCCAGCCCTTTGATTCCAACGCCTCGGCGACAGCTTCTTCGAAGGGCGAATCGAAACCTCCGACGCTCCCTTCGGTTCTCGCTGCGATCGCTTCGGGGCCCTTTTCGGCATATTCCAAGAACGCTTTCAGGTCTGATACGCCGCGTCCTTTTGACCGTTCGGCCGCCAATTCATCGGCAGAGAACGAGGAATACACGACCAGCTCTTGTCGGGCGCGGGTGACGGCAACATTTAAGCGGCGTTCGCCACCGTCCCGGTTGAGGGCACCAAAGTTCACAGGGATCTTTTTACCGGGAACGTCTCGTCCAAACGTGATTGAAAAGAACATCACATCACGCTCGTCACCTTGAACATTCTCGAGGTTTTTGACGACCGTCGGTTCGATTCGATCGTCGGCAAAGAACCAATCGAGCTCAGGGCAGTCACGCTGGGCCTGGTCAAACAAGTCCTGGATCAACGTTTGTTGCTGGACGTTGAACGTGATCACGCCGAACGTCAGGCGTTCAGAATCGGGACGTTGCAATTCACGTTTCATTCGGGTGACCGCGTCGTTCACGATCGCTTGAGCTTCATCTCGGTTGGTGCGACTTTTGCCGCGATCGTACAAAGCATTGGGAAGTTTGATCAGCGACACGCCACGATCTTCTGACTCGGCAGCCGGGAACGTGACCAGTTGGTTGCCGTAGTAATTCCAATTCGAGAACGCGATCAGCGATTCGTGGCGGCTGCGGTAGTGCCAATTCAGCTGCAGCGTCGGTAGCCCTGACGCAGTTGCTTCATCCAAGATGCTTTCGAGGTCCTTTTCATGATCTTCGAGTTCATCGTTGGTGGCGTCGTCATCGGCGCGGCCAAAGAAATTTGTGGGCGGAAGCTGTTTGGGGTCGCCGACGATAATTGTTTGCTCCCCACGGGCAATCGCGCCGACCGCATCCCAAGTGGTGATCTGTGACGCTTCATCAAAGATTACCACATCGAACGGTTTTTGATCGGCTGGCAAGTACTGTGCGATCGACAACGGCGACATCATCACACAGGGGGCCAATTTGCCAAACGCATCGGGCATCGAACTGATGACTTGGCGGATCGACTTGCTGGGCCGAGTCAATCCGATTTGGTGACGGAGCAGTCCAAGCTCGCTTTTCTTTGGAATTCCGTCAATTGGCAAATCATGGGCGGCCGCTTGTTGTGCTCGCGATGAAGCGATCTCACGAGCTTGGCGGTCGAGTTCACGGAAATCTGCGATTGCGTCTTCGTGCTTGTACCGCTGGAATGTTCGCAGCACGGGATCGCGGTCAATGACGCCTCGAATCCACCATCGCGAATACGCCAACCGAAAGCGATTGACCACGTTATCTGGTGTGAGGTCACCTGATTCCAGTGACGTGACGAAGCCATCCAGTCCGACCGTTGATGCAGCCTGTTTGATTTGGCACCAGGACGTCCAACGCTGAAGGCAAGTACGGTGTTCCTCAATCTTTTTGGTCGCACTGACAACGGTGGCTATGATGCCTTTCGAATTCTTGGACAGCTTCTTGGACAGCGGCATTGCGCCGGCGACATCGGAGAACGCTTTCAGTTGGGCAAGGAAAGCTAGGTTCGCTTGCAAAAACTCACGAGCGGCGTGGTAGATCGGTGCTTCGGGAGTCGCTCCGTCGATGCAGGGACGAATCGCTTTGGAAACCTCATTGACGCCTCCAAACCGTTTTCCAAAAGCGATTAGCGAGCTGCGCAACTCATCCGCTTTGGAGAGTTGCGACGCAATCTTGCTCGTGTCGGTTTCCGTGCCTTTCCAGTAATCCGTTTGATTGGCCAGTGGATTGGCCGAGATTGCCGATTGCTGTTGCAGGATATTGCGAATCGCTGCGATATCGGTCTCTGGATTCGCGGCCCCGGCGCTCGCATAGGTCTGTAGCAATCGTGTGACTTTACGTTTGGCGAACCAAGACATTGGAAAGAACGCCGAAACCGCCTGACGCCAGTCATGGTCGATTTGATCGAGCGGAACCGATGCGAGTGAATCGTCGTAGTCCGCGTCGATCGAGTCTTTCGTCGACCGGTAGGCCGTGATTGCATGTTCGAGATCCGTGTTTGCGGCGCTCAGCTTGGCAAAGTTCTTGTGAAAGAGGATCCGCACGTCTTCGTCGACACAGCGTTCAAGTGCCTTGGCCAATCGCTGTAATACTTCGACTTCAGAGAGCGAGCAATCGGATCGCTCGGCGATTCCCAACTGCTTGGTGAACGTAGCCATCGATCGTTGAAACGCCGCCGAAATCGTTTGAACTTTGCCGCATTCAGTCAGTAGTGACTGTTCCCAGGACGCCGACCATTCCGTCGTTTTGACCATCGGCAGCGATGTCGCCAAATCGATTTCCGCAAACGTCAGGGCAAGCGATTCTGCGACGCTCAGCAGACGTTGGTAACCCTGTTGATCATGCGAAACCGAGTCGGCCCACTTGAGCTCGGGTGTTTCGTGTTCGGTGCCTTGCACGCACAGTCCCATCGCTTCGTAAGCGGTCCATCCGTTTGGATGTGTGTGATGGATCGCGGCGACATAGGCATTCAATTCGTCACGTCGAAACTTCAGACGCTCGCTGATCATCAGCCATTCTGTCGGATCGGCTCGTCGATTGTTTTGCCACGCCGAATGGAGTTGATCCAGGAATTTGCGCCGCTCTGCTTTGCTGCTGTGCAATTCCAGGCAGCAATCCGCTAGCCCGTGTTCTTTAAGGCGTCGATAGACGACATCCAACGCGGCTGTTTTTTCCGCGACGAACAAGACTGATTTACCGATCGCCAGACACTGCGAAATAATGTTCGCGATCGTTTGACTTTTGCCAGTTCCTGGAGGTCCGACCAAGACAAAGTCCTGCCCTTCGGAAGCTGCCATCACAGCAGCTAGCTGTGACGAGTCGGCCGGCAAGGGATGGAAAATGTCCTTGGGCTCAAATTGGGTGTCGATCTGTTGCGGCGACGGGATCGATCCCGCTGCGGATTCGAATGCCTGTTCCGGGTTATCAATCAGGTGCTGTACGACTCGATTTTGTTTCAGGCTGTCAATCCGATCGACGAGGTCTTTCCACATCAAGTACTTAGCAAACGAAAACGTTCCCAACGCGGTCTCGTCGACGACTTCAAAGCCCGGTATCTCGCGGACTTCGCGGCGCATCCGGGCCAAAACCTTGGGGACATCGACGCCACTGTCATCGGTCGGCAAGTCGGATTCGAAGACCGCCAAGTCACGATCAAAGTCTTTCTTGAGAAGCTGAATCAATGTCGCATTGAATCGCACTTCGTCTTCGTGCATGGTCAAGAAATAGGGTGACAATGCACTTTTGCGCGTCAGCTTGACAGGGACCAACAACAGTGGCGCGAGGTAGACCTTGTCTTCGTCCGGTTTGGGTTTCCATCTCAAGAAACCGACGGCCAGAAACAGCGTGTTGGTACCGCCTTCGGAGAGATCGTTTTTGACGTTGCGGTAGATCGTCGTCAGACGTCCGGAAAGCTCTTTTTCGGTGAGGGTGCAAGTGATCTCATCTCGGCCCAATGCTTGCCGAGCGAACTCGAGATTCAAATCTTGGTTGGTACGCTGGCGGTGTGTTTCGGCATCACGGTCGCCGAGCGGATTTTGCTCTGAAAGCGAGATCAATCGCAATTTGCCGCCGTCGGCAAGTCGGTCTTCGAGTTGCGAAATATCGGGGCAAAGAATCGGAATCGACTGCTTGTTCGATTTGAAATTCAGCAAGCGGTTGCGGAGCGACAAGTCCAGCAGTTTGCGTTGCCAACGATCGATGCGGCCTTCGGGCGTAGCCGGTTTTTCGTCCGATTCTTCAAAGGCAACATCGTCGAATGTCGGCGCCGCTGGCAACGGCAACGGGCCTTGCGAAGCCGACTCTTCTTCCGTGACAACTTGCGATGCAATCTGGTGCGATGCAAGCGGACGGATTTGATTCATGCGTGCACGTGCGATGTCGATTGTCGCCAAGTAAGCGTGCTCGTTCTCCTGGCTCGTCGATTTCGCGGCGTGGCTGATCGCGTCTTCGAATCGCGCCGGAGGACGACCGGTGACCATCGTCGTTTCGAACGTAATCAGCTCGTTGGATGCGATCGCTTTGCGGATTTCGCTACAGGTCGGTTCCAGCGTTTGTCCGAACGTTTTTTCGATCAACCAAGCGCCAACAAAGCAATGCCCTTCGATCATCACGATCACAGGGTTCAACCCGATCGCCTCGATTGCAGCGGCAAAAAGCAGCGTGCTGTCCAAACAAGTTGCCAATCCGTCGGCTAAGACCGTCGATGGGCGCCGTGTTTTCTGTCCCTGGAGTTCGAAGCTTTTAGGCGGATTTGCATAGGTTAAACCGTGCGTAGCAACCGCCGACCATAACGCGGCAATCAACATGTAGGCTCGCCGCGGATCGCCGCTCTGGTACCCGTCCAGCGCCGCGCCGTGGCCGTACTGTTCCAGTACTTCGCTGGCCGACTTGAGAACCTTTGACACCGCCGGGTCGTTGGGCATGACAAACGCAGCGAGTAACCCACCGCCGGCGAGCATTCCTCCCCACTCGTCGCGTGCCAATACGCGGACAGGCATTTCGATTTCGGATACGATCGAGTCGCCGCTTGCGAGTTTGAATGTCAGCGTCCCGCGTTCGGCTTCGTTCAGGCCGTTGAGGTAATCAGCATCCAATTGGATTTCGCGATCGCGAAGTTTAATTTCCGAGATCGCACCAAGGCGATCGATCACCCACCGTTTCGGTCGGATGAACGCTGGGGAAGAGGTGACAGTCAGCGACAGGTCTTGAAGCGTCTGATCGGTCGGATTCTGAACCCGCAGTGATTTCAGCAGCGGGACCGAATTTTGCCACGACGCGTAGTTCAGACAGTTGGCCAATTCCGGGCGAATTACGACAGCGTGGGAAGTCGGCGATTGCGGTGCGTCAGTCATTGTTCGGATGAGCCCCCGGTACAGATCTACTCTCAGAGCACGATTATAGAATGCCATGGTTGATGGGGACGCGAACCCCTATCGGCAATCGAAAATCGGATGCAGGATCAAAGTGGGCGATAACGGTCACGAGGACTATTCCGTACGCCGCGAAAACGCCATTTGCGAATCACTCCGAGACGTCAAGGTTTGTCACGTTGATTGGTGTAAAAGTGCCAGTTGTACACGCGGAATCGCGCGCAGGTGATCGATAATTGGGGGCCAGGCTCCCCCGATCACGCGACTTGTGACCGACCGTTTCGTGATCTAATCTCCCTGCCCCAATTGCCCCACCACTATTGCCCCCGATCGATTGTCATGTTGTTGCTCTCCCAAACGACGTTCCGACAGTTCCTCAACTTGGCCGCGGTTCTGATCTTCGCCGCTAGCAGTACGGTTTCTGCGCAGTCTGAGTTTCCGGAACCGGTTTTTATTGAACGCCCAGCTGAAGTGCAGGAAGTCTGTCCGCAGGCGAAAACGCCGGCAAAAAAGTTGTTCGTTTTCGACGCCCGTGCCTTGCCCAGAAACACGCAGGCTTTTGTAGCTTCTGTTCAGGGGTTGGCTAATCGCGAACAGCCGGAACTGTTTCTACTGCTAAGCGAAAATCGGATTCGGCCCTTGGGAACCGAGGGTGGACGTCGGCAATCGATCGACCAAGTTTGGTTGGATTGGTTAGTCGACAAAGAATACGTCACCGATCGGGAAGCCATCGAGTCGGTGGAAGATTTGATCGAGCGATATTCAGTACAAGAAGTGGTCGTCGTCGATCCGAAGCTCCCGGCCGGATTGAACGTCGCGATGATGATTGCTTCTGTCCGCGGCATTCCGATGGCCTTTCCGGAAGACGTCGAGCGTTTCAGATTGAAGGTTGCCGAAGACACACGAGGTCGTTGGACTACAAACAAAGAGGCGTATGCGTGGGCATGGGAGAACTTGTGGCCAGAAATGAATCAAAATGCCATCGCGGTGTTCTCCCCTGTGATCCATGGTCACCTGCGAGATTATTTGGTCCAGCACAAGGTGTTCACATTCTGGATCTCGCATCCGGATTATCGCGATGAAGCAACAACCGACGGTGACCTTGACGCGATCAAGGCGATGCTTGCCAAGATGCCTGTCAATATTCCGGTTTTCGGATATCCCAATGGTGGTGGCAAGGACACCGGCATTGGCGAAGGCTTGGGAGTCAAGCTGTTGTCCGATCATGGGAAGTTTTTGATTCCGACAGACTGGCACACGAACCTGTCGGTTTGGAGTGGTTGGGAAGCAAAAACAACCTCCATCAAGCAACCGGAAACACGCAAGTTGAGCTATGACCCTGCCAAACGCTATCTGTGCCTTTTGGTCAGCGATGGTGACAACATGAACCTGTGGCTGGACTTCATGCCAACGGAAAAGTATTGGCGGAGTCCGCTGCGTGGTGAGTTGCCAATCGGATGGACGATGGGGCCAGCCATGTTGCAATTGCATGGACCACTTCTCGATTATTACTACAACTCACAAACAGCCTTTGATTCGTTTGGTTGTGCGGTCAGCGGGTTGGGGTACATGTATCCGCTGCACTACGGAGAAGCATACGGTCCGAAGCAGGCAGAAATCTTTCGTCGCTACTTGGACATGACCAATCAATTCAATCAGCAGCTTGGATTGCGTTGGTATTGGGGAACGATCGTTGGGGAGCGCGGCGGAGAGCAGTTCGCTGACGTCGCCAAGCAACTCAAGGGGATGGAGTGTCTGCTGGAAGGGTACGGGCGACAATGGTGGCGTGATGAACCGTACTTGACCGATGGGATTCCTACCTTTCACTTCCTCAACGATGCGGTACCTGCCAAAGAAACCGTTGCTCAAGTCAAACGGATGTTGCGGCGACGAGACCCCAAATTTGGCGTCGTGTTTATCCAGAACTGGGAGTTCGACATGCAGAAGATCAAAGACTTGACCGAACAGATCGACGGTGATGTCGAATGGGTGCTGCCGGAGGAATTGGCTGACCTTTACTTGCAATCGCAGCAGTAACGCGAGTCATTGAATGTTGTTAACGCTTGGGGCCGTCATTGGTCTAGATGGCGTCACCTTGGTCTCGCGTGAAGACCAAGACAGAGTTCGCGGGAATGGAAAGACGGGCTGACGCTTGCAGCCCGTCGAACGGTCCCGCGTTTGCATCGATGTGCCCGCCGTTACCGACCGTATTCGGATTCACCCAATTGTCGAAGACGTCGCTGTTGAATGATTCGAACCAGTGTCCGGAAAGCGGGAATCCAATCTGGTAGCCGTGGAAGCTGGATTCGTTCAAATTCGCAACGACGACCGCGTTACGGCCGACGCCTTCGACCCAGCGGTGGAACGCGAACACTCGGTTGCTGTCCGGGCGGTGATGTACCGCGAATCCGTCTTTTCGGAGTGCCGGATGACGCCGTCTAAGCCAGCACAACTCTCGCACGCAACGCAAGTAATCTTGCATCGGTCGTTCATGCTCCAAACCGTCCCAATCAATCAGATAGTCGCGATAGTATCCCGGATTATCACTCCAGTACTTGTCCTCCAGGATCTCTTGCCCCATGAATAGCATGGGGATGCCTGGAGCGGTTAGCAGCACACCTGCAGCCCAGCGTGAACGGCTTCTTGCATACCAAGATCGTGGATCGTTTCCGCCGGCGAGCTCCGCGATTCGAGGATCTCGGTCGGTTGTATTGTTGACTCGAACGATGTCGTGGTTTTCAAGGTGTGGGACCTGCCGCCAAGCCGGCCCATGCTTCGGATACAACTGATCAACGACAAGATGAAGATCAACAGCGGCGTGATTGCCTAGTGACGCCTGTTTCAGGGCATTGCGGACTGCTCCGCGTAGACCTGAATCGACAACCGAATCAAACCCCGCTCCGCCATGTCGTGTCTCGCGGACGATCACCGACTGGTCGGCCCAGTATTCGGCAATTTGCAAAACATCGGGTTTGTGATACCGAATCGTATTGGTCAGGTCGCGGAGGAACGACCATCCGCCGAATTGGTCGATCACGGTGACTTCGTCAAACCGAAATCCGTCGACGTGGTATTCGTCGATAAAGAATTTTGCGTTGTCGATCAGGAACTGGCGGACATGTTCTTTCCAGTACGCGAAACCGAGTCCGCCGGCCCATTCGCGATCGGTAAAGTACAGGCTGTTGTTCTGGTTCCCGTATGGCTGACGATCATAGAAATAGATGCCTTCGTCGCCGAAGTCACCGCCCGCGTGGTTGTAGACCACGTCAAAGATGATCGCGATCCCGTGGACGTGCAACAAGTCGATCAGTGCCATCAACTGTTTGGTTTGACAGTTCAGATCGCCGGGAGCGTAGGGGGCCAAGCCTCGAGAGGTGAGGAGCTGATTGATGAATTGAAAGCCCCGCTCGAATTCCGTGCTCTTCGAATCAAAGCTGTAGTCGACTTCAGGCGAAAAGTAGTTCGTGCCGTTGTATCCAAGTCCGCGTTCGGTGCGGAACTCTTGAATGGGCAGCAGCTGAACGGCCGTAACGCCTAGATCAGCGAGGTAAGGGATTTTTCGAATGACGTCGATGAAGGTTGCAACGCGATTTGGCCGTTGATCGACTCCGTGTTCGTCTTCGGCGAAGAACGCACCGACGTGCAATTGATAGATAATAAAATGCTCGTACGGAGGCGTTTTCCAATTGGCGTCATGCCAAGGGAACGACGCAGGGTTCGTCACGGCGCAATTGCGGCTTCCGTGACGGTAGATCGCGCGGGCATGGCTATCGCGTTTGTATCCCGCCGATCCAGTGCCAACGACATAGAACTTGTATTGGTCGCCCTCTTTGGCCCCGGGCACAAACTTGGACCAAAATCCCTCACCGTCTCGCTCAAGAGGGACGTCAGCCCAGTCACTGAACGAACCACGAAGCATGACTTGGGTCGCCGCCGGCGCCCAAGTGCGAAACATCACCCCACCAAACGTCAACGTCGCACCCAGCTTATCCGTATTCATCACTCGGCCTAAATTCGGAGCAAAACGGTCTACGGAACATCCCCCCGTTGGCAATCATATCGCTCACAGCCGGATTCGGTTTCCAAAATTGGGATTTTCGGCAAACAGCGTCAGCAGAACAGTGAGATCTGACCGACTGGTCACGATACGAATGGAGTGCCTTGCATGACATGCGATGGACAATTTGGCGGTCGCAAGTCTTTGGAAGGTGAAGAGGGGATTATCAAGCGGTGTGGGCTGAGTGAACCAAAGTGCGGCGGACCAAAAAGTGATGCGTCGTCTGCGTTGGAATAGCTCGCTTCAATCGTCGGCGTCTACACCGCGTAGGGATTCAGTTCACGTTCGCCAGTTCCAATCGTAGCGTCCTGCAAAATTAAGTCGCATTGTTTGCGAATTGCGTCTGCCTTTTGTTCAAACTCGATTGCATGTTCGTTTTGCCCCAATTGCTGATAGAGAGTGGCTAGCGTTTGGTAGGAGGCGAAAAAACGCAGGTGGTCAGGCGGTTGCGATTCTTCACGTTTGGAAATGCTACGTTTCGCAGAGTTGATTGCGGATTCGATGTCGCCTATCGCATGTTGGGCTTGTGATCGAATCAGCCATTGTTCTGCATAGCTGGTGTTGTTCGGAAGCACGGTTTCATTCAGCCGTTCAATTGCCGATTCGACAGTTGATAGGCACTCCGAAGCTTTTCCTTGCGCCAACTCAAAACTTGCGCGAACGCTCAGCAAGCTAGTCGACCACGAATAGTTTTGGGATCCCAGAGACTTTTGAGTCGCAGCGATGAGAGCAAGTTGTTCGCCGGCTTCGTCAAGCTGCCCGAGATGGATCGCAAAGGACGTGAGAAGGATTCGGTAGACAATCGAATCATGCCGCGAGTCACCGTGCATACGGCTTAGTGAGTCGAGGGCTTCGCGGATGCAGGCGATTGCGCGATCGAAACATTGCAGGTCGCCGAAGAACTGTGCACGCCAACACTGATTGGATGCTTCGTTCGTTAAAGCCCGAACGCCGAGTGTTTTTGGAATGGATTCCAGTTCATTGAGTACCTGCGACATCGATTTATAGTCGCCGCTATGAAAAAGGAACGGCAGATCACTCAGCAACAAAAAGCGACGCCCTTCATCGGAGAATTGATATTCGCGTTTCAATGTGGGGTGGCAACGCTGTGCGAGTTTGGTTGCTTGTTGGTAGTTGCCGTAGTAGAGCAGGTACGTCGCGAGCGTGTATTTTGAGTGGGCGATCTCGGATGCATTGGCATAGGACGCGATTTGCTCAAGCGATGATTGTTGCGATTGAGTCGCACGAGCGAAATCACCGAATGCGAACTGACATGAACCAACGAGTTGAAACGCCGCAGCCAACAATGGTGGGTTGGTCGATTCGTCATTCAGAATCGATTCACTCTTGCCCAGGCAGGTCTGGAACTCGTCTTTAGCGTAGAGAAAATTGGCGAGGCGAATCTGGCACTGCAAGCGTTGCTGGTGGACTTCGTTGTTTGGCAAGCGATCGAGTTGCTGATCGAGCAGTTCCAAAATGGACATTGCCAATTCATATTGCTGAGCACCCGCGATCATAGCGACAGCGTGGTCAAGAAAGTCGAATGTCTCGCTAAATTCCTCTGCAGCGAGTGACTGACAATACGCCTTCAATTGCTCGAAACTCTGTCTCGACTCATCCGCCCGGGAGAGAGATTGATAAGAACTGGCTAGCAGACAAAGTATTTGGACGTGCGACGCGACGGAGGCTTCGACGCCTTTTCCTGCAACTTCAAGAGCCCTTTGAAATGCCACAATGGCTTCCGGAAAATCTTCAAGGCAGTACGAGGCGATTCCAGTGCCTTCGGCTGCAACGAAGTGGAAGACGTTCGCCGTTGCTGAGTCATTCTGACGTAATGCCAGTTTTTCGAGTTCAGCGTAGTGGAATAGAGCATCCGGAAAGTCATGCCTTTGGATGGACTTCGCGCCGCGTCTGGAAAGACGCTGGTACTTGGCATTGTCGTTGAAACGAACATGCCAGTAAACGATCACGATCGCTGCGGCAGAAAAGAAAGCGATAACAATCGGGTCCAACAAAACGTCTCCGAACGTTGAAAGCTGAGCGGAGACGTAGTGTAGCAAATCATCTTAGATCTGAAGTGCTTAGACTTGATAAAGCACGTTGCCGTCGGCTGGTAAGAGTTCGATCGACGCATTGGATTTTAGCAGTGTGTCGATTTCCATCACTGAAAGAACGGTTTCGAGGATCTCTTCGTCAGCCGCTGAGATCTCGTTGAGTGCTTTGCCGACGATCATTGGACGGGCGGCTGATGCTTCCGCCATCTTTTGCGAAACGCGATAGGCGGTTTCACTTTTGATCAGACCGACGCGGTTTTCGCCATCCTGTTTCATCGCACTGGTGACTTGGACCAAACGCTTCACAACCTTCTCGGTGATATTGTCGACCATCATTCGGTCCGTAAACGCGACTTTACGGATATAAACCGAACCAAGCGTGTAGCCCCACTTTTCCGAAAGCGGTGACACAGTGGCTCGCACTGTGCGGCTGAGCGAGTGTCGATCCTCCAGCATCTTTTCCATTTCCAGGTTGCTGAGCGTCGAAATCGTCGAGCTGGTCACGTTGGCTTGCAATGATCCATCGGGGTTGGCATTGGTGAATAGGTAGCTCTGCGGATCAGTTACCCGCATTTCGTACCAGATACCAACGCCCATCGGTGTCCCCTCTTCGGAGTTGACCATTTGGTTGCGCAAGTAGTGTTGACGCAGCGCAGTACTGACGAAGTACGACTTGCCAAAGAAAGGGACCAACAGTGCACGTGGACCGAATTTGAAGAATGGGATCTGCAAACCGGGCGTGTCAATTGTGCCCATGACTTTGCCAAACAGCGTCAACACGTACGCTTGGCATTCACCCACGCATGCGTAGAGGGCAAAGAAGCGAGCGAATCCCAAGAGCACGGGGATGATGATCAACCCGATAAAAAATCCAGCACCAAACCATTCCATCGTATTTCTCTTTTGTTTTACAGTTGTGTTTTGTTGTCGATTCGAAGAACGAAGGAATGTCTAAGGATTCGATTTGCTGTTGACGGTTTGGATGACTCGGTGAGCCGCATTGAAGAGTGGAATCTTCGCGTTGCGAACGTAGGCTTTAAGCGCCGGCGATCCGCCAGTCTTTTTGATCTCCGCAAGGGTGCCAGCCATTTCACGCAGCGGTGCGACTTCTGCTTGTGCGTTGTTGGTCGCGATCTCCACGGCGCGGGCGCTCATGGTGATTTGTTGCTCGCTGTCGGCGCGGGCGGTGCTCAGGTCAGCAGCGACTTGGTTGCGTGTGCTGTTAATTGCCGAAAGGGCGCGGTCGACTTCGGCTGGCGGATCGATTTCGGTGATCAAGGCGGCGTCGAGTTCGATGCCGTAACGTGCGGTGGTCGAACGGCATTGTTCTTCCATGTACTGATTCAGCAGTGGAAGGTTCTTGCGCAAGTCATTGATCGAGACACCTTCCGATAGATCGACTGATGGCCCCGTCGACTCGCCGTCCGCGGACTCCAATTCGCTATCGGAAAGCAACGTCTGACCTTTCGGATCGACGAAGTTCGCGACGCGCTCTCGCAGTACCGAAACGAAGTACCCCATGACGTGTTCGAGCGGACTGGTGACACCGAAGAGATAGGGATAAAGATTGTTTTCACTGACGCGATAACGCAGTTGACCGTTGATCCCCGTGGTCAAGTTATCCTTGGTCACCGCTTCGATGGTGTCTTGGGCTTTTGAGGGGTCCCAGGAAAGGTCGACGGCCTGTGTCGCGACGCTGACTTTGTGAACCGTTTGCCAAGGCAGTTTAAAGTACGGACCGCCGGGGCCGACCACGCGAACTTGCGGGTACTCGTAGCGATGTTGTTCTTCGGAAGTCATCGACGCGGCATCATCTGAGGCCGTTGTGACGCCACGCAAACGTTCGGCTTTGCCAAAGCTGGTGACGACCGCCCGCTGATCAGGACTGACCGTGTAAAACCCGCCCACGACGCAGCGGAAGAAACTGTAGACGACTATTCCTGCGAAAAAGCCGATGAAAAGCATGACGATTCTCGGTGAGCACAAAGTGTGAAGCTAGTCGGCAAACGTAGCACGCAGCAACCGACAGGGCGGGGCAATCGGACGCTAGCCATCCGAATGCCACCACAGCAAGGCTCGAAATGGGCGAGCAACAGGGCGCTCGCCCGGGGAGAATCGTTTTGATCGGTACAAGCGTTCTGAGACGAACGCTGCGGAATCGAACGCCTAGAACAGGTGCTCGCCTTGGTAAGTGCCGGCGGGAACCGTTGCCGCGTCCGAGCTTGTTTTCAAAACAGCATCACCGTCGACCACGACGCCAGCTGCAAACGACAAGTTGCCTTCTACAGTAAGTGTGTCGCACTTGCACAGCGAAGGTGCAACGGGCAGGCGTTCACTCAGGTCGGCAATCTTTTTGAAATAGTTGTCGTCCAGGCTGATCGACGGTGGCACGCCACCGCGTGATTCGATCAAAGCCACCGAGTGGTCATCGCGGACTTCATAAGCGTCGCTGCGAACGGCCAACAAGTCGCCGGTGGTTTTGACCGGTGCAAACCGAGAACGTGGGACGCGGATCGCATCGGTGTTGGGGAGCACTTCGATCGCGGCGCCCATGGCGGTTTCAAGTTGGAAGACCGGAGTCGAGCTGGAGTCCTTTGGGTCGACGGTCTTGCGATTCGTGATCGTTGGCAGCGCGACCGTCCCGTCACCTGCTTTCAGGAATGCGTCGAGCTGCTGCAGATCGATCCACAGGTTATTGGTGTTGAAGAATCGGTGACGGGTGATGTCTTGGAATTGTGTTTCTTCATCGGGATGGCACTGGGCTTTTTCGCGGAGCAATAGTCCGCCTTCTTTGTCGCGTGCCAAGTGCCCCCCCTTGCGGTCGGCTGCCGTTCGGTCGGCGACTTCCATCATGAAGGACGCGTTGCTGCTGACGAAGTGACCTAGGATGCTGAGGTCCAGCGTCGCGCCGAGATTGTCAGCGTTGGAAACGAACAGGTATCGTCGACCTTGTTGCAGCAGTTTTTCAAGAGTTCCACTGGTTACCAGCGCGGCGTAGATATCGCCGTGACCAGGCGGGCACCATTGCATCGAAGGATCGTCCGGCCATTCAGCCGGAGCCATCGTTTCGGCGTCGATCTTGGGAACTTGGTGCTGCAGAAATGAGATGACGTCCACTTCGCCATCAAAGTCGGCGACAGCGGCCGCGGTTTGTTCTTCGGTCGAAAAACTGTTCATCAAGACGAGTGGGACGCCCAGCGTTTCGTTCTGACGGAGGATCAGCTCGAGGAACGTTTGTTTTCCGCGAACGGGCAGCAGCGATTTTGGGCCGTCGAGCCCCATTGATGTTCCTAAGCCGCCGTTGAGTTTCAAAACAGCTGTCGCGGCCAAGTTTTCTCGCCCGACCGCTTCCAGTGCCTCGTCCAAGTGATCTGCGTCAACGACCGAGTCGACGGGGGTGATTTCGGCTTCACGAATGGTGGCTTCTTTTCCGCTGCAAAGGTTTTCGTAGTGCTGGCGGAACAATCGAACAACGATCTCGGGTGTGTCGGCTTGCGCAAGTTTTTCGGCGACGGCGTCCCAGTTGGCTGGCATCGGTTCTTGGGGTTTATTGGGGCGGATGCAAAATTGAATCGAATCACAAGCCCGATTCGCTGTAACGACAACTTTAATCGTTCGAGGGTGGGGGCCAAATCCGTCTGTCGCAAATCAGCGTGTTAAGTCCAATGATTAACACAAATAGGCGATTAAGAACGGAGGAGCCGACCCTAAGGTTTCTTCGCTACGAAGGGGCGTTTGCGATTGGGATAGAGTTCCTGGCAGATCGCACATCGCGTGCCATCGCAGCCTCGTGCGGAACAGTGTTCGCGGCCGTAGAAAATGATCTGCAAATGCAGCTTGTTCCAAGACGTTTTCGGGAACAGCTTCTTTAAGTCGGCTTCGGTTTGGGCGACATCCTTGCCGTTAGTGAGGCCCCAACGTTGAGCCAAACGGTGGATGTGTGTGTCGACCGGGAAGGCAGGATGGCCGAACGCTTGGCTCATCACGACGCTGGCCGTTTTATGCCCAACACCTGGTAGTAATTCGAGCTTGTCGAACGATTCGGGGACGGCACCGCCATGTTCGGTCTCGATGATTTCAGAGAGCTTGACCAGAGCCTTCGCTTTCTGTTTGGACAATCCGAGTGGGCGGATGATTTCCAAGACGTTCGCTTCGCCCAGATCCCACATCGCTTTTGCGGTGGGAGCTTGGCGGAACAGCTCCGGGGTGATCTCGTTAACTTTCTTGTCGGTGCACTGGGCACTTAAGACGACGGCGACCAAAAGCGTGAATGGATCCGAATGGTCCAGCGGAATTGGCGTTTCCGGATAAAGTTCTTCGAGTCGCTGGAGCACTCGCTCCGCGCGTTCTTTTTTCAGCATGGATGCGTTAACTAACGTTGCAAGCGGCTACGCGGATGTCTTTGGAAGTGCCTAGACGGAAGGCGGCTGCATCTTGAGGTGTTCGAATGCCTTGGGCGTCGCGATCCGTCCGCGTCGGGTCCGAACGATCAATTCGCTGCGGAGCAAGAACGGTTCGACTTCGTCTTCGAGCGTGTCGCTGCTGACGTTCATCGTATGCGCGATCGCTTCCAAACCGCTTGGACCGCCGGCAAAGACTCGGATCAAGGTTTCGAGGTAATTGCGATCTTGTTTGTCCAAGCCCAACCGATCGATTCCGATCATGTCGAGCGCGTCGCGGGCGACGCCAAGAGTGACGACGCCTTTGGCGCGGACTTGTGCGTAATCGCGGACCCAATGAAGGCGATTGTTTGCCAGGCGCGGTGTGCTTCTGGAGCGGCGGGCAATTTCAGTTGCGGCGGCTTCTTCGACTTCGATCGACAGCTTTTTTGCATTCCGCAGAATCAGGTCGGTCAGTTGAGCTTGGGTGTACCAGCCGAGGTGTTCGCGGATTTGGAAACGGTCTCGCAACGGCGCGCTCAGCATCCCGGCCCGTGTTGTCGCCCCGATCAGCGTGAAGGGCTGGAGTTCGAAATTCAACGTCCGCGCGTTGACGCCTTCGCCAAGCACGATGTCGATCCGAAAGTCCTCCATTGCGGTGTAGAGGTATTCCTCGACCGCTTTGGGCACACGGTGAATTTCGTCAATGAACAAAACGCTGTGGGCAGAGACGTTCGTCAGGTAAGGCAGTAGGTCTTTGGGGGCGCTCAGTCCCGCACCGTTTGCCATTTGCAGCGTCGTCCCCATTTCTGCAGGAATGACGGTCGCGAAAGTTGTTTTGCCAAGACCCGGGGGGCCATCGAACAGGATGTGTCCGAGCGGTTCGCCGCGGCGTAGGGCGGCGCCGATCGCGATCTTCAATCGTTCGATGACGTCTTGTTGGCCGACCATCTCGTCCAGACGAGTCGGCCGCAATTTACCGTCGTTTTCTTCGGACAAGGGCTTTGAGCTAGGTTTTGGCGAGGATGGATCGGAAACCGGCCCCGAATTTTGCGGCTGGGCATCATCATCACCAGGGTCGCGGGGGTCCGATTGTTGATACACTGCCTCTCGTGCCATTTGGTTTTCCGTCCGTGCAAATCCACGTGGTTTAATCTGTTCGCCTAGTTTTAACCGAAACAAGATTTCTCGTCGGCGCGTATTCGGCGTTCAAACTCTGCTCATGAGCGAAACTTCTCCCCATTCGGCCCCGATCGACGCTTCGGATCCTTCCGTGATCGCCAAATTCGAACCCTACCTACGGATGTTGGCGAGGACCCGAATGCGGCAGGCGTACCAGGCCAAGATCGGAGCCTCGGACATGGTCCAGCAAGCGATGATGCAGGCGGTCGCGGGTTTCGACGGATTCCGCGGCGGCACCGAAGCCGAGTTGATGGCTTGGTTACGGCAGATTTTGGCTCACCACCTCTGCCACCTCGACCGTGATTTGCACCGCGACAAACGCGACATCCGTCGTGAGCAGTCGATGGAACAGAAGCTGGCCGCTTCGTCGATGCGTTTGGAAGGGCTGCTCGCCGGATCGGATCGTTCTCCGAGCCAAAATGTTGCTTTGGGCGAGAGCGTGATCCAGATCAGCGAGGCGCTCGACAAGTTGCCCGAGGCCCAGGCTGACGCTGTACGCCTGCACTACTTAGAAGGCATGAAGTTGAGCGAAGTCGCAGACGAACTCGGCAAGTCAACTGGAGCGATCGCCGGACTGCTCCATCGAGGCATGAAAGCACTCCGCAAGCAGCTCGATCAATAGATGACAACTGCCATTTGGCGGTGAGTACTTTGCTGCAGCGGACTGACGGAGCAAACCAAAGGTCAGCGCCCGCTGCGTCCAGTGGTGTGCAGACGTGATTGTGATATTGGTCTTTTGCCGCAGCATGCCAATACGCCCCTAAATAGGCCTTCGCGAAAGGCGTTTTCTTTGACGAACGCCGCGTCTAATGTCGTTGAAGGCACCTGTCGCAGCCTCGTACGCGGTTGTAGCGAGAAGGCCAGTCATCAGTGTTGCGGTGTAGGTTGGTCGATAATCAACCAATCGGAAGCTGGAGTGATTGCGGAATCCCGCAAATGACCTGCGAAAATCTGTACAGGCAGGTGAATTGGACACTCGCGAAAGGGGCATTCTAGGTAACCTTAGGTGATCGCTAGTTCCCTCTCTGGCGCTGGGGCTGTGTTGGAGAGGATGTCTGGCTCGCTGTGAAATGATTTCCTCTATTAATTGCTGCATCGATGAGCAATCAACGCGACTGGAAGTGGCCGTTTCGTCAATTAACACCCGCCCCGAAGCAGCGGCTGAAACGCCGAAAGCGACGGTCGCGCGCCGAGCAATTGGAAGCTCGCCGACTGCTCGCGCGGGAGGTGTCAGGCACACTTGCTGCCGATGAAGTTTGGTCGGGAACGGTACACGTGACCGGCGACGTTTCGGTACCCAGCGGCGCGACGCTGCAAATCGAACCAGGCACCGTCGTAAAGTTCGCTCCCGCGCGGCAATTGTTTTCCGATGGTACTGTCGAAGCGATCGGATCGGCGCTTTCACCCATCGTGTTCACATCTGCATTGGACGATAGCGTTGGTGAAGACCTGACTGGGACGACCGAGGGGGTGCCGTACGCTGGGGCTTGGGAATCGATTGCCATCGGTGGCCCGAACAACCGCTTCGAAAATGTCGAGATCCGCTACGCAGGCGACAATAACGGCGACGGCATAGGGACCGGTAGCGTGCCGGCGTTGCAACTCAATTTCACCGGTACCGAGGCAAGTCAACAGACGACGCTCAGCAATGTCTCGCTAAGCAACAATCGAAGCACGGCGATCGACGTCGCATCTGGAAAGCCGACGTTGATTGATGTTGCGGTCACTGATTCAGGTGGCGCGTTTTACTTTCGCAAAGATGCCGCGCCGACAGTCAGCGGTTTGACCGCGACAGGGAACACCTCTGGCGACAAAATCTTGATTCAGCCTGGAACGCTGACTGAAAACCGTTCTTGGGACTATGGCGATCTGCCGATCGAACTGACGTCCGGCAACATGGTGATCGGTCAAGACAACGAGTCCAACCCGGCAACGCTGACCATTGCACCCGGCACCGTCGTCAAATTTTCAAACGCTGCGGAGTTGATCGCGGATACCGGACGACTTTCAGCGATCGGTACCGTCACTGAGCCCATTGTGTTCACCGCCAATTCTGACGATTCGGTCGGTGGAGACTCGAATGCCAATGGTAGCGCGACAACACCGTATCCAGGGTTCTGGGAAAGCATCTCGCTCAATAGCACGAACAACGTTTTAGAGAACGTTCAAATTCGTTATGCCGGTGACTACAACGGCGATGGAGTTGGTGTGGGGGCGACGCCAGCGGTTGCGATCAACAGCACGAGTCTGCTGCCAAGCGAACAGAACCGCTTGGAGAATGTCACGGTTACCGATGTGTTTTCGACCGGCGTCAAAGTCAACGCGGGCGCGCCAATCCTGCGTGATGTCACCGTCAACGATTCCTTCAACGTACCGTATCACTTTGCGTTGATCGCCGATCCGCAAGTGTTGCGGATCAATGGCAGTGGCAATCAAGCCGGTGACCGAATCGTGATCGACGGTGGCGTCCTGAAGTCCGATCGTAATTGGGCCTATGGTGCATTGCCGATTGACGTCGCGGGGGATTTGGCGGTCGGGCCCGATGCCAATGAAGACCCGGTCGACTTAACGATCGCCGCCGGTTCCGTCATCAAAATGCGTAGTGGCGCTTTGATTACCACGACTTCTGGGACGATCCAGGCGGTCGGTTCAGAGTCACTGCCGATCGTGTTCACTTCACTTACTGATGACGCCATCGCGGGTGATTCAAACGGGGATGGCGACGCAACCGCACCGTATCCAGGGCGCTGGGAAGGCTTTGATTTAAAAACTGGAAACAACCGGTTGGAGCATGTCAACATTCGCTATGCCGGTGACTACAACGGTGACGGAGTTGGCGTCGGTGCCGTCCCGGTGATCAACGTCAATTTTGATAGTCGTGATCCGCTCCTGCAAAACGAATTGCGGCACATCAACATCACCCGTGCGTATTCCAACGGTGTGAACGTAGTCAGTGGCGCGCCAGTCCTGGACTCGATCCATGTTCACGACTCGTACGGAATCCCGTTCCGCTTCTTTGCGAACGCTGCGCCGCAAACCAATGATTTAACCGGAATTGGGAACCTGGGTGGCAACCGAATTCAGATCGACGGCGGAACGTTGCAGGAAGATCGCACATGGGACTATGGCGTCTTGCCAGTGTTTCTTTCCGGCGATTTGGCGATCGAAAGCGATGCCAATGGAATTCCGGCTGTCTTGACGATTGCACCTGACACGATCGTCAAGATGGACTACGGGCATGCGATCTACGCGACGACCGGAACGTTGCATGCGGTCGGAACACCTTCCGAACCGATCGTATTCACAGCATTTACAGACGACCAATATGGCGGAGACAGCAATGGCGACGCTGCGTCCAGCGCCGCGTATCCGGGCTACTGGGAAGGGCTTGTACTGACCGGACCGAACAACCGGTTGGTTAACGTCGAGCTTCACTATGCTGGCGACTACAACGGCGATGGTGTCGGTGTCGGTGGAGTGCCGGCGATCGCTGTCAACTATGTCGGCGGTATAGCAAGTGAGCAAGCACAACTGACTTCGGTAAAGATCGCCAAGTCTTACGAAAACGGAATTGATGTTTATGCCGGTCGACCGACCCTGCAAAACCTTTACGTTGAAGACGGCTACGGAGTTCCTTATTACTTCAACCTGATTGCCGATCCGAACACGTCTGGGCTGACTGCAAAAGGAAATCTGGCTGGCGACCGAATCGAGATACAATCAGGTGCGCTCGAGACGAATCGGACTTGGGATTACGGCTCGCTGCCGATCCACATCACTTCGGGTGATCTCACCGTCACGAAGCCAAGCGGTGGCGACGATGTCACGCTTGATATCGCTGCTGGCACGGTCGTTAAATTGCTTCCGGGATATCGGATCAATGCGACCGACGGAACATTGGTCGCAATCGGAACACCAAGTAATCCTGTTGTGTTTACGGCAGCGACAGACGACAGCGCCGGTGGAGACAGCAACGGTGACGGCACCGACAGTCAGCCGTATCCGGGCTATTGGGAGTCGCTGCGTCTGCAAGGCCCTGGGAATGTCCTCGAAAACGTTGAAGTCCGCTATGCCGGTGACAACAACGGCGACGGCGTAGGCACTGGTGCAACAGGCTCGATCGAACTCGTTCACACCGGCACGGAGCCAGAAACACAAACTCGCCTGACCAACGTGAAGATAACCAACGGATATTCTCGCGGCATTGAAGTCTTTTCAGGTGCACCAACGCTGCAGAATGTTCACGCCGAAGACAATTATGGAGCGGCCTACTACTTCCACCTTGACGCCGATCCGAATGTCAGCCAACTGACTGCAAGCGGGAATTTGGGCGGCGATCGGATTTGGATTCCTGCTGGCGTGCTGAGTTCGGATCGGAGCTGGGATTATGGAGATCTACCGATCCATATCGTTGGCGGCGATCTGCGCGTCGGCACAGCATCGACCGACAGTCCTGCGAACCTAACGATTGCGGCCGGGACCGTCGTTAAGTTCGACAACGGATACATTCTGGATATTGAACGAGGGACGCTCCAAGCGATTGGCACACCCCAGTTGCCGATCGTTTTTACCGCGGCTGCTGACGATACCGTTGGCGGCGACGCGACCGGGAACGGCAATAGCGCTATCTATCCAGGCTATTGGGAAGGCCTGGTCATTAGCGATCCAGGAAGCGATCTATCGAACGTGCACGTGCGATTTGCAGGTGACAATAACGGCGACGGAGTCGGTACTGGCGATTCATACGCGATTCGCGCCGAAGCCGATCTGACGCTCACGGACATTGTGATCGACCAGTCGTATGGAGCCGGACTTGGGGTTGTGAATGGTGCCAATGTCGAAATGTTAGGCGGTCGTATCGACACCGCGACGACTTCGGGAAATGGGCATGGTGGCATCGAAGTTGTCAGCGGAAGTTTGACCGCTTCGGGAATCGTGGTCGTTGGCAACAACGGTGTGAACGATTCTGGCATCTACATCGCCAACGGTCAGTCCGCGTCGGTGACGAACAGCTTTTTCGACGGTAACACGTTCGCGGTTCGTAACGCTGGCAATGATCCTGATTTGGCCAATTTCGAAAACAATTGGTGGGGAAGCCCTCTCGGTCCCAACGATCCGTCCAGTGCAGATGGAACGAGTAATGACAATCCCGATGGTGAAAATGTATCGGACTACGTCAATTACTCAAACTTCCTGACCAGCCCGCCAGCAATCTCGGTCGGACCACAAGTCAGCTACGTCGTCCGCGACGGCGTGACAAGCGAGCTACCACATCACCAATACAAAGCGGAGAACACCGCGACGGATCAGTGGGGAACTCGTAACGGTACACTAGCTGGCAATACTAGCTATGCAGCCGGCCACGATACCGGTTCGGCGTTCGCGTTCGATGGCGACGGCGATTACGTCGATCTTGGTGCCTGGGCACCGGCGTCCGATTGGACGTTGGCTGCATGGGTGTATCCGACCATCGTCACCACGGACCAGCATCACAACATCGTTGGCGGTAACGACGAAGGACGAGACTGGTCGATCGGAATCGAAGCGGGAAACTATGTCGCTCGCTACAAAAACGGGGCGATGCTGGATAGCGGAATCGCTGCGTCAACGGACGTTTGGACTCATGTCGCTGCGACTTTGGCAGGGACGACGCTCTCGATCTACATCGATGGCCAACTGAAAAACAGCGTCGATGTCGGTACCGCCTATGTCCCGACATCTCGCCGCATACGGATCGCCAGTTCGAATTACAACAACGGCAACTTCTTCACCGGCAAGATTGATGAAGTGTCCGTGATTGAACGGAGCGTCTCCGCAACGGAGATCCTTTCTCTGCGTGACAGCGGGACGCTTGACCCATTCGTGCCCAAAGCCAAGCTGAACGTTGTCTTTGATCGACCGATCGATTTCAGTTCGTTTCAACCTGAAGATGTCTCGGTCACTGGACCGATGGCATTGTCGGTTCAGAAGGTCGACCGGCTGAATGACCGAAGCGTCGTATTAACGTTTAGCAATGATTTTTTGCTCGAAGGTTCATACACCGTCTCCATCGGTCCGAACGTGGTCGGAACCGTCGGCACGGCGATGGATCAAGATGCAGACGGGATTGCTGGCGAAGCGCAAGATGACGTCTTTTTCGTGGTGTTGGGGGTTGATAAGACCGGGCCACGTGTCATTTCGCAAACGCCTTCGGGAACCAGTTCCGAAGTTTTGTCGAGCATCGAAATCACGTTTGACGAAGCGATCGATCCGGCTTCACTGACAACGGACTCAATCCGAATCTATCCGCCTGAAATCGTGGCGGCTCGCGACGCGCACGAACCTAGCGACATCCAGCCCGGTTTCAGCGTTCGTGCGGTGAAAGCGAAAAACTCGTTCTCAACGCTCGCCGCGGCAGTCAAGTTGCTTGATTCTGGTTTATTGGATCTGCAGACCGTAATCGAGCAACAAGGGCAACTGAATACCGGAACGACGGTTGGCAATTTCACTGACAACTTGCCGCTCTTGATCGAAGGCAGCTACTTCGCGGTCGATGCAATCGCAACGATTTCGATTCCTACCGCTGGCGAATGGACGTTCGCGATCGGCTCCGACGACGGATACCGTCTCGAAATCGGTGACTTCTCAACGGAGTATGCGTCGACGCGAGGATTCCAAACCGATCTGGTGACGTTCACTTTTCCGGAAGCTGGCGACTACCCGCTTCGAATGGTTTATTTCCAGGGGTCAGGTGGTAGTGCATTGGAGCTGTCTGCAGCCCCAGGTGTAAAAGCCGCCTTTGACGCTGACTTCAAACTGATCGGCGATACCGTGAATGACGGTTTGGCCGTTCGGTCCGCTGCGCATTTGCCACGCCAAGCGATCACCATCAACGCCGTGAAGACGCTTGACGCGACGAATACTCGATTCCGACTTGATTTCTCGGCGCAGCCTCAAAACGGCGTGTACGAGTTAGAGATTGATCCGAAAGTAAAAGATGTCCAAGGAAACTTGTTGGATCAAGATGCTGACGGGCTCAGCGGCGAGGCGGTTGAGGATCGCTACACCAATCGCATCAGCGTGACACGTGACCCCCTTCGCGTGGTCAGCCAAACCCCGACAGGCACGATCAATTCGGCTTTGACCGAGTTCGATATCACGTTTAACGTCGCGATCGATCCTGACAGTTTCGCGACAAGTGACGCGAGAATCACCGGTCCCGGCGGGGAGGTCACTGTCACCGACATCGTGCGAATTTCTCCGACTGTCTTCCGAGTAATCGTTGAACGGACGACGCAAGACGGCGTGTACCAATTTGCCATCGGGCCAGACATCACGGACCTTGCCGGCAACCGAATGGATTCCGACGGCGATGCCGTCGAAGGTGAACTTGATGACCGGTATTTTGGTAGTTTGGAAATCGCTGGCGGCGGACCTTATGTCACCAATTTCTCGCCGATGAATACCGTTGGGCCGGGACTGTCGACTGCCCAGATCACGTTCAGCGAACCGGTGAACTTGAGCAGCTTTACGGCTGCCGATTTGCGTTTGGTCGGTCCTTCCGGCCAAATCCCGGTGACAAACATCACCGCAGTTGGAAGCCGTACTTATGAAGTCAGCTTCGCTGCACAATCAGAAAACGGCAACTACACAATCGAAGTCGGCCCCAACATCGAAGACCTCGGTGGGCTGCCGATGGACCAGGATCGTGACGGGATTACCGGCGAAGCAGGCCAAGACGCTTATTCCGACTTCTTTGCAATCGATTCGGTCGGTCCAAAGTTGGCAAGCTTCGTTCCGGATTTCGTCAACAAGCCGTACGACTATATCGATTACACGTTTGACGAGCCGATCAATCCGGCGACGTTTACGCCGCAAGACATTACGCTCGTCGGTCCCAACGGCGCGATCCCGATCAGTCAAATCATCATGATGTCGTCGACGGAGTTCCGTGTCTCGTTCGCGAAACAAACGGCGCTCGGCGCTTACTCGTTTACGCTGGGGCCGCTGATCAACGATGTCGTCGGAAACTTAATGGATCAAGACGGCGATGGTATTGGCGCGGAGCCTAGTGAAGATCAAGCGCGCGGGATTTTGCGGTTGGATGCGCCGGACCTTGTCATCACGCCGAACAACATTCCGACAACGGCATTCAACGGCGAACTGATTTCCGTCAACTACACCGTCTCGAACACGGGTGCTTCGGACGCGCTGAACCCTTGGTCAGACCGATTGGTGCTGTCCACAAACGCGGTCTATGGCGATAGCGACGACATCATTATTCGTACCTTAAACCGACAAGTCGACTTGCTTGTTGACGGATCCTACGATGCAACCATCGAGTTCGAAACTCCGTTTATCGAATCGGGTGAGTACACGCTGTTCGTTATGGTTGATCGGGCCGAACAGGTGTTTGAAGAGGACGAGTCGAACAACTTGCTGACAAGTCCTTTGACGATCGAGGCAGCGGCGCCACCGGCCGACTTGATCGTCGATGCGATCAGTATTCCGGCGCTTGCTTACCGAGGTGCGACCGTCGATGTCACTTGGCGTGTGCGCAATGACGGATCGGCAACCACGGCCGTGAGTTCTTGGGTTGATCGCGTCTATTTGAGTAGCGACCAGAATCGCGGGAACGATATTTTACTGGGCAGCGTTACCCACAACGGTGCCCTAGAGTCAGACGCTTCCTATACCACGACCCGATCGGTTTTGATCCCTAGCTATGTGACACTTTCAGACTGGTACGTCTTGGTCGAAGCGGACTCAACCAATGTGGTCTACGAACCGACGGTCGAAAACAACAACGTTTCGTCAAGTGTGAACCTGCTGTCGGTTCAGGAAAAGCCACTTCCGGATCTGATCATTCAAGCGATCACGCTACAGCCAGGCGTAACGCCGACCAGCGGAGAATCATTGTTGGTCAGCTGGGAAGATTTCAATCAAGGAGACGCGACAGCTTCATCGACTTGGATCGATCGCGTTTATCTGTCCAGCGATGATGCGTTTTCGAATGATGATCAATTACTCGGCGAGGCCATTGCCACAGCAGATCTCGCGGTTGACGCCAGTGTCGCGCGGCAAATCAGTCTTACTCTCCCGGACGGAATCTCTGGTTCATGGAATCTGATTGTTGTCCCGGACGCTGCCAATCAAGTGGCGGAAGGGGATGGTGAAGTCATCGGGACCGCTTCAGCCGTGATCGAGGTTACAGGGTTCCCGTATGCAGACTTAACGGTGACGGAGGTGACTGCCCCAGAACTGTTGATCGGTGATCCGGTGGATTTGACAGTCAGCTGGACGGTCGAAAACGTCGGTGCCGGTCCGGGGCGAACTGATTCCTGGACGGATCGCGTTTACCTTTCAACCGACGATATTTTCGGTGATGCGGACGACCGTTTGATTGGCGAGTTCCAGCACGATGGTGCCGTACCCGCAGGACAAAGTTACTCCCGTACCGAAATCATTGCTCTTGCCGCTCGGACGACCGGTCGGTTCACACTGTATGTGCAAACCGATGCCACGGACGCCGTCTACGAGCTTGAAAATGATGCGTCAAATATCGGAACACCAAACCATCCGGTTGATGTCGCGACCAGCACTTACAGCGACTTGTTTGTCAGTGATGTTACCGTCAACACGCAAACACAGCCTACTTCGGGGCAACCGCTAGAGGTGAATTGGTCCGTTGGAAATCGCGGGATCGCGACCACCAATCGTGATACCTGGACCGACTACGTCTACGTTTCAAAGAAAGATGACGGGACTGATTTACGGCTGATCGGCAGCAGCACACATGGTGGCGCGTTGGCCGTGGGGGCTTCCTACACCCGAACTGAATCGTTCGAACTGCCACGCGATTTGGACGGCGACTACTACGTCTACGTGCGAACGGGAGGGCCGTACGAATTTTTGTATGGCGGTTATGACGATCAAGGCGGCAACCAAGCGCGTAGCGGACAATTCGATGTCACTTACGTGCCACCGACCGCGAACCTGATCATTCAAAACAACGAAGTCATCATCCCCAATGCGCCGGAAGGATTCTTCGATGGGAGCCAGATTGAAATCAGTTGGGTGGTGGAAAATGACGCGCTTGATGGCAACGGTGCGACCGAAGGCGGTTGGGTTGATCGCGTCTACTTAAAATCGACAGACAATTCGGCGATCAGCTATCTGCTCGGAACGTTTGACTTTACCGACTCACTTGGTCCAGGCAATTCGATCCGTCGCACCGAACTGGTGACGCTGCCAAGAGCGACAGGGCAGTTCAAAGTTTATGTCGAGACAGACTATCGCAATCAAGTGATCGAGGCGGTCGAGACTGACAATACGGGTGTGTCGGATGCTTTGCTTTTGAATTACCGTCCTCGCCCGGATCTGCAGGTAACGGTCGATAGTCAATACGGCGGTATGGTCACCGCAGGAACCTCAATCGACGTTCAGTTCACGGTTCGCAATGCCGGGACCGCAGATACACCTTCCGGTGGTAGTCGATGGACCGATCGCGTTTGGCTTTCGTCATCCTCCAGCAGTACCTCTGGCGCGATCCTATTGGGCGAATTTCAGAACGGGTCCGCTTTGGCGTTCGCCGGTTCGCCCAATGGTGGTGCGACCGAGTACACGACGACGGGATCGTTTCTGATACCAAGAGCGATTTCTGGAAATTGGTTTGTCTTGGTTGAAACCGACGCCAAAGGCAATGTTGACGAGTTTCCGAATGATGGAAACAACCGTGATTCATCCGCAGTTGCGATCGATGCCAATCCGGTTCCTCCGCCAGATCTGGTCGCTGATTTCGTCAGCGGACCTGCCGACACGTTCGACAACAGTTCTTTCACGGTTCGCTACAAAGTCACCAACCGCGGCACAGGCGTAACGGACCCAGGTTCTTGGACCGATCAAATCTGGTTGACATTAGGAACAGATGGTCCAAAGCCAGGACGTGGTGACCGTCAAATTGGTACGTTCCGTCACACCGGGGTTCTTGATGTCGGTGAGTCGTATGAAGCGACCACTAATGTAAGCGTCCCCAAGGGCCTGACCGGGCAGTACTTCTTGACCGTTTATGCGGACGGCTACCGAAGCGTCTACGAAGTCGCCTTCGCCGAGAATACTAATCCTGACGCACCGAATGATCTCGAGGGCAACAATTACACAAGCACTCCGATCAATGTCCTGCTAACGCCTCCGTCTGACCTACGTGTACGCACGGTTGATGTGTTGAGCACTGATCCACTGGTCGGTGGGCAACCGGTCTCGCTTTCGTGGACAGTCGACAACATCGGGCCCACCGCGACCGATCGTGAAAACTGGGCGGACGCTGTGTATGTCTCGGATGACCCAGTGTTCGATTCCGGCGATCAGCTGGTCTTCGCTTTGCCGCATTCCGGGCGACTCCAGACGGGCGAAGAATACTCGCAGGAAGCCGAGTTTACGTTGCCGCCTTCGGCCAAGGGACAATACTTGCTGGTTCGGACCAATGTTGATCCGCGAGTCGCGCTCACCGAAGAAGAAAAGTTCCTTCAGGAAGTCGCTGCGGTATTGAAACGCGTCGAAGCTGCCACCGGTAAACCGATAGGTGAAACGCAAATCGGTGACATCAAGAAGTTTTCTCGATCCGAGCTTGTCGCGATCTTGGCCGGCCCAAGCAATACCCTGGTACAAGTCTACGAGGGGCCGTTCACCGACAACAACGTCGGTTCTGCTGCGGCAGCGATCACCGACGGGATCGCCGATTTGACGGTGCAATCCGTATCCGCATCACCTACTAGTTTTTCGGGTGAGCCGATTCAGGTGAACTGGACGGTCCGCAATACCGGCAACTTGGCGACCTACGCGGAAACACGCAGCCTGACGCAATTCGTCTTTTTGTCTCAAGACCCCGTCTTTGACCACACACGCGCTTCACTCGTTGCGACCAAAACCAAGGTACTCGACGGACCACTCGACGTCGGTTCGACGTACAACGACAACGTCACGGTTCTGTCGCCGCCCGGAAGTAGCGGCAAATGGTACGCACATGTCTTTGTAAACATTTCGGTTCGCCGAGGTGTGCCCAACCTGTCAGCCTTTGGAAAAGACAGTTTTCCGAGTTGGCCGACGTACTTCGAATCGCGTGTTTGGGAAGGAGGCCAAAAACAAAATAACTTCGGAACGTCCAATGAGATCGCGGTTCAGTATGCCGAACCCAATTTGACGATCTCGAATTTGTCGGCGGTGCCCACTGATCCGAACAGCGGATCGTTGATGGATGTTTCGTTCACCGTCACCAACAACGGGACGCGTCAGACACGTCAGTCGAAATGGCCCGATCGAGTTTACCTTTCGACGGACACGTCCTCGGACGCTTATGACATTTGGTTGGGCGAAGCATTCCGTGAAGGCGCACTGGCGATTGGCGAAAGCTATGACGTGCAGTTACAAGTCCGTTTGCCGTACAACATCGGTGGGCAGTTCTATGTCATCGCCGAAACGGACGCAATTTTTCGGAATCAAACCTACTTCCGTCCGCTGCCGTACCCGATCGCCGAAGGCAACATTCGGCTTCAAGGAATCACCGATGTCGTCGAAGAGTTCAACGACGAGGGCGACAATCAAGCGATCACCCCTTTAGACATTCAATACGTCGAAGCTCCTGATTTGGTGGTCGACACGGTCGACTTTGTCAGCCAATCGTCACCACCGGTGAATGTGATCGGAGTTGGAAACGACATCCATTTCAGCTATTCAATCAGCAACGATGGCGGTGCGGTGCCTGATTCGCAGACGCCATTCTTTGATCGCGTCTATCTGTCGCGAGATCGGTTCCTGGATCCGTCGAGCGACCACTATATCGCACAGATCCGACGCGATTCTCCGTTGTCGGCCGGAGAAACCGTCACTGTGTCGACCTCGGCACGTATGCCTCGTGGAATCACCGGTGACTATTTCATTATCGTCCAGACAGATATCCCACAATCGGCCCGGCCAGACGGCGAAGTGATCGAGAGTGATGAAACCAATAATATCACGGTGTCGAACAGTGCGATTCTGATTGTCGAACCGCCTCCGTCCGACTTGCAAGTAATCAGTATCATCGCGCCGACCTCCGCGAATGTAGGCGACGTCGCCAGCGTTTCATGGACTGTCGAAAATCGCGGCAATGCGAAGACGCAGGCCCGCGTTGCTGATGCGGCGTACTTGTCGGCCGACAATGTGTGGGACATTGGCGACCAGTTGCTTGGACGTGTCGAGTCACCAGGCGTTCGGACGTTGCAACCGGGAGAGCAATACACGTCGACGCTGGATTTTGAAGTGCCAGCTGTGTTGCCGGATGGTTACCGAATCATCGTTCGAACAGACATTTTTGATGATGTCGTCGAAGGCGAAAACAATCGGAACAATAACTTGACGTCGGCGGATGTCGTTGACGTCACCATACCGGTGTTGCGACTGGATGTGCCGCTTGGTGACAAACTCGCACAGGGTGTCAGCCGACTGTTTCAGTTTGACGCGTCTCCGGGACAAACGATCGAAATCAGTCTCGACAGTTTAGACGATGTCGGATCACACGAGCTTTATGTCGCTTACGAGCGATTGCCTTCGCCGTTCGATTATGACGCCGCGTACGAAGGGTACTTGAACGCGGATCAAACGTTGGTGATCCCGGAAACGTTGGGCGGACGGTACTTCCTGCTTGCCCAAGCGGGAGTGCGCATCGATACCGAAGATGGTGACTATGATCCTCGATTGCGAAGTGAATACGACGTCGATTTAACCGCAACGCGGCTACCGTTCGGGATCACCGGAGTCTCGCCCGACTCTGGCGGTGATGATCGATACGTCACGATCACCGTTGATGGCGCCGAGTTCCCCGAGCAAGCGGCGATTCGATTGGTCCGGCCCAGCCTTGCCGAATTTGCGCCGGTCAGCGTGAACCGAGTTGACGCGACAAAAATGATCGCGGTCTTTGATCTGCGTGGCGCACCACAGGGTTTATACGATGTCGAAGTGCTGCATCCCGACGGACGTGTTGCCATCGACCCGTACCGGTTCCAAGTCGAGTCCGCTGATGTATTGGCCTCGAACGTCGGGGTTGGCGGTCCCAGTCAAATCGATCTGGGGGCAACAGGAGCTTACGGTTTCGCGATCGAAAACCTCGCCAACGTCGACACGCCCTACACGGTGTTTGAATTCGCATTTCCGAACATCGAGAACAAGGTACCAGACCTCGTTCCAGGTCCGGCGATTGCCGTGCAGACGGGGCTGCGCGGCGACGCGACAACGATCGCGCCATTGTTTGACTCGATCAGTACCTTTGATTCGTCGGCAATTGCCCCAGATTGAATCTCGACGGCAAGCTGACCGTGCGCGGTGTTGCCATCGACCTGCCAAACCAAGGTGTCACCGAAATCGGATCAGCGGTAACGATCTATCCGGGCTTACGAGAGAAGCTGGAATCTGACCCCGACTTTTTACGGAACCTCAGTCCGTTTGAACTCGATGATCTAGCCTTCGATTTCTATGTCGCCGCTGCCGCGACACCGATGAGCTCGGCCGAGTACATCGAGTACCAACGGACGGAAGCGGAAACGCTGCGCACGACGATCATCGACCTGGACATCGAAAATCTTCCAGACATTGAAGGGACAACTGAAGCTGTCACCCAATTCAGGATCAATTCCCTGTCGGCACTCCAAGCGTTTGCCTCTGACGCGGACGCTTTCTTCAGTCTCTATCTCGATGCACTCACCGACCAAGGGCTGTTGCGACCGGAAGATCGTCCACCAACGGCTGACGGGAAAGCGGAAAACATCAACGCATTCTTCTCCGTCATTGGCGGATTGCTTGGAAGCGAAACAGGACGAGGGATCATCGATGATGCAAACATCGGTCCGGCGACCGCCGCCAGCAACATGGAGTGGTTCATCGAACAGCTGCGGGCTTTGCATGGGCACACACCCGATGCGAATTCGGGTGGGGCTGTACCGGACTTTGAAGCATTCGATCTTGGTTTGGGTAATCCGACGTCCTTCGTCACATTTGAGCTCCGTGCCGGCCCACCGCCGTTGATTGAATCTGGCGAAGTTGCTGATGAGATTGCATTCAATTTGGAGGGGCTCGGCGAATCCGTTGGTAGCGACGTTCAGTTGACAGGACCGACTGGGTTTGGACGAGATAATTTTGTACCGATCGCGACGCCGTTGCCATACACGGCAAAAGCGACCTATGACGTCGATGCTGTCGATGCGGCGCGGGAAATCCGTGTGCTGATTCCGCTGGACGACACCTTGGACGAACGAAGTTTCCAGTTGGCCGACATCAAACTTGGTGATCTGCAGATTCCGCTACCCGCTGGCCGTCCCAACTTCGTCGGCGAATTCGATTTCACCGATACCGAAGGCTACGTCTTGCAAGTCACGGCAGGAGTTGATGCGACGACACGTGTCGCGTCGTACTTGTTACGTGCGGTTGACGGTCGTGACGGACTACCACCCGTTGATCCGGCGATCGGTTTGTTACAACCAGGACAGACATTGACTGTCGGTTTCTGGGCGTCAGCAAACAATGTCGAAGCCGCAGGTTCGAGTGACCAACTGGCGACCGGTGACTTGATCGAGATGACCGCGCGTTGGCTGATCGATGACGACGCTCCGATCGACAGCACCACACAGACGGCGGTGCTTGATGCGGTTGCGCCTACCAGTACGGTCAGTGTCTTGCCGTTGGGCGGAAATCGTTACGAAGTCCAGTGGTCATCCGCCGATGACCAAGGCGGAAGCGGGATTGCCACGTACTCGCTGTTGGTTTCATTGGACGGTGGCACACGCTATCGGTCTGTGTTGTATCGAACGGATGAGACATCGTTCGTCTACAAAGCGGAAGAGGGGCAATCGCCGCTGTTTTTGGTTCGGGCAATTGATAATGCCGGTAACATCGAACCGGTACCAAACGGCGTTCGCGTCCCGCGATTGGTTCCAGAAATCAACCTCGGTTCGGCTCCCAGTGTGACGATTGCTCCCACGGTTACGCTGCCACAAGCGACGCCGGAGCCGACAACCGTCGCGGATCGCCTGTTCGATGAAATCGCGTTCGGCATCCCTTCGAAAACGAGCGCCGCAAAGCCGAGTCGATTCAATCGTGTGATTCGGCCACTCGCAGCTGAGAGCTTTACTACGATTCCTGGCAATAGCGGTGCTGACATCGGCGCACTGGCAATGGCGGTCGGGCCCGATGGATCGATTTACCTTTCTGGCGGCGCCGGTCGGAACGAACTGTTCAAAATCCCGGCCGGGCTCGATCCTGCGACCGCTCAGTATCGATTGACCGCGTTACCGAGTACCTCGCCAATTTACGATGTGGTGTTTGATGCATCCGGGCAACTTTGGGCGTCCACAGGCGGCCAAGGTCTGCTGCAACTGGATCCAAACACAGGTGCCGTGCTCGATCGCATCGGAGCCGGCATCGCATTGGGCTTGGCTGCCATTCCCGGGCAGACCGAAATCTATGTTTCTACGACTTCGGGAATCAGTCGATTCAATACATCGACTCGAAAGTTGATCCCTTTCAGCGATGTTCGTGCCGATTCGCTGGCCGTCACGCGCGACGGAGTGTTGTACGGAACCGCTTGGCCCAACGGTGGTCAGATCTTGCGATTCGATTTCCGTGGACGAGCGGAAACGGTGGTACAGATCGAAGGTCGCGCCGAATCGCTCGCCATTGGGCCCGTCGGCTCGCTGTATGAAGACGCGTTGATTGTCGGTCATGAATCAAAGGGCTCGATTTCAATCGTTGACCCGCTTTCACTTCGACAGACTGTGATTGCGACCGGTGGCAGTGGCCGAGTCGAAGAAATTCAGCCCATCAGTGGAGGACGCTTCCTGGCAACGCAAGGCCAGCAAGTTGATGTGTTCTTTACCGTTGCCGCGCCTCGCGTGATCGAGACTCGAATCAAAGACGGCGCCAACCAAGCGGAACTTGTTTTTGATGTGGGACTCCTGCAATCGAACAACGATCCCGCTGCCGGGAACCAACGTTCGAACTATTCGCTCAAGAACCGTGACACCGGTGAAACCGTGAACATCGGCGCCGTCGCATACGATGCCCAGTCACGCAGTGCAAGTTTACTTTTCGAAACCTTGTCACCGGCGGAGTACGAGTTAACGGTTGCGGCACAGGTCGAGAGTGAGCAAGGGATTGCGATCGGCGGAAACGGATACACCACGACGTTCCGCGTCTTTGAAGACGTGTCGATCTCTACTTCGCTGGCTTATTCCAATACACGTTTGAACCGCGCTGATGGCACATTGTTGTTCGACGTTGTGGTCAGCAACACCGCTGATTTTGACATCGCCGGTCCGATCAACGTGATGTTCGACCAACTGGGTGATAGTTCGGTTGTCTTCTTTGGCAACGATGGCGCCCCCGCAGATGCGAATGGCTATCAGATTTTGGCTGATGGAGAGGTCTTACAGGCTCACGGTACGTCGTCGCCGCAAACGATCACCATCGCAAATCCAAACCTTGTTGATCTAAACTTTCAGCCACGTATTCTGGCGACGTTGCCACCGAATCAGCTGCCTTTGTTCAGCACGTCTCCATCGCAATTTGCCTCGATCGATACCGCGTATGGCTACGATGCCGAGGCTGACGATCCGGACGGCGCGACCGTTTCGTACGTCCTCGCCAACGCTCCGGCGGGTGCGAGTGTCAATGCGGCGACCGGACAGATCACTTGGACGCCCGGAAAGGATGCCGCGACAAACGTTGACTTCGAATTACGGGCCTATGATGCCCGCGGAGCCTACAAGCGTCAGACTTGGACCGTCGATGTCAGCGGCGCAAATCGAGCTCCCATTGTCGCTCCGATCGGCGACGTCTTCGCTACCGAAGGCGATTTGATCGAGATCCCTGTTAGCGCTTTTGATCCGGATGGCGACGACCTATTTTATTTTGCCGATCGATTGCCACCCGGTGCGGTCTTTGACTGGTACAGCCAAATGCTTCGTTGGCGTCCCGACGGCAGTGCCGCCGGCGTGTATGAAGACGTCACATTGATTGCCAGCGATGGCTTTGTCGAATCCAGTGTGTCGTTCGAGATCGTGATTGCGGCGAATAATGTCGCGCCGAGGTTGCAACCAATTGCTTCGCGAACGATCAACGAAGGAGACGAACTGACGATCCGATTGTTGGGTGAAGACGAAGATGGTGACAACCTGCGTTATCAATCGTCGAATCTGCCACCGGGATCCTACCTCGATCCGAATACGGGGATTTTCGAATGGACACCGGGCTTTGACCAACATGGTGTCTATGACTTGAAGTTTTCCGTCGATGATGGTGATGCCCGCACCGAACAAACGGCGCACATTGTTGTGAACAACGTCAATGGTCAGGTTCGTTTCTCGACAATCGACCCGACTGAGATTTTTGAAGGGCAAACCTTCAATCTTCGCGTGGCTGCGTTTGATCCCGAGTTCCCCGTGGCGCCGACCAGTCCAACCACGACTGGGGACGATTTCTACGTCGATTTTGAAACGCTGCTCCCGAATTTGACTTACCAAGTGTCAGGTCTGCCCAGTGGTGCGACGTTTGACGACGACCGTCAGCTGTTGACTTGGACGCCTGGTTTCAATGATTCGGGGCAGTATGACATCACTTTCACGGCAACCGACGATGGTGATGGCACTGGTACATCGACAAGTGACACGGTCGTCGTTTCGATCAATGTCGCGGATGCGAATTTCGCACCTCAAATCGAATCCATTTCCGCAACGACTCTAGCGGTCCGGGAAACGCTCGATATTCCGATCGTTGCGACCGATTTCGAAGGATCCGCATTGAAATTGGACGTTCGTTTCGGCGAATCAACGGTGCTTCCCGATTTCGCGACGTTCACAGATTTTGGTGACGGGACCGGCACGCTTTCACTTTCGCCGCTGCCTGGCAATCGTGATGATCTATTAGTGACGGTGATCGCAACGGAGCTGGATGGGCCATCTCCGCTGCAATCGCAATCTCAGTTCACATTGCAAATCACGAGCGAGAACGAGCCTCCTCGATTTAAGCCGTTGTATGACAGCGTCGTTCTCGTTGATACAACGTTCAGTCTGGATTTGGTTCTCAGCGATGATGATCAGGATGCGCTAACGGTTGTCGCAAGTGGTCTACCATCGGGAAGTCAACTGATCGACACCGGGGTGTATGGACGGCGCAAATTCACTTGGTCACCAACCGAAACCGATATCGGTACCTACACCCTGACTTTCACCGCGACAGATTCAGGGAATGGCGATGCTGCCAACCAATTGACGGACACCCGTACGATTACGTTGACTGTTCGGAACAGCAACATTCGCCCGACTCTTGATCCAATCGGCGAACAAACCGTCGCGGAAGGGCAAACGCTATCATTCACCGCGGCCGCTGCAGATTCCGATGGTGATACCGTTTCGTTTACGGCGGGACTGATCAGCGGCGGTGTGGCAGCTAGTCTGCCGTCAGGTGCGTCATTTGACGGGACAACAGGAACCTTCAACTGGACGCCAAACGCGACACAATCAGGGACCTATCGAATACGCTTGACGGCTACTGACGGTGCCGGATCGCGCAGTGAAGACGTCTTCATCACGGTTACCAACACGAATGTTGCACCTGTCTTCAGCAAGCTGCCGAGGCTTTACACGCGCGAAGGCGACCAACTGATTTTCTCAGTCAATGCGGGCGACGCGGATGGTGAATCTCTCGTCTTTGACTTTGATGGCGTCGCACCAAATGGTTTTAAGTTTGATCCGCTTTCAAGAACTGTGATTTGGGACGTGGACTACAGTTCTGCCGGTGATTTTGTCCTTCCGTTTAAAGTGACCGATCCGAGCGGTGCCAGCGATGCGTTGAATGTCGACGTGCGCGTCCTTTCGACCAATCGTTCACCGTCGTTGACCTTGCCAAGTTTTCGGCAAGCAGAAATCGGCCAATTGCTGGAAATTCCCGTCCTCGCCAGTGATCCTGATGGCGACATGGTAACGATTTCCGCAAGCGATCTTCCCGCCGGTGCAACGCTTGACGCCGATCATGTGATTCGCTGGACCGCGGCAAGTTTTCAAGCTGGTACCTACACCGTCCGTGTCACGGCAACCGATGGCGACCTCGCCATCGAGCGACCGATCACAATTGTCGCCTCGGTTGAGCCGTCTGGACCGAAGCTACGCATTGTTACCACGCCAAGTTTCCCAGCATCACCAGGCCAACCGATCACGATCGAACCGATCGCCGACAGCGATGTTGAACTGGCAAACGCAACACTTTCGATTGACGGTCAAATCATCGTTCTCGATGAACTAGGACGCGGCACATTCGTTTCCGTCCAACCAGGACGTTTCGAAATTACCGCAACTGTCACGGATGCCGAAGGACGCACGACAACGACGAAGTCGCCTCTGTATGTGCGGGATCCGGCTGATTTCACTGCACCACGAATTGAGGTCTTACAGCTCGCCCCACCGATCTTTACCGAATCGAGAGACTTGATCGTCAACATTTCGGATGCGGGACTTGCCGAGTACAAAGTCGAACTAATCCCAAGGGGCGGTAATGGTGCCGTGCTGATCTCCGAGGGGACGACCAGCATTACGGAAAACATCGCGATCGATCCGAGCTTGTTTGCCAACGGATTTTATACCCTCCACATCACTGCCAGTGACTTTGGCGGGCTCGAGTCTGAGTACAACCATGAGATCGAAATCAATTCGGTCTCAAAGTCTGGCGCATTGCTGGAAGTCGCGGTCGATATGACAGTCTCGCTGGCGGGTATCGCGGTTCCAATCTCGCGAGTACACGACTCGCTGACGATGACAAACGCGGCTTCGGAATTCGGTAACAAGTGGGCCTTTCCGCTGTTCAACCCGCAATTGTCGTTGGATGTTGGCAACAACGATTCGGGGCAATTCCCCGCAATGACGGATCAGGGGCGGGTGTATTTGACATTGCCAACAGGCGAACGCGTCGCCTTTCGCTTTGAACCGTCCAGCCAAGCGATCGGCTCTGTGGAAGCCTTTGTCCCTGGTTGGACGTCAGACACATCGGCACAGTGGGAACTCGAATCGCCCCGCGCCAACCTTCGTCGAGCGGGCAATTCGTACTACGAAATCGGTAGTGGGCTTCCATACAATCCCGGTCTCGTTGCGGTTGGTGAAACCGCGTTTACGCTGATTTCACCATCCGGTCAGCGACACACGTTCGAGCGCACACAATCGGGGTACAAGCTCCACAGTATTCAAGCGGCAGCAAGCGAAGTCTTCTTGCGTGTGACCGATAGTGCTTTGATTGCCCCGTCGGGCGAGCGTTTGACGATCATCCGGAATTCAGAAGGACAGATCAGCGAGTTGGTCGGCCCAAGCGGCGAACATGTCGTTTATCGATATGACGACGTAGGCCGTTTATCAAACGTCGTTGACTTGGGTAATTCAGGGCGAACGTTCTATGGCTATGACGCGGAACATCGACTGCGGACCATTGCCGTTTCGGGCGCAGCGGGAACCTCGTTTAGCTACGACGACACCGGTGTGAATGTCTCGCCCTTGCAGCCGCATCTTGGCGGCACAGTAGAACTACTGGCTGCACCAATCATCGGAACCCATCAACAGTCGCCATCGAATTACTCCTTCACCATCACACAAGGCGAACTCAATTCGAGTCCGTCCGGGACGATCACCCTTGGAATTGATGTTGATCATGGGACGGGCGCGATCAATGGTCTCGTTGCCGGAACAGAAGTCGCGGAAGGCGATCGCAGCGTTAACACCTTTACGATCGAAACGGCTGGAACGTATCAACTTTCGATCTCTGGGGCGACTGGCGAAGACTTTACCGCAGTCATTTACCTTGCAGGCGACGTGAATGCGGATGGGCAACTTGATGCGACAGATAGCAGTTTGCTTGATGCCGCGTTGGGTTCAGATTTTGGGGACCCCGAATACGTTGTGCAGGCCGATGCCGATCGCGATGGGACGGTCGACGAGCTGGATCTTGCGGCGTTTCGTTCACAATTCGGTCTACAAATCAATCAAGCTCCTGTTTATGAATCCGGCGAGCCACTGCTTGTGCGAACAGGATCACAGTTCGTCGTCTCTGCGACGGAAGGCTGGGCAGATCCGGAAGGCGAAGCGTTTTGGGCGACGGTTGATTCAGCAACCAACAGTACGGTGCGTGCATTAGGCGGTGGCCTTGTTCTGGTGAGCCCGAGCATTTCGCAAGGAGACATCTCGCTGACCTTGGTCGCAGATGATGGCGTCTTGCAATCCGCAGAATTCAACCGCAGCATCGAAGTGCTGTCGGGTGGATACGAATCGCTCGAACTGAGTCAATTAGATCCGTCCGTGCGTCTGGGGCAAACGATCAAGATCGGCGTGTTCGGGATCCTAGCCGATGGAACGAAAGAAAGGCTTTCCGCGAACGATATCGAATTCGAATCGCTCACCCCTGACCTTTTCCAAGTCACAGACCTTGGATTCGTGGTCGGATCAAATATTGGCAATGGCGCATTGGCAGTCAGCGCATTTGGGCTCTCGACAGCGACAGCGATCAACGTCGGTGGTGCGGCTCGAGAATTTGTTGACGTCTATCCCGGCAGCTACGTTTTGCGTCCGGGCGAACAACGTCCGTTTGTGGTGCGCCAGCGACTTGAACAGAATGTCGTCGATGTCACGGCCGATGCGGAGACGTATTATGTGATCGAAGACCCGTCGGTCGTTGCAATCGATGCGAATGGTGTCTTGACGGCACTGACCGTTGGCACGACGGCAGTCACCGTCGTTCGAGGCGGTAAGACATACCAAACCGAATTCCAAATCGCCGAGGCGAAGAGCGATACGATCGTTGGACCCGAAGGTGGTCTGATTGCTAGTGACGATGGCATTCTGGTTGGAATTCCGATGGGCGCACTGGACAGTACGATTGACATCAGTATTGGCGCCGCAACCGAAACCGATCTGCCGTTCGCCCTCCCGCCCGGATTCAGTTTTGCGGGTGGCGCAGAGCTTTTGGGGATCCCCAACCAAGCGGATTATCCGCTGCAGGTGTCGATCCCAGCCGGTCCGGGTTTGTCCGCTGGGGATGTGACGTATCTGTTCCGTGAAGTCGAGGTGCTTCGCGAAGGAACTGACCCGCTGACGACATGGATGATCGTGGATGTGATGCGCGTCGGCGATGACGGCCAGATGCATACGACCAGTCCGCCAAACGTTGGCGTGTCCGGAAGAATCCTTGACGGCAACAATAGCCTGTTCAAGTTCAGTCCGTCGGGAATGATGTTCGCCGCGAGCCCTGGATTGTTCACCGCTCTTGGCGCGATGTCGGATTTGAGCACGCGGATTTCGACAGCAGGTGACGCACAGTTTGGTGATGCAGTCGTCAGCATGGATGCGGCAATCGACGACGCAACCGATGGTTCGAGCAAGTTCTATGCTGCCAATGATGCGCTGGGAACTTTCCTGGTCCCAGCAATTTACTCCATCGATTATGTCTTGACCCAATACAAGACCACGCCTTCTGGATTGGTTGAGACTGCGAACCAAAACGTCAGTATCCAGTCCGGCACGATTCCGAACATTGTGTTGCCTTCGGTGCCGCGTTCGCAAACCCGCAGTACCCCACCCACTGTAATCGGCGCCGAATTGATTCCGCCGTCAAACGGCGGATCCTTCGTTGTGAAATTGGAAGGATCGGAATTCGTGATGGCAAATCCGTACAAGGGTGTGCCGCAACTCGACGGATCGACGCTTGGTTCGAAGGTCGAGGATCTCTATGTCACGATCGAAATCGGCGCCCGCGATACGTTCAACACCGACGGCACGCCACTGATCTTGGGTGGCAAGGACATTCGGATTCCGGGTGACAAGCTGACGTTGGACGGTGATTTCTTGAGCTTTGAAGTCCCTGTCGGAGCTCAAGTCGCTGGGACGATCATTACAGTCACTCGACCAATGGATTTGCCGGTTGACAATGAATTCGGACGCCAGGAACTGACCAGCAATCCTGTCCAGCTCCTGGCCGACCAACGCTACGCGATGGTTGCCTCGGGGGCCGACGGAGCCGTCTTGATCTATGACATTTGTGCAACACTGACTGACGGAGAGTTCGACCTTGCTTGTACCGTCACCGATCCAGACGGTGACACGAAGCTTAACCCATTTACCCGTGCGTCGATCAATCTTGTGAATGGACAAGCGACGTCCACGTTGACGCCGCGAAAGACCACCGCAAGCCCCGATGGGGCGCGTTTCTATGTGACGATCGACCAAGGCATGGTCGCGGTAGTAGACACCGTCGCACTTCAGCAAATCGACACCATCCCGGATGATGACGAAAAGCCTGAAACATTGGGCGTCAACACCATCAAGTTGCCTGAAGGCGCCAAGGCGTTCGATTTGGCGTTTGCCCCATCAGGTCGACGCCTCTATGTCTCGGATTACCGCTCGGCGAGCGTCTATGTGATCGACACCGATCCGTACTCGTCAACTTACCACCAGACGATCCAAACGGTCGCATTCCCGCGAACAATCTCGGGCGTCGGAACCGTTGGCGTGATTGGATTGCGTGGCTTGGCGGTTGATAGCGAAGGTAATCGACTGTTTGTTGCGGCACCAAAACAAGACTTGTTCAACGTTCGTGGCGGAACCGAAGGCGTCGTGCTGTCGGTACCGCTTCGCGACGAAGACGGCAACTTTTTATCGGAGTTGACATTTGATCCCGGCAACGACGAACAAGCAGTAACGGTTGTCGGCCCTGGGCCTTATGAACTATCAGCGACTGACGATGCGGGCGTCATGCTTGTCACCGACCGGGTTGCCGATTCGTTCGGATTGACCGTGATTCGAAAACAGGACGAAGGACCATGGCAATATGAAACTGTTAACTTTGAAAGTTATGGTGCGATCCCACGTTTGGTCGAAGGCCGTGGCACTCAGGTCCACGGCGTCAGCAATGCACAAGGTGTGCAGTACATTCCGGCCAATACGTTTGAAGCACAGATCGGAAAGCACCCCGCGTATGCGGTCGTCTCTGCATATCGTCAGTTTGTCCAAGGCGATCCGAAGCACGATCCGGGGCTTGGACCTTTCTTTGCATACAACGCCTCCCAAACAGACGCGTCAGGTCAGACACAGTTTGAGTTGATCGCGGCGGGTGGAACGATCGGCTTCATTCGCAATCCCCTCGGTAATTTCGATGATCCGCTGACCAGGCCTCGATTGGTGGCCGCGACGACGCCGATCGTCAATGGATTTACCGATGACATCGCCGTCTCGCTGCAAAGCGGAATGGTGCTCGCCCCACAGCAGGCACAGGACATCGTCACCGGTTACGACCTCAGTTCGATGATCGCTTTGATCGAATCGGAAGCGACTGGCGAATCGGTGCCCTCCTGGAGCCAGATCGGTGAAGATCCGGCGGCGGATGGACCATTGTCAAGATTGCTGCGCGGTCCACTCTCGACGCTGCCGATTGACCGAGTCGATCCCAAGCTTGCGGACGCGGCAGACTTTCGATTCCATACGATTGATCTCGGTGGCGACTTTGCACTGGCCTACGGCGTGCCCAATGTGGGGCCCGATGGAGAATCACCTAACAAGTATGCGCCGCTTCCAGGTGGAAATTTACCACGCGGGATTTCTGTGCAACCGGCAGCGTCGGGAACATTGCTGGGACTCGCGCCGACACCGTACAACCAGACGCCGTCGATGCTGGGATTCCCGTCCCGGCCTTTAGAAGTCGAAGCGGGTGTGAACGCGATGGTGGAGGTTCACTCGGGGGCGGTTCAGCGAAGCGTCCCGTTGGTGACCTATCGCAGTCTCGAAACAGACCGCGGATTGGTACTGCACTATGACTCGTTGCGGGCCGACCCGCGTCCGATTCACCACCTGAATCTGACGTCGCTCGACAAAGTCACTTACGACACGGCCAACGATCGCCTTGCCTATCAAGTGACCGCCATAGGCCCCGATGGGAAGCGATACAGCTCCGACGGTATCGATGCTGCCACTGCACAGTCGCAAGGTCTGCAAGAGGGCTACGCGTACTTCAAGCTGCCAAAAGCACAGCCGAAAGAAACCTATGGCGTCGGTTTGCAAATGGACCTTTCCGACGCGCCGACGGGGCTTTACACCTTTGAAGTCAGCTATGGCTTGATGCGTCGAAACGGGGATTCCTACGACGGCCGAATCGTTTCACAAACGTCGATCGAGGCCGTTGTGAATGAGACCGAAAGTCCATTCGGCGGTGGCTGGAATCTCGAAGGCTATTTGCGGATGTATCCGGGTGATGCCGGGGTATTGTTGGTCGACGGGAACGGGCTGGAACACATCTATCTGGCCCCGCAAGACGGAAGCAATCTTTATACCGCGACGGTCGAAGACTACAGCGAATTGCGGTTCGAAAACAATCGTTTTTATCGTCGGCTGCGCGACGGTACCGAACAGGTTTTCGACCAAGATGGCTATCTGGAATCATCAACTGATCGAAACGGGAACTCCACACAATTCATTCACCAGGATGGCAAGCTCGTCGAAATCACCGACCCGGTTGGACTGACGACAAAATTGGTTTACTCCGGGGACTATCTGACCAGTGTCGTGGATCCGATCAATCGAACGACGAGGATCGACAATACTGACGGCAATCTCGTGGAGATTGTTCATCCCGATGGTGCGAAACTGAGCTTCCAATACGAGTATGTCCATCAAGATGATCCAGAGATCGGTGATCACCTGATGACGGGGCAAACGCTGCCTCGGGGCAATGACAACACCGATCCGTTGTCCGGCAGTTTCAAAGAGACGTATGAATACAACGACGTGAATGGGCGTTTCGAAAGCGGCACCCGTGTCGATTCGAAAACGACAACTCTCACCGCGGCCCAGGTCATGTTCCTGGCGGATCCGGAAAAGATTTCCGATCCAACTCAGGCGGAAGAACTGCATGTGCTTTCCAGTCCCGCGACGGCGGAACTGAGCGAAGATTTGGTGAGCCAGTGTGGCGGCGATCCACCGGAGTCGTCAGCGGTTCGCTATACAGCTTCGGCGATGCACACGGATTTCAAAGGCACTCGTCGCGAGTTCAAGATGACCAATTTCGGTCAGTACCATGATTCGCGAGACGATGCTCGCCAGACCAAACAAGTGGGACGCGGTTTGAATGCCGGTCGTGTGTTGGTGGAAAAAGATGCCGTCGGAAATTTGACGTGCTATGTACGAGACTTCCTCGGCAACGTCGTTTCGCAGACCGACTATCCCGATGGATCACCCGCGACGCAGACGATCGCCTACGACTACGACCCTGAGTTTTCGTACAGCGAGTCGTACAACATCCCGGTCAAAATCATCGATGCGGTCGGACGTGAAACATTACATTCGCTTGACTCCAAGGGAAATATTCTTCGGACCACAATCAGCGATCCACACGCACCGGCAGGCAGCCCGACTCAAACGATCCAGCAGTACACGTATGACTCCGGGCATGGTTATCTGCCGGATGTCGCCACCGACGCGCTCGGAAACCAGATCGACAGAAATTACAACTCGCAAGGTTGATGACGGAGCTGATCTTCGAAGATGGAAAACGTACCTACACGTACTTCCCATCCGGCTACGTCAAGAGCGTGATCGATGCCAACGGCTTCGAAACCGAGTACACCCGCGACGCAATGAATCGCATCACTTCTGAAACCAAACGAGGTTTGGCGGAAGCACCTGAGGTGACTCGGACATACGAATATGATGCACACGGAAATCAGACTCAGTCTGTCGATGGTGATGATGTTACGACGACAACGCAGTGGGACATTCTTGATCGGCAAAAGACCAGGATCGAAGCGGTCGGTGAACTCGATCTGACGACTGAATACGCCTACGCCCTTGGGCAGTTTGACATTGGCTACGGTGTGGCCGGACAGGCTGGCGGTGATGTGCACCTGATCAAACAGCCCGATGGATCCGTCATCGCGACGGTCTACAACGAGTACAACGAACCGATCGCGAGCTACGACACTCTCGGACGTAAGACGACCTATGTGATTGACGATGCCGGTCGGACGACTTCAGTGGTTCTTCATCACGGCGGTGTGATCACGAACACGCTCGATGGCCGAGGGCGTGTCACCGCAGAATCTGGCCCATTGCCCGACATGCGGACCGAAACGGTTTATGACCACGCCGACCGCGTGCTTCAAACCACGATCTATAACTCCACCGAGAACCAAACAACCAAATATCTCTACAACTTGTTCAACCAAGTTGCATTGATGACAAACGCCGAAGGCCAACAGACTCGGCATGAATATGACGTCAGCGGGAATAAGATAGCCACCGTACTTGCACCCAATACGGCAAACGAATTCCGTAGTGAATTTACCTACGATTCGCGGAATCGATTGGAAAGCGAAACGAACGGTGCCGCCCAGCCAGCCACCTTTACGTACTATCCCGAAGGGCAACTGAAGACATCGACGGACGAGCGTGGACACACCACCACAAACATCATCGATCAATTCGGACGTGTCGTCGAATCCATCGATCCAGAAGGCGGTGTCACAAAGACTACGTACAGCGGCGAAGGCAACATTTTGCAGGTTGACGATGCCCGTGACACGACTGATGTCTTCCGGTTTGAATACGACGGCGCTAAACGGTTGATCCGTGAAATCGATCCTGATGGTCGTACGACGACCTATGAATACGACGAAGTCGGTCGCAAGACAAAGGTCACCGATCCACGGAACTCACTTGCAAACGGAAGTGACTATACGACCGAGACGAAGTACGACGTCATGGGGCGTGTGACGGAGGTGATTGATCCGGAAGGAAACAAGACGTCCTACACGTATGATAAATATGACGCCGTCGCGACGATCACTCGTCCAATCCCTGGCCAAGATCAAGGCCTGTCTGGCGACACCTATGTGGTCACCAACACTTGGTCAAGCGACCGACGTCGGCAAACCACAACGATTCCGCTCAGCAACGATATCGGTGATGATCGGAAAGTCGAGTTGATCCAGGTCTTCGATACGCTCGGAAACAAGCTTTCTGAACGAAAACCCGGGACCAACGTCTACACACAGTGGCAATACGACAAACTCAATCGGATGGTCGCGCAGATCGATGGCGCCGGTTCCGAGACTCCGGCAACGACGCAGCGCGAATACAACGAAGTCGGCAAAATCGAAACCTTCACCGACGCCAAAGGAACGATCACACGCTACGAGTACGACGATCGACTGTTCCTCAGCGAAACAATTCAAGCGTTCGGAACAGGATCAGCAATCAGTGTGACAACGTTGTATGACGACGTCGGAAATCTGGTGCTGCAATCCGATCCGCGTCCAACGATCGCGCCGACTCAGTTTGTTTATGACAAGCTCGATCGTTTGATCGAACGCATACAGCCTTCTGGAGACGGACTCGCATCTGTTGTTTTTGAGTACGACGGTGTTGGCAATATTGTCAAAGAATACGACGCTCGAGACCCGAACTGGTTCACAACCTACGCCTTCGATTCCGCAGGCCGACTGGAATCAAAAACGGATGCGCAGGGACACACGTGGTTCTACGGGTATGACGACGCAAACAACCAGACGTCGGTAACCAATCCTCAGGGCGAGACCAAAGTCTTTCACTACGACGGGCTCAATCGCCAAATCGGAACCAGCGACGCGATGGGGCACACCATGTGTACCGTCTACGACGCGGCCGGAAATGTGGTTGCAGAAATCATGCCGAATGCAGGTCTGTCGTTCTGCACGGGAATCTCCATCGCCGATGCCGAAGGACTGACGCATACAAAAGTGATGCAGTACGACAATGCAAATCGCATGATTGCGTTGACCGATGCCGAAGGAAACACGACGCGCTATGGCTATGACGCGGCGAGCCGGAAAACGTCGATCGTCGACCCTCGTGCCGGGGCCAACCCGGCACTTTGGACAACCACGCTGCAGTACGATTCTCGTGGTAATCTGATCGAAGTTGTCAGACCTTCGGGAATGGAAGGAAACGATGAAACACTGACAACCGCCTATCAGTACGACCTGAACGACAACTTACTTGTCGAAACCGATCCACGCGGGGTGTCGACACGGTACGACTACGACGTGTTGAATCGTCGTATCGCAATCCACCAGGAAACGGCGGTTCCGCTCGCTGATGATGGTACCGGTCAATTTGATGGCTTTGGCGTTTTGAGAACGCGATTCGATTTTGACGAAGCCGGCAATGTGATTCATTCCTATGATCCGCGCGGCAGTTTCTTTGATAGTTCATCGACGTACGACGGTGCGAACAATCTGACATCGCGGACAAATAACACCGGAACGCCGTCGGCACCGGGCCCGGTCGCAACGTGGGTCTATTCATACGACAAGAACAACAACGAAATCGCGAGCCAAGATCCTCGCGGACAGTACTACACGACCTACACCACCTACGATGAATTAAATCGGGTCGTCCAAGTCGACCGGCCACGCGGAATTCCATCGGAACCACTCGCACCGTCGACCGAGAAGTACATTTATGACAACGTTGGACGCCTGATTGTTACCGAAGGTCCACGTGCCGGACTTGACGGGCAAGTTCTGCGTATGACCTACGACTACGATCCAGCCGGTCGGCAGATCTCACGGATCGACCCTGCCGGGCATGAAACACAGTACGTCTACGATGCCAACGGAAATGTGATCGAGGAACGCTATGCGGCGGATGCCTATGCTGCCGAGCGAATCATCAGGCATTCCTTTGACGAAAACGATCGACTGACATCGACGACAAATGCCGAAGGCTACACCATCGAGTTGGAATACGACGCGGTCAATAACAAGACCGCTACCGTCGGGCCGTTGCTCGATTCGGACGGCAATACGATTCGATTCGAATCCGTTTACGATGCTGCCAATCGCGTCCGGGTGGCAACTGATGCCGAACACAATTCTACGACCTACAAGTACGATGGTTCCGGCAATGTGATCGCCATCACTGATGCCCGAGGCGACTACTACACAACAGAGACGATCTACGATGGGATCGGCCGTGTCGTGCAGACCTCAGTGCCGACCGGTACGGAGCTGAATCCAGGGCCTGCCGCGGTCACGCAGTACAGGTATGACAATGCCGGGCAAATCGCTACAGAAATCGATCCGCGTGGTCCCGCATATGCAACTGTCTACACCTACACGGTTGACGAGCAAATTGGCAGCGTCGACCGTTTCAGCGGACGGACAGTGTCCGACAATGATCGTGAGCTTGAACAGTGGACTTACGATGCGGCTGGCTATCTAGCGAGCTACATCGATTCTCGCGGTGCGGGTTTTGAAGATCAGTTCGTATTCGATGCCAGTGGGCTTCTGATCGAATCGTCAACGCTTGGCGGAACCGAATTGAACCCAAAACGTCTCTTCAAAAAATCCGCTTACGATGAATCAGGCAACTTGATCTGGGAGCAAGATTTCGGCGGCGAAGACTACGTCACGCGATTCGAATACGACGACCTAAATTATCCCGCAGCCATCATTGATGCTGTCGGCGATGAGATCCGCTACACCGCGGATCGGTACGGGAACCTCGTGGTGGCGACTGACAAGTTTGGTACATCACGACGAACTTATGATTCGATGGATCGTGAAACGTCGCTCACTAATGGTGAAGGCGATGTGTCCAGGACGTTCTATCCGGACACCAACACGACGATGACCAAGGACGGACGTGGGAACGAGACAACGACGACCTTTGACGGCATGGGGCGTATCCTAACCGTTACCGATCCATTCGGAGATCGAACAGAATACACCTACGATGAAGTCGCCAATCTGGTGCGTCTTGTTGATGCGGTGGGGAATGTTCACGAGACGACGTTTGACGCACGCTCCCTTCCCTTGGTGCAAACCGTTGGTGTTGGCAGCGATTCTGAATCGAAGGTGACGTTCGAGTACGATCTGCTCGGACGCTTGATTCGACAAACCGATCCACGTGATCCTACGGGACAGTTTTTCGCGAGCACGACGCATTATGACGGGCTTGGTAGAGTCACCGAAGTCCATCGCTCGGCAGCGACGCCAGACTTTTCGATCGATGTTCCTGTCACACCAGGGTTCAGTGATCTCGTGACGCAACTGTTCTACGACGAAGTTGGCAATGTTGTCCGTGAGGTTCCCGAAGGAGGTGACGACTATGCGATCGATTACGTCTACAACCTTTCAAACCAGCCAACCGAAGTCAGTCGTGACACCGGAACCACCGCGGCTTCCCGGATCAGCGTCACGCAAATGGACTACAACGACAACGGCGATCTTGTTGAGTTGATCGACGCACTAGGGCATCGTACGACTTACCAATACGATGCCGTTGGGCGACGGACTCTAAGGACGATCGAATCGTCCGAGGTCGGTGGCGATATGGTGCAGTCGTGGAACTACGTGACGACGGCGAATGGTCCGACCATTGCCATCACCGATGCGACCGGAGTCGTTGCCCAGGTCATGCACTTTGATAAAGCTGGACGGCAAAGCAAAATCGAAACGGTCGGTGAACCGGACCGCGTCTTGACGTATGATGCGTCAGGAAACCTGAAATCGGAAACGGTGGGTAACTGGTCCGAAAGTCATCAGTACGATGCTCGAAATCACCTCAGTCAGACCACCGATGGTGACGGCAACACCGTCCGCTACGAGTTTGACGCAATCGGCAATCTACGGTTTTTCTTCGAAGCTGACGGAGCCGAGCCAACGGAGTATCGCTACAACGCCCGCAACGAAACTATCGAAGTCATCGATCCAGTGGGCAACGCGACGCAGTATGAATATGACCCGGCGGGCAACTTAATTGGCCTGACCGATGCTGGTGGTGAAGTCACGGCGTATCAATACGATGGTGAGGGACGCTTGATTGCCGAGACGAATCGGTTCGGCACAAAGTCGTACACCCTTGACGCTCAAGGCGAACGCGTAGCGATGGTTGACCGTGACGGTCGTCGGTCTACATTCCAGCATACCTTTGCCGGTGATCTGGTGACCGAGTCTTGGTTTGATCCCAGTGGAACTCAAGTCGGCGCGATTGATTTCCAGGTCGACGCTCTCGGCCGCGTCACCAGGATCGATAGTGATGGGACCACCGTCGATCTAGAACTGAGCAACGACGCATCCGACCGGTTGATCCATCAGACCCTGGTCATCGAAAACCAATCGTTTCAGCTCGCTCACACTCCCGACCAGCTTGGCCGGGGCACCGAGACCGCAGTTTCATTGGTCGGTCAGGACGAACCATTTGTTGTCAATCAATATGTGTTCAATCCGGCTACCCACCAGCTCGAACGTGTGGAGCAATCCGGCAGTTTTGTTTCGGAAAAGTCGATCGAATTGACCGATGCGACAGACCTTGCCAATGTCTATTCCGCGATCACTCGACGATCAAATGGAAACGACGACATTGTTACAACGATCGGTCGAAACAACCGCGGACTGACGGAGTCAATGATCCATGACGCGGGCGGCGTAACGTTAGAGTCATTCCAATACGCGTATTATGCAGACGGCCAACTGGCGACTGCGACGGATTCCAATGGCCTGGTTTCGTACGGATACGATGATGCAAATCGCTTGATCGGCGTGCAATACGACACGACCGCTCTGGACAACGAAGGCTATGTCTATGACGAAGCCGGAAACCGTCTTGATGATGGTTTTGTTGTTGGGGATGGCAACCGACTCGATTCAAACGGCGACCTTCTGTTGGGCTACGACAACGAAGGCAACTTGATTAGCGTCACCGATGAATCGACCGGACAAGCAAAAGAGCTGCACTGGGATCACCGCAATCGATTGACTCGTGTTGCGATGAAAGATTCAGACGGCAATCCGATTTGGCAACTGGATTTACTGTACGACGGCTTAGATCGCCGCGTCAAACAAACGCTCCAGGTTGCCGAGCCCGGACAGCCTCTGGCGGTCAGCGAAGAACGGCTGTTCGTCTATGACGGCGCCGATTTGATCGCAGAAGTCTTAGTGGACACCAATGACATTGCTACCGTTGATGTCGTCTACCTGAGTGAATCCGAAACCGATTCGGTTCATGCACAAGACTTTGGCGGCGGCGATTTCAGTTGGTTGTTGCACGACCGTCAAAAGTCCACCCGCCTAATTGTGGATCCCCAGGCGTCCATGATCGACAAAATGATCTACGGTGCCTACGGCGTCATGCTTTCGCAACAGGCCAACGGGCCACAATCAAGATTCTTGTACACCGGGGGCGAGTTTGTTCCTGAACTGGACCTGTACTACAGTCGCGCCCGCTTCTACGACCCTTCGACGGGACGATTCTTGTCGGCCGATCCCAGTGGATTCCTAGGAGGCGATGCGAACCTCTATCGGTATGCCGGAAGCGATCCGGTCAACATGGTCGACCCCAGTGGTTTAAAAGCCGTGCCTGTAGGTAGTTCCAGCGTTACCAGTGACGTCGCGGCCTCGCACAGTGGCAGAGTCGCGCGCGTCTGGGGAAGTGGTGTAGCAAATCCTCTCGGCAATGGAGCACGCCAATTTCAGCTGTCGATCGACCAAAACACATCCAACATCAATGCCGCGATCGCGAAAGATCTAAAGCCAGTCATCGAACTCACCGGTTTTTACGCATCGCTGGCGGTTGGCGTGTTTACCTCTCCGGAAACACTCAAGTCACTGTCGATTGAAAACGTCTATCAGGCTGGCTATAAAACGCTAAACCAGTTGGGAGCCTATACAAATAGCCAATCAAAGACGATTGCTTCGCATTTGAGTGCGATTTCTGCTGACTCACGCATGATGAGCCAGCAGTACGACCAGCTTGTGAATGCCGATCCGTTTTCCGACTGGGGTATCATTGCGAAAAATCGACTGATGTTCTGGTCTGCGGTCAGTGCGGCGACATTCCTGACCGTCGCGGATGAACTGTTGGATGTCGGCGCGATGTTTGCAGATGCCGCGGTGGTTTCGATGGAAGGGTACGGCTTACCAAGTGAGCGTGCTCAGCGAGAACGTTATTCAAAAGTCGCGATGGCGCTCGAGCAGCAAGGCGCACTTGCGGTGGCAAAGGCTGCCATTGATGCGATCGTGGATCTGCCAAACCAATTCTTCTCGGATGATGCGACAGTCCGCGCTCAAGCACTGACGACCATCGGTGAATTCATCGCCGCCCCAGCCGCAAAAGCAGCGTCATCCGCCATCGTGCGAACAGGCGGCCGCGTCTTGCGAAAGTTGGGCGGCAGGCGTCCGGGTGTAGGTAATATTGAATCGTTGTTGAAAGGCATTACTAATCCAACGGCCTTGTACGACGAACTGATCGCGGCAGTTCGGAAGGATTCGCTGGACTTCGAGGGCCTAAAGTACAAGTTACGAGACAAAGACTACAACTTCGACAAGGTCGAAAAAGAAGTCAATGACTTTTTCAATCTGCCGTCGACCAAGGAAAGGTTGAAGGGGCTGACTGCTGCGGAGATCGAGCGTCTGAAGGACATTTCGAAAACGATCGAGTCATCTCGATTTATCAAAGAGCCGATCGCGCCAAACTACTACGAGGTCATCAAGCCCGATGCCCCTGGACCAGAAGACTATCTGTTCCACGAAACAGATGGTCTTGCCAAGAGAATGCTGGATTTCAAAGATCCGGACGTTCAAGGAAAAATCGGGCAAACGAGTGCTGTTGCGAAAAAGCTCGAAAAGCTCGCTTCGTCGTCACTCGATCCTCGACTGGCCAAGTTCTCAAAATCGCTCAGTGAATTTATGGGGCACAAAGGCCGCATCGGCTTACCGAACGTCTGGAATAAGCTTGACAATGTCATGCACGAGGCCATCGACTCGGTCAAACCTGGAACAGGATCGGTTACTGACAAACTAAACCGTTTGTCGCGAAAAGAAGCTGCCGAGGTGATTCGGATTATCGATGAAAAATCGGTTCGCAATCCGGTGATGACAGAGATCACCGCACAGTTCGCGTTCTCAGAGCAAGGCAAAGCTTTAGGAATCAATGGTGTATTCGAGCGGGGATCATTCGGAGCATCGATCGATCAATTTCTGTTCCGGGCTGATTGGGTGACCAATATTGTCACCGGAAAGTCAACACCGTTCAGCGTTTTGCAAGGGGAGCGGTATGCGTACGCATGGCGGATCGTTTCTGACTTGTTCAAAACTCCCCTCGGACCGCTCAGTGATTTTGACTTGAACTTTACGACTGCAACTTTGGAACAATATGAAAAGCTAATTGCAAAGCAGAAGGAAAAGGTCTTTGACAAGGACAAAATCAACCCTGAGACGGGTGAGTTAGGCGTTGTTAAAGAAAAGGATATTGTCGGTGCAGACGCTATCAATAAGTTCTACGAATTTGCCAAAAATGAGCTCGATGAACGGATCGCACGTGCCATTTCCAACAATGATGCGGCGCTAACAACGGAGCTCAAATCGCTTCGAGAATCGTTTGATACCTACGAGAATTCACATCGAAAATATGAGTTGGTGGAACTCTATAAACAGGACGTGGATGAGTTCAGAGAACTTGTGCGTGATGGATTCGATGCGGGGCATCCAGTCAAGAAGGGGGCGCACGGTTACATCGCTACCGACGCACGCAAATACTTATTCTCCTACTCTACCCAGCTGGAAACGGCACTCGGTGACGGTGTCTTGCGACGACTTTACGAGCGTATCAATCCCTATCAATCGGTGGTTCAGCGTGTGCAGATCACCGGTAGCGCTTTTGTCGGAACGTCCGAGTTCCTTGTACTCGACAGGAACTTCAATGTTCCCGCGCCACTGCAGGTCTCGAAGGCGTTGGAGGTCGTCGCGTCAACGGTCTACAGCCCACTGCACCTGCCTGCAGAATTCGATGGAACGTTCGATCACATCAACGTTTGCACGATTCCATCGAGTGACGAAGATCTGGACGTGAAGGTTGACGAACTTGGGTTACAAGCGATGCAAACTTGGATCGATGCGATAAACGTCGTTCCAAATGTCGCTATTCAGTTCGGTTTTGATGATCTTGCCGGTGAAGCGCTCGCTAACACTCGGATCCTACGGCGTGACGAACTCGGCCGCCCAGCAGAGGCGACCATCATGGTCGATGCCGATGCCGCAGGGCTCGGATGGTCTGCCAGTGGCTATGACCTGCAATCAGTGTTACTGCACGAAGTCGGTCATGCATTCGGCTTCGATGCCACAACCCCAGGATTTGCCTACTTCGTTGACAGTGACGAACAGGGGATCGTCTATCACCTGAGTGATCGCGAGCTGCGTCTTGAACGCAATGGGAACGAGCTCGATAGCGATTTTCATTCCGACGCAGTGATGAGTGGCCGAATCGACCCGGCCGTCGTGAAGTCTCTCACCGAATCAGACGTGCTGCCCGTCGCCGCGATCTGGAATCTCGATCAACAGAACCGTGGCTCGCGGTCAACAAACACTGCGCAGACAGTTCGCCGGGGAGACGTGACTTTGGCAAGATCGGTGTCGTCCGCCGAACCAGAATTTGTTGACTTGCCGATCACCGATCCGACCGTCGTCAACGCCAGACTTCACAACGTCGCGTTTACCCAAACCGATCCGCTTGCCGACGACTTTGCCTGGTCGACCATTGGGACGACGATGATTCAAGCCGGTTCGGTGACATTGCAAGAAGGCACTTCCATGTTGTCGAGCCTTTCGCAGGCGTTTGTGGTTCCCGCAGGCAAGAACACCTTGTCGTTCACGATCAGCGGATTGCAGCTCGATTCCGGCGTGAACTCGGGTTCCCCGATGCACCCGCCAGAAGTCTTCGAAGTCGGTCTGCTCAGTAGTAGCACTGGCACCAGCCAACTTGGTCTGATTGACTCGATCGCTGGTGGTGACGCGATCTTGAATATCCAAGCCGATGGGACGCTGCGGTTCGCCGAAGGGGTTTCTATCGAAGGGAACAAGCGTAGCGGCTCCGTCATTGATTTCAGTCAACCGTTTGATGTCTTCGTTTCGCTTCCGGATTCAATCAGTGGTCAAACGACGACACTGTCGTTTGATCTCGCCGGATTCGGAGTTGATGCCAGCCAAGTTCAGGTCAGCGATATTCGCTTGGACTCGACCAACGGTTGGCAAAACCCGGTCGACAAATATGACGTGAACGATTCGCAAACCGTCAGTCCAATTGATGCGTTGACAGTCATCAATCAGCTTGCGGTCGGCAGCGTCTTTGATCGGTCGACACGCCGCTTCGTAGAAATCACTGATGCGGTCGGCCCGCCTTCGTTCTATGACGTCAACGGTGACGGTTTCGCTTCGGCACTCGACGCGTTGTGGGTGATCAACCAACTCGCACGACAACAGGCTGCCGAACCAGAATTTGTCGACCAAGCGATCGCCGATTGGGACTACGAGTTGGATTTTGACGAGGCCCAGTAGACGATGCCCAGTAACCGGCAGTGGGGATTCGTTCGACGGGGGATTTCGACACTCACGAAACTGTCCTTCGCCAGAACGAGAAATTCTTTGGAAAATCTGATGATGAAACGAACCTCAGGACGGTTGTCTACGTCCCTACAACAGCAGATTAATCTTGCCTTGGGCTTGCCAGGCAACGATAATCTGGCTGTCGGGTCGCACTGACGCGGTGCGACGGACTACTTCCGAACGCCGCCGGTTCCGCTCTTGTTGGCGCAAAGGGGCCGGGTGCGTCAAACCATGTTTTTAAAGGAGGTGATCAAGTGGAAATTTGCTGTACTAGCCAACGGGGAAGCAACCCGTAGACCAAGTCGGCGGGCTGACGCTTATGGGTCAGCTTCCCCACTCGAGATCATCCTTTTGATCGCGAGATAATCGCCCGTTTGTTGCGGTTTTACCTTGGCCGCAGCAAGCGGGTTTTTTGTTGCGCAGTAATCATCGGCGAACTGGCTATTCGCGAACCAGAGTTGTTACCCTGGTCACGATGACGCGCCGCAATGTCGCCTTTCGCTCCGCGAAAGTAGCGCTCTCAAGATCTGAAGGCAACACCGCATCAGTCGCCGAAATTCACCGTCCCGATCAAGCCGATGCTGGGAATCGAACGACTCAACCCCCAACGTTCACGTTTAACGATCGACCGTTGAAGACTTGGTGAAGAACACCACATCTGACTTTACTCGATCGCACCGCCCGGTACCTTCGCGAATTCTTTACTTGCGAACACATCAATGGTTGCGATTCGTGATGGCACGCTACCGAGCTCGGCATGGTTTTACATTGATCGAACTGTTGGTCGTGGTGGCCATCATCGCGATTCTCGCGTCGCTATTGCTCTCTTCATTGACCAAAGCCCGCGAAGCTGCACGGAGCCGTCATTGCACTGCCAATCTGCGGAACATCGGGATAGCGTTGTTGGTCTTCGCCGATCGCGCGTCGGACGACGCATTGACGACCGGCGCGTTCGACTTCAAACGTTCCGGGTGCGTCGATACATGGGGCTGGGTCGCCGATGGGATCTCGACCGGCCAGATGAGCCAGGACAACATTCTTTGTCCGAGCAGTCCATCGCCGGGCAGTGAGAAAATCCTTGAGCTTTATGGCCTGGAGACGAACGACGGACGCAGCGACCTAACCGGTGACCTACAACGTCGCTGGGACGACGGTGTTTGCGGCGATTGCGAATTTCGCAACACACCTGGCCCAGACACTTGTAACGACGGTTTCGCGAGCACCGCTGAACTGTCTGCTGCGAGATTAGAGTTGGTGTCGCGAGCGTTCCTGGCGCGAGGCTTCAACAACAATTACGCGACAAGCTGGTTGCTGGTCAACACGATGCCCCGTGTTCGCGTTGACGCGGGTGGCGTGTTGCGGACGGCTGGTGAAGTCGCGGCGGAAGGCTTGAAGGGCCTACGCGAGACAATGGGGCCTTTGACATTGCCTTACTTGGAACTGACACCGCACCCGTCGAGCACGATCGCGTTGATGGGTGATGCGGGGCCGGGCGATATCGATGAAGCGATGTCACCGGTTGATTTTCAGTATGGCCCTGACGGCGTGTTTGCCGCAGGCGACAGCGACCGGCGGACTCTGATTTCCAAAGGCAGCTTGCTGAGCGAGTCGATCAACGACGGGCCGGCGTACTATCGATCGAGTGACAAGAAGATGAAGTTGATCGGTTCGGCGAACTCTCGGCTGTTCAAGCAATGGCAGTGTGATTCGGAGTTGGTCGAATGCCGTCCTCCGACTGGCGGCAGTGGCAACCAGTTCTACTTGCAGTCCACGTTGTCTTGGTTCACGCTGCACGGCGGTGGGAACGGGTGGGCGAACTTTTTGTTCGCCGACGGGTCTGTACGTCAGGTCCATGACCTCAACGGCGATCACTACCTCAACCCCGGCTTTGGAATCCCGGACACGTTGACCGACGAGCAATATGACCGGCTGGGGTATCGCAGTGACGAGCGTGAACTGCATCCGACGCAATTCTTCAACGGCGTGTTTCTGGTTCCCGAGTTGATTCGCGGCGATTTCCAGTAGCGACCCGCAAAAACACGGGGAAAATACCTCGGTTTGCAACACCGTGCCGATGACCTACAATTGCGTCCGCTGTCGCCTCAACCTCCGCGAGAGAAGCGTCTCAGGATCTGCGCGATCAGCCCTCCGGGCACCTAGGCAAGCCCCACGTCCCAGCGACACAAAAGTCGACCGGGACCACTTCTAACGAAACAAGAGCGCCCATAGCTCAGCTGGATAGAGCATCGGACTTCTAATCCGACGGTCGGAGGTTCGAATCCTCCTGGGCGTGCTGTAGAATAACACTGCAATTTACCGGCCGGAACGCCCATCGGCGTTACCACCTGTTTGGTGTGCGGCCCCGTTTCAAATCTGAATCTGTACCGAAAAACTCGTGGTGCTCTAAGAGTGTCGCCTTTCGCTCCGCGAAAGTAGCGTTCCCTCCCGCGGTCTGTCGATCAAGTTCGATTTCCCGCTTTGGCGTCCGGTCGCGATTGAACCAAAGCTGAAACGTCAACCTTCGCCGTCCGAGTTGCGGCAAGCAAAAAGTGATGCGGAAACTGATGACAAGGTTCTTGAGGTGCTTGCAGGGAAAAACGACTGGATGTCGGTCTGACGATTTCGTCGGATGGGCGGTTTGGAATAAGTTGAGCGGAAATAGGATCGGTTCAAAGACGAGTAACCCGTCTACTGGTGTAGTAGTGAGCCTTGCCTTAATCTTGTTGAGTGATTGCCCGGGTTTGTAAGCTGAACGGCTGACGCTTTGCTGGGACAACAGGGCACACCGCTTTTTTAGATTGATTCAACGAATCAACTATTGATCTTATCGTCGACGACGCATTTGCCCGCAGGCAGGGTACGGAGTAGCTGAACTTGACAGACAGACAAGGTCCAAAGCACATTCGCGTCTTTATCGCTTCTCCGGGTGATCTTGACGAAGAACGCATCGTTTTCCGTGAAGTTTGCGAAAAGCTCAACAATGGCTTTGGAGACGGTATTGGTGTCGAATTTATAGCTGATGGTTGGGAGAATGTGCCCTCACAGGTCGGCCGCCGAAACCAATCCGTGATCAATGAAAAGGTTGATCAATGTGATGTCTTTTTTCTCGTAATTCACCGGCGTTGGGGGCAGGACTCTTCCGACTCTGAATACACTTCGTATACAGAAGAAGAGTTGCACCGCGCTCTGAATCGACGGAATGAAAAGGGCCGTCCAGAGATCTACGTATTTTTCAAAAACGTTGATCCGGGGCAGTTGGACGATCCTGGGCCGCAACTTCAAAAAGTCCTTGCATTTCGTAATGAACTAGAAGCGACTCGGAAAGCGTTGTATCGCACCTTTTCGGATTCGACCGAGTTTGAAAATGAAGTCGATTACCATCTGCGTGACGTTGCAAGGCGTGTTGTTTCGACGCGGGAGAATATGCCGCAAATTTCAGCGGGTGAGCGCGCCCAAGTACCCGATGGTAAGCCAATCGAGGTACCTGCAGCGCAATTGGAGGAACCGAGGCAGAAGGAGTCGTCGATCACGAAGAATAAGCTCCGCGTCTTTCTTTCCTACTCGCACCGAGACCTGAAAGAACTCAATCGTTTGAAGGTCCATCTAGCAAACTATAAACACAATGATGTGATCGAGATTTGGCATGACCGACAAATCAAGGCTGGCAGCGAGTGGGAGGCTGAAATCCTGCAGGAGCTTGAAAAAGCAGATATCATCCTGCTGCTCGTCAGTCCAGACTTCATTGCCTCGGATTTTTGTCGACTAACTGAAACCAAACATGCACTGCAGCGTCACCAAAAAGGCGCTGCACTCGTGATTCCAATCTCGCTGAAGTTAGTAGCGGAATTTCCGCAAGAAATCTCAGGTTTGCAACGTGTGCCTGGCGGTGATAAACCAATTACCAAATACCGGACGCATGCCGATGGATATGTCAAAGCTGTCCAGTTGATCATGGAGCTGTCGAATCATTCGCCGAAAAGCAATCAGTCGTGCGTTTTGCGAGTGACTCGGGAATCGACGGTCGCGCTAGACATAGAAGAGCAATTGAAGTAGCGGCAGATGAATTCTGCGATCTGATCAACTCAGACATCTCGCCTATGATCCGAGATCAGATTGTCAATGCTTTGGATCTTCGTGGTTCAAGTCCCGAATCGCTAAGAGATGAGTCCATCTCGCTTTTTGGCGGGAATACGCCTCGCCCGTCCTTCTACTGCGATGCAATGTCTGATCTTTCTGGGCTTGCCATAAATCCGCAGACTCAGAGCCACGATGCTAAAGTAATTGAAAAAGTGCAGTGGCTACTTACCCGGCGTCTATTTCCTCAACGTGTGCTCACTGAGCTTCTGGACAGGATGAAATCAAAGAATTCTGCTGTCATTGGCGCGGTTGCTAACCATATCGGTGCTGAGGTTGCTGCTAAGGGGGTTCACGGCCTAGAACCAGAATTTATTCGTTCGAATGAATCTGGAGCCAATGGGGTCGCTGGCCACGGCTTGTTGAAGTTCGTCTCGGCTCCGCTTGGCAAACCTTCGCCGGAAGAAGACTTGATTCAGATTCTTAGAGAACTGGCAAGTCAAATAGATCTCGACCTTGATCAACCACAAGGGATTGACGACACGCCAGAAGCGAAGATTGGATACTGGGCACGTCGAATTAACCGAAAGGTTCGTAGCATGGCGCGCGAATGGTGGAAGGCGACTGGACCACTGCCCGACACTAGCCCATTGCCAGGCGCGATTTTCTACTGCGTGATTCCGCAACTTCGCAAAGAAAAGCACGAGAAGATACATTCGCTGCTGCAGATGGTACGCGAGCACGCTCCTGCATTGCTTTTCTTCGAGCTGAACCCGCTTGCCGATTTTCGGGATGACGAGGACACAGCCCTTGAATTTGTCTGTCGCCACTTTAATCGTGGAACGGAGTAAGTTTGTTGAATAATCGCCGACCCACTTTATCTCCAGACGACTTTGAGCGGCTGGACAGTGATGAACCGATCGTCCTGAAAACCAGCCAAGGTGTTCCAGAGCAGGTTCACGTATTTGATGATCCCAGAAACCTCAGTCGCTTGGCCGTGAAAGCAGCGCTCGCTTCGGGCCGCCCGTTGCTGGTTCGGGGAGATCCAGGCGTAGGCAAGACCCAGCTTGCGGCTGCAGTCGCAATCGCACTTCAGCGACCGCTGGTTCCCTATGTGGTTGACGCCCGTAGTGAATCACGCGATTTGCTGTGGCAGTTCGATACGGTGCGGCGATTGGCTGAAGCGCAGATCTGTGGCGTGCTTCGGACGGACCGGGATGAAGTGGAGGAGCGATTGCGTGTCAGCCGGTTTATCGAACCGGGGCCCTTGTGGTGGGGATTCGATTGGAAAGGCGCGAAGGAGCATTGCGAACTCAACGGATTGGAAATCCCCAGTGTCCCTGTCGGAACCGATCCGAAACACGGTCGCGTCGTGCTGATCGACGAGATCGATAAGGCCGACATTGACTTGCCAAACGGGCTTCTCGAAGCGTTGGGCTCGGGGCGATTCCGTCCGCAAGGCTGCCCCGACGTTGTGATGAGTGACCCGGCTCCGCTAGTCATCGTTACGACTAACGAAGAGCGAGTCTTACCGGATGCGTTTGTTCGACGCTGTCTGGTTCTGCACTTGGAGTTGCCGGAGAAAGACTCTGAACTTATCGAACTGCTGGTGAAGCGGGGCGAGCGGCATTTCAAAGACGCATCCGAAACACTGCTGACGAAAGCTGCGCAAATGCTCGTCGCTGATCGACGCGTTTCCCCTCGCCCGCGGCCAGGACAGGCCGAGTACTTTGATCTTGTGCGGGCGATCTTGAACCTCGTTAGGGAAGGCGAAGACGAGGTCGAACTACTTAGCCGCCTGAAGAACTTTGCGTTTAAGAAAAACTCTGGAGCCGGGGCATGAAACGGCCTGTCGCCAGCCGAGCGGACCTGGTTCGAGTATTGACCGGCGCCCCAGATGTTTGCGGATTTGTTGCGGAGCAGTTGGGGCTTGAATGTCAGCCAACGACGCCGAATCTCCCCGAGCCTGAACGAGAGTTTGAGTTCTTGCATGAGATTGCGACAAGTGAGAAAACGCAGCCACTGCCGCGTGATATTCAGCCACGTCCAAGCGTTTCATTTTGGCAGGCGATTCAATTTGTAGACCGTAGCAAGGCACCTTTGGCTCAGGCTCCCGAAATTTTCGAGAAGGAATCCGATGTTGAATCCCCTACACTTCCGGTCGTTGTCGAACCGTTCACTCCGTTGGCAAGCTTCACGGAGATCTTCACTCGCTTGAGGCATCAGGCGGCGTTAGAGCGTCCAGGACATCAAATCGATCTTGAGCGACTCGTTTCCGATCTTAGTCAGGCACGTGATCTGGTTGAGGTTCCGCGTCTCAATCGACGAATCTGGGGAGATAATCTGCATGTTGTCATCGACCTATCCCGCCGATTGATTCCTTACCGCGAAGATCAGCGAGAGGTCGCTCGACAACTGAAGCGATTGCTTCCCAGTAGCGGCGCAAGCATCAGTATCTTGCGTCACAATCACCAAGTGCCATTGATCCAGTGGCCTGACGAACAAGAAGGGCTGCCGCTGGATCCGGTACCGGGGGACACCATACTCGCGCTCAGCGATCTGGGAATTCTTGATCAAATTTCGAATGCGGCAGAGAAAACTTGGGAATGCCTGGGGCAAAGCTGGTTGGATCAGCGGTGTTCAACAATCGCTCTTTTGCCTTGTCGTTTGGATCGTCTTCCGAAACGTATGGCTGATCTTTGGTCGCCGGTGCAATGGGATAGGTTCAGTTCAGATGGCTCCGAACCGACCGAAGAAGAATCGCTCGGTGCACGGGAACGCTTGCTTTCTTTGCTCTCTCAGGCGATTCGGATTGAGCCACAGCTTGTTAGGGTAGTCCGACGGTTGTTCGCCGAGGGGAAGCGCGACCCAGGGCTTGAGTCTCTGGTTTGGCAGGTGTTTTCGGCTGAAAACGCAGATCATTGTTCCGCGGCGACATTCTCGCATACTCAGGCGGACCAAATTCAACACGACCTCGCCAGTGATGATTTGGCTCGACAAGCTTGGCGAGTGATTCATGCATTTCATCAAGCCGAATACGAAGGTGTACGGTTCGCAGAATCTGCGAATTTACAACCGGAAGCTTGGCAGTGGTTAAGTCGCGCCGAACGTCATCAGACGCGTGAATGGTTCGAATCACTTTGGAAAGAGTTACAGGCGACGGGTAAAACTGAAGATGAACGTGCGGAGTTCTTCATCCGTGTTTCGTCCCGATTGTCTGAAGACGCATTTAAAAAACTACCCACATTACACAAGCTGCAACACCGACTCTGTCCTAATGATGAACCGCCGAGAGGCTACGATCCCGGACTTGCTGGTGCGGAAGTCGAAGGCCAAATAACGCAAACCATTCAGGTTTCGCAGGTTGCTGGGGAATTAGAATATCGGCGCCGTGGAGATTTTCCTCAGCGGAGCTCTCCGCTGGCGACGATTCGATTGAAGAATCCGGAGATCGTTATTGATTCGTTTGACGATTTGCAGGACGCCGGTCTTGAAGATGGATTCTGGTTGGATGGGTCGGCTCCGCAGTGGGCAGATCGGTGGGGACGTGACGAAGTCGGACCTTGGGTGGAGTTTGTCGTCGGTGATGCGCGGCAGCGGATGCGATGGATACCGCCCGGCGAGTTTTTGATGGGTTCACTTAAGAAGCCCGAAAGCGAGGGATATCCAGAGACGCCGCAGCAACCGGTAACGATCAGCCATGGATTCTGGTTGTTTGACACGTCTTGCACACAGGCATTGTGGGAAGCGGTGATGGGAGAGAATCCCAGTCATTTCAAAGGATCTGAACGGCCGGTCGAGAACGTGAGTTGGGATGATTGCCAGGAGTTCCACAAACGGGTTGAGGATCGGTGCCCAGGGCTGGCGTTGACGCTGCCAACCGAAGCCGAGTGGGAATACGCCTGCCGGGCCGGAACCAAAGCTGACACCTACGCGGGTGATGGTTCGCTAGATGAGGTCGCTTGGAATTCTGAGAGTGCTGGAAGGGAGACACATCCGGTCGGAAAGTTACGTCCGAATGCATTTGGTCTGCATGACATGCTTGGAAATGTGTGGGAGTGGTGTAGGGATCAGGTCGGTCGCAAATATGTTCTGCAGCGCACCAGCGACCCGTTCCATGAGACTGGCCAGCCGTCAGCGTACCGGGTTGTCCGTGGTGGTAGCTGGTGCCACTCCGCGCTGTACGTGCGGGCGGCGTCCCGTTCTGGCTACCACCCTGCGGTTCGTGGCAACTACTTGGGCTTCCGCTGCTCCAGTTCAGGAAGTGAGCCAAGTCTGGCAGGCCGGAGGCCGAGGTCAGTAGTCGCGGAGCGATCGGATCGCGGTCGGAGCCGTCGCGGAGCAGGCGGAGACAGCGAGCCAGAGAGCGAAGATCGGTTGGTTCGCATCAAAGACCGTGACGCGGAATACGCGCCGGTGCCACAGGGGCCGGTCGTCCGATTGCGTACCGATCTGGAAGAAGTCTTTCTCTGCCGGACTTTGCGCCCACACTGGGCCACTCGGATGGGACGCGACGCGTATGGGCTTTGGAGCGAATTCGCCGTACCTCGTCAAGGCCTAGGTGACGTTATACAGCGGTTGCGTTGGATCCCACCGGGCCGATTTCTGATGGGATCACCCGATTCGGAGAAAGGACGCTTTAAATCTGAAGGTCCGCAGCATGAAGCGATTGTTGCGGAAGGGTTTTGGCTATTTGACACTCCCTGCACGCAAGCTTTGTGGGATGCGGTCATGGGCGAGAATCCAAGCAAGTTCAGAGGTGAGCGACGTCCGGTGGAACAAGTGGATTGGAACCAGGCAATCGCGTTTACGTCAAAGCTGAGCGAGGTCGTTGGCTTATCTTTGCAGCTGCCTTCCGAAGTCGATTGGGAATATGCCTGCCGGGCGGGTAGCGCGGCAGCAACATACGCAGGGGATTTTGACCCTGACGATCATGCCACGCAGGAAGAGCTGCAAAAAATCGCGTGGTACAATGTCAACGCTCCAGATGGTACTCATGACGTGGGCACATTGCGTTGCAATGCATGGGGACTGTACGACATGCTAGGCAACGTATTGGAATGGTGTAGGGATACTTGGAGTAGTGGGTACGATCACGCACGTCCAGCTTACGACGCTTCGTCGGCGGGCCGGGTTGTCCGTGGTGGTTGCTGGCGCGACTCCGCGCAGTTCGTGCGGGCGGCGTACCGTGATGGCGACCACCCTTGGCCTCGTATCGACATCTTGGGCTTCCGCTGCTCCAGTTCAGGCGGTGAGCATGGTTTAGGGACTAATGCGGAGCGTAGCGGTCGGAGGCCGAAAGCGGAGCCGGCCGGAGACGGCGTAGCGGTGAGCCCAGAACCGCTGTTCAAACGCTTGTTGAACAGATTGACTGGCAATAATTAGTGATACAGTGGGCGTACGATGCGGTTCCAGTTCTTTCGCGTGGCAGTTCACTCATCAGACCCAGATGATCTGAATCGATTCATTGCCGCGCATCGCGTGACCTCAATTGATCGGCAGTTTGTTTCAGATGGTGCCAACAGTTTTTGGGCAATCTGTGTCATTTACGAGTCCGGCGATCCGCGAAAAATATCTGCTGGTTTCTGCTTGAACGGTTTCGTGTCCCGTCCGGCCGAGTTTCTTTGTGAAGCTCGTTGGCAAATAGTAAATGGCCTCCGGTGTGTCAGTAGCATTCTGCAGATGCGGTTGCGAAAGCTCAGCAGACAGCCGAACTTTCCGCTTACGACTCAGTGGTAAATGAAGATGCCGGCGCTCGGACCATCGACGCTCAATCATCCGTTAGCTGATGGGATTGCTCCCGGGTGGGCATCCGCGTGGGGCGAGGACGAATTTGGGCCCTGGGTTGAGATTCATGTTGGTGATGCAAAACAAAGTCTGCGGTGGATTCCGCCAGGGACATTCTTGATGGGATCGCCTGAAGCGGAAAAAGAAAGGCAGTCTGATGAAGGCCCGCAGCAACCAGTAACGTTCAGTCGCGGTTTTTGGCTGTTCGATACACCATGTACCCAGGCAATGTGGACAGCGGTGATGGGCGAGAACCCAAGCCGTTTTAAAGGGGATCTCCGCCCAGTCGAGAATGTGAGCTGGGATGACTGCCAAGAGTTCATCAAGTCCCTCAATGCAATGCTTCCAGCCTTGGAATTGGCTCTCCCAACCGAAGCCGAATGGGAGTATGCATGCCGGGGGATGTCTCAGACTTCGACGTACATCGGGGACTTGGTGATCGATGGTAATGGTCATGCAAAAGGGCTCGAAGAAATTGCGTGGTACCACGCAAACTCGGATGGTGAGACACATCCTGTTGGGAATCTGCGGCCAAGCAAATTCGGCCTATACGACATGCTGGGCAATGTCTGGGAGTGGTGTCGTGACAATCCCTTTCGGGAATACACACGAGAACACATTGCCGATCCGTTGCACGAAGTTGGCAAATCGTCAGCGGACCGGGCTGTCCGTGGTTGTAGTTGGCTCAATTCCGCGCAGTCGGTGCGGGCGGCGTACCGTCTTGGCTACCACCCTGGGTTTCGTTCCTACCGCTTGGGATTCCGCTGCTCCAGTTCCGGGTAGTGAGCCCGGACCGGAGGAAGGAATCGGAGCGAAGCGGTCGTAGCCGTCGCGGAGCAGGCGGAGACAGCGCAGCGAAGCAGACCCATCGACCAAGCTGGTATTGCGGATCGTATCGGGGAATCCGCATCTTAAACTCGGGGTCGTTCAAACTGGTGGTATCGCCGACCTTTCAGACAGTTGAACCTCCATTCGCGTTCCCCCGCCTCGAATGGACATTATGACGCATCCGTTTGGTATTCATTGTGGATACAATTCGGGAGTGGTTGTCTAATGCCGTAAATTTCAGTGTTCTCGTGGCTACAGCTCAGCAAATCAAGTCGTTGGTACGCAGCTTCACCGCTGGTGACGATGAGCATTTCATCACCGTTGCCCTGCAAATTGCTGCGCACTCGGCAAAGAAAGGAAACGGAAAACTCGCTCAAGAGTTGCGAGATCTGGTCGATGAAATAAAGCGTCGACGAGAGGTGGATGCCCAGTTTCGCCCGGTACCTATTGCTCGCACATCCGGTGAATTGGCCGGACTGATCGCAACGAGTTATCCCAAGACGCGATTTTCGGAAATGGTTTTGTCGACGGAGGCACAGTCCCCCCTTCGACGCGTCATTCATGAGTATCGACATCAGGACAAACTGAGGGGACACGGGCTATCGGCGCGTCGGAAGTTGCTGTTGATCGGTCCGCCGGGATGCGGAAAGACAATGACCGCGTCTGCACTCGCTGGCGAACTGCATCTGCCCTTGTTCTCAATTCAGCTTCACGGATTGATCTCAAAGTTTATGGGAGAGACGTCCGCCAAATTGCATACGCTCTTTGAGGCAATGAACGAAACTCGGGGCGTCTATTTTTTCGACGAGTTCGATGCGATTGGAGCTGATCGCGGCATCGGCAACGATGTGGGAGAGGTCCGCCGAGTGCTGAACTCGTTCTTACAATTTTTAGAACAGGATAACTCCGACAGCTTGGTTCTGGCGGCAACTAATTTTGTCGGCATGCTCGACAGCGCACTCTTTCGCAGATTCGACGATGTCATCCGATATACGTTGCCATCCGGTAAAGAAGCCGAATTGCTAATTCGAAATCGCTTACACGCCTTTCTCCCCACTCGCGTAGGGTGGAGGAGGGTACAATCCGCCGCCAACGGGCTGAGTCACGCCGAAATTGCTAGGGCATGTGATGATGCCGCGAAGCAATGTGTGATTGAGGACCATGAAAAGGTTTCTTCTGCGCAACTCGCTGGCTATTTGAGCGAACGCCAGGCTGCTCGATCACACGAAGACTGACATTCACCGTGATCAATCAACCTAAAGATGGCAGACCTACCACACCTTTTCCCTCGCGCAACCGAGGTTAGAGAGGACTACATTTTTCCGCGTCCGGTACGTGGAGCGAGTTTTGATGTGCCTCCGCGCGATCGAATTCCGCATGCGGAAATGCTACTTGAGCAATTGGAAGCCGCGGAAAGCGAAATCGACGCTGATCGTGAAGCGGCTAAGACAGAAAAAGCGGCTGGGAAGTCGATCGAGTTTTCCAGTGAACCTGGCTTTGAACTACGCCTTGCAAGTTTGGAGCTTCGGCAGAATGGGATTGAGCTGCGCTCTGTACGCAAAGACGAAACCGGCGTAACGCATGCAACGGTTTTTGTACCGGATGGCAAGATGAAAGTCTTTGTTCGGAGGATTGAGCAGTACGCGCACGAAGATTCAACAAAGGGGAAAACACCACGACCGCGACACCAGGATTTCGTCGAGACGATCAGCTACATCCGGCGGGCGACTTTGCAGTCGTATTGGTCTGATGTGGGTGAGTTCCCCACTGACACCAGCTCTTTGCGATGGTGGGAACTATGGCTGAGTGATGTTGCAGACAAAAACGTCTTCGATCGTTTCAAAGCAGATGCTGAAGCTGCCGGATTGACGGTAGCTGCCGATCACCTGCGTTTTCCAGAACGAACCGTGACGCTGGTCCGAGCGACAATTGATCGCTTGGCAAGTGTGACGAACTTGTTCGATTATCTTGCCGAAGTCCGTTTGGCTAAATTGCTGGCCGGTGAATTCTTGGAACTCCCACTTTCGGGTCAAGCAGAGTACATCCATGATGCGCTGACGCGGATTTCGTTTCCGGAATCAAATGCCCCAGCAGTCTGTCATCTTGATACCGGAATCAACCGCGATCATCCATTGTTGGCAGGCGCCATTGACTCAACGCATGTTTTGACCGTCAATCCAAACTGGTCGCCCGCAGACCGGACTGGACACGGGACAGAGATGGCTGGGATTGCACTTTACGGATGTTTGACAGAGGTTTTAAACCGCAGGGATTTGGTTTCTCTCTCCCATCGACTGGAGTCTGTCAAGATCTTAGGGAAAGGGGCCACGACGGACCCTGCACTTTGGGGAGCATTGACTCAGCAGGCTGCAAGTCGAATTGAGATCGCTGCGCCGAATGTGTGGCAACGTGCGTTTTGTCTGACCGTCACGGCTGAATCGCGTGACGGAGGGCTTCCTTCGTCGTGGTCCGCTGCGATTGACCAGTCCGCTGCCGCAATGGACGAAGATTCGAGGAATCGTTTGTTTTTTGTCGCGGCTGGGAATTTGGACCTGGACGCTCGCAAAAGCTACCCAGGCCAAAATTTGCAAGAAGGAATCGAGGATCCAGGGCAAAGCTGGAATGCGATCACCGTCGGTGGATACACGGGGAAAGCTTCGATCAGACAGAAAGCGATGGATCATTGGACCTGTCTCGCAGCTCCTGGATCGTTGAGTCCTTCAAGTCGCACTTCTTGTGGTTGGAGCGACAAGAGCTGGCCGATTAAACCGGACATCGTCATGGAAGCCGGGAACATGGCCCGGAATCCAGCGAATGGCGATCCCGATTATGTCGACGACTTGTCGCTCCTCACAACGCGCGTCGATGCAAGTGGGAGTTTGCTCACATTCACCTGTGACACGAGTGCCGCAACGGCGTTGGCATCTCGGTTCGCGGCGCGTCTTTGGTCGGAATACCCCAGCCTTTGGACTGAAACCATTCGTGCTCTGATGGTTCATTCTGCTGAATGGACAGACGCGATGCTGGAGTTCAATTCAGGTGGGGCCAAGGAATCGTTGCTACGATGTTTTGGATACGGGGTGCCACGGTTCGAGTCGGCCTCTCGAAGTGTTAAAAACTCAGCAACACTGATCATCGAATCTGAATTGCAGCCATACATCAAGACACCCACCAGAGTGAAGACGCATGATATGCATTTCCATCGATTGCCGTGGCCAACGGCGGTGCTTCGCGACCTAGGCGAGAAAAACGTGCGTATGCGAGTTACTCTTTCTTATTTTATCGAACCGAGTCCTGGGAGGCGGGGTTGGACGAACAAGCATCGGTACCAATCTCACGGACTTCGTTTCGAGGTGAAACGCCCTACTGACCTCGATGAAGATTTCAAAAAGCGAGTGACCGCAGCGGCTCGAGAAGAAGACGAGAGCTACAAGAAGGAGCAAGACGACAGAAACTGGCAGCTTGGCCGGAACCTTCGCTGCAAAGGCTCGATCCATCGTGACATATGGATCGGAATTGGTGCCGATCTCGCCGAGGCGAACATGATCGCAGTCGTACCGGTGACCGGATGGTGGAAAGAACGGCCGCATCTTAAATCACACAGCAATAAAACAAACTACTCACTTGTGGTTACGATTGAGACTGACGAAGCAGAAGTCGATCTGTACACGCCAATCGCGCAGGCCATTGCGATTGCGAACCCTTCCAGCTGATAACAAGGCCGTCAATTGACGTTGAGCGTTGCGGTTTGAAGGAATGCGGAACCAGCCTTTGTTGCAACTTCTGACGCCGCGAAAGTGGGTTGAATTGATTGGGAATTACGAGATTGATCTCTCAACCCAACCCGGATCAAGAGGTCGATCAGAAGCCCAGTACGACGAGTTGCGTCCCCAGCGGTCTGGTGTGCAGTCCGGTTCAGATTTATCGGAGACCGATGAACCGTGGCGTGCCATTCTAGCAAAGCAATGAAGCCTGATCTCGGGCATCGGACCGGACCTTTGGTCCTCAGTGGTTGATGGATCGGATGGGGTTCCCAGCCCGTTGGGCTGGGCTAGGCAATTGGCTGGACCTTCGGCCCAAGTTGTGCGGCGTGGTTTGGTTGATTGGGAGTCGAGTCAGCCGACGTTGGCGATGTTTGGAGACGA
>PPHI01000004.1 GCA_002901265.1 Rhodopirellula baltica | reverse complement strand
GCGTTGTCAGGGTTGCTGGGTCGATGTGTCGGCAAAGCAGCACAAGATCGAATTGGACGCCGCCAACGAAACGATTCGTCAAGCCAAGGCGATGGGCAATAGCTTCTTTGGCATCTTGGGCGGCGAGCCGTTCATGCACAAAGACTTGCTCGAGATTTTTGAGCAGAACCGCGACGTTTACTTTCAGGTCTTCACCAATGGGCACTTTATCACCGACGATGTTGCGTCGCGATTGAAAGAATGCGGGAACGTCACACCGTTGATTAGCGTCGAGGGGACGGAGATTATCAGCGATGAACGTCGCGGCCGTGGTGGCGTTTACAACCAGACGATGAAAGGTTTGGAAACGGCGCTGAAGCACAATTTGCTGGTTGGCGTGTGTACGAGCGTTTGCAAGACCAACATCGATGATCTCGTCAACGACGCCTGGGTCGATCGATTGATCGAAATGGGCGTGATGTACTGCTGGTTCCATATCTATCGGCCTGTTGGGCCGGAACCGAACCCGCAATTGGCACTCAGTAGTGAAGAGCAAAAGCGTGTTCGTCAATTCGTCGTCGACACCCGTGCGACCAAGCCCATCATCGTGATTGACGCGTATCATGACGACGCGGGAAACGCACTTTGCCCTGCGGCGACTGGATTCACGCACCATATCGGACCGAAAGGCGATATCGAACCATGCCCAGTGATCCAGTTGGCGACCGAGTCAATTCATGACGATCGACCGTTGGCAGAAACGTTTAACAACTCGGCGTTTTTGAAAGACTTCCGCGAACTGACCGCACAACACACGCGTGGTTGCGTGATCATGGAGCGGCCCGATTTGTTGGTCGAACTCGCCGAAAAGCATGGCGCCCGTGACACCACGATTCGCAATGAGGTAATGCGGGAACTCGACCACGTGACGCCGCGGCGAAGTCAATTCCAACCGGGCGACGAGATCCCAGAACGAAGCTTTGTTTATCGCTGGGCCAAGAAGTACGCCTTCAACGATTTCGGGACCTACACGCGGCACTTTGATGTGTCCAACTATCGTGACCCCGACAAGGATGCGCCAGCGGGTGCGTCGCACTCGGCTGGCGCAGACAACGTCAAAGTGGTCCAGTTGCAAGTCAACCGGACCGACGAGTCATAGCGTTCGCTTAAGAGCGATCAGCACCTTGGGCCAATGTCAGGTTGTCACGGTGGACGACCGATTCGTGCGGGCTGTGTCCTAGGATGCCGCCGATCATATCGCTGATCTTGCCTTGAATTTTGCGGATTTCACCGGACGGGTAATTCGACAATCCGCGCGCGACTTCCTCGCCAGACTTGTCAGTGATGATCACGACGGTGCCTTCGTCGAATTCGCCAACCACCTCGGTGATGCCGATCGCCAGCAAGCTTCCACCATCGTGGCGGAGTGCTTCGGCGGCACCGTCATCGATCACGAGACGGCCTTCGACTTCGGCGGAAGCGCTAATCCAGCGTCGGCGTCCGCGGAGCGTCTTGCGGCACGGCAAAAACAGGGTCCCGATGTTTTCACCCTCAAGGACTTTTTCGAGGACATCGTCGTCGCGTCCGGGGCCGATGATGACCGAATGCCCATGCGAAGTCGCCAGTTGTGCGGCAAGTAATTTGCTGGACATGCCGCCTTTGCTGAGTGAGCTTTTTTTGTCTTTGGCGAATGCCATGATGTCATCATCGAGCGTTTCGACGATGTCGATTTTTTTGCTGCCCTCAGCGTCTGGAGGGCCATCAAACAATCCGTCCACGTCCGACAGGATGACAAGCAGAGACGTTTCCAGAAGTCCAGCGACTTGTGCGGCAAGGCGGTCATTGTCGCCGAATGTCGTCATTAATTCCGCGACCGCCACGGAGTCGTTTTCGTTGACGATGGCGATCGCGCCGAGTTCATCGATCCAATTAAGCGCGTTGCGAACGTTGAGGTAGCCTTCGCGTGACTGTAAATCGTTGCGTGTTAGCAATACCTGGGCGGCGTGGCGTCCACGCTGAGAAATGGCGCCTTCGTAGGCTTGGATCAAATCGGCTTGACCGATAGCCGCCACGGCCTGAAGTTGCCCCAGGTCGGTAGGGCGATGGTCGAGTCCTAATTTACCCATTCCGGCGCCAACTGCACCGCTACTGACGATAATGGTTTGTCGACCAGACTCGGCAATTCTGCAAAGGCCTCTGGAAAGGCACTCGATGCGATGGAGGTCAAGTTTTCCGTTGCTGTCGGTTAGCACTCGGGTGCCGACTTTTACAACAACACTTTCGGCGGACTGGATGGCGTTTTGCCGTTGATCGAAGGATTCGATGGACACGTTTGCTGGGGGGCAAGATCGAGAGTGGGGGGAATTCAAAGTTCCGACAAAATAATCCCTGCGGCGTAAATCGACCATCCGACAGTGTGGGGCAGAAGTTTTTGAAAAAACGCGACTTCCCACATGCGGGCGGTTCAACAAACGCGGTAGCTTCAGGACAATGGGGCTTCGAAAGCCCACGATAGATGCCTGTCTAGTCTTCGGTGCAAAAACACCAAACGCGTGTCAGGTTAAGCGGGGTTTCCGAAACGTTTTCGACATCCGTTTTTACAGGTTCGCCTGTTTCCCAGATTTGATTGACGAGCAAGTCCATTCAATGAGTGAGATCAATCACGAGTGCGGCGTCGCGGCGATTTACCATTTGTCCGGCCGCGGTCGCAGTCCCGTTTGCCCCGAGCAGGGGCCTCGCCAGATCTCTCGGTTGCTGCCGCGAATGTTGCTCGACATTCAAAACCGAGGCCAACTCGCCGCCGGGATGACGACGTACAACCCCGATCAGCCACAGTTGCTGATGACTCGCAAGGACGTCGGAACGGTCACGGAAGTCTTCCGGCTTAACCATCGGGCGAAGTGCGAATCGATCATGCAAGGGCTTGCCGGAATGGCATCGATCGGGCACGTCCGCTACGCGACCTGCGGCCAAGACGACCGCAATTATGCCCAGCCCTTCGAACGCGAGCACATCCACAAACGGAAGTGGTTCAGTTTCTGTTTCAACGGTCAACTGGCGAACTACAGCCTCCTGAAAGAACGCTTGTTGGCTGACGGCGATCACCACTTGGTACTTGATACCGATACCGAAATTTTGATGCACGAGATCGGACGCGTGCTCAGTCAGTCGACCGAACGCGTCGAATGGATCGACGTGCTGCGTCAAATCGCAGGCGACTTTGACGGTGCGTACTCGCTCGCATTGCTCACCGCCGAAGGCGAGATGCTGGTCGCACGTGATCCGCTGGGGATCAAGCCGATGTGCTATGTGCACGAAGGACCTCTGTTTGCCGCGGCCAGCGAAAGCGTCGCGCTATTAAACCTCGGCTTTGAAACCAACCAAATTAAATCGCTCGCCCCCGGACACGCCATCGTGGTCAATCCGGAAACCGGTGTGCGGATCGAGCAATTTGCCGAAAGCAAAGGCAGCTCGCACTGTTTCTTTGAGTGGATTTACTTCGCCAATGTCGCCAGCACGTTGGACGATCGCAGTGTTTACCTGACGCGGACGCGTTTGGGCGAAGAGCTTGCCCGATCCGAGCAAGCCGACGGTCGCATTCCGCTGGACGATCCCGACACGATCATCGTGCCGGTGCCGGACACCAGTAAAGCGGCTGCTGATGCGATGGCATACCAGCTTTCAATCCCGTGTCGTGAGGGCCTGATCCGAAACCGCTACGCCGGCCGGACGTTTATCGAAGGCGGCCGAGCACGAAAAGCGAAAGCGGCAACCAAGTACACGCCACTGCGAGACGTTTTGGAAGGCAAACGCGTCATCCTGGTTGAGGACTCGATCGTTCGTAGTACGACGATGAACGTCTTGCTGGATCGGATTCGTGAAGTTGGCGGCGCGAAGGAAATTCACGTGCGTGTTGCGTGCCCACCGATCGTCGCGCCCTGTTTCTACGGGATCGACATGAGCACCGTCGACCAGTTGATCGCGCCGAAGTATTTCGGTACCGACGGAGTGCTCACCCCGGAAGCCCAACAGCGTTTGGCGGATGACCTTGGCGCGGATTCGCTGCGTTACCTGCCGGTCGAAGCGATCGCACGTGCAATCGATTTGCCAGAGGAACGCCTTTGCCAAGCCTGCGTGACTGGAAAGTATCCGACCGAGTGTGGCCAGCACCTATACCAGATCGCCCTGGACAATCGTGGAAGCGATGAAGACAGCGGACGGACTTACGAGCAGCTCGCAGCTGTGATGAATTCACAATAACGATCACTCCATTTTGTAATTCCCTTTCCGCAGTCTCTGCCAACTTCGAAATCTGGTCATGACAGCCGATCTAGAAACGTTCATTCGCGAAATCCCAGACTTCCCGAAACCAGGAATTTTGTATCGCGACATCGCTCCCTTGTTGGCTGATCCGGGAGCGCTGAAGGCAGCGACGGAAGCGATGGCGGCACCGTTCGCCAATGAAAAGGTTGACATCATCGCTGCGGCCGAAGCACGCGGATTTATCTTTGCCGTCCCCATGGCGATGCAGCTTGGAGCCGGGTTTGTTCCAATCCGCAAACCAGGCAAGCTGCCATTCGAAACGCACTCGCATGCGTATGAGTTGGAATACGGCACCGATGAATTGCACGTCCACATTGACGGTGTCAAACCTGGCCAGCGCGTCGTCCTGGTGGATGATTTGTTGGCAACCGGTGGCACGATGCAAGCTTGCTGCCGCTTGATCGAGCGATGCTCGGCCGAGATTGTTGGCTGTTTATTCTTGATCCACTTGGCGGCACTCAGTGGCGAATCCAAGCTAGATCCGTATCGCGTCGAGTCTGCGATCGTTTATTAACTTTCGCTATCGTTACGCCATCTGCCACTGGCGGCGTAGCCACCATTCGACTGACAATGCGGTTGCGAACAGCAGAAACACGATCCAACCGCTGATCGGTCCGTCGCCAAGGGTTGCTTTCTCGATCACTGTTGTTTCCGCGCGTCGGCGTTTGGAGACGATTGTTTCGATCAGCGGTTCCAGTCGCGTCGCATCAAACGACGCGCCACCATGTTGCTCGGTCAGGTCGGCGAGTTGTTGCATGTAAACATAGTCTGCCATCGGGTTGGTAAGTTCGCGGCTAGTCTCGACGACTTGGAACGCGACTTCGTCCTCCTTGATCGACGGATCACTTGCCTCGACACGCAGCTTGTAAAAGCCCGGCCCGAGATCAGGAATTTGGCCACTAATCCGCGGCAACGAGTCAGCATTTTCGGTGACTTTTAACTCTGTTGTTTCACCATTTTCGTCGACTACCGATGCGGTCAATCGGATTGTCGATTCATGTTCGGAAAGCAATTGCACGCGAGCTTGGAATGCCGGAGCCTGATCGCTTTCGAATCGTCGATGATCCAAGTCGGCGATTACCGAGTCCCCGCTATCGTCCTCTCGTGACATGACCCATAGCATCAGTTGCCGCCAGAACCGACGATGGACTTCGCTCTTGCCGATTCGCCACCAGCGATACGTTTCGTCAATCGCCAAGGACGCGACACGCCCCTTGCCGTAGTTTCCGATCACCAGCAACGGTTGGTCGTTTTCAGATTCCAACAAAGTTTGGACACCTGAAATTGGTTTGGCTTGGTCAAACCGGTTCGCACCCGTGAGCGCTGGCAATTGTGACCAGACGGATTCAGATTCAGGTCCGCCAAGGTTGACGATTGGATGGTTTTTAGCGACCTTAATTTTGATCGGTCCGGTCAACTGGTTTTGCAGTCTGGCTTGCCTTTCGGCAGGCGACATTGCCGTGCGGGTGGCTGTCGCCGACGCGAAGAATCAAGCTTCACGGGTAAGACAGGATCGAGCGGACCGCCGGCATATCCGCCCACGGAGTAGCTGGACAAGCCGCCGAGCGTGATCAGTCCTGTGCCTTCGGAAACACGGTCGGCGATGAGCTTCAATTGTGCATCGCCAAATGCCGACGAATCGACGTCTCCGATCACCAGAACGTCGAAGCGTTTCGGTTGAAGTGCCGCCTCCAGTTGCACGGGCCATGACTGGTCACCGCGAATCGTAGCGAACTGTAAATCCAGATCGGGAAAGCCACGGAGCGAGCGTCGCAAAAACGCGAGTTCGGGGCGACCGGGACCTTCTAAAATCAAAATTCGGCCGCCGCCTTCACGGACTTCGACGAATGCGGTTTGTACGTTGTTGCTTGTGACCCATTCTCCGTCCTGTCGTTCAGCTTCGACTTCCAACCGATAGACGCCGGGCTTGGGGGCGACCATTGGGATGTCTAAGGCCATCGATTCGCGAGCCGAGCTCGGATCAAGTGTCCGTGTGCGGGAAACTTCTCGTCCGCCGGCTTCATCGATCCAAGTGACTTGAATTGGAACTTGAAGGCCAGACAGTCCGAGCGTTTCGACTGTGAACGAAAGCTCGAACTGGTTTCCCGAGAACAGTTGCATACTGTCGGGCAAATTGCTCACAGCGACATCACGCGAAGCTGCGCCGGTATTGGGAGGACCAACCGGGATCGTCCAAAGCGGGACGCCTAATGCATCGAGGACCTGTGCACCGTAGCGGGCATTGAGTGGTCCGGCGGAATCGTTGCTGGGACTCGACGTACCGCTGGATCCCGCGGCGGGGCCGGCTTGCCGACTCGTTTGCATGCCGTCACCAATCAGCACCACACCGGCCAGTGTCTTGGACGCGGTCAGGTCAATCGCACCGGAAAACGCCATCCCGAGGTCAGTGGTGTTTCCTGAAGGATTTTGTGACGACAGCGATTGTTTCAGCGATGCGACTTGATCGACAGAGGTCGCTTGTCCGATCGACTGGGAGGTTTCGTCATAGCGGATCAGTTCGATGTCCATCGCTTCATCGAAGTTGCCGAGTCCGTCCAAAAGTTGCTGGACTGCCTCACGCTGTGTGTCCCAGCGGCTAGCCCCATCGCCATCGGGCAGCGACATGCTTTTTGAATCATCAATCGCGATCACCAACGTGGCCGGCGAGGGGCGTTGGTCGGTACGGATAATCGTTGGGCGAACCGCAGCGAGCAACAGAACCAGCGCCGCGATCGAACGCAATAAAATCAGCCAACGGCGTTTGCGAGGATCGGTGGTTGGCGGGGCAACCCACGCGATGACTCCGACAATTGCGACTGCGGCAAAGACGACCAGCCAAGTCGACGCGTAGATCGGTTCGATCGAAAACTGGGTCATGCCGTCGCTCCTGCGGTCGCGTCCGCCGTGGAGCGCGACGCGGGACGTTGTCCATAGAAACGATTGGCCAAGATTTGTTCCAGCAGGAAAACTGCCAGCGCGATCAGCATCAAAGGTGACCAGAGCGGCAGCATGTCTTTCCCATCGCCCGCAGACCATTCGATCTGTTCAGCCGAGGTGATCACGCTCGACGAATCCCCAAACTGTTCTGACAATTGCTCAGGCATGATTCGTGACAAATTGATTCGGTCGCGAGGCAGGTTTACGGAAAAACCGAGGCCCGTTTGACTGCCACGAATCCAGTGTGTTCCGCTGTGATTGGCGGTTCCGATGGCGACCAATTCGTCGGGGGTGATCGCAAGGTCGGGGTTTGAGATTTCGATCGGAACCGGAGCGTTGTTGCCAGCCGGAAACCACTGTAGTCGCTTGACCGCTTCGGCAGTTTGATCATCGATCAAGAACTTGGCCGGTAAAGCGACTTGTGCACCGACCGCGACAGACCAGTGACCGACGTCGCGTCGCGCGACATAGCGTGTCAATTCACGCGTCGTCGCGAACATGGGCCAAAGGTTGTCTGCCCGAAATAGCTCATTCCACGGTCGACGCGAAACCAAATCAGGAATCGGCGTGGTCATCAACAGCACACCGCGTTTGTTGTTTTCCAATAGCGCAGCATGTTGGGTTCCCGCATATCGCATCAGCGTCGACCAATTTGTTTTGGCCGTCGTTTTCCAATATTGAAAAACACGCAAGTCTTGAAACGGTACGCCGCCCGGCAATTCGGTAAGGGGTGAGAGTGCCGGGTGTGACTCGGCAGAGATTTCGAGAAACGTACCGGGATCGTTGACTCGCCAGCGACGTTCAAACTCCAAGTCCTGGAACGCACCAGAGTCGGCGGCCAGCGATGGTCCTGCGGCGACAAATGTGCGACGTCCGGAGTCAAAGTATGACTCCAAGCCCTGTCCGCTCAAAACGCTCAGCGGCGGATCAAGCAGGACGATCCCGTCAAAGTCGCTGAGTTGCAAGTTTGGCAAGTCATCGTGAGTCGAAATCTCAATGCTGTACTGCGATGGTGCGGCATTGGCTTCGGCGGATACCAAATCAGCGAATTCGTTTGCTTCGGCCGGTTGGTCACTGGCGATCAGCAATCGACTTGGCGGCAAGATTTCAATCGTAAAGTAGCTGGCGTCATCGATCGCCAACGCATCGATTCCAATCAGCCGCACGGCGCCGTGATGGAGGCCGGCATCGAGGGGCGGCAGCGTCAATTGGACTTCGACATCGCGGTCACGTTGCAAGGTCACGCTCAGCCTGTCGACCGGTTTAGCGTCGGGACGAACGATTTTGCCGTCGCGAACCACAGGCAGCCCAGGTTGGTTTTCGTAAACCACACACTCAAGGGTGACTTCGATTTCAGCGGAAGTCTCAGCTAGCTCGGACCCGTTTGAATCCTGTCGACGGAGTTCTGCGGTCAAGGTAATGGGCGACTGTGGCGCTGGGGCTGGCGTCGCTGTCGATATCCGTGAAAGCTGTCGATTGAAACCTTGGTAGGCCCCCATGTCCCAGACGGTGAAGTCGATCTGTTGTTGGTCGAGGAACTCGCGAATGGGGCCTGTCGTGGCATCGGGTGGAAATGATGCTGCGGTCATGCCACTGATGACAATGATTTGGCGAGTCGGGATCTCGCTGGTCGAGAGCACACGGGCGGCCGCTTCAATTCGCGTTGCCAGCGGTTGCACCACTTCGGATGGCTGAAACGCTTCGATTTTTGCAATCGAGCCAGCAACATCCGCAGAGAACGTTGCCGGTGTCGCGGAACGATCGATCGCGACCACTCGACTGTTTTTACCCGCTGCCAAGCCGCCGCTTTGGCAGCTTCGCGGATCGCATTGATACGAGTGTCTTCGGTGGTCGTCCAACTTGTTTCGATGGAGTTGTCCACGATGATCGCCAATGCGACGGGCCGCTGATCGTCGATCATTGGTGGCTCGGTACTGGCCACCGTGAACACGCCCCACCCCATCGCGACAAGCACCAGCAAGCCGGCTGCCGCGAGTAGCGGGATTGTGAGTGAGCGTTTGCCACGACCTGACGCCGAAACAGTCGCCATCACAAGCAACACCACGCCCAATGCAGCGATGATGCCGATCGTCAGCCAAGTCACGCTCAGCCCGATACTGGAGACAGGGCGGGCCAATGCCAATGCGACGGATGCAATCGCAGCGATCCGTAATGCCAACAGCCACCAGCGTCGGACTCGCATCTTGCTGCGATTGGACTCGAATCGCTGTGACAACAATCGAACCGAAGGAAACAGGACTTTGCGTGGTTCCTTCCGCGCGATCAAGTGCAGTGCGATCGGGATTCCGATCGCCGTGATGGCAATCAAGAGGGTGCCGTTTAAAAAATTCACAAGCCGCGTTAATCCTTCAGTGCTTGCTCCCGAATTCGTCGCATCTTGTCTTGATGGTAACGATGGGTTCGGAATGCATCCAACATTGCCAGGACGATGATCACCAACAGAATGAACGTGACTGCCGTCCAGGCGGCCACGAAGACCAGGCGACTATTCGCTAAAGTCGCTGCTAAAACGAGTGCACCGCAGGTGCCAATCAATGCGTTGACCTTCGATCGGGACTTCCTTCGTCGCGAGCGATAGTCGGCGTCTTCGTCGGAGTCGAAGTGATCGTACGGCCAACCATTGTGCTCGGTCCATTGCAGCCAGCCGGCAAAGAACAACAAGGTTGCGCCAAGCAGTAATCCGCCTGCAGTCATCGCGTTGTCCTCTAGCGGTTCGGCGTTTTGATAGAACGACTCTGCTCCGAACGACCCTGGGCTGTAATCCACTGGTGGGCGACCCAGACAACCGCCGCGATCGATTCGCCGCTGCAGTTCTTGGGGATGTCCTGTTCGGTGTGCCAGTACGAGGGGCTGCCGATCCCCGGGCGGGGATAGTCGAAATCGATCACGTCAATGGTTGGGATCTTGGCGATCTGATTGAGCGGCAGGTGGTCATCGCGAAGGTCATGGCGTGTGCGTGGGACGAACGCATCGACACGCAGTCGCTTGGCGACTTGCCAAAACGATTGTGCGACCGGTTTGGCGTAGCGGATGCTATTCATTTCGTAATACAGCCGCAGTTCGCGATCGCCGATCATGTCGAACAGAACACCGGCACGGTAGGCGTTTTCTGGCGGCGTATCGACGTAGGTTTGCGCGAAGTACGTTGACCCGAGGAAATACCGGTCACGGTCTTCTTGCCAGATGAACTCTTCGCCGTCGAACATGACAAGGTCGATGCCGACGTCGTCCGGTAGGTCGTCGAGTTGGTTGGATAATTCCATCAATCCTGCGGTACCGCTGGCACCATCGTTAGCGCCGATGAATGTCCCTTTGCGGTTCTGTCGATCACGGTCCGGATAAGGACGCGTGTCGTAGTGTGCACAAAACAGGAATCGAAGCGGACGTTCGGGGTGCCAAGAAGCGATCAGGTTCGTCATCGTCATTGCGGACCCGTCATTGGGATTTCGTGTTTCGAATTCCTGACGTCGAACCTCGGCACCGCGTTCTAGAAAAAAGCTTTCCAAATAGCGCTGCTGGCGAACCATCGCTTCGCTACCCGAAGGACGTGGTCCGAAATCGCAAAGCTTTTGCAGGTACCCCATCGCTCGATCGGCGTCATAGCGAGCCGGGATCGGGGCACTCGAGGGTGATTCGATCGTGTCCGGGCCGCGGTGCAGCATCACGCGGACAAACAGGATGCTTCCGACAATCAAAAAGACGACCAACCCGACTAAGATCAGGCGTGTGGCCAGTCCTGCACCGGCTCGTTCGTCGAATCGGTCCGTTGAGGCTGCCAATGTCCTTTGATTCTCCATGATCGCGGTGGAAGACTCGCTCATGATCCGTGCTGTTTTGACGTGTTGGGTCCGTGAACGCATTGTATGCAAATTGCGTGATCGTCGCCTACCTCGGCTTCACGTGTCGCTAGACCGATTCGCACATCGCAAGCGCCGATAACCCGTAGAACGTGTATTCGACGTCGGCCGTTTGGTCCAATTGGAATCCGGCAAAGCCGCCGCCGGGCATTTGCATCGATTCCGCATAACGCCGAACGGCGTTCCGATCAATTGATTCGATCGCGCCCAGGTCATCCAGTGTGATCATCGCGGTGCAGCTGCTGAGTAGGTCCGCAAACGGGATGCGTGTGTTTGCGGTAAAGCCGCCTTCATCGGATTGCATTTCGGATAAGAAATCGATCGTCGCTTCGGTGTCGATCGAGTCCAAGGTGCCGAGTGTTTTGAGTGTCCCAATCGCTGCGGCGGTGGGGTTCACACCAGGCCGTTTGGCGGCTCGGATTTCCAGGTACCCGCCATCGGCATGAGCTTGTGAATCGATGAAGCCACAGACGGCATTGGAATTGTGGGGCTGGCGTCCGAGCAATTCCAAGCAGAGCACCGATAGGAATGTTTGGTAGGTGCTGCCCGCGCGACCTTCAGGCGACTTTGCGAAACCCCCGTCATCCGTCCGGAGCGATTCCAGCAGGTTGGCAACGTTGTCCGCCCAGGTCGGGTCGTTGTCATCGACCACTTGAGCCCCGACGGACATCTCACAGATTGCGGCGGCGAAGATTAAAGAAATCAAATCCACGATGCCTTCGCGACGATTCAGCCGAGAGCGCAGAAACGCTGCCGCGCGGCCACCAATGTTTTCGTCGAGTGCATCAAGGATCCACAACGCACGCAACGCAAACGCGGTGTAGTACGGGTCGCTTTCGCCTTCACGGCCAGCGAATCCGCCATCGGCACGCTGTTGACTGGCAAGCCAGTCGCCATGTAATCGGCGCGTTTGTGGATCGATTTGTGACGCTCCGGCGGCGAGCCGGAGCGTCAACGTTTGCAGATAGGAAAGCACTCAGCTAACGCCAGCGGAGTTAAAGTACGCGGGCTCGTTGCCTTCCTTCCATTTGATGTTGCACCCTAGCGAAGGACGCTGTGTTTCACTTGGTGATTCGCCAGCCAAGACGGCGTCGATTGCGGCACGCAAGTCTTCGCCGGTGACCGGAATTTCAGTCTTTGGGCGGGACGAGTCGAGTTGGCCGCGGTAGGCAAGTTTTTGATCGCCGTCGAACAAGAAAAAGTCGGGCGTGCATGCAGCGGCATATGCCTGTGCGACTTTTTGATCGCCGTCAAACAGGTAGGGGAACGCGTATCCGCGGGCCTTCTTTTCTTCGCTCATCTTTTCGGGCGAATCGTCGGGATAGGCATCCGCGTCGTTGCTGCTGATCGCGACGACCGCGACGTCTTTTGCCAGATAGTCATCGGCCAACACTTTCAATTGGTCGGCGACGTGTTTGACGTAAGGGCAATGGTTGCAGACAAACATCACCAACAACGCTTTCTTGCCAGCGAAATCGGCCAAGCTGACCGTGCCGCCATCGCATTCTTGTAGCGAAAAATCGGGGGCTTGAGTGCCAAGCGGCAACATCGTGCTTGCGGTACGTACCATGGTCGAATCTGTTTTTGGGGGAGTCTTCGGTGGGGAGGCCGTCTTCCGATCGGCGCCGATAGGAATTTCCTGTGGCACCGTATGGTCGACGACGGCAACTGCGATGAATCACGGTCATTGTAGGAACGCGGCGAACTGCGTTGTCGCAGTTGCCGCTCGATGACTCGCGTGGTTCGGCGCGATCTTAGTCTTTTAGATCTTCGAGCAATCGTCCGGGGCTGCCCATTGCGTTATAGCCACCATCGATGTGCAGGATTTCGCCGGTGATGCCGTTGCTGAGATCACTCAGCAAGAACGCTCCGGTTTTGCCGACTTCTTCGTGAGTGATGTTGCGACCCAGGGGAGCCATGCGGTCGTACAGTTTAAGCATCTCTTCAACACCGGCGGCGCGTCCGGCCAAAGTGCGGACCGGGCCTGCGGACAACGCGTTGACGCGAATACCACTTGGCCCCAAGTCGTAGGCGGCGTAACGCATTGCCGCTTCCAGGGCTGCTTTGCAAACACCCATGACGTTGTAACCGGGGACGCACTTTTCGCCGCCGAAGTAAGTCATTGTGGCGATCGACCCGCCCGGGTTCATGATCGGCTTGGCGGCCGCACAGCATGCCAGCAGTGTATAGACGCTCACGTCCATCGCGAGTGCGAAGCCCGCCCGGCTGGTGTAGATCGTGTCTTTGCCCAAGTCGTCGCGATCGGCAAAGGCCATCGAGTGCAACAGGAAATCGATTTTCCCAAATTTTTCTTCCGTCGCTTCAAAAACGCTGCGGATGTCTTCGTCCTTTTGCGCGTCCATTGGCAGCAGGAATGCGGCGTTTTCGTACTTGTCGGTTAACTGGGAAACTCGCCGACGGTTGCGTTTTCGTTCGTCATCGGGGCGGTCAGGAAGGTGGGTGAAACCACATACCCCTCCTGCGTTCATGATCTCCTGAGCGATGGCCCAAGCGATCGAGTTTTCGTTGGCGACTCCTAAAATCAGCCCCTTTTTTCCCTGAAATTGCATCTCGATTTGTTGTCCTACTAGAAAAGTAACTTGCACGTGCTGATTAAACGCCACCGGACGGGGCCTGCACAAGATAGCGTGAACAGGGTGATGTCGTCTATTTGGCGTCTTTTCCGGAAAGAGTAGGAGCCCCATCTCGATTGCGGCGGCGCGCGTTTGCAGGAACCCATTGGCTGCAAGCCTCGCCGCACGCCCCGAATCCCTTGAATCATGGTTGCCGGCGAACGCCAGATATGACTCACTCAATCACACCCACTCGCCCCAGAGACTCTGTCTTTCCCGTGGACTCGTATTCTTTTTTTCGTGAGCTGACCGAAACGGCAACGCAGGTAAGAAGTCGTACCGCGTTCTTGAAACGGTCCCTTCCCGAGCTCGTCCGTGTTTTGAATCTCAACAGCGCCGCCATTGTGACCCAACGTCGGGGGGGATGGAAAGTCGACGCGTGGTCAGGATCAACTGGCAATTCGGGACGTGAGGTTTCCAATGGCGATGCGACACGTTTTGGTAATTCAACGCCAACACAGGATGGCCAGGCAGGTCCACAGTTGCCAATGGATTTGATCGCCAGTGCGATTGACAGTGGTTCGCCCGAAGTCCGCCAAGCTTGGGTCGCGATCCCATCCAACGGCAGTTTTTCTCAGCCGACTGAGAACGCCGAGCGTCACAGTTGCCTGATCGTCAACGTTGCCGATGCAACCGATCGCGCCGGGCTGACGCGAGTCTGCAGTGTTTTCCTTTCTCACACCGCGATGGCCGAACAGTGCGAACGCCAGCGTGAACGGATTCAGCAACTGAGTCAGGTCTTGCGTGCGTCGGCAAAGTGGCAACGCAACCAGCTGCAGCCGTCTAGCGACGAAGATTCGTTGTTGAAAGAGATCGCAGAAACCGCGATCACGCTCCTCAACTGCCAACGCGTCAGCATTTTTTTGTGGGACAAACGACGCAAAAAGTTGGTCGGTAAACCCAGTGTCGGTATCGAAGCACCACTCGTGATTTCGGATGACGCCGGGATCGTCGGCGAAGTCTTGGCCACCGGCGAAGCGCAAATATGGAACGGCGGCGATGACGACGAGTCACGCGTCAATCGCTCCGTTGACCAATCGCTTGATTTCCAAACGACGTCACTGGTGGCGGTGCCGCTGATCGGACAGCGGGGAGAAACGATCGGCGTTTTTGAAGCGATCAATCATCGTGAAAACAACTTCGAAGACGCACACATTATGTTGCTCAATGATCTGGCGCTTCATGCCGCCGGTGCGATCGAAGGCTTGCGTGTGCAAAAACGTTTGACCGCTTCTCGGGATCGCTTGGTCGATGATGCGGCCAACAGCAGTCCGTTGATTGGCGAGCATCCCGCGATCGATTCCGTTCGCCAATCAGGAAGCCGCGTTGCCGGAACGGATCTGACCGTGTTGATCTTGGGGAGTAACGGGACCGGCAAAGAAGTCGTTGCACGCCACATCCACTACGAAAGTGAACGACGTGGCGAACCGTTCGTCGCGGTGAACTGTGCGGCGCTGGTCGAATCGCTTTTGGAAAGCGAACTGTTCGGTCATGAAAAAGGTGCCTTCACCGATGCCAACAGCACCCGGATCGGTAAATTCGAACTTGCCAGCGGCGGGACCTTGTTCTTAGACGAAGTCGGTGACATGAGTCCTGGCGGCCAAGCAAAACTGTTGCGTGTGTTGGAACAACGCGAAGTCGTTCGTGTCGGCGGCAGCGTTCCGATTCCCGTCGATGTTCGCGTTATCGCCGCGACCAATCAGCCACTCGAGCAACTAATCGCCGAAAAACGCTTTCGCGAAGACCTCTTCTTCCGCCTGAACGTGGTGTCGTTGGTGTTGCCAGATCTGGCAAAACGCGGGAGCGATATCCTGTTGTTGGCTGAGCACTTCATGCAGCACTTCTGCTACGAAATCGGTCGCAAGGTTCCGGGACTGACTGATGCCGCAAAGGCCGCGATGCTGTCACACGCCTGGCCGGGGAATGTCCGCGAGCTACGCAACACGATTGAACGCGTTTGTTATCTGACCAGTGGCGACGAAATTGATGCCATCGATCTGGAACTTCGCTCGATGGGCGGGGCCAATGGCGCGGTCGTATTTCCTGTGCGAACCGTTTCTCACGATGTCGACTCGCTTGCCGAAGCGACGCGACAGTTTCAAATCAATCACATCCTCTCATCGATTGATCGTTGCAGCGGCAATATGACCGAAGCAGCCGAGCGGATGGAGCTTCATCGTTCGAACTTGTATCGAAAGATGAAACAGTTGGGAATGAAAACCAGCGAAATCTAGTTTCGTCGGCCGACCGAATTTAGAGTTTTGGCAAAACAAAACACGCCATCGTGTTCGTGCACGATGGCGTGTCTTAGGTTTTTATCACTGCAGTTCGTCCGTTAGCTGCGTCGGCGTTTTCGAACTAGCAAGCCAAGTGCGCCAAAGCCGAAGATCGCCATCGAGGATGGTTCGGGAACGGTTTGCGAGATGACTTGGATCGACGAGGATGCTACGACATTGCCGCCATCAAGTGCCGACAAGCGAATGGTGTAGATCCCATCGACGTTTGCATTGAAACCGAAACCGGCACCAGCGTCGTCAAAGAACTCCATGTTCCAAGAGTTCTGCGCGACGTTGTTGTTCGCAAGCAAGTTCAGGTAGCCAGTGCGGTCGGCGGCATTGACGCCCATGCCGTTGCCGGTCGCGTTCGTCCCGATCGCATGGTCTGCAAAGTCAGGTGATGGAACGTTGATCGGATCAAACGCAAGAAAGTTCTCGCCTGCCGATGGGTCAAAATCGATCTCCATCAAGTACTCGAAAGCGTCGAGGTTGTTGCCGGTCAAACCCGCGAAATCCGAGTTGATTGACCAATCAAAACTCCATACAGCAGTGCTGCTGGAGCCCGGTGCAAAACCAAATCCTCCGCCGACGGGCTGGCCGGTCTCAAAGGTGTAGGTGCCATCGCCGTTGCTGTTAAAAATGTTCTGCGGCTGATTGCTGCTGTCAAATCGAAGTTTGCCACGCAATCCAATCTCGATTCCGTTGTCACGGTCGACGGTGAATCCGCCATTTGCATTACCGGCGCCAAGAATCAGGTCGGGGGTCACGTTGGCGTCGTGTAGGATCGGGCCTGCACAGACAATCGATGGGAGCACCGCCAGCATTAAAATGCCTACTCCAGCTCTCATGTTCGGTTCCTTCAGAAAATAGGGTGGGGCTAGTTAAGGAAGGGAACGAGTCTAGTTCGCGAGAGTCATCAGGAATTAGCTAAGAAGTTACAATAAAGTCGATTTAAGCGCTCTTTTTGCCTTTTACGGGGGCGAAGCGTTCCGCAGAGCCTTGGTTGGCGAATTGTGTTTCGCGTTTGAGCAGATTTTGTCGCTTTCGCAGGATACCAGGAGAGTTACTCGGATGAGCAAAATGGCAGTGCAGTTGCAGCTGAAAGAGGGGAAGGTGTTTGTCTCCAGCGGAGACCAGCCCATTTGTGAATATCAGCAGGCGACGACGCCTCGCGACGGAGCGCACCCCTGTGCGAACTACATTCATCCTCTGTTTGATTTCAGTGGAAATCCGCTGACGGAAGATTTCCCCGCCGATCACCTTCATCATCGTGGTGTGTTCTGGGCTTGGCATCAGTTGCAGGTCGATGAAACGCCGATCGGTGATGGGTGGATGATCGAGCGATTCCGATGGGAAGTCACGAAGTCCGAAACGTTGCATCAAGCAGATGGGACGGCGGCTTTGAATGTCGCCGTCGACTGGAAGTCCGAGGACTTTCAAAACGGCGTTGTTCCTGTCGTGCGTGAACAGACTTCGATGAAGTTTTATCCCGATCAAGCTGACCTTCGACAGATCGACTTTGATATCCGTCTAGTCGCGACACAGCCGAACACACGCATTGGGGGCTCGGACGACGACAAGGGTTACGGCGGTTTTTCCCTACGGATCAAAATGCCCGAAGACCTTACGTTCGAAAGTCAAAACGGAATACAGCGTCCGGCCTACGCGACAGTACCGGCTTCGCCGTGGCTAACTTTCCGAGGCCGTTTCAATGGCGAGAAGGCAAGCAGCGTCACCCTGCTGACGCACCCGCAATCAGCAGGCTATCCGCAGCCTTGGATTTTGCGATCGAAGCGAAGCATGCAAAACCCGGTATGGCCGGGACAGACGCCCGTCGCATTGTCGACGGACCAACCCACGCGTCTGCGTTACCGATTGTTGGTTCATCGTGATACCGCAGAATCCGATCAAATCGAACACTGGCACCGAAGCTATCTCGCTGATGCAGACGCTGCTGTTGTGTAAACGTCGTTGCTTTGTGATCGAGATTTACCTCAGCGATCGCCCAGGATTTCGGTGATCTTGGCACGTAGCCGAGGGATGATCATTTTCGCACCCGCTTGCAATAAGTGGTCATCGTCAAGATAGAAAACATCACGTCCGTCCAATGCCAGGATTCCTGCGTCTGCGGAGTACAAATCATACGTCGGTAACACTTCGGCGAACTCGTACGAGTCAGCGAGTGTGCGGACGATTCCGCGGCCTTCGTCAGTAGGTGAAAGTAGCTTGCTTGGCACAAACTCCTGCTTACCTTCTGCAGGCTTGATGCCTTGGCTTGCCAGCCATTGCATTGCATTGATATTTCCAAATGGGAGTTTCGGTGGGTCTTCAATGAGCAAGACGCGACAGCCTTGCTCACCCAGGAATTCCAGAATCGACGGTGCATCGTCGACGTCTTCTTCGGTCCACGCGCGACCCACGATGACCACTTTGGGTTTCCACTGTTCGATGTGCGTTAGCTTCGCATGGTGAAAACGTGAGACGACGTCTTTGGAGGTGAACTCCCTGAATTTCGCGACTCGAATGAATGGGTTCTCTCCACGCATGCAATAAAACGATGCGGAGAGGTTTTCGCTGCGTGCAACCGTTGCGATGGCATCGCTCCACATGCATCCGTGAGAATCGCCGATGACAACAATTTCGGGCGTGACCGAAGTGTCGCCCACTCGAAGTCCTTCTCCGCTAAATGCGTCCGGTTTGAATTCGGGGTTCTCAACGATGGTGCTGGCAAATCGCGGCGCGTCGATTCTTTGGCTCGGATTGCAATCGAAAGTGACGTAGCGAGCCTCGGCAAACGCCGAGGTATCAAAATAGCGAGGACGCAACGTCATCCATAATCCCAGGCCTGCAACGAGCAGTCCGCTTGTAAGGATCACGGGAACGATTCCCGTTCGACGCCGCGTTGGCTTCTCCACCAGTTGGTACGTGCCCAGTGCAAAGAGGTAGGTCGACGCGGAAAGGACGAGTTTGTCAGACGGCCCATCCCAATCAACACCCGCCGGCTTGGCGAGCACTAGGATTGGCCAATGCCATAGATACAGTGAGTATGAAAGTTTCCCAATGTGGACGACGGCTGATTGAGAGAGCAACTTGTTGCAAAGGCCAACTTGTCCAAAGGCGATGATCAAAAGCGTGCCCGCGACCGCCAGCCCAAGTCCTCCTCCTAGCGTGTCGAAGAAAATGTAGGACAAGGCGATCATGCCAAGGCCGGTCAGCGAGAATACACCGTAGTTAACTTCTCTCGAAGCTTGATTGCCGATCGTGACGGCGAGCAAGCATCCCGCGCCTAGTTCCCACACGCGTGTCGGTAGTAGATAGAACGTTGCAGTCGGATGGGATTGGACTCCCCAGAGAAACAGACCGAGACTCAACAGCGAGACGCCGGCAATGACACCTTGCAGCCAGCGGGTTCGCAACCGAAAGATGAGCCACATTCCGACGGGGAAGAATAAATAGAATTGTTCTTCGACCGAGAGTGACCAAGCATGCAAAAACGGTGACTCTTCAGCCGATGTGCCCCAGTAGTCACCAGTGCTTTGCCAGAAGTAAATGTTCGCGACCGAAAATAAGGCGGCGAGAGATTGCTTGCCGATGACATGTTGTTCTGGGCGAAAGATGCAAAAGTAGGTGACTGCCAAGGTGCAGGCAGAAACGAAGACCATCGCCGGCAGAATTCTGCGGACACGACGGGCCCAGAAGTCGCGAAACGAGAACGTTCCGTCGTTGAGATTTTTGTTGATGATTGAGGTGATCAGGAAACCTGAGATCACAAAAAAAACGTCAACGCCGATAAATCCGCCCGGTATCCATCCAAATCCCATGTGGAACAGAATCACGGGAACCACGGCTACGGCTCGAAGGCCATCGATTTCTGGGCGATATCCGATTCCCGACATGAGCCACCGTCTGCATCGTCAATGTGGAGCGTTACTTTTCTTCCAACCCTAAACATCTGGCCCCTACCCTAATTGGAGTATGCCAAGCTTACAAAGCCCCTCATTCTAACGGGGGCGATTTCGAAGGTCTGGCTCGTTTTCACGACAAATTTTCGGCCCTTAGCACTGCTGTGTCGCCTGCTCGGGGCGATGGCCCGCTAACACGGACAAAGCATCGTGGTGGTAAAACACATTCACGGGTTGATGCGTCTAAGTTTTGAAGACGCGTTTGGGGGTCCAGGTGCCTCGTTTCGGTGCGATGATCGCTTGCAGGATCCCGTCGGCACGCACCGCGGCAGCATGCTTTGGGATTGGATCCGTAGGAAGCTGATGCTGTCGGTCTTCGAGTGAAAGGCCGTTGATCAGTCGTTGGCATTGTTCCGCGTCAACGATCATTTTTGGAAGATGAGTTACTCCTGTGATCGCCGGCAACAGCATCTCTTCAAGCGGTTGTTCACGGATCATGTCGATGTGGTGCGACTGGGCAAGTTTGAATTCTCCCACACGCGTTCGACACAGATTAGTCATCACGGCAGTGGTGCCGAGTGATTTTGCGATATCGATGCCAAGCGTGCGAATGTAGGTACCCGTCGAGCAAGTAATCGATAGTTCAAAATCTGGGTAAGCGTACCGGATCACCGAGAGCGAATGGATTGTCACCGTCCTCGGTGGCACTTCGACTTGTTGGCCTTCACGGGCGAGGTCATAGGCACGTCGCCCATCAATTTTGATCGCTGAGTACGCGGGAGGGATTTGCTCGATCGAGCCGGTGAATTCTCGGCAAGCACTTTCGATCTGTTCCAAGCTGGGAATCGGATGGTCTTCGAAAAGGGTCGGTTCGAATTCGACGTCGCCGGTGGGTGATTCGGCTGCCAAGCGAAAGCTGCCGTGGTACTGCTTGCTCGTTTCGTGGACGAAGGGGACCAGTCGCGATGCTGGCCCAACGGCAACGACCAAGACTCCATCGGCCAGCGGATCCAATGTGCCACAGTGTCCGAGTTTGACTTTCTTGCCACGCAGTCGCCTCTGGATCACGTTCACCAAATCGCGTGACGAGAATCCGGCGGGCTTGTTGCAATTCAGGAATCCGAACATGCTTTAAACGTAACGCGACTGTGTTCGTGTGAAATTGAGAGCGATGAAGAATTGAACCCGAGCGAACTATCAATGAACCAATCCGCTGATTCAGACGACACGACACTTTTGAAAGGTGCCCGGTTCAACGTCGAACGTCTGATGCTACAGGGCGACGACGGAAAGTTGTACCCGCGTGAAGTCGTACGGCACCCCGGAGCCGTGGTTTTGCTGCCGATTCTTGATGATGGCAGCGTTGTGATGATCGACAACACCCGCGCGACGGTGGGTGAAACCCTGCTCGAATTGCCGGCCGGAACTCGCGAAGCCGGTGAAGAGGGAATCGTAACAGCGGGGCGTGAGTTGATCGAAGAAACCGGGTACACCGCTGGCAACCTTGAACTGATGCTCGAGTTCTATTCGGCACCAGGAATCAGCGACGAGTTGATGTTGCTGTACCGAGCGACTGGTCTGGTGGCCGGAGAAGCTCATCGAGAAGCGACCGAAGCGATCGTCAATCGCGTGGTACCCAAAAGCGAAATCCATGGCTTGATCCAGCAAGGCAAGATCCGCGATGCGAAAACATTGGTCGGGCTGTACGCGTATTTAATGCAGTAGGTAACGACACGAGTCCCCACCAAATCTGATGTGATTGTGATTGAGTGGTCGTAGGAAACGAAAAAGGGCTAGCTGGTGACAGCTAGCCCTTTCGTCGTTTAGGGATCGGCGTTCGGTGAGCGCCGGTTGGCTTCAGGCTCGGTTAGCCTTGCGATTCGCCTTCGGGCTTGTCGCCTTCGCTGACGCCGGCGCTAACGGTTTCTTCTTTTGGTCCGACGTTGCCGCGGCTGTCACCATGGAATTCCAGGCGAACAGCTTTGACGCGTTTTCCGTCCGGATCGATCATCTTGCCATCGTCGGTGATCGTGACGTCTTCGTGCTTGACGGCGTTGCCATCGGAGTTTTCCAAGATGCCTTTCACAACGATGGTGTCTTTGCCCTCGAAGGTTCCACGCAGCAGTTCTTCGCTGAGCGGATCTTCGACGCGTTGTTCGATCGCGCGGCGAAGCGGACGGGCACCGTAGTCCAGGTTGGTCCCTTGACGCATCAGGAATTCCTTCGCTGCGTCTTCGAGTTCCAGAGCCAAGCCACGATCCAGCAAACGCTCGCGGACTTTCGACAGTTCGAAGTCGATGACCATTTTCAAGTCGTTGCGGGTCAGGTGACGGAAGATGATCGTGTCGTCGAGACGGTTGAGGAACTCAGGACGGAAGACACGTTCGATCTGTTCCATCACGCGTTTCTTCATCGATTCGTAGCTGGCATCGCTGTCAGCCTTTTGGAATCCGAAGCCGCCTTCGTTCTTGATCGCTTCCGCACCGGCGTTGGTGGTCATGATCAAAATCGTGTTGCGGAAGTCGACGTTACGTCCGAACGAGTCGGTCAAACGTCCTTCTTCCATCACTTGCAGCAACATGTTGAACACGTCGGGGTGTGCTTTTTCGATTTCGTCGAACAGCACGACCGCGTAAGGACGACGGCGGATCTTTTCGGTCAGCTGGCCGCCCTCTTCGTAACCGACGAAACCGGGAGGTGCACCGATCAATCGGCTGACGTTGTGTTTTTCCATGTACTCGCTCATGTCGATATGAACGAGGGCATCGCTGTCACCGAACATGTATTCGGCGAGTGCTTTGGCCAGCAACGTTTTACCGACACCGGTCGGACCGGCGAAGATGAACGAGCCGGTTGGGCGCCGTGGGTCTTTCAGACCGCTGCGGCTACGGCGAACTGCTTTGGCGACGGCCGAGACGGCGAGGTCTTGGCTGACGACGCGCTTGTGCAGTTCCTCTTCCATCTTCATCAGACGCAAGCTGTCTTCGGTCGACAGTCGGGTCAACGGAATGCCGGTCATCTTGCTGACGACTTCCGCAATGACTTCTTCGTCGACGACGCCGTCGGTCTGCTGACTCTTTTCACGCCAATCTTGGGTGATCTGGTCTTTCTTCTTGCGAAGCTTTTCCGCTTGATCACGCAGGTTGGCTGCTTTTTCGAAGTCTTGGTTAGCGACCGCGTCTTCTTTTTCCTTGTTCAGCTTTTCGACTTCTTCGTCGATCTCTTTCAAATCTGGTGGACGAGTCATCGTGCGGAGGCGGACCCGAGCACCTGCTTCGTCAATAACGTCGATCGCCTTGTCAGGCAAGCAGCGGGCGGTGATGTACCGCTCGCTCATCTCGACTGCCGACACGACCGCGTCGTCGGTGATTTGGACGCGGTGGTGCTCTTCGTAGCGTTCGCGAAGGCCCTTGAGGATTTCGATGGTTTCCTCTTTAGCGGTCGGTTCGACGATGATCTCTTGGAAACGACGCGCCAGTGCGTTGTCTTTTTCGATGTACTTGCGGTACTCGTCCAGGGTCGTCGCACCGATGCACTGGATCTCGCCCCGAGCCAAAGCTGGCTTCAAGACGTTTGCAGCGTCGATGGCGCCTTCAGCACCACCGGCACCGACCAGGGTGTGGAGTTCGTCGATGAACAGGATCGTGTTTTTGACGCGACGAACTTCGGTCATCACGGCTTTGATGCGTTCTTCGAACTGACCGCGGTACTTGGTACCAGCGACCATCATCGCGAGGTCAAGGACGACGATGCGTTTGTCAGCCAGGATCTCAGGCACTTCGCCTTCGATGACCTTTTGTGCAAAGCCTTCGACGATCGCGGTTTTCCCCACGCCGGCTTCACCAAGCAGCACGGGGTTGTTTTTGGTACGTCGGCAGAGAATTTGGATCGCGCGTTCGATTTCACGCGAGCGACCGATGACCGGGTCAAGTTCGCCTTTGCGAGCCAGTTCGGTCAAGTCACGTCCGAAGCTGTCCAGTGCAGGCGTCTTGCTCTTGCCGCTTTTGGTGGATGCGCTGCTGCCGCCTTCTTCGCTGGAACGTCCGCCACGCTCGCCGACTTCTGCGCCTTCGAGGCCATGGCCGAGCAAGTTCAGAACTTCTTCGCGGACGTCTTCCAGTTTCAGTCCCAGGTTCATCAGGACTTGTGCGGCGACGCCTTCTTGTTCACGCAGCAGTCCGAGCAGGATGTGCTCGGTACCGACGTAGCTGTGATTCAGGTTGCGAGCCTCTTCCATCGAGTACTCGATCACCTTCTTCGCACGTGGCGTTTGTGGAAGCTTGCCGACGGTCACCATCTCGGGACCGCTTTGGACCAGCTTTTCGACTTCCAGTCGGATCTTTCGCAGATCGACGTCAAGATTCTTCAGAACGTTGGCCGCAACGCCACTGCCCTCTTTGACCAGACCAAGCAGGATGTGCTCAGTGCCGATGTATTCGTGGTTGAATCGTTGCGCCTCCTGGTTGGCCAATTGCATGACCTTACGGGCGCGATCGGTAAATCGTTCGTACATATGTTTGTCTCGTTACCCTAAGTGTGCCCAACGTCGTGCTTGCGATTGCAGCACATCGGTGGGGCAATTGATCCAGTCGTTCGATCAAAGAAGATCAGTTCAGTCGATCGAAGTTATCAGTTAACCAAGCTTCCAGCTGCCGCTGTCATGTTGGCGAATCTTTCGACGAATATCCTCGACAATCCCTTCTGAGCAAACCGTACGCCATTGGAAGCGAATTTCGTTGCCGTTGACCTCCCGAACGGCCATGGACCGCGGGTGTTCGACCGGCAAACGCTCAGCTACTTTCGATTCTATCGGTTTTATAAATTCTCGGGGATAGGAGTCCGACGCAAAGATGATCGGACGATTAAGAAATTCGCCCGGAAAACACGGGTGAAAAAAATCGTTGCAAAAATCTGTTGCCCCAAATTCGCCACACCATCCGTCGTCGAACGTCCGTAAACCCTCTCGCCAGCTCCTCGTCGCGTCCTTCGCGAAACAAGTCGTGTGCTGAGGAAGTGTAGGGTAAACCTGACTGTCATGCCGCTGTCATTTCGGCAGCATCCTCGTTCGACTCATCCTCATCTGGCAAATCGTGTTCCTCGATCAGACGTTCGGTACGCGTTTGTTCCGCTTCGAGCTCGATGTGCCAACGGTCGCCGACCTCCAGTCGCGAGATTTCGCCAAGCAGGGCAAGAGAGTGTTCCGGGCGATCCAGTTCACGATAGACACTCGACAACAGCAGCAACGCGGGAGGGTCGCGTGGTTCCACTCGCAAGACTTCCAGTAGCAGCGTTTCGGCCTGTTCCCAATCTCGCTGCAGGTACGCCGCTTGGGCCTGCGGGAAATGATCGGGTGCCTGCGAGGCCTCACGCGGGGCGATCATCCCCGGAAGCTCACGGATGCTCTTAATCGTCCAGTAAATCCAAACGATTAAGCCAACCCAAAATGCGGATCGGACCAACACCGGATCCAACCACGTGGGAAACAGATAGTTCAAAACCAAGTACGCATTCAGCCCAACACCAAACGCCACTGCCGCTGGTAAGGCCGACAATCGGCCTCGCCACCACAGTTCGCTTAGTCCCGGCCAAAAACACGTCAGATAGTTTCGCAGCTCCATCACCTTTCCCAGTCGAATTTGACTGGTGTTCATAAGACATTGATGACATCGCGGGCAAGACCAAGCTAGCGAGCACGAACGTTTGATCAGGGTTTCCCGACGTGTTTCACAGGATCGAGAGTGTGGCTGGCAAACCACAATCCGCGTTGACTTTGCGATTCAACGACGCGCCAATTCAACAAGTCGGGCTCACGATCGGACCGAGGTGCCCAGCCACAAAACCAGTTGCTAGCAACCGCAGAAAAAATGGCTTGGTGCTTTTTTCAACTTTTCGTTAAACTCGCAGAACCGCGCGGTCGACAGGCCGCCGGGAAACGGACAAGCGAAGGCCAAGGATGTGGGACTAAGATGGGCCCACGGGACATCGCTTGCAGTCATGCCAACACGCCAACGACACTGTCAATCGCGATTTAAACGAATCATCGCGTCAGGGTCGGCGAGCACTAACGGAGGGAACCGATGCCGGGCGAATCTTTTCGATTCATCCACGCCAGCGACTTTCATTTGGAAAAGCCGCTGGGGGACATGGATGAACTGCCCCCGCCATTGAAAGAACAAATGGCGTTGGCGCCCCACCAAGCGATGGACGCCGTTTTCGAAGCGGCGTTGTCAAACAACATCGACTTCCTGTTGCTGACCGGTGACCTGATCAACCCCAGTGCCGCGGGGCCCTATGGCATCAATCGGTTGTTGGCCCAATTCGAAAAGCTCAATCAAGCCAAGAAAGCGGTTTACTGGGCCGCAGGCACAGCGGACGATCCACAGAACTGGCCAGAAGCGTGTGCGTTCCCGCCGAACGTGACGATGTTTCCACGCGACCGCGTGACTGCCGTCAATGTGGTGCGTGGAGGACGTCCCATCTGTCGTCTAGTTGGACGCAGCAGCGACGGGCGATCATCGCTTCACGTCCCCGGATTTCAAACCGAGAGCAGTGAGGAATTCACTATCGGCGTTGGCCACGGTGACGCAACGACAGAAACACTTGCCGAATCGAGGTTCGATTTTTGGTGCTTAGGCGGACGTCACAACCGACTGGAACTGGCCGACAGCGATGGCATTGTTGCCGTGTTCGCCGGAACGCCACAGGGACGCAGTCTGAAAGAGGCCGGCCCTCACGGTTACTCGGTCATTGATGTCGACGCCGACCAGAACGTTCGTGTCAGCGACATGCCGTGTGACCTGTTCCGCTACGAAAACGTCAAACTGGATTCGGCCGATGTCGCCAACGTCGGCACGATCGAAAATCTGATCGGTGAACGGATCGTGCGATTGCAGCACGACGCCGGCGGACGGCACCTGATCATCGGATGGGACATCGGGATCGATAACACGGACCTGATGGGACGCGTCGGCAACAGCGAATCGTTGCTCGACTGGGTTCAGCGCGAATATGGCCACGGAGCACCTGCCGCTTGGTCGGCAAGCTTGCGAATTCGGCCACCGCAAAAGTACCCCAAAAGTTGGTATGACGAAGACACGATCTTGGGCGACTATTTGCGCATCGTCGCCGACCACCGCAAAGGCGAAGCGGCGGCAATCAACCTGTTGCCAATGACCGAAGAGCATCCGGGATTGCCAACCTCCACCACCAATCTGTTGGCTGAGATGCCGGCAAACACCAAACAAGAAACGCTGGACCAAGCAACGCTGCTGGGCGTCGAACTGCTACGCGGCGGCAAGCCAGACTGGGTGAACCAATCATGAAAGTCAAAGACCTGCATATCGACGGTTTCGGAGTATGGACCGGGCTGAGCGTCGATTCGCTGCAAGACGGGATGACCTTGTTCTATGGCCCCAACGAGGCCGGCAAGACAACCGTGATGCAGTTTTTGCGATCGATGCTGTATGGGTTCACTCCCGAGCGTCGCGAAAAATATTTGCCACCGATTCACGGCGGGACCCCCGGCGGAGCCATCCGTGTGACCGGTCCCGGAGGCGGCTATCACATCCGTCGCCACGCAAAGCTGACCGACGAAGGCGCCATGGGGCAGCTTTCGGTGGCCGGACAAGACGGTTTGGTCCAAGGCCAACACCGCCTGACAATGCTGCTCGGACAAATCGACGAGGCGATCTTTACGAACGTCTTCGCGATCGGCATGCGCGAGCTGCAAGAACTTAACACGCTCGACGACACCGCTGCCGCGGACGAGTTGTACAAACTGTCCAGCGGTCTGGATCGTGTTTCGCTGGTCGACGTCATCCGCTCGCTGCGTCTGGGCCGAAAGAAGCTGATCGGCGAAAGCAACGAGAAAGTCAAAGCGGACTCTGACAAGCTCGAGTCGCTGCTGCGCAAACGTGAGCAGCTCCGCGACGAAGTCACCAAGTTGACCGGCAACAGCCGACGCTACAGCGAGCTGGCCAGCCTGCGTCAGTCACAGCAGCAGGAAATCGGTGACCTGCAATCGCGTCTTGGGACCATGGAACGCGAAACCAAGCACGTCGAAACCGCAGTCAGCGTGTTGGACAAGTGGAACGAACGCGCCGAGCTGGAAAAGCAGATTCGCGAGACCGAAGCCGAAACGATGCTTCCCGATGAAGCACCCGGCCAACTGGTCCAGATCGACGCGATGATCGAAGACAAACGCGCCAAGCTGGACGAGGTGAAAAGCAAACGGCGTGGCTTGCGCGACAAAGCCACGCAATTGCCGGTCAGCCCACGCATGCTGGAATTGCAAGGCCGCATCGAAGCCGCCGCCGAGCAAGCGACTTGGGTCGAAGCCCTCGAACAGCAAATCGAGAAAGTCGACTCCCAGATCAGCAAGGCTCGCCAGCAGCTCTATTCCGACGCCGAAAAGCTTGGGATCAGCGAAGAGGATCGCGACGCGCTGTTGCAAGGCGACTCGACGCAAATGCCCGACATGTCGCGTCAAAACTTAAGTGCCTTGTCCGGTCCGGCGAAGCGTGTCAAAGAGCACCTATTTGTGCTCAAACAGTCGCGCACCGAAGGCGCCGAATACAAAAAACGCGCTGAGCACTTGGCTGAAGAAATGTCCGAGGTGCTCGACCGCACCCGGTCCAGCGATTTGCAGCAAGCGATCCGTGAAGAAAACGCTCAACTGGCAACGCTGCGCCGCGCCAAGCAACTTGACGAACACATCGACAAACTGAAGCGGCACTACCGTTCGCTGGAAAACGAGTCCGTCGATTTGTCGACTGCCGAAGTCCTGCCGATCGACCGTTTGTTGTTGATGGGCTTGCCCTTCGTCGTCGGCGGAAGCTGTTTGATCGTTGCGTTCTCGCACCTTCTGGGTGTGACTTGGTTTTTGACCGGCGAGCCAACCCCTACGGCTGGCATGCTGTGGCTGTTCTTCGGCCTGATGTCGTTGGCGTTGTATTTCTTAAGCAAACAAAACGGCCAACGGTCAACGGCAATGGATCGCGAGGAATGCGATCGCCAAATCGAGACCCTTCGCCGCCAAATCCGCGAACTCGAAGCGGAAGAAGATGAGGTCAACAGCGAACTGCCCAGCAGCAATCACCCGATCGACTTGCGAGTTCGCCATGCCGAATCGTTGATCGCGGAATTGGAGCACATGGTGCCGACGTACCATGCGCACGCGGCCGCACAGCAGTCGTATGAAACCTCCCGTGCGAAAGCGGTTAAAGCCGCCGAACAACTGAAAGCGGCACGCCGCGAGTGGTCGGCAACGCTTCGCAAGCTTGGCTTGGCCGAATCGATGTCACCACGCAGCGTACGTAAACTGAGCGAAGGCTACGAGACCTTGCAGGGCAGCTTGCGTCGCCTAGAAGAATTGCAAGGCGAACGTGATGAGCGTGAAAACGAACGCCAAGCCTTGGCCAAACGGATCGAGCAGCTCTATCTGGAATCGCTCGAAATCAGCGACGAAGCCCAAAAAGCAGAAGCCGCCGAGCGTGACGAAGACGACGACATGCCAGCGTCCAAGCACGCGTCAGCTCCCGTCGCCAAGCGTCCGACACGAACCGGTCCGCTGGATCAGCTCAACCACCTGCAAGAAGAGCTTTCACGCCAGCAGCACTGGATTAAACGCCGTCGCGAATTGAAGGAACAAGATTCGCAGCTCAAGCGTCAGCATGCGGCTTACGGTCGTGCGATTCAGCGTGGCGAACAACAGCGTCGCGCCTTGTGGGCCAAGTGTGGTGTCGCAACTGCTGAGCAGTTCTATTCAATGGTCGACAGTAAAGCGAGTTTGGTTGAACTGCGTGAAGAGCATCAAGCACTCGATAAGCAGATCCGCTCGATGATCGGCAACACGTTGCAGTACGACGACATCGCACGCGAGATCGCCGGTGCGACCGCAACCGATTTGGAAAAACGTTGGGACGCGTTGTCCGCACGGATCACCGAAACGCAGCAGCGAATCGCGACCTTGCAAACGCAAGTCGGCGAGTCGGCGGCGGACATGAAGCACTTGGCGGACGACAGTCGATTGACGGTCGTGCAACTGGAACTCGGTTGTGTGCACCGCAAAATCGAAACGATCGCCCGCCAATGGCAAACGCTGGCCACCGCCAGTTGCCTGGTCGAAGAGGTTTGCGGCAAGTTCGAACGTGAACGCCAGCCGGAAACCCTTCGCGAAGCATCCTCGTTCTTGGCTCAATTGACCGGTGGAAAGTACACACGGATTTGGACCCCACTGGGAACGAATCAACTGAAAATCGACACCAAGGAAGGCAACGCGTTGCCGCTAGAAGTGCTCAGCCGTGGGACGCGGGAAGCGGTGTTCATCGCACTGCGACTATCGCTCGCTGCTGCTTACGCACGTCGCGGTGTGATGCTGCCGCTGATCTTGGATGACGTCTTGGTGAATTTCGATGGCGACCGCGCATTGCATGCCGCCGAAACGCTCCAGACTTTTGCCGACCTCGGTCACCAAGTGATGATGTTTACCTGCCACGCGCATATCGTGGATATCTTCCATTCGATCGGCGTCGAAGTTCGTCAGTTGCCAGCTCAAGGTCAACCTGGACGAGCGACCATCTTGGAACCCGAAGTGCTCGAAGAAGACGAGTACGAAGAGTACGAGATGGAAGACGAGACCGAGGAGTACGAAGAGGTTGCCGAGTATGAGCCAGCCGACGAGTTGGTTGAAGAAGAACCAGAGCCTGAGCCAGAACCGGAACCTGTTGCAGTCGTTGAGCCTGAACCCGTTCCCGTGCCTGTCGTTAAACCGGAGCCGGTGATCGAACCAAAGGTGGAGGCCAAACCTGAGCCGCCGCCAGCACCGAAGCCTGTTGTGGAAAAGCGTCCGCCAGAGAAGCCAAAGCGTCCAAAGCCGATTGTGATCGAGCTTGACGAAGAGTCATTTGAAGACGACTTCGATGATGACGAACTCCCCCAACAAGAACAACGATCCTCGATCGGATGGGCCTGGTTCCAACGAGAGCCAGCCGACGGCCAAATCAGTTCTGACGAGCGTGCCGCGGCTCGGATCAATGGTGAGTTCAAATCAGGTTCCGAACCACAGTGGAACGAAAATAGCGACGAAGAAAACATCCCCGACGAAGTTTGGGATCGCAATGACGCGTGGTGGGACGGCAGTCGGGTCGCCAGCTAGCCAACCCCGTCCAGCTAGACCAGCCAGGGTGCATCGTATCGATTGGTCCGATTGCACCGGCAGGGTTGTGGGTGTCCGGGCAAGTAAATTGTCAAACGGGATAAATGGCTTGGAAGGCCCTGGGGTAGATTGACCTAGGGTTAGGGAAAACCGTCACGGTTCTCCCTCCTTCTCTTCTCTCATTCGCCATGTCGCGCCATCGACGAGGAATCAGCTTCCTTGAACTGACCGTCGTGGTCTTGATTGTTGGTCTGCTAGCCGCAATCGGGACTCCACGACTGGCATCTTCGATGCAGCAACGCAGCTTACGTAATGCCGCTTTAGAAGTGGCAGATTTGGTTCGCTACATTCGCAACGCCGCACAATGTGACGGCCGGGCGATTTCGCTTTCGATTGATACCGACAGCAACACGCTGGAATGTTACGACGTGGATCATCCGGCAACTCCCGGAGTCCCGATTGAGCTATGCGTGACGACGCGGTTTGATTCGTCGATCGAGATGACCGCCTCCTTCGACAACCAGACAACGATGATGTTCGATTTCGAAGGCATGCCATGGGCGGGAGGTCAGCCGCTCGACAACGGCACGATCCGAATTGCGATTGGCGAGATCACCTATCACGTGGTCATCAATTCGTCACGCAGCGACGTGACCATCGTCCCCGCCATCGATTCACCGGTCGGTGAAACCGGGGGGGATTGAGATGCGGCGTCGGCCAAACGCGTTCACTCTGATTGAACTGCTCAGCGCGATGACTGCGGCGACAGTGTTGATGTTGACGTTAGCTTCCAGCATCGTGATCGCGAGCAAGGTCGTTGATGCGGCAGGAGAAAACAGTCATGACCATCAGGTGCGATTGCTTACTGCGCGTTTGCAATCGGACTTGCGATATGCAAACGAGTTTTCGGTTACCGGTCCCGCCGGCGCGCGACTGCAGACACTTGATGGTCAGGGTGTGTCGCGTTTGATTGAGTACCAGGGGAACACCGAGGGTGTGTACCGAAATGTTGGTGGACGAACGCAGCGTCTAGCAGCGGGGATCGTGTCGGCCGCAAACTATGTCGATAGCACGCCTGCCGTTGAAAGCCAATCGGTTCGCACTCGACCTAGAATCCGCGACGTTTCAAGTGCACAGAGTGACGGATCGATCGCTTCGGCATTGACGATTGATGTTCCCGCTGGCGCACAAGAAGGCGATTTGCTGTTGCTCGTTTGCGGATTCAAAAACACCTTCGATGTTTATCCTTACTCGACCGTTTGGGTGCGCAGCCATTACACCGCCGGGACGTCAATCGGCCTTTCCGTTGACTCTCGCCGGATGGAGTCGACCACTCCATCAAGGCTGACCGTTGGGTATCTGCCCTATGGTGATGTCGCCGCCGTGATGATTGCAATCGAGGACGCACGCGTTGGGTGGCCGTTCGGTTGGGCGGGAGCCGATTACGGCGAAGCAAACATCTCGAATTCTGCGTCGATGCCTGCGGTGATCGAAAACACCGGCACGATAAGCGAAGAGACCTTGAACTTAAATCTCTTCGCAGTCCAAGGCTATCAGTTTTATCGTGGGACGACGCAATTGCCGGGATTTACGGAAGCGGTGATCGAGACCGGTTCGCCGTGGACCTACGGCGCATGCACTTTGGCGGCGACCTTTCGAACGGGACCCTTGGACGAAACCCCATGGCCGTTTCGTGTTCCCTTGGGCGACTCGACCGACTGGGTTTCGCTGGGGATCGAAGTCAATGGGGCAAACTGGTGATGGAAAGGCAGTTCGTTTCACCGATCGATCGATGTCAAAGGCGTGGCGTATCGATGCTGGAAGTGATCGTTTCACTTGTCTTAGTCTCAACGCTTTTAATCGTATCGATGTCTTCGTCGGCGAATTTGATCGCGTGGCAAAACGATCGTTTGCTCGATCCAATGTCACAGCGTTTGGCTGGGTATTACCTGGACGAACTCAGCATGCTGCCTTTCGAAGACCCCGACGGGGATGCGCGATTTGGAATCGAATCGGGTGAAAACGTCGGTCGCGCGATGGACGACGTGGATGACTATCACTACTGGTCGCAATCGCCGCCGACGTTTCGCGATGGTCGAGCGATGGAACGCTACGACAGTTGGACGGTTTCGATCACGGTTTCCCCCGCAATGCTTGTCGACAGTTTGCCGTTCGTAACCGGAGACGCAGATGATCCATTGCGATTGGTCGAAGTCACGGTACGAAGAACCGCAGAAGATCTGTCTCGCTATCGATGTCTGCTTTCACGTGATGGTCAAGCAATCGATTCGAGTCAAAGTCGATTGCGGTTTCAGCGATTGCGATTGCAATTTCCCGATGCCAGTTCAGTCGACGTGGTGGCGCCGCATCGCAATCGGCCAACAGCGTTTTGATTCATGACAAACCCAGTATTCATGACAAAACCAGAACACGCATCGTTTCAACAACATCGATGGAAAACCCGCCGCCGCATCGCCCGGATGCCACGACGTGGTTACCTGTATATAGCAGTGATGTTCACTTCACTGGTTGTTGCAGGGATGATCGCGACCGCAGTTTCGCTAAGTACATCTCGTTGGAAGTCATTGGCCGGCGATGCCGATCGACAAGCCGCACTCCGTTTGGCCGAATCCGAGTTGCAGCGTGCCGTCGAGCAGCTATCGCAAGATTCGTATTGGCGAGAATCCGCGTTGGGGGGCCAGTTTAACGGTTGGATTTCGGCGGAAGTGTTTTCAGGCCGTGCTGATTCGCGAACGGGATTCGTCGTTGAAGATCCCGACGGCGATTTTCTTGATGACCCGTTCGACGAAGTGCTATTAACGGGCATCGGGCAACTGGGTAACGCAAGTGCGGCGGTGCGTGTTCGGTTGCGTTCGGCTCAATCGCCAGCAAGGTTTTTGAAGTTCGGCGTCACAATACAGAACGATCTGCAAATCGATTCGGCTGTGCTGTCCTGTGAGCGTGACATCCAAGTCGGCGATGATTGCATCGGAAGTAGCGATGCGATGGTCGTGACGCCGCGGCTAAGCTGTGGCGGAGACATCGGGCTTTCCGTGCGAGGCACTATCAACTCAGACGCGTTAGACGATGGGACGCACGACGTCGTTCGTTGGTTTGCGTCCCAAGCGACAGAAATTCCGTTGGCGATGTTGCCGTATCGCGATAGCGAGCGTGCGATCAATCATGCGCTGCTCTCTGCACAGGATAATCCTTATGGCCCCGTCAATGAGCAAGGTATCTATCACATCGATGCCCAAGGAACACAGTTGACCATCGCAGCGTCGCGGATACAGGGCACGCTCGTGATCACCAACTCGCAGCGGATTCGGATCACTGACGCAATATGTTGGGAATCACAAAACGCGGCCTTGATTACCGATTCGCCGGTACTATTCGATGCCGTCGGCCCATTGTTGGATGAAGCCGTTTGCGGGACAAACTTTAATCCGTCATCGACACCTTATGGGGCAGGCTATCAGAATTCGACGCTGTCCGATCGCTACTCCACCGTCTTTCGCGGTGTGTTTTATAGCACCAACAACGCCTATGTTCTGGCGACCAGCAATCGCGAGACATTGGCGATCACGGGTTCGCTAAACGTCAATGGTTTGTACCTTTGGGCGGACTTGGCAATTCGTTCTTTTGATGAAGTCCTCGCCAACGTACCGCTGGGCCTGTCGGACCCAAACCGATTGGAAATCGCACCGGGCTCGTACTATCGAACGGTCACGCCGCCAACCCAATAGGGCTGCTAAGTGCTACCTAGCGAACCGGTTCTAGACCTAGGGCTCGCCGGAGCAAACCGATTTGACCGGCGTGGATGTGTTCGTGAAGCGGGCAGAACATGATCGCGCCCAGCTTGATTGGATAACCGGCATAGGGCATGTCGACCGGTTCGAGCAGCGTGTCCGAATCGACCGAGTCGAGTTCACCAAGTGCATCGACGAACACACGGTCAAAACGTTCGAGCAATTCGTCCGGTGTAGGTTGTGCTGAACCATCCGGGCTAGGGACGGAGCTGCGCCCGTAGGCTTTACGGAACTTGCCAGGAATCAAATCCAGATCGCTCGGTTGGCGACCACGGATGCGAAACATCAACAACCCGTATTGGCTGACCGTAAGGTGTCCGACTTGCCAAGCGATGTTTGTCGGCAGTCCATCAGGGATTGTGAACCAGTGTTCCAGTGGCGTGCTGTCGAGCAGCTGCAGCGTGTAGTCGCGTGCGAATTTAATTTGCTCAATCGTGCCCACCAAAATATCCATCGCCGTCGAAGGGCTGGGCAGTGTGATCGACGCGTCTTTGGAGTCTGTCATCGAGTTTGGCTGTTCTACGGCTGCTGGAAACGATGCGGTTCGTAAGGAAAGACTGAATCATAGCGGTCGGAAACCGAAGTCGTCTATTCCGCCAACGTTCAAGACAACAGTGGCGAGAGGATCGTAACCTGTCGCAACCCTCGGGGGCTATTTGGCTTTGCGAGGCTTGCGTGGTGGTTTGGCGACCAACCGAATTTCTGGCATCACGATACGTCCGCCATGAAACGTGCGGCGACCGTCAACGGTGTGATCGAACACGAACACCCCCGCTCTCGCGCCCGCTCGGGGAGACACCCGCAAAATCGCCGGCTGACCACATTGCGTGCAGCGGACCCGCAATCCGTGCGAGTCCAGCATCGCCTGGATGGACTGAACAAGTTCACGATTCTGATCGATGGTTTCCAGCGACCGTCCCGACATCTGACCGAGCTGGGCTTGAATCGTCAGCCGGATTTCTCGCTGCAAACGGTTCATTTGCCGCTGCAATTCGCCCAGGATGACCGACGGAGAAGCAACCGCGGGGGGCTGCGGTGGGGTGGGCTCTGGTGCAGTGTTCGATTTGGGGAGGGCGTCCGCACGACGCGGCGCAATCCCTTTCTGAGCAACGGTTTGTGGCGACAGAGTGACGCCTGCGGCGGTTGTGACGGTTCGTCGGCTACTGCGCGTTCTGAGGCCGCTTCATGAAAGCTTCGTCTTGGTGGGGGGCAATCGTGATCCATATGTGTGGACGATCATATACAAAGCGTATACGATGTCGAGGTTGAATCGCCAAAACCGGTACACACCGTGCGGGCGGACGGTCATTCAAATCGGAACATTCAGGTCAACATGGATTCTGCGGGCCGAATTTACTACTGTCGCCCGACCGCCCAATTCTGGACGTAGTCTTGTTAGCCACGTCCCCGATTCATTTCCCTCGGAGTTCTACGTCAAATCGATGTCGGTCAATCAGCAAACGGTTGAAGAGACCAAGGCGCAGATTCGCGGGCTGGTCAATGAGATCGCGGCGCTTGCCAAGAGTGGCGCGACCGCGGAAGAGTTCTATCCGGAGCTGCTCAGTCGTATCATCACCGCACTGGCGGCGGCTGGTGGAGCGATTTGGCTGCTCGATGATGACAAGCAGTTAAAGCTGCAGTATCAAATCAATGCCGAACCGGCGATCTTGGTTGACGATACCGAGGATTCCGTTCGGCACTCACGACTGATCAGCCGCGTGGCAAACGCTGGCCAGTCGATGTTGGTGCCGCCGTACAGCGGGACGACCGACGGTGATGCACAGGGCAACCCGACTCGTTATTTGTTGGTCCTTGGGGCGCTGGCACACGATGGCCACAAAGACGGTCTGATCGAAGTCTTTCAGCGACCCGATACCGCGCCGGAAACACAGCGTGGTTACCTGCGTTTTCTCGAACAGATGTGTTCGTTGGCGGCGGAGTGGCTGCGAAGCCAAAAGCTGCGTTCGCTCGGTGACCGACAGACACTTTGGCAACAGGCGGATTCGTTTGCACGGGCCGCACACGAGTCGCTCGATCTGGCCGAGACCGCGTATGTCGTCGCCAACGAAGGTCGTCGTTTGATCGGTTGTGACCGCGTCAGTGTCGCGATCAAGAAAGGTCGCAAATGCACTGTCGAAGCGATCAGTGGCCAAGACACGATTGAAAACCGTTCGAACATTGTTGCCGCGCTCAATAACTTGGCGACCCGCGTTTGCGCCGCCGGCGAACCGTTGTATCACGATGGCGCGACCGAAGACTTGCCGCCTCAGATCGAGGAGGCGTTGGAAGATTACGTCGATCAGTCCTATGGCCGAAACATCGCCGTCTTGCCGCTTCGTGAACCGATGCGAAAGTTGGGGGCCGACGAAGATTCTGGTGCCGCGGGCGAAATCGACCGTGACAATGCTCACCGCGGTGAAGTCATCGGGGCACTGATCGTCGAACAGATTGAAACCGACATCCCCCGCGAGATCTTTCGTCAACGCTGTGACTTGGTTTACGAGCACGGCACACGGGCGATCGCGAATTCCCAGTCGCACAGCAACCTGTTCATGATGCCGGTGTGGCGAGCACTCGGCCGCGCGTCGTGGATTTTGCGTGCACGCACGTTGCCCAAAACGTTGGGCATCATCGCATTGGTTCTGATCGTGGCACTCGGCCTGACGATCATCCAGAAGGATTTCAATCTTTCCGCCGAAGGCACCTTGGAACCAACTGTCCGTCGCCAAATCTTTGCCAGTGTCGATGGCGAAGTGGTCGACGTCTTGGTCAAGCGAAACGACAAGGTCGAAGCGGGCCAGTTGTTGGTCCAGCTACGTAACCCCGAGATCGACATTCAGCTCGAAGACTTGCAGGGCCAGATCAGCACGACAAGTGCCGAGCTCGCCAAGGTAATGGGCCAGCAACGGATCGGTCGGCGTGAAATGGATCGTGCTGACCTGCTGGCACTTCAAGGTCAAGAAGGCGAACTGCGTACGAAGCTTGAATCGCTGGGCAAGAAACTGGAGTTGCAGTTAAAACGCCGCGAAGAGCTGCAGGTTCGTTCGCCCATCAACGGCGTCGTGACCACGTTTGATGTGGAGAACACGCTGCGAAGCCGCCCGATCATGACTGGCCAAGTGCTGTTGGAAATCGCCGACTTGGATCAGCCATACGAACTGCGGATCGCGTTGCCAGAAAAACGCGAAGGTCACCTCGACGAATTCATCCGCGAAAACAACGTCACCGACGCTTTGGAAGTGACGTACATCATGCAATTGGATCCGACGATGGATCCGTTAACGGCCAGTCTGCCGATTGCGAACATTTCGCCTCGGGCAGAGTCGCATGAAGAGCACGGCGCATCATCGAGATGGAAGCGTATCCGGACCCCGAATCGCTCAAGAAGATGGCCCCACCACCGGGATCGTCCGTCTTGGCAAAGATTCACTGCGGGCGTGAGCCAAGTGGGTTCGTGTTCTTTCACGAAATCTACGAATGGCTTTGCAAGTTCTTCTTTTAAGACAATCCATTCATCTTCAATGTCAATCAATACCATGCATCAACCAAACGCCTTGATCCGCGGCATTGCCTTCGGATGCTTGTGTGGATTCGTCTTTATGGCATCGCCCACCATTGCTCAAACGGGAACTCAGGGGCCACCTCGCGGTGCGACTTCGGGAATGTCCGAGCAGGGTGTGCGTATCGGTGGCTGTGTCGTTCAGTTCAATCACAAGAGTAAGATCCCGTCCAAATCAGACGGTCAGCTTACGGATTTGAAGATTGAAGAAGGCCAGTTTGTCAAGAAAGGCGACGTCTTGGCTTTGGTCGATACCAAGCAAGCCGAACTGACGATGGACCTCAAGCTACGCGAAGAAGTCGTGGCGAAGATCAAAGCACAGGATCACATCAACTATCGAGATGCGGTTGCGACCGAAGAAATCGCTCGGGCCGAATCGAAAGCCTATGAAGAGTTGTTTGATCAGAGTGCGGCCCCGTTTTGGGAGATGCGAAAAAAACAGGCCGAGGCGGAGCGTGCGAAGCTGCGAATCGAACTGGCTGAATTGAACGAGAAGTCAGCGATGGCCGAGTACATGGTCAAGCAAGCTGAAACGGAGCTTGCCAAGCACGAGATCGAGACCCGTACGATTCGGGCCGATTTTGACGCGTTTGTTGAAAACCGATATGCCCAACTTGGCGAGTGGGTTCAGCGTGGCAGCCCGATTGTCGAACTGGTGCAAATGGACGAGTTGCGTGTCGAAGGTGCCGTCCACGCATTGTCCTATGGTCGTTCGATTCATCGCGGTCAGCCTGTAAAAATCAGAATCGTCGTTGGCGGAACGGATGCTTCGCCGATGACCGAAGAATTCGATGGCACCTTGGACTACATCAGTACTGAGTTGGACTTGAACCAATCCCATCGTGTCTGGGCCAAGATCAAAAACCGCCGATCGGGAAATGAGTGGCTGATCAAGCCGGGAATGGAAGCCGAGATTCAGGTGATTCCTCAATAGGCTGACTGCTTCGCAAGTTTGGCGTCGCCGCCATACGTCTTCGCCACAACAACGAACTGATTCTTTTCACCGTTTCCCTTCATGGCCACACTCGCCGAATCTCTCGTCAGTAGCTCGTCGCGTCCGTTGACGGTGCGCAAGCGACCGGACTTGGTTTCCAGTCGCCACCGTTACCAGGGGACGGGCTATTGGGTTTTGAAAGAACCTGTCGGTTTGCAGTACTTTCGTTTTCATGACGAAGAGTATTTCATTCTGAACATGCTGGATGGGCATGTCAGTTTGCAACAAATCAAAGACGGGTTTGAGCAGCGATTCGCGCCACAAAAAATCACGTTTGGCGATTTGCAACAGTTCATCGGGATGTTGCACCGCAGCGGCTTGGTGATCAGTAACTCACCCGGCCAGGGAAAGGCACTTCGTCATCGTGGTCGAAAAAAACGAAACAAAGAGACGTTGGGCAAGATGGCCAACGTGTTCGCACTTCGCTTCCGTGGCTTTGACCCCGAGAAAATCCTCAATGCGATCCTGCCTTGGTTCGGTTGGATTTTCACCGTCCCGGCATTGTTCTTTTTCATCGGGATGCTCGGTGCCGCGTCGTTGCTGCTGGCGACGCAGTACGAAACCGTCTATTCACGGCTGCCGACGTTTCAGCAGTTCTTCGCCGCCGACCGCTGGATCATCCTGGCGGCGACGATGGCGATCGTCAAAGTGTTACACGAATTCGGACACGGACTGAGCTGTAAAAAGTTTGGCGGGGAGTGTCACGAAATCGGTTTCATGCTGTTGGTATTCACGCCGTGTTTGTATTGCAACGTTTCCGATTCGTGGATGTTGCCCAACAAATGGAAGCGGGTGTGGATCGGTGCCGGCGGGATTTATGTGGAAATGATCCTCGCGTCGCTTGCCGCGTTCGTCTGGTTCTTCACCGAATCCGGAACAACGGTCAATGACCTCTGTTTGAACATGATGTTCTTGAACGTCGTCAGCACCGTGTTGGTTAACGGTAACCCGCTGCTGCGTTTCGACGGCTACTACATCCTGATGGACATGCTGGAGATTCCTAACCTCCGGCAAAAGAGCACCGAGGTGCTGAAGCGTTGGTTCCAAAAGACTTGTTTGGGGCTGGAGCTTCAAGACGATCCATTCTTGCCAACCCGCGGACGATTTTGGTTCGCGATGTTCACAATCGCCAGCGTCATCTATCGCTGGGTGGTTGTGTTCTCGATCTGCTGGTTCGTGATCAAGGTTTTAGAACCCTATGGTCTTGAGGTCATCGGCCGCGCGGTCGCGGTGGTCGGGTTCTTTGGCCTGGTGGCCCAGCCGGTGATTCAAACCTGGAAATTTTGTCGAACTCCCGGGAGACTTTCGAAAGTGAAACGGTTCAACGTGATGGTCACGGCGGCCGTCGCCGCAACGGTGATTGTGGCCGTTTGCTACATCCCACTTCCGCACCATATCGATGCGGCATTTGAAGTTCGCCCTGGCGAAGCCGGACGTGTTTATGCGGGCAGTTCTGGTCAGATCGTCACCACGGTCGAGCCCGGCCAGTTTGTCGAAACGGGCCAGACGATCGCTGTGTTAAAGAATCCTGATCTGGAAATGCGAATGCAGGATTTGCAGATCGAAGAAGCGGTTGCCGAAACCACTTTGGAGAAACTCAAACAGCGACGCATCAGTGATCGGTCGCTTGCCGCGCAAATCGATACGCAAGAGAAAATGTTGGCCGCGGTTCGGGAACTTAAGCAAAAGACGCAAGTCGAATTAGACCGATTGACGGTTGTCGCACCAATTTCCGGCATCGTGATTCCTCCGCCAAAGAAACCGTTGCAGGGGGCCGAATCGGGCCAACTGCCGACCTGGTGGGGATCACCATTGGAACTGCGAAACCGCGGCGCCACCTTAAGCGCAGAAGACTTGCTTTGTGAGATCGGCAACGCCGATGACTTCGAAGCGATTCTGGCGATCGATCAAGGTGACGTCCAGTTGGTAAGTGTTGGCCAAGCGGTCGACATGAAATTGGATTCCCGACGGATGGATACGTTTTCGGGAACGGTCGAAGAGATGGCTCGTGAGCCGCTTCGCAATACCTCGACATCGATGTCCAGCCAAACCGGCAGCGACTTGCAAACGGAGATTGATCCGGCGACCGGCCAGGTCAAACCGCGTAGCGTGACCTACCAAGCTCGCGTGCCATTGCAGATCGATCCGACCGCCGATTTACCACTTCGTCCCGGCTATCGTGGGAGCGCGAAAGTCCACGTCGAAGACAAGTCACTCGGTCAGCGACTGTGGCGCGTGATTGCGAAAACATTTAATTTTGAGTTTTAGTCCGGTCGCACAAGTTACGTCATCACAACGTTTTATTTCCTCGTGTTCACAACGTGTTTTTCCTAGTTAACGCATCTTCAAGCTATTTAACTGCTGGCATGAAATGAATGCGACAGCGGCGGTTTCCCAAGTCACCTGTTGGCGGTACGATGCAATGCGTCACCCCGCAATGGAAGTGTGATCGATGATTTGGGAACCCGACGCGGTTCAGTCCTTTTCCCTGTTTCGAGCGATCTGCCCCAAGTCGTTGGTTCACGGTCGCGACCCTTACCCCTTAGTGGAGAATTTTCATCGATGGCTGATGAAGCAAAGAAACCTGACGCTGCTGCACCTCCAGCGGAACAAGCACAATCGCAACAACCTGTTCAGGTTCAAGTCAACGACGACAACGCACTGGCAACCTACGCAAACTTCTGCCGCGTCACCGGCTCTCCCGAAGAACTGATCGTTGACTTCGGCTTGAACCCACAACCGATCGGTGTTCCTAAGGATCCTATCGAAGTCAAGCAACGTATCATCGTGAACTTCTACACCGCGAAACGTTTGCTGGCTGCACTGCAAATGTCGATCGCGCGTCACGAAGCTGTCTTCGGCGTTTTGGAAACCGACATCAACAAACGCGTTCGCCCAGGCTTGACCCAACAAGCTCCGGCTCCCGCAGCTCCCGCTCCAGCGGCTAGCGAAAACAAGTAGTCCTCGCGGACCTGTTTGTGTTCAACTGACCGTGTGCCGATTTGATCGGCGCACGGTTTTTTGATGCGCAAACGCTATGATGAACGCTGGTGGCTCACCCCGCATTCACTTGTTCAAACTCCTATGCCTCATCGCACCATGCGTCCTTGGATTCTTTCCGAAATCAACTACGGCTTTGTCAAAGATTGTCCGTATGAAGTCGCGGTGTTGCCGACCGGAGCCACCGAGCCACACAATCTGCATTTGCCGTACGGCACCGACACCTTTCAAGCGACCGAGATAGCCAGTCGTGCGTGTGAAGCCGCTTGGGACCTTGGGGCCCGCGTCGTGATGCTTCCACCGATTCCCTATGGAACGGAAACCAACCAGGCGCGTTTCCCGCTGTCGATGAACCTGCACCCGTCAACACTGCAAACGATCCTGCGTGATTTGCTTGGTTCGCTCAGTAACAGTGGAATCAAAAAGCTCCTGATCTTGAACAGTCATGGTGGCAACGAGTTCAAACCGATGCTGCGAGAACTGGTCAACCAAACGCCATGCAAGATGTTTTTGTGTGATTGGTTTCGCGGCATCAGCGCCGACGTTCAGGCCGATATCTTTGACGAGCCTGGCGACCATGCCGGTGAAATGGAAACCGCGCTGGGGCTCGCATTCTTTCGCGAGTTCGTGGCAACTGATCGAGATGGCGCGATCATTGCCGATGATGGTGCCGTGAAATCAACTCGTTTTGATGCGGTGAACCAAGGATGGATTTCTATCACTCGCCCATGGCATTTGCTGACCAGCAATACGGGCTCGGGCAACCCACATCCGGCCAGGGCCGAGAAAGGCCACAAGCTAATGGAAGTGTTGGTCGACCGGATTTCACAGTTCCTGGTTGAACTTGCCGCCAGCGACGTCGATGAGCAATTCCCGTTCTGACGTTTAGCCGAGGTTGGGAAGTAGTACCAGGATCTTTTGCAGCCAGAGCGAGATGGTGTGCGCGACTGGTGAGTTGACGGATCGTCCGATGATGTAGACAACGAAAACGATATAGATCGCAAGCAAGCTAAACGCTTTGCCGCGTTTCATCTCGACATACTCGACACCCTCGGCGGTTCGCTGTTTCTTGCCAAAGAAGTACACAAAGAATCCGATGATCGTCAGCATCAACAACAGCAACCGCAACTCACCACTTTGTTCGGCGATCTGCGGGGTCATCTTGATCGGGCCGTCGATCAACGTGAACAGGAACAGCGGGAATCCAAGCGCGAAACAGATGTCAAAAATATTGCTGCCCAGTGCGTTGGCAACGGCATCGTCATAGTCACCATCAAGTGCATCGCGAACGGACATCACGGTATCGGGAACGCTGGTTGCCATGGATGCAAAGATGACGGCGACAAACATTGCCGGTATCCCAAGTCCGACGTATTCGTTCCCGAACAGCGTGTAGGACGGGTGGGCGTCATTCCCGGTTCCCAGCCATTCACAAGCGACGACCAGGAACCAGCAGGCGATACCGATCACGACGGTCGATGCCAGCAAGAGCGGCCATCCGTTCCAGCGTTCTTCCTTGATCTGTTGGCGATGTGTTTCCTTGATAAAGAAGCCTTCGAGGTTGAGCAGTGGCCCACCTGAAAGCCAATAGAACAGCGTGCCCATCGGGCCGCGTGCTTCATCGTCGTCTGCCGGAAGGTCGTCTGCCGAATCGTCGTCGTCATCCTCAGGCGTTCGAGGGGCGGACTTCATCGACGAGATCATGTAGGTCAGATAGGCAGCGTACATCCCGATCATGACCAAGCCCTGCCACCAATGCAGTCTTTCGCCGTTGATCAGCAAGATCAAAACGAACTCGCAAATGATCAATGCGATCCCGTCCCGTAAGATAACTTTTCGGGAAACGTTGACCGAAGTGACCTTGGTTCCCGCCAAGACGGTGCCCACGACCGCCAGGATGCAAGTCGCGGGAATGATCATCCCATTGAACAACGCGCTGCCTGCGGTGGTCCCGATGCCGACCGCGAATCCGTCGCGGTCGGCCAGCACAAACAACGCGATCAACGTCGTAAAGAGCTCGGGGATCGAACTTGAGATCGCGTTGATCGTTCCTCCGCGAACACCTTCGGAGAGATTTCGCCCGATGTATTCCGAGGCAACTTCAAATCCGTCGCACGCTCGCCAGATAATCAAACACGCGAAGAAGATCAAAATCAGAGGAATGACGATTCCCATTATCCTGGCGGACTATTCCCAAAGAGTGCAGGTTCGGTGGAGGCAGGATGCGGATTGTGGCACGCTTTCGAATCGCTGGCAATCAATCGCGTCAAAATTGCCCAGTCGTATCAAGATTGAAATCGCCAATGCTGCGGTGAATCAACGCGGGCCTGGGGCATTATTCTGGTCCGCACGGCGATCTTGCCCTGGGGTCATCGCACCCGCCGCATCGATTGACTTCGGTTTTAACCGTTCTCCCGTTTCGCGATCAAACGTGTCCGGTGAAATCTTATTGGGCACGCTATCACCCGTTTGGCTCATCCACTGTTGGAGTACCTGGCGAAGCTCGGATTCAATCTCGGCGTGATCCGAGCTACCAACCAGATTGGTCAACTGATGAGGATCGTTGCCGGTGTGGTAAAGCTCTGCTGCCGGGCGTGGCGACAAGAACACATCTGCTTGCGGCCCGTTCAAGTCATCTTGGTCACGGAGCTTCCGGAGTTGTTGGTGTGAAGGGCTGCGGACAGAATCGGCGGGGCCTTGCCAAGGAAGTTCCACGCGTCGGTTGATCAAATACAAGTACTCGCCGTCGCGGACGCTGCGTCCGAACGCTTCATAGTCGTGCCAATTGTGTTCAGAAAAAGCGTACCGACGAATCGCGTTTTTGGAGGACTGGAAGATCGGTCGCATCGAAACACCTTGCATCGTTTCAGGGACTTCACATCCGGCGACGTCCAGGATGGTGGGTGCCAAGTCGATCACGCTGACCAATTGGTTCGTGTCGCCAGAATGCCTGATGCCATCGGGCCAAGACGTCACCAAGGCGGTCTTCATGCCAGAATCGTGTAGTCGTGTTTTGGCGCGTGGGAATGGACGTCCGTTGTCAGCAAGAACAAAGATCAACGTGTTGTCAAAAATCCCCTGTTCGCGAAGTCGCTCGACAACCACACCAATCCGGTAATCGAACCGTGTGACTTCGTTGTAATACGATGCCAAGTCGTCTCGCGTCTTCGGATCGTCGGACAAGAACGGTGGAACAACGACGTCGTCGGGCGAGTGCATTGGGCCGTACCGCTGGGCATCCCATTGTTTATCCCCGTCCCATGCACGGTGCGCGTCGTAGGCAGCAAACCAAAAGAAAAACGGTTTGTCTTTTGGGCGATCGTTGAGAACGGAAAGCCAGTTTGCCGATCCTGACGTGTCGCCGGGAATCTTGCCGTTGTCGACATGATCAAACGGCGTTGGCCTTGGCGAGTCGCCTTCACCGAGTTCGGTGGTTGTCATGTGATGTTTGCCGGACAACGCGGTGTAATAACCTTTCTGTCGCAGGATCTCGGGGAACCAAGGCAAGTGGTTCGAGATCGGATTGTGAAGCTCGGCGCCTTGTCCGTTATTGTGTGGGTAGCGCCCGGTGATGATGCTGCTTCGTGATGGGCTGCAGCTACTGGCGGTCAAGAATGCCTGATCAAATCGTAGCCCACTGGCCGCGAGCGAGTCGATGTTCGGAGTGCGCGCGGCGTCGTTCCCATAACAACCGTAGTCGTTCCAGCTTACATCGTCGGCGATAAAAAGGATCACATTCGGACGATCGTCGGCGATGCCGCTCACGGAAAAACACAGTGTGCTCGCGGCGAAAAACACGATCATTTGGCAAATGGAGCGCCGGATCGGGTGACTACTGTTCATTGATAGCATCCGTCGAAACATTGGAAAACCTGTAGCGGCTGTGAGACGATCCTTGAACCACCCAGCGTAATCGTTAGGCTGAACGGTGTGGAATGCACAACAAGTCTTGGTCACCGCTGACTCGGAGACTCTGTGATGGCGAAGCTCAAAACACAGAAGCTCGAAACACAATCGCCGCTGCTGGCATCAGTCGAATCGGCGACATTGCACCCCAATTGGGCTGCGCTTCGAGTTCTCGAAAACGCCACCACTATAGCGACAATTTCGAGCCATCTGGGGCGTTCGTTGCCGCTACACAGGCACGCGTGCAAATATCTGACGCTGGCGATGATGCAAGCCAGAATGGAAAATCGTGTGTTGTTGATCGCCAAACATTCGGCGATTGAACCATGGGCCATTCGCGCCGCCGAAACGTTTGGAGTTCCGTACGTGATGGTCACCGTCAACGGATCATCACGCAGCAATGTTTTGGAAGACCAAGCCCGACCGTGCGTTAACATTGAAACGGATCAGCCGCTGGGACGCGATCAAGCAATCGTGGAACTGGCCGATCGAGTCGACTGTGTGTTCGTCCGCGCCGGCGGGACCGTTGAAACGGTGCTTCGCAATCGGTTGCTGGGACGGCGTGACGCCAGCGTCCGCGTGGCCACACCGACACCATCCAAGTTGATGCCGGAAACGTCGTCGTCGCAACAGCGCAAAGCAAACCAGCTTTTCGATCAATTGCTGGAACTTGGCGCGATCGGCTGGCATCGTTTTGGCCAATCGAGCGATCGATTGACACCAAACGAATGTGATTCGGTTTCACCGGAGGAAACGCTGCTTCGGCAACGCGACTCGGAGTGGTGCGATGATGACGAAAACTGGTTGGTGCATTGCACGCGTGCTTGCCATGGGCCGTGGCCAGGTGAAACCGTGTCACAATATCGCGATTGGGTGATGCTTTCGGAATCCGACTCCGCGACTGCGTTGCTGGATGGTTATCGCGGGACTTGCCTAGGATCCTTGTCGCGGATTCTGCGGATGAAGCGTTTGGTCGCTTCGGCGCTGACCAGTTGCCGTGACACGCCCGTGGTGTGTTTTGCCAATTGCTCGCTTTCTTCGTTGCTCGCCAGACGATGTTATCGTCCTCACCTGCATCGCTGGGACTATGAACCATACGGCATCGCGATTCGCAAAGACGCTGCGTATCGAGCGGGCGTGGAGTCGGTTCTCTATGGATCGCCTGAGGAACGCAAGTCGTTGCCTGCTGATCAACGCTTTCGATTTCAAGCTGAAGGGCGAACGTTCGATTGGACAGCAGAACGCGAGTGGCGGTTTGACGGCAATGTCGATCTCGATGTGTTCGACCAATCAGACATTCGCGTGTTTGTGCCGAGCGATGAAGAGGCCAGAACGTTGCGGACTGAGTTTCCGATCACGACGGTTGGGCACTTTCTTGCCAAGTAGCACATTGACTGTTTGCAGGCCCTGATCGCGAGTACGGCGAAATCCGCTCCTATGGCCAGGGAGCGTCTGGCCGGAGTGGCGGATTGGGCCGTTCAACCGGCTGTTGGTTTGCATGCCCCCTTCCCTGTGACGGATCTCCCTTACTCCAACTGAGGCCCTGCTGACGCTAGCAATAGGAAAACTCTTCCGGTTTTTCCTGTGGAGATGCCCGCGACGGTTATTGCACCCTCGAATCCTCCCTAGCGCAGTTGAAAATCGGGTACTCATAGTCCGATGCAAACTTCCGTTCGCCGATTGATTGGCGACGATGTTTCTTTCGCTTGACTGGAGATCTCCAGTGTCAAACGCTTTGCGCAATGACCGCGTATCTGTAATCGTGCCGCTCGAACGGGATAACCAACTGTTCGAGGACACGCTGTTGAGTGTGCTTGAGAGCGCTGACGAGAACTGTGAAGTGATCGCAGTACACAACGGCAGTTACGAAGACCCTTTTGAATTGGCCAGCGAACTGGCCATCGTGACTGCTCGCTCGAACAACCTGGTTGACTTGATCCGCGACGCATTTGATGCGACTTCATCCCCCGTGATCCATCTTTTGACCAGCGGCATGAAAGTGCGATCGGGTTGGATGGATTCGGCACTGGCACAATTCGACGATCCGGCGGTTGGCGCCCTCGTCCCACGCCAGTCGCGTGACCGTGAGACCGGATGTGCGACTGCTTGGAAAAACACCGATGCTCGATTGTGCCAACCGATCGATGCGAAGGTTGGGAAAGTGGAGGGCTTTTACCTTGGCGGTGTCATGCTGCGTCGGCAACTGCTTGACGACTTGTTGACCGCAGTCGCACCGGCAATGAACGATCCGATCACGATCGCGTATGCCTTCAGTGGCTTGGTGCGAAAGTCCGGATGGGACATCCAAGTTGACCAGTCGTTCCAAATCGAAATGCAATCCGCAGTGTTTCCAGAAGACATTTCGGACTTCGCACGTGGGCAATTGCTCGGTGCGATTCATGCTCACCTATTCGGCAGCACCCGCGTTCCCAGCTTCGGCGCGAGCTTGAAGGGCGCCTTGTTTGGCGAGGGATCGATGGGTGAAGCGATGGGAATGAAAAAGCATCAAGGCAACATGGCGGCGGTACGTCGAGCCATCGATCCGACCGTTGTTGCAACCGCAGACGATTTTGCACGTCGATTGAAATTGCGGTCCTTCGCTGGCGAAGCCCCGCTTCGCCGCGCCGCGTAAAGCGTCCTTCTGCAGTGTCGCCTTTTACATCGCAAGCGTTGTGTTTCACGACACCCGTTTGCGGTGTGAAAGGCGACGAGTCGGCCATTTAGTGCTCATCCGGAATCGGCCGTCCGTGTGGATCCTCCGTCGGCCCATCGGTTTGTTCGGCCAATTGCTCTCTAAGCTCCCGATCGGTAAAGTGCTCGAAACGTTCGGCTTGATCGTGAATCCGATCCGTTTCTCGGCCTGCGCGATCGACCAAGTACTGTTCCCACAAGCGGTGTGATCGAACCAGTCGTTGGCCGCGACGTCGGCCGGTATCTGTCAGGTGCAACGAAGTCGTCCCGGCTTGCAGTTCACCGGAACGCCGTAGCAGCATCAGTGCGATCTTGAGTGCCCGATTGGTCGCCAGCAGGTTTTCCTGCAACTCTTCTGCCGTCGGAGTCCGATGGTCAATCTCTTCGGCGCGGAACAGAAATGCGACAATGTCATCGCACAAGATCGTCATCGACAGGACTTGCCGCCGAACTGCTTTAACGACCACGCCATGTGTCGGGCTGAATGTTGCGGCGAGTAAAAAAATGATTCCGGTAGCGACTGCGATCATTCCCGCTGTCGTTGTGCTGCCGAATCCCAACCAGGTCGGTACCGTGATCGCCATCGCGTGTCCCGAGATCGCCGATGCGGCGGCGATTATCGCACTGAGCAAAATCATGATGCCCAACCGATCGGTCAACATGTATGCGGTTGCCGGCGGAACAACAAACATCGCTACGACCAAGATACTGCCGACGCTTTCGAATGATGCGACCGCGGTAACAGACACCAATACCATCAATGCGTAGTGCATCAGTTTGGCGGAGTAACCCATCGTCGTCGCCAAGGCAGGGTCGAATGATGTCAGACGCAGTTCTTTGAAGAACAAGATGACAAACAGGATATTGATTAGCGTCACCGCCCCGAGAATGACGGCGGCACGCGGGATTTCGTTGCCGAAAAAATCCATGGTGTCGAGTGGCGCGAGTTCGATCGCCCCATACAGCACACAGTAGGGGTCCAAGTCCACGTTGTCGGCGGTTTGGACGAGCAGGACGAGACCGAGTGCAAAGAGTGACGTGAACACCACGCCCATCGATGCGCCTTCGTCGACGTTGCCCGCATTTCGGATCCATTCGGTGAAGAACGCCGTCAAAATTCCGACGACCACCGCGCCAATGAACATCGTCAACGAGTCGCGTGACTGGGTGATAAAGAACGCGGTCGCGATGCCGGGCAAAACCGCGTGCGTGATCGCATCGCCCAGCATGCTCATCCGCCGCAGCACCAAGAAATTGCCCAGCAATGCCGCGCTGACAGCGGCAAACGCGCCGACCAAGATGATCCAGCCGTCGAGTGACCAGGCCCACTGCACCGATGCCATCATGCTTCGCCCCCGCCCGTTTTGTTTTCCATTTCGGCTTCAGGGGCGATGTCATGAGGACTGACCGGAACGGCGATCATCGTGCCTTGTTCGTCGAGCAGGTCTTCGAGTTGATCGATCACCTCGGGGGCCAACACGTGTTCGATCGCGTCGGCGTCACGGTCCACATTCGCGGTCGCGACTTCGGCGTACGTGATCAGGTACATTTCCCAAAGCCGGTGTTGTCGCGTCAGACGTGCGGCTTCGGTCAAACCGGCGCCGGTCAAGCGGCAGGAACCGTTCGACCGACGAACCAAGTCATCTTCGACGGCGCGATCGATCGCTCGCTCCAAACGACGCAGTGTCCAACTTCGCATCGACAGTAATTTGGCGACCGAAACGGGGGTCTTGCGATGCGACAGCGATTCGTCGACGGCGTCTTGGTCCCGTTCGATCTGTTCGTACATGGCACGCAAAAGGTGCTGGCGATCGATGCGCCGATTCAATTGTCGACGACGAATCAAGCGGATCAGCACACCACGACGTGTTCCCAGCATCATGCTGACAAAGAAAAATACCGAACACACGAGCACGATCATCGCACCCGAAGGCAGCCCCGGAAACATCGCGCTCGCCAGTCCGCCGATCACACTACTGGTGACGCCAAGTGCCGCCGAACAGACAATCATCCGCGACATCGTCTCGGTCCAAAACCGCGCCGCTGCTGCCGGGATAACCAGCAATGCGATGATCAGAATTAGGCCGACGGCTTGTAGACCGACGATCGTCACCAGCACGATCATCGCCATCAGGATGATGTCCAGCACCACGACGGGATAACCCTGTGCGCCGGCAAAGCCTTCGTCGAAGCACAGCAGTTGCAGTTCCTTGAACAGCAACAGGCATCCCGCGATCACGATCACCGATACCGCCGCGATCAGTTGAGCGTCGGCGGCCTGCATCGACGCGGTCATGCCAAAGATAAAACCTTCCAGGCCCGCGGCATGCCCCGTTTGCATCTGCTGGATCACACCGAACAAGGCCATTCCAAGACCGAAGAACACACTCAGCACGATGCCGAGTGCGGCGTCTTCCTTTAGTCGCGTTTGGTTTCGAATCAGCAGGATGCCCGCGACGCCAATCAAGCCGGTGAAGCTGGCACCGGCGAGTAGTACCGGGATCGACTTTCCATCGCCGCCCAAGCTGGTCGCCACGATAAACGCGATCGCGATACCGGGGGTGCTGGCGTGGGCGAGTGCGTCACCCATCAGGGCTCGTTTGCGAAGGAGCGTAAAACTGCCGACCAAACCTGCGGCCCCGCCCAGCGTTGCGACACCAACGATCACCACGCGTGTGTTGTAGTCACGCATCGACACGACACGGATCAAATCAGCCAGCAACGAATCCTGTGTCGACTGTGTCGCGGCGGACAACAGATCGGGGAGCTCTGTGACGAGCACCAGCCACATCCAGCCGATCGATAGGAGGTCATGCAAAGGCGTCATAGACTCGATTCACGCCGACGCATCGCTTCGGTGACTTCGTCCAAAAGCGTGAGTCGACCTCCGTAGGTCTTTTGCAGATTCTCGGGCGTGAACGTGTCCATCACGGGGCCGTGAGCGACGACCCGCATGTTTAGCAGCACGACATAGTCGAAGTACTCGGGGACGGTTTGCAAGTCATGGTGAATGACAACGGCAGTCTTGCCACGGCTTTTCAGCTCGCGAAGGATTTCGACGATGGCATGTTCGGTGGACGCATCGACGGCGGCGAATGGTTCGTCCATTAGGTACAAGTCAGCGTCTTGTACTAACGCACGCGCCAGAAACGTTCGCTGCTGTTGGCCGCCAGACAACTGGCTGATTTGACGGTCTGCCAAGTCTCCGATCCCGACCCGTCGCAATGCTTCTCGGGCCAGGGCACGGTGCCGTTTTCGTACCGGACGACACCATCCGATCTTGTCGTACAAACCCATGGTGACGACATCGAGAGCGCTGACTGGGAACTGCCAGTCGACGCTTTCTCGTTGCGGGACGTAGCCGACGCGGTTGTGGGCTTGGCGATAACTTTGGCCAAAGAACCGGACTCGGCCCGACGCACGCGGGATCAGGTCCATCGACGCTTTCAGCAGAGTGCTTTTCCCCGCGCCGTTAGGTCCGACGATTCCGATTAAGCTGCCCGCCGGTAAATCGAAGGAGACGTCCCAAATCACCGGTTTGCGATGATACGCCACCGTCAGGTCATAAACCGACAGCGGAACGTTCGACAGCGACGTGTCAGAAAACGCTGGGGTCTCGGATTGGGGAGCATCGACGACTGGAGCGTCAGCGTCGACTTCGGACGATAGGTTCGGGTCAGGCATCAGTGGGAGTCGGTTTTTCCCGAGAGTTTACCCTGAAATCCTCCTTCTGGCACCACTCCGCCGAGCGCCTTCGCCGTAGTCGTCAAGTTATGGTCCAGCATTCCGACATAGGTTCCTTCATAAGTTCCTTCCGATCCCATCGCATCGCTGTAGAGTACCCCGCCGGTTTCGACTTCATGTCCGCGTTGGGACGCGCCTTCGATCAGGGCTTCGACGTTTTTGGGGCGGACGCTGCTCTCGATAAATACGGAGGTGACCTTGCGATCGATCAGTAAGTCGACGAGTTCGTTGATGCGTCGTAGTCCCGCCTCGGATTCGGTGGAGATTCCCTGGATGCCTTGCACCTCCAGTCCATAAGCGCGGCCGAAGTAGCTGAATGCGTCATGCGAGGTGATCAGCAAACGGCTTTGCTCCGGAATCGATGCGGTGACGTCTTTGCCGTATTGGTGCAGTTCGGCCAATTGCGTTTGATAGGTATCCGCCGCGGCGTTGAATTTTTCTGCCGCCTCAGGTCGCAGTTTGCCGAGTTGTTCGGCGATCAGCGGCACACACTGGCTCCACAGAGAAACGTCGTTCCACAGGTGCGGATCGGCGTGTGCGGAGTCAGATGAAGTTTCAGTGGCGTCGCCGGAAAGCAATTCGCTGCGATCGATCGTGTCTGTGATGGCGAAAACGGGTTTGGATTTGCCGACCTTTTCGAGCGTGTCGACCATTTTGCCTTCGAGTTTCAGGCCGCTGTAAAAGACAATGTCTGCGGCGCGAATGCGCAGCACGTCGTCTCGCGTGGGTTTATACAGGTGTGGATCGACTCCAGCCCCACAGATCTGTATCACCTCGACTTCGTCGCCACCGACTTGTCGAACAAGGTCGGCGACCATTCCGACAGTGGTGACCACGTTCAGTTTCGAGGATGTCTTGTTGGGTTTCGAACCGCACCCGGCAAATGTCAGCAGGGATGTGAACAGCACCGCGATGGCGAGGCGATTGGCAATCCGCGAAATGCGATCTGACATGATTGATCAGCGACCAGTGGATGGAGGAAGCGTGGGAGCAGCCAAGAAAGGGCCGCCGCGAGGGGCCGCCAAGACGATTCTGATGGGGAATCCATGGTCGTGCGTTTCGGTGTGGTCGTCAATCACTGCGATCCGACGGGGCCGGGTGCCGGTTTGGCAGCCAATCCACACCTGGCTGGTTTGCCATCATTGCCAGTGAGGGTAATAACTATGCTGTTCGGGTGTTCCGGTCACCATCTAAGCAAGGGCTAAAAGGATGAACTTTTTGCAAGGAAGTGAATATACCCAGCAGAATGATTGCCAACCCACCTAGAAATAGTGTTACACTCGTCGCTTGAGTGGATGGCGGTTGGCGCCGTCCCGTGTGATTGAAGACCGAACTCTCAGAACGAAATGGACCGCTGTGTGTGCGTCGCCGACTGCTCCGAGTGCATAGGCCTTCTGGACTAGGGAGCGATTGAAGCGATGAAGATGTATGTGGGGAATCTAGCTTGGTCCGTGACGACCGAAAAGTTGGAAGAACTCTTTAGGCAGTATGGCCAGGTTGATGATGCCATCGTCCTGACCGACCGTGAAACGGGCCGAAGCCGCGGCTTTGGCTTTGTAACAATGGCTGATGAGGCGGCAAAAGAAGCCATTGAAGCCCTGGACGGATACGACTACGAAGGTCGTCCTCTCCGGGTTAATGAAGCTCAAGAACGCGCGCCACGTGGTGGTGGCGGTGGCGGAGGCGGAGGTTACCGCGGCGGTGGCGGTGGCGGCGGTCATCGTGGCGGCGGCGGCGGAGGCGGCCGCAACTGGTAGGCGACAGCGTATCAATTGAATGAAACGAAAGAGGGTGCAATCGGTTTTCCGGTTGCACCCTCTTTTCTTTTGCCGCTCGCCTCTTTTTCTGATCAGCTCTTTTGCTGATCAGTCATTCATTGCAGGTTGCCTTTAGGGCGCGGCAACGTCATGCAGGGTCGCACCCTTGGTTTCACTCAGTACAAGAATCGCGTATCGCTCGGCGCCTTTGGCGTCCGCCGCACTGATGCTGGTGTAGTCGAACCGGCCTCGGCCATCGGTGTAACCGTCTTTGAAGAACCGCACGTCGCCGCCAGGGTACCGAGCGTAAACCTTGACGTAGGCTCCCGCGATCGGACGATGTGTGGTCGCGTCGGTGGTCTGCAGTTGGCCAAACGCGTCGCTGACATACGTCGTCAGTTCACCACCGTAGTACAAGGTGGTGCTACGCGATGCACCGACATGGCTTTCCACCAGCAGCGTCCGACTGCGCAGTTGTCGTGGAATTTCCAATCGTGTTGTGCCGGACGAGCCATTCAACTGTACCGTTTCCGATTGCGTCGGTCTGACCATCGCGATCTTTTGCAAGTCGTTGCGGGCAAATGGAGCTTTGCTGAACAACAGCTCCAGATCCACGCCGTAAAAGTTCAATTCAACCTGGTCGGTGTTGCGATGGTCGATCCGAATCTGATCGCCTTCGACTTTGATCGAGGCTTCCGGAACTTCGGCCGAGGCTTGGCTGTTCGCCCGGTCACGGTCAGCTATCGCCAAGTCAGCCGCTTGTGGCGAAACACTCGCATCGCCTGATTCGGAACTGTCGACGGAAACCAATTGCCCGGAATCCATCAGGTCAGATCGTTGCAGCACTTGCAACGCCATCTGTCCAAAGCGAGTCTTCCAACGCGGGACCGGATGGTTCGCATGGGCGTTGGCGATTTGTAGCGCCGTTTCGTAGTCGCCACGGTGCATCGCCAAGTAACCGGCCATGTAGTCGTACTGCAGCTGCGTCTCGACGGTGTCACGATCGAGCTCGCCAAATACGGCAATCGATTCTTCGATTCGGTTCTGCAGCAACAAGTAGTACGACAGCGGCAGTTTCTGTTCGACGTCAATTGAAGGTTGAAAACCGAGTCCACGGACGAACTGTTGGTATTGGCCAAGGAACTTCGAATTCAGAATCTCGTCTTGGTCACCCAGCCGGTGGATTCGGGCGCGGACCAAGGGAGCGTATTCGAGGTGTTCGTAACTTTGGCGATCAATCGCGTCGACCGTCAACAATGTCGAATCCAGTTCGGGGCCGACACTCTGAATCAGGTCGTTGCGTAGCGACAGATACCGTCGCATCGCCGATTCGTCTTTGTGATAGAAGCCATAGGCCCAAACGTCAGTTTGTGGGACCTTTGCGGTTTTCAAAGCATCGGTGACCACGCCATAGACGGCTTTGTCACGAAGTCGATGGTACACCAGACTCCAATCGAGTTTGTGCAAATTTGCTTTGGCCAAGTAATCGCGGATTTGATCGGCGCTACCGTCGACGGCAATTCGTTGCCAAGTGACTTCGTCGTCACTCCATTCATCCGCAACGCGGAATTTCATCTGATCGGCAGACGCGAGCAATTCATCACCAGCAGAAACGTTCGCCGGGTAATGGACGAACTCGCCAGCGGCTGGGAAGTAAAACTCGTACTCGACCGACGCAACTCCGAAGGCATTGACGACAAACGTTTTGCTGTCGGTCATTTGGCTTCCAGCGAGCGGCAGGCTGCCTGCCGGGATCTGCCAAAACACTTCCAACGTTTTTTGCTCGGCTGTCGGATTCGACACGACCACTTGGCCTTTGTAGGCACGTCCGGTCAAGAACTTTTCCGTGACGGCTTTCTCTTCGTCTTCGTTCGGGTTGGGATTGCTCAATCGGAACAGTTGCCCGATCAATACGCTGGCGTTTTCATCAGATGTTTGCAATTCACGCAAGCGTTTGGCGATTAGGGCGACCGAATGTTCCGGCCGATACATCGTCTCGGGTTTCGTCGGCAATCCGATTTCCCCCGCTTGCAATGGCAACCCGCTCATCGCGAGTGCGAGCAGCGCCGAATGACGGCTGGTCGTTGGAGCCAGCAGATGGTTTGACATCGCAGGTGCGTTGCCTTCGCTGATGTCCTGCCCCGCCAAGTCACGCCAAAACGCATTGATCGGGATTAGGTCCAACGGATTGCTGCCGACGGTACGAACATGGTCGAATTGGTTTTCGGCCCATTGCTTGGTACTGTCCAACTGCTGGTACATGTATCGCGTGTCCCCCAGTTCCCGCTCGGAGAGCATCCCGCTCATCCGCCGCCCCAACATCGGCGTGTTAGCGGGCTGTTTGCGGAACAACTGTACGGCTCTGGATCGTTGCAACGATTCCTTCACCTGATTTTGTGACAGTCCATCGATGCCGCCTCCCATGCCGCCCATGGCGTAGCCCAAGGATTGTGGCACCGCGAAATCAGATTCCGCTGCCATCTCCTCGCGATCGAACGCGACGGACAATCCGCGGGATTGCAGCGCGGTTTCGACAAGCATTCGGCGGCGGTCAAAGTCATCTTTCATCGCATCAACGGTTTCATTCAGGTCGCGGATGATCGATGAACGCATCTCGGGAAGACGCATTGCCAACAACGCACGTTCCGCAGCGGAAAGGTGTTGGTAGCGCCAAAGTTCCCCATAGGAAGTCAGGTCATCTCCCAGCAACCAGTGGTCGATGAATTGCTTTTCATTCTTGTTTGCGAGGTAGGGGCGAATGACCGAGTTAAAGAACTCGCCATCGTGCATGTAAAGGAACAGATGCAATTCATGGCAAGCTAACTTCGAATACTCAGTCAGTTTTTGTTCGTCGTCCATCGCATGCCAACGGGCGAGCACATCAAAGTCAGCGAAGCGATCATCACTGACCAATGTTCGGTACAGCGACAACAGCGAAGCGATATCACCGAAGACTTGAAGCTGTGCTGACCCGAGCGTTTCGAGATCCAGCGGCTGGTCAGGTGTCACGACGGAGACGACGCGTTCGAACGACAATGCTTTCTCGGCCGGAAGGGAGCTTGCCAATCGCAGGTCATCAATTTCGGCTTCTTTTAAAGGTCCGGTGACGGTTTGTTGCATCACCGTCAGCGGATCCGACACGATCACTTGGACGATTGGCATTCCGGCCACGACATCCGCAGGAACGACAAGGCTGCCATTTTCGTCGGGAATCAAGTTCGCCGCCAAAACGCCGGCATCACGCAGAAAATCAAAATCGGATCCCGTCTCGCTTTGCACGAATGAAGCTGCTTTAGCGGCTCCCATCGCGGCATCTCGGGCCGGTTCAGCCATTGCCGAGGGGGCGGGCGCGTCACCCGCCATTACTTGTTGCGATTGATTGCTTGTGGTTTCCGTTTCCCACGGATTCAGCAATACACTGGGCTGCGGAAGCATCACGCCGGCATACTTTTCCGCGAACTGACGGCGAAGCACATACTCGTACTCGTCACCCAGACGCAAGTCACTCACATAGCCGGAACGTGACAGCGACAGCTGCCGCCCATTCAATCGTGGCAGGCCAAGATGTAATGAATTCAACGGAAGCTTCGGACCAAAGTAACGCGACGCGATCAGGTGCACGCGTGCGAGGTCTGTGTTGCCCGCAAGCTGAATCGCAACACTGCCGTCATCCTGCCGCCGAATGGATTCGATCGCCAACGGGACTTGTTGGCTTTGTTGGCGGTGGCGAACTTCACCGGCAATCACATCGCCGACCTTTTCGCCTTCGACAACTGCGACACTGGTCGCGTCCCCTGTTTCACGCTGGATCAATGTGTAATCGCCTGGCGGAAGGTCATTGGCAAGCAATTGCCCCGCCGCAACCGACAGCTTCGCCGAGAGGTCTTGTTGAACGACCCCATCACGTACTTCTAGCAACCGATAGTTTTCGGCAGTGCTTCCGTCGGCCAGTGGCAAACGCAATTCATCGGTCGTTGCCAAGTGGACTGCCGACGGCCAAACGTGTTTGTTGATCTGTGCATCAAACTGGTGCCATGTCGCACCATTGACGCTATACGACAACTGTTGAACCGGTGCCATCGGTCCAAGATTGACGCGTCCCTGGTCATCGGACTGCAATGTCACTTCGGGGCGGTATTGGCCAAGGTCGGTTAGGAACTTGACCGTCACCGTGGTGCCACCGATCAGTTCCCCGTTGCGGCCCCGGGTTTCGATCACATAATCGTCGCCATCACGGGTCAAAAATGCGTCGACCGTTTGATTGGATTGGCGGATGCCAGCGAGCTGAACCGTGTGATCGGCTGCGAGTTCGCGTTCTCGTCGATCACTCAGCCCAGTAACTTTGCCGGACAAATGGAAACTGAGTTTTGCCAAACGCGATGGAACGCGGAAATCGATGGCGTATTCTTGGGCTTGATTCAGTTCAATTTTTTCGAACGTCTTGGTCGTTTCGATCCCGTCCAAATCGGTTGCGGTGACTCGCAACGACGCTTTGGACAAGATTCCTGGATCAACCGGCTGCGAACCGAGTGACAAGCGTGGTCGGACCACCAACGTCGTTTGGCCGCCCGATTGAATCAGCGCCGGATCGACGAGGAACCCAGCTTGCAGCTCATAGTTTTCGACCAGGTGTTCCAAGCGGAACGTGCGTGCAATTTTGCCGTCGTAGACGATGGCTTGGCCGTCTGCGATTTGGCTGACCATCGGGATTGAAATCTTCCCGTTTTCCTTGGCCGCAAACTCTTGATTGTTGACGAACAGCTTAGCGTCGTTGATGACATTGCGGTTTTCATCGAGCACTGTGATTTGGACGCCGTTGGCCGTTTGCGAACGAACGGTATTCAAGTCGCCATGGCGGATGATCGTTCGTGCCCGTCGGCCTTTGCCAACCAAGTCGACGATCCAAACGCCGCGTCCCTTCGTCTCGTCAATGCGAATCGTTTCACGGTGACGTACGATCGTCGGACGGTCGTACTCGATCGTCTGTTCGTGGGTCGGAATCAGACCGTCTAAATCGACGTCGGTATCAAGCGTTTCTTGATGTGTGCGGTAGTATGCAAGAGAGTTGATTTCGTAGACGCGGACAACAAGCTTGTCGATGTTTTTGACATCCACAAGCAGTTCTGTCGTGTCCTCACTTGCAAATCGCGTTGGGTTCTGTGGGGCAAACGTTAGCTCCACTTTGTCACGCAGTTCTTTGCGTTCGCCAGCCGACAACATTTCGAAGTACGGCTGTTCATTGGTGACACCCGACATCAGTTTGGTGCGTGCGAACACACGACGGACAAAATCGGGCTGAAGATATCGCGTGTACTCGTCGATGCCGGTCGCGTCGAGCAAAAAGTGTTCGAGGTAGGTTTCGATCAGCGCTTCGTCGCTGCCGATCGGCGGCAAAAACGCAACACTGGAAAAATCCTGATTCAAGTTCGCACGATTGGGAAGTCGCGCGATCATTGGACTGATGATCGAACTCTGACGCGGCAGTTGCAGGTACCGTAGGAACAACTCCTTGTCCCAAATGCCCGCTTTCAAGTTTGCTTCGAGCAAGCGATATGCGGAACTCGCTTTCAGCGAACTGTACGCCGCCGACAGCGTCTGGGTGTACTGCTCGACACGGCGCAAGTACTTAAGCCGCTCTTCGGGCTGTTGGCTCAGGTCGATGTCAGCGTTGGGGCGCAGACGGTACAGTTTTGCATCAACGAACTCGTTGTCATCGGCGACCGTGGGGACACGACGGGCGACTTCATCAAGTTCTTCGAGTGTCAAAAACTGGTGCGCGGGCAAGTCACCGAAACGGCGATCACGCTCGTTCCGCTGATTCAGTTCTTGGATGACTAGTCGATCAAGCGATTTCAGGTAGGGACCGTTGACCCGTTTCAGCAATGCATTTAGATCCAATCCCAGGTCACCGGGCTGGCCGCCGAGGAACCAGTCCGCGGCGATTTGCATTCCCAGTGGAGACAAGGCGACGTTGTCGTGTAGTGACCGCTTGACGATCTGTTGTGGTGACAGCAGTTCGTCTGCGATTTGGCTGGGGTAGCGACGTTCGCCTTTGCGGGCGGGGGCCGAATGGTTCAGTTGGATGTTGAGCCGTCGGATCAGGTAGTCGATCGATTCGCCTGGATTGCGATCGTACGTCAACAATCGTTGCCGCTCTGTCATCGCTTGCATCAGCGGCGACATAGCCCCTTTGCGGGCATTGCTCCAGGCCTTCAAGGCCGCTTCGGCACGATCGAGTTGCTGCGTGTTTTGGTAGTGCAGGCAGTAGAAGAAGTAGAAATCATCGCTACCCGGAATCAGTTCCGAGAGCACGGATTCGCGGTCCGCCGAAAGGGCGAACTTTTCCATAAACCCGATTGGTTCGGCCATGACGTTTTTGGGGATCAATCCGATGAGAAGGAGTGCCGCGATCGCTTTCGCAGAACGACGTTTGCGTCGCGAGCGTCGAGATTTTCGTTGGTTGAGATCGCGATTGATCATTTCAGATCACCGTTGCAAAGAGTTTGAGCCAGATGCGTGAACAGATGAGTGGCCACGCCCACCGCTATTCGGTGAAACGTAGCCGCATGAAAGGACGCACGCTGATCGGATTTATTAGGGATTGGCGATAAAAATCCCCCAGATTCCGCTGCGACCGCTTCTGCGGAACAAACGAAGTGGTGTCTCGGCAAAGGCTTCGCGACAATTCCCAATATAATGAACGACGCCCCAGCCGAATGGCCGGGGCGTCGTCGTCGCTCGGTGTCTGCCCAAGAAAGGCAGACGGTGTTTTGGTAACGTGTTACGCGGTTTTCGTGCTGCTCTTGGCTGATTCCATCGCTTCGCTGCCACGCAACAATTTCGTGAACTCGTCAACGCCTTCTTGTTCTTCTTCCAGGATGTTTTCCAAGAAGATCACCAGGGCGCGATCGCCTTCGGCCAGGTCCAACGCTTTGGTGTACATCTCCACTGCTTTGGATTCGAATTCCAAGCTGTTCTTCAAAATCTCGGTCAGGTCACGCGTTTGCTTGATCTCGTTGCGGGTGACGACGGGGACACCACCGAGGGCGGAGATCTTTTCGCCGACGAGCTTCGCATGGCCGAATGACTCTTCGGCGTTTTCGATGAAGGTCCCGGCGTAAACTTCACGCCACACGCCTTCGATCAAAAAGCTTGCTTGCGAGTACTGAGCCACGCCGGTCCATTCATGCTTCAGGCATTCGTTCAATTGGTCGATGATCGGTTGATAGTCCATCTATAGTCTCCTGATTCTTGTGACTCGATTCTGGATTGGGATTGCGTCTGCTGTTCGAAACAATAGCGCCCAAGACAGGCCCTCGGCAACCGCTATCCGACCGACTGCGGGAGGGTTTTCAGAAAATAGCGTCCTCGCGTGCCCTTGTTGAGAACCGTTCAAATCAACAGTACTCTTGGCCGGCTTCGCTGCTGAAATTGCTTCTCAATAAGGTTCGCTTCCCAATGGATGATCGTCCCCAACTTGTCGTTTGTTTGACCACCGTTTCGGACCAGCAACAAGCTGAAACGCTAGCCCAGTCGCTGATCGACCAGCATCTCGCTGCCTGTGTCCAAATCGACGCCCCGATCAAAAGCTATTACCGCTGGGACGGCAAAATTTGCGTGGACCCTGAAGTCCGCTTGGTGATCAAAACGGCGGCCGATCAGAGCGACGCCTTGATGCGTGGGCTGCAGAAACTGCACCCCTACACGCAGCCACAGATTGTGATGCTGCCATGCAGTGACGCCGATCCAGGCTATGTCGATTGGGTCCGGCGAAGCATCAACGGCGAAACACGCCAGTAGCAGCTGCCAATCGAAATGCTATTCCAAACCTTCGATGCCCGGCGGAGGAATCATGCCACCGCCAACGTTGCCCAACAGTCGTGGGAAGAATCGTGGTTCGATGACAAACCCAAAGCTGACGTTGTCGCGTCCACGGTCCGCGGCGATGTTCAGTCTTACGAGCATCGATTCGCCGATGCGTGTGATCCCAAAATTCTGGCCGACATAACCAGTGCTGCCGAAGTCATACGTGGTCCCGCCCGAGACGATCCACTTTTCGTTCACCCGATAATCGAAGTTCGATCGGAAGACGGTGCTGCTGATCGGGCCTTCCAAAGACATCATGCCGACGTACCAATCGCTCACACCAGGGCGACTGCTGCGAACGCCCGCACTTAACGAACGAAGCCCCTCGTCGAAAAAGTCGAGGTACCCGTCGCTAACCAACGACAAGCGATCGCCAATGTGATAGCGAAAATCATAAGTCGTTGGCCCCAGGGTTTCACCAAAGTTGTCGCGGTCTTCGCGAGGGAACAAAATCGTTTCGACATCGAACTGGATGATGTCGACAATCCGGTCTTGTCCAGGCAATCCGCGTTTTGTTTGGAAACGTTGATTCAGTCCCAAGCGGATCTGCTGCAGGTCGTCGGCAACCACTTCACTAGGACTGGCCAACCATCGCTGCACGCCTTGACGATACGCATAATTTCGGGGGTCGAATGCCGTTGGCAGACTTCCATTGAACGTCGAGCCGATAAATCGACGTCGGAACTGTTCCTGTGGATCGTCATCAAGTGCATCGTAGAAGGGCAACTCGTCCAAGTCGGTGTTGCTGTCGGCGTACCAGTACTCTGCCTTCCATTCCATTTTGTGAGCCAAGCCACGCATGTTTAGCAGCGTGCTTTGGATCGTGGGGTCAACACGAACCATTGGTAAGTTCACTTGGACGCCCGATTGGCCGAGCAAGCGAGTCAGCGAATCGCCGTCGGCAGCTTCGCCGTAGTGTGAGGCTTCGATGGAAGCGATGGGGCGAATGTTGAACGGACCAAAGTCCAGGTTCATTGCCAGTTCTTGTCGCGTCGATGCGATCACGCCTTCGCGATCCATCTCACCAGGAAGCGGAAAGTAGTTTGCCGCTTGAACCGGATCCAGCGGATCGTCGGCCTGGTTTAGCTTCGAATAGGACGCGTGGTTGTGCATCTGCCACGTCAGGCGATCGTTCAGAATCGAACTGCCGAACAGGTAGTGATTGAACTCCGGCAACCGTTCCGTCTTTTGGAAGAACGTGTTTAGCTGCGGTGTCGCCGACAGCTCGAACAGCTGATTGTGATAGTACTTTTGCACCCGCAGCTCGGTGACATGATCTGGGTTTTGGTCCCATTCATATTCCAAGTACTGCTCCAGGAAGTTGCGGTCGCTCAAGTAGCCGACCTGCCCGGTAACTTCCCAATCGTTAGCAAGCTTCTGACGGTGTTGCCACTTCACACGGCCACGTGTGGTTTCCTCCAGCGGCAAATCCATCCGACCTCGGCCGAGTTGATCCAGCCCGCTGTCGTCGATTCCCCAGACATCCAAGTTGCCACGCGTATGTCCCATCAATCCGAAGAACGCTGGCACGTCATACTTGAACGTCGTGCCAAGCGCCGGCCCACGTTTGCTGAGGTAGTCTGTCGAGAGTTGCCAATCGACACCTTCGGGAATGTTGTCGATCCCCAAGAGCTGAAAGATATCCCAGTCCAGCAAGATCTGGCTGCCAAAATTTTGGTCATTTCGAACCTTGATCCCCTGGATGTAAAACACCGGGCGTTCAAGGCTGGTGGCAAACCGCGGCCAATAAAAAATCGGTATCCCGCCGACAAATACAAAGCTGTTCTTGCTGCGTACGAAGGGGTCATTGTCCGAAACCAGCAGCCCACTGTCGCGGTCAACAACACTGCGTGTCTTTTCGTAGAACTCCAACGTCTCGCTTTGCAGCCAGTACCGCGGCACGCCCAGCCGACTGCTGGTCACGGCGGCATCGAACGCGCGAAAATTTCCATGCGAGATTTGCTGCAGCACTTCAGCTTTCAAACGCACGACGCCCTGGTACTCCGGTATCGTCGTGATTGCTTCGGCATCGAGCACCATGCCGGTTTCTTTGACGACGTTGTAATACATCGATTCGGCATAAATCAGCGAGTCGCCGGCGCGAAATACAATGTCGCCTTCCAAGTACAACTCACCATCAGCGGAGTTAAAGCTGGCGTCGCCGTTGATGACATCAACCATGTTGGGCACCCAACCGACAACACGGTTTGCCGAAATCGTGACGGTGCCAAAATCCATCACCCGGCCATCGGGAAATTGTGTTGAAACATCACGAATCGTGATCACGACACCACCGCGACCGATGACAACGGTTTCATTCGTCTCCGGCACCAAGGTCATGTCGACTCGCGGCGGAGATGATGGATGGCGGGGGCCGATCTGTACCCCTTTGGTTCCGCCGCCAAACAGGAATTCGCTGTTGTTGGTCGGTTCCAGGGGATCGGCGACCGAATACTGGTCGATCGGATAGCTATCGCCGAAACCACCTGATGTACTTGGCCCATTGAAGGTATTGGGACCGGTTAGTTCCGTCGGCAATCGCGACAGCGGCGGATTTGGGACTTCCCATTGGCGCGTGTTGACGTTGTCGTCTGGGATCGGCTCCGGGACGGGAATCGACTGCGTTTGGCCGCCTTGGACGAACTGGGTTTGAGCAACTTCCGAGGTCGCAGCCTGGCGCGCGAGCGATTGTTCTAGGTAGTCGAGCAGGAAAGGACGACTCGCCGGCTTGGCACGGTATTGATCCGATTGCACGCGAGGTTCGTCATCGCTTCGAAGTGTCACCACCAATGGTTGCGACGGCTCAGTGGCGGACTTTTTCGTCCCGCCTAGGCCTTCGATTGCCAAACGGTTGCGGACGTTTCCACGCGGACCGTCGGTGACCACGAGGACTTTGTTGGCCAGATACGCTTTGCCGTTGAATTCGAGCCGGCAATTGCCTTCGGCCAAGGACATCTGCGTCTGGCCTTCGTGCCAACGGAACAACGTTTGACCCGACAGTCGAATCTCACCGTCAACCGTGACCGATTGTGCGACCAAGTGCGATGGTTCGACCGCGAAGGTCGCGAGAACCACTGCAAACGCGGCGATAAATTTGATCACACCAAAATTGGTGTTCGTTTGCGGCGCAAGGCTGCCCGCTCGAGGTTTTTCCTCGGCGCAGCGGCGTCCGCCCCGGGGTTTCTTTTGCCGGGGACGCAAATCGGCGATGGCTTCCGTGCCGGCCAAAAGCGTTTCAATCTAAGGTGTGGAGCGTTGATAAATGACGTCGGCGCACGAATCCACCGACTCCGGGTCGCGATCCTACGAAGTCGGAAGCGTTGGTCACAAGCGGAAAACAGCTGAAGAACCGTCCAGCTTGATGCTAGCAACTGAACTCGGATTGATCGCGTGGGCAAAGACCTTTGCGTCGCATCTTTGATCCTCCGGTGAACCCCACCCACCCCCGGTGACTCTGTTTGCTAAGGCTCTGTTTGCTAAAACACAGCAACTAGATCAACGAGAGACTTGAAACGAGCGATGACGAAATTCATTCCAACCGGCGATGCGACTGCGATTTTGCCAACCGGGACGACCGCACCGATCACCGTGATCGGAACGGAAGCGATCCGTGAAACCTTTGATGACCTGTGCATTCAGCAAGCGATTAATTCACGCACCGCTCCTGGTGTGACTGAGTTGGTCCTCAATCCCGATGCTCACTGTGGATACGGCGCGCCGGTCGGATGTGTGATGGCTTCGCCGACGCATATCTATCCCGGTCCCGTCGGCGTCGACATCAAGTGTTCGATGAGTTTGCTGCAGCTGGACCTCCCAGCCGACGCGGTCACCGATCGCAAAACCCGTCGGGCGTTGATCAACGCAATTTGCGAGCGAACCCCAACGGGAACGGGAAAAGGACAACGCAGTGTTAAAAAGGCACGCCATGTCGACGAGGACTTGGGAAAGCGAGCTGTGATCGAAGGGGCAAGTCCAGATGTCTGCGCGGACCTGGGGATTCCGGCTGAGTGGGCAGACCGCTGTGAAGACTCCTTTCACGTCGGTCACGATGAAACGACCGATGCGCTTGCGCAGCGTTTGGATCAACTGTTGACGCTACCACACCAAAAGAACTTTGCAGCGAAGGCTGGGCAGCTCGGATCCTACGGTGGCGGGAATCACTTTGGAGAATGCGAAGTGGTTGAAATCGCCGAGGATCAACGGGCTCAAGACGTCGCCAAGACTTTTGGCCTCGTCGATGGTCACGTCGCGTTTTTGTCGCACTGCGGATCGCGTGGTTTCGGGCACAACCTGGCCAGCTATCAGTTCAAGCTGTTGCAATCGAAATTCGAGCGATGGGGAATCCCGTTGCCCGGTGCGGATCGTCAATTGGTCTACGCGCCATTGGGGACTGCCGAAGCGAACGACTACTTGGATGACATGGCTTTGGGATCCAACTTTGCGACGGTGAACCACCTGTTGATCAACGCCTTGGTTTTGGAAGCGTTTCAAGAAGTGCTTCCGGGAACAATCGGGCAACTGGTGTACTTCATCAGTCACAACATCGCGCGACAGGAAATCGTCAACAACCAGAAATCGTGGGTGCACCGCAAAGGTGCGACACGCGCGATTCCTGGTGGTCACTTTTCGCTCGCCGGAACCCCTTTTGCCGAGACCGGTCACCCGATCTTGTTGCCAGGGAATCCTCGCGATGGGTCGGCAGTGATGGTGGCGGATGCCGGAGCGGAGAAGTCGTGCTACAGCGTGAACCACGGCGCTGGACGAGTCCTGGGACGTAAACGGGCAATTCGTGAACTGGATCAGTCGACGATCGATCGTGAATTCGACGAGCAAGACATCTTGAGCAATTGCCGGTTTTATCCGAAGGACGAAGCCCCTGCCGCGTACAAGGATTTCAACGAAGTCCTTCGCAGCGTGAAGCAAGCCGGATTGGCAAGCGAGGTCGCGCGTTTGAAAGCGAGGTTCGTGATCAAAGACGCGAGTAAAGCAGACGATTGAAAGAAGCAACGCCATCAGCCGCCTTCGCGATAGCGAGCGGTTGAGTGGTTACGGTCCGTTGTGGCTGAGATCGCGGGTGCGGGGCGGCGTTTGAAGTACCGAAAATCGCCTAAAGGCTAGACTCCAGCGAAGGCTGACACCGAGCAGGGGATTCGTCGCCTCGTCCGACCTTAGCCGTTACGCGCTAGCGTCGGTTCCGCCGCGGGACCCGATTGCAAATCGCAAACTGAACATTGCAAATTGAAAATTGGTTGCCGGGGGTGAGGGGGCAAAGCGTGGTCAAGATGGGACCACCAAACACGAAAAACACACCATCCACGCAACCGCTCGCTATCGCGAAGGCGGCTAATAAAACCGCCAGCGAACCAACCATCAGCCGATACGCGATTGCTTGCGAGTGACGAACGTCGCTCGACACGCTGCTACGCGTTATAGATCTCGGGATTCAATGACGGGTCGTTGTACATCTTCATCTGCCGGTACGTCTTGTGACGCTTCTTGGCATCGAAGATATCATCGAGCAATTGCTGCAGTGATAACGACAGATCCGCGTGCTGCTGCTGGCAAAGGTCGATTCGTGCGGCGACCTTGTTGCGATGCTCGGCGTCCGCATCGTCTCGCTCGAGTTGCTCGCGGTAGTGATACAAACGCAGCGACATGATCGACAACCGATCGATCGCGCTGCCAGACGTTTCGGTGTTGACCGGCGCGTCGGTGGCGGGTTCGATGTGCAGCGTTTGCAGGACTTCGGTGATGGCATCATCGAGTTTCTCGATCATGTCATTGCGAGCCTGGTTGAGCTTGTCGATCGCCCGTTTGACTTCGGCGATCTTTTCGTCATCGGCTGATGGGCTACGAGCGATATCCTCTTCGTGCCACAGCCGATAATTGAATTCGTGCTGGCGACAGACCAATTCGAGAAACCCTTCGTAGAGATTCTCGATCGGTCCTTCATGCCATGCCGCAACGGTGTCGACTTGCAATTTGGTAATTTCGGCAACGGAAGGTAGATGTTGCCGCGCGACACTCGATTCTGACATGGCTTGCTCCTTGTTAACGCATCCAGCTTTCAGGGCAACGCTTCACGGCAAACCGATAGCTTGCCGCGAAACGAATGGGGAAGAGAATCCTAGACTTCTTTTTCTTCGATCCAGGACATCATCTTACGCAAGCCACGGCCGACTTGCTCCACACCGTGCTCTTGCTCACGACGGCGAGTCGCTTTGAAGAACGCCGCACCACCGCGGTTTTCCAAGATCCAGTTACGGGCGAAGGTACCGTTTTGGATCTCTTCCAAAACTCGCTTCATTTCCGCTTTGGTTTCTGGGGTGATGATACGTGGGCCGGTGACGTAATCGCCGTACTCGGCAGTGTTGCTAATGCTGTAACGCATGTAGCTCAGACCGCCTTGGTACAACAAATCGACGATCAACTTCAGCTCGTGCATGCACTCGAAGTATGCCATTTCTGGCTGGTAACCCGCTTCGACCAGCGTTTCGAAACCGGCTTTGACCAGTTCGCTGACGCCACCGCACAGAACGACCTGTTCGCCGAACAAGTCGGTTTCGGTTTCTTCTTTGAACGACGTTTCGATCACACCACCACGCGTGCCGCCGATGCCTTTCGCGTACGCCAGACCGATTTGCTTGGTCTCTTCGCTAGCACCTTCGCCCAAAGCGATCAACGAAGGAACGCCACCGCCCTTTTCATATTCGCTACGGACCAAGTGCCCGGGGCCTTTGGGTGCGACCAACAGGGTGTCGATACCGGTTGGCGGAACGATTTGTTGGAAGTGGATGTTGAAACCGTGCGAGCACATCAACACGTTGCCTTTTTCCAGGTTTGGCAAAATGTCGGCTTTGTAGACGTCCGCTTGGACTTCATCGGGAAGCAAAATGTTGATGACGTCAGCTTGCTTGACGGCGTCAGCGATCGACAGTGGCTTGAAGCCGTGCGAGACGGCGAGGTCGTAGTTTGCCGAACCGGGGCGTTGTCCGATGATGACATTGACGCCGCTGTCACGAAGGTTCTGTGCTTGGGCGTGGCCCTGCGAGCCATAACCCAAGATGGCAACGGTCTTGCCTTTCAAATTCGACAGATCGGCGTCGTTGCAGTAATAAACTTTTGCAGCCATAGATGAAGCAGTGGGGTGAACGGATGAAGGAAGGGGATATGTTCGTGTTTGAAATTCGATCGCGGGACGCAGATTAAGCCGTCGCTTTCGTTTGCTCGGCAACCGCCACGTCGGCGTCACTACGCACCATCGCGACTCGCCCCGTGCGAACCAACTCGGTGATTCCGTAAGGCCGGATACGTTCGATGAATGCCTGGACTTTGTTCTCCCGACCGCTAATTTCGATCATCAGTTCATCGGGGCCCACGTCAACAATCTTGCCACGGAAGATGTCGACCAACTCACGAATCTCGGCACGCTTTGGACCGGGAGCCGCTTGGACTTTCACCAGCAACAAATCACGCTCAACAAAGTCTCGGCTACTGACGTCGATCACCCGGACCACGGTGACGATCTTTTCCAGCTGCTTGCGAACTTGCTCTAGGACACGGTCGTCTCCGATGATGACAAACGTCATGCGTGAGAGTGTGTCGTCTTCGGTCGCACCGACTGCCAAGGAGTCGATGTTGAAACCACGCGAGGCAAGCATCCCAGAAATGTGGGCAAGCACACCGGGAACGTTCTGCACCAACGCGGATAGAACGTGTCGCTGTGTGGGGCTGGACATAAGACCAGATTTCACCGTAAAGGGGTAAGGAAAGAGCCAAAATTTGAGCTCGGTAGGATAATTTTGCCCGCTGATAGCAGCAAGGGCACCGAAGCAGGGCAGACAGTCCACCACAGTAAATGGTTCGGTTTTCGTCAGAATTCAGCCGGATTGCCGTCAATCTCCGCCCGATCCGTCCGCCTTACCAGCCCCCAACCAGTGAAACTGGCACCCCAAACAGGGTATCAAAAGCCAGATCTGTTCCCCAAGCTCGCCGTTCACCTAACCGCTCGCTATCGCGAAGGCGGCTCATAAACCGCCAGCGAACGATCTCATCAGCCGAAACGCGATGGCGTGCGGTTAGGTGAAACGCGAAACGGAACCGCCGAGCAGGGATTCGTCGCCTCATCCACTACGAAAACAGACGCGATGCGGGGCTTCTCGGAAACGAGATCGCCTAAAGGCTAGACTCCAGCGAAGGCTGACACCGAGCAAGGGATTCGTCGCCTCGTCCAACCTTAGCCGGTACGCGCTAGCGTCGGTTCCGCCGCGAGACCCGATTGCAAATTGCAAATTGAACATTGCAAATTGAAAAATGGTTGCCGGGCGTGAGGGGGCAAAGCGTGTTCACGATGGCATCGCCTAAAACGAAAAACACACTATCCACGCAACCGCTCGCTATCGCGAAGGCGGCTAATCGAAGCACCAGCCCCCATCAGCCGAAATGCGATCGCGTGCGGTTACGTGAAATGCGAAACGGAACCGCCGAGCAGGGATTCGTCGCCTCATCCACTACGGAAGAGCATTGTCCGTGCGGCGACTCAGAACCGAAAATCGCATCAAGGCGAGACTCCAGCGGCTACTCTGCACCTTTCACCGCGATCGCATCGGTTGCTCCCGCTGCGGCATACACTTTCTCAACCAACTCAAACGCGTCACCGCTGTCAAACGTCACTTGGTGCGGTGCTCGCAGCGAAACCAACCCTGGAAGGTCAAAATACTTCTTCGCGCCCGGAATGAAATCCGCATCACGGTAGTGCCTGACATTGGCAAACCGATATCCGGGATTCGTCAGTACCAATTCGTCGACTTGCTCAGCCGCAAAAACTCCGGCAGCAATCGCCGCCGGAAACTGTCCGATCAAACGCATCGGAATGTTACTCGAATCCGCCCCGCTGGCTGCCAAGACACAGAGCAATTGATCGTATCGCTTCACCACCAATGGCCGGTTGTACCCAAACGTAAATCCTGAATAGGTTCTTGAATCATTGATCAATGGCTGCACCAATTGATCGTCTTCCAACTGCGGCGTTTGCAAAAATGGGATCACAACCGTCGAATCTGGATAGTTCTTCACATACCCCGCCAACGCGTCTTGTTCCGTCCAACGTGACTGCATCCCGTTGTGGCTCGGATTGACCACGACTCGCTTTGGCGATGCGCCAGCCTTCGCCAACGACAACTCGGCGTACTGGACCGCCGTTTGCCACTTAGGATGCGACACCAACACCATGCGCAGACGCACGTCGCCTTCGACTTTTTCGCTCAGTTGTTCAACTTCCAAGTCATCCGCATTCGGCAAATCGCGATCAAAGATGACTCGCCAAGCGCCGCCCACAACATCACGATACTGCTTGAGCTGATCCGCTGAATCTCCTCCGCCAGCGCCCGGCACCACGGCAGCGAGAGCCTGTTCGTTCTGATCGCTCCACCATTTCAGCACCTGGCGTTCGTGTTCGACGCCAGTCACCGAAGGGGCAGGGTGGTCGTCATCGTAGACTGCCATCTCCGCATCCGTGAATGCTTCAAAATCAGACTCGATCAGCGGCGTTTCCTCCGGCAACCCGAGGTGCTTTGCCATCCAGGGATACATGATCGCTCGCGTCGCATGGTTGTAATTGTGTGGGTACTTCAATAAGTCACCGCAGATCACATTCTGTGGCTGACCCAACATGGTGTAGAGCTGTTTCAGCTGTGGATAACCGTCGGTCAACATGTCTTTGGTCCAGTCGTCCGCCGCCGTCATACCCTGTGGCTTGGGGGCAAACAGTGCTGCCAATTCGACATTGCCCGTTCCGATTCGCAAGTAATTGCAGTTCTCGCAGTAGCAACCGCCTTGCATCGAAGTACTGACCATGCCGTTGGGAAAAGCGACTTGGACGCGCGGGTCGATCGCTGACAACAAGATCGTTTGCGTCCCACCGCCGCTGCCGCCGGTCACGCCCAAACGGTCCGAATCGACCTCGGGAAGTTCGCTCAAAAAATCAAGCGATCGGATCGCGTTCCAGGTTTGCAGCCCCATGACCGTTTGCAATTTCAAGTCCGCTTCGATGCTGTAGAAACACGGCTCGGTGCGATCGCGTTCTTCGAACCGCGGCTCGGCATGACGGTGCGCGATCTCATACGAGACCTGCTGTGAATCCGCATAGCCGAGCATGTCGAAGATGAAACTGACACATCCCATCCGCGCAAGTTGGGCGCAGCGTGCCAGCTTGGGATAGCGCCCCGAACTCTCGAAAACCTCGCCTCCGGTTTCGATTTCCTTCGCCAGTGCCGCATCCGAAAGCTTCATCGTCCGGCCGCCATGGCCGTGTGGGCAAAGCACCGCCGGACGCTTTCCGTCGACAACCCCAAGCTGGTTCTCAGGAGCAGGGCGGAACAGCATCCCCGACACGAAATGGCCGGGCAACGACTGGAAGTAAACCTTTTCGACCGTGAATCCTTCGCGTTCGATTTTTCCATGGATCACCGGCTGAAGTTCCGTTTTTTCTGGCAGCGGCCACAACCCGTTTGCGACCAAGACTCGCCGACGCAGCGCTTCGCGGCGAGCGTTCCATTGATCGACCGAGTCGGGAACTTCGAACGGAAAGTGATCATTCAAAGTTTTCAGCGGTGCGTTTTCGAGCTGCACGTCTTGCGCGACCGAAGTTCGACCGGCACTCAGCATGCTCACGACCAGGGAACACGCGGCAATCGTCCACAGCAAGCTTGGTTTCTTCATCGGAAAAACTCTTGCGTTGATCCGGAACACGCTGATCGGCGTTCCGGCACGGGGCGGGGAAGGGCAGAGTAGGGCAGGGCGGGGGAAGCAATTTTACCACCCGGCGGGCTTCACTGTTTTAACCCTTTTTCGTTACCGTAGTGCGTCGGTGCTCGCGATTTGAGCCGCAATTCTGTGTTGCAGCCCTGTCGCAGAGTCTCCGAGCAACCCTACGTCCATTTTACCTCCGCGAAAACGCGACCGAGGAACTGCGAAGGCAGCGAACACCATGTCATCACTTCACGCCGATTATTACGCCGACGGTCTCGTCCAGCACGAAACGGAATTGGTCGTCAACGAAGCCGTTGCCGAGTCGACGTATCGGCTGCGTGTTGCCTGCCCAGCAATCGCCCAAAGCTGTGTGCCGGGGCAGTTCGTGATGATTCGCCTTGCCGACGTCAACGCACCGCTGATCGGACGTGCGTTTGCCGTCTGGGACGTGCTGCCCGATGACCAGGGCACACCGACGTACATCGACCTGATTTATCTCAAGAAAGGCACCTTCACGACGGCCTGTGCCGAAAGCCCCGCGGGCACGCGAGTGTCGCTTTGGGGACCGCTCGGCAATGGGTTTGCCAACCGCAGCTGCGATCACCTGATCATGGCGGTCGGCGGTATCGGCCAAACCCCGATGCTACTGCTGGGCCGTGAAGCACTGGGCAAGCAATCCTTCGGACGTGAATCCGGTTGGGCCGGTCACGCAGAAGTGATCTATGGTGCCCGTCGCAGTTTGCTGCACGCCGGCGTCGAAGCGTTTCGGCAAGCCGGTTTCGACGTCACGCTCTGCACCGATGACGGTTCCGCAGGCACGCGTGCGTTGGTCCCAGACGTGCTAGCCGAACGACTCAGGAGCTTGGAGGCTGACAAAAGCGTCCGCGTCGTCACTTGCGGCCCCGAGATCATGATGGAAAAGGTCGCCGAGGTCTGCGAAACGCTGCGTCTAGAAGGTCGGCAAATCGATTGCCAAGTTTCCATGGAAACCCCAATGGCCTGCGGCATCGGGATCTGTTTTTCATGCGTGGCCAAGGTCAAGCAAGACGACGGCGAATGGGACTACAAACGAACCTGCGTCGAAGGCCCCATCTTCGACGCCGAAAAAATCGTCTGGTAAACGTCACGCAACCGCTCGCTATCGCGAAGGCGGCTAATCGAAGCGCCAGCGAACCAACCATCAGCCGAAATGCGAAGCGTGCGGTTACGTGAACTGCCGAATCAAATCACCCGAGCAGGGATTCGTCGCCTCATCCACTACGGAAAACAGACGCGATGCGGGGCATCTCGGAAACCGAAAATCGCCTAAAGGCTAGACTCCAGCGAAGGCAGCAACTCGTCCTAGGGATTCGTCGCCTCATCCGACCTTAGCCGATACGCGCTAGCGTCGGTTCCCCGCGAGACCCGATTGCAAATTGAACATTGCAAATCGCAAATTGATGGCCCGAAAACCGAGTCGATCCAATCGCATCGCGTGTCTCGTTTTCCACACTGGCTCGCCGGCCAAACTTGCTTGGAGGAGAGGTGGCAAAGCGTGTTCGCGATGGGATAGCCTAAAACGGTGAACACATTATCCACGCAACCGCTCGCTATCGCGAAGGCGGCTAATCGAAGCGCCAGCGAACCAACCATCAGCCGAAATGCGATAGCGTGCAGTTACGTGTATTGCGAAACGGAACTGCCGAGAAGGGATTCGTCGCCTCATCCACTACGGAAGACAGACGCGATGCGGGGCATCGCGGAAACCGAAAATCGCCTCAAGGCTAGACTCCAGCGGGGATTAACGTTCGGATTGCGGCTGGTAACGCGTCGCATTCTTGTTCGAACACTCTTGCGGCTAACTGATCGGGCGTGTCACTTGGCAACACGTCGCACGCTCGCTGCAATATGATCGGTCCGTTGTCGTAATGATTGTCGACGAAATGCACCGTGCAACCGCTGATCGTCACACCACGTTTGATCGCGGCTTCATGCACGTTGTGGCCGTACATCCCCTGACCGCCGAATGCGGGTAGCAACGACGGGTGAATGTTGATCACGCGATTTTCGAAATCATCGGGGATCATCACGTGCTTTAAAAAGCCAGCCATGATCACGTACTTCGCACCGCACTGACGCACCGGTTCGAACATCGCGTCGCAATAACCCGCTTCGTCAAAATCACGTTTGCGAACGACCAAGGTTTCGATCCCCGCGTCCTTCGCAATCTCAACGCCTCGGACGTCCCCGCGACTGCTGATCACCAGTCGCACATCAATCGGCAATCCGTGTTGATCACGATGCACCAACAGATTCTCGAGCGTACGCCCTCCGCCGCTTAAAAACACGGCGATCGGAAGTGGAGTGACTTCTGACATCAGCCCGTCACCTTGCGGACATAGACCGCGCCGTGTTCCGAATCGACCGACTCGACACCCTCAAGCGTTCCGGCTTGCAACGTGTCGGCCAAGGTTTCGCCGCCGATCAACGCGCCGTGTTCCTTGATCGCCTCGGCGACTTGATCGTCGGCCGCATCGATCGAAACTTCAATCCGATCGGTGTATTCACACTCGATCGCTTTGCGTTGATTTTGGATCGCACGGACCAAGTCTTTCGCGATGCCTTCCCGCTGCAATTCTGGGGTGACTTCGGTGTTCAACACCACGACACTGCCCAAGCCTTGTGCCGCGGCCCACCCCTCTTTCGCTTTCAAGCGAACTTCGATGTCTTCGCTATCGAGCTCGATGGCGGAATCACCCAACGAAATAGAAACGACGCCCTTCGATTGCAACGCAGCCAACAGCTCGTTGCCGTCTGCTTCGCCGAGTGCCTTCTTGACCGCGGGAACTTGCTTGCCGACTTTGGGGCCCAAACGTTTAAAGTTCGGCACCACCGTGTACTGCACGTACTGGTCGCCTTCGGTGGTGTAGTGAACCGCTTTCACGTTCAATTCTTCACGCACCAAAGCGTCGTGGTTCTGCAGCCAGCCGATCTTGGAATCGTCCGTCAAAATCACGGTGACTTCGGAAAGCGGCAACCGCACCTTCAGCTTTTCTGCCGCTCGCGCCGCACGGCCTAGCGAAGCGATCTCGCGAAGCAATCGCATCGACTCGGACAATTCGACGTCGATCACGGAATCGTCGCTGGTCGGATAGTCGCACAGGTGGACGCTTTCGAGCACCTTGCCGGCAAACGGTTCGGTCAATCGCTTCCACAGCGAATCGGCCAGAAACGGCGTGAACGGCGCGGCCAGCTTCGTCAGCTGGATCAGCGTCTCGTAGAGCGTCCAGTACGCATCGTGCTTGTCTTGCGATTCCTTGTCGCTCGCCCAGAATCGATCACGACTGCGGCGGACAAACCAATTGCTCAGTCCATCCAACAGCGACGAAATCGCTTGGCATGCGTTGTAGTTATCGAGCGCATCCATCCGTTCGATCACCTTGGCGATCGTCTGTTGAAGCTCCGACAAAATCCATCGATCGATCTCGCTGCGTTCTGCAGCCGGACGATACTTCGGTGCCGACGCCAAGGACGCGGGCGAGAGCTGATCGTCAAAGTCGACTGCGGCGCACGGATCAAATCCATCAATCGCGGCGTAGATCGAAAAGAAACTGTACGTGTTCCACAGACGCAGCAAGAATTCTGGAATCGAATCCTTGATCGACTGCTCGGCATAGATGATCGAATTCCAAGGTGCTTGGTTGGCAAACAAGTACCAACGAAGTGCGTCCGCACCGTAGCGATCAAAGATTTCTTCGGGGCTGCGATAGTTCCGCAGGCTCTTGGACATCTTCCCGATCTGCTTGGTGAACTTCTTGCCCTTGTGCTGTTTGGTTTCGCTCTCTTCAAGTGCGATGATTTTTTTGCCGTCGTCGTCCAAGGCTTCCCACCACTGCGACAACATCAGCCCCAGCACGATGCAGTTGCGGAACGGCAACGGATAGTCCGCGTCCGTCTTCGTCAGCTCACTTGGTGCGGAAGCATAACCGTCTTCGCTGATCGAAGCCCCTTCGCCAAACAACATCGTTGCGATCGCGAGTTGGCTATAGAACCAACCACGCGTCTGGTCGATCGCTTCGCTGATAAAGTCCGCGGGGAACTGCGATTTGAATTCGGTATCGCCATTGTGTGGCCAGCCCCACTGTGCAAATGGCATCGCACCGCTGTCGTACCAGCAATCGATCACTTCGCTGACCCGCTTCATTCGCGCACCAGCGGCGAACGGCGATTCATAAGTGACTTCGTCGATGTACGGCTTGTGCACACGCAGATCGTCGACCAGCGCAGGGTCAGCCGCCTTGGCTTGCTCCCAAACTTCCGTCCCGCTGATGCCGGGCTTGGCAAGCAACTCGTCGTAGCTGCCGATCGCTTCCATCCGGCCAGTTTCTTGGCAGACCCAGATCGGCAACGGCGTGCCCCAATAACGCTCACGCGAGAGCGCCCAGTCGACATTCGATTCCAGGAAATTGCCGAAGCGACCGTCACGAATATGTTCTGGTTGCCATCCGATCTGCGAATTGTTTTTCAACATCAGATCGCGGAACTTGGTCGTGCGGATGAACCAGCTTTCCCGCGGGTATTGGATCAACGGGTCCTGATCAGCACGCCAGCAGAACGGATAGTCGTGCAAGTACTGTTCTTGCAAGAACATCAGACCGCGTTCTTTCAAGAGACGCGATAACGGCTTGTCAGCGTCTTTGACCCAGACGCCGATCAAGTCATCGCTGACCGCTTCGACGAACTTGCCGTCAGGGCCAACCGCGCACAGCAACTGTGGTTGCTGGCCTTCGACAAAGCGGCGTCGTTCACGGTCGTAAACTTCATAGTCGACTTCACCAAAAGCGGCCGCTTGGTGCACGATGCCCGAACCGCTGTCGGTGGTGACAAAATCCGCTTCGACGACGCGCCAGAAATGGTGCAGTGTTTTCTGATCGCCATCAGGTTGAACCAACTCACCCAGTGGATCGCCAGTCGACGACTTGTATCCGTCGAACGGCGGCGTGTAACGCAAGCCAATCAGATCGGTGCCTTTGCAAGTCTCAACGGTCTCGAATTCACGCTTGGACTTCTCAGCGATTTTGGTCACCAAGGCCGACGCCATGTAGATTTCTTCGCCTGACTCGCTATCACGAACCAACGTGTAGTCAAGCTCCGGATGCACGGCCGCATACATGTTGCTCGGCAGCGTCCACGGTGTGGTCGTCCAAACCAGCAAGCTTCGCTGAGCGTCGCTGTCATTGGGTTGATCGACCAGCGGGAACAGCACGTACACGCTGGGGTCAGCGACTTCGCGGTACCCCTGACCGACTTCGCCGCTGGAGAGCGCCGTGCCGCCTTGGGCCCACCACCACACGATCTTGTGGCCTTGGTACAGCAAGCCGCGATCGAACAAATTCTTCAGACTCCACCAAACGCTTTCGACATAGCTCTGGTGATAGGTGACGTAGGCCTTTTCAAGATCGACCCAAAAGCCCAGTCGCTCGGTCAGCCGCTGCCACTGCTGCATGTACCGCCAGACAGACTGTTGGCATTTATGGATGAAGGGCTCGATGCCGTAGTTTTCGATTTCTTCTTTGCTATGGATGCCCAGCTCTTTGCCGACTTCGACCTCGACAGGCAAACCGTGGGTGTCCCAACCCGCTTTACGTTCGCAGCGGAACCCACGCATCGTTTTGTAGCGAGGGAAGACGTCTTTGATGGCACGAGTCAAACAGTGGCCGGGGTGTGGCATCCCGTTCGCGGTCGGGGGGCCTTCAAAAAAGACGAATGGTGGGGCGTCAGCACGCCGCTCCAGCGACTTCTCATAAATTCCGTTTTGCTTCCAAAACGCCAAAATCTCTTCTTCGAGGGCGGGAAATTTGGGGGGCGTCGGGTCAGCGCGAAACGGTGCTGCGGCGGATTTGGCCATTGCTGTCAAATTGGAAGCTGAATCGGAAATGGAAAACGTTGCCTCAAAGATGCGGGATTGTAGTGGCCGGAGGCGATTTAATCGACACGGACGAAAACCGAAAGGTTCCCGCTGGCCCGCCCGAGCCAAAACCACTCATCAGCGGGAACGCGATAGAGAGCGGTTGGGTGTATTGCGGGACCGAACCGCCGAGCAAGGATTCGTCGCCTCATCCACTACGAAAACAGACGCGATGCGGGGCATCTCAGAATCCGAAAATCGCCTAAAGGCTAGACTCCAGCGAAGGCAGGCACCGAGCTGGGGATTCGTCGGCTCGTCCAACCTTAGCCGATACGCGCTAGCGTCGGTTCCGCCGCGAGACCCGATTGCAAATTGCAAATTGAACATTGCAAATCGCAAATTGATGGCCCGAAAACCGAGCCGATCCAAACGCATCGCGTGTCTCGTTTCCCACACTGGCTCCCCTCGCCGCCCAAACTTGTTTGGGGGAGAGGGGGCGAACCGCGTTCGCGATGGCATCGCCCAAAACGTTGAACACACCATCCACGCAACCGCTCGCTATCGCGAAGGCGGCTAATCGAAGCACCAGCCCCCATCAGCCGCAACGCGAAGCGTGCGGCTACGTGAATTGCGAAACCGAACTGCCGAGCAAGGGATTCGTCGCCTCATCCACTACGGAAGAGCACCAGAATCCGAAAATCGCCTAAAGGCTCGACTCCAGCGAAGGCTAACGCGGCCAAGGGATTCGTCGCCTCATCCACTACGGGGGACAGACGCCATTCGGCTCATGCGAGAAACAAAAATCGCCTCAAGGCTAGACTCCAACGGCGGATCGTAAACTTTGCCTCATCCGCAAAGTCTGCCTTGCCGATACAAACCGATATCTGTGGTGCTAGACCGATCTCCTGACTTTGCATTTCATCCCCATGTCCACTTCGGTTTCTACCGAAAACACACGACCAAACAACGAAGGGCCTCCTTCGGTTCGGTCGATGCTGTCCTCATGGGTGATGCAGTGGGGCTCGGCTGTCGTCGACGGCGTTGAGACCGTTGGTGACATCGCGTTGTTCGCCTGGCGGATGCTGGTCTGGATCGTTTCGCGTCTACCACAACGCGGTACCTTGCTGACCAACTTTTACGAAATCGGCGTGCTCAGTCTTCCCGTTGTCGCGTTGACGGGAACTTTCATTGGAATGGTCTTGGCCGTTCAGACCTATTACCAGTTTCACGCGATCGGACTCGAAACGCACCTGGCGTCGTGATCAACACCACGCTGGTCCGTGAACTCGGACCCGTTCTCGCCGCAACGATGCTGGCCGGACGTGTCGGCAGCGCGATGGCAGCCGTGCTGGGCACGATGCGTGTCACCGAACAAATCGACGCGCTGACAACAATGGGTGCCGACCCGGTGCATTACTTGGTCGTCCCACGGTTCCTGGCGTGCATCATGCTGATCCCCGCGTTGACGATCATGGCAGACTTCATGGGCATCGTCGGCGGCTATTTCTATAGCGTCAACATTTTGGAAATCGACCACGGCGCTTACCTGACGCGATCGCGCGACGGCGTGGTCGGATTTGACCTGTTCAGCGGAATTTTCAAAAGCTTCTTCTTTGGCGGCATCATCGCCGTCGTCAGCTGTTACCAAGGGTTTCATTGCAAACCTGGTGCAGACGGCGTGGGCAAAGCAGCAACATCAGCGTTCGTGTATTCGTTTGTCATGATCCTGGCAATCGACCTCGCGCTGAACATCATCTTGGACGAGATCTATTACATGATCTATCCGTCGGGAGCGAGCTTCCAACTATGAGCACCGACGCAGAACCACCGCGTGCCGAAGACAAGCCACTGATCCAAGTCCGCAACGTCACCGTCACGTTCGAAACGCAAACGATCTTGAAAGAGATCAACATCACGATCCCGGCGGGCCAAACGGTCGCGGTGATCGGCGAAAGCGGCTGCGGCAAAACCGTCTTCATGAAAACACTGGTCGGCTTGGTCACACCGACTCGTGGTGAGATCCTGTTCGACAACATGAACCTGGCCGCTCTGTCACCACAACAACTCAGCGACGTACGCCGTCGGTTCGGCTTCGTTTTCCAAAACGCTGCTTTGTTCGACAGCATGTCAATCTTTGACAACGTCGCGTTTCCGCTGCGTCAATCGACCGAAGCCGATGCGGCTGAAATCCGCGAGCGTGTGATGCGTCACTTGCAAGAAGTCGGCCTTCCCAAAAACGTCATCCGTCGCCGCCCCAGTGAACTGAGCGGCGGGATGCGTAAGCGTGTGGGTTTGGCCCGAGCGATCATCCTGGAGCCTGAATTGGTTGTGTATGACGAACCGACAACGGGCTTGGACCCGATCATGAGCGACGTGATCAATGAACTGATGCTGGACGTCCGGCGGCGTTACCCGGTGACGAGTGTCATCGTGACCCACGACATGCGCACGGCACAGAAGGTTGCCGATCGGGTGCTGATGTTTTTCCCCCGCACACGACTTGGGGCCGACGATTCACAAGTCCTCTACGACGGACCACCAGATGGCTTGGAAGACGCAAACGAACGTCGTGTCCGCCAGTTCGTTCGCGGTGAAGCGGGCGATCGAATGAAGGAGATTTCCCAATAGCGATGGACGACAATCGACTCAAATTCGGTGTAGGTGTGCTCGTGATCGCGGCGATCGGGATCGGCGTCATCCTGACGTTCCTGTTCGGAGCCATCCCACGTGTCTTCACTCAAGAATTCGAACTCAACGTGTTGTTCCCAAACGCGGACGGCATCAGCAGCAACACCAAAGTGCTGTTACGTGGGGTCGAAATCGGACGTGTCCTAGAAAAGAAACTTCAGGACGAAGACGTGCTGGTGCGCATCGCAATCGAGTCGGCTTACCAAGACAAGCTGACTCACGAATACCTGCCGCGGATCGTGACCGGATCGGTCATCACTCGTGATGCCAAACTGGAATTCTACAAAGCGGACGAAGAAGACTTAAAAGTCGCTTGGCAACAGCAATTGCCATTGGTGCGCAACCAACGTTACACCGACGCCCAGTACATCAGCAATGGGATCAAGAAAAGCGACCCGTTCGATCTGATCGCCAACTTGGAAGAAGAGCTGACAGTCACGCTTCAATCGGTCAGCCAAGCCAGCGACTCGATCCGACAAGTCGGCGATAACGTCAACAGCGTGGTCAAACAGATGACCGAAAGCGAAAACGGAGAAGCGTTATCGCTCCAAGCCCGAGACACGTTGATCGCGTTCCAAGAGGCGATGAACTCGGTCAAGAAAATGCTCGACGAAAATGACCTGAATGAAACGGTCAAAGACATCCGCTCGTTGGTCAACGAAACCAAAGACGCGGCCGCATCCGCCAAGGTCGTGATGGATGAGTTCCAAGGGGTCGGCGTGGTTGCCGAAAAAACGATTCGCAACATCGACGCCACCGTCGACACCGTACGCGTGAGTGCCGAATCGGCCCAACGAAGTTTTGCGTCCGCGGAGAAGGTCGTTCAGAACATCGAAACCATCACCGACCCGATTGCCGAGAACAGTGACGAAATCGTCCGACAAGCCATGACCAGCCTCCGCAACCTCGACCAAACCCTCAAAGAGGTTCAGCAATTCAGTAGGGCACTCAACAACAGCAACGGAACGGTCCGAAAGCTGATTGCGGATGACGAGATGTACTGGAACCTAAAACGCACGTTAGAAAACGTCGAGATGGCAACCGCCAAGCTGCGTCCGATCATGGATGACGTCCGAATCTTCAGCGATAAAATCGCCCGTGACCCAAGAGAGCTCGGAGTGCGAGGCGCGCTCAACAATCGCCCCAGCGGCTTCGGATTGAAGTAATCCAATAAAAATCCCAACCGCTGGAGTCTAGTCATCAGGCGATCTCCGCAAACCCAATCAGCCGCAACGCGATCGAGAGCGGCTACGTGAATTGCGAAACCGAACCGCCGAGCAGGGGATTCGTCGCCTCATCCAACCTTAGCCGATACGCGCTAGCGTCGGTTCCCCCACGAGACACGATTGCAAATTGCAAACTGAACATTGCAAATCGCAAATTGATGGCCCGAAAACCGAGTCGATCCAAACGCATCGCGTGTCTCGTTTTCCGCGCTGGCTCCCCTCGCCGCCCAAACTTGTTTGGGTGGGCAAAGCCTGTTCAAGATGGCATCGCCTAAAACAAAAAACACACCATCCACGCAACCGCTCGCTATCGCGAAGGCGGCTAATCGAAACACCAGCGACCATACATCGGCCGGAACGCGATCGCGTGCGGTTACGTGTATTGCGAAACGAAACCACCGAGCAAGGATTCGTCGCCTCATCCACTACGGAAGAGCGTCGCACCTGAAGCCGAAAATCGCCTAAAGGCTAGACTCCAGCGAAGGC
>PPHI01000085.1 GCA_002901265.1 Rhodopirellula baltica | reverse complement strand
CGGTAACGTGTTCAGCTAACCGGTACTAACGGACGAAGGGTTGGCCATCGATATCCCGCACTCATGATCCTGTCATGACTCCGATTCGATCGCTAGTCCCGTAAGGACTGCCATTACCAAACAACCGACGGCATGCTGGGCGAAATATCTCTCATGCCGTCTTTTGGCGACCATATCGGAAAGGTCCCACCTGTTCCCATCCCGAACACAGCAGTTAAGCTTTCCGAGCCGATGATAGTGCCCACCAGCGTGAAAGTAGGTCTCGCCATTTTTTTAAAAGCCCTTTGGTTCTTCGAACCAAGGGGCTTTTTTATGCGCTGAATGTAGTGGGAATTGACGCAAGCAGGCGGGGCGAGGGCCGAGGATCGCCTAAAGGCTAGACTCCAGCGCGCATCCGATTAGCCGTTACGCGCTAGCGTCGGTTTCGTGCCGGTTCTCCGCTCGGATTCGGCTAGCGGCGTCGATCTGGCAAAGGCCTCGAAGGAGACGGGGGTCCGTGTGGTTTTGTGAAACGTGTAGTTGTCGCTCGCGATGTCTCTCAATGGTCTCAGAGCCTCGGGGAACCGGGAACCGGGAATCGCCTAAAGGCTAGACTCCAGCGCGCATCCGGTTAGCCGTTACGCGCTAGCGTCGGTTTCGTCCCGGCTTTCCGCTCGGATTCGATAAGCGGCGTGACCGCGCTAAGGACTCGAAGGAGACGGGAGTCCGTGTGGTTTTGTGAAACGTGTAGTCGTCGCTCGCGATGTCTCTCAGTGGTCTCAGAGCCTCGGGGAACCGAGAATCCCCTAAAGGCGAGACACCAGCGATTGGAGACTAGCCTTCAGGCGATTTTCAGTTGTCTCATGTTGCTTTGCCATACGGCTCAGCATCAGACGCAACCGCCCAATTCGGACGCACGACAAAGAAGCTGGCGAGAACAGCCAATCCGAAAGTCGTGTAGAGCACTGTGAACACCCAAGGCTCAGGATCGAAGAACATCGCCTCATGCAACCAGGTGGCGATAAAATCGCCCCGGTAGGTCGCGTTTCCAGATTGGGCACGGAGGTAGTTTTCGAGCAGGGTCAACGGACACGTGACACCAGCCCATGCTTCGACGACAACAATTCCAATCATCGCGAGGTGCAGCCCACGGAACCATCGATTGCGAACCCACCTCCAACCAGCTGCGCCGCCGATGAGTGTTACCGGTAGAGCGAACACCACGAATGCGACGTAGGCAAAGTGAATTGCCACCGTCAGATCTGCAAAATAGCGAGCTTGCATCTGCAATTACCCACGCATTGGTGAAAACGACTGGGATCTCTATCCAATGCTCAATAAGACGAATCAGGTGGCGTGACGGATTTCATGTTTCCGGAACATCCGTGAGGTCAAACCATCATGTCGTCGTTGATCAGACAGTTTGCTCGGCGATTTGTGCGGTTTGCCGCTGTGTTGGTGAATCCGAAGGAACCCGAAGAATCTGAAGAACTAATATTTGACGTTGACGGTAAACCTATTCGGGGGCTGATTGCTCCTCCTTCGATTGCGGTGAACTATCGGGGGCCCATCCTTCGGTCGTTTGAGTGGTTTTTGAAACCCCGCAAGGATTGGAGTCATGTCATCACATTCGTCGTCCGCAAAATTCGATTTGCACCTTCCTGGCTTGCTAAAGGTTCTGGCCGAACATCTCTATTCCGACCGGCGTGTTGGGTTGCGCGAGCTGCTACAAAATGCGCATGACTCCTGCAGCAGACGACGGATCGAAGCGGCCGATGGGTTCTCGGCAAGAATTCAGATCTCTGTAGATCGCGAAGCCGGCGACTTGATCGTCGAAGACAACGGCTGTGGTTTAACCGGAGACGAAATCGTCAGCTATCTGGCCACGATTGGACGTGGCTACACACGTCAGTTGCGAGAGGAATCGGCGCTCACCGATCCTGAGAGCTATCGGGAACTGATCGGACAATTCGGGCTCGGATTTTTGAGCGCCTTTCTGATCGCCTCGGAAGTTGAAGTCCACACACTGTCGTTTCAGCGTGGCAGCGAGCCCATGCTCTGGCGAAGCACTGGGGACGAGACGTACGAATTGTCCCCGGGAAGCCGAAACAAAATCGGCACCACGATCCGATTGAAGTGCAAACCCTCGATGCGTTTTCTGCTGTGCGAGGACGCGTTGGTAGACCTTGTCCAGATGTACTGTGACTTGCTGCCAGTACCGATTTATGTCGGTCATCGCCGCTATCCGATCAACCGGCAACACGCACCTTGGGATGAAGACGACTTTGATTTGGCGTGGCAGGATTTCGTCGAATCACATCCCAGGTCAGCGGATGCGCTTTGGAAATTCCAGCTTGATGATTGGCAGATCGACCTCGGGCACGACACGGTTCAAATCCCACTTTCCGGCGTGATCTATGTTCCGTCGCGTTCCACGGTCTCGCTGAACGAGTTTGGCGATGCAACGGTTTTTATTCGCAAAATGTTTATCACGGATAGCAACCGCTCACTTCTTCCAAGCTGGGCTCGTTTTGTTCGCGCCTACATTGAATCGCCAATGCTGCAGCCAACGGCTTCACGCGAAGACATTCATGAAGATGAGAACTTCGAGTTGGTACGTGAAGCAATCGAACAGCAGTTGCTGCACCAAATCGCAACACTTTGCCGCGAGGACATTCGGCGCTGGAACCTGATCGTTGACTGCCACACCGATTTGATCATGGGCTGGGCGGCGACCTGCGACGAGTTTTTCGATCAAATCGCTGACTGTATTCAGCTGCGTACCACGCGTGGGATGATGACGGTTGGCCAATACCGCGCTGAATGTCCCGGCGACAAAATTTACTACGAAACGACTCGGTCACCGAGTTTCTTTGAGCAGGTCTTGCTCGAAGGTCAATCGAAACCCGTTATCGATGCGACTTGGTTTGGCGTCTTGCCATTTTTACAAGAATATGCCCGACGAGATCGATCGGTTCGGCTGGTCCGTACGGATTCCGATTTGCAGTCGCTAATGCATGATGTACCGACGGACTATTTTGACAACCTTGTCGACGCATTCAAACAGGTCTGTCCGCGAACGAAGATCGCAGACTTTCAACCGAACGCGATACCGGCAGTCTTTTTGTATAGCGAGCACGCCGAATTCATTGCCGAGTCGGAAGAAGCGCTGGCCAAAGATCAATTGTTCCCCGGCATCGCAGACGCAATTTCCAGCATCGTCGACGACTTGACGGATTCTGGCGAATCTTCAGAAGGCGTCCTGACGCTGAACGCCAACAGCCCGTTGGTCAATCAATTGGCGATCGCGGCGAACGAAGGCACTCTCGAACGGGCCTGTTGCGAATTGGTTTGTGAAATGGCGAAGCTGTTTAGCGGACGGATGATGGATGCCAGAAAAATGATCCAGTCGTTTGACGTATTCAGTGGTGCCGTAATGGAGATCGTGAAATGAGTGTCTGGGACTGGTACCAACATCACGCCGAACGGCTGGAGGCGAACCCGGACGCAACCGCGACGGACTGGATGAAATTCGAACTCTTTGCGGAAGCCACCGAGGCGGAAGATCCTGAGGTCAAACTGATCTATTATCGCGAGTCCAAAGACGCCGCACTCGCTTGCGGCGACAAGGAATTCGCCCTTTGGTGTGACGCGTGGATCGGGATGGAAACCTGTTCTGCAGGCCTGTATGGGGAATCACTCCGTGGCCTCATGAAGGCTGCTGTAGAAGCACGCCATGCACGGTACAACGGTCTTCCCCAGCAAATCATGGTCAACGTATTGACCATCGATCGCATGGGTGACGTGGATCCGCACGGATACTTAGATGAAATCGAAAAGGGCGTCGAGTATCTCGATTCGATTTGCCAAGATGAACCGGAGCATGGTTGCGTTTACTGGTCCAATCTGGCGGCCGTGTACACCGAAGTTGGCATGTTCGAACAAGCCACCTTTGCCGTCGAGCGACTGCTACGCTGCGTCCAGCGACACTCGGGTTATGAATACTACAGCTCCGCTTGCATGCGGATGGCGGTGCTTCAAGCGAGTCTTGGCAAGTGGCATGCAGTTTTAGAGCTAGCAGAAGAAGGCCTAGTCAACCCGCCGAAACCTTCCGCACACGCAACACTATTGATTGGCAGAGCCCGCGCGCTGCTTCATCTCGGTGACCCTGAAGCGGCAGCGACATCGTTCCGGGAATCTCGCAACCCGCTTTCCAGTTGCGAGCCATCTTCGCTGAACTATGACTTCGCCGCGGCCTACCGCGAAGAATCGGGAGACTTGCACGAGGCGATCCGCGTTCGCGAAAACCAATTCCGCGACACGGAAGGAAAAGGGAGACACTGGGAACGAGCCAAGAGTGGACTTGAGCTGACGCGGCTGTATTCGCTTCAAGGCAACCAACAGGCGTCTGAACGCTGGGCCCAAAAAACACGTCGAGCGAGCAGCGAGTTACGCGAACCTGAGTTCGTCGCGGCAGCGCTCGAAAAGATCCGTCACTAAGACGTCCTAACCAATCGCCGTTTTCATCACGCGATCAGCTCTTTCAGCACGGTGCCATGCACATCGGTCAGACGAAAGTCCCGACCGGCATGACGAAACGTAAGCTTCTCGTGATCCAAACCCAATTGGTGGAGTATGGTCGCGTGCAAGTCATGCACCTCTACCGGATTCTCGACCGTGTACTTGCCGATCTCGTCGGTGACACCATGTACGTGTCCTCTTTTGAATCCGCCGCCGGCCAGCCAAACGCTGAAACAATCACGATGGTGGCCGCGACCGTTTTGCCCTTCCTTGGTCGGCGTTCTCCCAAATTCGGTCGCCCACAAAACAATGGTGTCGTTCAACATGCCACGTTGGCGTAGATCTTTAATCAATGCGGCAGTCGGTTGATCGACGTTCGCCGCCAAGTCTTTGTGTTCGTTCATTTCGCCATGGCTGTCCCAATTGGGACGCGATCCCGTATCGATCAGCTCAATGAACCGGACGCCGCGTTCGACCAACCGACGCGCGACTAAACACTGCCAAGCAAAGTCCGCGCCAGGCCCCTTCGTCTTACGATCCAGCCCATATAGCGTGCGGATATGTTCCGGCTCACTATCGACGTCGAACGCTTCGGGAGCGGCAACTTGCATTTGGAACGCTGTCTCGAACGACTTCATGCGTGCTGCCAATGCACTGTCAGAAGTTCTCGCTGCAAAGTGTTGCTGATTCAATTGACGAGCGAAATCAATTTCCAATGATTGCAGCGTTCCCGTTTGATTGGGTGGCACGAGATTCGCGATCGGATTTTCGCCCGGAATCATACGTGTTCCCTGATGGAACGCCGGTAGAAAATCGCTGGCATATACTTGTGTCCCGCCGTATGGCAAGTGAGGCGCCATGACGATGAAACTTGGCAAGTTCTGATTTTCGCTGCCCAACCCATAGCTAACCCATGATCCCATGCTGGGCCGGGCGAAGGTCGGCGATCCGGTGTGCATTCCAAGCGTCGCTTCGCTGTGATCGAAATGCGAAGCCTTCATCGATCGGATTAGGCAAATCTCATCCATCACGTCACGGACGTGTGGAAAAATATCGCTGACCATCGTTCCGCAGCTCTTGTTAGGAGATGCACCAAACAAGCTGCCCATCAAGCGGTCTTTTCCGCTTCCGTCACGCCCGTTGCTCGTCGACTTTGGATCAAACGTATCGATGTGTGATACACCGCCGGTCGCGTAGATCATGATCACGTTCTTGGCAGCGGCCGGGAAATGAGTTGACCGTGGCGCCAAGGGATTGCCAGTATCGATCGAATCTTCGGCAAGCAGTTGGCTGACGATCCCGGGCATCAACAACGAACCGCCCATCATCGATCGCATCAAGGTACGACGCGAACTCTGAAACTTTATCATCGGATCAATCCAAGTATAGGAATTCGTTGAGTCGGAACATTCCGCGTGCCGCACTGGCCCAAGCTTGTTTTTGCACGTCAACCGAAGCCGACTCTTCGACTTGACCTGTTAATTGCTGACAAGCCTGACCGACATGCGAGAGAATCAAATTGGATTCAGCATCCGTTGGCTTCCGCCCCAAAACCAGACGAAACAACTCGGCTGCTCGTGATTGGGGACTGGTCTGGGACTTGAGCAAGATTTCCGCAACACCAAACGATTGTTGATGCACAAAGTCATCATTCAAGAAATACAAAGCTTGCAATGATGTCACCGACTGGTCGCGTTCTGCAGTACAAACATTGGGGTCGGCACCGTCAAAGGTTTGCAAATAAGTCTCCGCCGTCAAACGCTTTGTCATTTGATAGACGCTCCGTTTGTTATTGGGATAGGAGCCTTTAAATGGGTGATGCTGGGTGAACGTCCAATCGGTTTTCTTGGGGAACGGATATGGCTCTGTTTGCGGGGTCCGATCAAGTTCTCCCGAAAACAGCAGCAACGAATCACGTAGCGATTCGGCGTCCAATCGTTGTCGATTAAATCGCCATAGCCAGTGATTGTTCGGGTCGATTGCTTCGTTATCGGTGTCGCCAAAACTGCTTAACCGATAGGTCCGACTGGTCATCAGCATGCGATGCAATTGCTTGAGCGAATAGCCGCCAGCGATGAATTCGTTCGCCACATAATCCAGCAGTTCTGGATGCGTTGGCGTATCACCTCGGATACCAAAATCACTCGTTGAAGGGACAATCCCCGTTCCAAAATGCTTTTGCCAAACGCGATTGACGATCACGCGGGCGAATAACGGATTGTCTGGTGCTGTGATCCAATCGGCCAGTTCCAACCGGCCGCTGGATCGCTCTGAGATTTTCGAAGTCAACGTTTGCCCGCCGAGCACGTCTGGAAAACCGCGTTGAACGATTCCGCCGGGTCGCGTCGGTTCGCCTTTGATCTGAATGGCGGCATTCGTCGGTGTCGCTTCCGAGACGGCATAGGCAGTCGGATAATCAGGAATCTGCTTGAGGTGCCCGGCGAGCTTTTCGCCAGCCCGGCGTGCGTCGATCAACATCCCATCAAGATGATCCTGCATTTGTCGCTTTTCGTCGAGCGAACACTGCTTTTCACGCTCGGCGTTCTCGAGCGCTTGCTCGCGGCACCGCTGCAATTTTTCATTGAGCTCGGCTGTCAGCTTATCCGTTTTCTGCTGATGCTTGGCCAAGTGCGATTCCGTCTCAGCCGGATCAATCAGACTGACAAAGTTCTGCTGAGCTTGAAATAGTTCTAACCCAGGAAACGGATACTGTGTGCTGGCAAAGAAACCGTACAAGCCGTAGTACTCACGGGTCGAAACGGGATCAAACTTGTGGTCGTGACAACGTGCACAAGCAAGCGTCATCCCCAACATCGTACGTCCGACATTGTCGATCGTATCTTCGATCGTCAAATGCCACGGATAACGCTCGACCAAGGATCCGAAACGCCGAGCCATCGCCAAGTAACCGGTCGCGATCGTTTGTCGGTTTCGTTGTTCCAGCGATTCTGCGGGCAACAGGTCGCCCGCGATCTGTTCGGTAACAAAACGATCGTAAGGGACATCTTGATTGAGCGAATCGATGATGTAATTGCGGTACAAGTATGCTTGCGGAATGGGATAGTCTGAGTTATCACCGGCCGTATCGGCATAGCGTACCCAGTCCATCCAATGACGCCCCCAGCGCTCACCATAGGCGGAAGTCGCCAACAAGCGATCAACTAATTCCTTAACCGCCGTCTCCATCCCCGTCTGTTCGCAACGTTCGACGAAAACGTCGACCTCCTCCGGCGAAGGCGGCAATCCGGTCAAGTCATACGTCGCGCGACGAATGAAAGTGATCGGTGAGGCATCGCTGGCAACGTCAACTCCGGCGAGTTGCCGGCGGGCCGCAACCAAGCGATCTATATCAGTCTTGGCCCATCCGGTCGGATCATTGGGAATATCAATCGTTTGACGAGGTCGAAACGCCCAGTGATTCGCAGCCTGATCAATGCCATCGGAATGGTTCGCATCAGGTGACTCGGTGGACCACTGGGCGCCACGATCGATCCAACGGCGGATCAATTCGAGCTGTTTGTCCGACAAGCGTTCGCCGTCGGGAGGCATCAATTCGTCTTCGCTCGTGGTACTGATACGTGACCACAATTCACTCGCTTCGCTATCCCCGGGAACGATGGTCGGCTCGCCCGAATCGGTTTCCAACTCAACCGGAGACGGTCCGTCCAAACGTAACCCGCCGTTGCGGTCGTCGGCTGAATGACATTCCACACAATGATCTTGAAAGATCGGTGCGATATCGCGATCGAAGTCGACGGGTTCAGACGCGGTGCCGACCGCGGAGGTCTGCACGAACATCCATGCATACAAAAAACAACGTACGACTAGTAAACAGCGTGTCCCTTGCAAAACAGCCATATCGGCGCGTCGTTCGATGCGATGCATAGACGTTATCCCACTAATTTCTTCACAACATGCCCATGGACATCGGTCAAACGAAACGCGCGACCGGCATAGGTAAATGTTAAACGCTCGTGATTGATTCCCAACTGATGCAAAATGGTGGCTTGGATATCGTGAACATGGACGGGGTCTTCCACCGGATGGAAACCCAGTTCATCGGTTTGTCCGATCGTTTGCCCCGGTCGAATCCCGCCACCTGCCATCCACATCGTGTAGGCCTGTGGGTGGTGGTCACGTCCGAGCGTTCGCCCGAGTGCTGCGCTGGCTTCGACCATCGGCGTCCGTCCGAACTCACCACCCCAAACTACCAGTGTATCGTCTAGCATCCCGAGACGTTTGAGATCTTTCAACAGTGCCGCGCACCCCTGGTCAGTTTGTTTGCATTGCCCACGCAATCCGCCTTCGACATTACTGTGATGATCCCAACCGGCGTGGTAAAGCTGAACAAACCGTACACCACGTTGGACCAGTCGCCGCGCCAATAAACAATTCTTTGAAAATGATCCGGCATCGTCGCGTGCCATGCCATACATCGCCAAGGTGTCATCCGATTCATCCGAAAAATCCATCAACTCCGGCGCTCGCGATTGCATCCGGTAGGCCATCTCGTAGGACTCGATTCTTGACGCGATGTCGTCGATGCCAACGGTATCGAGCCGTTTGCGGTTCAACTTGGCCAGCAGGTCAAGTGTTGCGCGTTGCGACGGTTCACTGATGCCCTCTGGCGTGGCGACATGAAGAATCGGATCGCCGCTGGCACGAAACGGAACGCCTTGATATTCGCCAGGCAAGAAACCGTTGCCCCACATCGCGGCACCGCCCGACAAACTGTCACCGCTTTTTAGCACCACAAATCCGGGCAGATCATCGGCCTCGCTGCCAAGCCCGTAAGTCAACCAAGATCCCATCGCTGGACGTCCGGGCAAACCGCTGCCCGTATTAACAAAGATCTGCGCCGGGGCGTGATTGAACTGGTCAGTGTGGACACTGCGGATGAACGCGATGTCATCCACCACACCTGCCAAATGCGGCATCACCTCAGAAACCTGCGCCCCGGATTCACCGTGCTGTGCGAATTTGAAGCGGGGTGACAAGACAGCAGCATCAGGCTGAATAAACGCGTATCGCTGACCAGCGATCACCGACGGCGGAATCGGTTTGCCTTCCAGTTCGACGAGCTTGGGTTTGTAGTCGAACAGATCCAATTGGCTGGGTGCCCCGGCCATAAATAAATAGATGACTCGCTTTGCCTTGGCCGGATGATGCAAGCCGCTCAGGGGCTCGCCGGCGGCAAGATCCGAGGCCAGCATCGATGCCAGTGAAATCTTGCCCAGGCCAACGCCACACTGCTGAAACAGTTGTCGACGGGTGATCTGTTTTAATGCATGGCTCATGGCGTTGTAATTGCCTCGTCAAGATTCATCAAAGTGCGTGCAACCAACATCCACGGCTGCGGATGCTCGGACTGTGAGTGGTAAAACTGCAAAATGGCGTCGGCTTCGCTAGCGTCCGGATGACGTGAAAGCACACGCCGGAACATCCGCTGAACGATCGCCTGTGGTTTTGCACCATCGCCGCAGTCTCGCAACGTTTGTTCGGCAAGCGCAGATGCAATTTCAAGGTACATCGCGTCGTTCAACAACGTTAACGCTTGCAGTGGCGTCGTGCTGCGGTCGCGTTTGGCGATACAGACTTCGCCCGACGGCGCATCGAACGTCGCATAGGCAGCAAACGGCGCGGTCCGTTTGCTGAACGTGTACAACGAACGCCGATAACGGTCGGCCCCATCGGATGCTTGCCAAGCAGGATTTCCATAGGCGATTTGCGTCACCGCCGATGGCTGTGGCGGCCGAACACTGGGTCCGCCAATTTCATCGGACAGCAATCCGGCGGCCGACAGGAACGCGTCACGAATTCGTTCCGCGTCATAACGTCGATAGGGAAACGACGATAACAATCGGTTACTAGGATCCGTCTCCGGTGGCGGGGCGATCGCCTGGCGATAGGTAGCCGACAAAACGATTTCGCGATGAAGGCGTTTAATCGACCACTGCCATCCGTTCGGTGACTGATCACGAAGACGCTGGTCCAAGTAATCGATCAGTTCTGGATGTGTGGGCGTTTCGCTTTGAGTCCCAAAGTCGCCCGAGGTTTTTACGATGCCGGTGCCGAAGAACTCACGCCAAGCTCGATTCGCTGTGACACGGCCAACCAAAGGATTGCTACGACTAACCAGCCACTCTGCCATTTCCAACCGGTCCGCTGGCATCGGGTCATCTGGGTTCGCCAAGAACTCCGGCACTGCGGGCTCGACCGTTTCCTTGCCTTGCAGGTATTCGCCACGATGGTGACGCTGTGTGTCTCTTGGATTACTTTCCGGGCGTTCCTTCATCACCAATGTACGAACACTTACCGGGATCGCTCGTCGCATGTCCTCGATCAGCTTTCGCTGCGACGCCAGCGACGGTTCGGTGCGAAAATATTCTTTCGCCAAATCGAATGAGACATCAGCAGGCCATTGATCGAGATCAAACGATTGATCGCCGTGGTCACGACGCGTCGTTGTCAATCGTTGTTGCAATTCGACCGTAATGTCCGATGCGATCGGGTTCGGGTCGGTTGTCACAGAAAGACGAAACTTGCCTAGCCCGGCAACGTAGTGTCGTTCAAACAACAACTCGACCGTCCAGGGTTGATCCAAAGTCGTTGGCTTGGCAAAGGGGATCACCAAACGATGGGATTGACCGCTGCCGCCAGGGATCGACCAACCGGTTGAGCCATCGTTGTCGAAGACGTTGCCCGGATAGGTTTTGCCATTTCCGGCTGCCGCACCAGGTACCGACGTTGTACCGACGGCCAACTCTAATGCCTCGCCATTGATTGCGACGTCGACTTCACTGAGAAAGAAATCGCCTCGCCGACCTTCGTAATACGCTAGTCCTGGTCCTTCGGCGGGAAGCGAAACGTCGGTCAGGGCTTCGATGCGGATTGCGGTCACTGCCCCCGCGTCGATCGCCGGCATCGTTAGCCTATAAACGTCACGCTTCGTCGCATCGCCGGATGCCAACACCGATCCGTCATCTTGCAACTGCAACAACGGCATCGTGGAATTCATTTGGGTTGGCACCACGATGTTCCAGTTCGCGATCGATCCCAAACGTGCCTTGGCCCAGTCGACGAAGCCTGCGACCGCATCGTTGTCTTTGGTCGTTTCGAAGAACAACTTGCTGACGACTGAATGCTCCAATTCGTCCGACGCGGCTTGTAGGTGGTCCTGTTTGGAGATCGTCGCCACAGAATCGGCCGCCATTTCCGGTTCGTCAGCGTTATTCAATAGCGCCATCAACGCGTAGTAGTCCGTATGCGTGATCGGATCAAACTTGTGCGTGTGGCACTGCGCACAACCGGTGGTCAAACCAAGCCATACGGTTCCCGTCGTGGCGACGCGGTCGACGACGGCATGGAAGCGGTACTCCAGCGGATCGATGCCGCCTTCTTCGTTCAGCATGGTGTTGCGATGAAAGCCCGTCGCAACCCTTTGATCCGTTGTCGGGCTTTCCAACATGTCACCCGCAAGCTGCTCAATCGAAAACTGATCGTAGGGCAGGTCTTGATTGATCGCGTTGATAACCCAATCTCGATAAGGCCAAATGGTTCGCGGCCGATCTTTCTCGTAGCCATTGGTATCGCTGTACCGCGCCAAGTCCAACCAGCTTCTTGCGGCACGTTCACCATAACGTGATGAGGCGAGCAACTTGTCGACCAATCGTTCGTAGGCGTCAGGACGTTCGTCAACCAAGAACTGATCCACCTCCTCTACACTTGGCACGACACCCACTAAGTCCAAATAGACACGGCGAACGATCGCTGCCCGGTCTGCTTCGGCACTGGGGTGCAGACCTTGTTGTTCCAGCTTGGCCAACACGAAGCGATCAATCGGGTTCCGACACCAAGCTTGGTTTTCGACCGCTGGTATCGCAGGCATCTCTGCCGCGATAAAGGACCAATGTGGATTGTATTCGGCGCCGCCTTCAATCCAGCGTCGCAAGGTATCCACATCGGCCGGCTTCAGCGGTTCATGACGATCGGACGACGGCATTCGCAGATCTTCGTCATCACTTGTGACGCGAATCATCAGTTCGCTGTCATCAGGTGCACCTGGCATGATCGCTTGATAACCACCGAGGTCTTCTCGAGCCCCGGCTTCGGTATCAAGTCTTAGGCCTGCCGCCCGCGCGTCTTCATCGGGCCCGTGACAGGCGTAACAATGTTTGGCAAGGATCGGCCGAACGTCACGGTTAAAATCGATCGCTGGCGGTCCAGCGGCGGTTGATCGCACGCCGATCATGGCGTTCGTCAGACCGGCCAACAGCAACGCTGTCGCCAGATGACGAGGGAACGAAAAAATCATCGCGGCGGTGGGTAATAGGCGGGCGGGCGAGAGGCAGGCCGACAATGCTGGCGGGTCCCACCATCATACCCGAATCGACTTTGCGATTCCGCACGAATCCGCTATTCCGCTGGTGCTTCAGATTCGACGGGCTCACACTTCACTTCACCGGAGTTCGCGGCCTGTTTCGCCGCCAGTGCGCCACTGTGAATTTCGTGGCCGACCAAACAAGCCATCCCAGCCAACAGGGGTAGCCAGTAATACAGAATCCGAAAGATCAGTACCGACGCGAGCACCGAATCGCCCACCGACCCTTTTAGCAGCGCCAACAGAATCACTTCCAAAACGCCGAGTCCGCCCGGTACCTGCGTCATCATTGCGACCCCAATCGCGACAAGAAAGGCCGCCAAGACCTGCGCGAAGGGCACTGCGGAATCGCCCGGCAGTACCAGATAAAGTGCCGTCGCCGAGATCAGCAAGTCAGTCGCCGCAACGGAAGCTTGAACAAACATCAATCCCGGACGCGGCGGGCGAAGGTGCAGTTCACCGATCGGCCAAGGTTTTCGCCAGACGAAACAGACAGCCGAATACCCGAGCGCTAGCGACAACAGCATCCAGCCAAGTGTCTGAGTCCCGAACGGCAAATTCACGTCAGGCGGCAATTGCAACGGAACCCAAACGAGCACCATGCCGCCCAAGAACCACCAGCCGCTCCAGAACGTTAACCCCACGACCGAGATCAACGCCAGGATCTGGCCTGGCGATAACCCCCACTGCGAATAAAAGCGGAATCGAATCGGGGCACCGGCCAGCAGCGTCCCCAAGTTGTTACCGAGGGAAAACCCCGAGATCGACACCAACAAGACTCGCCGCAGTGGCAAACTTCGTGCGACATAGCGCAGCGCTAAGATGTCATAGGCCGTCAACATCACGTAGTTCAACGCCACCAAGAACGCCGCGATCACAATCTGACTCGCAGGTACGCCGGTGAAGCCACGTTTGAATTCTTCCCACGTGATCTGCCGAGCTTCATTGACCAGCAGTCGCAACGCCAACAAAAACAGTGCGGCTGCCAGAACCGGCCCAACGTATTTGCGAATTCGTTTCTTGACCAAGGCAGACGCCGGGGCGAGGGTGGAAAAACAGCTACAAATCGAACAAAGACGACGAACAGTGATGAATCGAACGCGGCCTATGTTAACGAGACCCGATAGGAACTGGGTAGTGCAGACATCCCTAGACGGCAAGCAGAATTGTTGGTGATTTACCGCGATTCGTCTGCGCCGTACAGTGTGGCATCGACGACTCCTTTCGCACGCACCAACACACACAAGAATCGGCAAAACTAAGATGAAAACGGTCCGACATGAACTGGTTGTCCTTGGAGGCGGTCCCGCAGGTTATGTGGCAGCCATCCGCGCCGCTCAGCTGGGATTTGACGTCGCCTGCATCGACGAGAACGACCGTTTCGGCGGGACCTGTTTGCGTGTCGGTTGTATCCCCAGCAAAGCGTTGCTTGAATCCAGCCACTTGTACGACGAAGCGAAAAATCACTTCGCCGACCACGGTTTAGAAGTCAGCGGCTTGGAGTTGGATTTGCAAGCGATGATGCAGCGCAAAGCCAAAATCGTCGACACGCTGACCGGCGGCATCGGCATGCTGTTTAAATCCAATAAGGTCAAACCCTACAACGGTCGCGGAAAACTGCGTGACATGAACTCGGTCATCGTCAGTGGCAAAGACGGCGATGTTGTTATCGAAGCCGACCGTATTTTAATCGCCGTCGGCAGTGTCCCGGCTGGACTGCGTGGCGTCGAAGAAGACGGCGACCGGATTGGTAACAGCACCACCGCGCTGAGCTTTCCCGATGTCCCCGAACGCTTGGTCGTTATCGGTGGCGGCTACATCGGGATGGAACTGGGCAGTGTCTGGAATCGCCTGGGCAGCGAAACGATCGTCCTGGAAGCCGCCGATCGAATCTTCCCCGGAATCGATGCCGACATGGCCAAACTGGCCGATCGCCAGTTCAAGAAACAAGGCATCAAGATCCATACCAAAACCTTTGTCAAATCAGCGACCGTCAAAGGCGACAAGTGCATCGTCGAAATCCAAGACGGTGAGCCGATTGAATGCGATCGCGTGTTGTTGGCAACCGGGCGTCGTCCCGCGACTGACCAGATCGGACTCGAGTCCGTCGGCCTGGAAACGGATCGCTACGGCTTCTTGGCAGTCAACGAGAACTTTGAAACCTCAGCCGAGAACATCTATGCAACCGGTGACTGCATCGGCGGCGCGATGCTGGCCCACAAGGCGATGGAAGAAGCAATCGTCTGCATCGAACGGATGGCCGGCATGCACACACATGTGAACTACGATGTGATCCCCGCGATCGTTTATACCCACCCGGAAATCGCCAGCGTCGGTCGCTCCGAAGACCAACTCAAGGAAGCCGGAGTGGACTACAAAAAAGGCATCGGGTTCTTTGGCGCCAACGGACGTGCACAAACCCTGGGAGAAGCAGATGGACGTGTCAAGATTTTGGCCGATGCCAAAACTGATCGCGTCTTGGGTGTCCACATCATTGGTGCCCGCGCCGGTGACCTGATCGCCGAAGCCGCCGCGGCCATGGAATACGGTGCCAGCAGCGAAGATATCGCACGTACCTGCCATGCTCACCCAACGCTTGCCGAAGCCGTTCACGAAGCCGCGTTGGCGGTCGACAAACGTTCGATCCACAGTGCGTAGCGATTGCCGTACGTCTGCGTGATGAAATGACATCGCTCAACAACAAAAAACGCGGGACAGCCCAAACGGGTCGTTCCGCGTTCTTCTTTTCAAACGAAGTTTGTCAACTCAATCAATCAAGACTGACCTAATCGATCAAGACTGAGTGTCAATTCAAATCACCTGCACCAAGTGTTAGGTCTTGTCCGAAGACACCACCACATAGTCAACTTGCTGCGGCTGCGAAGTTTGGACGCTGTGGTGTGTCCACAATCCACGTCCTGGATGCTCGCGACGCTCAGCAGTGCTGCGGATGTGTCCTGCATAGACAACGGAACTGACGCTGCTGAATGCCGTCATGACTGCGACGGCGACCAATGCATGTCGAATGATACGTGACATCTAAACTACCTCTCGTTTGACCGGAAAGATCATTTTGTCGCTAGTAACGATGGTCCTAGAACCGGTCGATTCGGGCCGGACTGAATCCGCCTTTGGCTCAGTCCGCGATGATCTTGAGAGAGCTCCAACGCACCTCCTGTGCCAGATTGCTGCGCCCGCCATCACATTAGTGCGTTGATGCGAGATTTTTCACGCCGCAAGCAAGCAACGCATGTCGCAATCGCTTCAACCGCAGCAAAGCGACGGACGTTTGGCCGCGCGCTGTCTACTCACCGCCAAAATTTCCCGGCTTTCGCTCGGAATAATCGCTGCGGACGCCTGCCGGAGTTTGCAGATGGCTGAACCACGCGACTAAAACTTGATCGCCCCGGGCAATCTTTGCAGCTTGACTTGATCAGAATTACAGCGGGAACTCTTCCGGTGCTTCGTACAAGGGCAAGTAGCGATAATAGACTTCCAAAATCAACGCGCACATCGCCGTTGTATATAGTCGGCCACCGACATCGCCCCATTTGTCTTTGAAGTGCCAACTGCCCGCTTCATGACCGCTGGTCGCTTGCGTTCGCACCAAATGGTTTCTCACTTGGGTATTCCAGAGCTCCCAATCGCGGTGACGCACGTGGTGCAACGCCATCGTCGCGTAGTAATCGTGATAGACGTTTGTCAGCATTGGACCACGCTCGACTAGGCGGTCGAATTCCTGGTCAAAGAAACTGTGACCGGGCTGTTGGCCGAGATACAGCAGCAATGTCAATCCGATCGCTGTCGTCGTCCGCTCCGGTTTAGGGCTGTTGTAGCCGAACTCGTATCTAGGCTCGTCACGAACACTCATCACAAAACGTTTCGCACGTGCGAAAAGATCACTTCGCGTTTCGATTCCCGCCTTCTTTGCCGTGCTCAGCGAAAGCACCTGCCACCCCGTAATCGTGATGTCCCCCGGCCGCCCCGGCGTGTAACCCCATGACCCGTTGGGATGTTGAGCGAAGGTTGTGAAGTTCGCACCTTCGCTGACATGATGATACAGGTCGCTATCGAACTGGTCGTTGATCTTCATCATCGCCATCGCTTCGGACATCGCCAATAACGCGATCCCATGGCCATACATGCTTCCGCCCTGTTGCCAGTCGAAGCCGTATTGCGTTTCTAGCGCAACCGAACGGAGGTAGTAAATCCCTTTGCGAACTTCATCTTGATAGGGTCCTGCATCGGACGTATATCCGGCCCCGAGAAAAGCCAGCAATGCTAGTCCCGTTGCCGCCGTCTTGGGTGTCGGTGTCGATTCGTTTTCCGGCTTGCCATGCCGACAACGACCGTTGCACGGGGCAAGGTCCAGATTGAATGACCAAGACCCATCGGACTGTTGATGTGCGGCCAACCAACGAAGAGCGTTTTCCACAGCGGCTTCGCTCTCTGAAGTGGCTCCGTATTTGTCGCCATACTTGATTCGGCCTTCGGGAGTGCGTGCCGAGAGCCCACCGCCTCCCATCAAGCTGATCATTTGACTGACCTGAGGACCGCCGCCAGCGTTCAGCAATTCTGAATCACTGATATCAAGCGGGCTCTTGGGAATCAGGGAATCCGTTTGAATGGACGCCATGTCGGTATCAACTTGCATCACGTTGACTTCGACCTGAGTATCAAGTGCTTGGTCGTTGTCTTCGGCCAGATCGGGCGACAGATTCAACGACTCGATCGCGACATCGGTGCTGCTGGTTGACTGCGCACCGTCGATCGCGATTCCCGTGTCGTTGCCGCCTAGCTGGAACGTCAAGACGGCCAGCAGAATCAACACCGCTAAGTGAATGATCAAGCTGACCAACCATGATGACAATCGTACTGAACCGATCCGCGTCTTCCAATCATGCGGCGTCTGTTCATCGGATTGATCAGAGAATTCGGTTTGAACCTCCAATGCCGATTCAGCGATTTGCTCGTCTGGTGGCTCGGAAGGTAGCGGCGGAGGCACCGAGGGTGAGTCTTCCGCGGCAGAAGGCTGGCTCGGGACCTGCTTGAACCGCGATGACGAATCGTCACGCCATCGATGGGTCGAATCGGTTGCAGCGGGTTTGCGGGTCACAGGAGGGCGAGCATGCTTGAAAACAGTTTGCCGGTGACGGTAGCCATCGTCTACGACAGTATAGCTCGCTACTAAATCGGCCCCAGACTCTGAACTCTTCCGAATCGCTTTCGGTTTGGATTTGGACGGCCGCCTCCCCCCTTCGTTAGCGATACGAGCGAACCGGGATTTAGTCCCTCTCTCGCCTGCCCCATTTCGGCAACAAACGTCGCCACCACGGCGGTTGCCGGTCTGGTCGCGACGTCGATTCGGGTGCACGACTCGATGTCGGGTCGCGTCGTTCGAGTTCGGCGATTGATTTAGGTCGGGGTGAATCGCCTTCGCAGATCTCACGAATTCGTCCATGGATGAACGAATTGGTTTTATCATTTGGACCGATCGACAATGCGTGCTCGATCGTCTTTTGCGACGACTCCAACCGTTCGTCCAACAAGTACGCCACGGCTAGGTTGCCGAGCAATTCGACGTCGTTCGGTTTGATTGCTACGGCACGTTCGCCAATTTCGCAGGCGTCACTCGTTCGCTGCATTTCCAACAGTACGCCGGCCCATTCTTTCAAAATCACCGTTTGCGGTTCGTCGGCGACATCGTCAGCATGTTGATACGCCTGAACCGAACGCGGTAAACGCTGCACCGCGTGCCAGGCCTTTCCCAACAGAAACCAGATTCGCCAAGAATCGTCGTGACGGCTAAGAAGATGCTGTAGCGTACCGATCGCGGTGCGGACTTTTGATTGCTGATCCGGCTTCAGTGGCGGGCCACCGGGCATCCGCATGTTCGCTAACACAACGTTTGCGGCCCGCTGATACATTTCCTCGGGCGTTTCGTTGATCCGGGCACTGTAAAGCAGCTCGCCAGTTTCTTTATCACAGTACACATCGACCTTGTCTTCGCGACGAACAAATTTCAGACGCTCGCGAACTTCATCCGCCGACATGTGTTGCAGCGTAGGGCCTTCTTCGGGATCCCAACTCTCCGGCGCGACGACGACGTTGGATTGGTTGCCCGCCAAACTGGCGATCAAGTTTCCTTTGTACTCCATCAACTGCAACCATTCGCAATCAGGTGTTACGGATTGTTGATAAGCATCAACCAGCACCACCTCCGGATCAGGTGCGCTGCCACGAAGGCCCATCAACACAAGCTTCTCAAAGAAGATCTCCGCGTCACGCGGTGACATGAAACTCGCCTGAGAAAGTTCGCCGTCGCCAAATGACATTGCGTTTGGCGCGATCGTGTGGAAGTCTGCCGCCCCGCCTTCTAAACAGCGATCCAACGCATCATTGCGAATCACCACGGCGGTGCCTTCCACCAACACCGGCATCACAACCCCCAGATTTCAGACTTCGAAGGACACGAATCGTCGAAGCAGCCCATTGATCACCAACCAATCACCGCTATCACCAGGGCAGCGGCGACCTTGCTGCCGACGCCAATCATAACGCCTCTAGTTGCCCGCCACAAACCGACAGAGGGGTGACTACTGGCGCCAACTAGTTCGATGCCGCCGATGTATCTTCAGCATCACTGGCGGCCGACGCGATGATTTCCATTGCCGGGGCGGACAAGAATTCCTTTGCAACACGAGAGATCGCGTTTTCGTCCACTGCCTTGATTCGGTCCAAAGTCGCGTCCAACGACATGTATTCGTCGTGCATCAGCGTACGACTGCCAATGCTGAACAGTCGATTGCTGGGCCGCTCGCTTTGCATGATGTAGCCAGCGGTGGTTTTGTTGATCGCTTGACGCAACTCTGCTTCACCGACGCCGTCTTCGAGCAATTTGGTAACGATGTCCTGAATGAACTTCTTATTGCTCTGCAGATCTTCTGGCGCACAAACAAGGTACGTAAACCACGAACCGCAGTCGCTGAACTCCTGTGGCCAACAAGTCGCGATTTCGGCGCGGCCGGTGTCGATCAAATCCCAAAACATCCGACTGCCGCCTTCGTCACCCAGCACCGATGCCAAAAGACGAGCCGCGTAGCGATCCGGCGACGCGGAAGAAGGCCCGTCACCGATCATGATCGCATAGGCTTGCGACGCATCAGGGGTCGCCAAGCGTGTGTCTAGCTGAATGCCTTCGGGCAGCGTATTCAAATCGTCATCTGGCACGTCGCTGACTGGCAAGCGCGATGCCCAGTCACCAGTACGTTGCTCGATTTCACTGACCAATGAATCAAAGTCAACGTTTCCTGAAGCGGCGACGACGATGTTTTCAGGACGATAACGCTGCAAGAAATAGTCTCGCATCCGCGCCGCCGTCATCGCTTCGATGGACTCGGGCGTTCCCAAGACACGGCGTCCCAATCCGCGAGGCGAAAAGAAAACTTCCATCGCGCGTTCGAAGCCACCGAACGGAGGCTGATCTTCGTACTTCGCGATCTCTTCCAAAATGACCTGACGCTCGGTTTCGAATTCACCCTCGTCCAGCACCGGCGACATCATGTCGGTCAGCAAGTCGACGATGCGGTCTTGAAACTTCGGCAACACCGTCGCGTAGTAAACCGTTTGCTCCTCGGACGTGTAGGCGTTCGATTGGCCGCCGAGTTCATCCAGTTCGCGGTTGACGTCTTCGGCGCTACGCCGCTTGGTGCCCTTGAACATCATGTGTTCAAGAAAATGGCTGAGCCCCGATTGCGGGTCACGTTCGTTGCGAGCGCCGGCGCGAACGAAATAGCCCAACGACATCGAGTAGCTGCGGGGATCGGTTTCGGCAACGATCCGCAGACCGCTCTTCAGTGTCGCTTTCTTGAATTCGGGCATGAAATTGTCGGGGTAGGTTTTGAAGCGCAACGTGGGGTTCGGGGAATCGCCTACTTCACCGTCAAAGGTTCGACACCCAAGGTGACGATCCGATAATCCGCTGGCTGATGCTGTTTCCAGTAATCACGCACGTCGTCGAGCGTCAATGATTCGATCATGGCGCTGAGCTCTTCTGTCGGCATCGCTCGGCCGATCTGAATAAAGTCACTCGCCAAGGAACTGGCCCGTGAAGCACTCGATTCTTGCTCCATGATCAACGCACTCTCGATGCGGACCTTCCAGCGATCGAGCTCTTGTTGTTCCAAGTCGTCAGCCAAGTTTTGAATCTCACCCAGCGTGACGTCGAGTGTTTCCTGTGCACGCTGTGGCGTCGTCCCGGCATAGCCAAATACGCCGCCGGCGTTCCGCAGCGAATGACAACTGGCCGAAACGGTGTAGCACAAGCCACGCTTTTCGCGGACGCGATCGAACAAGCGGCTGCTCATGCCATCGCTTAAGATCCCAATCCCGGCGCGCATCCGAAAGTAATCTTTGTGACCGTACCAGATGTTCGGGAACGAAAACCCAATGTGCGTTTGGCTGCTGTCGGCTTGCAGGTGCTCATAGCCGGGGTTCCCATCAGGAACCGGCATGGGACACGGCTCGCCGCTTTTCCAATCACCGAATGCTTCTTCGGCGATCGCGAAGATCTCGTCGGGGCGAATGTCACCCGCCACCGTCAAAATCGACTCGGTGGCGTTGTAATGAGATTGATAGAACTCTTGGACCTGCTTCATCGTCAGCGAAGACAACGACTCGTTTGTTCCCTGGCTGCCGCGTCCGAGCCGTTTCCCGTAATGCATCTCGCGAAGCCGACGCATGACTCGCTGTGCGGGCTCGTCTTCGATCGCACGCAACTCGTGAAGCATCATCATCAACGCGTCGTCTAGCTGGTCACTAGGCAGGTGCGGACGACGGACGATATCGGCGTAAAGCAAGATCGCATCGCGGATCGATTCACGAGGCATCGCACCGCCGAATGACACGGTCGCGGTGGCAACGCCGCTATTTCTGTCCATCCCCAAGTTATCTTGGATCGCGACCAGGTCACGGCTGTTGTGATGTCCGGCACCACGCTGGACCATCTCGCAAACCAGCGATGACAAACCGGACTGATCCATCGGTTCGTCTTGCACGCCGGCGCGAAGTGACAACGTAAACGCGGCGGTTCGCAACCAGGGCATTGGCTGGGCGAGCACCGTCATGCCGGATGGCAACTGATGCTGATGAATGTCGGTCACAGATATATCTCTTACAGTCCGATCGTGACGACGTCGACAGTTTTGACCCGCCCGATCAGTGTGTGGCTGCTAACGTCATCGACATGGACATCCAAGAGCTGTCCGGCTTGTCGAAGGTTTCCGTCGAACACAACGATCCGATCGCAATGGGTGCGTCCGGTCATTTGGACAACGGCGGCATTGGGGTCGGTGGCCTTTTTGCTGGGACCTTCGACCAAGACCTGGACGTCTTTGCCGACCAGTTTAGCGTTTTCTTCTTTCGCAATTCGATTCTGCACATCCAGCAAACGGTGATTGCGTTCCGCTTTGACTTCACGCGGCACGTCGTCTTCGAAACGCTCCGATGCTTTCGTCCCCGGACGGACGCTGTACTGGAAGATGAAGCTGTTCTTGAACCGGCAGCGTTCCACCAGTGCGACGGACTTTTCAAAGTCTTCGTCGGTCTCACCGCAGAAGCCAACGATGAAGTCACTGCTGACTGCGGCTTCGGGAAGGATGCGTTCGATTCGCTCGAACATCTCCATGTAATCGGCGATCGTGTAGCCACGTTTCATCCGCTTGAGCACTTCGTCACTGCCGCTTTGCGCGGGGACGTGCAAGTACGGCGAAACCTTTGGCAGGTCGCGGACCGTGACCAGCAACCGCTCGGTCATGTCCTTGGGATAGTTCGTGACGAACTTGATGCGATCGATGCCGTCGACTTCGTGCAGCAGTTCCAACAGCGACGACATGTCAGTCGTTTCGCCATCGGCGATGTGTTTGTAGCTATTAACCGTCTGCCCAAGCAGCGTGATTTCGCGGCAACCTTGCTCGGCCAACACGCGAGCTTCAGAAAGGATTTGCTGTGGCGCACGTCCTTGTTCAGGGCCACGTGTATTCGGCACCACGCAGTAGGTGCAGAACTTGTCGCAGCCGATTTGAATCCGCAGGTAAGCCTGGAACGGGGTCGGCCGCATGCCTGGATCACGGAGCGGGTCGAACGTTTCGTGCGACCGTGCGACAACAGCTTGCTTGTCATCTTTGCGTGACAACGACACGGCCATCTGGCGGCCTTCGCCGTTGCGGACTTTGTCTAGCAATCCTGGAATCGTGTGCAGCTGCCCTGGACCGACGACCAGATCCACATAAGGCGCACGCTTGAAGATCAACTCTTGATCTTTCTGTGCCATGCACCCCATCACGCCAATCGTTTTCTCTGGATGCTTGTCCTTCGACAAACGAATCTTGCCGAGTGCGCTGTAGACCTTTTCCTCGGCATGCTCACGCACACTGCAGGTGTTGTACAAGACGCAATCGGCTTCCTCCGGACTGTCAACGACGGTGTAACCGTGACGCTTCAAATCGGCGATCACCATTTCGCTGTCCAGAACGTTCATCTGGCAGCCGACGGTCTTGATGTAAACACGCTGAGTCATCGCTGTCTCAAGCAACAGGGGCGGATTTTTTCTTCGGCTTGTAAATTTCGGTGGCCGTTCCGAAGTGCACTTCACCGGCGTTCATCAGCGTTTCGCTGAGCGTCGGGTGCGGGTGCACACTCTCGGTCACGTCATGAACTTCACAGCCCATTTCGATTGCCAAAACCGCTTCGGCAATCAGTTCACCGGCGCCCGATCCCACGATCCCGCAACCGAGAACTCGGCCGGTTTCCGGTTCGACCAACCATTTGGTCAGGCCTTCGGTGATGCCCAACGCTTGGGCGCGGCCGCTGGCGGCCCAGGGGTACGATTCGACTTCGTACGCGACGCCGTCACGCTTCGCTTCCGTTTCGGTCAAACCGGCCCAAGCGATTTCGGGATCGGTAAAGACAACCGCGGGAATCGCCTTCTTATCAAAGACAGCTGACTTTCCAGCGATGACCTCGGCCGCGACACGACCTTCATGGGTCGCTTTGTGAGCGAGCATCGGATCACCGGCAACATCGCCGATCGCAAGGATGTGCGGGTCAGCAGTGCGTTGCTGTGAATCGACTTCGACGAAACCACGTTGCGTGACCACGACCGAAGTGTTTTCCAACCCCAGGTCGCGAGTGACGGGGCGACGGCCGATGCTGACCAAGACGCGGTCGAAACGCTCGTGCCCGAAGTGACCGGGACCTTCAAAGGTGACTTCGACTTTGTCGTCGACCTCGGCCATTGATCCGACCTTGGTGTTCGTCAACACGCGGCCTTCGCAGATTTTGTCGATGCGTTTGGCAAGCGGGCGAACGAGATCACGATCGGCGCCGGGCAGCAAGCCTTCGGCCAATTCAACGACGGTGACTTTGCTGCCCAACTGGGCGTAGACGCTGCCCATTTCAAGCCCGATGTATCCGCCACCGACGACCAGCATCGTTTCGGGGATATCGGCCAGTGCCAAGGCACCGGTGCTGTCCATCACACGATCGCTGACCTGGAACACAGGCGGCATCGCGGGAACGCTGCCTGTTGCCAGAATGCAATGATCAAAGGTGATTTGGCCGCCTTCTGGAATCGATTCGTGATCGCCTTCGAGTGACAACGTGGTCGAATTAACGAAGCGGCCACGGGCCTGAATGACGGTGACTTTGCGGCGTTTGGCCAAGTTCGCCAAACCGCCGGTCAGGTTTGTGATCACCTGATCTTTTTGTGCGCGAACCTTGTCGACATCGATGGACGGTTCACCAGGATAGCTGACGCCCCACTTTTCCTTCAGCTCGTCGACTTCTTGAATCACCTTCGCGACATGCAACAGTGCCTTGCTGGGGATGCAACCACGCAACAGGCAAGTCCCGCCCAACCTTGGTTCGGCTTCCACAATGGTGACATCCAATCCTTCGTCGGCCGCCAGAAAGGCTGCGGCATATCCTCCGGGGCCACCGCCCAAGACAACAACAGGGCTATGCATGGTTAATCAATCGTTTATCGCGAGGTTCAGAATCAGGTTGCGTCTCGGCGGACACGACGTCGGTACAGAATGATACCGACCTACGCTTTCCACAACATACAGGCTGGCGGTGGAGTAAACTCAACCGCCAGTACTGTCATAGAGCTGGAAAGTAGCCCGAAATCGTATTATCGCACCTACCGCGTGCCACCACCGGCGGCACGCCGATGCGGTCGACGCAAATTAGCGCGACAAGAATTCGACGACGCTGTTCGCGTCAACTGGCAAGCTGATGTCGCTTGGGCCAGGCAGACCGAGGATGGTCGCTTTCAGGTTTTCGCTGTCGAAGGTCACCCAATCCAATGCATCGGGCGCTGCGTTGGCGATCACGCCACGGTACAGGTTACGGAGATTTTCGCGTCCGCGGACTTCGACGATGTCACCAGGTCGCAAGATGTAGCTGGGCTTGTCAACTTTGACGCCGTTGACCAAGAAGTGGCCGTGGGCAACGCCTTGACGAGCTTGTGGACGGGTCTTGGTGAAACCGACGCGGCGAACCACGTTGTCCAAACGACGCTCGCACATCATCAACAACAATTCACCGGTGTTACCGGATTTACGACCAACTGCGTCGAAGTAACGGCGCAATTGGCGTTCGCCCAAACCGTAATAGTGTTTGATCTTTTGCTTTTCTTGCAGGGCCGCACCGTAGTTACTTGGGCGGCGTCCACGGACGTGCATCCCAGGAGGTGTGTTGCGGCGATCGAGCGCGCGAGCTGCACCGGCGGTTTCGTAAATCAGGGTGCCAAGACGGCGGTTAACGCGTGCTTTTGGTCCGGTATAACGTGCCATAACTCGTTTTTCTCCAATGCCGCTGTCAGCGGCTGGTCTGGGATGCCTTCGGTGGGTCGATGATCAATCGAATTCCGTCGGCGGCGTGATCCGGCTGCCACTGATCAACGGCACCACTTTCGGGTGGCCGGCATCGGCAGGGTGAACGCCAGACAACACATCTGACATCGGTCACGCACAAAATCTCGGTTTGGGGCCACGAAGTGTCGCTGTTGACGCCCCGGATTTCAAGGCCAACGGGGCATTTTGCAGTCTTCAGTACAAAGACAACGCTTCGCGGGCCCGAAGATACGACCGATCATCGACACCGTGGCCGTCCGGCGACACAAATTGCCGGCAATTTCCCCGCTGGAGTCTAGCCTTTAGGCGATTCTCGTTTCCCCCCGAAATCAAATCTCGTCGATATCCCCGGCAACCGGTGTCTGCCCCCAAGTCGTCGTAAGCATCACGCTGTTGATCCCAGATCCGATTCCCAGCATCGCGACTTGATCGCCAGCGTTCAGCTCGCCCCGAGAAGCGGCCGCGGCAACGGTCAACGGCAATGCGACTGAACCGGTATTTCCGAGTTTGGGAAACGAGACGCTGTCGGATTCCTGTGGCAATCCCATCGCTTCCAGCATTGCGGCGCGGTGGCGGATACCGACTTGGTGGCACACGCTGCGCGTCACATCGGATCGTGACCAACCGCTTTCGGCGAGCAGCTTTTCAAAACCTGCCACGCCGGTCGCGATCCCTTCGGCCATCAGCTTTTCACTGTCGGTCTCCATCAGTGGCTGCATCCCGGCCCCCGCCGAGTCACTGTCGCTGACGCACAGGTCGTGATACTGCGTGCGAGCTTCGGCAATTCCACATTGCAACTTGGTCGCGTCGGGTGCCAATCGCTCATGGGTCAACAACCAGGCGCAGCTTCCCGAACCGATCGTCAACGAAGCAAAGGCGCCTTTGACTGATTTGCGAGTCAATGATTTGTCAGCGTTCAGTGCAGCGATTGTCGATTCCAACAGCATGCGACTGTTTTCGGTTCCGACGACGATGCCAGCTTCGATCGCACCGGACTGGATCATCATCGCGATTTGGATCGCACCGTTAATCAGCCCCAAGCAGGCATTGGACACATCGTACACCCAGCAATCCGCCGACAGCCCGGTGCCGTGATGAACCTTCGAGGCCGTCGCGGGCTCTAAGAAATCGCGACAGACGCTGGCATGGATCAGACAACCGATTTGATCCGCGTTCAGCCCTGCGGCTTCGATGGCCCGTTTGCCGCTTTCGATACTTGGGCCACTGGGACTGGTTCCCTCCGGCCAAACGCGACGCTCGGCAATGCCGCTCATCAATTCCAAACGTCCTTCGGGAAGACGCAGGCGTTCATAGAGTGGGGCTAAACGCGATTCGATGTCGTCACTGGTCCAGATTTCGGTGGGTAGGACGGTGCCGATCGACGCCAATCGAACTTGGTCAAATTTCACTTCGCAGCCTAAATAACGTCAAAGAATCGTTGGACGGGTTCGAATCCCTTGGATCAAACCGTCATCATCGGGCACGGCCGAGAAACTGCAAAGGGGCGGACAGGTCACCGACCACCACCCAGTTGGATCGCCCCGCAACACCAGCTGACGAAACACGCCGAACAGGGTGCAGCATTGACTGTGCAGGTGCGAAAAGCTTACGCATTCACGCGTCGTGAAACACGCTTTTGCTAGCACAAAACGCCAATGCTATCACTGCCTGTAGTGCTAGCAGACGCGATTCTCCACAAGATATGGAGAGTATTTGTTTTTGGCGTTTTGACAGGCTAGTTTTCCCACCGCTCGGGGAGGCACTTGAGTGTGCATGTGCCTCTAACCGGAAGCGAACCGTAAGTGCGGTCCTAGACTTCAGGGATGATCAAAGTGGGAATCCATGACGGAACGGTGTTGTCGTCATCGGCATCGCGGCCATCGTATTTGGCCCCAATGCGCTTGGCCACGTCGCCACGGAGCCTGCGATCGACATTGCGTCAATATCTGCCATTTGCAGGGCTGCACTTTAAGGAAATTTCTTCTTGGCTCGCTACCGCGTTTCTCTACGACTTTTCTAATCGAACAAAAACGTCGATCGACTTGCTCGCCAGGTACGGCGCTCAAGTCTCCCCCCACCCGTTCATGTTCGAGGGACCAAGCGCGTTTCATCAGATGCAACACGTTGTTGTGTCTTAGATTGCAATTTCGACTTCAATGAGGAAATGTCGGATGTCTAGCGATAACATGACTCGCAAGCCGATCATCGGAATTAACTGCGACTACAAGGCGGCCGATCGCAACAAACCTGGCTTCGCGTACCTCGCAGCAGGTTACTTTCAGTCGATTGATTCAGCAGGGGGCATTCCGGTTGTCGTTCCGCCAATGGACGACGCTGATTCGATCGCACGAGTCCTCGACTTCGTCGATGGATTCATGATGATCGGTGGCGGAGACCTAGACCCACGTAACGACGGATTCATGCTTCACAGCAGTGTCCGGCCGATGGACCCCGTCCGCGAAACCAGCGACCGCCTCTTGATGGCGGAGATCGCCGAGCGACGTATCCCGTTGTTGGCAATCGGTGCTGGCATGCAACTGATGAATGTGCAGCAGGGTGGAAACCTGTTCTTGCACATCAAAGAAGACCTTCCCGAAGCCGTTCCTCACCTCGACCCACACGACCCCAACCACCGCCACACCCTGGAAGTGGTCAGCGATTCGCTGGTCGGACGTGTTTTTGGTGACGGTGAAATCCGTGTCAGCAGCCGCCATCACATGGCAATCGATGAAGTTGCTCCCGGATTCCGCGTCACCGCTCGCTGCCCCGATGGCGTGATCGAAGCCATCGAAAGCGAAATGATGGACTGGTTCGCCATCGGCACCCAGTTCCACCCCGAATGCGCCGCCGCTTCGGCACTCGACGTCCGTATCTTCGAAGAATTCATCGAAGGCATCGTCGCTGGCAAAGCCGAAGAAGCAGACAGCCTGCGATTGGTCGCGTAAGACATCCGCACCAAGTCGAAACATAGCGAGTCCACTCGCTTGCAATCATCCAAAAACGGCCGGGCCTGCCACCAACAGACCCGGCCGTTTTTCGTTGGCCGGTGTGGCAAACCGGCACAATCACGCGGTCACCATTGCTCAACCAAACGGTTCCAGCCATAATCGCCGCCGTGAGGAACGAGCGGCATTCACCTCTAGCGATTGTCCGCTTTGAGTTATCTGATTCGAATTCTGGTCCGAGACGGTCGAACACGGCAGAGCCTGCTATGGCTGCTTCTGCTTTCGATCGTCATTGCGCTGACCGGGTTCATCTCTCAACCGCCGCTCTCGAACACCTCCAACCAAACGGCGGAACGGTTCCCCTGTGAATCCTGTGCTTGCGGTTGCCCCTCGGCAGAACACTGCTGGGATCGCTGCTGCTGCCACACCGATCAGGAAAAACTGCAGTGGGCTCGCGAAAATGGTGTCACGCCGCCTCAGTTCCTTGTCGATCGCGTTGCCAACGCCTGTGACACGGCCCCGGCGAAAACAAGCTGCTGCCACTGCTCGCACCGCGACCGAAACAACGCGGTCTCGAAGACAACCAAACCGACCGTTGCCACAGGATCTAAAACACTGATCTTTTGGAAAGCGGCCGAGTGCCGTGGCCTGACCTACATCTGGTCGTTGCTTGCTGCCGCCTACGTCTCACCCATGCATCGCGTCATCCTTACCGAACCGCTGTTGATCGACCGCCTCGGTTCATTTGACGAAACCGCGATCTCGATGCGAACGCCTCCCGAACCGCCGGTTCCTTAGGCCTCTTATCCGCGCAGACCTGACTGCGTTTCATTGATCTATCCGCCCCGATTGCCAGCGTGATTGAAACGCCCGGCTCTCGGTCCGCATGCGTTCGCGCACTCGACACCGCTTCCACCGTCGAAGAACGGCGACAGCTCGTTCCTCACAACAACGTGTTTCTCGTCTCTTTGGCGGGGAAGCGACCTCGACCGTCCCACCGACGCCTGCCCACACAACAAACAATTCGGCTCCGAAAACGATTCGAAAGCTGGCGGGCTAGCGGTGCGCGCACACGCCGAACACTCCACAACCAAACCCATCATCTTTCCCGTGAATCAACAAACACACGCCTACCACCGTTCCGCATTTACACTCGTCGAGTTGCTGGTCGTGATCGCGATCATCGGCATCCTTGTCGGCCTACTGCTTCCCGCCGTCCAAGCCGCTCGCGAAGCGGCGCGTCGGATGAGCTGCGGAAACAATTTTCGACAAATCGGACTCGCACTGCACAACTACGAATCGGCATACAAGATGTTGCCGCCTGCAGGGCGACGCGACGAAGACTTCTCTGTCCAAGCTCGGATCCTGCCATTCATCGAACAATCGGGTTTGGATGCACAGCTTCACTTCGACGTCCCGGCATTCACAGGTGGCTGGTCTGGCAAGTCACCTCATCCGAGCAACGCGGAAGCATTTTCAAAAGTCATCCCGACTTACCTCTGCCCCAGTGATCCCGCGCAGTCACAAACAATCGTCTCCGTCGGCGGGGAAAACTTCACCTATGGCGGCGTAAATTACATGGCCAGCTTCGGCAGCAACCGCGACCAGAATTACGACTTCCGCTGGAAAACCGATGGGCTGTTCTTTGAGCCCTATGGCGTTCGATTCAATCATGTCTTAGACGGTCTTTCGAATACCGCGATGATGAGCGAAACGGTCCGCAGCGAAGGCCCCGATCAAACGATGGAAGCGGGCGAACTTCCTCGACGACCTTACACGTTGACGCTAAACGGGTCCTCCGGAGTTGGCACGTCGCTGGGCTCCAAGCCAGGCATGGAAGCGACTGGCGGACCATGGACCGCGTACGTGAATTCGGCGGGAATGATCGCCAACCCAGACGTCAACGCTTTCTGGAACACCTTCACCAATTGGCGAGGCGGTTCAAGTCCCGCGATCCGAGGACGAGGGATGAGCTGGGCGTTTACCGGAGCCATCAATTCGCTCACCAATGGCTACTTGCCACCAAACAGCCACACTCCCGACATCGTCACTCACTGGACGGGATACTTTGCACCGCGCAGCTATCACAGCGGAGGCGCGCATCTGTTGTTTGCTGATGGCTCAATTCATTTTTTGAGCGACAGCACCGATACCGAAATGCACCGCAACCTGCACAGTGCGAACGGACGCGAAGTGATCGAGGGATTGAACCTATGATCGCTTCGAATACGACAAACGCCCCGGCCGAACAACCAGCGATGCCTGATCGAAAACGTTGGCCGAACTATGGCACGATTTGGCGTTGGCACTTTTATGCAGGACTGTTCTGCATTCCATTCGTGATGATCCTGTCAGTGACAGGAACGATCTTTTTGTTTCGGCCTCAGATCGAAGCCTGGGAAGAACGCGAATTCGATCGACTGCCCGGCGGTCAACAAGCGATAGCCTATGCCGATCAGGTACGGAGTGCCCAAACACAAACGGGCGGCTGGCTTGCCGCATTGGAAGTGGCCAGTGAACCGGCGACACCGTCAGGTTCAGTGTCAGCAACACGTGTGGTTGTCGAATCGAAAGGTAAACGGCTGCGCTCGTACGTCGAACCGGCAAGCGGCGAAGTCTTACGCGTGATCGATGATTCCGAGCGTTTCATCCGCTGGATCCGAAGCATTCATGGCGAACTGCTGCTGGGCAAACGAGGCTCGTACTTGGTGGAGCTTGCCGCCAGTTGGACCATCGTGATGGTGGTCACGGGCATCGCATTGTGGATGCCCAAAGGTGCTCGAATCGCTGGCGTGTTCTATCCACGATTGAGCCGCCAAGGCAAAGTGTTTTGGAAAGATCTGCACAGCGTGATTGGATTCTGGAGCTCGGGTTTGATCGTTTTCCTGATTGCGACCGGGCTCCCTTGGTCGACCTTCTGGGGCGACTACTTCAAATCCGCACGTCGCTGGACTGGTACAGCGGTTGCAAAACAAAGTTGGGAGGGCGGCCACGAAGGTCACGAAATCCATCAACACAGCCCCAATTCTCCGGAAAAGCCAGAGGCCAAGCCACAACGCAAACCGGCATGGAGAAAGTCTGCGGTCGATCCATCAACCTATGACTTACAACAAATCGACGTGGTCGCTGATTACGCCAAGACCCTAAATTGGTTGCCGCCGATAGAAATCAATCCGCCAGAGGACGGCAGTGCGATCTGGACGATCCAGTCAACGACGGCGAATCGACCATTTCGCCAATCGCTTCAGTACGACGCGATTGAAAACCGGGTGGTCGAGCACGAAACCTTTGCCGACAAGCACTGGGTTGATCAAGTCGTCGGCCAGGGAATCGCCTTGCACGAAGGCCAACGCTTGATCCACCTGCCGTACGGATGGATCAATCAAGCACTGGCTTTGTTTGCCACCAGTGCCCTGGTGATCCTAAGCGTCAGTGGCGTCAAACTTTGGTGGCGAAGACGCTCGCCATCGAACCGGCGTGTTGACAGACTGGGCTTATCGCCGCCTGCCAAACGTCAGCAGGTGTCCATCCCAACCGTCTCTGCGAAGCGATCGGCACTCGTGCTGCTGTTCGCGATCGGACTCGGTATCTACCTGCCGCTGTTCGGCGTTTCATTGATCATCGTTTTGATCTTGGACCAAATCGCGGCCAAATTCATGAAGCCCAAACTTGGTTTACCGAGCTGAACGGCGGGAACGTCGTCGAAGCAACACACCGCCGCTCACCATGCCGATCGCTGCAATGCACGAAGGCTCGGGCACGGCGGTGATGTTGATTCGCAATCTGCCAAAAGCCTTGGGGCCGCCAAACGGAAGCTCATCAGTTTGTTGCTGATAGGCGCCCTGCCAAAACGATACGTCGATTCTTTCTAAATCGTCCTGGCTGTCGTAAGCAATGTCGTGAATGGTAAATCCGAAAATTGCTTCACTTAGCCCTGACCCCTTTGCGGAAAAATCAAGACTTGCGCCATTCGACAAAAACGTGCGTGTGCCCTCAAATGAATCGCCGGCCTGCAACAATTCGCCGTCATCCGAATTGAGCGAGAGCAGATAGAAATCTCCCGGTGAACTGTCCTCAAAGATCTGCACATCGATCGAATGATCATTTCGCACATAGGTGTTGAACGTTGCGATGTCGTCGCCCACCACCTCTGTCTCGCCATTGGTCACAAATTCTCCCGAGTGGCCGCGATACACCAAGCCAGTCGAACCGGAAAAAACCGGCAAAGCATCGAAAGGATCGTCGTAGTATTCCGTCACTTCAAAAACGGGTGCGTCCGAAGCAAATATCGTTGAAGTGCCTTGTGGATAGGCCGCACTGATTGATGCTCCCACATAGCCGCTACCACGATAAATCGCTTCGCGTACTTCATTCGTAACATCCATCGAAATGCTCAACCCCGATTCCGTGTTCGATTCGTAGCTGTGGCTTGGATAGAGACGATTAGGGTCGCGGATTGACGGGTTGCTCAAATCATTGGTATCGACGACACCGTCCGCTTCGTAAAACAATACGTTCAATCCACGTGTCCCCGGCGGATCTTGTGCCACACCAGTCACGTTCGCGCGAAACTCTGCTGCAAAGATTCCGTCAGCATTCAAGCCATCAAGCGAATATTCCGACAACGCCGCTCCGACTCGATTCTCACTGTCGCCAGCGAAAGTCGCCCGTGAAAAGATGTTTGCGTCGGTCGTGAAAACGGGTATCAGAGGATCCTGATCAAGATCCAAATCAACACCTTTGAAATCAGTCCGCTCAAGAGTGACCGACTGTGCCATTGCAATCGAAGAAGTGGCACAGAGCCACGCCATCACTGAGATCAAGCCCCAACGCACCTGCTGATACAACGTCGCCATAACCGCCTCTACTAGATTCGTGCACCACTTAATCAACCTGTGGCGATGATAGTCGAAGACGTTTGGGCTCTGGCTAGAGCACCGATCAGATTGGCGTTCCTTCGCAACGCTTTCTCATCGGTCGATCCAAGTCGGGTCGAATACATCTTCAGCGTGACGTTGTCACGCCGAAGATATTCGTGGTGGCGTCAGTGCTACTTCACCACAAAGTTGACCAAGCGTCCGGGGACGGCGATCTTTTTGACGATCGTCTTGTCACCCAAAAATGATTGGACACGTTCATCGGCCAATGCGATTTCCATCATCTGATCTGGCTTGGCGTCCGGCGCGATCTGAATCTTGGTTTTCACTTTGCCGTTGAATTGCACCGGCACTTCAATCGACTTCTGAACCAATGCGGCTTCGTCCCACGCTGGCCACGATTGCTTGGCGATCGATTCCTTTTCGCCAAGGATGCTCCAAAGCTCTTCGCAAAGGTGCGGCGCGTACGGCGAAAGCAAAATCAGGAACGTCTTCATCGCTTCGGTGGGACGTGATTCGCTACGGGTGAAGAAGTTCGTGAACTCCATCATGCGAGCGATCGCGGTGTTGAAGCTCATCTCGTCGGTGTCTTGCGTGACCTTTTTGATCGTCGCGTGCAGCATCCGAGCTTGTTCTTCGTCGCAGGCCTGATCGGTCAAAGCCGGCTGCATCACCAAGTCATCTTCGTTGTCATCAACCACCATTCGCCAGACACGATCCAAGAAGCTGCGAACGCCACCGACACCGTCCATCGACCATGGCTTGGTCGCTTCGAGCGGCCCCATGAACATCTCGTACAAACGCAACGCGTCGGCGCCGTATTCTTTCACGACGACGTCAGGGTTCACGACGTTGCCACGGCTCTTGGACATTTTGTGTGCGCGGCTTTCGACACGGACTTTCGGATCGGCGACCAAGACAAATGACTCGCCCTTCTTTTGCACCGCGTCCTCGGGAACCGGGCGGCTGGTGACCGCACGACCGTCTTTGCTTTGGCGTCCGCCTTCGGCCGATTTACGAACGTCCTTTGCGGAAACCACGTTGTCGTCTTCGTCGTAGTACGCGGAGTACTCGACCTCGCCCAAGATCATCCCTTGGTTGACAAGTTTGCCAAAAGGCTCAGGCGTTGACACGTGGCCGCGGTCGAACAACACCTTGTGCCAGAATCGCGAATACAGCAGGTGCAACACCGCGTGTTCGGCACCACCGACGTACAAGTCGACTGGCATCCATTTCGATTCCAATTCGGGATCGACCAAGGCAGTTTCATTTTTCGGATCGATGTATCGCAGGTAATACCAGCACGACCCTGCCCACTGCGGCATGGTGTTGGTTTCACGACGATACTTGACGCCATCGATCGTCACGTACAACCAATCGTCGTCCGCCTTGGCCAATGGTGGCTCGGGACGGCCGTGCGGCTTGAAGTCTTCTAGCTCTGGCAAACGCACCGGCAGTTCGCTCGGATCGACACCTCGCATCCGACCGGTTGGATTGCCATCGCTGTCCAGTTCGTGCAACACCGGGAACGGCTCGCCCCAGAATCGCTGGCGGCTGAACAACCAATCGCGAAGCTTGTAATTGACGGCGCCTTTGCCGATGCCTTGTTCGGACAACGATGACGTGATCGCGGCTTTGACGTCGTTGGTTTCTTGCCCATCAAAAGGCCCGCTGTTGATCGCGTTGCCGACGGCTTCGAAGCAGGCCTTGCCGGCCAAGATTTCGTCACGGTTTTCCAAGTCCGCCGGTGGATCCACAACTGCGATCACGGGCAAATCATAGGTCACCGCGAATTGAAAGTCGCGTCCGTCGTGTGCGGGTACCGCCATGATCGCGCCCGTTCCGTAGCCCGCCAAGACATAGTCGGCGACCCAAACCGGGATCGGCTTGCCGTTGACCGGATTGATCGCATGAGCTCCTGTGAAGACGCCCGTTTTTTCTCGGTCGCCTTCGGTGCGTTCGCGATCGGATTTGAACGAGGCTTTTTCGCAATACTCGCGGACGGCCGCCGATTGCGCGTCGCTGGTCAACTGATCCAACATCGGATGTTCGGGCGACACGACCATGTAGGTCGCGCCGTAGAGCGTGTCGGGACGCGTCGTATAAACACGCAACGCGCTGGCACCGGGTGCTGCCGGAAAACCGCTCGCCGCTCGTTCGCTTTTCCATGCATCGTACTGGTCGCTTTCGCCAACATAGAAATCGACTTCCGCACCGGTGCTACGGCCGATCCAGTCCGATTGCAATTTTTTGATTCCGACCGGCCACTCAAGTTCGTCGAGACCTTCCAACAGTCGCTCGGCGTAATCGGTGATTCGCAACATCCACTGGCGCAGCGGAATACGTTTGACGGGGTGGCCGCCGACTTCGCTCTTGCCATCGACAACTTCTTCGTTTGCCAACACCGTGCCAAGGTTCGGGCACCAGTTGACCAGCGCGTCATCCAGGTACGCCAAACGATGTGAATCGACAAAGCTGGCGATCGCCAATTCGCCTTCCGCTTTGATGGCGTCGGGAATCGGCAATTCGCTGATCGGGCGCCCCTTTTGCTGGTCGTGATCGAACCAAGTATCGAACAGCACCAAAAAGATAAACTGCGTCCAGCGAAAGTAGTCTTCGTCGGTCGTCGCCAACACGCGATCCCAGTCGTAGCTGAATCCCAGCATTTTTAACTGGCGTGTGAAGTTGTCGATGTTCCGCTGTGTCTGAATCCGAGGGTGCTCGCCGGTGCGGATTGCGTGCTCTTCGGCTGGCAGACCGAACGCATCAAACCCCATCGGGTGAAGGACGCCTTCTCCCCGCATACGGGCAAATCGCGACACGATATCCGTCGCGGTGTAGCCCTCGGGGTGCCCGACGTGCAAACCGTCGCCGCTTGGATACGGGAACATGTCCAGGACGTAGCGTTTATTCGCACCAGGGTTCTCTGGCGTAGCGAAAGTCTTGTTTTCGTCCCAGTAGGCTTGCCAACGGGGTTCGATTTCGGAGGGGTTGTAGCGTGGCATATCAAAGTGACGTTAAATGTGGCGATAGGTCGATTGGCGGCCTATTCGCGATGTTCGGTTGGGTCCGGCGGCGACGATTCTAGGAAAAACGTGAAGACGCAATAAGCCGACAGCATGGCGAAACTGTACTTTTACTATTCAACGATGAACGCGGGGAAGTCGACGATCCTGCTGCAATGCAGCTACAACTACCAGGAACGAGGCATGCAAACCCTGATCCTGCTGCCGGAAATCGACACTCGCGACAAACCAGGCATGGTCACCAGTCGGATCGGATTGGCCGCCAAAGCGATCACCTTCACCACCGCCGACAACCTACTTTCGCTCGTCAAATCCCGTCATGAACAGTCGAATTTGGACTGTATCTTGGTCGACGAAGCCCAGTTTTTGACCAAATTACAAGTCCGTCAACTGAGCGATGTTTGTGACCGATTGAACATTCCCGTGATGGCGTACGGATTGAGGACCGATTTCCAGGGGAATTTGTTCACCGGCAGTGAAGTCCTGCTCGCCTGGGCTGACACGCTTTCTGAAATCAAGACGATCTGCCACTGCGGACGTAAAGCGACGATGGTGCTGCGTGTGGACGACCAAGGTCGCCCGATCAAAGAAGGTCAGCAGATCCAAATCGGCGGCAACGAACGCTATGTCTCCGTTTGCCGCCTGCATTTCAAAGAAGGCATGTGCGAACGCACCCCAGACGAACTCCCTTTCCTCGACGACATCGATTTGCCCCCTCGCTAGCACGAGCAAGACGGCAACGCTGCGTTTCCAACGCGCGTGAAATCTACATCAGCTCGTCGAGTACGAGATGCTCCGCTTCTGGCAACACATCGTCTTCCGACTCGGCGCTGTCCGCAAATGGCGGATCTGGTTTGCCGAATAACCACAGCACCTCGATCACACCGGTCGGTTCAGCAATCAACAGCTTTTCGCTATCGGGGCTGAATTCGATTGACATCACTCTCGATTTGCGTGGACCAATCGAAACCAGCTCCAGCCCACTGGCCGTGTCCCAAATGCGAATCATATGATCTTCACCAACGGTCGCGAGGCGTGTGCCGTCGGTGTTGCTATCGACCTTCGTGACTGGCGAAGCGCTGACCATCAGCTTGGCGACGTTGGCAAAACCTGACTCTTTCGCCCTCCGTTCAGTCAACCGCGGCAAATCCCAAAGTCTGCAGACGCCATCGCGACCCACCGTCGCTATTCGGTCGTTCCCAACCAGCGTCATGTCCAAAACGGCTCCGCGATGCCCGTCGAAGGAATGCACTGAATCATGGACCGCTTTGATCGCAGCTTCTTCGTTCTTGACCTGATCGGATGGACGCGTCTGCTTGTCAGCGGATTCCTTCGCTGCGATCGGTGAACCACCAGAATCACTGACGTTTGCCGGAGTCATCGTTGTCGGTTTCGAGTTCGCCGCCGAGCCCTCCCCGTGCGCTTGACGCATTTGAATTTGGGCAATTTTGGCAATCATCCCGGGCCAGTTTAATGGCATCGACAACAACGTCCCGTTGTCTGTGCCCATCAGCATCCATTGTTGGTCCCGAGAGAGCTCGATCGATTCGATCGCGTCTTTTTGGTTCAAATGCAGTTCTGCCGGTGCTTCAGGCCGCTGTAAATCAAACAGGTACAAACTCGTCTGACGGTTTTCGGCGATGGCCTGTGGCGAACGCGGTTTAAGCAGCTTGACCGGTTTGATCAATCGCGTCGTCGCCGCGATCAAGAATCGATCGTTGACCAAACAGGCGGCGGTGAAGGCAACTCGTCGCCCCGCAGGTGCATCCAATTGATGCGATGGAGTTGGCGAGCCCGGTTTCAAAACGAAAATTCGATCGCCACATACAGCGGCAAACTGCATATTCCCCGATGTCGAAAGCGGGAACGACGACGAAGCAAACTGCTTGGCTTGGCGAACGGACCGATGATCAACGGCAATGCTTTCGAACGCCCGTGGCTGGTAGCCAGGCAACGGGCTTTTGCGATGACTGTTACTGAGCACAACGATTCGGTCATCCGAATCCCAGTTCGCATCAAACAGACTCTGTGTGGGCAATTCGATCGAATCGATGGTCTGATGTTCTTCGTGCCCCCACTGGATCACATTACCGTCGTCCCCGCCAGAAACCAAATAGGCGAGTTTGTAGTGCAAACGCTCCTCACGTCCTTTCACCACGGGCGGCGGGATGTAAACCATGTCGCGCGCTGCCGATTCGTGACCATAGTAATCTTTGACATGCCGCACCAACTCAGCCGGACGATGCTCGATCACAGGTAAGTTGTTCTGTGAAGTTGATTCCGCTGACTGTTGCGACGCGCTGGCCGCTTGCGGGCTGTTCGATTTGACGCCGGATTCTGGAACGTCGTTTTCGTTGGTTTGAGTTAGCGCGGGCTGCTCCACCGGAATTGGCACAGGCGCACCGATATTCCATCGCGAGACACCGCCATTGACGGTGGTCACGGCTAGCTCTCGACCGCTCGGAGAAAACCGTACTTGAGTGATCGGTATTCGGCCCACGCGGAACTGACTGAGTGACTTGGGCAAATCATTATCAAGCGAGCGGAGGAATACAGTGCCTGCTTCATCACACCACGCGATCCGCTGAGTCCCGGCGTGATAATCCAGCCCCGTCATCGCCGCGCCCCGCCAAATCATTTTGACCGATCGCATCGATTCCTTTTCAAAGTTCCATCGCTGCACCAAACCGATGTCGCTGTGATTCAACAGTTGCCCGGCCGCCGCGCGGGCCCCACGAGTGGTGTAGAACTCAGATGCACTTGTAAAAACGAGCGATGTGATCGCGGGACGCTCCCAGCGGCTCGAATCACGTTTTTCGAATGCGTTGCGATCGGACAGGTCATAGCGAGTCATCCAACTGGATGTATCTGCGGCTCGCTGGGCTGTCGCCTGAGCACCACCAGCGACGACCAAGTGCTTCGAATCGGTAGAGAACCCGACCGCGTAAGCGTTTGTATGAGTCGGATGTTCTAGAAACTGAGACAACTCGTTTTCGTCCAGATCCCAAACCCGAACATCGCCGTCCAGGTCGGCCCATGCCAACCAACGATTATCGGGACTGACCGCCAAGTCAGTGATCTCGAACACGCCGCTGTACATGACAACCGGCGTATCGATCCGTGCACGGTTTTGCGGCGATCGCAAGAACATCGATTTTTGCGGCGGTAGTTTCCAGCGGAGCAACTTTCCGTCTTCGGATCCCGCAAAGATTTGCTTGCGTCCCAATGCGATCGCGAGCGCATTAATCGGAGCACCTAAGTCTTTCGATGCGTTGCCATCCAGGATGACATGCGATGGTGAGTGCGACACCATGTTGAGTAGATCCCATTCCCATTGCCTAGCGGCAGGAGGAATGTCACGCAGCAGTGCCAGGCCGCGGCTTCGGTCACCGCTAGAAATCTCCTGTGATGCGCGAGCGAGCTGAACCATGTAGCGTTCGCTCACCAGTTCACGTTTTTCGTCGGTTTCCTCAATCAACTTGTCGGCCAATCGGTTTTGCCGAAATTGCGACACTCCCAAGAAAATCGCCAGCATAAGGATTAACGGAATCATCGCTCCCAAAAGCGATGCGACCGGGTGCAATCGCATCCAGACACGAATGTTTTCCGAGACCGAAACCTTGCGAGCTTTGATCGGCTCGCGGCGACGAAATCGAATCAAGTCATCTCGCAAATCCGCCGCCGTTCGATAGCGTGCGGCTGGATTCTTTGCCAAGCAGCGTAACGTGATGGTTTCCAAATCGCGTGGAACGCCAGCGCGACGCGATCGTGGCGGCACCGGGATCGAGGTCTTGCTGGCCTGCAAAACTTCACGCGCTTTGCCGACGAAGGGCGGTGCGCCGGTCAGCATTTCATAAAGAATCACGCCGAGTGCGTAGATGTCCGTCGGCGGCTTGTTGGAGTTTTCACCGCCCTCGGCTTGCTCCGGACTCATGTACGCTGGCGTCCCCAGCACGGTCCCTTCGCTGGTTAAACCGTTGGACAACTGTGGGTAACTTGCCAAACCGAAGTCCAACACCATTGGACGATTCTTGTCCAGCATCACGTTGGCAGGCTTCACATCACGATGCACGATCCCGCATTCATGTGCTGTTGAGACGGCGTCAGCGATCTGCGTCATCCAATCCGCCGCTAAATCGAAATCCAGCGGGCCGTGTTCTTTTAAGTACTTCGCCAAAGAGGGCCCGTCGATCCATTGCTGAATCAGGATCGGTAAGCCGTCTTCGATCAGGACTTCGTGTACTTGAACGACGTTGGGGTGACTAATTGCGGCGGCGGCGCGAGCTTCGGTTTGAAACCTTGCGGCGTTCGTCTCGCTCATCACCCGCGTTGCGTGCGGGACCTTAAGTGCAACCCAACGCGCCAAGCGGGCGTCACGCGCACACCACACGCTTCCGGTCGCACCGGTTCCTAATCGCTTGCGAATTTCGAACCTTCCCAACCAGACCTTGTTCGAATCCAAAGTCGCCAATTCGGCCAAGCGACTCTGCTTGGGCAAACGACGACTGCCGACTTCTCCCGGCGAAGCGGTAACGGTCTGCTCGCGTGTTTCTTTTGCGTCGCGATAGGCCGCATCGATCGCGTCGAGCTCTTGCATCAATTGCTCACGCCAACCGACAGGTACCCCGGCCAAGAATGGCGCGCGTTCGGCGCGGCCTTCTTGTAAGGACGCTTCGTAGGCATCGCACAATCGATCGATGGTGATCCACTTCTCGCGGGAATCGCCGGCCGATTGATTGGTAGGCTCAGGCTCGCCGCTGTTCATCGGCATTCTCCAAAATCGGATTCCACAACCGCCGGATCAAGTTCAGCTTTCGCTCAACCGTTCGGGTGGCACATCCGAGTTGGGACGCGATCTCTTCGTTGGTGAACCCATGCAACTTCAACGAGACAATGCCTCGCAATGTTGCTTCAGAGAGTTCTTCCAAAAAACGTTCCACGACTTCGTTGGACGCTGCCTCTTCATCGCTGCTGAGTTGATTCCGATCACTCACAGCATCCATCGGATACTCTTCGCGCCGTCCGACACCGCCACGATCATCCAAGCGACGACGCAGTGCGGTCTCCCCGGATTCCCCCAAGCCCAAACGGTCACTGGCGGTTCTTGTCGTGCCGTTCGCCGACATTTGACAAGTACTCGCGTTGGCGTTTGCCTTGTTTGCCCGCCGTGCCCCCTCGCCACCGCGACAGAGCGCGTTGTCATAGCGAACCGAATCGATCGCCTTGTTACGGGTCAGCCGCGCCAAAATCGCCCAAGCTTGCCCGCCGGTCACCAACGCATCCAATTGCCCCGTTTCGATGCGATCGAAGAAACTCCGAAAGGCACTTTGGGCGACATCTTCTTCGTCAGCCAACCCACCACCCGGACTCAGTCGCCCACGGGCGATCTTTTCCACCGGCGCTCGGTAACGACGATAAAGCTCTGCAGCCGCTGCTTGTCGTTCGTCTTCTGTGATCGCCTGACGTAGACGATCCAGAATCAATGTGATTGATCTATCAGACATCGATTTCAAGGCGGGAGAGAAGAAGTGGTCGGATTTCTCAGCGCCGAGCCGCCAGCCCTCGACCCTCTGATTTTGACATAAACACCCACTTAATGTCAAAGAATTCGACGTTCACATCGCGCGTTTCGCAGACTCTCTTGACATCGGGAGTGCGTATCCATGCAACCGATTACGCACTCTTGCAGACGTCTGCACAAAACGGCACTATCGAAATAGCTCGAATGGATTCCAAGTGACAGAAGCTGTCGCAGAACGCTTTTTTGTCGCGACAGCAGCGGACGCGATGAAGCCTTCACTTGGTTGCTTGCAAACGAACAACCAAGTTTGCCCGTTGTCCAACTTTGGATCGAGGAACCGGATCGTTGGCTGATCCGATTCGATTGACTCGAAAGCGAAGTCAGCCAGCGGCGTATGCAGCCCAGTCCCGATCGCTTTGATAAACGCCTCTTTCAGCGTCCAGATCTTCAAGAAGTAAAACTTCTGCTGCTCGGCAGGTCGTGTTCTTAGGAACTCGATTTCGGGCAGCGCGAAGTAACGGTCAGCCACCTCGGTTGTGGTGCGTCGATGAAGTGATTCAACATCAACACCGACGGAGTCAACACCTTCGCTAGCGACGCCGCATAGCACCATTCCGTCGGTGTGGGCGATATTAAAAGGACGTCTGACCGATTCGGGATACTCGACCTGGGGTTTGCCGTGTGCGCCGATACCAAACCGGATCGCCTGGGGGGCAAACTCTTCGGTACACAACAAACGCCTTGCCATCGCACGACCGACGACATGCTGGTTGCGACTCCGAACCAAACGAAAACGGTCCGCGTCTCGCAACTCGTCGGCTGCCAAACACTTCTCGCATTCCTTCTCGAAAGGGCCACGTCGTTCGCTGTCAGCAGGCGCATGCCAAACATCCAATGTCACATCAGTTGACTCGGATTGCTGAAGCGAAGACATGATTCAATGATGGATTGCTGAATCGATAGTGCAGTTAGGAGCGGGCCAACAACCCTGTTGTCGTTTCGCGATCAAGCCCCGCTTCTGGCGCGGCCATGCGGATCATCGTTGGGCGAAGTTCACCGGCGAGATAAAACGACCCACACACAATCACCGTCCCGCCTGCGGCATGCCCCAACGCGAGTTGCAATGCGGAGTCGGGCATTAACTCCGCTTGAAGATTCTCGGGTCGGACACCTGCATCACGGAACGCCGACACCACCGCATCGACCGACAAAGCTCGCGGGTTGGTGCAGTACTGTGTACCGATGACTTGATCAGCGATCGTTGCCAGCTGTGCTGCCATCGAAGCGACGTCTTTGTCCCGACTGGTCCCAAAGACGACCACGACGGGCTGCCTGAAAATGACCTCGTCACGATCACTTTGAATTCGAGAACGGACAGCACGACACAACGCACCGACCGAGTCGGGATTATGTGCTGTATCGAGCACCAATCGCGTTCCATGATCCTTCAATTGGAAACACTCTAAACGGCCATCGCAGCATACCGTCACCAATCCTTTCTCGATTGCTGCCTGATCGACGCGGTGCTTCAGGAGTGGCAATGAGTTTTGAGTCGCCTGGTCAAGCAAGCGACAAATGGTGATTGCCGCTGACGCATTGTCTGCTTGATGATTGCCAATCAATGGCAAGCGAACGTCGAGTTGTGATGCGGCGATTGACCCTTCCGTTCGATAGCGAAATTGAATCCCCGCTTCGGTTTCGACAATGTCCTCGGCCTGATAATCGCATTGGAACTGAAACAGTTCGCATTGCCGCTGCTTCGCGATTTCGTGGACGACCTGCCTCGCATCAGGGTCGCGAACGCCACAGACAGCGGGAACGCCAGACTTGAAAATCCCAGCTTTCTCGGCGGCGATCTCTTGGACCGTTTCGCCAAGGACGTGTTGGTGATCGAGTCCGATCGAGGTGACAGCCGTCACAGAACTTTGGCAGACATTGGTACTATCCAGCCGCCCGCCCAAGCCCACTTCGAGAACGATCGCATCACAACGCTGTTGATGGAAATAGAGCACTGCCATTGCAGTGGTCAGCTCGAAGAACGAAACGCACTGACCTCTCGCATCCATGGCCTCGACCACGGGGCGAACGCAGCCCACCAGGTCCACCAATTGCTGGTCAGTACAGGGAACGCCGTCAATACGAAAACGTTCATTCAAATGGGTCAGGTGCGGCGACGTGTAGAGACCGACCCGATTCCCGGCCGAGGTCAGAATTGAACTGACCATTGTCGACGTCGAACCTTTGCCTTTGGTGCCTGCGATATGGACCAGCGGAGTCGCGGCCGCTTGGTCGTCTGAACCGTTGACTCGATAGCTCGGATGCAGGTACCGGCTTAACCCCAGCTTTGTGAACAGCTCGGCGGTTCGGTCGAGCCGAAACACGGGTGGACCGCTGTGGGTCGCTTGCCGCTCGTAGTCGATCCTTCCATAGAGGTATTCGACAGCTTGGGCGTAGGCCGTCGATTCAAACTCGGTCGGCGAAACGCTGGAAGTAGGGTTGGTATTTAATCCGGACACGTCGTTCGATCCGACCACATCATTCATTTCGGGCACGTCAGCGGCATTGTGGCAAGAAGACTGCGATTTTGGCAACGACCGATCTGATTCGAATCACCGCCTGAGCGTTGAAATCCCCTTCTGGGCCAGCTCACCAGCCGCTACGGCGGGCAGGCTCGCGTCCGCTACCGTGAACGTGAAATACCACGGGCGGGCCAAAATGGTGCAGGCAGCCCGCTCCGACGCCGCACGAACATCGACGGCTGCAATCATTGCCCCCTGCCGCAGAATTTGGCATGGAAAATGTTCGAACCGGTTTCGGGTGGCTCGCGTAGCGTAACAATCCTCGATTATCCACTGGAATTCTTACTCTCCTCTGATACGGAACGCTGTTCGTGGACACCGATTCAACAGCTGTCGCAAGCACCACCGGGGCTGGCGTCGAAAATGCAAACGCCCCCGCGGCAAGCCAGCCCACCAGTAGCGACGTCGTTATCGAAACTCGCAACCTGAACAAGATTTACAAGGATTTCTGGGGCCGAAAGAAGGTCCACGCAGTCAAATCGCTTGATATCGAAGTCCGCAAAGGCGAGATCTTTGGGTTGCTGGGCCCCAACGGTAGCGGCAAGTCGACGACGATTAAATTGATCCTGGGGTTGCTCTTCCCCACCAGCGGACGTGTGCTGGTATTTGACAAAGACGCGACAGAAACCAAAAAGAACGAACGTATCGGTTATCTGCCCGAAGAGTCGTACCTGTACCAGTTCCTCAACGCCGAGGAGACACTGGATTTCTACGGACGGCTGTTTGACATGTCCGGAACGCAGCGTCGCGAGCGAGTCAACGAGCTCTTGTCGCTGGTCGGGTTGCAAGCCGCACGTCACCGCCAACTGCGCGAATACAGTAAGGGGATGCGACGCCGGGTCGGTCTGGCCCAAGCCCTGATCAACGACCCCGACCTGGTCTTGCTTGACGAACCGACCACGGGCTTGGACCCGATCGGGATCCGCGAGATGAAGGACCTGATTTTGGCCCTTCGTGATCAAGGCAAGACCGTTCTGTTGTGCAGCCACCAACTTGGCGACGTACAAGACGTTTGTGACCGCGTCGCGATTCTGCACCAAGGCGAACTAAAAGAACTCGGCCGCGTCAGCGACTTGTTGAAGGTCCGCGACATCACCGAAGTCCACGCGACCGGCCTGAGCGAAGAAGCCAAACAAGAGATCCGCGATGTCATCGCCCGCCACGGCGGCGACCTGAAATCGATGGACAACCCAACCGCCACGATGGAAGACCTGTTCCTTGACATCGTTCGCGAAAGTGAGGCCCGCCCCGGTGCTCGGCGTGTTTCCGCTTCAGCGGCAGAGCAATCTGAAGCGGCCGAAGGGCAAGGGGAATAGTGACCAGTCATGAAATTACAACCTGATGATTTCTGGACATTCTCAGAATGGCTGATGCGTCCAGGCGCGTTCCTGGAAAGCGCTCTCCTGAAAGGCTGCGTGCTGATCGTGTTGGCGATCGTGCTGGGCGTACTGGTGGGCTACATCATTTCGTCAGCCCGCTATGGGCCGGGTGAAGGCTTTTACGCTGTCGCACGCGCGATCCGGGATTTCTTCCGATCGGATTTGCCTGGCACCAGCCCACGCCGTATCACCGCGCTCGCACGACTCGCATTTAAAGAGGCAATCCGCCGTAGGGTGCTGTTTGTCTTCGGCTTGTTCGTGGTCCTGCTGCTACTGGCGGGCTGGTTCCTTAACCCCGACAGTGACGACCCCGCGCGTCTGTATATCAGCTTTGTGCTGACGGCGACGAACTACTTGGTGCTCGCGCTTGCATTGTTTATCAGTGCGTTTTCACTGCCCCAAGATATCGAGTCGCGAACGATCTACACGATCGTGACGAAACCGGTTCGCTCCAGCGAGATCGTGCTGGGACGGATGCTCGGATTTATCGGCGTCGGCACCATGATGCTGGTACCGATGGGCGTATTGAGCTATCTGTTCGTTCGCCGAGGTCTCGACCACAGCCACGTCGAAGTGGTCGATGCGACACGCGACGAGAGCGGCGCTGTCACCGGTAAGACAGATTTTGTCCGCAAGCACGAACATGAGTTCACAATCGACTCGGGCGAATCCGTTGGCCTGACCGACTTTGATCGAGGACACCGCCACATCGTCACGCAGGTTGATGACCAAACGTTTGAAATCGGCCCTCCGATTCAACAACTGCGTGCCCGGATTCCCGTTTATGGCGAGATCCAGTTTTATGACCGTGCCGGTGCCCCAAAGGACGCCGGGATTGACGTCGGTGCCGAAAAGGCTGACGGCGGTTATGGGTCGGCCGGTATTTCGCGTCTGATCGGTGTGGCCCGCGGGCCACGTCGCTTGGAGCACGGTTATGTCGAAGGCGGAACACTCGGTATGGCCGAGTTCACGTTCGATAACGTAGTCGAATCGCTGTACCCCGATGGTATCCCCGTCGACCTTTCAGTGCGAGCGTACCGTTCGTACAAGGGTGACATCGAATCGGGAATCCGTGGTTCACTGACCATGAAAAACCCCGATACAGGTGCGGAGTCAAACCCGATCCCCTTCATCGTCGAAGAGTATCAAATCGACGAACGAACATTGCCGCTGAACATCGAAGGTACCGATGCCAACGGCGAAACCCGCGAACTGAATGTTTACCAAGACTTGGCCACCGAAGACGGCCGCATGCAGATCCTGCTTCGTTGCTTGGACCGCAGCCAATACCTGGGTGTGACCAAGAGTGGGGTTTACTTGCGTCCTGCCGAATCTTCTTTCGAGTGGAACTTGACCAAGGCTTACATCTCGATCTGGTTCCAGATGACGATGATCATCGCCTTCGGCGTGATGTTCAGCACGTTCCTGAGTGGACCGGTCGCGATGGTTGCGACCGCGGTTTGTGTCTTGATGGGTTTCTCCGCAGAAACGATCTATGACACCCGTTATTACATCGATTCGCCGATCGAACATGGTGGCGGTCCGATCGAATCGCTCGTCCGTCTGGTCAAACAGGATGCGATGACGACGCAGCTTGACGTCGAAGGTGTCGCTAACACGCTGATCAAATCCGCCGACGCGGGAATCGTGTACGCACTCGATGCCGTCGCGACCGCACTGCCCAACTTGCCGCGCATGGTCGGTACAGCCGAGTATGCTGCCAGTGGTGTGAACATCTTTGGCGCGGTCCTGGCCCGTCACGGTGTTGCGACACTGGGATATTGTTTATTGGCCTTCCTCATCAGTTACTTCTTTTTGAAATCTCGCGAGATCGCGGCATGAACCAGTCGACTGCTTTCCGTCGCAAGATCATTTATCTCGTCATCCTGGTTGCCACGTTGGTTCCGTTGTACTTGCTGGGTCGGCCGTCCGATGGGACGCCCGACTCTGGTGGGCAGTTGGCACTGATGCGGCAAAAATACGGGATCTCTGAAAGTGATCTTGGCGAAATCAGCCCCGCTAGTGAAACAATGAAACTCGCTTCGCTGGGGCTTCGTGGTGTCGCCGCGACGCTGCTGTGGGAAAAGGCCCACAAGTACCGTGTCGCCCACGAATGGGACCGCTTGAAGGCGTCTCTCAATAACATTGCACTGCTGCAACCACACTATGACAAAGTGTGGGAACACCAAGCACACAACTTGGCCTACAACGTTTCGATCGAATTCGACGACTATCGCCAACGCTACGAAATGGTCCGCGAAGGAACGGAGTTCCTCACGCGTGGTGTACGCCAAAACCGCAAAGCACCTCGCTTGATTTGGTACACCGGTTGGTTCTATGGCCAAAAAATTGGCATGTCCGATGAGCAGAAACAGTTCCGCCGACTGTTCTCGGAAGACAAAGTTCTGCACGCGTCACTGGCTAACGAAGGGATCGCCGTCGACAGCAACGAAGCCAAAGGCCCGGAACAAAAACCGGACAACTGGCTGGTCGGCCGCCTTTGGCTGAACCACGGTTACGACATCGTCGATGCGGGAGTCAAAATTCGTCGCCAGTCGCCGATCAACTTTTTCGAAACCGGCCCCAAATGGCTCTACAAGCACGCCGAGGCGATCGAAAAAGAAGGCGTCCTGGATGAACGTGCCGTTCGCGCCTACACCAAGGCTTCGGAAGGCTGGGAACAATTCGGACGTCGTAGTATCCCAACCAACGACGGATTCTCAATCAAACTCGGTTCGATCTTTGACTTGAACGAGCAGAAAAGCGAGAAGATGGACGAGTTCCGTAAGATCGCCGACGAGATCTACGAGGAAATGCGGAACGAGAAAATCGCCGCGCTTCCGATCGATGTCCGCAACGTTCTTGAAAAAGCCCCCGAGGAACGCACCGAAGCCGGCAAAGCAGCTTTGCCAGCCATCCTTGCCTCGGTTGAGCCCGATCGCGAAACCGTCCTGAAGCGGCTTCCACAAGCGGCCCAACTCACCGCGATCCAACTGATTGACGAGATCAAAGACCTCGATGAGCGAATTAAAAAGACAGACAGCTATCGACGTCAGATCAACTTCATCTACTGGGAAAGCTTGGCGATGGCCGAGCAAGAAGAACGGACCGTCGAAGCCCGACGCTTGATCTACGAGGCCGAAAAAGCCAACGCCGATGCCGAAATCTACTTGGCAATCGAAAAGTACAAGCAAGCCTTCGAGATCTGGGCCGAGATCTTCGACGATTACCCGATTCTGACGATCGATGATTCGGCCGAAGACCTCTTCATGTCCATCCGTCGCTACATGATCGCGATCGACTCCGAAGACCTTCCCGATGACTTTCCGTTGGCAACCTTCGCTCGCATGATGAACGTCGAAGGCGGGATTCAAAACGCAGAGGCCTACAAGCTTGTCCGTGAAGAGCAAGGCGACTTGGCGGCAAAGCGGAAGCAAGAACTGGCTGATGAGGAACGTGCTCGTGAGCTCGAAGCCCTCAAAGCAGCTGAAGAAGAAGCTGCCGCAGATTCTGACGCCGAAATGGTTGAAGAAGAACCAGCGACCGCCGAAGCCACCAACGAAGAATCTGTCGAGGCAACGGCTGATGCAGATCAAGCGGCCGAAGTGATGGAAGCTGAAACCGCGACCGAAGCAACTGCTGAGGACGCAACTGCGGACGACGCAACCACCGAGGAAGCGACTGCGACTGAGCCGGAGCAAACGGCAAGCGAAGAGCCGGCTACCGAGGCCGATTCAGAATCCGAGGATGAATCCGCCAGCGAAGCGCCGTCGAAAGACGAAGGCGAGTCCGAATCGGAATAGATCGGTTTAGCAACGCGAACGACGAAAGGCACAGGGCAAACTCCCTGTGCCTTTTTTGTTGACCTACGCCCACTCGCCACCGCCAAGTTCTGCGGACAACGCATCGATCGATTCGTTCAACCGCCCCATGAATTCCTTCTTCGGCAAACCGGACTCCAGCGGGCTTCCAAACACAATGTCACAAAGGAACGGGACTAAAATTGCCTCGCCCTTGGGCAATGCCTTGCCAAGCCCGCGCATGAAGACGGGAATCACGGGCACATCGGGGTGACGACGGGCCAAGTGTGCCACTCCCGTTTGAAAATCCATCATCGTCTCCGGTTCGCCACGCGTACCTTCCGGAAACAACAACACAATGTCCTCGTTGTCGAGCGAATCAGAGATCGCCTGCAGTGGGTGTCGCCCCTCGCGATCCCGTCCGACCTGATTCCGATCGATCGGAATGATACCGACGATGTTTCTGGCAAACCAACTTCGTATCGGCTTGGTCAAAAAGTAATCCGCTGCCGCCACCGGACGAACGTAACGCAACCGCTCAAGCCCGAGTACGTGCATCAAAGCGAACACATCCAAGTGACTGTTGTGGTTCGCAACGATGATCGCGGGACCTCGTGCGGGGATCCGTTCGCGGTGCCTCAAGTTGGTACCGAGGATGATGATCATCAAAGGACGCACGACGATCGCAAAAAACAGCCAGCGCAGCATGTGATTCATTGGACTGCGACTCAACCGTAGAAGTAGTAAACGAAGTGAAAGAAAAGGGGAGCTGTAAAGATCAATGAATCCACACGATCCAAGACCCCACCATGCCCGGGCAGTGTCGCCCCAAAGTCTTTGATCTTTAAGTCGCGTTTCAAGGACGACATGCACAGATCACCAAAGAACCCGGCGAACGCGATAATGACGCCCGCGATGGCGGAGCATTTCCAATCCATCAGCGTCAATCGTGGTGCCAACAACAACGACACCACAATCGTGGTCAATGCACCACCGATCAGCCCTGCATAGGTCTTGCCGGGACTGACCGACGGCGCGACCTTTGATCCGCCAATCGACTTTCCCCAACAAAACTGAAAGATGTCGTTTAACTCAGTCATCAGAACCAGGAACAACAATAGTCCCGGCCCTGGATAAAGCTTGCCAATTTCGGACGGATACTGCCCAAGCAACCGAGCTTGCCCTGACGATCCCGGATCAAACATCAACAGAATTGCGACGTGCGACAAGCTGAAGACTGTCAGCATCAACCCCCAATGAAGCGTTCCCGCAGCTCTTAAAAACCCATCCGTTTGGCCGATCGTAATCATTCGTGCGGGCAACGCGATGAACATGATCACGGGTAGAAACACGATGAACATGCCGTACCAGTTCACCGCGGCAAAGTAATACTGGAGCGGGATCGAAGCATAGGCATAAAACAACACGCGCCGGTCAGCCCTGCGAGTTGGCGTCATCGACAGGAACTCTTTGAGTGCCAAAAAGCTGACGAATGCGAACAGCCAAACCGCAGAACTGCTCGATGGCAAAATCGCCACGACAAACAAGCCGACGATTACCCACCAAGTTTTGATCCGACTGACCAACTCGCCATCACGGTCGCGGCCAAACATCCACTTGGCCCCCGTGATCGCGAGTGTTGAAATTACAAGGGCGACGGCAATCCCTAGTAGGGAGTAACGGACTTCGGGGGCGAGGTGTTCCATAGGGCTACCAAGATAGACGATTTCGACATCCCGTTGCCTCGTGCGACGGGCCTCTATTGGGGAGAGTTTTCTAGGAGCCCGCCAAGACTTCGCTTGCGTGGACGAACGCGAACAAACCGGTCAAGAAAGGCTCTGTTTCGGAAACAACTTCCGCACAACTGGGCCAAGCATGTCTCAAACCCCACAATTCGCCGAATCCACTGTGAACTCGGCAAATCGCCAATGCCCTTCGTGGACCGAAGCGGGTGCGGTCGCCCTCGTCACTTCTGCCTTGTTTTTGGTCTTCTACGGAGGTGCCGCGTACCTGACATCTTTTCGCCAAGATGTTGGAACGTGGTACTACGAGTGGGAGCAGATCATCCCATTCGTTCCGATCATGATCGTCCCCTACATGTCGATCGACGCATTCTTTATTGCGGCACCGTTCTTTTGTTCCAGTCGAAGTGAACTGCGGGTCCTGGGAAAACGACTTTCGGCAATCGTTTTTGTCGCCGCCGCTTGCTTCCTGATCTATCCACTTGAACTTGCCGTACAGCGACCACAACCGACGGGACTGTTTGGCGATATCTACACTTGGTTTACCGCGATGGATCGACCTTTCAATCTGTGCCCATCGATGCATATCGCGCTGCGGACCGTCCTGGCAGTCCATTACGGCAAACACTGTCGCGGGCTCACACGCATCGCAATGAACATCTGGTTTTTCTTGATTGGGTGCTCGACGTTGCTTCTTTACCAGCACCATTTCATTGACGTGCTAGGCGGATTCATCCTAGCGACCTTTGTCATGTACGTCTTCGACGGATTGGGATGGCGACGCAACCACACGCCTAGCTTTGGCATCGCAGGGATTTATGCGTTTTCTGCGATGCTGTTTATCGTCCCGATTACCATTTATCCGAAACTTGGCTGGTTCACGCTTTGGCCCGGCGTCGCCTGTGCGATCACTTCGCTTGGTTATCTTTGTCTTGGTGAATCGATCTACCGCCGCTGCGGCGGACGCCTCTCCTGGCCAACTCGATTCGTCCTGGGGCCAGTGCTTGCCGGCCAGTGGCTTTCCTGGAAGTACTACGCGACACAATCAAACGTGGCCGACCATGTCTTGGATAACGTCTGGATCGGACGCCTGCCAAATCAATCCGAAGCGACGCAACTCGTAAATCGTGCGATCAGTGCGGTGATTGACGTCTGCGTCGCATTTGATGAAACACCTCAGCTCCGAACGATCGAACGATTGGAATTGCCCATCCTGGATCTGACAGCACCGACCACAGAGCAACTGATCGAAGCCGCCCAGTTCATCGAATCCAATCGCGAACGCGGTGTGCTGGTTCATTGCAAAGCGGGCTACTCACGCAGCGCGGCTTTGATTGCCGGTTGGCTGGTCATGACAGGGCGCTGCGGATCGACAGAGGACGCCTTTGAATTGATTCGTCGAGCGCGTCCAAAGATCGTCGTTCGACCCGAGATCCGAAACCTGCGATTCGAATCGAACACGTTGGACTTCGCCACACACCTTCACGAACATACCCTGCGACAAGAACAACCATGCCTAGCGTCTACGATCTAAAACCCAAGTTCCAAGCCACACTTCGACCTCTGGTCCGCACTCTTGCCCGTAGTGGAGTCACGGCCAACCAAGTCACCCTCTTCGCTGTTTTTCTGTCAGTCTGCCAAGGTTTGTTGATTGCGTTGTACCCGACGTCTTGGTGGGCGCTAGCGATGATGCCCTTCACGCTGCTTCTCCGAATGGGGCTCAATGCGATCGATGGCATGCTGGCGCGTGAGTTTGACCAAAAAAGTCGCCTGGGTGCGATCCTGAACGAGCTAGGCGATGTGATCAGTGACGCATTTCTGTACTTGCCGCTGGCATTCGTCCCAATGGTTTCGGCTCCGGCGACTGTCCTGTTCGTCCTATCGGCTGTGATTGTCGAATTTGCCGGTATCGCGGCGCTGCAAGTCGGATCGGAACGACGCTACGACGGGCCGATGGGAAAAAGCGATCGAGCGTTTTGGATCGGATTGTTCTCAGTTCTCGTGGCGGGCGGATGGATCAATTCCCTCGGGGCAAGCATCTACTTCATCGTTTTGCTTTTTTTATCGACTGTCTCCGTTTGGAATCGCTGCCGCCAGGCTCTCTTAGTCCAGACACCGCTTCACACGCCAACAGAGGCCTAAACCGTGGCAACAATGACACTTCCATCACAACTCGATGCCCAATGTCCTGCTCAAGTGGCTGATGCCTCGCAATCGAGTGAACAACCTCGCCAGTCGATCGAAGCGTCGTTTGTTGCCAGTGACGGACAAATCATTTTCTATCGGTATTGGAAACCGACGAACGAAAGCCAGCGTTCGGTCTTGCTATTCCATCGCGGACACGAGCACTCCGACCGTTGGCAAGAATTTGTTGACACTAGCGAAATGGATGACTGTTGGTTCTTTGCTTGGGATGCCCGTGGACATGGTAAAACGTCGGGACCGCGTGGCGCCGCAGAAAGTTTCTCTCGCATGGTTCAAGATGCGGACGAGTTTGCTTCGCACATCGAACATCAGTTCCAGCTCTCGATCGATGAAATGGGAGTTGTCGGGCAAAGCGTCGGCGCGGTATTGGCCGCAGCCTGGATTCATGACTATGCCCCACCGGTTCGAGCGATGGTGCTCGCAACGCCCGCTTTGCGAATCAAACTCTATGTTCCGTTCGCCATCCCCGGACTGCGTTTGCTAAACAAATTTCGCCCGAAGAGCTTTATCAGCAGCTACGTCAAACCGGGCATGCTGACCCATGATCAAAATCAAGCCGACGCCTACGCAAACGACCCGCTGATTTCTCCCCGTATCGCGGTCAATGTCTTGCTGGACTTGCACGATACCTCGACACGTTTGATGGATGACGCCGCCGCGATTTCGACGCCAACACTGATGTTCGTCTCCGACCGCGACTTCGTGGTCCGCAAAGACGCACAAAAACGTTTCTTCGCCGGTCTCTCATCACCCAACAAAAAACTCGTCAAGCTTCAAGGTTTTTATCACAGCACGTTTTGGGAACGCGACCGTGCCACCGTCATTCACCAGACAGCTGCATTCCTCAACCAGCAATTCGTTGGCGCGAATACTCGGCCGAGCAGCAACCAGTTGGCCTTCGTTTCGGAACAGAAGTACCATCGATTGCTTCGACCAAACTCGCCAATCAAGTCCGCTTGGTACGCCACGCAGCGTCTCGCACTCAACACCGGCGGCAGACTGAGCCGCGGTGTTCGCATCGGTTGGAAAAGCGGCTTCGACAGCGGGCAATCGCTCGACCACGTTTATCGCAACAAGGCCGAAGGGACGTCACCACTCGGACGTCTCATCGATCGCGGTTACCTTGACGCCGTCGGCTGGAAAGGGATTCGCCAACGCAAAGTTCACATGGAACAATTGCTCGATCAAACGATTGCCGAAGCCGCCAAGGAATTTGGCGAAGTTCGAGTGTTGGACATCGCGGCAGGTCCCGGGCGATACCTCCAAGAAACGATCCTTCGACATCCGGACACCCCCATCCACGCGACCTTGTGTGACCGTGATCCCGGCGGCTTGTCGGAAGGCCAACAGCTTGCCGAATCACTTGGAATCACCGACCGGGTCGAATTCAAACAGAGCGACGCGTTTGACCCGGGCTCCATTCGCAATGCTGCCGGAGACAAACCGGCGCACATCGTCATCGTTTCGGGACTCTACGAACTATTCCCCGACAATCAACCGATCACGCAATCGCTTGCCGGAATTGCGAGCGTTCTGTGTGATGGCGGCTGGCTGATCTACACCGATCAACCATGGCACCCACAACAAGAAATGATTGCCAAGGTTCTCCCGAACCGAGACGGTGATCCGTGGGTGATGCGTTGCCGCAGCCAAGCGGAGATGGACGCGTTGGTGCGAGAGGCAGGTCTAAAACGCGAACGATTATTAATCGATCGCTGGGGAATTTTTAGCGTCGCCAAGGCTCGAAAGCCGTTTGCGACCTAGACCTCGGTTTCGATCAGCGTCCAACTCGCCGAATCAGTTTCGTGTTTCCAAAGGCTCTTCAGCTCTTCGCCGTTAAGAATGTTTTCGGCAACCGATGCAAGCGGTTCGGGAATGATCAGTCCGATTACTCCGTCACGCGCTTTCTTGGTGCATTTGCGAATCGCCTTGCTAACGCGATTGCGGGCGTCACCGAGTGGCTCGCCTCCAGGCGGACAGAACACTTCGGGATGTTCAATCCCCAAACGATACACACGAGGATGATTGCGGCGTACTTCGTCGATCAGCTTGCCATGCCAAAGTCCATGGTCCAAGTTCCGAAACGCATCGACCGCTTTTGCTTTGGCATCACGACCTTGACGTTCCAAACGCTCGACCAGTCGACGGGCGGTTTCCGATGCGCTCTCGCAAGGCGCATAGTAAATCGTCCGCAAGTCGACGTGAGCAAGTTCCTCGGCCAACGCGTCAGCTTGTTCGCAACCACGCGAGCTGAGCGGCATGTCCAAGCAACCTTTCATGCGGCCCTGTTCATCAAAATCCGTCGCGCCCGGCCGGATCAGCAGGACACGCGTCATCATTGCTGTTCGACTCATTAGACAGCTCCGCTCATCGCAGCGTCTAAGTCGGCGATCGCGGACTTGTAGTCGTCCTTTTTGAAAATCGCCGATCCCACGACAAACAGGTCGCAGCCGGCCGCTCTTGCCGGGCCAATCGTTTCACTGTCAATGCCGCCGTCGATTTCGAGCAGCAACTCGGGATGCGATTGTTTGAGCGTGCGAAGTTTCTCGAGCGCCACGGGATTGAATTTCTGGCCGCCAAATCCCGCTTTGACACTCATCACCAAGACCATATCGACCACATCCAAGCAAGATTCGATGGCCGACAACGGCGTGTCCGGATTCAATGCGACACCAACGCCGACGCCCAGATCTTTGATACCGCCGGCTACCGCCAACGCATCTTCTACCGCTTCGACATGGAACGTCAGCAAGTCCGCACCGGCATCAACCATTGGCTTCGCGTATGACAACGGATCGTTGATCATCAAGTGAACGTCCATCGGCAAATCACTGTGACGACGAATACCATCAACGATAGGCATCCCGTAGGTCAGGTTGCCGACAAAGTTCCATCCATCACGTCCAGGTGCAGCACTTCGGCGCCGGCGTCTTCCAAACGAGCCAGCTCGCCCTTCAGATCGCCGAAATCACACAGCAACAGACTCGGCAGCACACTCGGTGCTGCCTTACGAATTAGTTCCAGCTTGTCTTGCGACATGCAGTTGAATCTCGATTTTTTGAACAAGCGGAATGGATCCGCTGAAAGTCAAACCGCTGACAGGTTGGTCAACGGGTGGGTGACTTGTCAATTCACCCCTTCAGTCAACATGGCTGCGAAGGTGGAATCCTGCTACGTTTGCCCGCGTAATTCCTCGATCCTATTCGATCGCTGCCCCTGCAAGGGCAGATTAACCCACATAAAAAAAGAATCGAAAGTTACCCCTCGTGGTAGCTATTCGCCACCGTTTTTTGAGAACCACATGCGGATCCTGGTCACTGGAGCGACAGGCTTACTCGGCAACACCATCGTCCGTGAGCTGGCCGAACAAAGCTACACTCCGATCGCGCTCGTCCGACAAACTCCTGACCCCGAGGTTTTTGAGGGAATCAAAACCGAATCGGGGTCGGTCGAAACGGTGCATGCGGAGTTCACACCTGCCGAACAACACGACGACGGTTCCCTCGAAAAATCCTCCGCCGGCTATCTTGAACAAGTCATTGAATCATGCGACGCAGTCATTCACTGCGCCGCGATGATTCATCTCGGCTGGCAAAAAATGGACGAATCAATGAGGGTCAATCGAGACGGGACACGCAGAATCGCAAACGCTTGCTTGAAGTACCAAAAGAAACTGCTCTTCATCGGCACCGTCAACTCTATCGCACTTGGATCTCCTAATACCGAAGCTGACGAGAACACTCCGCTTGGTCACGCTGGCGGACAGATTCCCTGTGCCTATGTTGCAAGCAAAAAGGCAGCCTTGGCAGAAGTCGAACGGGCCGTTGCATCAGGACTCAATGCGACGGTCCTGCATCCCGGCTTTATGCTGGGACCTTGGGACTGGAAACCAAGCAGCGGTCGGATGCTTTTGGAATTGGGCAAGGGCTGGAAAGCGGTCGCGCCTCGCGGTGGGTGCAGTGTTTGTGATTCACGCGACGTCGCCAAAGGGGTCGTCGCGGCGATCGATTATCGCTGCGAACCGGGGCGGCAATTCATCCTGGCAGGCCACAACTGGACGTACCGCCAACTTTGGACCGAGATGGCGAAGCGAATGGGCAGCCGACCACCGGTGCAAACACTGGGCCCCGGTGTTGAATACCTGGCGGGAGCGGTCGGAGACTTGTGGACCAAAATTTCCGGCCGTGAAACCGATGTGAACAGCGCCCAAGTTGCCATGAGTGGTCAATTCCATTGGTACGACAGCGGACGCGCGATACGCGAATTGAACTACAACATTCGTGATGCTGACGAAACACTTGATACGGCGGCACAATGGATTCGTGATCGATTCGTCTTGTCGCCAACGGCCGACAATCGCTAACTTCAGTTTCCTGCGCTGAACCAAGCGCTGCGTAAAGCCAATATTCCGCTAAACCGCTGACGATGTCGATGCAAGGACAAGGAAGTCCGAGCGAACGCCCAGGTGCGTCACACAAACATCCAACGAATGGGTTGCCGATGTGGCTCGATGTACGTCGGTTCTTGGTACGTCGGTTCTTGATCGGGGTCTTTGCACTGTACCTCGGAAGCATCAGTATTGCTTTCAATGCCTTTGGTCAGTCACTTCCCCAATCGTCACCAAATCGCCAAGCCGCGTTTCAGTCGGCGTACGATGCGACGACGAAACCGTTCAAGCTTCGCAGTGCCGCGGCAACCTGGCCAATGACCCCGGCGGACTCGCCGGCAGCACTCTCACTTTCGATCAATTCTTTGATCGAACATGCAGGGACTCAAGTAAGACTGCAGTACGAATTGGTAGAGGTGCCAAGTGGCAACGTGATCGGCCGTGAACAGACCGAAGTCGATTTGGACGCCCAAGGAAATTCCACACCGATTTCGATTGCCGATCGCGCCCCCACGGAACCCGGTGTTTACGAAATTCGTGTGCAGTTGTTGCATCCAAAAGACAAACTCTGGGAACGCTTCACACTTCGCAGCAGCGATCTGAAAAGCACTGAAACAATTGCAGAACTAAAGACCCCGTGGCTGGTCAGCCCGGTAGGTTCACCAGTCACGGCACCGCAAGCGAGATCGGCATGGCAGCTGATCGGCCAAGTCTCGCGATTTGATGCAAGTCATTGGATCGGGACACGTTGGATCCCTGACCCGACGCGATTTGTCCCCGGCGCAAAACGAGTCGGGGAATCGCTGCCTTTGCCCAATTGGCGTGAACAGCGACCACTAGCGGATCATCTTCTTCGCTCAACCGAGAGCGTGACGGGAGTTTTGCCTGCGACCACGGCCGCGGCTGATTGCCAGTTACGACTTCGGATCCAGCAACAGTTGCCGATCGAACGCACGGCAGAACTGAAGATCGAAATCGCTTCTTCGCCTCAGTTCGATGGGCCACTCGAAACCTTCGAGCTGTCGGCCCAACGTCCGATCGATGCAACGCAGGCAAGCTTCTTCGGAGACAACAGCATTGTGCTGCTTTACCACAGCAGCACCGAACCACAATTCATCCGGATTTCGAATACGTCAGATCAAACCGAAGTACTGATCCGCTCGATCGGGATTCAATCGAATTCAGTCGTCGCAATCGGTTCAGAAACGGAATCGCCAGACGTTGCAACCTCAACCGCACAAACGCCGTCTCATCGGCAAGTGATTTGGTCAACGCGTGCGTGGAATTGGGCAGCGGGTTTGGTTGACTCGGGAACGCACTCCCGACTTCAGAATCACTTCGCCGCGAGCACTTGTCTGTTTGAAACACAATGGCTCGCGATGCAGCGTCTGGATCAACACGCAAATTGGCTCGGCTACGATCAGTTGATCGTTTACATGGACCGCCAACACGGCCGCGAGAAATCTCTCGGAGACATCGTGCGGTTTGAGAACGCTGCCGAACAGCAGTGGTGTGGCCAAATCTTTGTCGAAACGATGGAGAGTTGGTGTGAAACAGTTCAAACGCCAATCGATGTCATCCACGACCTTTCCGTCGATCCGCTTGACGCGGCAGTCATCGAATACGGTTTGGTTACTCGTCAGAATGATCAACATGTCATCGAACCGTTAGTCAACAGCGGCTTGATCCATCGAATGGTACAAGACAGCCCACAGCGGATCTTGATCAAGAGCGACAAGCTTCCGATCGTTGTCGATGATTCACTGAGAAATTCGATTCAACAAATTCGGCAAATCCCGACATCGCTTCGAGGCATTGCGAATATCAATGGGTCGGCATCGCATCTTGGCATGCACGTCTTTGTATCTGACAGCGACCAAGCCACAACGACTGTGACACTGCTCAACGAGGCACCTTGGTCGAACGAGGTGCGATTAAATCTGCCGGCGGCCAACCTGCGTCGAGCGGTCGATCACGTTGCCGTGGCAACTGGTGACATGATCGAAGTCGAACCATCGACGATTCTCAACTTGCAAGCTGCGACAAATCGATTGAACGTGGCGGATTGGAAAGTTGAATTTAAAAACGCTCAGAACGCACGCGAGCACGTCAAAACGATGGTTTCAAAGGTCGTCAATCAAATTGGCGCACTCGGGTCGCCGGCGATCTACGATGCACTCAACAATGGCGATTTCGAATCGCCTGGCAAGGTAGGAATCGTCGGATGGATGCACACACAGTTTCCTGCCGATGCGGTAACGCTTGACGAACACGAATCATTTGAAGGCAGTCATTCGATCCGTCTGTTGGCGAACGAGAAGAACAACGGAGGTGTGTGGATTGTTAGCGAACCAATCCCAGTCCCGACGACGGGGCGACTTGCCGTCTCGTTGGCCATACGTGCCGAAGCCAAACCGATTCCGCCAGCAATTCGGCAAACCGGTGCAGAATTCTTGCAAGAAATCCACACGGGCAAAGTCACCAACGCTGGCGGTGGCGAAACCCCAGTCGAAATCGCAAAATCAGATGCCACCCCGAAACTGCCAACCCATGAGATTCGAGTCTCACTCGAGGGCATCCGGGGGGGCGAACCGGTTCGGTTTATCTCCCAATTCGAAATCCCTTGCAGCGGGCAATGGCAGGTAAAACGGAACATCCTAGAAATCGATAACCTCGACCCTACCACGCTAGAAAACATACGATTGACCGTCGACAGCCTCTCGACTGGTAAACTGTGGATCGATGACGTTCGTCTGCACAATGAATTTGTCACGCGTGCCGAACGATCGCATTTACAAGGTAAAGTATTCTTGGCAATCCAAGGCCTACAACGCGGAAACTACAACCCTGCCGCCGAATTGCTTCGCAATCGATGGGCGCGACATTTGCTTACACTTCCTGTCTCTGATGTCCGAGCGCCATCGTCCGGCGAAGGCAGCAGCGATTCCGGAAAAGCCCCCCAGTCGACTGCCGAATTAAATTCGACAGGTGATCAATCAACCAAAGAAAATCGTGATAGTGTTGCGGAGCGAATCCGCGGATGGCTACCACGACCGATTCGATTCTAAATTTCTTTTGAGGCACCACGATGAAACGTCTGATCAAGCGAATCTTGCTGGTCGGAGTCGGATTGGTCGCAGCCGCCTCAATCAGCTTGTGGTGGGGATACCGTCAAAGTCGCAAGGTGCCCGAGTTTTACCAACGGGCTATCTCAACCTCGAGAACCTCCACCGCTGAGGTCGTCCAGTCGAGCGAAAAGATGCAAGCTCGTGTGGAACAACTGCAAGCAGATGTTGAACAGGCCGGAATCTGGGAAGCCGCTTTTGCCGAAGACCAGATCAACGCATGGTTGATCGATCAAATGCCACGCTACCTCAAAATGCTTCAATCCAAGGGTGTCCAAGACCCTCAGATCAAAATTGAAGAAGGCAATTTGATTGCGGCCGCACTCGTCAAAAGCAGACGATTCGAAGGCGTGGTCAGTTGTGATATCGGCATCCAAATGACAGACCAACCAAACTGCTTGGCAATCAAAATCAATTCGATTTATGCCGGTGCACTGCCGATCCCCCTGGTCAGTGTCCAAGACGGCATCACGAAAATCTTTGCAAAGTCCAGTCTGAATCTTCGCTGGGATAACCATGAAGGTGAAACGGTCGCGCTGATCGACATCCCGCAAAAGTATTCCGGGATGGATGCGTCGCCGGTCATCGTCGAATTCTTAGAATTGACCGACGGCCGAATCAGCTTTGCCGGTCGCTCGGGCGAAGGCACCTTGGCAGAATTCGAACCGCGTGGATCCATCTATAAAATCGCATCTGTCAAAGATCATTCCGAAAACTCGATCGACTTTTCGATTCCCAATGTCCATCGCGATAGCGTGTCACTGGATTGATCGGCGCCCGTTTCCAATCTCGATCGCTCGAATCGCAGGTCCAACAAGCCGCCGTACAAGTCAAATGCATCGCTGTGCATTTTGACGCGAAAGTGAACGAGATCGCTCCCTAGGTCAAATCGAACGATCGCTCCCTCGGCAATGCGGCGCACCGTACCACGGTCGCCACCAATGTCACCTTCGTAATCCAAGTACTTCAACCGGTGATCAGCAATCCGAATTGCTTCATAGCGCTGTGTTTCGTCCCAAGGAAACGGGCTGCCAAGTTCTTCGGTCGACCAGGTCGAAAGCCGTTCTCCCATTGGCGTTTGAAACAACCAATCCCAATGGACCGGCTGAACTGCTGTGGCATCCTCACACCGAGGTTCTCGGCGAAACGCGCGTCCCACATGATGTCGTAAAATCGCAAATCGCGGCGTCGGCGTCGGCGGTTCACGCGACAACTCATCACTGCGGCTACTTGTCATCTCCGCCTCCTTGGTTCGCGACACCGATCCCATGAATCCGCTTCACCTCTGCCTCTAAAAGCTCCGCATTGCGCAAGTTCGATTTCCAAAAAATGTCGAACAGGTCGCCGACAATCGGAATGGCCCCCAAGGTTGAATCGGCCAGGACGTTCAAAAGCATTCGAGTGAGCGTTTTGACTGGCACTCCCAAACGGGCGGCCTCGCTGATCAACCAAAGACTAACCACCGCCGATGCCGCGTCGCCTGCACCAGGCAACACCCCCACTAGGCTGTCCAGCCCGAGCCTAATTTTCGTGCCGGGAATGCGAAATCGACTATCCAGCCAGGTCGAAAGGCGTCGAACGCGCGCGACACGCCGCTGAATCTGTTCGTACTCGGTCATGCGATTGATCTTGTCCCCATCGACACGGATTTTCTATAGCGGCATGGTAAGTGCGTTAAGAGGGCGCCCACGTGGCTTCCCATCAACCGATTCACACTTCGCCTGACCATCATTTAACTCATCATTTTTTCGATCGGACGACGAGCACCAGGAAATCTGTGTTCTCCGACGGATTCGGCAAGGAGGCCGGAGTGGGACTTTTTTCGAAGCGTCGTAAGAAGAGCTCATTCAAAAGCAGTTTACCCGTGTTGCGCTGGTTTGGCCCCGGTGTAACTTCGGTTGGTGCTCTCTATGCGATTTACGCTTTGCTGACCGGCGGATGGAGCTTCTCGGCACTCGACGACATCCTGCCAGAACAGAGCGAAGCGACTTTCCGCGGCGAGACGGTCACGCTGGACCAGATGCAGCCGCTGCCCGAAGACAAAATCTTGGTAGCGACTTTCAATATCGAAAACTTCGGCGACAAAAAATCTGACACCCGCGTTAACGAACACGGTGTCGATGTGATGGGCACGCTGGCACAAATCATTAGCCGGTTTGACTTGGTTGCGATCCAAGAAATCCGGGGCAAAGACGGCGCCGCGTTGGAAAAGCTGATTCGGCTTCTGAATGAATCCGGAGGCACGTTTGCCGCCACCATCAGTGACCCGATTGGCAATGATGATCGACGTGAAAGCTACGCGTTTGTCTATAACCGGACTCGGATTCGGCTTGTCCCGGGCAGCGCCTACGTCGTCCTCGATAGTGGCGAGCGGATGTATCGCGAACCGATGGTGGCGACCTTCCAAACGATTGTCCCCCCCGGAATCAATCAAGCTCCATTCCAATTCACCGCAATCAACGTCCATACAGATCCCGATAAAGTCGATCCCAACGATCAAGAAAGCGAAATCAATATCCTCGCCAGCGTCTTTCATCGCGTTCGAAAATTTGAATTCAATGAACGGCTCGAAGACGACTTTATCTTGCTCGGTGATCTCAACGCCGGCCCGGATCACCTGGGGCAGCTTTCCAAGATCAACGGGATGATCTCCCTCGCCGGCGACATCAAAACGAACATCAGTCGCAGTAAAACCAACGATCACATCTTGATCGATCGAAACGTCACGGCCGAATACGCTGGCCGTAAAGGCGTGGTCAGTTTCACCGATGACCTCGCACTCACTCCCGAGCAAGCGGACTCAATCAGCGACCATCTCCCTCTGTGGGCGGAGTTTTCGCGGTTCGAAGCTCCCTCAGCGACGACGACCTCCCCCAGCTCAATCGCGAGCAGCCGGACACGCGAAATTCAGTAATGGCACAAACTCGCGAAGATTGGCGCAACTGCGCCGATGTCGCGATGCCTTCTTAGGGTTTGTCCAACTCTCAGGGGGGGAGTTTTCCTCAACCTTTCAGGCGTCCCTACGCCAATCGTTGTAACCGTTACAACGTTTCCCCAAAGTGGTACGAACTAATGCTTCCACAGCTCTTGAATGAGCGGATTTGACATAGGGTTGCGTACACCAAGCCATCCAGCTGGTTCCCCCGTTCGACCCTCGAAACGGCAAACCACGTGCAAGCGTGGGACGCAAAGTCATGGGTCCATTTGCTTCATTTCTCGAAGCAATTGGATCGCCAGACCACCGAAAGGGAACACACGCGGCTTGGTCTAACTTTCAAAATCTCATCTGATTGGGGAATCACCATGTCACAGGCTGCGACATTAATCCGCGCTACGCGAATGCTTTGCTACGGGGGCTTGTGCTTCGCCTTTATGCTTTTGTCCGTCGCACAAGCGGCTGAGCCTAAAGTCTATTTGGTTGAAGAGGATTGGGAGCTGGTCATCAATGAACCAGAGGCCGCAATCAACTCGCCACAAATCGCGTTCTTCATGTATCCGGACACGAGTCGAGATGATCTGTATTTTCAATTGCAGATGAATTACGCGGCTGAAGAGGGTTACTCAAGTGGCGGATTCCGCGTGGGTGCGTTCACAGGTGACGAGCCTCAAGACGAAGAGCGCAGCCAAGTGAAGCAGATGCTGACTTGGGATAACGACCGCCTGCGTTGGACCAGTGCGATGGCAGTCTTCAATGGCAAACTGATGTTCGCGGTGAAAAACGGATACGGATATCAGTGGGGTACGTTTGGTGGTCCTGAATACTTGGTGGAAATGGATGACGAGGGGCTGACGAGCCTGGAGAACTACACGCCTTCACAAAGTGTGGCGGCGGTCGATATCGGCTTCGGTGCAAACCGAGTCGCGTCGATTCGCCTGAAGACCGTCCGACTGATCAAAACAGATGGCTCGCAACAGACCATCGTTCTCAATCAGTTCGCACAGTAACCGCGTCTTATCCGCATTCAAGCAGCCGTCCTTCTGCGACTGCGCATGCCACCTTTCACCAAGTTATTCGAGATCATCCAGTGAGTACGACATCACCCATTGCCAGAACCGTTTTTAGAACGCTCCTTGTCCCCCATTCGCGTGCGCGCCGCCCTCGCAAACAACGACGCGGTGCCGCGGTCGTCTTTGGCGTCTTCTTGATCGCCGGGTTGCTGATCATGAGTGCCGTTGCGGTCGACTTCGGACGCATCAACGTCTCGCGATCTGAAATCAAACGCACCGCCGATGCCGCCGCCATGTCCGGCGCATGGGAACTCTTTGATTCGGCCGTCGCCGGCCAGTCCCCAACGTTGGCCCAGTCCAACGTCACGCACTCTGCATCCAATTTCGCCTCAAAGAACAGAGTCGCTTCCAACACGCCGACTTTGGATGAACAATCCGACGTCGAAATCGGCTACTACGATTTGGGAAGCGGCGTGCTGGACGTAGCTAACTCCGATTACAACGCGGTCCGCGTTCATGTTCGCCAGACTGAAGATGCCGGGTCAGCAATTTCGCTGTTCTTCGGTGCCGTAACCGGTCGCCACGAGCAATCATTGCAAGCGCGATCAACGGCAGCGCTCTTCAAGAAGATTGGCGGATTCCACCGCCCGCGCAAATCCGGTGAAACGCTAAACATCCTGCCGATCGCACTTGACCTGGAGACTTGGGAAAAAGTCGTCGCCAAACAAACTGATGACGACATGGGCTTTGTCAATGGTCAGGTCACCAACAGCGGCGACGGCTACTACGAATGCTCGCTGTACCCAACCGGTACCGGATCGCCAGGTAACCGTGGCACGGTCGACATCGGCAGTGCCAACAACAGCACCAGTGACTTGCGACGCCAGATCCTACACGGCATTTCGCAGCAAGACATGATTGACCTGGGAAAGCCGTTGGCGTTTGACAGTAATCACGAATTGGAATTGAACGGCGACACGGGCATCAGTGCGGGCATCAAAGCCGAACTGGCTCAAATCATCGGCCAACCGCGCATCATCCCGATCTTCACCACCGTGCAAGGCAACGGGAACAACGCGATGTACACGATCGTTCGTTTCGAAGGCATCCGCATTTTGGACGTCAAGCTGACCGGCCCGATGAACAAGAAGCATGTCACGATCCAGCCCGCACCGACGGTCGCCCATTACTCGATTGTGGAGGAAGAGATCACAGAAAGCGAGTTCCTATTCACTCCTGTCATGTTGGTCGAATAGCGACGAGCCTGATGATCTCCTTCCATCACTATTGAATCCTGTTCGAAATCAATCGTCATCATGAATATTCGTCGCAAAAAGAATGACCGCCGTGGGACTGCGGCGGTCGAGTTCGCTCTGATCGTTCCCTTGATGCTGATCTTCACGTTCGGGCTGATCGAAATGAGTCGCATCAGCATCATCAAAGAAACCATCATCCAAGCTTCCCGCGAAGGTGCTCGCGTCGGAATTCGGCCGACGGCATCCAGCTACGATGTTCAAACTCGTATCAACGAGGAACTTCAGATCATGAACATCAGCGGTGCCAACATCACCGTCACGCCGACTTCGCTCCACACCGCAGAACCCGGTGACGAGGTCTCGGTAAAGATCGAAATTCCGATTTCCGAAGTCAGCTTGGTACCAGGCTTCTTTAACTTCGACGGAGTCGACATTGTGGCCGAAACGGTCATGCGTCGTGAAAGCACAGGCACCTAACGCCTGTGCCAACAAACGTGGGTTGCTGACTAATCGCCGTACTGTTCACGCAGACGCGGCGATAGTCGCAACATCCATTGGATCCGTTCGAACTCGCGGAGCCAGTCTTCGGTGACTTCTTGCAAGAGCGTTTGGTTGACATCACCGAACCCCGTGGGACAACTCGGTCCCAACTGGGTCGCGATCAGGTGCCGGTACGTCGCGATCGTGCGGTCACCGTATCGGCCGCAAACAACGTTGTCTTCGCTGACGAAGAGCAACGAAGGAACCCTTCGGCCGCCGCAGGTCCGAATCGTATCCGCGAAATCCGGGTGATCATCGCGATCGAAAAATCGCACTTCGATGCGATCATTAACACGAGTGAAATGGTCGAAGATCGGGCATTGGTTGATACAGTCACCACACCAGGCCCCCGTCGACACAAACACCTTCATCGTGCGGACAAAGCTGCCCAACAATTCGCGTTGCGAATCCGTCAGATTCACAGCCGCATGGACTTTGTCCCAACGTGAACGCTGGGATTCGTTCGCATATCGATCGAGGAACTCGGTGTACCCAAGTCCCTGATCGAACAGAGTTGCAAGATTTTGATCCGTCATCGCTTCGATCGTCTATCTCTCCTTTGCCAATCCTTCTTACCTAGCGTTGCTCGATTGGAACAACCTTGCGTTCGGTATCGCCGGTGTAGATTTGGCGAGGACGATAGATTCGCTTACCGGGATTGGCATGCATTTCACGCCAGTGAGCGATCCAACCAGGCAAACGCCCGATCGCGAACAGCACTGTGAACATCTGCACGGGAATGCCCATCGCACGATAGATCACACCGGAATAGAAATCGACGTTCGGATACAGTTTTCGTTCAACGAAGTACTCGTCTTTGAGTGCAACGTCTTGCAGCTCTTGTGCAACTTCGAACAACGGGTCGTCGATATTTAGCTTGGCCAGGAGTTTGTCACAGCAGGCACGAATGATTTTGGCACGTGGGTCAAAGTTCTTGTAGACGCGGTGACCGAATCCCATCAGGCGGAAGCTATTGTTTTTGTCCTTCGCCATGTCGACATATTTTTTGACGTTGCCGCCGTCTTTCGCGATCGTTTCCAACATCGCGACACAGGCTTCGTTCGCACCACCGTGAAGCGGCCCCCAGAGGGCTCCGATGCCAGCGGAAATGGAGGCGAACAGGTTGGCGTTGCTGCTGCCGACCATCCGTACGGTCGACGTGCTGCAGTTCTGCTCGTGGTCGGCGTGAACGATCAACAACAGGTTCAATGCTTCGGCGAAGTCTGGGTCAACCATGTGTTCGTGTGCCGGTGTGGCGAACATCATGTGCAAAAAGTTTTCGCAGTAATCCAAATCGTTGTTCGGATACATGAACGGCTGACCGATCGACTTTTTGTAGCTATACGCCGCGATCGTGGGCAGCTTGGCGATCAACCGATAGATCGAAATTTCGACCTGCTCGGGATCATCCACTTGCATCGAATCTTGATAGAACGTCGATAGGGCGCCGACGACACTCGACAGAATCGCCATCGGGTGTGCGTCTCGCGGAAACCCGTTGTAGAACGACCGCATGTCCTCGTGGATCATCGTGTGATGCCGGATCCCGCTACGAAATGTCGCGGCTTGCTCCGCATCGGGAAGTTCTCCGTGAATCAACAGGTACGCCACTTCGATAAAGTCGCAATGCTGTGCGAGTTCTTCGATTGGGTAGCCGCGGTAACGCAGGATGCCTTTTTCGCCATCCAAGAACGTGATCGCACTGCGGGTGCTTCCCGTGTTCACGAAACCTTCATCGAGGGTGACCATCCCGGTCAATTTTCGAAGTTCCGAAATATCGATCGCTCGCTCGCCTTCGCTCCCCTCCAGCATCGGCATCTCGATCTCCTGGTCCCCGAAGGTCAATCGAGCGGTTCCGACGTCTTGGGTTTGCAATTTATCGCTGGAGGTCATGAGGTCGTCCGAAATGGATTGAACTGGCAATGGTGGGTAGAAGTCATCGGCCCGGTGCACTCCGGCAAGCCTCGCTGCCATCGCGGAAAATGGCTGAGACTTTGACTGCACCAGCGTGAAGGAAGTGTCCTCGATCGAAAAGCCCCAACAATCGCAGCTGCTGGGCAAATCGATCCAAAGTCCACTTGGCTGGGCATCGACACCTCGAAATCGGGGATCTCGAAGGAGTCTGCCAAGCCGATCCGGCCGCCCTAAAGTACTCGGATCCCTGTCGCATGCGAGTTTAACGCGGTACGACAAACCGGGCAATTAGTCGAGGATTATCTCGGATCCAATTGGGGCACATCCCTTGCAAAACGGGTGCCGGTTTCGAATTCGATCAATCTCGTCGCTGCAATGTCCTTCACCGGCGACGTCCGGCAGCCTTGCCTCCCAAGGCCGACAGGTGCGGTTGAGTGGCCCATCAAACAGACGAGTACTGGTCCGCTGCCATTGGTCCTGCTGGCCCACCACGTCTGGAATCTCGCAATGTCCCATTTCACAGTCACCATGCGAACCGCACTCTAGCTCCGACACGTCCATGATGTGCGGGATCAAAGCCACGATGATCTCACTACGTGACCGTTTCGTTTCACGCCGCTGAAACAAAGGACCGACATGTTTCACGTCGCCGAGCCAAGGAAGTTTGCGGACCACCACTCGATCGTCTTCCTGGATCAGGCCCCCGATAATCATCCCCTGATGGTTGCCCAACATCACCGACGTTTCGACCTCGCGCGTCGTCTCTTCCGGCAACAACGTTTCCGGATTGATCTGACCGCTGCTTACTTTGGGTTTCACTTGCAGCAACACGCGATCGTCGCGGCTGATCGTTGGGGTCACCTGCAACACAATCCCGGTATCCAGGTATCGAACGTCTTGGATCGTTGACGTTTGCGTGACCGTCGCGACCGCGTAGCCGAGTTGCTGCCCAACTTGAATTTTCGCCATCTGGCCGTTCACGACCATGACCTGGGGGGTGGCCAATGTTTTCGCATCTGTCGTCGTTTGCAAAAGCGTCAACAATGCGAAGACTTCGTCACCGTTGATCTCGGCAAAGAAAAACGGATTGGTTGACGAGGCCAAGTTGTCTGCCATTCGCAGTGCACCGGAACGAAAATTCTTCCCGGCAAGGTGCTCCAGATTCACCCCATGCTCCATCCCATCGGTCAGTTCGATCTCAAGCACTCGCGCCTCGATCATCACTTGACGTGGTGGCTGATCGGCCTGCAACAAATACCGCTCGACCCGTTCGATGACCTCAGGCACATCGATCACGACAATTGATTCATGGCCACGGCGATTATCGGTCTCGTCAAGTGCGGTTGGGTACGCGGTGCCGATCGGAGAAAGCAGCGTGCGCACAGTCCCCTCCACCGTTTCCGCCCGAACAAAATCGAGCGGAAACGAGCGAACCAAGCGGGCGTCCAATGGCAAACCGTCGTTCGGATAGACCAAAATCGCCTCGCCTTCACGCTGAATCGCCAACCCGCACATGCGAGTGATACTTCGCAAGGTCTGCTCCGGTGAAAGACCTGTAAGATTCGCCGTGACCGTCCCTTGAACCCCCGGGGCGACCAGAATATTCAGCCCATAACCCTTGGCCAACATTTCCAAGATGGTTCGCACATCCACATTGTTTACGTTCAACGTGACGAGCTCCGGTTCCTCCAATACAACAGATGCCACCTGATCCAACTGCTCTTGATCCAATGACTGATGATGCGTTGCTTCGTCGTCAGACTCGGCGATTTGGATCTCGCCAGCGAGCGGTTCGACTGTCGTTGGGGTTTCAACAATTTCGACGGCTGTGTCGGTACGATGTTGCCGCACGATTTCCTCAAACGATTCCACTTCCTCGACAGCCACCGATTGATCGCGTTTCTCAACGACAGGAAGCGGAATCTCGCGCTGAAGAAAATCGATCGCCGCAGAGAACACAGGAGGATAGGTATCCTTCATGTCCCGCGGTGACTCAAGCTCTTGGACAGTTTCTGCGACCGCGGTGTCTGTCTCTTGCGCTGCTACCGTCGCGGGTGCCAACTCAATCGGAGCCGCTTCGACAGGCTGGACACAGAACTGATTGATTCGCATTTGTGAAGCCGTTGCCTGTGCGACTTTGCGGGGCAACTCGGAAACGGCGACCCGTCGCGGTTGCTGACCACGCATTTCCAGCGACAAGCCGTCCGTCAACGCGGGGACTCGTGAAACATGCATCTTTTCGTTGTGACGGATCATCGCTGATACAGGACGCACCTCACTCTGCGAGCCACCCTGTTGCGGATCACCCGACGTCTGAATCGCCGGAACCTCAATCCGCTTTGCCATCGACATCCGGTGCCGCATCTGATTGCGGATCGCCAATCGAGTTTCCTCGGTTTCGATCATCGCTTCATACACGGGACGAAGACGTGCGGCCCTCTCCACCCGTGCAAACGCTGGCAGACCACTGTGCAAAACGGCGAGTTCCGTTTGCTGTGTTTCGATCTGCTGCGAAAACAATTTGGGCAACGATGCGGTGTCATTCAGCACTTCAGGTGTTGCTGGCATCCCCGACGGCAACTCATGACGAGCTGCAGAGGCATTGGTGCCCCAATTACAAAGGGTGACCACGGTGCAGGCGATGAGGACACCCAACACGGTCGCTGCCAGTTTTTCCTGAACAAGGTGTCCCCGAAAGAAAGAAACACCAAGCCAACTCGTGTGTATGCGTTTCAACTGAATGCGTTTCAACCAAACCATCGCTGCCTCGGCCGGCCGGTAAGGACATGGCCGCAGAGACGGGTGCGGCCTTTCTGTAGGGCTTGCATCGGTCAGTCGGATAGTGAGGGTTAACCGACAGAATCGGCCCGCCACGAAAGCCCTGGATCGAGGGGTTTTTATCCGCACAATCACACCACGACCCGCACCCTCCCCAAGCACCGCAATCCGCAAGCTCAACCAGCCGAGGAAGTGCGTTTCGCCTACGACCGCAGACCGAGCGACTGTTCCGGGGTCTGCAACTGCACGTTCAAGACCTTCAAACTGCTGGACTTTTTCTGCACCAAAATTTCAGCGTTTCCGCCATCAGCCATCTCGACCACGCGAAAGAGCGGAACGATTCGCCGGCCGACACTTCCGGCTTGCAAACCGTTGATCGCCAGAATGCGATCGCCTGCTTCCAGCCCCGCATGGGCCGCAGCGCTTAGCGGCACGACAGAGGTGACCACCGCGCCGATCCTGGTGTCGCTGGCTCGCACACCCAGAATCCACTGACGCGAATTGACCGCCACATGCTCCTCAATCGGGCCACTTGCCCTCTGCAAAGAATCGACCGGGGCTGACGAGATTCCCTGGTCACTGCGGATCGGAGCCACTTCAGGTGGTAAATCTTTAGGCGGCTGACCAAAAACTGACGCCGAAACCATCCCCACGATCAGCGCAACGGTGATCACCAAGTATCCGTAGATTGGTTTTTCAAGTTGGGTTGGCGAATCGAAAGGTGACTGGGACACGGTTGCGTTCTCTCTGAAAAGGGGCGATGCCATTTGACAAATCCCCAAGCGGATATCCCGCGTCAATGTTACCAGCGTTGATAAAAACCCGATTTGATATGGATTGCCGCCTTGCCAGTTCTCGCGAACGAAAAAATTAACCCATTCTGGCAAGGCATTTGCATTGCGGGCCGCACCATCGAGACACCACGGGAACAAAACCACATCATGACGATGGCGAGGTTTCTGTCGCTCCGTGAGTCACCTTTGACCGAAAGGATTGGGGTTTCTATCTGGGGTCACAATTGCCGAGCACAATCGGTACCATGCCCAGACCGGACGGCATCGTTTGCCGCACCAGGACAAACCTCCCTTTCCCCCTAGCCCACCGTCCACCGAGATTTGTTACGTCCATGTCTGGGCACGATCAACCTAAAGGCCTGTTCCGTTTCTTCATCGACAATTCGCTGTTCTTGATTACCGGAGCGGTCGTTGCACTCATCTGGGCCAATCTGGCCGCCCAGAATCACAGCGAGAGCTATCACAACTTCATCCACTTTGACGTCCGCACGCTAGTCGGTGCCGGTGGCTCGCACGAAGCGACCGATTCGCACAACTCGAGCCCTTCTGTCGTCGTCGAAGAAGCCGAAGTGATCGAATCGCACGCCGATGGCGAAACCATCGTCGAAGAAGCCGAACATGCGAGTACCGGCTCGCATGAAGCACACGACTCGCATGAAGTTGGCGGCCACAGTGACGGCGACAGCGGGCACCACTGGTACTCGCTGCTATTCATCATCAACGACGTCTTGATGTCCCTGTTCTTTGCCATCGCGGCCAAAGAAGTATGGGAATCACTGCTCCCCGGTGGATCGTTGTCCAACCCACGCAAAGCAGCCACACCGCTGCTTGCGACCTTTGGCGGGATCGTCGGCCCGGCAGTTTTCTTTATCAGCGGCGCGATGCTGACCGGCACGACGGCGGAATTCGGCAAAGGCTGGGCGGTCCCCTGTGCGACCGACATCGCGTTTAGCTATCTCGTCGCACGATTGATCTTTGGGATCGGTCACCCCGCGATCGCGTTCCTTCTCCTGCTGGCGATCGCTGACGACGCGGCCGGTTTGGTGATCTTGGCGGTCTTTTATCCTTCAGCCCCGATTGAACCGATGTGGCTGCTGCTGACCGCCGCCGCGATGGCGACCGCGTGGCTGCTTTCGAAACTGAAAGTGCACTCCCACTGGTTCTACATTCTGGGCCCTGGGATCGCTTCGTGGTTTTCGTTCTATCAAGCGAACATCCACCCCGCGCTTGGACTTGTCCCGATCATTCCGTTCCTGCCTCACGCCGCGTCCGACTTGGGGATCTTCGCCCGCGAAGAACTCAACCGCCAAGACACGTTGAACGAATTCGAACACTTCTGGAAAGTCCCTGTGGAAATCATCCTGGGCCTTTTTGGTATGGTCAACGCCGGTGTTGTCATGAGCAGCGTCGGTACCGGCACATGGCTGGTATTGGCCGGATTGCTGCTCGGCAAACCCGTCGGCATTACCCTGATGACGCTGTTCGCCGAAAAAGTCCTGCGTTTGGAAAAGCCAGCCGGGATGGACTATCGCCACGTGGTTTCACTCGGCATGGTCGCCGGGATCGGATTCACCGTCGCCTTGTTCGTTTCGGTCGCGGCCTTCAAACAGCCTGGTGCGATCCAAGACTCTGTCAAAATGGGCGCGCTGCTTAGCTTTGCCGCCGCTCCACTTGCGGTCCTGATCGCCAAAGGACTCGGTGTCCGCGCCGGTGATCATGCCGGCCTCGTCGGTGACACGACCGCCGAAGCCGCCACCGAACCGGCCTAAGAACGGTTAAGATCACGTCCCATCACAATGAACCGCTAGTCTTTACGAGTCCCTAGAAGCCGACATGGATGCAAACGAGTTTGATCCCCAGGAACTTCCCCCAGAAGCGATCGGCGAAAGCGAACAGGAACGACCACAGCCCGCCGACGACCCGATCGTCGACACGGCTCCTCCGGAAAAGACATCGCTGTTTGATGAGATGCGGGCGACGATTGATCGGCTGGAACGGGACAAGACTTCTCGCGGCGATCTAAAGATCTTGTCGCGGACGCTGCTCGAACTCCGTTACGCGTTCAAAGTATTCCGTCCGTATCGGCGTCGGCGCAAAGTCACAATCTTTGGATCGGCGCGGACGCAACCGGATCACCCTGACTACCAAAGCGCGGTCGAACTTGGCCGTGCCATGGCAGGCCATGGTTGGATGGTGATCACGGGCGCTGGCGGTGGCATCATGCATGCCGGACATGTCGGCGCTGGAAAAGAGGCGTCGATGGGACTGAACATCATGTTGCCTTTCGAACAGGGAGCCAATCCCGTGATCGAAGGCGATTCGAAACTTGTCACAATGAAGTACTTCTTCACTCGCAAGTTGATGTTCGTCAAAGAATGCAGTGCAGTGGTCTGCTGCCCCGGCGGGTTCGGGACGCTCGATGAAGCACTCGAAACGCTGACGTTGATGCAGACCGGCAAACAAACGATGCTGCCATTGGTATTGCTTGACCATCCCGAAGGCAATTACTGGAGCGACTTCGGCAAGTTCGTCGACCGCAACCTCGGCCAAGGCGGAATGATCAGTCCCGATGACACGTCGCTTTACAAAATCACCAACGACGTCAACATTGCCGTCCAAGAAATCTTGCGTTTCTATCGTCGCTATCACAGCATGCGATACGTCCGCGACCGCTTGGTGTTCCGGCTCAAAGAACGCCTGACCGATGCAAAGCTCGCTTCGCTGAACGAAAACTTTTCTGACATTCTGGTCAAAGGCAAAATCGAACAGACTAAATCACTCCCCGAAGAAGCTGGCGAACCCGACCTCGCCGGACTCCCACGATTGGTCTTGAACTTCAACCGCCGTTCACTCGGCCGATTGCGAAAGTTGATCGACGAAATCAACGCTGACTGAGCCAACCAACTGATTCGGCAACCCAATTCAACGCCGCAGCCCGGACGCCCCAGGCGGCCAAACGCTCCGTGGTAGTCGGTCGCCTTGCGCGACGACATCGCAGACGACATCACAAGGGACGCCTCCGCAGCAAAAACGGGGGCGGAACGTTCCCGCAATGCCTTGCGAGACAGATTTGGGTTTTGAGGGTATGATAAGGAACGGTTTTACCGCCTTCCGATTCCCACCCACCCTGATCACCCTCCACGCAATGACGAATCTCAATCGCCGACGCTTTGTTGGAACCTCGCTCGCCGCCGCGGCCGGTGTCGCATTGACCACCTCGCTGCCCGCACGCAAATCCTGGGCGGCCAACGCCAACGATGAAATCAACCTCGGATTCATCAGCTGTGGCGGGCGTTCGCAAGACTTGATGGGTCAATTCTCCAAAGTCGAAGGCATCAACGTTGCCGGCCTTTGCGACGTCGATGAAAAACGATTGGGTGCGGCACAACGTCGGTTCCCCAAAGCCCAAGGCTGGACCGATCTGCGTGAATTGATCGCTTCGGAAAGTATTGATGCCGTCGTGGTCGCCACCTGCAATCATTGGCATTGCTTGGCCGCCATTTGGGCAATGGAAGCCGGCAAAGACGTCTACGTCGAAAAACCACTCTCCCACAGCCAATGGGAAGGCAAGCAGACCGTCGCTGCGGCACGAAAATACAACCGCATTTGCCAGCTCGGGACCCAACAGCGGTCTGACCCGATGCAGGCGGAAATCAAAAAGTTCCTGCACGAAGAAAAAGCGTTGGGCGAAATCAAAGCCGCCCGTGTGAACCGCTATGGTGTTCGTGGTGCGATCGGAAAACGCGACACGCCACTCTCGATCGATAAAAACGTTGCCTATGACCTGTGGCTTGGGCCGGCTGCCGACGAACCGCTCTACCGCAACAGCCTCCACTACGATTGGCACTGGGACTGGAACACCGGGTCTGGCGAAATGGGCAACTGGGGCGTGCACGTCCTGGACGACTGCCGCAACAACATCTTCCAAGACAGCGTCGCGCTGCCAAAACGAATTCTCGGTGGCGGCGGTCGCGTGGTTTACAACGACGCCGGCGAAACCCCGAACGTCCACTTCGCATACTTCGACACTGGTTCCATCCCCGTCGTGATCGGGCTCAGCAACCTGCCGGCTGCACCGGGCGCCAAAGGCAGCCCCGCCAACCCCGGTCCGTCCAGCGGATACATGGCCTACTGTGAAGGCGGTCGCTTCGAAGGCCAACGTGGACGCGCGGTCGCATTCGATAACGATGGCAAGAAAATTCGCGAGTTCCGTGGCAGCGGTGATGTCCGCCACCAACAGAACTTCATCGACGCGTTGCGAGCCGGCGACCGATCAATCCTCAACGCCGAAATCGAAGTCGGCAACGACAGCACCGGGTGGTGCAATCTCGCCAACATCGCATTCCAAGCCGGCCAGGCATACGAGCCAGCGACCGCAAACCAAGTCGACCTCCCCCAGTGGAAAGAATTGCTTGGCGAAATGGAATCACACCTTGGTGCCCATGGCTTGAAACTCACCGACAACGAAATCAAACTCAGCCCGATGCTGGAATTGGATCCAGAAACGGAGCAATTCGTTGGCACCGATGCTGAACTGGCCAACCCACTGCTCAAACGTCAGTACCGCCCTGGCTACGAAGTGCCCGAACTGGCCTGAGCCAGTTAACTCCTTCGCAACTTCACGAGGTAATCGCTAATCATAGAACGACCTATTTGCCGTGCGGTTCGACGAAACCGCTTACCTCCGTTCGTTTGAGGGTCCTTCGCGATGCCAATGTTTGCGATCTCACGCCAGACAATAACAACCAATCTGGCGCCTCGACGCCAGACTGGTTTCGCGCCGGCCGGCGCGATTCACTGGCTCGCGATCGCGTTCTCCCTCATCCTCTCGCCTCTCGGATTGTCGTCGATCGCATCGGCGCACGACACCGATCCCCACGACCACCTCACACCGCCCGCGACGCAGGCGGTTGTGGAGCAGGCCGAAGCGGGCGAATTGCTAATCACCGACCTGCGGCAAGCAACGCGACTCTACGATCACCCGACCCTGAAATCGGTCCCCGTCGATTTCAAGGCGACGGTCAATTACTGGGACATTCGCGACACGGATATCTTTGTCGAAGATCAGTTTGACGCACTTTATCTAGAAGCCCCTCCCGAATACTTCCGGCAACATCAACGCCTCCCACCTGGTACACAAATTCGCATTCGTGGTCAGTTAAAAATTGATCACTTCTTTGTCGTTGCCGACGAGATTGAAATCCTTGACGAACCACTTCAGATTTCATCTCGCGCCGTTCACATCAGCGAGCTCAACGTCGGCGAACTCTGGTCACACTATGTCCGCACCCATGGCAAGCTTCGCGAAATCATTCATGTTGGCAGCCTCTGGCAAGGCCTCTGCACGTCTCGCAACGCGGACTTCGTTATTCAGCGGCGTGACGAATCGCATTACTTCGAATGGGAGCGTCTGCTTAACCGCACGGTCGAAATCAGCGGCACGTTAAGCTGCGAAATGGACACTGACTGGAATCCGACGCGATACATCTTCTTTACCAACGAAGAAGACCCGCCTCTTCGTTCCGCAGGCGAATCGTCGTTCCAGTCCGCACTGCAGTTGCCGACGATGCCCACCAGCTATGCCGACGCAAGGCAAGCTCCGGCAGGTACCTCGCTTTATCATCTCAACGGCCAAATCGTCGAAGTCGTCCCAAAGAAGCACTATCTGATTGAACGCAACGGTGAAAGCATCGTTGTTGACTCGGCAATCATCGATGCCTCCCTCGTCGGTAACTTGGTCGATGCCTACGTCTACAAAACCGGTCCGCACGAATTCCAAAGCGTGTACGTGGCGGCGCACGGCAAACGTCGCCTTATGCCTCCGTCAACAACAAACATCAAAACGATTGACTTGCCCGAACTTCCGATGCGGGCAAAGCTGACGGGCACCTATATCTCGACACACCGTGATGGCGACAACACCTACATCACGCTCCGTGACCAAGGCATCGACTTTGTCGCCAAACTTGACTCCGCAACCAGCGATGTCCGCAACCTCGATCTGCCAACCGCGCAACTGATATCCGTGACCGGACTGGCTGTCCCGATCAGCGACAAAGACGTTGCACCGAACGAGGACGTGCAACCATTCCTGGCGATCGAAGTTCCAACGATCGACGACATCCATGTGGTCTCGCGCTGGTGGCAATTCTCACCCTCCATCGCCGTCGCCGGGCTTGGCACCATCGCGACCATCTGCACGCTTGGCATGGTCTGTTTCGCCACGCTCTGGCTTCGCCTGCAACGCACCGCGAACGACAATCGACAATTGCAGTCGCAACTGGTGCAAAGCCAAAAACTCGATGCGCTCGGACGTCTTACCAGTGGTGTCGCCCATGACTTCAACAACCTGCTAACCGGGATCTCGTCCAATCTGGAATTGATCGAGCGCGCCGAAAACACGCACAGCGGAAACAGCATCGAATGCCTCCACTCGGCCAAACGCTGCACCCACCAAGCAACCAAGCTGGTCAGATCGCTGCTCGGATTTTCCAGACAAACCAATGTCGAACTCCTGCCCGGCGATATCAACGAAATCGTCGAGGAAACGGTACTGTTGGCGCGATCGACGTTTTCCCCGGACATCAAGATCATCACCACGCTCGCGCCCAACCTTCCCGCCTGCCGCTTCGATCACACGCAACTTGGACAAGTCCTACTGAACCTCTGCTTCAACGCAAAAGACGCTTACGAAGACGACGCCGGCACGATCCGCTTGGTGACGAAGTTCGCCCATTCACCCAACCGCCCTGGCTCGATCATCATCCAATGCCAAGACGATGGCATGGGAATGGACGAGGAAACGCAATCGCGAATCTTCGAACCGTTCTTCACAACCAAAAAGGTTGGCGAAGGAACCGGCCTTGGACTTTCCCTTGCCTACGGGATCATCAAACAACACGGTGGCGAAATCGAGTGCGTCAGCCAGCCTGACGCGGGCACGACGTTTACGATCGAACTGCCTGTCGAAGACATCCGCGCCAAGTCACTCGATGGCGAATCGTTCGTGGCAAAGCCTCACAAGCGACACACCGCACCGCTCTCCTCAGCGATCGCATCGGCAATTCCCCCAGCCGCCAATCTCGCCAATTCCCCCGCGTCGATCACAGAAGAAACGACGGCCCCATTCCATATTCTGCTCGTCGACGATGACGAAGAGGTTCGCCGGGTCGCCACACTAAGCTTCGAAACGCTCGGGCACCACGTCACCGCCGTCGGCTGCGGCACCGACGCAATCCAAAAGCTAGTCGACGGACTGACGCCGGATGTCGTGATCCTGGACTTGATCATGCCACTCGTCTCCGGATCCGAAACGCTCGAACGCATCAAACAATACCAACCCGACCTACCCGTCGTGATCTGCAGCGGGGTGGTCAATGAAGTTCAACAACGACTGCAAGACTGCGCCTATCGCCCCGACGCCTGCATCGCCAAGCCATTCCGTTTGGCAGACCTCAACGCGACCCTTCATCAAGTCTGCAGTGACCAGGGACAACGCAACCCACACTCACAGGGAAAGTCGCAGGGAAAATTACAGGGGCAGGACAAAATCGAAGCCGCAGCATCACGTTCGCCGCCTTAGCGTTTTACAACGCGACTCACATTGCGAACGCTCACAATGCCATTCGCATGGCAACATCGCGTCGAAGCTGACGCTTATACTGACGCCCCTCGCAACCTGTCCCCGAGGGCCTTTTGATGAACCGTCTGCCAGCGTCACGTCCCGCCGCCCGACGTTTTTGCAACTCCCGTTTCAGTCCGCCGGTGACTGCACTCACGCTGCTGCTGATAACGCTCACCACCCTCCCCAATTCGGCAAACGCGGACACGCCGACAACACGTCCAAACGTGCTCGTCATCTTGGCGGACGATCAAGGCTGGGGCGACCTTAGCCTGCATGGCAATCCCAATCTCCAAACGCTGAACATCGATTCGCTCGCCCGCGATGGCGCACAGTTCACCAACTTCTATGTCTGTGCCGTCTGCTCCCCGACCCGCGCCGAGTTCCTCACCGGTCGCTACCACAATCGCATGGGCGTCTACAGCACCTCGTCAGGCGGTGAACGATTTAGCGCCGACGAACAGACGATCGCCCAGCGATTCAACAATGCCGGCTACAACACCGCCGCCTTCGGAAAATGGCACAGCGGCATGCAGTGGCCGTACCACCCCAACGCCCGCGGCTTCGACGAGTTCTATGGTTTTTGCAGCGGCCATTGGGGACTCTACTTCGACCCGATGCTGGAACACAACGGACAGATCACACACGGCAAAGGCTTCATCATTGACGACCTGACCGATCACGCGATCGACTTCATTGACCAGTCGGATGAAAAGCCGTTCTTTGTGTACCTGCCGTACAACACGCCGCACTCCCCCATGCAGGTCCCTGACGAATACTGGAACGCTTTCAAAGACCAACCGATCACACCAGACCCGACACCAGCCAACGCCGCGAAACAAGACACGCCGCATACGCGCGCAGCACTGGCGATGTGCAAGAACATCGATGACAACGTCGGGCGACTAATCGAACACCTCCAATCGACCGGCAAAGCCGACAACACAATCGTCGTCTACTTCAGCGACAATGGTCCCAACGGATGGCGATTCAACGGCGGCATGAAAGGTCGCAAAGGTTCGACCAACGAAGGCGGCTTGCGTTCACCACTCGTCATTCGATTCCCAAGTCAAATTGCCGCCGGGACCAAGATCCGCACCGTCAGCGGCGCGATCGACTTGCTGCCCACTTTGTCTGAACTTGCCGGACTCGATTGGCAATCGATACAACGCGACGGAAAACCAATCGACGGCATCTCACTCGCGAAAGAACTCGCCGGTGCAACACGAAGCCTGTCCGCTGACGATCGCATCCTGTTCGGCAGTTGGAAAAACCGCAGCACCGCACGAACTCAAAAGTACCGTCTCCACAGCAGCGGAGAACTCTACGACATCGAGAACGATCGCAACGAACAAACGGACATCGCCAGCAAACGCCCCGACATCGCAGTTCACCTGTCCAAAGAGCTACAGCGGTGGGAGACTGAAACCGCAAAGGAAAACGGTTCCGCGAAATCGCGCCCGTTCACGATCGCGCATCCCGACGCAGTTTGGACGCAGTTACCCGCGCGAGACGCGACCTTTAGCGGCCAAATCAAACGCAGCAATCGATTCCCCAACTGCACCTACCTAAAGAACTGGTCTGACGTTTCCGACAAAATCCAGTGGGATGTCGAGGCGTTGTCGTCCGGACGATACGAAGTGCAGATGTACTACGCTTGCCCAAAGTCGGATGTCGGCGCAACGATCGATTTGACGCTTGGTGATTCACGGCTTGCCACGCAAATCGATCGGCCAGCCGAAAGCCCTTTCGTCGGCGCGGCCCATGACCGAGTCGAACGTCAAGAAGGTGACGTCAAGCGTTGGCAACCGATCACCTTGGGGACCATCGCAGTAACTCCTGGTCAGCATACGCTAACGCTTCGTGCGACTGAAATTCCGGGCAGCCAGGTTTGTGAAATGCGTCTACTGATGCTTCGCCGCATCGACTAGTCCGCAAAACGATCTTAGATGAGGGGCATTCGTGAAACGCGTAGCCCGACATTCAACTTAGAAGACGCCATCGAACGTTGCGTGCAAACCGCAGTGGCTCAACGCGAACTCGATGAATCGGCTCGCTTGCCACCAATCCTCTTGACTTCTGACCTATAGGGAATCGATGGTTCGCCGAATCTGCGGTAGCGAAACAACTCAAGCGATACATCCGACAGAGTTCGCGTTCATTTGACCGTAGCCCACCCCGAGACGCCAATCGCAGTCGCTCCAACGATAGTGAGTAGTACCGACGCAATCGCACAAACTGCAGCAATAACAAAGACTGATGACTCGGAGCTGTTTAGAGAGTCGACACGCTGGGCCCCGTGGACGTACCAGCAACCGACTCCAGCGCATAGCAATGCGGCTGGTACAGGTGGGACCAAACTAGAGAGCGCAATTTCCAAAGCAGGGCTGTTGGGGAAATCTGCTTTGGTTACGACGCAGATGAACACAAAACCGCTAAAAAAACCAAAAACCGAAAGGATTGCAAATGTCTGTGATGGCGATTGTGTAGCGTTCATTTCGTATGGCAAGATTAGTCAGCAAAAATCACCGATAGGCTCCTGGTACGACGGAAAGCGATTCGCGTTAGCTTCTACGGAATCCCCCCGGCGAACGATTTCAATCGCGTGGCCGCAGCAAATGACTGACCACTTCATTGAACACAACTCGGCGGCTCACGTGCATCGAGTTGTTCGCGATCTACGCTGGACGACAGCTTGCAGTTCGCCGCTGACGACAAGTCTAGCCGATCGGCATTGCGAAGGGTAACGAGTCGCGAACTATCAGCCGGAACACCAGGCGTCAAATGGTCTTGAATCCTGCTCCTGCTCGATCAGCGGTCCTGGCAAAACGAGCGCCAATACCCCCGGCACTGCCAACCACACGTGAGTGTCCTCCCACTCTAACCCAACGAGCGAGAGAACATACGCCCATGCGAATGCGTAGCTCATCAGTTCAGCGAGAGAAAAGCCACGCACCGAAGTCGCTTCCGTGGTCAACACAATTCACGTCAATCAACTGCGATAACGCCGCCGATGCTCCAACGGCGGCATTTAGACTTTGATTCAAACGAACGCGCGATCCGCCGCCTGGGCCCATCGAAATCGTGCCAGCGATTACGGTTGTTTAAAACGGTCAATTGTCATCCGAGGCAATTTCTGCGCCACAAGAATCGCAACGAAGGTCAGTGTGCAGCATCTGGCCGCAATTTCCGCATGCCCAAATAGTCTCCTCGTACGGTCCTGTGATCGTCCCTTCAAAATCACACCCAGCGATTTTCTTCTGCAGACGCAAGTGTTCCGCAAGGCATCGAAACAGGAGCCAACTCAAAAATGCGCCAATTGCCGCAGACATTGATGCGACAAGGCCCCACCAGGAAAATGTCAGGAGCAGCCCGACGGCAATGAGCGAGCCGAGCATAAGTGACCCAATCGCCACCATGTCAACAAGCGTCTCCAGTCCGGTCCCTCGTCGAAGTCGTCGCTTTTCCGTTCGCTGCGTTGTTACTGTCAAATTGAATCTCTAAGGACGAAGTTTGGCCGACACCGAGGCCGGGCGGTGGACGAAACCCTTCAATCAAACGCGACTCCCGATCTTCGCGTGCACGCATCGATTAAGTCGGCAAACGACAGGGTTCAGAAGGGCCGCGCATACGACTCTCCACTTCAAGAAACGTCAATTCGCGACCTCCATTGCAACCGTGGTTCGCCGCCTATCGCGAGCCCTTTCCGTCTAGTGCAACAGTCGGTCGGGATCAAGAATCCAGTAGACAACATCTGCACCAATCAGAGATGTGATGACATAGGCAAACGTCCATCCGAATACCAGGACGATCATAATGGGCAGACCGCCCTGCGACCAACCGATTCGCGGCCCAATCTGAAAGTTCGCCCATGTTGAACAGCAAAAGGCGGCGAGAAGTAATGGATACACGATCGGTGGCGGCAATGAATGGCGTGAGACCGCGAATACTGCAGCGATCGAGCAGTATGTCAACACGATCGCGCGAAGCGCCCCAAAATTGCGTCGCCAAGTGGACGGCTCGCGCCCGGATGAGGAGCGGCCAGTGTCTTCGGCCGGTGCGACGTATGGATTGGTGTCTTCTGGCAACGATGGCAGCGTATTCAAACGTCAGATCTTTAGTCGCGAACAATTTCGTTTATGTGGCCGCCGCACTTCATAGTACACCACTCGGCGGCTCACGTGCATCGAGCTGCTCGCGGCCTACGCTGGACGCCCGCTTGCAGTTCGTCGCTGACGACGAGTTTACCCGATCGCATTTGCGAACCGTAGCGAGTAGCGAATTGGCAGCGGGAACCTCAGGCGTCGGACTGTCTTGAATCGTGCTCGTGCTCGTGCTCGTGCTCGTGCTCGTGCTTGTGCTCAGCAACGCGGTGCTCGTACTCGCAACCGGTTGCCAGGAATCGGATTGCCTTCATCGTCCAAGTCAACCGCGCACCAATCAAACCGCGCACCAATCAAACCGCGCACCAATCAAACCGCGCACCAATCAAACCGTGACATTAAATGCGATCACTAGGAAACAGAGGTTCCGTGAAATCCGATAGGCGACATT
>PPHI01000031.1 GCA_002901265.1 Rhodopirellula baltica | reverse complement strand
ACCGCGACCATGTTGGTGTGGCCCAGTGGCAAGCGTCGTGACAGGGCGCCCATCGCGTTGGAAACGTTTGACTCGTTGGACGACGCGAAGTTCGATGTCATCGCGACCGCGTCAACATCGGCGGCATAAACCTTCGCGCGGTCGCCCGATCGCAGGTTCGATAGCACGCTCTTCAGTGCCGCCATCGACTCGCGGCGGAAATCGCCCGCTTGGCTGGCCGAGGTGTCGACAATGATCACCACATCGGCTGCTGCCTTCGATGTCGCCGCCAACAACGTGTCGTCCGCCGATGGCATGATCGATGCGGCAAAGTACGAGTCACCCTCCGAGGCAGTAAAGCTGACAATCCGAACTTGTGCTTCGTCAGCGGAAACATTGGGAGCCATCATCGCAACCACGGCGATGGCCATTGGTGCCAGCCGTCGTAAACGGCTCGCAAATCGGGACGAGTGAACTGCGACTTCTCGCATCTGAATTTTCTCCGCGGTGGTTGAAAACAGGCGCCTGCGTGTCTTCATCGGAACGACCGTTGTGTTTTGCTAAGTTTCAAACCTGCCAAAAACGCCTAAATCGGCGGCTTGAGGCGCAACTGGGAAAAGGAATCAGCCTGGCGTAAGGCCTGAGTAGCATCTGTGCATCCAGAGTCTATTTCCGGCCTAGGCTTCTTTCTACGAAAAAAACGTCTTTCGCCGCCTCCAGTCTCGCAACCTCCGGAATAACCGGGTGTAGCATTTTGCAACACCTGTATCGAAATTGCTCAGCCGAATTAGGCGAAAGACAAGTCAAACCCCGTTGACGCCTTCAATAGACGCGAACGCTGTGCCAATTGCCCCGTTTTCCTAAAACCCTGGGTCCTTAGAACACCCTATCGCTGGACGGCGCGGTCGGACTTCACAGGAAGCGGCGACTTCAGCCGAAATACGGTTTTGGAACCGAATTAGGGAGCATCCTCGGAGGCAACCGGGTGCCCCTCGTGGTCAAACTCGAATTTTGACACGCCACGCTGCTTACTTGGCAGCTGCCCACGAACAATCACCTCATCCACCTTGTAGCGGGATGGATCGAATCGCTGGCTGCTGCGTTTGTCAGTAAAAACGCTCAGCGGAAGCTCCAGCGTCTCCGCCGGCTCAATCGGACTGGCCTGCATCAATAAATATTGCCCGTTCAGCTCGATCGCCAGATTCTTGATCGGCTGGTCCAACTCGTTGGTGACCGTGACGACTTCCGTCATCACCGCGATCTGACCATTGGTTGTCTCCACCGCCGCTTTGGTGAGTTTCACGCTCACCGGAAGGCGTGGCCCACCGACGCTGTCTGGAAAGATCGCGTACACGCCCAGCCCAACGCCAATCATGACGATGAACGCCGCAATCACCGCACCGCGAGAAACACGACTGTTCGGCGAGACACTCGGCGGCAATTCGTCGGCAGAACCACCGTCGGTCGAAATCGGATCGGAGTTCGCGTTCATACGGATCGTTTGCAAAAGACACAAAAAAAGCCGGCTGACAAATCCATCGACTCGTCAACCGGCAGTTGCTTTGGCCCGTCGGCGGCAAAATGGAGCCGCTGGGAGAAACGCGTAAGTCTAAGCGTGCTACTGCACTTGCCGTTAATTGACTTAGGCGAACCCTAAAAATGATCCCTCTGCCGAAATGGAAAGACCAAAGCGGGCGAGGCCGTATGTAGGCGTCGCCGCGTAAGTGTAGGCCACTGGCTGCTTACAGCAAGCTCAGTCTTTGCCTTCGACCTCAACGATCGGCGTTTCCCTCTCGCCGTCATCACGTTTTTCTGGCCAATCACCGCTCGATTTCCCTCGTTTCGCCTTCATCCTAGACGTTCCGCCCCCTCCGCTCGTGGTCTCCAGCGTCCCAGTGATGTGGCAAAAAAATATTGTCACAAGGCGATCGGTTCCACGCTTGGACACCAAGACAGCGAAACACCGATGCTACCAACGTCGTCCAGGTGACAACGAGAGACTTGCCATGAACCAGACAGCCAGACCGAAGCCGATCCGAATCGCACTTTCGATGATAGCAATCACAACAGGCTTGGCTTGCACTTCGGTCACCGCACTCGCAGAAGACACGCCAAACGCTCCCACGCAACGCGCAAGCGGATTGATCGGGGACTTGTTCAGCAAAATCACGATGTCGCAAACCGTTGCCGCCACGCAAATCAACGAAGCGACGGCACAGGCAAAAACAAGCGATCGGATTGTCGGCGAAGTTTCTTTGGGGAAATTTTTGAGCGGCTACGACATCCAGCACTCGATCGAATCGCAAACCGTACGCGTCCAAGCCAGCGAGCTTTTTGACGCAGCGGAAACGTCGTCTGACGAATCGGCCGCGTTTCTGTTTCGCGTTGATGCCGACAGCCAGCGGATCGACATTCACTTGCCAATCCCAGTGACGTCATCACTTGCGACTTCACCTCGTCAGGGCGAGTTGCTTTACCAAGCCATAACGGAGCTGAGCAAACTCTCCAACGTGCAATTGGTAATCGAGAACGATTCAATCGTACTGCACACCTCAATGGGCACGCCAAACGCATCGATCGAAGACATGCGCCGTGTGGCAGGCGTTTTGCAAGACGCAAGCTCTAGCGTGATCGCACGCCTCGTTTCCGAAAGCGATGACAGCGTGGCTCAACAAAGCCCGGCGGTTGAACCAGCAACACCTCCGACGGCCATTGATGCAAGTCAAATGGTAGGGACTTGGTCTGCCAAAGTCTCTGCAAAACAAGCCTGGGCGATTCGTTTCGATGACCAATCGAACTTCGTCTTGGTCTACACGCAAAACGGCAAGAACCAAGTCTCACAAGGCCAATTCAAACTGGCTGACGATGCTTTGATCCTGCAAGGAAAAGGCATCACACTCAATGGCAGCGTGACAATGCAAAACGACCAACTGATTTGGCAACTTAAAGACGCGAACAACAATCCGACAATCAAGTTGGATTTCAAAAAGCAGTCGTAAATCGACCGTCTTCGATCGATTGAGTGTCAGTCCATCTCGGGGAAACGTTGGAACGTTTCCTCGAACGCTGTCAACGAATTCCACTCGTCGTCGTTTTGAAGGTTCACGAAATCGCGTGGCGAGTCGCTACCATCGTCGTCATCTTCATATTCGTCGGCAAACTCGCCATCGACGATGATCCCGGCCAGTGATTGTGCGACCGTAAACGCAGTCGACAATTCGATCGCCAAGTCCGAACGAATGCCGCTACCGTCAAATTCGCCCATCCGGGCATCGAGTTCGTGTCCGATTTGCCAGCGCAAGTCAAGCCCTTGGCTCACTTCGGCAAGTCGCTTGAGCAATTCCAACAGATCGTCGGAGTCCATGCTCGATTCGCAGCCCAGGTCGGACGCTTCGACCTCAAGGCATAAACAGGGACCGTTTTCGCGAAGTGATACCGCTGACGATCCTCGGACTAAATCTTCAACCGACAAGCGGATCGAGTTTCGTGTGTTATCGCACTCGATCGAAGTGCTCGCGATGGAAAACAGTAGATTCATCCGTGTCTTAGTTCAGGTCAGCGATACGATGCGAATGCAAGATTCGGTGCCAGAGCATTAGTCCCTGCTCGGTCGGTTGATAAGCGTACCCAGATCATCGAGCTAAAAACAGTCTTGTCTTGAGCGAACTTCGGACTCCATCAACTTCGAGCAAGGTTTGATCGCGGATGACAACAAAGCGAGTTCTCGACGTTTCGGTCCAGCTCACGCCCGCTTGCCAGCGGCGGGTTTAGTCGCCACCATTGAGGGTGTGCTGCCGCAGGAGACTTATTGGGACCGAGGACATGCTTGCACGGTTGAAAACCTACACCTTGCTGGGAATCGAAGCGATGCCGGTCGATGTCGAGGTCGACATCTCTCCCGCCGCGATGCCCAAAACCATTCTCGTCGGCCTGCCTGACACCGCCGTCAAAGAATCGACCCACCGCGTCGAAAGGGCAATCGTCAACAGCGGCTTTACCCGACCGATCGATCGCATCGTGATCAACCTCGCACCAGGTGACCTCCCCAAACAAGCCGCCTCGTTCGATCTGTCCGTTGCGCTCGGTGTCCTCGCCGGCAGCGGACAGCTAATTCCCGACCGGCTGGAACAATACGCGATCATCGGCGAACTCGCGCTCGAAGGCTACACCCGTCCGGTCAAAGGCGGCTTGTCGATCGCCATCGAAGCAGCCAAAGACCAAGAGCTTCGCGGCTTAGTCTTACCGGCCGCAAACGCTGCCGAAGCCGCCGTCGTCGAAGGCTTGGAAATCATTCCGGTCGAAAGTCTCTCTCAAGCCGTCGCGTTCTTTGCAGGCGAAGTCGACATCGCGCCCGCACCCAGTCGACTTGAAGAACTGTTCGAAGAACACAGCTTGTACGACATCGACTTCGGTGACGTCCGCGGCCAAGAATCTGCCAAGCGCGCGATCACACTCGCCGCCGCCGGTTCGCATAATTTAATCATGTTGTATCCGGTTCCAGCCATTGCAGTGGATGTGAATCAGATTGGATTCTCCGGCACCAGGGCCGAAGCTGGACAGCCCTGCATTTTCGAGTTGCATCGATCTTCCGCAAGTCATTGACCACAAAGGGTTTGCGAAGCAATCCGAGGATTTAGACGCCGGAAAATCCCACGAACGCGTTGATCGGGTGTATGTTATTGATATCCTGGGTATCTAGATCTATTAGCGTCATATATGACGCTGATAGATGTAGATAGCACCCAACAGTGCTAAATCGGTAGACGAGCCATAAACATGGTCAGCGAACCATCAATCAGTCACGTCAAACATGCTGACTCTGATCAGTTTTGAGTTTTTGCAAAAAAAACCGTGATCAGCATTGCTGACCACGGTTCGAAGGTTCTATCCATTTCCTCGTGACAGAGTCTGGATAGACCGATGCTTCGCTATCCTGGTGGCGAAAGCCGCCAGGATAGCTATCGTTTCCGCCCGAAAAGGCAGACGGCCAATATGATGGTCATTACGACCAGCATTTCAGCAGGACCAGTCATTTCAAACTCCTCCGTACTTGAGTGCAGAATTTGCGTTCCTCACGATCGGACCGCAGAGGCGGATTCTTCGCCTAACCGCCTGCGCGGTTCTGCCTACAAGTTTGGGGATTTTTCGGATTGGCCCTGTTAGCCAAGAGAATGTTAAAGTTTGCTTGCGAACTGTCAAACTCATTCCTCAGCTTGTTTCAAAACCCTTTGCTAGTAACACCTTACGTCATTGGCGTGTCAGGTGTCAGAGGGAACATGCGTTGTCGAGACAAATCTCTAAGTCTTTAATCAGCAAAGAGTTACAAGCTCGCGGCGGTGTAATGGCGGTTGCAACGCCAATGACGGTAATCTGCTGAAATTTCTGAAGTATTCCCTTAGCTTTGCTTTCAATTCGCAGACTTACCGTCGTGCACCCGGAGAATGATCAATAGATTATGCCGTTTTTTTGATAACTGACATGATTCCAGCAATATTTGCCATCCTCAATGTATTGCTCGTTCACGCTCTTGGAGCGTGATGTCGATTGAGTGGGCGCCCGTGATTAAGACCGTAATCAGCAGGAAGTCCAGCAGCAGGAATTCGAAATAGTCAACAGTCAAGTTGACGGTGACGCCGCAAAATTGATGTTTGACTTATCCCAGGTTTCTACGTCCGCTCATGGCGTTCTTTGATATCGGAGTCGTCCAATCCAATTGCCGAGCTGGAATTGCCATTGGGCGCAGTCTTGAAATCATCTGTACTAAGTTCGTTTTTGGGCTTTGCCATTTCAGTACGGTTCGAATCAAGGATGGCAAACTTTGCAGGGCTCGTATCCCGACTGAGCCCGGCTTAGCGGCATCGGGTAGTGACTCTGCTTGATGTGGCGACAACCTGATCGATGGTACTTGGTCCCTGTATCAGTGACGTAAACCGTCGGATCAGTCGCTCGCGTCGAAGGAAGATTGACTGGCAAAGCAGTTTCTACCCTCTGACCGTTGCGGTAGTCCCAGGGTGCGATTCGTTGCGAATCCGCCCATAGTCCTAGTGCCCCGCCACGTGCTGTCTGTTGTGCTGACGCAAGTCGAGTGTCGTGATTGTATTTCGCGTAGTGCCACGCTAATCCCGCAAGGATTAGCCCCTGGTTGACCCAATTGGTTGAGTCAACATAGAGATGGCCCAACTTTCTGCCATATCGGTCGCTCCCGGTTAATTCAGCACGAACGTCTTTGCCAAGAATCTGGCTGGATAGCCAACTCTTAGACTCGTCACCAAACCGTTGCCCCGTTTCAGGTGCGTCCACTCCTTCCAGTCGGATCTTCGCCTCGCCAACTCCACGGATCGACAGAATCACCGTGTCACCATCCACGATCCGCGTGATACGCCCGACTAAAACTTCTGCGTCTTGGTCATATCGCGGAGTTGTCGCAATCTGAACGTATCGCTGATCCTCATCACTCAGTTTCTCGATCGGTAGACTGACCCGTTTCCCCGTGTCCTGTCGCTCCAACTGGACGTGGGTTTCATTGAAATTGACCAACTTGGCGATTACCGAACTGGAACTGTTAGCCGCGGTCCATGTGCGGAAATCCTGTTCCGGTAGTTTCAGCTCAGGTGTGGAGTCCGGAGGGTCGGCAGGTGGCAACTCTGCTTTTTGGTCGTCAGACGTCTCTGGGACCGCATCCGGCTCCGGGGCCGCAGTTTCCGGTGCTGGCTCGACGCTTTCCCCTGTACCTGATTCGTCAACTTGCGGAGCAACGAAGTTGGGTGTGGCAGCCGTTGAAGCAATCACTGTGCGATTTGCTTCTCGCTGCTTCGTAGCTTCCGGGTCTTTGACAAACGCCCCAATGAGCCCAACTAGGCCACAAAGGGCGATCAGACCGACGAGAGACATGCTGCTCAATTGGCCCAGGCATCCGAGGCAGCCCCCGCCCGCTACAGCACTGCGGTTTACCGTGCGAGAACGAGACGAGCGGGTACGCTTTGCACCGTACTTTGCACTTATTGATCCGAACGGCGTTCGGATCGAATGCGTGATTCCCGATCGCGAAATTGTGAAGCGTCCAAACGGCGTTTTCTTGGACTTGCTAAGCCTGAATTTGTATCCCATGAGGGGAATCTTAATAGCTTCGCAGGGCGGCCGCCAGTCAGCGAAATTTGCTAAATTTCGGCCCGAACGATAACTACTTAGAAGAGGGACCAGCTTGGCCCTCAGATTGATCATCAGAGCGGGTTTGAAGGAGTCATGACCTTCACAGTTCTCGTCCATGGAGCGTCTTTCTCGTTGAGCACCATGGGCGGGAACGACCCACTCAAATCAACGAGAATTACATGTCAATTGCAACAACTTCAAACCGCATTGGTTGCCATCTATACTCCAAACCGTCACAGCGATTCCTTTCGAAACAGCAGAAACCGATTTACTGGTTCGAATCATTTTCAAGGTACAAGGGACCGCAGAAAGTCATCGTTTATTCACGAGTGTCTACGGAACAGCAAAAGAGGCAAGGTTCATTGCACCGTAGGACAGTCCACCTCTGCTCCAGATTGCATGCCAAAGGACATCACCTCACAGACGTATTCTCCGAAGTTCGCGGGCGAGAAGATCGAAGCTTTGGTCAATTAGCAAATGCCATTGAACTATCTTGGAGGACGGACGCAATCATCGTTGCTCACTCTTGGGACCGATTCATTAGGCCAGAAGTCAAACGAGCAGTTAGTCAGGGGTTGCTACCTTCGAATTCGGAGTTTTTCGATCTCTACTACGGAATAGCTGACGGGTTGTCCTTGGCAACGCTATGGTCCCCCAGACTTTGCTGGGAAGAAATCAAGCGTCGTGAAAAGCAATTTGCTGGCCCGATTCGTTCAAGTCAAACCGGCAATCGTTACAGCAGCGAGACGATGCAGATCGCTGAGACGCTGTATCAACGCATTGGCTCATACAGGAAGGTCGCAGATAAACTTTGCGTGTCCAAAAGTGCTGTGCAACGCTGGTGTGCGTAGGTGTCCCACTTCTGCCAGCGATCGCAAGTCGCGATGGGGATAAATCGCGAAATTCACCGGGGAATTGATGTTTTTGCTGTCTAACCCAGATCTGACAAGACCTAATTGGTAAACCCCATTCTATTCAACAATACAGCATCACTCCCACAAACACGGTTAACCTAAAACGGGTTAACCCAATCGAGGTTGTTCAAAATAAACAAATGAAAGAAGCACTACGTGAACAGGTCTGGAAACACATCCGCAATCGACTTGCGAAGAAGAGAGAATCGCAAGGCATAACTCAAACCGAACTCGCCAAGAAGATTGGAAAGCACCAAACTTTCGTCAGCAAATACGAAACCGACCAGTCGTCGCTCAACGTCATGGACTTCATTGCTGTATGCACAGCACTCCGCGTCTCCCCAAGCAAGCTCATTGAGAACGCACGAAAGAATTAAGCAATCGACTTTTTGCGAAGTGCGAGATTGACTTCTCGCCAGAGAGCGTGATACTGGAACTGGACTTCCACCCTTTAGCCGGGGCTCGACATGCTGCTCTAAACGGCAGCCGTCACTTCTTGCAGGGAGCCAAACAGCGTTACTCCATTAAGTGGTGATCCAATGCCCAAACCCAATTCGAAAAGTCTGTCTGACGATCTTTTCAAATCGTTAGCTGATCTCCAAGCAAAAATCGAATTCGCAGAGAAGCGATTAAAAAAAATGCCTGGGGCTCAAAATCTCATTCAGGTCGACGTTACCGACATCTTTTGCATAGGCTATGAACAAGCTCCTGAGGTACGTTGGTACCTGGAGTTCCTTTACCCTTTGATGCGAGTCTCCGAATACGACTGGGACCGATCCACCGATGCGTTCGACGACCTAGCAAGTTCAAGATCGCTTTCAGAACTTAACTCCGCAACACGAATCGCAGTTGCCGAGCGGATTCCAGAGCTAATTCAACTGGCAAAAGCGGGTGAGAAAGCACTTGCACGAAAGGCACAAAACGCTGCAGATGCCATCGAACAAGCGTTTGCCCAATTGGATGAGGATGACCAGTGAGCGATTCCAACCAATCACCCGATCAGTCCAACTTCCTACTTTTCTGGTCTCCGTTGATTGCACTTTTAACAGCCCTAATCGGTCTCGTAACTGCGATCATCCAAGCTACTAGCTAGCAGACTTGATCACTAACCGTGGTGAATAAGACCCTGGGGAGCAACAAAACGCTTCCCCGTCGCTAATTCCCCTACCGGTTTGCTTCTTGATCATCGAAGCATTTCAACATCGCAAAACGGATCTGTCATCAGATCCGTTCGGTGGAACGTAAATCAATTCGTTCCACGTCCCTGACGCGATGGCTACGGCCACTTCTGGCCATTCTCGATAGACATTGGGTCTCAATCATCCAGCCCGTCAGCCGTCGTCTCCGGACGTTGCGGTGTTCATCTAGGGTTGGGCGGACCAAACGCTCTGAGTCACCCCAAAAGTCCCGTGTTTCCGATGGACTGACGTTGTCAGATCGTGTGTTCATGTCGGGTATACCCTAAGTGCCACAAACAATTTGGGGCGATACGATCGATCAATCTCAAATCCGTCCCATCGAAAACCGGCAAGCACAATGGCTAAACGTTCCACCATCGCCGTTTACATCCGCGTGTCCACCGAGGAGCAAAACGAAGCATCCCAAAAACGAGAGATCGAACAGTACCTAGATCGCGAGAACTTTGACCTCGCTCGCGTGCGTTGGTTCATCGACAAATCCACGGGTGACGACATGGATCGCCCGGAGTTTTCCAAGATGGATAGACAAATCAGAAACGGAACGGTGTCGAAGGTCATCGTGTGGAAACTCGATCGCCTTTCCCGCGACATGGTCCAGGGGATGAACACGCTATCGGGTTGGTTGTCGAAGGGAATCGGCTTCACCAGCGTCACCCAAGATTTCGACTTCCGTGGAACGATTGGAAAGATGATCGCTTCCCTGCTTCTTGGCTTCGCCGAAATCGAGCAGCAAACGCGTCGGGAACGCCAACGTGCAGGGATCGACGCAGCCAAAGAGCAAGGCAAGTACAAGGGTGGTGTGAAGGGCAGAACCAAACGCAGGCAAGACGGATCAAAAGTCAATCCTGCTGAAGCGATCAAGCTTCGCCAGCAAGGTCTAACCTATCAACAAATCGCCAACGCGATGAATGTTTCCAAGTCATCCGTTCGCCGATATCTGGGCGTCGTAGAACGCTGAATCTACTGAGCCAAACAAAATGTGTGACAGATTTTTGATTTTCGTAGACAATCCCAAACGTCAATTTGTACACGGTTATCCCCCACCTATCACCCAAGATCGGAAACCGATTCAGGGGCGATGTCTACGACCAAACGTCAATCAACGCGATCAGCTCGAAAGGCCAAAAAGCCGGCGACGCTACCGGAACGCTTTGAGCCGAAGTTCATCGAAACTTTGGATCAACGTCAGGCGGTAGTTCGACTAATTCGCCGCAATGTTGAGCGGCTTCTAGAGGATGTTGGAGTGGACTCATTCCAACAAGAGATTTTGGCTCGTCGTGCTGTCTTCATCGCTGTCCAACTGGAAACGATGGAAGCGAACGCACTCGATGGGAAGCCGATCGATCTGGGCACATACACTCAAGGCGTCAACGCACTCAGCGGTCTGCTCGCGAAATTGGGACTCAAACGAGCGATGCGGAAAACAACTGATTTGTCCTCCTATTTGCAGGAGTCCAAGTCATGAACATTATCGACGCTTGCCGTGATCCCAACTTGTTCAAGCCATTCCTGGAAGACTCCAGTGGCTCGGTCGCAACGTGGAAAAGATGGTTCGCATGTTTGCGGGCGTTGCACGGTATCAAACTCGGGGAATCCTCCAAAAAGACGCTTCGCGAAGTAGCTAGTCGCGATGCGAGCGGATTGCCTACCAACGGATTCGATACCGCGTTATTTCTGACTGGTAGGCGATCGGGGAAATCTCGCATCGCTGCTGTGCTCGGAGCCTATGAAGCTGCGTTGGCAGGGAATGAAAAGCGACTGGCCAAAGGTGAACGGGGTGTAGTTGCGATCATTGCACCGACGAAAAACCAAGGCACCATAGTTCGCAATTATCTGCGTTCGGTATTCGATGTGCCGATGCTCGCAGGTGAGTTAGTTGGCGAGACCAAAGAAGGCTTTGACCTTAAAAATGGGATTCAGATCCGCATCATGGCGGGCGACTTCCGTACCGTTCGCGGCTTCACACTGGTGGCCGCAATCGTCGACGAAATCGCGTTCTTTGGACTTGAAGAAGAAAGCAAAGTCAAAAGTGATACGGAACTGATCCGAGCAATCCAACCATCGCTGGCGACTTGCCAAGGGAAGCTGATTGCAATCAGCAGTCCTTATGCAAAACGCGGATGGACGTACCGAACATTCAAACGGCACTTTGGGACCGACTCTAGCAACGTTCTCGTTGTGAATTGCCCGAGTCGAAGTCTAAATCCGACGCTATCCCAATCGATTGTTGATGCGGCGATGGCAGAAGACCCTTCATCCGCCAGAAGTGAATACTACGGGGAATTTCGCGAGGACATTTCAGCCTTCATTTCACGGGATGCGGTGGAAGCAGTCGTAATTAACGGGCGACAACAGCTTCTGCCGTGTCCCGATTTCAAATACTTCGCCTTCGTGGACATGAGCGGAGGACGAAGTGATGACCATGCCTTGGCAATCGCTCACTATCGCAACCGAATAGTCACCTTGGATTTCATTCGCAGATACAAGGCGGGACTTTGCCCGTATGAAGTCGCGAAGGAGATGTGCGAGGAACTCCGACAATACGGAATTCGAGAAGTGACCGGCGACAACTACGCAGCTGATTGGGTTGCTCAGGCATTCCGTGACTCCAACATCCGTTTCAAGAAAGCAGACCGAAACAAGTCAGCTCTATATCTGGAGTTGCTTCCGCGATTGGGGTCACTGCAAATCGAATTACTTGACTACCCGGTGCTAGTTGAGCAGCTCGTTGGCCTTGAACGCCGGACGAGAAGTGGTGGCAAAGATGTGATCGATCATCCATCAGGCGGGCATGACGATGTTGCAAACGTAGTAGCAGGAGTCAGTTGTTCTGCCAGTGCTGGAAGACGAATCGTAACCGCCCTTCGCAATCCAAATTCATTTTCTTTCTACGCCTGACACTTCTGTTTTAGCTCGTTTACTTGGAGTTCCCAAATGTCATTTAACCCAAAATACAGCCCTTTCAACATTTGCGAGATCTTCGAAAAAGAACACGGGGAAGATTGGGTGATCGATGGTGAGTGGGTGGTTTACCCTGACGGTTACTATCGTGAAGTGAATCCGCATGGCGTGTCGATCACTGGTTTCTCAACGAAGTTGGAACAACTTAAAGCGATTGCTTGGTACTGGAATGCAAAACTCAAGCGAGAGAAAAAACGATTCCATGAGCTAAAGGAAACAATACTGGGCGGGATGGCGACAACCGAGAACGCTGACAAGCTCAAGACGATGCAGCAGAATGTCAACGAGTACTACAAGTCGCTTCAAGACGCGAAACATGACGTTCTGCTTGAGGAAAGCCGGGAAAGCCGGGAAGAGCACGAAAAGGACTTCGCAGTGCTACTTCCGAAATACGCGAAGACGCATCGACTTTGGAACGCATTGCGAAACGAAATCGAAAACATGAGCGGCGATGTTCCAGAGTCCAAAGCGAAAGAATTTGTTGACCTGGAAGACCGTCTCTGCGAGCTACGCAACTACCTTGAAGTTGCAGTCTACAACTTTAAGAACAGCTGCGGAATTCCAACCGAATCGATGCGGCCGTTCGAAAAAGACTTCTCGAACAGATCCTTTGCTCCCGGTCCGCGAGAGCAACACAATGCTGTGATTTCAGAGGTTTCGCAACTATTCATTTGACCTTCTGTGCTATCCACGTCGGATTTGCATTTCCAACTCGATTTCAGGACTGAATTGATGATCACTCGCAACGTTGTCAACGTGCATTCCAATATGCCAAATCAAACCTTACCTACCGATCTTGGCCATCCATCAGACGAGGAAGGCTTGCTGCCTCTGTCGACGCAGCTGAACAACTTCAGCCCGGCTTGGTCAGATCTACCTTTGCACGAACAGTACATGATCGATGAAGACGGACTTCCAACTCCGATAATGTCCTTCAGTGAGCCAGTGCCAATGCCCCAACAGAACAGGGCCCCGTTATACCACGGTGCTGCAGGGGATTCGTCGCAATTGTCACCGGAGGATCATCCGGAAATCGGTCTCGACACTCCTCATTTCTGGGACTAACCCGTGAGCAATATTCGCAGACTAGAAGACCGTGATCACTACGTGGTTTCCATGGTCATGATTACAGTGGGAGTGTGGAGCGGTTCCGGCGGTCCAGTAAAGTACACTGCCGAATCGTTGAGAAACAGTGTCCCGTATTGGAATGGGAAACCTATCGTTGCCTACCATCCGCGTATCTATGACGATGGATATGCGGGGAACCCAGAAGTGTTTTCAAGACAGCGTATTGGCTGGGTATTCAACACGGCTTTCGATGGCAATCGCTTAATGGCGGAAGCTTGGATTGATGTCGTTCGAGTGAACGAAGTTGACGGTCGCATCCGTGATTCCATCATTCACAACAAAGTGATGGAAGTTAGCACCGGGTTGGCGATCGAAGGCGAAGAATCAAATGTCGAGTGGAACGGGAGCGTTGCTCGTATTCTGGTCGCGTCAAAATTGACCCCCGACCACTTGGCCGTGCTTCCCGATGTACGGGGAGCCTGCTCCGTGGCTGACGGAGCTGGGTTGTGTCGGAATCAATTCGTCGTTGGATCGGTGAACATGGTCCAGCCGTTGTTTCCGTGTTATTGAGACGGAATCGCGTGACCGAACAATGGCGTCCATCGCTATTCGCCATCAGACTCCGGATGAGCGAAGTGCCTTGTGAGGGGACATTGGCGACAATGGACAAGTCCGTTGTTCGGACCACGATAGCGGGATAGGTTTGCTCCCGAAAAGCGGTTTCCCTACCGCCTGCCCGCTATCGTCTCAATTCTAGGGAACAGCTGTGAAAGGGAAGCAGCACAATGAACTCAAAATCAGATCAGCCACCGAAAGTCTATTCTTACATTCGGTATTCGACGCCCGAGCAGTCACTCGGTGACAGCGAGCGTCGTCAATTGGAACTGGCCCGCAAGTTTGCCGATAAGCGTGGCATCGGTTTCGAGGATTCACTACGCCTCACAGACCGCGGGTTGAGTGGCTTCAGCGGTGCACATCGAAAGAAAGGTGCACTCGGCCGATTCTTAGAAGATGTAGAAGCGGGAAGAATCGAAAAGGGTAGCATCTTGGTTGTCGAAAACATCGACCGATTGACTCGCGAGAGTCCATGCGATGCATTGAAAGAAATTGTTTTCAAACTTTGGGAACGCGACGTCTCGCTTGCAACTCTGTCACCAGAAGTTGTTTATGACCAAAGCAGCCAGAATTCGGGTGAATTCATTGGCTTGATCATTTATATGCAGCGGGCTCAAGATGAGTCGCTCCGAAAAAGTGAGCGTGGCAAAGCTGCACGGGATCATGCAAGGAAAGAAGCTCGGGAATCAGGACGCACATTGACTGGACGTCTTCCAGCATGGTTCGATCCAGAGAAGAGCAAACACCGAGGAGAGCGAGTTGCGATTCCCAAAGCAGTCGAAACCATCAACAACATTTTCAAGTGGAAGCGGGACGGGCTTAGCATACGAAAAATCGAAAGCAAGCTAAACCAGTCAAGCGGCTGGAAACGGCCCAGCGGATGGCGAGATACATATATCAAAAAGATCCTTAAAAACCGTGCGGTGATTGGCGAGTATCAGCCGCACACAAAAGTTGATGGAAAGCGAGTACCTACTGGCGATCCCATCCCGGATTACTATCCCGTGATTGTCGATCCCAAACTATTCTCGGCTGTCCAGTCGTTGATGGAGAAAAACCGTGGCACTGGTGGACGGCAAGACAAGGGGAAAAACCTATTTTCAGGGTTGGCCAAATGTGCCTACTGCGGTGGATCAATGCGATTCGTCGACAAAGGCAACGACAACTGGCGATACCTCGTCTGCGACAACGCAGTTCGAAATTTCAAATGCCAGCGTAATCCAGTGAACTACCTTGAATCTGAAAAGCTAATCCTTAGTAATCTTGCGAAACTGGATCCCTCTGTCGTATTGCCAAACGAGAATCAGCAGGCAAACGAAATCGATCAATTCAATCGCGATATTGAAGCAACGCAATTTGAGCTGACCGAATGCGATGCAAAAATGGAGAACTTGGTCGATCAAATCGCGGAAACGAAAAGCAAGAGTATTCGCAACCGATACGAACAAAAGTTGCAAGACCTCGAAGAACTGAAACGCGAGTTGCTGAAGAACGAAAAGGTGCTCACTCGTTCACTGGCAAGTGTTAGCAGGAGCTCTAAAACAATAAAGCGTTGGCGAAGCGATCTCGAATCACTTCTCTCGGCTATTCACGAGGACGATTCGATTGAACTTCGAATGAAGCTCAAAAGTCATGTTCGGAAGTTGGTTGAGCGGATAGAAGTCTTTTCAGTTGCTACGCCGAAACTCTGTCGCTCGATGATTGCGACACTCCATCATCCAGTCAGGGATTCGCTGATCTGAAACAAGCAAAGCAAAAAGACGATTGGTCCGTCGCCCTGTGGAACAATTTGGAAGAGACTTCCGAATTCAACTACGTCGACTTCAATTCATTCGTCGAATCAATTCAAGAGCGTCGAATGACAAGGGAAGGACGTTTCATTAGAGTGTTCACGACCGGTGGTGCGAACTTCGATCTGGTGCCCCCTGGGAGCCTTGGCTCGGGTATCGAATTGGTGACGAAGGACAAAGCGGGGGTTTCCTGGCGGTTCGTCGAGCCACCGGTTGACGTCCTTTGGAAGAATCACCGAGGGAACTGACGTTCCTCGTTGTCTTAAACCGGATACAACATGATCATGATCGGTCCGCCAGGCAGCGGCAAAACGATGCTCGCCAAACGCGTGCCGACAGTGCTGCCAACGTTGAGTGCTCCGGAGTCGATCGAGACGACGCGTATCTATTCAGCGCTCGGACAACTGCCTTCGGGACAACCGCTTCTCGCCCGACGACCCTTTCGCTCACCACACCACACGATCAGTGACGCAGGACTAGTCGGCGGCGGCAGCCCACCATCGCCGGGCGAAATCAGCAAAGCACACAACGGCATCCTGTTCCTCGACGAACTTCCCGAGTTCAACCGCAAGACACTCGAAGTCATGCGACAACCGCTCGAAGACGGCATCGTTACCATCTCCAGAGCACTGCGTTCGACGACGTTCCCAAGCGACTTTATGCTTGTGGCGGCTGCGAACCCGTGTCCTTGCGGATACAGGAGTGATCCCCGGCGTGCCTGCAACTGCACACCACCGCAAGTTGAAAAGTACATGTCGAAAATTTCGGGCCCGCTGATGGATCGCATCGACATTCAGATCGAAGTTCCGGCTGTCCCGTTCGAAGAGCTTTCCGGGTCCGGCAACGAATGCTGCGGGACCACAAGTGGTCAAATGCGCGAGATGGTCGAAAGGGCCCGCCAGCGTCAAGCGGAACGTTTTGGCAACGGCCCCGTTCGCTACAACGCCCAGATGAGTAGTCGCCAAGTTCGCGAGCACTGCATTCTCGATTCGACCTGTCAAAACATGCTGCGTCACAGCGTCGAAGAGATGGGGCTATCGGCACGGGCTCACGACAAGATCCTGCGAGTCTGCCGGACGATCGCCGATGTCGCCGGCGACGAATCCATCAACGAACTACATCTCGCCGAAGCAATCAACTACCGCAACCTCGACCGAGACCTCTGGGTCTAATTCTTCTCTCCCGTAGTGGATGAGGCGACGAATCCCTCCTCGCCCTCGCACCACTCAGCATCACTGGCTTTCCTAAATTCAGCAACCGCACGCCCAAGCACCATCAACATGCCGTCGTCCAGCCACTTCCGCCTCAAGCGATCCACCCGCCAACTGTGCCTGGCAGCCAGCTTGATGGTCATGGCTGGGATGTGCCTGGTTCCAAAGCCATCGACCGATCGAATCACCACGGATCTTTCGCAGATCCGGCAAAACGCTTCGTCGTCAAATGGCTACGGCACCAAACCGATCGAGGAATTGAAAGTCGGCGATCGTGTCCTCGCCAACAATCCCGAGATTACCTCGCTCGAACGTTCAACGTGGCAGGAACCAGACTGGAGCGATTGGATTCAGCTCTCGCTCGAGATGCCAAAACCTGACGGGTCAGAGCTAAACATCGAACTGCTGCGCCCCGAAACCTGGGTACAGCAACAACTCGGTTATCTCTTCGCCGAGAACGACTCGAATACAGAAGCACCACGCGAACTACCGCTTGGCGACACGTTCGATTCAAACGACGAAGCGAGTCTCCCGTCCGTTCCGCTCTCCCCTTTGCGTCCGCTCTTTCGCGAGCTTGCGATCGTTGATGCGTTGTCATCGATAGGCAACCAGTCATCACCGGCGTTGGTGATCGAAATGGACTTGCCCGAGCTTCAGATCACCGGCCCAGCGCTGGTCCTCGATCTGCGGCCAGCGCCACCGATTACTCCCGGTAACGGGCAAGTCATCACAGCAACGTTTCATCACAGCAGCGGAGACGTGATTGACTTAGAAATCGGCGACGATGTTGATTCGGAAACAATCGGCACCACGAGCAATCATCCGTTCTGGTCAGTCGATCGCGGCGAATACGTTCAAGCTGGAAAGCTAAGCCAAGGAGAGCGAGTCCAAACCTACGCCGGCGACACGAAACGGGTGCTCAACCAGCACCCCCGCCCCGGCCCCCAACCCGTCTACAACCTAGAAGTCCACGCCGAACACGTCTACTACGTCGGCAACTCTGGGACGCTGGTGCATAACACTTACGGTAACGCGAAAACCGGCATTGAGGCTCGAGAGGATATACTTGATGACCTCGATGAACTAGCATTAGCCTATGCGATCGAGCGAACCAATGGCGAGGTATTTCAATGGAGCAGTGTTGCGAGCCGCCTGGGAATTGCAGCCGAAAAGCTGACGCCACTGAGATCTTCGATTCGAAAACATGCTCGAAAACACGGATTGATCCCAGAAGCAGCCGCACTAAACAAACATGGCGTTGCAAATTTCAGTGAACACGTTGTAGATGTGGTCGACCTCCAGACCGGAATGAGTTTGGGTCGAAAAGTGTTTGTCTCCGAGACTATTGGTACACGATATGGACTGCACGATCGAATACTCCGAGAAAAATTCCGTACACCAAATGGGTACGTATGGGACCACATGTCGCGTGACGGTTGGTTCCGATTAGTTGAGCGTGCCGTGCATGCGTTAACCAATGGCCACAAGGGATATGCTCTTTGGCGAACAAACCCTGCCAATAAGAAATGAAATACATACCAAATTCGCTGTTGGGCATAGTTTTTGAAGAGGAGTTTGACGAACTCGTCGATGAATTAGCCGAATCCGGTTTGAAACTTGACCAAACCTATGTCAAATATATACGAGAATACCACGGCGGAATCCCGGTAAACGGGATGTTTAACTGGGGGAGTATCGAACGATTCCTGAACTTTTCCGACAGCTACAAATCTTCTCCGGCGATCAAACAGTTTAATATTAACGTTGTTAAGAATTGGATGACGGAAGCTGGAGTCCGCAAAACATTGGTGCCATTTGCTGCGATGCCGCACGGTGCGTACTTGTGCTTTGATTATGGGAGTACGGGCACCCCACGGATTGTAATCTGGAATAGCGAAGAACATCAACAATGTGATGAGATCGCCATAGGCTTTGCTGAATTCCTGGAAATGCTTGAAAATCAGCAATGAAAACAAGTGACTAAAAGTGTCTAGCACTCGTGACGCATCTTGGAGCATCAAGAGCAGCAGTAATTGGCTCTATCTATTGTGCCAACAAGCGATTGGATATCAACCAGCAATTGTTCAGCGGGTGATGAGCCGTTGATCTGACTTCAGTCGCATACGACAATGCCACTCCGAATCAAACGATTGAAATATATTTTAGATTTGGCGTACCACGATCCCGAGCGTCTTGTTGTACTGATGCTTTGCCGATGGCAAGCAAGCTCAGAACTGCACTTGTCGAAGCATGCCGTTGCGATTGCTTGGCCGCGATGAAGCTGGTGACCTGTTGCCTTGTGCACTCTCGCATCGATTTCGAACGACCGATGCATGAGGCCTTGCCGAAGCACTTGGACCAGTGCCAACTCAATCACGCCAAATCGAAACACTGATCGCGAGTTTCCTCGGAGAATTGGGCAGCGATTTCGGGACCATCGTCGGCCCACTCACCTTTGGCCGAAGGCCTCAATCATCGTAGCCTGCGGCAACGCCGTAGGAACCTGAATGCAAAGCGAACGATTGGCTGAAGGTCAATTTCACCCGGTGGTGTTCGGCCGTCGCTGGAGCCTTTGGAATCCAGCCGGAAAAGGCATTGAAGGAACGAGTAATCGTCATCGTCAAAAGTGCATCAACGCCCTCGAAAAGCGATCAATCGAACAAATCCAGTCCGCGTAACTTTTTGCTCTTCGGCGAACAAGGACCTAAACCCCAGACTCGTGGAGACGCTATCAGCTCGGAGAGCTGAGCGACAATGTTGCTCGGTTCTGTAGGCCCTGCCTGGCCTGACACACCAGCGAACCGCCCTGAGCCCATCTTCCGTCAATGGTTGGTTAACACGCTCACGCAAACTCGGGAGCCCCGCAATCGGCCAGGGCGAAAGAAGTCGAGGCTCGCGTTTTCCCAGTCATCGAGACTGGTAACCTCAGCGTCAGTCTTCACCTTGCTCGACTCATGCCTCCCGAATCGGATTCGTGTTCGATTAGAGATGATAAGTGGTTGGCAATTTGGGAACACTAATCTGCACTAATGAAACGCTAATCAGAGCCGGTCGCTGCTGTTCTTCCTGTTCGGCGGGCTGGAATTCAATTCCGCTCATGGCTTGCCCTCAACGGTCACAGTTCGCCTCCGAATGCTCCTTTGTGCAAGAAAACAAATGGCAGTCCAGGACTGCATCGTACGTACTCAACCGATCGAAAAGTAGAGATGGGCCGGTGAGCGGCGTACTGCGCTACACCGCCAAGAAAAATATCGGCACTGCCCATTAGTGATCCAGATCAATAGGGTCGATGGTTCGGTTCCAAAGTCCCCAATCACGCAACCAGGGGACTCTGTCTCGCGAGCTTTTTCGCGAATCCTGAACGCCGACAGGCAGCTAGCGCCCCCACGCGGCAATTCTCCGTTAGAATCACCGCCCTTGAGGCTGGGGTCACGCACCCCGGTTTTGGATGGAGGCCGGGGGTCAGGATGCTGTTCCCCAGCGTATTTTCACTGCGATGCGGAGCACCTATCGATGGCTTTCAGAGAGTTTTTTGGTTTTCGATCCCAGCAGCAATCGCGTTCACGAAGTGGTTCGCGTCGCCGTACGCTTCGACTCGAGGCGGTGGAGGCGCGTCGCTTGCTTGCTGCGTACGTGGTGGACTCCACTGGCGGCGGAGATTTCCTGTCGATCCAAGCGGCTATCAATGTCGCGAGCGCGAATGGGGGTGAAGATGACGTCATTCGAATCGCTCCGGGAACCTATTTCGAAAACCTCTCGATCGCGAACCAGGACGGGCGTCTGGAACTGGAGGGAATGGACGGCGCTGGACCGGGCGGCGAAAACGGCGTGGTCATTGACGGAAGCTTGGCAGCCGTCTCAACCAACACGATCTCGATCCAACCGCAACTTGGCGGCTACGTCGCTCTTCGCAACTTCGACGTCACCGGCGGCCGAGACGGTATCCAAGCCTTGGGCGCTACCGGCACCATTCCACACACTCTGATCGTTGATCAAGTGAAGTCCTATGAAAACCAACTGAGCGGGTTTGCCGCAATTTTTGCCGGCGATGTCAGCATCACCCATAGTCGTTTCGATGGTAACGGCAGCAACGGAATCTTCGGTCGAGAGCTCCTTTCGTTTTCGACCGACGACGTCACCGCCAATGGCAATGTGAACAACGGCGCATACTTTTTCGCCATGGGCGACATCCAGTTGACCAATAGCTACTTCAACGGGAATGACAACAACGGGATCTACGTCGGCACCGCCGATTCCGTTTCAATCACTGGATCCTTTTTCGACTACAACGCGGTCAACGGAATCAATTTTCGTTCGGTCTCGAGTGGAAATATCGAAGGAACACTGGTCGTTCGCAATGGGATCCGAACTCCAAATTCGCTGTTCGCCGGAATCTATGGGCGTGACAATCACGACATCGTGATCCGTGACACGGTCGTTGCAGAAAGTGCCGGAATGGGAATCGGGTTGTTCGAAACGTCCGGTTCCGTGCAAGTGACTGGCGTGAACTCAAGGCAAAATGCATTGGCCGGTATCCGTGTCAGCAATGAAGGCACCAACCAGCCGCTGACCACTTCCATCGAGGATTCCACCTTTGAATCAAACATCTTCCGCGGGGCGTATTTCGTCTCCGTCAGCGAAGTCTCCATTGTGGACACCACCATCGTCGGCAACGGTTCGGAGACCATCGAGGAACGCGTCGATGGCGGCGGGATCAACCAAACCGGCGGCGGCTTGCTAACCATTCAGAATTCACAAATTCGATACAACGTTTCCAACGGCGACGGCGGCGGGGTCTACAGCGACAGTTCGAACACTGAAATCGACGACTCCGAGATTAGCGAAAACACGTCCTTTTACTCAGGCGGCGGAGTCGCCGTGCAAAATGGCTCGCTGCTGATCGATGGATCGACGCTTGCCAATAACCGTAGCGGTGTATCGGGGCTGTACGGCGGAGGCGGGGGACTGTGGATGGCCGGTCGCGAAGCCTACTTGGTCAATACAACGATCTCTGGAAACACGGCGCTTTACGGGAATGGAGGCGGGATGATGTCTCGCACCGGCAGCGGACCGGTTCATCTGATCAATAGCACGATTGCAAACAATGCGGCCGGACGATCGCCGACGGGAGCGCCGCTGTTCGGTGGTGGCCTCTTCGCAATTTCTGGTCAAACGTTGGTGATTAACACCATTTTTGATGGAAACACCGCGCCGGGAACCTCTTCGGTCAGCATGCCGTCGGATGTCTCGGATCCAAACCAGTCGGTGTTCAGTCTCGGAAACAACTTGGTATCGGACCCTAGCAATGCGTCCCTTTTCAATGCGGTGGGTGATCTCGTCGGGCAAGACGCTCGGCTGGCTCCGCTGCAAGACAACGGTGGTCCCACGCGGACTCACGCTTTGTTAACAGGCAGCCCCGCACTCGATGCCGGTGCGCCCGATGGACAGAACCCGGCACCGAACCTTTCTATTCCGACGGTGGATCAGCGCGGCTTCGGTCGCCCGACATTTGGCGCGGTCGATATTGGTGCGTTTGAAAATCAGGGCCCCGTCGCCAATCCCGACTATGCCTCGACCCCTGAAGAGACCCCTGTCGTGATCGACATTCTGCAGAATGATTCGGATGTGGATGGCGACTCGCTCGAAATCGAGCGGATCGTCAGCGTCGTTGGCGGGCAGGTCGAACAGAACGTTGATGGCACTGTCACGTTCACCCCGGACGCCGACTTCGTTGGACAGGCCGGTTTTTCGTACAACGTGCAAGACGCGTTTGGCAACCAATCACGTACCTCGGTGCTGATTGACGTGACCCCGGTGAATGATCCGCCTGTGATAGCCGACCAAACCTTGGTCGCCGCTGAAAATTCCGATCCAGGAACGTTGGTCGGCAGTCTGTCGGCAAGTGACCCCGAGGGCGATTCGCTTCGCTACTCCGTGGTCGGAGAAAGTCACCCGGGTGCCTTCGCAGTCGACAGCGCTGGAAATGTCACGGTCAACGACGCTTCGTTGCTTGATTACGAAACCACCAGCGAATTCACGTTGCAGGTCTCTGTGTCCGATGGAGCATTGTCGTCGGTGGCCACGGTAACAATCGAATTGACGGACGTCTTCGAAGATATCGATATCCAGCCGGGCGACGACACCAATGCAATTTCGTTGAAACGAGGTTTGGTGGACGTTGCGATGCTATCGAGCGATAGCTTTGACCCTGCCGATATTGATGTCGACTCACTGCTTTTCGGGGCTACCGGAACCGAAGACTCGCTCTCTCGGCACAAGAAACATCAGACGCCACGTGTCCGTTATGAAGATCTAAACGGGGATGGCGTTTTAGATTTGATTGCTTCGTTCGATGTCACCCTGACCGGATTGGACGCGAATGACACCGACGCCACGCTGTCAGGGAACACCGTCGACGGTGAATCCTTTGCTGTGACCCAGTCAATCAGCGTGCTCCAAGGCAAAGGCAATGGAGGCGGCGGCAAAGGGAATGGAAAGGGAAACAACAAGTAACTCCCCTGCGTTCCCCGGTGAGCAATCACAACGAAAGATTGGAACGTTGAACTAAATCCTACACTCGTGGAGACGCTATCAGCTCGGAGAGCTGAGCGACAATGTCGCTCGGTTCTCCGAACCGACCGCGCATCGGGCTGCCACGCCGCCCAGTTGTTTCCACGTTACCTGAAGCGGTGTCAGGTGTGGCGAATGCAAAGATTCGATCAATTTCGCTTTGAGTCCTCGAATCTGATTCAGTAAGCCTAGTGTGCATGGCGAGCCTTTGCTTGAGTGGTTGGCTTGAGCACCATCAGCTCATCAGAGGCTTGCCATGTTTCAATTCAAAACCGGCATCGAAGATGCAAAGCACTTGTTTACCGCACCGTGATGGGCAGCCGCAGCGTTAGTGCCACCGGGCTTATCAAGTGACGAGGCAAAGACAAGACAAAAACTGTTCAATCACATGGCTGGTTGATTCTGCTGGAAGCGTCTATCGCGTCAGCAACGAAGCGACGTGCTGGATTCTGCAGCAGCTGTGGAGCTGCTGTTCCATGCGATCAGCTGCCCGAACCAGAAGAAGAATACGTTGCACCGGCATCAAGTCTTGTTCTGTCGCCTGATCTTCCCGCTTTACCCTGTTTTTCGAAGGAAGTCGCTGACTGGATGATGAAGACCGATCCCCTGTTGACGTGGCAATATTTCAAACCGATCACTGTTGCAAGAAGTTCACTCTGATGGCTGCTCAACGATTGTCTTGGAACGACGAGCACGTTTCATCACCGAATGATGCCATCCATCAAGCGTCTGAGGTTTCAACGCGGCTAACGTTCAGGTTGCGGCGAAGTTCATACTGAAGGCATGCGAATTGCTGAATTCGCACCGCCGGCTCCGTCCGGGGTGGGTGTGTGGTTTGTGTCGCTGTCTCGGGGTTGCCACCCCGAGCTACCGACACGGACTCCTCCGGAGTCAAAGCAGCATTCACCGATCGGGTACGGCTGCAACTAGGTTAAGAATCGCGATTGGAGTGGGCCTGGCTCGCCCCGGAGAGGCCGGCGTCGCTGCCGCTGTTGCGTCGATTTGCCAAGCCAAGGAATGGACACCGTGAATCGTGAATGGTGCCACTCATGAAAGCCAACTTCAAGTTGCTCCCGCGACCGCGGGACCGGATTGATATTGATCATGGGATAAAATACGGACCCTGAGTTGTCCGGTCTTAGCAAACCATTCGTTCCTGGTCGGTCGATAAAGTGGGCTGGCCGATCAGCACGTCGTGGATCGATCGCCACTGGTTGGATGCCCCAGCTCTTCTTCTCCAACTCTGCAGAATCAGCGTTTCTTTGACCGACCGGCTTTCGATCAAGACATCCAGCTTTTTATCGTTCATAGCACGGATTTTCTTGGGGATGGAGCGATCACCCCTTTCGCTTGTGCTAAGTGGATGGCCGTTGTTTGGACTTGTCGGAATCTGGACATCTGATCGTTGTCACCGCCGGTTTACGGACAGTGATCCGGGGTTAAGCGACGATCGTGAAGGTCGGGCCTGTTGGCTGAGTGGATTGAGCTAGGTTCAATCGCTGGCTAATTTTAAAAGGGACCGAATCATATGCTTTCCAACCAGTCAGGACGTTTGCTGCAACGAACGAGCGTTGCGATTATGGTGATCGTGGTGACACCGGTGATTTTGATGGTTGCCGCCACGCTAATTTGTATCGTCGCATACGAGCGTGTTGGCTACAGTCTCGACGAGATCGTGTCGAGAAGTCTGCCGGCAGCCCAAGCGTCGGCTCAAGCAGAGCTCGCCCTGACGAAAATGGGGGTCGAAACGCTGAAAGCCGCTTCGGTTTTTGATCTCGAAGAGCGGGAGCAACATTTGGCCGAGGCCCGACGCCAGGGCGATGTGCTGACCAATGCGTCGCGGCGTCTCTTAGAGATTCCGTTTACACCGGAGGGAAGAGTACGAGCCGCTGCGATCGCCGAAAGCGCACCCAAATTGGTCGAGACTCACCGGCCGATCTGGAAACTTCTCGACGAGTGCACGGTGTTCGCTACCGAAGATGCACTTGAGTTGTTTTCCAAAGAGATTCCTCCGCTGCATGAACGCGTCTATCAGAGTGTCGAGTCGTTTATCGCATTCCATCAAGATAGCGTCGCGCAGCGGAACGCCATCGCCGAACACGAGCTGCAGTTTTCCAAGCAATGTTTGCTGATCGGAAACGTGCTAACGGCGGCGATAGGGCTTCTGTTGGGACTGTTGTTGTCACGCAGGATTCTGAAGCATGTTCGATTGACCCTGCAGACGTTGAAGCAGGTTGCCGAAGGTGATTTGAGCGCGCGTTTGCAAATCGAATCGGAAGGTGAGTTTGGCGAAATAGCGAACGCAATGAACCAAGCTATCTCGGCGTCGCAAGTGACGATGGAAAATCTATCGAAGCGGAATCGAGATATTCAGACGCTGCTGAATTCGGTTGACGAAGGTTTCTTCACCGTCAATCGAGACCTCAAAATCAGCGAAGAGCGATCGGGTGCGGTCGAGCGAAAACTGTCAGCTCCCAACGAGGGTGAGACCTTCCCAGACTTTGTACGCCGATTTGATCCATCGATCGGCGATTGGTTGGAACTTGCCCTCGAAGAGGTCTTTCTGGAGGTGATGCCTGTTGAGGTCACGCTTGACCAGATTCCGGCTCGTTTTGAAGCCAACGGGCGGACTTTCTCGATTCGGTGTACGCCGTATCGAGACGTCGAGGACCAGTTGCATCTGGCAGTGATTTTGTCCGATATTTCGAACCAGGTGCACAAGGAACATCTGGAAACGAAGCAGCGGGAAATGATGTCGATCGTCGGCTGCATTACCGATGACAAAACCGGCTTTCTAGAATTCTTCAATGAAGCGAATAGCTTGGTCAAGCAGTTGGAATACGAAGACGGCGATGATCTCACCTTGACTCTCCGTCGTCTGCACACGCTCAAGGGCAACGCTTCGATCTTTGGATTGGAACGACTTGGGCAGGTTTGCCACCGGATCGAACAATTGATTCATGAAGACAACGAACTCCCAAATGACGGGAGTATGGAGGAGCTGGTTTCCTGTTGGGCTTGTGTGACACAATATGTTGATCGTGTGATCGGAGACAAAAACAATCACATTGTTGTCCAGTTCAAAGAATATGACGAAACGGTTGTGGCGGTTTTGAATCGCGCTCCGCATGAGAACATTGCGACGCGAATGGCGTCCTGGAAGCTCGAACCGACGGAGGCTCGGATGAGGCGAGTTCGGGAACAAGCGGTTGCCTTGGCAAAGCGTCTGGGCAAAGGCGAGATCGAGGTTCATTGTAGCGGCGGCGACTTGCGAATTTCGCCGAACGAATGGAGTGAATTCTGGGCCGCATTCGTTCATATCGTTCGCAACGCGATCGACCACGGTTTGGAATCACCAGAAGAGCGTTTGGAGGTTGGGAAGCCTGAAACAGGGAGGATCGAAATCAGCACCGTCGTTTCTGATGAACATTTTGTGATCAAGCTTTCTGACGATGGCCGCGGCATCAATTGGGAACGAATTCGGGAATTGGCAAAAGAAAGAAGCCTGCCGGCCACAACCGAACAAGAACTGATAGACGTGCTGTTGTTCGACGGCTTTTCGACACGTGAAACCGTGACGGACATCAGCGGCCGTGGTGTCGGAATGGCGGCGGTGCGGTCCTGTTGTCGCAAACTTGGTGGAGAGCTCTCCATCGAGTCCACACTTGGAGTCGGGACGTCCATTTCGTTTATCTTCCCGGTCGATCGCATGGCACCCAAAACATTCGAAGCGTTGCGGTTCCACGGTTTGGAAGACCTCTTCAGTGTTGCAACTGGCAGCGTTGCAACTGGCACTAGCACGACTTGATGCCAAGCATGACTGCGTGTTGATCGTAGAGCGTCGAAAGTCAGCGGGCGGTCCGGCATTTCCGCTTTGATCAATCTTTGAACGATGATGACTAAGCAATGAGCAAATCTATTTACTTCGCCGGCTGTTTGACGCTGTCAACCGTTTGGGTGATGTCGCTTCCTGTTCGAGGCGACAATGCGTTTATCAACATGCCTGATGAGATCGGTGAGAAAGAAACGATCCAAATCGCCAAGCATTACGCGAAAGATCACCTGGAGCCAGCACTGCGTGCCTCTGAAACACTTGTCGACGAGCTGAAAAAGGTAAACAGGGATCGTGCGGAGTGGCAGCCATTTAGCGATCGGTGGAAAGCTTGGAAGCCCGACGAGGTGGAGTTGCATCAAAACAGCTATGACTATGCTGAATACGTTTGGTCGGCACGAAAGGATCGACGTTTCCGCAATCATCATTTGCGGTCCGGTCTTGCAAATGAACTGCGTCGGATCGCGGAGGAGTCCGAGGGTGTCATTTCCGAATTGTTCGTTGTCGACGCGCTCGGTGGAAATGTGGCGGTTACCTCTTGGACGTCAGATTGGTTTCAGGGGAACGAAGCAAAATTCATAGAGCCGGCGAAATCGCTGGATATTTACGTCTCTGCTTCCCGGCGTGACGACACCGTCGGCAAAACCGTGGTGCAGGCGAGCGTGCCTGTAGTAGATCAGGACGGGGCCCTTCTGGGTGTAGCCATCGTTTCTCTTGATGTTGAGCTGTTGTCGCTGCACAATTGAGTTTCGTCGAGTTGGATCAATTCACGCGACTGAGCAGCTGTTTTGCAGGGTGATCTTGAAAAGATCCTAAATCGACGGACAGGGATCAAAAATTCTCGGCTCGATGTCGAATTGTTGAATCTCCGTTCGACCAGACTCAAACAGCTCTCTCCTTCTAAAACTTTGGAATCAACGATGAAGTTCTTTTGTGCGCACGCAGTAGCGATCGGATTGTTGGTCGTCGGATTTTCGGTCCAAGGCGGACGCGTGATGGCGCAGGAAATGCCTCCTGCCGCAAAACCGACTGCTGAACATCAATGGCTAGAAAAGTTCGTCGGCCAATGGGCGACCGACTGCTCGGCGAACATGGGGCCGGATCAACCTGCGATGGAATGCAAAGGGACGATGTCGTCGCGGAACTTGGGCGGATTCTGGGTCATCAACGAAATGAAAGGCGAGATGTCGGGTGCACCGATGGTTGGGATCCAAACGGTCGGCTTTGATCCCGACAAAGAAAAGTTCGTGGGAACCTGGATCGATTCGTCGACTTCATTCATGTGGAAGTACGAAGGGTCACTCGATGAAGACAAAACGACATTGACGCTGAATGCCAAAGGCCCAAACTTTTTTGCCGAAGGCAAGCTGGCAAACTTTCAGGACATCTATGAATTCACATCCGACGACGAGTTCTTGCTGAAGTCGCAAATCCAAGGTGAAGACGGAAAGTGGATCGTCTTCATGAGCGGCAAAGGCACTCGTGTGAAGTAAACACAAACATCTGATTGCCAGTGCGTGTCTTGCAAGGCGAGACGTTGCGATGATTGATCGTTTAGTTCAGCGGGACAGTTTTGTCTTGGAACCGAAAGTACAGATCATCCGAGTCTCGCCAACTGGTATTGGTGACTGAGCGAACGTTCTTCCAAATCTCGCTGCCGTCGAATTGCAAATAAGTCTCTTTGTCCGTCATTCGAATCGGCGAGAATGACCATTGCCACGCCGTCGACGAGTCTTGCAACGCTTCGACAATCAAGCCACATTCCAGGTCGTTGCCTAAGTCTCCCATCATGCCGACGAGGGCACCGAAGCCCGATTGCTCGCCGCGGGTGATTGGATAGATCATCAGCGGAGTGGGGAGCAGACGCAGTTCCCAACGCTTGCCGCTCGGTTCCAAGCAGTAGCCTTCGAATCGACGCGCGATTTGTCGTAGCGCCAGATTGAACCGTCTTTCCGTTGGTGCTGATGTGATGATGCCCGAAAGATTGATTCGCGTCGCTGGCGAACGTGGATTCCAGAGGGTTCCGCTATCGGAGCGGCTTACCTGCAGCAGTGTCGGCGCCAACGCATGCAGCTCGTGCACCACGCGTCGCTGTGATGCGTCGCCTTGCCAGGGGAACGAATAAATCGCGGCAATCGCAACCGGCTCTTTTCCTACGTTCCAAACGAACACATGTCCCAGTTGACCGCTGTTTCGCCGGGTATTGGTCCACTGTGAAACCGGTGTGGGTTGCAGCTTGATCGTCGTCTTCGGCTGCCCTTCAAGAACGAAGGAATACGCCTCGGCCGATTCCTTGTGGATCGGCAACAGGCGTTCGAGAGTGATCGAAGATGGCGGTGTGTCTTGTGATTGAGAATGCTCGGCGTCCCAACACAGACAGCCCCAAAGCAGGATCATAACGCTGGACCAACGCATGGCGGATTCCTCTAGTCGGTGACTACACGTCTTGTTGCAGGACTCGCTTAGCTAGTGATGTCGTGGGGGCTTTGTCACCGTGCAACAGATGCGAGCAACCGGCGAGATAATGGGCTCGCCATTGCGGGGCGATTTGTTCGTAATCTTCGAGTGCGGCGGAGCTGAACTTGTAGTCGTGGGCGTCGTTGCCTTTGAGGAAGACCATCTCGCGTGCGCGGGCGATCAGCGCTTGGGCGGAATCGTTTTGCTGTGCCAAAGTAAACGTTGACGCGGCAGCGGCTTCGGGGTTGGCACCGATTTGTGCGAACAGCCCGTCCAGACTGACATCGCCGGCAGGGGCGCCTTCGAGGCTTAACAGGTCGGCGCTCGCCAAATTGCCGCGTGACTGGGCCGATTGTCGGAAGTGTGAAATGAACGCCGCGTTTTGCAGCAGCAACCACTGCCGGGTGCGATCGTCATAGACGCTGCGGTACAAGTGGCGCATGGCGTTGGACGTTGTCACAGCGTGCAGCGGAACGATAGACGCTTGGCGGGCGACCAGTTCGGCGGCGGCCAGCATCACGCCGTCATAGATGCTGTCCGGATCTGTGCCGGAGTTGACCAATTCGACAACCGTCTGGGAAGCCTCTTCAGGCGATGCGGTGCGAAGTGCCTTGGCGAGCGTCGCCGACTCGACAGGCTTGCGTTTGGTCGCGAACCAATTCGATGACAACTGATCGACACGTTTCCAATTGCTCCGTCCAACCCGATCAACCTCCAGATCTGATTTCGCCGGATTGGGGTCACCGGTGTGATTCAAGATCGCATAGCAAAGCGACCGGACGACTGGTTCGGCGTGTTGCCAACCGATTACATCAAGCGTCCGAAACGCGTTGGCCAAGTAAATGGATTTGTGACCGATGCTGCGATAATCGCGTGCGGCGTGCTTGGCCAGTAGGTTCAGGATTTGGCCGGCGGTGGCGGTGCGGGCAACGACGGTTGCCGCGGCATCGGCGGCTTCGATATCCCAGTTCGCCATCGCTTCGTCGAGTGCCCCGAGGGCTTTCGCTTGGTCGGGCAGATCACCGGTGGGGGCGGCAGCCATCGTCCAGTCGCCTTCTTCGACGTCGGACTGTTGAGCGCGTTTGAAGTAATCGATGCTCCATAACAGCGGCGTCCAGCGATGCTCATTGGCCGCGGCCAAAGAAGCTTGGTGGGCGGAGTGAACGACCAAGACGCTGTGAAATTTAAAACCGACCGCAGGTCGCGGCTGGACGTTGCGGATTCCGGCCAATAGCAACGCCGCAAGTAGGTCTTGGTAGCTTCGTCCGGCATGGATTTCGCTAAACACTCGATCGACGATTCGGTCGCGAGGCGTCGTTTCCAGCAGTCGCACGAGAGGCTCGATCTCGGGATTAAATAGCACGCGGTCGGGCGTGACGGCGACGTCGTCCGCGGTCAGTTTGGGCAGCCATGCGAGCGCCGATGCGCCGCCGGCAGCAGCGGCAAGCGTGTTGCGGACAAACCGACGTCGATCGTGAGCGTGATGGTGGCCAAGCATAGCGAATTCCGGTGGGGAGAATGTTGGGGAGGATTCGAGTTCGGGCGGGGAAGGATTCCATTGTAGCGCCTTGTCGATGTGGTTGCCGAAATTGATTGACCAATTTGATTTTGATGAAACATTCGGCAGGGTGACCAAAGGCGTCCGCAGTGGGCCTATCATGGCGGAGTCAGAACGGTCTGATCCCTCGAATCACATGGAATGCAAGCATGGCCCAATACCGTCATGGCGATGTCATGGTCGAATCCGTCAAAGCGATTCCCGAGACGCGTCGCAAAGCCAAGCACACGATCCTTGCACACGGCGAATTGACCGGGCACTGTCACCGCATCGCCGAATCAGGTGCGGCAGCACTTTACGAAACGCCCGAGGGAATGTTTCTGCATGTGACCGCAAAGCAGGCGACTTTGGTTCACGACGAACACGATTCGATCCGGTTGGACGCCGGCTACTACCGTGTCTGGCGACAACGAGAGTATTCGCCTGAAGAAATCCGTATCGTCCGCGACTAAGCAAGGGAAATTGTGCAATGAAAACGCTCTCCCCCGAAGAAGCCCGCCAGCATCTGCTCGCCGAGGAGAAGGCGGCGATTTGCGTGGAAGGCAGCATTGACCTGCGGCAAACGAAACTGTCCTCGATCGCCTGTCGCTTGCAGTGCAATGATTTGGACTTGTCCGGGACACCGATCGAATCGTTACCAAAGTCGCTCAAGGTTCGGTCCAGACTGACGCTCGACAACTGCACCTCGCTGCAACGATTGCCCAAAGGCCTAACGTGTGGATCGCTCAGTCTGCGTGGTTGTGTGTTCATTGACCGTTTGCCCGAACAACTGAGCACTTGGTTTTTGAATGCGAGTGGTTGCCCAAGGCTATCGAGCTGGCCAAAGGAAGCGACGATTCGCAACGGAAATGTCAACTTGCGGAACTGCGTCGAAATTCGCGAGCTGCCGGGTTGGCTGGGGCCGCTCGGCCAATTGGATCTCGGCGGATGTGTGAACTTGCACGCGTTGCCCGAAGGCTTGCAGGTTTCCGGTTGGATCGACATCGGCGGCTCTGGCATTCAATCGTTGCCGAAGTCACTGGCCAATTCACCGCTTCGGTGGCGAAGCGTCCCCATCACGCACCAGATCGCGTTTGAGCCCGACAAGATCACTGCGAAGCAAGTCTTGGACGAACGGAATGCCGAGCTTCGGCGGGTCATGATCGAGCGAATGGGTTATTTAAAGTTCGCCAACGATGTCGAGGCAAAGGAACTTGATCGTGACACCGATGCGGGCGGCCAACGTCAATTGCTAAAGATCGATATCGACGAAGACGAACCGCTGGTCGGTCTGGTTTGCAATTGCCCGTCAACGAACAGACAATACTTTTTGCGCGTCCCACCGCAAATGCAAACCTGTCATCAAGCAGCCGCATGGATGGCGGGATTTGATGACCCAAAGCGATACCGACCGGTCATCGAAACTTGAGTCTGTGCCTTGAGTCTTGAACGACTGCTACGTCAGTCATGCAGTCTGCTAAACTGACGCGTTCTATCGGCCTGTTGATTTTCAAATAAACTCTCCCCGATGTCGCTTTCTGCTGTGTGAAAGCGGTGGTTGAGAACGCTACTCCCGCGGATCGAAAGGTGACGCTTGAGAATCAACAGCCTGTTACACCGGCCCCGATACGCTTGCATCGAAGAAACAGGAATTGTTTATGGATCGCCGCGAGTTAGTTTTCATGGATTCGACATCCAACAAGTTTTGGCGGATCGAACTGAATGGTGATTCTCACACGGTAACTTTTGGCCGTGCGGGAACGGACGGCCAATCCAAAACAAAAACGTTCGCCGATGCCGATGCGGCAAAGAAGGATTATGACAAACTGATTTCGGCAAAGCTCAAGAAAGGCTATGTCGATGCGGACAGTGCGTCGGCCGCGACAGGTGAGGACGCCGACGCGCTGCCGGTGCTTGCGTTCCGATCGATCTTGAAAGAAGACGATGTCGGACACAACGCGAAAACGTTTATCGGCAAACGCATCGCGGATTACGACCCAAACAAAAAACCGACTGCGGGAGGCAAAACTGTCTACCGTTTCCGCAGCGACTGGGACTCACAGGATTGCGTCCCCAATTTGAAACACTTCTTGGAGACGGATGCTGCCCGTGAAGCGGTCGGCATTGTGATCGGTAACTGGACCGGTGATGACACCGGCACCGATCCTAGCGAAGTGATCGAATTGCTTTGCCAGAACAGCAAACGGCTCGCTGCTCTGAAAGCGATTTACTTGGGCGATATCATCTCCGAAGAATGCGAGATGTCTTGGATCCAACAAAGTGATATCGGCCCGCTGCTAAAAGCGTTTCCGAATCTCGAACTGCTGCGCACACGTGGCGGTGAAAACCTAAAAATTGGACATCTGAAACACGATAACTTGCGAGGTTTGATTTGCGAGTCCGGAGGACTGCGAGCCGAAGTCGTCCGCCAGATCGGACGATCCAAGTTCCCTGCACTGGAACATTTGGAATTGTGGCTTGGCACCGATGAGTATGGTGGTGACAGTTCCGTCGAAGATCTGCAGCCGATTTTGAGCGGCGACTTGTTTCCGCAACTGAAATACCTAGGTCTGCGCAACTGCGATTTTGTCGATGACATCGCTGCCGTGATTGTGAACAGTCCATTGATCCAACGGATCGAGACGCTCGATCTGTCCTTGGGTGTTCTCACCGACGAAGGCGGCCGAGCGCTGCTGTCGCTACCGACCGACGGAACGCTGCAGCACGTCAACCTGCACTTCAATTACATGACCAACGACGTCATCAAAGAACTCAAAAAGCTGCCTTTGAAAATGGATCTGTCGAAGCCATCTCACATGGATCAAGACGACGAATGGCGGTTTGTCGCGGTCGGTGAATGATTTGATGCAGTCGGATGCAGAAAAAAGATCTCGGATCGACCGTGAATGCTGGGTGATCGGCGATCCGGAAAGTCGTCGGGTGCAGGACTTTCAACGATCGGCGATCGGATTGGGGATGCGAGTTCCCAATTGTCTTGACTGGAATGATCTGATCGCGAGCGAAGGTCGTTGTCTGGAACAGATCCCGCCACTGGCACGCGTAAGGATCGATTCCTTCGGGCAACGCTGTGAAACGATCGCAAGCCTGATCGAACTTGGCGGCGGAGACGTCTTTCCAAAACGAGGCCAAGTCCTTTCGCTCGATCATCAATACCAAGGCATCGTGCGTGCCATGGAGATGGTTGAGTGCTGGAGATGTCGACGGTTGGAGTCAAAACATGATGTCATCATCGACCAAGTTCCTGGCGATCTTGCGGTGATGTTCGATAAGTGGGCGACACATCAACTGATGCTGCCCTATCGTCCCAAAACCGTTCTATTGCCGACCGAAATCGATGCGGCTGGTCAAGCGATTCAATCGTTCGCCGATTGTTGCGGTGGACGTGTGTTTGTCAAACCACGCTATGCCTCGTCAGCGTCTGGGGTTTGTTGCTACCGAACACAACGTGGACGTCAACAATTGATCGCGGCAATCGAAATCGATCGTTGCGGCGATGACATCCGTCTGTTCAATTCGTTGCGTGTGCGTTCATTTACCAACCCCGCGGACATCGATGCGATCTTGCGTGTCTTGATTCCGCAAGGCATGATCGCCGAAGCTGCGGTCAGCAAAGCCCGGTTGGATGGTGAGCGATTTGATTTACGAATCGTTGTGATCGACGGCAAAGCGGATCATTTGGTGGTGCGTCAAAGCCCTTGGCCGATCACGAATCTGCATCTCGGAAACCGGCGTGGTGACTTGGAACTGCTTTATGATTCCGTGGGCATTGATCGAGTGAATGACTGTCGTCAGCTTGCGATTCATGCGGCGGCGCAGTTCCCACGAACACGGTACAGCGGTGTTGATATCCTGTTGCCACGAGTAAATCCGCCGCTGGTTTGCGAAGTGAACGCGTTCGGTGATTTCTTGCCGAACTTGACGGCCTCTGGGAAAACGGTTTACGCATCGATTCTGCAAATCGATGCGGGGGCTTTTGTCTAATGGCTCGCAGCGTCCTCGTCTTTGACCTCGACCAAACACTGTTCGATCGCCGGCAAGCGTTTACGGATTGGATTCGCACCTTTGGATTGAAACCGGAAACACAAGCGGACTTGCAGCGAATCGACCAAAACGGATACGGCGATCGATCGTATTTCTTTGAGACGTTTAGAGTTCAGACGGGGTTGCGTCTGGACCAAGCAACATTGACTGCTGGCTTGCTACAGCACATTCACAGGGATCACGTGCTGCTCGACTGCCTTTCAAAGCTTCGGTCTCGATACACCCTTGCGGTACTGACCAACGGCGGTATTGAAACGCAACATGCCAAGTGGCAAGCCTTGGGTTTGGAAAATGTGATCGCTGCGGACCATTTCTTTGTGTCGGAACAAATCGGCTTTGCGAAACCGGATCGCCGTGCATTTGAGTTTGTAGCGGACCGGCTCGGTACTGACGTCGCCCGTTGCACCTACTTTGGTGATCAACCAACGATCGATGTCGACGGGGCGATCGACGCGGGGTGGAACGCTTGCCTCGTGACCGGGCCAGGCGAATTGCAAACGCAGCTTGAAGTGCGATTGCAAGCGACGGGAGAACCGATTCAATGTTAGACCATGTCGGCCGCAGCAATCTGTTGATGTTGACGTTGGACACGCTTCGCTACGACGTCGCACAAGACCTTTGGAAACAAGGACAAATCCAAAATCTGGCCCGCTACTTGCCGGCGACCGGATGGGAACGTCGTCACTCGCCGGCCACATTTACTTATGCGGCGCACCATGCGTTCTTTGCAGGATTCCTGCCAACACCGACAGGACCCGAACTGCACACACGGCTGTTCGCATCCGAGTTTGGTGGCAGCGAAACGACGGGGCCAGAGACATTCGTGTTTCCGCAAGCGACGCTTCCCGAAGCGCTCGCGGAGATCGGCTATCGAACGATCTGTGTCGGGGGCACGGGATTTTTCAATCCCAGCAACTCGCTCGGACGCGTTTTGCCAGCGCTCTTTCATCAGTCGTATTGGACGGAGGCGATGAGTGTCGTCGGTCGAGATTCGGCGGCTTGCCAGGTCGATTGTGCGATCGGGGCGATTGACGAAGCGGGCGACCAGCCAGTGTTTTGTTTCATCAACTTCTCTGCCATCCACCAACCAAATTGGTTCTTCGCGTCGGCCGAACCACCCGAAGATGGACGTGACACGGTGGAAGGTCACGCAGCGGCGCTGATCGAAATTGATCGCCAATTGCCACGACTGCTGGACCATCTCAAAAGTCGCGGCAGCCTGTTCGCGATGGCGTTTTCCGATCACGGCACGGCGTACGGCGAAGACGGTTATTGGGGACACCGTGTGGCCCATCCTTGCATTTGGGAGGTGCCCTATGCCGAATTTGAATGGTGAAATGACAACGCGTTTATCCGACGCAATCGCGGGCGATCACTATGCGGGTTATGCGTATGCCTATCCGCACAAGACGTCGTATCGTTTGTTTGATCATCCGGTCGACTTACCAACCGCATGGTCGGACGAGGACAAATCGCGGTTGTTCTTGTATGTGCATCTGCCGTTCTGCGAGATGCGTTGTGGGTTTTGCAACTTGTTTACCGCGTCGCAGCCGCCAAGCGAGCTGGTTCGACAAACGTTGGATGCTATCGAGACGCAATCTCGCGTGGTTTCGGGGCGTGTCGAACCGCAGCGTGTGGTCCAAGTTGCCTTTGGCGGTGGGACACCAACTTACTTGACCGCAGACGAGCTGGAACGCTTGTTAGTGATGATGCGTTGTGATTGGCCGATCGAATCGGAGGCCCCGTTCTCGGTCGAAGTTTCGCCGGCGACGGTGGATGCAACCAAGCTGACCATCTTGCGCGACCATGGCGTCCGTCGGATCAGTATGGGTGTGCAAAGCTTCGTGTCTCGAGACCTCAATCAGCTCGGGCGACCTCAAGATCATCAAACCGTCGAGCATTCGATCGAGCTGATCCGTCAGAGTGGAATCGACTTGTTCAACTTGGATTTGATCTATGGCAACCAAGGACAAACCGAATCAGATTGGTTCGCCACGGTCCGCAAAGCACTTCAATACGATCCAGGGGAACTGTTTCTCTACCCGCTTTATGTTCGCAAACTAACGGGCCTTGGCAAAACCGGACGCAGCCCGGCGGAGAACCGGCGTCACATGTATCGGCTTGGGCGAGAGCTGTTGTTGGATGCGGGGTACCGACAGATTTCGATGCGAATGTTTCGCAAGAGCGGCACTGACTACGGCACACAACACTGCTGCCAAGAAGACGGCATGATCGGGCTGGGACCGGGAGCGAGAAGCTACACCAGGGAACTGCACTACAGCAGCGAATACGCGGTCAGCGGATCGAGTATTCGCAAGATCATTGACAAGTTCAATCGTCGCGATCCAGAAGACTTCGCACTAGCGGACTACGGTGTTTGGTTGAACGCAGAGGAACAATCGCGGCGATACCTGATCCGATCGTTATTACAAGTCGACGGTTTGGACCGACAGGCATTTGCATCGCTTTTCGGTGCTGACGTCTGCTTGGTGCTGCCACAAGTGGAACAGCTTCTGGAGTCTGGGTTTGCTGAGCTGACAGCCGAGCGTTTGATGCTGACTGCCGAAGGACTCGCTCATAGTGATGTGATCGGGCCGTGGCTGTATTCGGATGCCGTGTTGTCACGCATGGAGCAATTTGAACTGCAATGAAATTTGCCCCGTCAACGACAAGACTTCTCTATCGCGGTTCGTTATCGAGCTGCAATTATGCCTGCGGTTATTGCCCGTTCGCCAAGACGCGGAACACCAAAGCCGAGTTGGATCGTGACCGGCAGCAACTACACCGCTTTGTCGATTGGGTCGAACGCGGCGATCGACCGCTCGGAGTGCTGTTCACGCCGTGGGGCGAAGCGATCATCCTTCGCTATTACCGCGAGGCGATGGTACGACTTTCGTTGATGTCACACGTCCGGCGAGTCGCGATTCAAACCAATTTGAGCGGTCACCTGGACGATTTGGGCGGAGGCGACGTTGAACGCTTGGCGATATGGGCGACCTATCATTCGAGTGAAACCGATCCCGATCGTTTTCTAGCGCGTTGTCAGAAACTGGACCTGTTGGGAATCCGATACAGCGTCGGTATGGTTGGCTTCCGCGAACACTTTCAAACGATTGCGGAATTGAGGAAACGACTGCCTTCGCACGTTTACCTTTGGATCAACGTTCCCAAGAGCAGCGGGATCATCTACAGCGACGAAGAACAGCGGTTCTTAGAATCAATTGACCCGTACTTTCGTTGGAATGGCCGGCGTTGGTCAAGTCGCGGCAGAGCTTGCTCGGCGGGTACTTCATCGCTGTCGATCGACGGTGAAGGAGACGTGCGCCGCTGTCACTTTGTTGATGAAGTGATCGGCAACATTCACCGTGATGACGTCTGGCCTCGGTTGAAAGAACGGACCTGCCCAAATGCAACCTGTGGCTGTCACATCGGGTACGTCAATCGCGATGACTTTCCATTACGACGAGTCTTTGGGGATGGTTTGCTGGAGCGAATTCCCGCGGAATGGCCGGAGGTGAATGCGGAAATGATGATTCCGAAAGCGGTGCAGAGCTTGCCGGTGGTTGACGACTGCTAATGCTTTTCTGTCGGCGAAGTGTAAGACTGGCGATCCGCTTCGGTAGACCCAGATAACTTCTGACGCACCTCATCCAATCCGGTTCAACGATGAATAATCCTAATCAATCCAGCGAATTGTTTCGTCCTCTGCAGATCGGCTCGCTTGAGCTGAAAAACCGAGTGGTGATGGCACCTTTGACGCGTGCCCGGGCGGGGGAAAGCCGAGTGCCGAACGAAATGATGGCGGAGTATTACGCACAGCGTTCGTCGGCAGGCTTGATCATCAGTGAAGCGACAACGATCTCTGAACAAGGCATCGGTTGGCCGGACACACCAGGGATTTACACCGACGAGATGCAGGCAGGCTGGAAACGCATTGTCGATACGGTACACCAGCACGGCGGCCGAATCTTTATGCAGCTTTGGCATACAGGCCGATCGTCACACAGCGATTTTCATCACGGCGAACTGCCGGTTGCGCCATCGGCAATCGCGATCGACGGCGATGGGGTTCACACATCGAACGGTAAAAAACCGTACGAAACGCCGCGGGCACTCGAGACCGACGAATTGCCGGGTATTGTCGACGACTACCGAAAAGCGACCGAGCGTGCCAAGGCGGTCGGGTTCGACGGCGTCGAGATCCACTCGGCCAACGGATACTTGCTCGATCAGTTTCTGCAATCGAAGTCCAACCATCGCACAGACCAATATGGTGGCAGTGTCGAAAATCGATACCGCTTGCTGGGCGAAGTCGTCGATGCGGTGACGTCAGCCTGGTCCGCCGATCGAGTTGGCGTGCGGTTGGCTCCCAATGGCGCGTTCAACGATATGGGATCGTCCGACTACCAGGAGCAATTCCTCTACACCGCACAGCAATTGGATGCTTATGGGCTGGCGTACTTACACGTGATGGACGGCAAAGGCTTCGGTTTTCACAACCTGGGTCCGGCGATGACGCTTAAGGATTTCCGCAAAGTCTTTTCTGGCAATTTGATGGGCAATGTTGGTTACACCAAGGAAGCTGCCGAGCAGGCAATTGCCAGTGGCGATGCAGACTTCATCGCGTTCGGGCGGCCTTACATCAGCAACCCTGACTTGGCGTTGCGATTCGAAAATGATTGGCCATTGGCAAAGATGGCGGACATGTCGCTATGGTATTCGTCAGGGGCACACGGCTACACCGACTTCCCGGCCTACGAAGCGACCGCTTCGGTTTGAAAGCGGGTTCGAAGTCGTTGCCAATCTAATTGATTGGCGAGATGATCCGGGGCAAGGTAGTACGTTGCCCCGGTTTGGTTGGTGAAGATCAGCAGCTGTTCGTATTCGGTACTTACGGTGACTTCGTTAAGCGACATCCGGACACCGGCGGGGCCCCACATGACAGCCAGTTCGGTTGGACTGATCCAACCGGATTGACGCCAGGTTTGCGTGGAACTGCCAAAAAAGTATTGCCGCCAACTGATAACGGCGGAGATCAAGACAAATGAACCGACACTAAAGAAAAAGACGTTTCCCCAGGTGTTAAAGGCACCGGACACCAATGCGGCGACAACCATACCGATCCCTCCGATCGAATTGGTCCAAGCCGCGACGAGCACCTCTCGGATACGTTGCGACTGCTTGACGGTCACTTCACCGGCGAAGGTGATCGCATCTGTCGGAGCAGGATGGAGCCGTTGCCAAAGGGCAGCGTTTACTTCTGCAGCGTTTACTTCCGCACTTTGATCAGACCAAAGTTGCTTGATTCTCACCGCCACCGTTTCGTCGTAGCCGTCAAAGAGGCGGTCGGTCAAAGCGAGAAAGCGATAAGGGTTCACGTCAAGTGGGACCTTGATTCCAATCGCCGAAGCGTATGCTTTCTGTAAGAACGTGGGGCTGAACCAATGCTGGCGGACGCCATCATCAAAGGTCAAACCGTCTGCATTGATCGATCCTCTCGCGACGCCGAGTAAGTCTGGGTATCGCTTAAGCAACCGCTTGCTTCGCTGCGTCTGGTTGACGAAGTAACGATAGACCCAGAAAGCGGCGCCCCCCAGAACGATCGCCAAGATGGCTACGGTGACAAAGGTCGGATCCCAGCCGCGCAAGATCATGCCAGCGATCATAGCGACAACGATGAATGCCGAAAGCGTTCCTAGGAGCACCGCCAATGTCAGACACAGCGAGCGTTCAAAATTGCGCCGATTCGAGAAGCGGATGTAGTCAGCGGCCTCGATTTCACCATCGAATGACAATTCCGTTCGATCGTCGCCGACAAACAGCGTGCTCGCGTAAGGATTGATTTCGTTCATCGAGTGCCATGACCTCTGTAGCGATGATTGAGTCGCACTAGCCCGCCGGGATTCCAAAAATGGCGATCACGATTCCCAGAATCGCAAGGATGCCGTAAAGAAACGCCCATGCCGATTGATGGCTGGCGGCCAGTCGCGCGGCGACAATGGATTGCATCGAATAGTAAATCGCGAAGGCACGTGACGCATACGCGATGATTTCGAACACGTCAGCGGTCCAGGTCAACAACACACCACCGATCGTGACAACAATGTAGCCAATCGATTGTGGAACACGGTTCCGAGACAGTTCACTGATCAACCCGCCACAACCTGCGGTGTCGGCAACCGCGGCGCTGAACTGGGCGGCGAGTGCTGCGGCAACCAACATCGCTGGCAACACCGGTGCGACGACATGCGTGACGTCAATGATCGCCGTTTCGCTGGTGCCCATCGTGCTGGCGTCGAAAGAAAACGCCATCAACGCCGCGTAGACCAAGTAGATGCCGGTCGCGATCCACTGGGCAAGTTTCATGGTACGAATCCGCGTCGGCGCATCGTATTGTTTGCCGAGGTAGCGAGATGTCTCGAATCCTTGGACACAGATCACCAAACCGAACACCAGGAACAAAGACGCCGAACCAAAGGGCTGTGCCGGGTTGTGGACCGTTCCGCTGGTGTTCAGCAAGTGACCTAGATAAACGACCATTCCAATGAGTAGTCCGGCGATGATCGCAAGCTTGATTGTCACCGCGGTTTCTTCGAGGTCTTCCAGTCGCTTGAGTCCGTGACGAAGGCCGAACACGCCAATGAAGATCAGCACCGCCGTGGTCACCAGTCTGGCAAAAACTCGTTCGTTGGCATTGGTCAGCGAGACGGCAAACGATCCAAGCAGGTTCAGGTAGTAGGTGACCGAAACGATGTACGCCAGCGCGAGTGCCCACGACGAAATCGCTTCGAGAGTACGAATGCCGTTCGCTTGTCCTTCCGGCAAGGATTCAAAGTGGCTGATGTTGAATCGAATCGCGGACCCAAATCCGTACGCCACAGCGCAGAGGGCAAGCATCACCAGGGGAGCGTATTGACCGTACTCGCGTGAAAGGATTGGCCCGAGCACCAAGAAACCGCTGCCGATGATCGAAGCAAGTGGCGTCACGGTCGCTCGCCAGATCAACGACTTTGAGACCGGCGGAAGCAGTAATCCGTAGGCCATCACGGCGGCGCAGCCGACGACGATCGCACTGATCCAAATCTCGGGATGTTCCATCGTGGTGCTAATTTGAAATGGATGAAACAGTGAACTAAGACGTGGCGACGCGAGGGCAACCTGTGATCAACCAAGCGCGAACGTCGATCGACTTGGCGACCAACACATGGGGTTCACGATCGAAGTCAAACCCAAGTGCTTGTCCCATACTGTTGTCGTGTTGTTCGTAGTCGGCCTGCGCAAGTTCCCAAGGCGGATGATTGATTTCGCCACGGTACACGCGACCGTCGGGGCTGGCGCTGTAAAGGCAATACCGTGCGGTCAACCAGTGCTCGAAACTTCCCGGTGATGCGATCGCATAGTCGCCTCTCGCTTTATAGCGGGCTGAGAAGTTGGCCGTGGCTTCGCCCCGATGGGTGCGCCGACTTTGGTATTCAATCGCACCGTCTTCAACGTTATGGATGTTCATTTTCGCATCCATATAAGGCAGATGAAACGTTGTTCGGGCCAGCCGGACTGCGAATCGGCTGGCGGCATCTAACGAGAAAAACCACACGCCTGGCTTTCCACCGACGGAAACGTAGGTGCGAACGTTTAATTCTGGAAAACGACTGATGCCGGGAACAGCGGGACAACACCTTGGTGCGACGTCTGACATCAAGAACGGCACAACGCCGACCCAAGCCGATCCTTCGTACGTGTCCAGCTCGACACCTGGTGGAAGCCACTTTGCCACTGTGGACGGTTCCGCAGGCCAGTGCGCAAAGCATAGTTCCGACCATCTCATACGCATCACCCAAGGCTGTTTGGGCAGTGGCCAAGTCCGATCGACGCAAGGTTGCATGGGCGTTTTCTGTGATCGTAATTTGGGGCTGGTTGTTGACAGCCCGAAGGGGCGGGTTTAACGTCGGTGCATTAAGGGGCGACCAGTGGAAAACCGTTCTTACAGCGAGTGAGCAACCATGTCGGTGTGCCAAACTGTTCTGCGATCATTCTCACAAAGTCTTGTCGTCCTGATTGCGTCGGCGTTGATGAGCAACACGGTGCGAGCCGATTACGTGTTCAATCAACTTGGCGACGTTTACGAACAAGATTTTCAAGACTTTGAAGGTACCGGATTAGCGGCCGGCGGCGGTGCGGGAACCTTGGATTCGAACCATTGGTCATTCAGCTTTTTCTCAAGCATGATGTCTGCGAGTTCGACCATCGGAGGTACCGAAGGCAGTGGCCTGTTTGGACGTGGAATGGGAGTCGGCGGTGAAACCGAAACTGGCGTTTACGCTTATTCAACCGGCGGCGGGAATGTGGCGTTGGGTTTGCAGTTGGACAGTGAAGGCTTCGACTCAGGATTGCCGATCTTCACGATTCAAAACAACACCGGATACGACGTCGATCTCGTTAATGTCAGCTACGACATGATCGTGTTCAATCATTCGGACACCGCATCGTATGCCGATCTAGAGTTTACGGTTGGATCCGAATACACCGATCCAATCTTTTTCGATACCCCGTCGCTAGCAGATGTCTCGCCGACTTGGGAAGTGACACCGATCGAATACACGCTGTTCCTTCCGACCGCTTCGACGGGGAATTTTATGGAACAGGTCCCGGTCGTCGCTAACGGCGAAAGTTTTGACATCAGCTTGTCGGTTGGAATCCTTGGAGGACCTGGACGGTACTCTGACTCAATTGCGATCGACAACCTACGCATTTCGCTCGGTTCGACAGCGATCCCGGAACCTAGTTCACTTGTCCTGTTCTGCTCGATCGGCAGCATCTGTTTGCTTCGTCGCAAACGCAACGCGGCATAGCCACCGACTAGAGTTCTTCGATGGCGTTCTTGATCGTTTGTACCAAGCGGGCACGGCTGTAGACGCCCAAGTGGCTTTCGTTGATCGGCAGCTTGAGTTCTTTCGCGATCCGCATCGCCAAGTCCACGTCACGGACGCCGTGGTATTGATTGACCATGCCGTCGTCGGTGTAGATCGTTTCGGAGTCAGTCTGATAGCCTGACTCGAGCGCGTCGGCCATCTCGGCGATCCAGCTTTCAGGGACGCGCCGTTGGCGGCAGTGATCGACGCTCCAAATTTCATCGCCGGTGCATTCGGCCAGTAGTGCCAATAGGTGATGTCGAGCCGGCATTAGTCGTTCGCCTTGAGAAGCTGGTCAATTCTTGCCGCCAAGATGAAATCGTTTTCGCTGAGTCCACCGATCGCGTGCGTGGTCAACACGATTTCCAAGTGTCGGTACCCGGTCAGGTGCAAGTCGGGGTGGTGTTGTTCGCTTTCAGCAACCTCAGCGATTTGGTTGATCATCGCGACCGCCTTGACGAAGTTCTTGCAGTTCAGCTTGCGATGAATCGCCAGCCCATCGTCGTTAATTGTCCATGCGTCCAATGCGCCAAGCAGCTCGTTGGCTTCGTCGGCAGTCAACTTCGGAACGCCACCTTCACAAGGGACGCATTTTTTGGCGGCGAGCGTTTCAGCGTTGGGAAGGGTCATGGTTTCACAGGCACTCTGTTTCAATGGTCTCTCTAGGCGATCATCGATCTCGAAAACGGGATCGTTGCCCTTTCATGATAACCGCTTGATTCGCGATCTCCGATGCCATCCGATGAAGCAGCTCCCTGGCCGCTGCACCGCCGCGAGATCCACCCGGCGATCTGCCGGCCAACTCTGTCGCCGTCGACATCATGCAGCAAATCATGTAGGGCGTTTGGCCACTCAACGAATGTGGCAAACTCACCTGCACGCATGACGAAGTGCTGGCATGCGGTGCGATCGATCAACGCATCTTGGTCGCCGACGATGACCATAGTCGGCGTCGTCAATTCAGATGCATGATCGAGTGCAAAACGGCCTTGCGCCAGTAGCTGGGTTGCGTTGTACAGCGAGATGCGCGAGTGCTGCAGCGGGTCGTTTCGAAACTGCCGGACGGCGTTCGGATCATTGGTGAGCTGGGTGATGTCTGGCGTTTGGCCCATCCGAATCCACGGTACCAAATAGCCGGTCATCCAAGCGGCCAACAGTTGAGTTCGGTCCAGGGGCTGCGGCGGTCGGAATAGCGGTGCGAGCAGAACCAAGCCGTTCAGGTCAGGCAATCCTGCCGCGGCGAACTCATGTTGTCGTAACGTATAATTGACTGCCAAGTTGCCGCCCATGCTGTGCCCCAGCAAGACGTGACGCTGACACCCCAGTCGATCACAAAGCTGTTGCCGCAGGTCAGCGACCATGCCCAGCAACGTGTCGTAAGGGATGCATGCCCCGTGTCGGCCCGCAGACCGACCATGGCCGGGAAAGTCGATGGCGGCGACCGCCCACCGTTCGTCGAGCAGCTTAGCGGCGAGGTCGTCAAACCTGGCGCCGTGATCGCCGAGCCCGTGCAGGGCGATGACGGTCCCCATCTGGCAAGTGTCCGGCCCATTGCGGCGTTGCCAGAGGTGACAATGCACCCCAGGGTGGTTGGGCAGGTGAAGCGTTTCAGCAGTCATGACCGTCCTGGCATCGCGAGTCGTTTGACGGAATTCGCTCCCCAAAAACGCGTTCGGCACGGAATTCGCAATTTGAAGCGAATCGTGTGGGCGTTTGTCAGGATGGCACCCGCGGCCAACAAGATGCCTGAACCCCGTCCCGAGGGACAAAGATGTTATTCCGACTGCTTTTACTGTTTATCTTCGTTCCACTGGTAGAGCTGTATTTGCTTTTGCAGTTGGCTCACGCGACCAGTGCCGGTGCGACGTTCCTGGTCGTGATTTCGACAGGCGTCCTGGGGTCCTACTTGGCCAAACGCGAAGGCCTGATGGCGTGGCAGAAATTTCACAACGCGTTGGGCGAAGGCCGGGTGCCGAGTCGTGAGATTCAAGACGGTTTGATGATCGTCTTTGCCGCCGCACTGTTGCTGACGCCGGGGATGATCACCGACGCCGTCGGATTCCTGTTGTTGGTCCCGGTCGGCCGTGACTTCATTCGCAAGACCGTGCTGTCGCGATACTTTGCCGGTTTCAAAAACGTGCAAATCCGCAGCAGCTTTTTCGAAAGCCCCGCGCGTCAGCCGTTCAACGATTCGAACACGATCGACGGCAAAGCGACTCGTCGTTAAGCAGCAAGCATCAAGCGACCTCGCGGACTTCGGATCCGCAAAGGCTGCGATAGAAACGGTTTTGGTCTACCAAATGGGCGTGATCGCCGGCGGCCGCGACACGCCCTTGTTCGATCACCACGATCCGATCCGCCATCGCGAGGGTGCTGGACCGGTGGGTGATCATCACGCCGGTGCGGCCGACCAAGAATTTGCGAAGTGCTTCGTGGATCAGCTGTTCGCTTTCCAAGTCGATTTGGCTGGTCGCTTCGTCCAAGATCAGGATGTCAGGATTTCTCAGGAACGCGCGTGCGAGTGCGATCCGTTGCATCTGCCCACCGGACAGACGCATGCCATCCACGCCCAGCAGCGTTTGGTACCCGTCCGGCGTCTTCTTGCAAATGAAGTCATCGGCAAAGGCAAGCTTGGCGGCGTGGATCACTTCGTCCAAACTTGCGCCCGGGCAACCGTAGCGGATGTTGTTCTCGATCGTGTCTTCAAAGATCACGGTGCGTTGCGTGACCAGCGCGATCCGTTTCCGCAGGTCTCGCGTACGCATCTCGTTGATCGGGACGTCGTTCAGCAACACCTGTCCTGATTGTGGATCATCAAATCGGCACAGCAAGCTGATGATCGTGCTCTTTCCGCTGCCGTTGGGGCCAACGATCGCGACGGTTTCCCCGTGTGGAATCGTGAGGTCGATGCCACGCAGGACTTGCGGGCCAGACGAATATTGGAACTGGACGTCGTCGAAGCGGATGTGCGAGTGGGGGCGTGCGACCGTCTTTGCCGACACGGGATCTTGCACGCGTACGTCCTGGTCGATGATTTCCATCACACGATTGGATGCGGCGATGCCACGTTGCAAGCCGCTCCATACGTCGGCCAGCTTGCGAGCCGGATCGGACGCACCGATCAGGAAGCTAAAGAACAAGAACACTTCGCCTTGTTGAAGCGGTTCGGTGGTGATCCGCAGCCCGAACAGATGCGTTTGTTTGGTCAGTACGAGATAGCCACCGGCCAAGATCGCAAGCGAGACCGTGGTGATCCCCATCATCTCGGTCGTGCCACGTGCCAGCGTGTTGTAAAACTCCATCTTCATGCTGCGGTAGTAATACGCGAGGCTGCCACGGCGCAGGCGGGCGCGTTCGAACGCCTGGGTGTTCGACGCTTTGATCAAGCGGATCCCCGAGAACGAATCGTTCAGCATGCCATAAAGTTGACTCATCTCTTCCATCGCCCGGCGGCTGGCGCGGCGGATCGCGCGGCTGAGCTTCGACATCACGATGGCCAGAATCGGCATCACGATCATCACCAACAACAGCAAGCGTGAGCACACGATCGCGGCGCCGCACAAGCATGCGATCATCTTCAGCGGCTCACGTGTCATCTTGCCGAGCAACGTCGCGACACCGTTGTTGACCAGCGAAACGTCATTGGTCAGGCGAGCGGTCAAATCCGCCGAACCGTTCTCGCCAAAGTTATCTAAGTCCAGGTGGAGTGCTTTGCGAAAGAACAGTTCACGGAGGTCGATCGAAGTCCGACCGGCGACGTATTGAACCCACATCATGTTGGCGACCAGCGCGATCAACTTCAGTGCCGTTCCCACCACCAAGAACGTCAGAATCGCCAACAACGTCCCGAATGCGGTTCGTGGTGCGTACGCGTCGACATACGGTTTCGCCAACGCATACCACTCCGCGCGAGAGGTCGCGCGTTCCAATTCCGTTTGCAGTTCGCTTGGCGATTCGTGACTGTCCGTTGCCAACAATTCGCGGATTTCGACGGCCCGCTGTTCGTTCGTCTCAATCGTTTCGTCGACATACTGGGCGACCGATTTGCCGGCAAAGACGATGTCGACCATCGGCAAGACCGCGCTGATGTTCGCGCTCCACAACACCGCGATCGCCAGTGAAGAAAGGACGATCCCGATCAGGGCCCACCAGCGGCGGACGGCGAGACGAAGTACACGTGCGAAGGGGCTGGTCACCGAGCCATCCATGGTCACTGTGGGCGTTGTTGCTAGCAATCAAGTCATTAGGGTGAACGGCTGGTTGATTTTCGAGTGTCGTCTTTCGTTCCGCGAAAGTAGCGTTTTCTTCTACTGCTTTCGCGGAGCAGAAAGCGCCCTTGGGAGAGAACGAATTTGAAAATCAGCAGGCCGTCAAACCCCGGACGAGCTTTTAGCAGGAGGGCGCCGTGACGTCCAGACTTTCGTGTGGGTGTGGGTGATTTAGATGGGGGTGGGGAGGGAAAGATCGGCTAAAGCCTAGACTCCAGCGCGGATGCCCCAATCAGCCGCATTCGCGATAGCGAGCGGTTGAGTGGTTTCGAGGTTGGTGCGTGGCGGTAGAGCCGAGAGAAAGATCGGCTAAAGCCTAGACTCCAGCGGGCTAGAAAATGCCGGCTCCGAACTGGTCGTTGTCGTCGCTGGCGGGATTGGCGACTTGCTTGTCCAGTTTTGGTTCTTCGGTGCGTTGCTTGGGCGCGTTCGGCGATTTGTGAGCTTGGTCGATGAACGCGGTTTCGACATCTTCGCCGGCGTCACCGAAATCATCGTCGTAGCGCGACCGATACCCGGGTTGGTTGTATCGGCTGAGTTCAATTTCGAACTCTTCGATCACCGCGTCTTGGATCAGTTCGCGACAACCGCTGTTAATCGGATGGGCCACATCGGCATACAGCTTTTGTGGTGAATCGAGCGCACCGTCGCTGTCAAACGAAAGCTTCGCACCGCAATGATTGCAATAGTTGGCACGCAAGTGATTCTTTTGATGACATCGATCACAATGACCGGTCAACTTGCGGCTGGGCATGGCGACGAAAGGGCCGTTCGAGCCATCGATGATTTTCAAGTCGCGAACGACAAAGCATCCATCGATGGTGATGGAACAAAACGCACGCAGTCGATCTTCGGATGACTCCATGAGTTTGATTCGGATCTCCGTGATTTCCACAATCTTCACTCCCTCTCTGATGTCGGCGCTTTAACTCGGATCGAACTCAATTGATGCGGCCGCAGAAACACTCCGTGTTGCTCGCCATAAGGTCGGTGCTGAATGAATCGCTCGAAGCTGTTCGAAAGCCTGTTGTGCGTGCTCTGCATCACGCGCTATCCCGAAACATGCCGACCCGCTACCGGTTAGTTGACACGGTTGGAGTCCAGATTGCCACAGTGATTCCAACAATTCACTCAGCTCGGGCAGAATTTCTAACGCCGGTTCACTCAGCCGATTCATCATCGTGGTTGATAATCCATCAACTTGACCGTGGTCCAGCGCAGCGATTAACCCTGTGGATGTCATCGGCTGTTGCGGTACTCGAAGCCTGCGATAAACATCAATTGTCGGTAGGCTCGCACAGGGATAGCCGACGACAAAGTGGAGATCTGTGCGCATGTTAACCGGCCGAAGGATCTCACCACGCCCCGACGCATGACACGCCCACACCGCCGGCTCAGGCAGTGCATCCGCAGCCAATGGCAAGAAAAACGGTACGTCGCTTCCGATTGATGCGGCAAGCTCATGCAACACCGCGTGTTCGTCGGCTTTGCCATGAATCGCGGCAGCACAACTGATCGCGTGCGCCGCGTCGCTACTTGCGCCCCCCATGCCAGCGCCCGCCGGGATCCGTTTCTTGAGTTGAACACGAAATCCACCTTCGATGGCGAACTGGCGTCGAAATGCTTCCAAAGCACGAACGACTAAATTGCGATCGTCGGTTGGGATTCCAAGCAATTGCTGTGCGGCTTCCCCATTCGGTTCCAAACCCAACTCACCAGCAACGTCTTCGAATGAAGGCAACCAACTTGCACTCAGTTCGATGACGGGTTCAGGAATCGACTCCACCGTCAGCTCATCACGCAAATCGATTGCTGTCATCACAGTGTCGATTTCGTGATAACCGTCGTTTCGCTTGGCAGGGATCTCGAGGAACAGGTTCAGCTTGGCTGGCGGCGAGGTACGAACTTTCATGGCGCGTGTCGGTAGCAACCTGCAGTCGTGCAGGGATTCAAAGCGTGATCAGATGAGAGGAAAGGTTGTTTGCCAGAGCAGCGGTTGCGTTGACAACTACAGTCGCTCGTCGGACCACAGTTTCAACAGTTCGACCAAGTGTTCGGTGGCGGCGACCATTTCGTCCAAGCAAGCGAATTCACGAACGCTGTGGATGTTGTGTTGTCCGCTGGATAGGTTGGGTGTTGGCAAGCCTTTTTCGGTCAGTACGCTGCCGTCGGTCCCGCCACGGATGATTTCCTTTTTGAAGGGTCGACCTAGATTCTTGAACGCTTTGACGGCGAGATCGATCGATTGTGGAAGGTTGGCCAAGCCTTCGCCCAAGTTGCGATATTGTTTGCGGACTTCGACGACAACTTTTAATCCCGGCCAGTCGCTTTCAACTTGGGCAGCGATTTTACGAAGCTGATCAGCGTATCCGCCCAAGTCATCGGTATCGAACGAACGCAGAATCAAATCCACGGTGACTTCGGCGACTTGACCGACGATCGTATTGGCATGGATAAAGCCTTGTCGACCGGCGGTCGTCTCGGGCGTGTCGGTTTCCCGCGGCAATGCGGCGATAAAATCTGCCGCGCCTCGCAGTGCATTGATCATGCGGTCTTTGGCGATCGCGGGGTGAATGCTGTCGCCGATGAATTTGACCGTCGCACCATCCGCCGAAAACGTTTCGACGTCGATGATGCCTTCGCCACCACCGTCAAGCGTGTACGCGACATCGGCGGCAAGAGCTTGCAAGTCGATCTTGTCGGTCCCGTGTCCGATCTCCTCATCGCAAGTAAAGACGACTTTCAAATCACCGTGCAACAGTTGTGGATTTTCGAGCAGCGTTTGGGCTAGTTCGGCGATGATCGCGACGCCGGCTTTGTCATCGCCGCCAAGCAGCGTCGTGCCGTCGGTGGTGATCAGCGTCTTGCCAACCAACTCTTTCAAATCCGGGCACGCATCGGGAGTGATTACCTCGCCGCTTTCAAGTGGAATGTTGCCACCAGGATAGGACTCGATGACCTGCGGACGAACCGAATGACCAGGTGCGTCAGGCGAGGTGTCAACATGGGCCAGCAGTGCGACGACGGGCGCGTGGTCCGCTTTGACGTTCGACGGGATCGTCGCATAAACCAAACCGTGTTCGTCTTGGCGAACGTCACTCGCACCCATGTCAACCAACTCTTGGGCCAGGATCTTGCCCAGGTCACGCTGGCATTCGGTGCTGGGGTACTGATCGCTCTTGGGGTTCGCGGTGGTCCCCACCTGGACGTATTTCAGAAAGCGTTCCAAGAGTCGCTGACGATTGATTTGGATCATGGTGATTTGCACAGGTCAGGGGATGTTTGCTGGCCGAAGCCAAGTGTTTTGCTGGTCGGGAGCACTGGGATGCGGCACAATGGCGAGTCAAGCCAAAAACGCTGCCCGCCTATCTTATGCACGGGACGCGGATATGATGGCAATGGACAAACCTTGGTCAAATAACGTGATTCCGGCGAAGGACTCGGTGGATTTGGATGCCTGAAGAAGTTTCCCATTTAGTATTCGATTGCGAAAGTATCGCCGATGGCAACCTGATTGCCAAAGTCCGTTATCCGGGCGAATCGCTGTCACCGAGTGACGCGATCAAGCGATACCAAGACGAATTGATGGAAGAAAAGGGAACGACATTCATTCCGCACACCTTCCAAGTTCCGATCTCGGTGGTGATTGCCAAAGTCGATCGCAACTTCGGTTTGATCGACGTGGTGTCACTGGACGAACCGACCTTCCGCAGCCACGTGATCACCGCACACTTCTGGAAAGGCTGGGAAGTTTACAAGCGACCGCAATGGGTGACGTTCAACGGGCGTTCGTTTGACCTGCCGTTGATGGAGCTCGCCGCGTTCCGATACGGCATTTCGATCCCCGCTTGGTTCTCCAACGAAGGGTATCGTTCGCCCCGCAATCGCTACAGCGTCGATTCGCACTTGGACCTGCAGGACTTGCTGACCAACTTTAGCGCCGTTCGCTTTAATGGCGGGCTGAACCTCGCAACCAAAATGCTGGCCAAGCCTGGAAAGATGTCGGTGACCGGCGATCAGGTGCAGCAGCAATACGATGACGGCGACTTGGTCGGAATCAGCGATTATTGTCGCTGCGATGTGTTGGACACCTACTTTGTGTTCCTTCGCGCGATGGTGCTGCACGGCAAGCTGACGCTGGAGCGCGAAGTCGAACTGGTTGCATCAACGAAGAAGTGGATCGAAGACGCGGCCTGCGACTGCAAAGCGTACGAAGCCTATCTCGACCACTGGCAAGATTGGGTCGACCCCTGGGAAAGCGAAGTCGCCGAGACCTAGGGAAGCCTTGTGACGAGGCTCCCGCCTCGTCACACGATGTCTTTCAGGCTCCCGCCTGACCATGCATCCGCCCCAGTCTGCGGCAGGCAGAGCCTGCATCCAGTACGTCACAAGGCCGGAGCCTTGTAACGAGTGTGAGGAGAGAAAAATCGGCTAAAGCCTAGACTCCAGCGTGCAGCGTTCGACCGGGCTAATCGGCGTAGCGATAGTCGGGGTTTGCGGGGTCGAAATCGATTGCGGATAACCCGGTATTCACTTCCACTCGCAAGTAGTTGTACTCCTCGTCCAGCACCGGTTTGCCGCCTGGCGTCGTCGGCCAAGTCCAAGCACAGTACCGAATCGGGATGTTCAAGTCGTTATCGAACAACACGACCGCTTGGTGAAATCGAAAGTGATCTCGCGGTTCGGGGTGAGTGATTGTGACGCGGGTGCACTGGTGGTTACCCAGTTGAGCGGCGGGATCGATTTCCACAAAGCACTCACCGTGCAAACGGTCTTCTTTGGCGACGCCAATGATTTGTTCGAGCAGATTCTCGATGCCGATCGAGCGGATCGAATACCGCTGGCCGCGCATCGCCAGGGAACCTTCGGGATCCAGGTGAAGCGTCAGCAGGCCAGCCAATCCGCCCTGATGGACCACGATTTTTCCTTCGTTTTCGTTCTCAACCCAGATAACTTCGCGGCCTTTGACTGAGCTGGGTTTTAGATAATCCAGGTAAACGCTCATCGGCGCCAGCATCTGACCCGAATCAACTTTGCGATTTTTGATTTTCAGGTGCGCGAATTGCAGGGGTGGCAAGTTCCCGTCAACGCGGCATCGTTTGGCGAAAAGTGCTGTGTAATCGTTGACGTTGGCCCGAACGTGCCTCAGGCTTTCTTCGGCCAATCGCAATGCCGGATCGATCGGATGAGTTCGAAGATCCAAATCGGCCTTGCGAAAACTGACGGGGGTCGCGTCCAACTCGTGCGAGTGGCTGACGGCGGGGGGATCGGCGACCAAGAGGGAGGTCCAGCCGAAAAGAGTCATCAACACGACGGCGACGCGTGATGATCGAGCAAAAGAACGCATAACACAGTCTACCGGTGGGAAGAAAAGAGAAGACCGCTTCGATCGAAGACGACTAGATGTAGAGTCGGTTTTCCGATTGCCATATTCGATATAGTTCTTCTACGATTAAAAAAACAAGGTCAGATTCACGATTGGGCATTGACAGCGACGAATGAGTTCAATGACGGAAAACAGCCGAGAGTAATACGAGCCATGCGAACGATCTCATCCGATACCCTGGTCCTCAGCGGCCACGTTGCATCCGGTTTCGAACCGGTCGCCGAAGCGTTCGCAGAAAATTTTCGCTCGCGTGGTGAACGCGGAGCCGCCTGTGCGATCTATCATCGCGGCGAAAAAGTCGTCGACTTGTGGGCCGGCACCCGATGTCATCGAAGCGGTATGCCATGGAACGAAGACACGCTTTCGCTCGTCTTCTCGGTGACGAAAGGGATGGCCGCGGCCGCCATGGCAGTTGCCCACGGACGGGGCTATTTCGAATTGGACGCGCCCGTCGCCGAGTACTGGCCCGAATTCGGATGCCGTGGCAAACAAGCGATCACGATCCGGCAGCTGCTGGCACACCAAGCCGGCCTGATCACGATCGACAACTCGATCACCCCGCAAGACCTCGCCAACCAAGACTTACTCGGCGAGTTGCTGGCCAACCAAGAGCCTCTTTGGACCCCCGGAAATCGGCACGGCTATCACACGTTCACGCTGGGTTGGTACCAAAACGAACTGATCCGCCGCACCGACCCGCACGGCCGATCGCTGGGGCAGTTCTTTCGTGACGAAATCGCCGAGCCGCTCGACGCACCGTTTTATATTGGGCTGCCCGATTCGATCCCTGCCGATCAGATCAGCCAAACACACGGCTATCACAAGATCCGTGCCCTCGCCCACCTGAACGAATTGCCGCCGGGAATGATCATGGCCGGCATCTGGCCACGATCACTGACGGCGCGGTCCGTGAAGTTCATGCACCTCGGTGACCCCGCAGCGCTGGCCGAACCCGAGTTTCGCCGCGTCGAAATCCCATCGGCTGGCGGCTTTGGCCAAGCCCGCGCGGTGGCCAAGATCTACGACGCGTTGGCGCGAGGTGGCGAAGCATTGGGCCTATCCGACAACACCTTTGCCGAACTCTGCCGCCCGGCTGAGCTGCCCATTCGCGGTTCTCGCGATGCGGTGTTAAAGCTTGATGTCGCGTACGGGTTTGGATTTTCAAAACCCAGTGATGGGTTCCAATTCGGAAGCGATGAAGCCGCCTTTGGCTGTCCTGGCGCCGGCGGTTGCTTCGGGATGGCAGACCCGTCGAAGCAACTTTCGTTCGCTTACTTGACCAACACGATGAGCTTCCGAATCTTCGATGATCCGCGCGAACGAGCCATCCGCGAAGAACTCTATCGCTGCATCGATTCGGCAGCAGGCGTTCGAAGAAGCCTCGCCGCGTAGCCGCTACTTCGCATCGTCAGAACGTTTTTCGAAGAACCTGCCCAGTGGCCCGGCAAGAATTGCGGGCAGCAAGATTAGGTCGCCGACCAAGGCGGATAGCAACAGCAGGACCATCAAGTACGCGAAGTGCAGCACTGGCACAAAGGTGCTGAGTGCGAACACGATCAGGCCTGACGAACAGATCAACGTCGTATGCACCATCGCGCCAGAGCATCGGCTGAATGCGTCACGAATCGCGTCGTGCCGAGACAGACCTTCGTCGATGCCACGACGAAACCAAGTCAGCAGGTGAACGGTGTCGTCCACCGCGATTCCCAGCGCCGCACTGGCCGTCATCACCGAACCGATTTGCACCGGGATGCCGCACCACTGCACGCCGCCAAACACGATCACTGCCGGAAAGATATTGGGCAGCATCGTCAAGCAGGTCGCGCCAATACTGCGCAGCACGAACAGCAACACAAACGCGATGATTCCGAACGCGACCAGAAAGCTGCGGAACAAGTCCATCAGCAGTTGCCGCTGGGCTTTATAAATCAACGGGATCACACCCGTGAAAGTCCCTTTGATGTTCTGCTCGTCCAGGGTCGGCGATACCGTTTTCTCGATCCGCTCGGCCAACAACCCATAATCAAGGTTCCCGATCGCGTCGGCTCGTACCGAGATTCGCCACAGGATTTCTTGATCCGTTTCGCGCAAGTACCGCGTCTCGGTCAATTGATCATGGATCGATTTACCGTTGATGACTTTGCGAACGACGATATCGCGGACCGTGTGACCGCGCGGCAAAGCGGGGCTGAAGTTGAATGCCGACATCGTGGCCACGTAGTCGCCAATCTTGGCAATTTGTGATTGGACTTTGGCAACCAATTTGATTTGCTCCACCCGATCACGGGCGTCCGACTTGTCGAAGTGCACAACCACTTCCAGCGGCACCATCGGGCCGACATGTTCTTCCAACCAACGGTAATCGTTGATCACGTCGCTGTCCGGCAAGAATCGATCTTGCAGCCGTACGGTCGATTGGATGGACGGAATTCGTGAGCCACAAACCGCCATCACCGCGATGCACCCAATCGCCAGCCAAGCGTGTCGCCCGATGATGAAATCGGCAAAGCGACGCGCCAACCGCGATTGTTCGACAACAGGCTTGCTACGGATACGCGGCGGAAAAACACGCAGTGCCGCTGGCAACAATACGAATAGACTGATCACGCTCAGCACGACGCCGATCGACGAGAACAAACCGAACTCTTGAATCGGTTCGATCTTGCTGAAGATCAACGAGATCAATCCGATTGCCGTCGTCAGTGCGGCGAGCGAACATGGAACCCAGCCGTGCGAGACGGCCAAGCGAACGGGTGAGATGCCTTCGGGGTTGTCTTCGAGTGCGTCGCGATAGTAGTTCGCCAAGTGGACCGCCGACGAGACCGTCAAGACATAGATCAGCGGTGGCAGCATCGTCATCAACAGATTCATACGGCTGCCGGTGACATACAACACGCCGAGCGACATGCCGGTGCAGTAGATCGCTGTGACCAAAACGGCGATCGCCAACTGGATACTTTGCAGACGAAATGACGCGACACAAAACGAAACGATTGCAGACAGGCCCGCCAAGCTAAAGAGCAGCTTGCGGCTTTCGGCATCGATCATTGCGGCGTCGACGGTGGGGCCGGCAAGCTTGAGTTCGTCCGCAGGGATCCCGACGAGTTCTGCGGCTTGCTTTTCGATTTCGGCAACCGCACCGGTACGGTCGTCTTGGCCGTCGGGGGAGGTCGTCAGGATTAAACAGGTCGAGAGGTGGTCTGCCCCGATCAGGGACCCCGTCAAGCGATTGATCGCGGCTTCACGCGACAGGCTTAACGGCGAACTCATTAATCGCTCGACGGTGGATTGGCCCGTGCGAACCGATTGAAAGTATTTGGTCGCGGCCAATGACTCGGCCAATTCCGTGGCGCGTGGGTCATCCAAATCACAGCCTGGCCAACTGACCACGGCAATTTCGTCGGTGCCGAACTGCTCGCCGAACCAGTCGTAAGTTTCGGTTGCTGCAAAAGACTTCGGCAGCCACTGGCGTGGATCGTTGGATGTACTACGCAGCGCCTTGATCGCCGCGAACACCACCAACGGTGCAAAGATTGCGGCGATCAGCAGGATCGATACCGACGTTTTTGTCCGTTCAACAACGGCAGGCCGATCGACTTCTTCGGGCGTCGGTGCGGCTCCGGAAGGATGGTCGCCAGTCGGGTCAGCGTGATCAGAGTGGGACAAATCGATTATTCGTCGAAGCAGGTTGGCAAGAACTCTTCCAACAGGTCCGCAAAGGCCTCGGGGCGTTCCCAGTTTGGCGCGTGTCCGCAGTCATCGATAAATTCCAACCGCGAGCCTTTGATACGACGTTGAAATTCACGCCCCGTCGATGGCGGCGTGATCGTATCTTGGTGACCCCAGATGATCATCGTTGGGAGGTCTAGTTTTGACAGTTCTTTTTCGACCGTCCGATCACGTGTCGCACGCGACACTCGCAAAATGAATCGCACGTAGTCACGATCGGTCACCGACTTGTACCACTCGTCAATCAACTCGTCGGTGACGAGTTCCTGGCGAAAAACGATATCGCCAACCGTTTTGCGAATGTACTCGCGTGACGGTCGTGGACGCATGCCGCCGATCGGGCTCCGCTCGAAAAGACCCGCGCTACCGGCGAGCACCAAGCCCTTGGCATAATCGTTTTGGCTGGCACACAGGTCAATTGCCACCAGACCGCCAAGTGAATTTCCGCACAGGACAAAGGGCTCGATCTGCATCGCGTCGATCATTTGGCGAACTTGATTGCTCAAGTCCGCGATCGCACTGATTCCGTGTTTGCGGCGACCGGGCTGGTAATCGACAGGCAATTGGGGAGCGATCACACGGTAGCGACTCGCCAGTCGCTCCATCACATCTTGCCAGTGCTTTGGCGATCCGAATAAGCCATGCAGGAACAGAACGGTTTGGTCCCCGCTGCCCATCTCGACGACCTGTTTCGGATCAATTCCGGTCGTCTTTTCGGCCTGCGTATCGGAAGAACGTTTGAGAAGCACAGACGGAATATCGGTCGAACGAAGTTGAAAAATCCTAGATGAGAGAGAGCTTTGAGGTCCCATTCGGGCCGCTTCAAAGCATTCCCGCATACAAAACCCTGGCGCTCCTGCGGTCGCATTCTAGCTAGTCACGTGAAGTTGGTCGAATCGGTTTCTTTCGTCTATGCGAAAAATTGCAATGCACGCGATTTATTGCGTAAGGCGGGGGTTTTAGCGAAGTACCTGCCGCAAGCGGATCCGTTCGTCCTCGTTATTCGTCAGAATCGTCCTCGCCCATCCATCAACATCGATGTTGTTGCGGCTCAGGCTGCCTGAAATGGGGGTATGATTTCCGCTGGTTGTGACTGGTTCGCGGCGTCAATACGTCTTGGGCGAGTCGTGCGTGGGGCGTGCGTAAGTCATGTCCCGCTTTGATATCAACTCATCTTTTTTCGGGACAATACACATGCGGCTTCGAAGTCTTCGTCAGCCCCTCGCTGCCCTTTTGTTGCTCACTCCGGCCGGCACGTCCTCGGCTGAGTGGCCGGGTTGGATGGGGCCGAACCGTGACAATCGCCCTAGTGATTTGAAACTGCCAGCCGATTTCACCGCCAAAGCGCCGGAAGTGGTTTGGAAAACGCCCACCGCTGGCGGATATTCGGGACCGGCGGTTGCTGGCGGTCGGGTTTACTTGACCGACTATGAATCCAACCAAGACAGCACGGTTGCGAATTTTGAGCGAGCCAAGCTGACCGGCCGCGAACGAGTGCGCTGTCTTGATGCGAGCACTGGCAAGGAATTGTGGAGCCACGCCTACCCCGTTTCCTACTCGATCTCGTACCCGGCGGGGCCGCGCTGCACGCCAATTGTCGATGGCGACACCGTGATCACGTTGGGTGCCGAAGGGCAACTGATCTGTTTCCAAACTCAAGACGGATCGATCGTCTGGAGCAAAGATCTGCCGAAGGAATATTCCACGAAGGTCGCTTTGTGGGGCTATGCAAGTCATCCACTGATCGATGGCGACAAATTGATTTGTGTCGTTGGCGGTACCGGTTCACACGTGGTCGCGTTCAACAAACGCACTGGCGAAGAGATTTGGCGTCAGGGCACGGCCTCGGAGCAAGGCTACGTTCCCCCGACGATTATCAACGCCGGTGGGACGCGTCAATTGATCACCGCTGGAGCCGACGCGGTCAACTGTTTGGATCCCGAGACTGGCAAGGTTTACTGGACGACACCGTATGAAGCGACCAACGGTTCGATCATCATGTCACCGGTGACGACAACCATCGATGGCAAAACGTACTTGTACATTGGCGGCTACTCCAACAAGAACCTGCTGCTGGAACTTGCCGATGACAAACCTGCGATGACGGTCGTTTGGCAAGACGAAAATAGGCATGCCATTTCTCCAGTCAACGTACAGCCGATCCTTGACGGAAACATGCTGTACGGGTTTGACCAAAAGGGAACGTTGATGGGCGTCGAGTTGCCATCGGGAGACCGACTTTGGGAAACCGGCCAGCCGATCGCCGAACGTCCGATCCAATCGGCGACCGCATTCATTATGGCACCCAAGGGTGATGATCGTTACTTGATGTTCACTGAACTCGGTGATTTAGTGATCGCCGAGATGACGGCCGATGGATACAACGAAATTGACCGGGCGCACGTCATTGAACCGACCGGGGTTGCTTTCGGACGCCGCGTCGTTTGGAGTGCACCTGCCGTTGATGATGGCAAGCTGTTTATTCGCAACGACAAAGAAATTGTGTGTGTTGACGTGAGCGATCGCTAGTTGGCAAACGTGCTCTGAACGCCGACATAGATCTTTCCGTCGTTATCCGACGGGTCGATGTCAAACATGCGTAGATACAACCGCCCTGTCTGTTTATTGACAAAGTCTTCACCCGGCTTGATCGGAAACGGCTTGGCGGTTTCGAGCTCGGCGGGCGAGCTCGCGATCAGGCCGATGAGTGTGCCGAGTTTGATCCGAGAGTCTTTCGGTTGCAGCTTGTCTGGGATTTGAATTCCTTGATAGTCCGTCTCCATGACGACTTTCCAGGTCCCGCGGACTTCAATGTGGACGGGCATGTCTTGTTGCAACACGACGCCGCTGTCCTGCCATCCCGACTTCGCATCGACCTCGATCACTTTGCGGTCTTGCATCTTTTGCATCTGCATGATGCGGTTTAGGCCCGCTTCGGCTTCGGTGTGTTGTGGGACCAACCTCACCATCGCTTCAAAAACATCGCGAGCTTTATCGAACTGCTTTTTGCGTTCGTATTCGTAGGCAAGCTTTTCCGCTTTGACAATAAAGTCGCGGTGGAGGCTAAGCAGTTGTGGGTCGCTGGGCAGGTCCGGTTGGCTTTGCTCAGGCCTTCTTGCCGCGCGACGTCCCGGTGATTGCCCATACGACTCGATCGTTGGGAAAGCGAATGAAGCGATCGCGACAATCATCAAAAGAAGACGCGAACGTGTAGCACAAGAAAAGAATTGCATAGCCAGACACCGGTCAGAAACGAAACTGCGTGCAGGCCGGTGAGGGGCTGACGTCTTATCCAGAGCCCATCCCGGCACCGCAGAAGCCTACCTTGCAAACAGCGATGCGAACCAAGATGTACTCAGCGAACCGAGCATGAACTGATTACGGCTTCGCGTCGAATTGATGATCGGCGACAAGTTCGTCCAAGTCCAAGCGGTAGAGGACTTGGTTGTAATCGTGACGGGGTGTCGGATCAGTGGTGCTGGAAAATGTGTAGGTATACGTCGCTTCAAATAGCAGCAGCGGAGACCCGTCTTCGGTGAACTCTGGATGCACCTGCGGGTTGTAAAAGGTGTAGCGATTGTGCGTGACGACTTTGATGGCGTCTTTCCACGGCCCGAGCGGCGAATCCGCTTCGGCGTACCAGAGCTCTCCCAGTTGCGAACTGTCTCCGCCAAACTGCGTGAACACGGTGATCCATTTGTCGCGATAGGAATTCCAAGCGATCGCGCCACGGTGTGGGCGAATCGAGTCTTGGTTGTCTTTTGTCGGAATCGATCGCTGCGGTTGAAGAACCTCCCAAGTCGTCGGGTCGAGCCAGGATTCGAAGGTGGCCGGACAACGAAGCGTCGGAAGCGGATCGCCGAACAGCATCCAAGATTTGCCTTCTTCGTCTTGCCATGCAACCGCATGACCTTGCGGGGTCGGCTGCGGGCGGCGTTGATCTTCCGTTTTCTCCCACAGCACTTTGGTGCGCTCAAATTCGTTGGTCGAATCGTTCCAGACACATAGCCCGACTTCGTACTCTTCGAGCGGCGGTCGGATTTTCGAATACGTCGAAACGATTCGGTCGTTGCCCTCGCGGTCTTTTAAGCACGCATTGCCCATCAGCCAAGTCGGGCCGGATCCAGGCATCGGGGCGACATCACGCGGTACACCGGCGTCATCGGTGAAGTAGTCGTATCGCAGTTTGACCGGTGGTTGGAATACGCTCAGGGGTTTCAGATCGGTGACACCGCCGATCGTATTGAATCGGCCCAAGGGATAGCTTGCCAGCGTCGTGTCACCCCAGCACCAGTAAAGCTTGTTCCCGCGGATCGCGTTTTGGACGCTGTCACAACCGAGGATCCGTTGCTCTTGCCAATCCAAATGCTGCCCCAGTTTTTGGCTCTCGGCAAACAGTCCGCCGCCGGTGATTCGTCCCAATCGCTTCGCGGGAAGACGCCGATTGACTTTGATCGTGACCTCTCCGCCTTCTGTTGGGGTCACACGAACACCGCGATAACCGAAGCCGTCTTTGGGAACGGAGTAACCGTGGCCTTCGATTTCCAACCAGACTTCGGTATCCATCAACTCGGGAAGGTCGAATGCGACAACGCCGGCATTGTCAGTCACCATTCGGACATGGTGTGTCGTCCGCAGTTCCACCAAGGGGACCGGCCAGCCATTTTCTGCGTCAATCACTTTGATTTGAAATGGCTCGATCGCGTTGGCGACCGTTCCGAGCAAAAGCATCGCGATTGCCATTAGTGCGCTGACGTTCAATTTCGAACGACAAAATGTCATCAAAGCGAGACAGGTCAATTGGTTCACCATTCGGTTGGGGGTTGTGAATCTTGTGTAAAGGATCACACTCCGGCGGGAAGCAGTTTCAAAGGTGGGGTGTCGCTCTTGCATTGGAGTTTCGATCGGCGGAGAATCCAACCGACTCCCTTGTGCAACTATCCGTCGCCCCCTTTGCTTGAGTCACGATTCAATGATTTCTCAAAACGGTTTCAAGCGTCTTTGGCTCACGATCGGTCTATCGATCGCCTTATTGGGGCCGGGGACGTTCAGCGGACCGTTGGCGAGCGTTGTCGCCGCCGACAAACCAGCCGACAAACCAAACGCGTTGACTTTTGAACTGCCCGATACAGACGGGGCCAAGGTTAATCTGTCCCAATCGTCAGCGGCACCAGTCAATGTGTTGTTTTTCGTCGGAACCGAATGCCCGTTGGTAAAAATCTATGCCAGCCGCGTTTCCAAGACGGTCAAGACGATCAACCAAAAACACCCCGAGCATGCGCCAGCAGTACGCCTGATTGGCATTTGCAGTACCGCTCAGGATTCGCTGGAAGATTTGCAATCGTTTGCCAAGGAACAACAGATCGATTTCACCCTGGTGAAAGATTTCGGCGGTGACGTCGGCAAAAATTTTGGTGCGACGCGAACATCCGAAGTCATCGTGTTGGATCAAGACCTCTCGATTCGTTATCAAGGTCGTGTGGATGACGAATACGAACCAGGTGTCTCGCGAACAAGAATCAATCGCGAAGATCTTGCCGAAGCGATCGAAGAGCTTCTCGCTGGCGAACCGATCACCGTTGCCGTGACCAAGCCGGTCGGCTGTTTGATCGGATACGCCACCGATGATCCCGTCACCACCGAATTGACGTACGCGCGTGACATCGCACCAATCTTGGACCGACAGTGCAACGAGTGTCATCGCAGCGGTGATATCGGGCCGTTTGCATTGACCGACTATGCCGAAGTCGTCGGTTGGGGGCCGATGATGGTCGAAGTCATTGAAGATCAACGGATGCCGCCATGGCACGCCGATCCGAAACACGGCGAGTTTTTGAATGCTCGTCACATGCCTGACAAAGAGAAACAGGCGGTGAAAGACTGGGTCGAAGGTGGTATGCCATTTGGCAATGTCAACGACCTGCCAAAGACGTTGGTCAATCCGCCTCGCACCATCGCTGAAGATGGCGACAAATGGCAATTCTCGCGTGATCCCGACATGGTCATCTCGATGTCTGATCAGCCATTCGTTGTGCCGGCCGATGAGTCGGTTGACTATCAATACTACGTTGTCGATCCGGGGTTCAAAGAAGACACCTGGGTCGTCGGTACAGAGGTTCGCCCCGGCAATCGCGCGGTCGTTCACCATTGCATCGTTTTCATCCGTCCTCCCGACAATGCAGATTTTCGTGGTATCGGATGGCTCGGTGCGTATGTCCCTGGACAGCGTGGCGTCGAGTTTCCACCCGGATATGCACGCCGAATTCCGGCCGGTTCCAAACTGGTTTTCCAAATGCATTACACGCCAACGGGCACCCCGCAAGAAGACATGACACAAGTTGGATTGTTGATTGGCGATAAAGACCAGCTAAGCGACGAAATCATCACGCTGACTGCGATCAATAGCGAATTCGAAATCCCGCCCCACGCCGATGGTTATCCGGTGACGGCATCGCTGCGTCGTTTGCCACGCGTCGGCCAGTTGCTTGCCGTCGCACCTCACATGCACTTGCGGGGAAAAAGCTTCCGCGTCTTTAGCGATCAAGACAGCGATTCAGATGCCAAGCCTGAACCGAATACTTTGCTGTCGGTTCCACACTACGATTTCAATTGGCAACACGTCTACGCGTTCGCAAAACCGATTCAATTGAACTCCGTCAACAAGATCTGGTTTGAAGCCGAGTTCGATAACTCGGAAAATAACCCCGCGAACCCCGATCCAGAATCACCGGTTTATTGGGGTGACCAGACGAACGAAGAAATGGCGATTGGTTTCTTTGAAGTCGCAATCCCACGCAATATCACCGACGAGATGCGAAAGCGAGCTGCCACGAGTGGACAAGCCGCACGGCAGGTCAGCGAGGAAGACAAGCGGAAGGCACATGAATTGGCCGCCCGTTACATCGAACGCTGGGACACCGACCAAAATGGCATACTGAATCGCGATGAATTGCCGCGATCGATCGCCCACTTCGGGATGGACCAGTTGGACCGCAACCACAACGGATCAATTGAACTCGACGAGATCGAGCAACTGCACCTTAGACGTTTTAAAAGTCAAACGAATTGATGACACGCCTGCTGACTCGTTGCTTTGCGACGGCCGTTGATTACCCGGTTCTGGTGTTTTTGTTTCTGCTGTCGCTGACCGCGATCGCGACGATCGGGCGGCGAGATCCGGAACTGATCACGGATTTATTCGCTCGACCCAGCGAAGTTGAATTGCCAGAGACGCTTCCACTTGCGTCAGCGGATGAAAGCGAACAAGACTCGTCCGCAAACGAAAACGGCGGGCGAGGTGGCGTTCGCGGCGGTCAATTGCAAATCAACGACAACGATATTGCGCTGATCGTTCAATGCGATAATTTCTTCTCGCCTCAAGGCAGCGAGGCGATCTTGTCGATGGTCGAACGTCTGCGTTCGTTGGAAGTGGTGTCGAGCCTGTTTTGGATGGATGACACGCCTCCGATCAACTTGTTCGCGTTGCGTGATGCCGTCATTCCCAGGCCCAGCTCTTCGGACCACCAGTTTGATCGAGCTCGCTCGCGTGCACTTTCCCATCCGTTGATCGCGGGACAATTGTTATCGAAGGACGGTCGCACACTGCTGCTCTTGATCAAACTGGATTGGTTGTTTGTCGAAGATGACAACGCGACGGTCGAGCAGATCCAAAAGGTGGCTGTCGACACCGCAGCAGAATACGCGGGTTTGGACCTCAAGATTCAAGTCGCTGGCCGTGTTCCGACGACGATGGCAATCCTGAACGCACGTGATCAGAACCAAAAACGGTTCGTCTGGATCGCCCTCGGTATGGTGACTTTGATGGCGGTCATCTTGTTTCGTGGATTTGCCAGTGTGCTGATCGTCGCGGCGCCGCCGGTCATTGGGGTGTACTGGGCACTCGGATCGCTTCCGCTTCTGGATCTGAAAGACAATCCCTTCAACGAGATCGTCACCCCGGTATTGATCGGGATGGTCGGGTTCACCGACAGCATCCACCTGTTTCTGGACATTCGGCGCCTACGCACTCAAGGCTTGTCGCCGGCTGACGCTGCTAAACGCGGCATTGAACGCGTCGGGTTGGCTTGCTTTTTGACTTCGCTGACAACCGCAATCGGACTCGGTTCGCTAGGGCTCGCGCAGAACGAAGTCGTACAAGAATTTGGAATGAGTTGTGTCGTCGGTGTCTGTTTGTCATTTTTGGCCGTGATGTTGATCATTCCGTTTGCCTGTGCGACGCGGCTGGGCAATCGAATTCAACTGACGTCCAAGGAGAATATGATCGATCGCAATCTCGCACGTATCGGTCCGGTGATCGAATGGTCGATCCGGCACTCGCGAGTGATGAGCGGGGTGGCGATTGGCGGTACGATCGCGTTGTTGTTAGTGAGTATGCAGATGCAGCCCGATCAAAAGGTCGCGATGCTTCTGCCGAATGACGCACCCGCGCTGGTTGCGATGGAAACGCTCGACAAAGCAATGGGCGGAACGGAGCCGGCAACCGTCCAAATCGATTGGTCGGAAGATGTCGCCGACGGCTCTGACGAAATTCGCGAGGTCATCGCGGCAGCACAAACGCTGCTGGATCAGGAGGAATTAATCGGTAGCCCCGTGTCGTTGCAGCGATTCATTGACGTTTTGCCGGGTGACCCGAATGCGAAAGGCAGGCTGTCGATTACCGAGCTACTGCCGCCTCCGCTGAAGCATGCTTTTTATAAACCCGACGAGCGTTCTGCTGTCGTTCGATTTAAGATTCGAGACGTTGGGATCGCGGCCTATGCACCTGTGTTCAAACGAATCGACGAAGGACTAGCGAAGATCACTGAGGAGCATCCCGGTTTCTCGCTTCAGTTGAGCGGTCGGCCGATCAGCCGTTGGAAGAATCTGTACCAAGTCGTGCTCGATCTCGTGTATAGCCTTGGTAGCGCGTCGATCATCATCTTTGTCGTACTGACGATCGCGTTCCGGTCGATTCGGCTGGGGCTGATCGCGATCGTGCCCAATACGTTTCCGCTCGCATTTACCGGCGCGTGCTTCTATTGGATGGGACAGTCGCTAGAAATCGCGGCTGTCTGTGCCTTCACTGTTTGTTTGGGAATCGCAGTGGATGATACGATTCACTTCCTATCGCGGTACCGTGAAGACGCGCGACGGATGAACGAACAAGATGCGATTCGGTCGGCATTCGTCAGCACAGGAAGCGCATTGATCATGACGACGATCATCTTGGTTTTGGGAATCTCGTCGGTGCTGATCAGCGGAATGCGAGAGCAACGAATCTTTGCGACGATCACGTGTTTAACGATCGGATCGGCACTGTTCGGAGACCTGTTGCTGCTCCCGCCATTGCTTGCCTGGTTTGGAAAAGGACAGCAAGAAATCGTAGCCGAATGCAATGACGAGGAATAATACGCCCAAGTAGCTGATCGCCATGACCGAGAGATCATGACGTCGCAGCAACGTTGCTTATCGCAGGTTTCGTTCGATCAAGTTAATGAACGATTGGGATGATTCGACAGCCCCGGCGACAGTCGTTTCTGGGAACAGGATCTTGGGGATCGTTCCACTACCAGCCCGTTGATACAACGTCACATGCTTGGCAATGTATTCTGATGGGCCAGAACTTCGCATGGTCGATTCCAGTTTGTCAGCGTCGACCATTGTTCGTGCTTTCGCGTATGCTTGGTTGTAACTTGGTTTTGATTCGAACAAGTAGCTGTGAAACGGCTCGAACTGCTCGCGATCGGTCATCCAGACTGCCACTGCCAACTTAGCGAGCTCGCAAGCTTCCGCATGACTGGAACTGGTTGATCGAACGGTCGGATTGCAATCGCGGTCAAGCGGTACCGGCAGCGAGATCACGGCCAGCCGATCGCCGAAGTGTTTGCGTGCTGCCTCGAGTGATCGGTGGGTGCGTTGGCAGTGTGGGCAGGTGTAGTCGAAGAGCTCGACGAAGACCAATTCCGCGTCTGGCTTCCCGATCAACGGCCACGATGCCGTTTCCAACTTGACGTTTTTCAGCAAGCGGACCGTGTTGCTTACCGGCGCCTTCTCTGCTTCCTCACCTTGATTCTCGGCCACCGAATCAGATTCGTCAGCGGTTTCCGATCCCACCGTGATTTCGGTGGCAAGCATCGACATCGGGTGGGCGAACGACAGCGCCAGCGCGGACCATTGCTGGGCCGTTGGGAGCTGGATTTCCAGGTTCGGTGAAGGTTCCGGTGTAACGATCGAAACGGTCGGTGCTTCGAACAACTCGGCACCGCCGGCTGGAGCTTCAAAATCGATCATGCCTTCGTCCGAGACATCATCTTGCGAATAGTCAATCACTTCATAGGTGATGGGTTCTTCGTTGGTCATTTGCAAACCGATGAAGCCGGCCATGCCGGCGACCGCCGCCGTAGCCAACCAGGGTTTCGCAAGTCCGCGCGTTGTCTGCCCGCTCATCAGGTAGGCACCCAGAACGACCAGTCCGGCGGTGTGGGCCGCCAAGCAATATGGACAGAGGTGTTGCAGCCAGAAAAACTGTAGGCCCATGAACCACAGACCGGCGGCGGCAATTGAGAACGCAACCAGGCCGATTACCGACCAACGGATCGTGTTTGAACGTTCCGTGCGAGGCTCCCAAAACAACATCGATAAGATCGTTAGATGCGACAGAATCGCTGGAATGCTCACCGGAACCGACATCACGGAGGACCATCGGCTGTGGAGGACATTCGAGCAATCAAACAGGTCGCCACCGCATCCGGCAACGCTTGTGGAGGTCAGCGACGCCCATGCGAGGTACGAGCTGGTGACAAGCGCGATCGATGATGCGACAAGCATCACCCACCAGGACGCTGATCGCTCGAAAACAACTTTTCCAGCGATTGACGAAGATTTTCCACCAACGGCACCGTAGACCGGGTCGTAGCCGGTGGCTTGGTTTCTCAATTTAGGACGGTAAATATCAGCAAGAGACATAGCACGGCGCTCGGATGGAAAGTTGTTAATCTCGGTGTTCGCCCGGTGTTTTCAGTGACTGGGCGATATAGGCATATACCATGCCAATTCCGCGATGAATCAATTTTGCGAAGCTCGGCGGGCAGTCGATCATTTTCATGACGCCTGCCGGCCGAGTGGCGATCCGTGCCTCAGTGGTTGCGGCGTCTTATTTAGGGGAGTGCGCTTCGACCGCATCGGCGACCAATTCGCCTTCCACAACGCTCGCGTCGACCATCACTAAAAAACCTTGACGCAGGTCACTTTCGTCGACGCTCTCACCGTCCAGGGTGACCGCTGCGGTTGCTGGGATTTCCGCATCCACCAGTCCGCGTCGGAAGTCTCGCACCATGATGTGGTTATCCGCGATCAACTCGATCGTGCCGCGAATGCTCTTTTGTGTTTGCAACGTTGCCGTCAGGTCCGCGACCGTGTTTTGGCGAATCGAAATGATGTCGTTGCGAAGGCTGACCAGCTCCGTTGCTTGTCGGTCCAAAGAGCTACCAGTTCGGTCGACGCGAATACGATTTTGGACCGCACGGACACCCGCGAGTTCTTCGACGACGTCTTCGATACGCATGCGATCGATGAAGCTCGGCGCATGCCCGCGAAGTTCGACACGCCCGGCAATTACCCGTGCGTGAATGTCTGGAGACATCAACTGAAAACTGCTCTGCAGCTTTTTCTTTACCGTCTGCTGGACGGCCAAGTCGGGTAGGCGAGTGCTTGCCGGTTCATCCGCAACAGCGGTGCGAGTCGCGATCGGAAGAGTCGCCATCAAAACGGCAGTTGCTGTGAAGTATTGGAACGCGCGCATTGCAATGTTCCTCCTAAGAAAAGTAGTTGAAAAGCGGCATCGCGATGCCGTTGGGAAAAGTGTCGTCGTGTTAATCGAATCACGACTTTTGCATCTCATTCCATTCCGACCAAGGGAGTTCCGTTGGTGGAGTGCAAGGTTCGTCCGATATGTCAGGATCGGGAGCCAAAACGGAAACATCGATCATGGATTCCTCGGCTAGGTCGCCCAAGAACAAATGTGATGTGCGAAACAATAGTGAGGATGATTCGTTTGGTCCCCAAGGACGGTCGTCGGTCGTCCCGACAGGTCGCCGCTCGACGTGTCGGGGCGACGACGTTTTTCCGAAGCAACGTCCTGGCAAATAGTGGTCCGGGACTCGATCCGTTTCCGGCAATGAACTTAGGTGCATAGTGATCCCCTCCGTCGACTTTCTTTGACAGAGTTCCTGAACGAGAAGCAAAGAAAAGGTTGTTGCGGTGTCATGCTCGTTGCGTGCCAAAGACTGAGGAGTTTCGGAAGTTAAAAACCGCGACATCCGATCGATTACGTCTGGCCATCGTCGTTCGGATGGCTCGCGTTCGATACGACGCCATGCTGGTCGAATTGCGGTCACGGGCTTTCATTTCGGGCAGCGACCGGCACGCCGGAGCGTCCGCTGGTGTGATTCTGCGCGAAACTCGGCCGAGTGACGGCTTTGGTATGACGGTTGCCTTTCGCAAGTAACCTTCCAACCACTACTCAGGAGAACTCCAATGCGTTTCGCATCTCTTTTCGCAGCCGCTGTCTTCGCTCTTCCCACGTTCGCTGGCGATCCGGTGGATGACCCCAAGGACACCACGATCGAAAAACTTCAAGGTCGTTGGGAAATCATCGAGGGTTGGAACCAAGGCCGATTGCTTGATAAAGCCGAACTCGAAGGTTCGTACGTGATCATTGCAACGAACCAGATCACGACTTACGACAAGGATCAAAAGCAGGCCTACCAAGCGATGTTCCGAATCGATGAGAGCGCGAAGCCGATTCGAATCACGATGACCTCGTTGCCGCCCGATAGCGAAGCGGAAGAGAACAACTCGATTAAAGAGCCAACGGAACAGCCGCCCGTTGCTGCGGGAATCCTGAAGTTCGTCGGTGATGACAAGCTGACGCTTTGCTATGCCCTGCCGGGCGGGGAAGCACCGACCAAATTTGAATCTCCGAAAGGCAGCAAGACGATGATGTTCATCATGCAGCATCGCGAAATCAAACGCGACCTCGTGAAGTCGACCGGTCCGATCGAATAGGCCGAACGTCTTGCCGTCTGGACCGCTTGTCGTCTTTCTCAAAGGGGAATTCGCGATGTCATTTGCTCTTTCGCTGCCTTCGAACTCGAATCGGGATGCTGCCACTGCTGATTCTGACAAGCCGTCCGTTGGTGGCAGCTACAAACTGCGGGTGCCGGTGTTTGCACTGATCAACCCACAATCGGGAAGCGGTTGTGGCGAAGCGGTTCAGGCACAACTACATCGGGCCGCCGAGCGTTGCGGCGTGCAGTTTGAATGCGAGCGACTTTCCGATGGGAACCGTGATCCCGTTGGGCGGGCGATCGAGCGTGGCGCAAAGACGATCCTGGTCATCGGCGGTGATGGGACCGTTTCGAAGGCGGCGAGTATCGCGGCGATGCATGATGTTGATTTCGGCATCGTGCCGACGGGGACCGCAAACTTGATTGCCAAGTCGCTCGCTATCCCCGAAGACACCTCTGCTGCGATCGATCTAATCTTCGGCGGCCATCGCGTGGAAAAAATCGATGGGATGCGACAGGGGATTCAACTCGCCTTTTCGCACGTTTCAATGGGGACGTATTCCCGGATTGCGGTCAAGGAAAACGCGGTTGCCAAGCGACGTTTCGGTAAGTTGGTCTACGTCGCACGTGCCTTGCGAGAGATCGTCGCAAATCGCGATTGGCGTTTCGATCTTGACCTTGATGGTGTTCGGCATCGCCGCCGAGCATCCTTGGTCTTAATCGCCAACGTACACCCCGTTGGAATCGCGGGGATGAGTTGGGGAGATCAAATCCGACCAAGCGACGGGCGAATCGAGGTCTGCGTCATTCGTGCGAAAGGTTTTCTTGGACACGTATCGCTGCTCTACAACGCTTTGAAAGGCAGGACAGCAGAGAGCGACCAAATCGAATATTTGACGGCGACAACGTCGATCAAAGTCTCTTCCAAGCGACCGCTTCCCGTTCGTGCGGACGGCGAAATCTTAGACCGGGCAACAATTGATATCGACGTGATTCCAGCCGTGTTGCCCGTGATTGTTCCACAACAAGTGAATTGATGAGTGATCGACGAACCGTCCTGCTAATGATGAACCGCCAAGCCGGAAGGGCTGATGCTAGTCAGCTCATCGAACGGGCCAAGGTTCGGTTCGCAGACAAAGCAATCGACCTACAAGTGTTTTCATGGGACCGAACGGAGGTCGATTTAATCCATCCAAGAATCGATCAGGCGATCAGCGAAGGCGTGTCGACAATCGTCGCTGCCGGTGGCGATGGGACCGTTTCGCGAATCGCACAGCGGCTGATTGATACCGACATAAACTTGGGGATCGTTCCGCTCGGCACCGCAAACCTGATCGCCAGAGAACTTGAACTTCCCTTGGACCTTGACGAATCGATGCGACTGATCGCCGAAGGTTCAAAGCTCCGCTCGATTGACGGAATGCGTTGTTTGGATCGCACCTTCTTTTCCCACGTCAGCATGGGGACCTATTCACGATTGGCCGAACTGGCAACGCCAGCTCAGAAAGCTCGGTATGGAAAAGCGGTTTATTTGTGGCACGGCATCCGCGAGATCGTGAAACGCCAGCAGTGGCAGTTCGACATCGAAATCGATGGTGAATCGATGCAGCGAAAGGCATCATTGGTCATCGTTGCGAATCTAGGAGCATTTGGAATCGGTGATTTAACTTGGGGACACCACATCACGATTGATGACCATTCTGTGGACGTGTGCGTGGTCAAAGCCGTCACGCCATCAGACTACGGTCGGCTGACCGTGAATTTGCTTTCCCAGCGTCTACATCGGTCAAAGTATGTTGAGTACCACACCGCGAAACGATCAGTGACCGTCAAGACAAACGCAACCTTGCCAGTACGAGGTGATGGGAATCGCACCGATGCGTCAATGATTGACTTGCAGATCTTGCCGGGGGCAATTTCGGTGTATGTTGGCTGATTGTTTTTGATCAGCGATGGAACGTTCGGACTGACGAGCAAGGATGCCTACGCAGCGTTCGTGCCACCGTGCCGAGTCGCCTTTCCCATGAAAACCGACATGACCTCCATCGTTGACGATGACGGGGTGCAGTTTTGGATAGCGATCCCAAGGCACATTGGCATAACTTTGCTTGGGGACAATCGGATCTGAATTGGCGTAAATCAGATAGGTGTCGACATCGATGTTTGAAAGAACCGGCGCGGCAGAGTTTTCTTTGTAGTACTCCTCGACCGAATCAAACCCACAATGTTTTGACGTGAATTGCTCGTCGAATTCCCAAACCGACTTTACCGATCGCACCGTTGCCCGTTCTTTCTCGCTTAAACAAGAGTTTTCACGGAGCACTTCGCGTTTCATCTTGCCAAGAAGGTAACGCTGAATCGGGCGTCGAGTCATTCGCAGTAGCTCGCGAGATGTTGCCTCAAGATTCAGCGGAGCAGAGATGGTCACCGCGGCTGAGATCGGTACATCTTTGGCCTGTTCAGCCAGGAAACGCAATAGAACGCTTCCGCCGAGTGAAAAGCCCACCAGCAAGACACCGTTTTGCAGTTCGTCGGCATACTTGGGGTCCTGCCGAACGGCTTCGAACATCGCGCTGACGTCTTCGCTTCGGCCTGGGTGGTGAATCGACTGGCAACGTTCGGCGGAGCTGCCCGCGCCACGGAAATTCAGTCGCAAGACGCGATGGCCTTCGTCCAGCAATGTTTTGGCACAAGACCGGATGTAGGAACTTTGTGAAGTGCCGCCGAGTCCGTGAAGCAGTACGACGAGCGGCCAGGGGTGACTGGGGCCTTCCGGCGGTGACATCAAGTCTGCCGTCAACACGTCGCCCGTGTCGTCAGTCGTCGGCAGTTGAAGCGACTTGGATTGGAATTTCCGCAGATCACGCTCTTGCACGCGGAACATTCGCGTGCGGCCGGTTTGCAAAAAGCCGCCGAGCCACGGCGGCTTGGGGTGAAACTCAGGAAAGATCGTCTGCCAAGTCTCTCGTGAGGAAGTCGTCATTTCGGATCAGGATGGAGCGAAAAAGGATGAGTCCACCACCTCATACAGCAAACGATGTTCCAGGCCGGAGCATCCTGATCCAAATTTGAAATCCTAACGCTATTTGACGACCAAATTGCTAAACACTGCTTCGGTGTTGACCACACGAAGACCAACCGTGCCTGACGCGAATGTCTTGTCAGTGTGACTGATTTTTGCAGCGCCATTGTGCAACACGTCGATTTGAGCACCGGTCATTTTGATGGCAAGCTGTTGCGGCTTTGTCACATCGATTTCTGTTTCGGCACGACGAAGTTCTTTCCAGCTGGATCCGTCCATCCGTCCCAAAATGACCAATTGAGTTTGGGGGATCAGCCCGGCAAAGTAGGCGCGTTGTGCGTCATAGCCGACCGAGGGTGCGGAGCAACGAAACAGGATTCCTGCGTCACGCGCGTTTTCCTTCCCCAAGAAATCGACCGCGACAGATGCTTCGAAATCATTGGGGACGGGATGATTGAGAACGACCTTTTCACCGCTTCGATAATCATTGATCGGTGCTTCGGGTACTGTCCCCAATCGAATTTTGTCACCGTCAGCGGCGAAGAACTGATGGTGTCCGAAGTACGTGTAATCATCGGTTGAAGTTGACGTCTGCGGCTGAGGATCACCTGAAGGAAGGTCTAGGATCGTTCCGGGCATCACAGGTTCGCCAAAGACCGGGAAACCCCGACGTCCGACTCGCATCGGTTGCACATAAATCACGCGTCGCCATCCCGGATTGCGATCACGTTTGGCATGAAAGACGTGCCACCATTGCTTGCCATCGAGCGATTGGACAAAGCACGAGTGCCCGACGCCATAGGTCGCCGCTGTGCTTTTAAAGATCGGTTGGGGCCGCTTCTTCCAGGACTGCGGATCCAACGGATCGTCGCCGACGAGTTCCAGCAGACCGAGTTTGTAGGTTGCTAGCCATGACGCGCCGCAAGAATACGCGATCGAAACACGCCCGTTGGACTGAAAAACTTCGGGGCCTTCGTTCAGTCCTCGCGAATCGGCGTTTTCCTCCGTTCGTTCCCAAAGGTAATCGGCGTTGTCACACAGCCGCACTCGAGGGCCCTCCAATTCGGTAGGCGACTTCATCGCTGCGATGTAAAGGTACTGTTGGTCTGTACCAGGCGCATCCCATCCTGACCAGATCGCATAACGTTTGCCTTGGTGTTCAAGGACCGTCATGTCAATCGCCCAGATGTTCGGCGAGTTGCGATCCGGGCCTTCGCCGGTCGCCATCGGGCCGAACAGTTCGTATTCGCCGATCGGGTCGTCGGTCTTTGAACGCAACACGAATGCTTTGTGGTTGTGATTGTCACCATCATCGGCAGCAAAATAGATATGCCAGTGACCATCCAAGAAGTGCAGCTCCGGTGCCCAAATCTCTTTCGAATAGGGGCCTTCGTCAGGAGCTTGCCAGACAACGTGTTTCTTGCCGAACGATGTTAGTGAGTTGCTGGTGTGAATCGCGATGCCGCGGTTCCCATCGGAAAAGCACCACAAGTACCTTGGTGCGTTGGGGTCGCGAACGACCCATGGGTCCGCTCCTTCACCAATCGGATTGGCGAACTTGTTGGGTGGTAACGCGCCAAGTGAGCTTGGGCCTTCCCATTCTGGATCACCTGCGTCTTTCGGAAGTGTTTCGTTCCACTCTATCAATTCCTTGTGCAATCCGTCGGCGATGTCTTCGTGTTCGTCGACTAAGTTTTTTGATTCGCTGATGTCAGCGTTCAGGTCGTAGAGCTGCGGATCGCTGCCGTCATAGTTGACCAAGTATTTCCAGCGGCCATCGCGGACCGCCAAGTCGGGGTTGTCTTCTCCATCGGAGCCGGCGCGATCGGGTGGACGTCGCCAGAAGATCGGCTCGTTGCGACTTGCCGCCTTTTGTCCCAGCAAGGTTGACATCAAGTTTTCGCCATCAAGCTTTTGCTCGGGCAGATCTGCGCCGGTGAATTCGTACAACGAGCGATTCACATCGAGTGCACACAGGATCGACGTTTCGTTTGTCGTGCCGGCAACACCGTCTTTCAAGAAACCGGGGCCCCAGACGATCAAAGGCGAGCGGATACCGCCTTCGTACAACCATGTCTTGGCGCCACGAAGCGGATCTGACGACCCGGCGCCATGCTCGTGGCCGTTGTCGCTCATGATCAAAATCAACGTGTTGTCACGAAGCTTTGAATCGTTGCGGACGCGATCGAACAAGCTGGCCAATTGCTGATCCATCGCATCAAGCACGGCGTAATAAAGCTCGCGTTTTCCTTCGTTCGTTTTGTCGCGCAAGACTTTGGGTGGAAAGAAGGGTGAGTGAACATCGTCCGGCCAGACGTTGACAAAAAACGGTTTGTCAGCCGCTTGTGATTCGTCGATAAACTTCAATGCGTTGTCGACAAATTCTGCGGTGATGACAGACCGATCCTTCCAAACGATTGGCCCGCGTCCAAGGTTTCCCGATCCGAGATCGTGTTTGCGAACCGGCTTGCCGTCGTACGAGTCTTTCAACGGTAAAACGCGTGGCCCAAGTCCTTCGAAATTCGTCAGGCTGCGGTCATATCCGTACTCGGTGATCAATGGTGCTTCGCCGACATCTCGCTGACCGCCCATGTGCCATTTTCCGAAGTGCCCCGTGGCATAGCCGTCTTCTTGCAATTGACGGGCAAGCATCGGCGCGTCTAAGTCCAACCACTGCGCCATCCCACGCGACTGATTCAACTCGCGATGCGCAAGGTACGAACTGATTCGATGGCGATGCGGATACTGGCCAGTGCTAAGTGCGACACGTGATGGCGAGCAGATTGGCGAGTTCACATAAAAGTTGGTGAAACGTAAGCCTTCAGCCGCCAGTTGGTCGATATTTTCGGTCGTGGTCCGTGTCCCGCCAAAGCACGACAGATCCGACCATCCCATGTCGTCGATAAAAACAGTGATGACGTTCGGTCGACTCGTTGTCGATGCGTTCGCTGCGTCACCTTGGGCGGCAACTTGCCTTCCGTTGGCCAGGGCGATGATCGAAAGACAAACCGCAATCAACTTGCTTGCAGTACGTGGGCACGGCATAGACACACTCTTCAAAACAAAGGTCGGACTTGGCCAACAGGGCACTCACCAAGTCGAAAGGGAGGAAGCGTGTAAGCATATCCCAAATCGCCAATAGGTGTATCGAAGAGGTCGTTTTCGATTCACGAAAGCGACGTGCCGTTAAGATCGTTTTCCACTCCGTGAAGACATTTTCCCCGGACGGGTTTGGCAGCGGAGTGCTGTAGGCAAGAAGGCCTAGCAAAGAGCGTGCGGATTTTCATTCCCGGTAGCTTTGGGTAATCAGATCTGACTTCTGACTCATAAAGCTACCGGTTCGTGTGATTCGTGTCCTTACAGAGATCTTGATCCACGATGATCGAGCCGCCAACGGGGGACTTGGATCAATAGGTGGCGTGATCGGTGTTGATATCGACGTCGATGCGACGATCGATTTCATCTGCGGCGTCTCTGGTGGCTCGGACCATCTCAGAGGTGTCTTCTTGAACGCTTTGGGAATCCATACGCACGGTTGGGTCACCGCCCGTATTGTCGTATTTCAACCAACCGACCAAAAACAATGCGGCAACAACGACGGCCGCGATCAGTAACCCACGCATTGGAGGGCCTCCTTTGAAGCGAAATGGGGAAACAATGGAGTGACATTTTGAGGTGTCGCGCCTCACTCGCCCGATCGTTACGAAAACGGACGCGAGACCGATCGGAAGCAAATCGTGGGCCAACATTCGGGCCTCGGATCACAACGCAGCTTCGCTCTTAAAATCGACATCTTTTGATGGCGAGAACGCTCCAGTCTGGCTGCGAATCCCCCAACCTGAGCAACCAGAGTTCGGCGTTTCGATCACCAACGCTGCCGCGAATGGATGAGGTCTAACCGACACAAGCGGAACAGGCGTGCCAAGTGACGTTTTCCCACCGGTCGGAACGCCCTCAAGGTGCTTGTTCCGTTGACGGGGGAAAGGCTTCACGCTTTAGCCTGACATAGAGTTGCGCACGTATTCTGCGCGGGCGGTACGCAAATTTTGTTTGCAACTTCGACGCCCCGCGGAGCCACCCCCCATCGTCTCCGTCTGACCGCAGGCGACCGGGGCGCCCTTCGTGACTTGCAACTTGAAACCGATCGTGTCTACCAACCTACCGAACCGCGTCTTCGATTTCTTTCTACTCGAAGACCGAATCCTGTTGAGCGCCGATGGACTTCATCAAGGCGATGGCGACTTTAGTGGTGACTTGGAACACTTTGATCAAGTCGTCAGTGGATTCACGATCGAGGTGGACGAGTCGCACGAGGTCGCCGTACTTGAAGTGGAAACGGTTGCGGTGTTGGAGCAAGCTGACGCCGGCAATGCATCACAGGTATTTGACGGATCGGAACAGAGTGACGCGGACTTCGTTGCCGATGGGCAAGCCGACACCGACGGTCAAGGCTCGGTCGCGGCGAAGACTTTGGAAGTCGTCATTGTTGATGCCGGAGTGGAAAATGCAGACGAGCTGTTGGCGGGACTCCGCGAGCAATCGTCTTCTGAAACCGAATGGGTTGTCGTGCGGTTGTCAGCCGATCAAGACGGTATCGAACAGATCACCGAGTCGATGGCAAACCTATCGGGTGTCGACGCAATTCATATTCTCAGTCACAGCGATGGCAGCAGCATCCAGCTCGGTAATACGCGACTGGACAGTCAAACCGTCAACGGGTACGCGGGTGCCTTAGCGAGCTGGCAAAGTGTGCTTGACTCTGACGCCGATTTGTTGATCTATGGTTGTGACCTCGCTTCATCGGATGCGGGACGCGAGCTGCTTGATTCGCTTGCGGCACTTTGCCAATGTGATATCGCCGCGAGCGATGATGCGACCGGGCACGAATCGCTTGGTGGCGACTGGGACTTGGAATACACCCTGGGCGATGTGCAAACGCAAGTCGCGATCGGCTATCACGCACAGTCCGCATGGTTCGACACGTTGGCTACGATTACGGTGACCACGTTCGCCGATGAACTGGACGGCAACACCACCGACATTAGTTCGCTACAGGCATCTTCCGGCGGTTCTGGTATTTCATTGCGTGAAGCGATCATTGCGGCCAACAACACCGCCGGTGCCGACACGATCATTCTTGGTGACGGCGTCTACTTGTTGGACATCGCCGGACAGTTCGATGATGCTGGGTCCACCGGCGACTTGGATATCCTCAGCGACATTACGATTAGCGGAAACGGTGCGTCGCTGACCAGTATCGATGCCAGTTCGCTTTCCGACCGGATCTTTCATGTGCAAAGCGGCGGAACGTTGTCAATCGATTCGCTGACCTTGAGCGGTGCGTCGTCAGGAACTGAAACGGGGGCGGCAGCTTACGTGCAAGGCACATTAACGGCGACCGACACCGTGATCTCCGGGAATACCGTCGGCAATACCAACGGCGGCGCGATTTCATCCGTCGGCACAACGACCCTGGAACGTGTCGCGATCATCAACAACACGTCCGGTGGGCTGGGCGGCGGTCTGTATGTGTCCGCAGGCACCACGACGTTGAATAATGTCACGGTCAGCGGGAACCAAACGGCTTTTGATGGTGGTGGTATCCGTGTCGCAAACGGTGGTACGATCGTCAACATCACACACTCCACCATTGCGGACAATGATGCATCCGGGGGGAGTGGCGGCGGTTTGGCAGTCACCGATGCGACCGTCAACGTGAGCTATTCGATTTTTGCCGACAACACATCGCAGTTCAATGGCAACGACGTTAACGGCCCAGTGGTCAGCGGTGGCTACAACATCATCGAGCACAACGTCGGATTCAGCGGCACGGTCGGAAGTGACATCCTGGGGAGCGATCCTTCCTTGTCGGCGCTGACTGCCGAAGGTGACACCTTCGTTCACACGATTGATGAAACCAGTTTGGCATACAACGCAGCGACCGGATCAGCCGAAACACTCGATCAAACCGGCAGCACACGCGATGCGAATGCAGACATCGGTGCCTACGAATTTTTGCCCAATCCGAGTGACTTGCAAATCACCTCGACCGGTGATGGTGGTCTGACGATCAACAACGACGGTGGCGACAACCTGTATTTAATCGCCGATGACGGTTCGGCAGTTTTCGGCGGACGAACGCAGTTCACCTTTGAAACTCAATTCGCCACGACGGATACCGTTTCTGACTCAACACTCGTTTCCTACGCGACAACAGCAAATGACAACGAAGTCCTGTTTCTGTTTGAATCAGGTGGCCCATCGATTCACATCGGTGGTACCAAAGTCCAACTGACTGCGGTCAACTACAATGATTACCGCGACGGGAACCCGCACACGTTCTCATGGACATGGAACAATTCGGCGGGCGATTGGTCGATCTACGTTGACGGTGCCTTGGTCGAAAGCGGTACGGGGCTCCGGGCTGGCTATACGATCGGGACCGGCGGGGCGCTGACTTTTGGACAAGAGCAAGATAGTGTTGGCGGAACGTTCCAGCTCTCACAAGTGTTCAAAGGCACGTTGTTCAACTCGCGAGTGTTCTCGGATATTCGCAGTGCAAGTGAAATCAGCGCGTCCTACGGCAGCTCTCTGCCTTTTAATGAAAGCGGCTTGGTGGCCGAATGGAAGTTCGATCATTTATCGATTGACGGAGTGTTGACCGAGACGGTCAGTGGTAACAACCTGACGTTGAGAACTGTTTCGGGGTTCACTGCCAGTGAAGCAATCCTGACGCTTGCCGTCGATGAGAACGCACTCGATGGAACCGTTGTTGGAACAGTGCAAGGGATCGATCCTGAACGCGAAGCGTTGATCGCATCGATTTTGGCGTCGGACTCGACGCTGGTTTACAGTGCCGAAACTGGCAAGTTCTATCGTGCGGTCACATCGCCAACGAACTGGACCACCGCCGAGTCGACTGCGTTGTCCACCAGCCTGAACGGTGTGAACGGGCAGCTGGCAACGATTCATAGCGCCGGTGAGCAGGAAGTTCTCGCCGGTATTGCCTCGACCGCTGCACAGCAATTGTTCCTTGGCGGTACCGACTCGACGTCCGAAGGCGATTGGCGTTGGCGACAATCAGGTTCCAATGCGGAAACGTTTTGGTCCGGCGGAATTAACGGAACCAACGTAGATGGTTCCTATACCAATTGGATCACCGGTGCGCAACCTGACAACAGCGGCGGAAGCCAGCACTACTTGGTCATTCGCCCGACCGGCGAGTGGGACGACGAAGACAACAGTGGTGGCGGTGACAACGGCTACATCATCGAATGGGATGCAGATGCGGTACTGGATGCGGCACAGCCGTTGACGTACACGCTCTTGTCACAAACCGTCGCGGGGGCCTTCACGATCGATAGTGACAACGGCCGAATCCTTGTCGCCGACAGTTCGTTGATTGACTTTGAATCGAATTCGACGCACACCATCACCGTCCGCGTGACCGATACGGACTCGAATACGCGTGACGAATCCTTCACGATCGTGGTCAATGATATTCAGGAAACCACTACCGGGCCATCGAATCTATCCAGCGGAGTCGAACTCAACAGCGACGGAGGCAATGATGCGTACTTCATTGCCAACGATGGCGATGCAATTCTTGGAGGTTTGAGCGAGTTTACCTTCGAATCTCGTTTCCAAATCGACGACTTTGATTCGTCTCCAACCCTGTTTTCCTACTACAGCGGAAACGATGCGGCTCGGCTGCGCTTCGATGCCACCGATCATCTGGATTTCCGAATCAACGGCGTCAGCGTAACGACCGCGAATACCTATAGCCAGTTGTTCGATGGCGATTCGCACCACCTCGCAATCAGTTGGGACAACACACATGGCGACGTGCAAATCTATATCGATGGACGCTACGCCGAGACACTGACGGGGCTACAAGCCGGCTACACCATCGCCGCCGGTGGCGAGTTGGTGATCGGCAATGACCAAGACGGGGCAAACTCGGGATATAGCACCGATCAAGCATTCCACGGGGCGTTCTATGATGTTCGAATTTGGAACGATATCCGTACCGAAGCGGAAATCTCGCTGAATTATCAGCAGAAGCTTGATCTGTCGCCAGCTGAAGCGGCCGCAGCGGGCCTCGTCGCGAACTGGCAAATGGAACTGAACGGATCTAACGAAATCGTTGACATCGTTAGCGAAGGTACAACAAACAATCGTCTATCGATCGGTCATGCCAGCGGAACAGGGTTTACGACAAGCACCGTCACAACCGACTTGCACGTCTATGAAAACAGTAGCAACGGGACATCGGTCGGCTTTGTGACGCCTTCACAGTCCGATCCGGAAACCGATGTGGTGTCCGACGGGCTGTTTCTAGATTCAGCGACGAGTACTGACCAGTTCGTTCTGACGGGAACGTTTGGCGGTTGGACTGTCACTTCAGGCGATGTGGATTTGCTTTCGACAGACACCTGGCAATCGTTGCTGGGCGGCCGCTTGGTCGATTTGAACGGCAATACCGCTGGTTCCATTGAGCAGTCATTGAGCACGACTGTCGGACAGCAGTACCAAGTGGTGTTTAGTCTGACCGGCAATTTCACCGGCGGTGATGCGGTGAAAGATTTGCGTGTGAGCGCGAACGGATTGTCGCAAGACTACACCGTCGACCAACCGGCAAACTGGGTTTGGGGTGAAACGAATTCGCTCGAAACACGCAGTTTTACATTCACCGCTGACTCTGCGACCACGATGCTGGCATTCGCCTCATTGGAAGCTTCGGGAGGCGCCTACGGACCGATGATCGGCGACATTCGAGTGATCGAAATCCCCGATGCGGTGACAACGATTCTCAACAACGATTCGACACTGCAATACGACGCCGCGACCGACAAGTTCTATCGCTACGTCAGCAATGCGCAGCAGTTCTCTGTCGCGCGGGCAAACGCGATTTCGTCGACGCTCAATGGTGTTTCAGGCCAACTGGTAACGATTCGGTCGGGCTATGAGAATGATTTGATCCAAAATATGGTCAGCAACAATGCTTGGATCGGCGCGTCAGACGCGACCAGCGAAGGTTCGTGGCGTTGGTTGGACGGTTCCGCTGATGGCGACGAATTCTGGTCCGGAAATCAATTCGGATCCAATATCGATGGAAAGTATTACAACTGGAACGGCGGCGAACCAAACAACACCACTGGGTCGGATCCCAATGGTGAACAAGCGATGGAGATGCACAAGACCACCGGCCGATGGAATGATTTGCCTGACAATGGCAGCAACACACGTGGCTATGTGATCGAATGGGATGCCAGTGAAGTATTCTCGGGTTATTCCTACAGCTTGACCGATAGCGCCGGCGGACGATTCGCGATCGACATTGCAACGGGGGAGATCACTGTTGCCGATGGGGCGCAGCTTGAATACGAATCGGCGACTTCCCACAACATCACCGTTCAAGTTGCTGACGCGTTCGGAAATACCTACAGCGAAGTTTTCACCATTGGCGTTGATGATGCGAAAGGCGACGCCCAATGGACCGTTCCGATTGCGCCTGTGGGACAATCGGTTGACGAAGACAGCGTGTTGACTTTTTCGGCGGCCAACGGAAATCCAGTCACCATCGATGACGGATCTTCGCAGGCACCGATCGTGACAACCACCTTGTCGGTTTCAAATGGCAACTTGACGTTGGGATCGACCTCCGGGATTACCTTCCTTGCTGGTACTTCCAACGGGCAAGCAACGTTAACGATTTCGGGGACGGCATCGGATATCAACACCGCTCTTGACGGATTGCAATACGCACCGTCTGCGAACTACTACGGTAGCGATTCACTAACGGTTACCACCGGATCATCGGCGGCAACGGAAGCCGACCTGTATGCCCGCTATGAGTTTCTCGACGGATCCTTAGATGATCAAAGCGGAAACGGATATGACGGAGTCGCCGTTTCCGATCCGGCTGTGTTTGCGGATTCGGATCGCGGTGACGTGATCACACTCGACGGTGATGACGCGATTTCCGTTATGAACGGGACAGCAAGTCTAGCCGATACGGTCACGATCGCCGCTTGGGTGAATCTCAATGCAAGTCAGAACGACGCGGTGTTTTTATCGATCGGTGACGCGTTTTATGTGACGCTCGATGTCTCGGGCGGATCGGTGGGGATGTCGGTTACCGCAGGAACGCTGACCACGACAACGGGAAACGCCGCCCATCAAATTGCGGGCGATGGTTGGCACCATGTCGCGGCGACCTTCGACGATGTTAGTAATCAAGTCAACTTGTATTTAGACGGTGTGTTGATCGCCAGTGTCAGCGGGAGTACGGATGTCGATTGGGCTGCTACGGCATCTCAGAACATCACAATTGGCGGACAGTCAGACGGTTCGATGGCGTTCGTCGGTAGTCTCGATGATGTTCGCGTCTACGACAAAGTGTTGACCGAAGCAGAGGTGGTCGCCGTGATGGGGGACCAAGGTTATGACAGTGCTGCAGTTGCCGTCACGGTCAATCCGATCAACGATGATCCAACCAACAACGGCAGTCTACCGAGTGACATCCTGGTAACGATCGACACACCGAGCAACGTTCACCTTTCTGAAGTGGACTTTGCCGACGTCGATGCGGGTAGTGGAAACGTCACGGTGACGTTGACAACCAGCACCGGTGGTCAGTTGACCGCGTCTTCTTCCGGCGGAGTCACTGTCGGGGGCACCGCTACGGCGCGTACCTTTACTGGGACAATCACAGACTTAAACGCCTACTTTGACGACGTAACGCAGATCAAGTATCAGCATGGTACGCCGGGCACGACGGGAAACGATGTCGATTCGATCAGCGTCGTGATCAATGATGGCGGCAATACCGGGAGCGGTGGCGGAGGCGACGTCGCACTCGGTAGCGTCAACGTCGATATCAGCCCACCCAACCAAGCGCCGGTGCTGACGCCCTACGGTCCCGTCTACAACACCGCCGAAGACGCTCCCCCGCTTGCGGCATCCATCGCGACGGTGCTTGGCTCGAGTGTCTCCGATGCCGACCCAGGTGCAGTGCAAGGTTTGGCGTTGTACGGGTTCACAGGCAGCGGCGGTTTGTTGGAATACAGTCTTGATGGGTCAAATTGGATCGCGGTCCCACCGGTCTCGACCACCGGAGCACTGCTGCTCCGTGCGAGCGACTTTTTTCGCTTCACACCGTCAACATCGAATGGCGGCACGATGAATCTGGATTATCGCGCGTGGGACCAATCATCTGGAACCGCGGGAACGCTTGCTGACGTGACGGTGACCGGTGGTTCGTCGGCATACAGTGTCGCGTCCGATCACGTGCTCGTGAATCTGACCAGCGTGAATGACGCACCGGTACTGGACAATTCCGGGACGATGACACTGAATTCGATTACCGAGGACAGCATCAACAATGCTGGGCAATCGATCGCTTCTGTCATCGCTTCCGCAGGTGGTGACAGGATTACCGATGTTGACAACGGTGCCGTCGAAGGCATCGCGATTACGACACTGACGCAGGCCAACGGCACGTGGCAGTTTTCGACCAATGGTGGATCGACTTGGGCCGATGTCGGTGCAGTGAGCGACTCGTCGGCATTGCTGCTGCGTAGTTCAGACTTGATTCGTTTCCAGCCGAATGGAATTGACGGAACGACCGCCGACTTTACCTTCCGTGCCTGGGACCAAACGACGGGATCGGCTGGCACCAAGGTCAATGCATCATCCACCGGGGGAACCACGGCGTTTAGTACCGCAACAGAATCTGCGTCGATTTTGGTGACAGCGATCAACGATGACCCCACCAACGCCGGGAGTCTTCCCACCGATATCAGTGTCACCGAAGACCAACTCAGTAATGTTGACTTGTCATTGATTGACCTAAGCGACGTGGATGCCGGTGCGAACGCGATTACCGTGACGCTGACGACCAGCACCGGAGGCCAGCTTTCCGCTTCTTCCGGTGGTGGTGTAACAGTCGGCGGCACGTCAAGTGCGATGACGTTATCAGGAACCGTTGCAAATCTGAATACGTTCTTGAACAACGCTAGCAGCATTCAATACGTGCATTCCACTGCCAACTTGAACGGGAATGACGCCGATACGGTCAATGTCGTTGTCAACGATGGTGGAAACACAGGAACCGGTGGCGGCGGCGACGTCGATTTAGGAACTGTAAATATCGATATCACGGCGGTGAATGACGAGCAGGTTTTGGCAACGAATACCGGTACGACAGTTAGTGAAGGATCGACCGGTAACACCATTACCACCGCGATGCTGCAAACGACCGACGTGGACAATGCGAGTTCACAACTGGTCTATACACTTGATGTCGTCCCGAGCAATGGAACGCTCTATCGCAACGGCGTCGCGCTTATCGCATCCGACACGTTCACGCAAGCAGATATCGATGCCAACCTGATTACATACAGCCACGATGGCAGTCAATCCGCAAGTGATGCATTCGACTTTACCGTCGACGACGGAATCGGGGCGACGACAAGTGCGACATTCAATATCACGGTCAGCAATGTGAATGACGCCCCGGTTGCTTCTGCGATCGAAGGTTCCACACTGAGCTATACCGAAAACGCTGGTGCGGTAGCGATCACATCGACGCTTTCGTTAACCGACGTTGACGATACCAATTTGGAATCAGCGGTTGTCCAAGTCAGCGGCAACTACGTCAATGGTCAAGACGTTTTGGGATTCACCAATCAAAATGGAATCACCGGTTCGTGGGATTCGTCGACCGGGATATTGACATTGACCGGTACGGCAAGTGTTGCCAATTACCAAACGGCTCTGCGAAGTGTCACCTACACCAACAATAGTGATGCCCCAAGCACGAGCCAACGTACGGTCACCTTCACGGTTAATGACGGGGACATCGCCTCGAATTCACAATCACGGACGATCGATGTCACGCCTGTCAACGATGCACCTATACTTGTGCCGTACGCGCCGGTTTACAACACCAGCGAAGATGCGCCGGCATTTGCTACTAATATTGCAACGCTATTGGGGTCCACTTTGACCGATCCGGATAGTGGTGCTCAGGAAGGCATCGCCGTCTTCGGATTCAGTGGTTCCGGTGGTGCGATCGAGTATAGCATTGATGGCGGTGCGAATTGGATCACGCTACCGAGTGTCTCGCCGTCGTCTGCTCTTTTGTTGCGGGACTCGGATTTGGTTCGGTTTGTTCCGGCGACCGACAACGGCGGCACGCTGTTGTTCGATTATCGAGGTTGGGACCAAACGTCAGGTTCCGCAGGCAGTCAAGTGGACGCTACGTCAACTGGCGGGACGACCGCATTTAGTTCCGCATCGGATCGTGTCACGGTCAACGTCGCAAGTGTCAACGACGAACAGGTGTTGGCAACGAACACGGGTGCAACCGTCGCCGAAGGTTCGAGCGCCAATCTCGTTACCACCGCGATGTTGCAAACAACAGATGTTGATAATTCGAGTTCACAACTTGTCTACACGGTCAGTTCCACGCCAGGCAATGGGACGCTGTATCGAAACGGGGTGGCTTTGTCAGCTACGGATACCTTCACGCAGGCCGACATTGATTCGAACCTGATCACGTACACGCATGACGGAAGCGAAACGCTTTCTGACGCGTTTAACTTCACAGTCGATGACGGTGTCGGTGCGACATCGAGTGGCACGTTCAACTGGACGGTGACTCCCGTCAATGACGAACAGGTTCTCGCAACCAACACGGGTGCGACCGTCGCGGAAGGTTCGAGCGCCAATCTCGTTACCACCGCGATGTTGCAAACAACAGATGTTGATAATTCGAGTTCACAACTTGTCTACACGGTCAGTTCCACGCCAGGCAATGGGACGCTGTATCGAAACGGGG
>PPHI01000038.1 GCA_002901265.1 Rhodopirellula baltica | reverse complement strand
CTGTACTGTTGGTTGCGATGGTAGTACCTGTTGCCGCCGCTTCCTGACCGCATGACCGGTTCGTCGATGTAAGACGCATAGACGTAGTCGTAGGTGGGACTGGAGGCCGCCGCACCTGAGGTGTAGTCGGCAATCGTTTGCTGTCCCGATTGGACGAACACCGTTGCGGTTGTGCCGTCGTCACGCCCGACCCGTCGCCCCAGTGCGTCCCATTGATAGGTCACATCGGCCACCGAGTCGTTGTCGACGTCCGCCGAAACCAACTTGTTCTCGAAGTCCCATGCCATCGATAGCGGGTCACTGCCAGGACGCAAGATCGCCGGAATCAGAGTTTGGTTCCCCTTGGCATCGTGATTGACCGCTTGGCCGGCAGCCGTCAGTAACTCGTGTGTATCACCATGGGTCCGAGCTTGCACACTGGCGTTTTCGGTGTAGCTGTCCCAGTCGCCAACTAAGCTCAGACTCCAAGCCTGGTCCAGGTTGTTGTCGTCACGCTCCCACGAGACGAGGCGATCCTCGTCGTCGTAGCCACTCGCACCGACATCAAAACCGAAACCGCTCATCGTCCCCGTGATCCCCTCACTGGTCTTGTTCTTATTGGCGTCCCAGTCGTAGCTGAAATTACCGATCGACGCCCCGCTGAAGCTGATACTCGCCAGCGTGTTGTCGTTGTTGTAGGCACGTGTCTCGCCGACACCGTTATTGTAGGTGCTGCTGAGCATCCGGCCACCATCATCGTACGTTCGGGTGTCGGTCGTCTGAACGGAAATTGGTCAACACGAAAGCCGTTTCGATGGGAGTGTCGAGACTGGGCGTTCTGTGCGGAAAATGGGCTCATGATGGACGCCAGAGCTGGATGCGTTTGAGGTCTGGTTATTTGAAATGGATGCGTTTGCGGTCTCGACCTTCGCCTAGGACGGCGTAGCCCCACTCGGCAGCAACGCTGTCTTCTCCATCGCCGAATTCGCGGATTAGCCAACCTCGTTTGGTCGCCGGTGAATCGGCAGGAGGCGTTCTCCTCCGCTGTTCGACACGCTGTGGGTCTATCAGCTTCAGCGATGGATTAGACGCGACGAGCTTTTGGTAGAAGCCATCGGCGGAAAGTTCGTGATAGCGAAGGTCCGCTTTCTTTTTGGCGATCCATTCGGCGTCCGGTCCCAGTTGGTCAATCATCCAATGTTTTGTGAGCCAGTCGACACGTCCCAGGGCTGGCGTGACATTCTTTGCGTCGCGTCGATAAGCAACGACGACTTCTAGCAACTCTGCCCAGCGGCGGAGGACCAGTTCAGCTTCGCCTCGCTGTGAAGTTGGCCGAGACTCTACAAATTGCTGCGCTGCTTTAAAGTAGGTCTTTTGAATCTCAATCGCATTCATCGTGCCTCGGCTAGTTCGGACCCGCCGCACTAGATCCCAGTCTTTGGCGATCTGATGGAGCGCGTCGATTGGCTTCGGTAGTTTTAAGAGATCTGCTGTCTGGTCGGATTCGATCATGTCTAGAATCAGTGAGACTTGGCCGACTTTGACATACTCCGCTAAATCCGAAAGGTTGGAATCGGATAGTCCGATCTGCAATCGTTGGCGTCGATGAAACATCGCGGCGCTCGACCCAAGCGATAGAAATGTCTTTGCACAAAACTGCCCGAGCCAGTGGCCGTAGACGAAAATGGGACGTTCACCGTCATAGCTTCCCATGTCGGCAATTGCATCGATCGCAAGCGCTTTGGCGCTCAGACGGTAGCGACCTTCGTGATCTAAGTCTCCTGTTCCGCACAAGGCAACTCGCGATACAAGCAGCGGCGTCAGGTACTTTCGTTGCTTTCGAAAGGCAACGTGCTTGGCAACGATCCGCAGAAGGACAACTGTGGGCCAATGCACCAGACGCAGCATTGTGGTGAGCGTGCCCTTCAACCATTCAGGTAGTGACTCAAAAAGCTCGCCGGCAGACTGGTGTGGATCTCGATTGTTGGTTGGCGATGTCGAATTGGCGAGTCGGTCGCCAAACTGCTGTTGCCGAAGCCGGATGGCGAAGACCAGCGATACCGTGAGCGCCAGAACAGGCAACGTAAACAGCAGGCTAAAGACTTGCGCTACCCAGAGGATCAGGACACAGCAACGGTAGATCGCCAGCCACATCCCCGTTGCGACGACCGCTTCGTAGTTTTCTTGACAGCCATAAATGTGCCCCAAGGCGTCGGTGCTATTTTTCAATACCCGCAAATCAAGCCGCCCGGATGCTTTGTCGGCTGCTTCAGAAACCAACTGATCGATGGATCGTTGGCAGGCGAGAAGTTCGTCGGGGCTGGTCACTTCGGGCGTAGCGATTTCGACAAAGCCACCAGGGACAGAATGAAGTGATGGATGCGACTCGAAGGTCACGGCGCCGCCACTGGCTAAGAAGATCTGCTCGGCGTCGTAGAAGCCAGGAACGGTCGGTTGGTCTTTCCGAATCGCGTCGCAAATCAGTTTGTAAACCTTCTCGCTCGCCGGAAGGTCTGCGGACGAAAGCTCCGGTCGGCCAGCAACCAGCGTCGCGTATTCGGTTTCCAGCCCCATCAATCGGGACACCAATCGTGTGCCAGCCGCCATGTCGCTGCTTCGCTGGTTATGAGAAAAACGGAGCGACCTTGCAAAGAAATTTGAAACGCGGCGGCGAGTTCCGGCTGTCGCCTCGTACGCCCCATTGTAGCGGCGTGACTACTCGACCGAATCGCCGTCTTTTTTGTATTGGTCCAAGCGGCGATAGAGCGTGCGGGCACCAATCCCGAGCATCCGTGCGGCTTCTTCGCGATTGTCGTTGGTCAATTGAAGGGTTTTTTCGATGGCCCACTTCTCAATCACGCTCAGCGGCTGGCCGATCAGTCCTGATTCGGTTCCACCTTCGATTGTGGGCACGGCGGAAAGGTCTTCGGGGACGTTCAACTCCGCTTCGTCCATCAGTTCTGGAGGCAAGTCGTCGAGGTCCAGTTTTTCGTCCGTGTCCAGGACGACCATCGTTTCGACGAAGTTACGCAGTTGGCGAACGTTGCCTGGCCAATCGTAGGCGAAGAAACGCTTCGTGACGGCGGGGGTGAAATGGGCGGATGACTTGTTGTGCCGGCGCAAGAACATCTTTCGGAAGTGATCCATCAATGGGATCACGTCTTCACGACGATCGCGGAGCGGGGGCAGCTCGACCGTGATGACTTTTAGACGGAAGTACAAATCGCTGCGAAACGTTCCGGCTTCAATCATGTCTTCAAGCGGCCGGTTGGTCGCAGAAACCAGGCGGACGTTGACCTTGATCGCTTTGTTGTCGCCGACGCGAGTGATCTTGCTCTCTTCGAGGACTCGCAGCAGTTTGATCTGAGTTCCCATCGGCATGTCGCCGACTTCGTCCAGGAACAATGTGCCGCCATTGGCGTATTCGAAGGCGCCGACACGATCAGCGTCCGCGCCGGTGAACGAACCTTTGACGTGTCCGAACAGCTCGGATTCAACCAGGTTTTCGGCGATCGCACCGGTGTTGATCGCGACGATGGACTTGTTGCGACGCGAGCTGTTTTGGTGGATCGCTTGGGCAACGACCTCTTTACCTGTTCCGTTTTCACCGGTGATCAGCACCGTCGCGTCGGTTGCCGCGATCCGTCGCAGGCGGTCGATGACCTCCTGCATTTTCTTGCTTGCGTAGATGATGCCTTCGAAACCGAAGCGTTCGTCCAGCCGGGACATCAGTTCGGTGTTCTGGCGACGCAAAGCGACCGCGCCAACTGCTTTTTCGACGATCGCCCGCAAGCGATTCGGGGTGATCGGCTTTTCCAGGAAATTAAACGCGCCTTGTTGCATCGCTTCGACGGCGATTGGAACGGTGGCGTGTCCGGTGACCATCACGACTTCGGCGTCCGGCAATCGCTCGCCGGCAAGCTTCAGCAGTTTCATTCCATCGACATCGTTCATCACCATGTCGGTGATGATCACGTCAAAGGTATCACGCTCGATCAGCTTGGCCGCTTCGGGGCCGCTGGTCGCGACGGTGCACTTGTATCCGACCTTCTCCAAGCTTTCCATCATCGCATGCGCGTGTGCCGCTTCGTTGTCGACGACAAGCAAACGGAACGTTGACGGATCGTATTCGAGCCCCGATGCGTTTCGGGGCTTCACTTGAGAATCGGACATGCTCGCAGGTTACTCCTGATAGCGATGTTGCAGCGATTGGACGCTCAACACATCGTCGCGAAGGGCTTGCATCGCACGTACAGCTGCCTCGGCAGCAGCAACCGTGGTGATACAGGGGACGCCGTGTTGAACAGCCGCCGCGCGAATTTTGCCCTCGTCGGTGCGAGCGCCTTTTCCGCTAGGCGTGTTCATGATCAAGGCGACGTCTTCGTTCTTCAGATAGTCGATCAGGTTGGGGTGACCTTCGGCGAGCTTTTTCACTCGCGTGACCGGGACACCTTCTTCTTCCAGTTTGACCGCCGTACCCGACGTGGCGAGAACTTCGAAGCCAAGGCTGATCAGGTCGCGTCCCAGTGAGCCGGCGGATTCTTTGTGGCGGCCGCTGAGGCTGACAAAGATTTTGCCTTCGGTCGGAAGCGTGACGCCAGCAGCGATTTGGCTTTTGGCGAACGCCAGCGAGAACTTGTCGCTGATGCCCATGACTTCGCCGGTGCTCTTCATTTCTGGGCCGAGCACGATGTCGACGCCAGCAAACTTCCGGAACGGGAACACGCTTTCTTTGATCGAAACGTGCTTTGGCACAGGTTCCTTGGTCACGCCGATCTCGGCCAGCGACATTCCGGTCATGACTTTGGTCGCGACGCTGGCGACAGGGCAACCGGTTGCTTTGGCGACGAATGGCACGGTGCGGCTGGCACGTGGGTTGACTTCCAAAACGTAGACAACCGGTTTGCCGTCTTCGGTTTTGATCGCGAATTGAATGTTCATCAATCCGACCACGTTCAAAGCACGCGCCAGTTTATCGGCGGCTTTGCGAAGTTCGTCGAGCACTTCGTCAGCGATCGAGAACGGCGGCATGGCACAGGCGGAGTCACCGCTGTGAACGCCGGCTTCTTCGATGTGTTCCATGATGCCCATCACGACGACGTCTTTTCCGTCGCTGACCGCGTCGACATCGACTTCGGTGGCTTCTTCAAGGAAGTGGTCGATCAAGACAGGTTGGCCATCGGCAACGATAAACGCTTCGGCGACGTAACGCTCGAATTGCGATTTGTCGTAGCAGATTTCCATCGCGCGACCGCCAAGAACGAAACTTGGTCGGACAAGCGCTGGGTAGCCGATACGTTCGACTTCGCGGCGTGCTTCGTCCATGTTGCGGGCGATGCCACTTGGCGGTTGACGCAGACCAAGCTTGTCGATCAATGCTTGGAAACGTTCGCGGTCTTCGGCAGCTTCGATGGTGTCGACGCTGGTTCCGATGATCGGTACGCCGGCTTCTTGCAGGCCGCGTGCAAGGTTCAATGGCGTTTGGCCACCGAACTGAACGATCACGCCGTCTGGTTTGGTCGCGTCGCAGATGTTCAGGACGTCTTCGATGGTCAACGGTTCAAAGAACAGGATGTCCGACGTGTCGTAGTCGGTACTGACCGTTTCGGGGTTACTGTTGACCATGATCGATTCGTAACCGATTTCACGCAGTGCGAAACTGGCGTGGCAGCAGCAGTAATCGAACTCGATGCCTTGACCGATTCGGTTCGGGCCACCGCCAAGGATGACGACGCGTTTGCGATCGCTTTTCGTTGGCAGTTCGTCTTCTTGTTCATAGGTGCTGTAGTAATACGGCGTGTACGCTTCGAACTCGGCCGCACAGGTGTCGACACTCTTGAAGACCGGGCGGATGCCGAGTTCCAGTCGTTTTTCGCGGACCTTCAATTCGGTCGATCCGAGCATGGTGCCGAGTTGGCGATCGGAGAACCCGTCGCGTTTCGCACGCCACATTTGGTCGTATTCGATCTTTTCCAGTGATCCGACCGCGCGAATCGCGTTCTCTTGTTCGATGATTTGCGAGAGGTGGTCGAGGAACCACATGTCGATGTGCGTGATCGAATGGATTTCCTTCAGCGACATGCCGCTCTTGAGTGCGTATCGCAAGTAGAAAATTCGCTCGGCGTTCGGCGTGCCAAGTTTCGCGATGATGGCATCGCGGTCAGGTTGTTCGTCGCTTCCCCAAAGGTCTTTGCCGTCGCTGCCCAGGCCGAATGCGCCGACTTCCAAACCACGCAGGGCTTTTTGCAGCGACTCGCGGAAGGTACGTCCGATGGCCATCGTTTCGCCGACGCTTTTCATTTGCGTCATCAGCGTCGCGTCGGCTTCGGGGAATTTCTCGAACGCGAAGCGGGGAACCTTGGTCACGACGTAGTCGATCGTCGGTTCGAAGCAGGCTTTGGTTTTCTGGGTGATGTCGTTGGGCAATTCCCACAAGCGATAGCCGACGGCCAGCTTCGCGGCGATTTTGGCGATCGGGAACCCAGTCGCTTTACTAGCCAACGCACTCGAGCGGCTGACGCGGGGGTTCATCTCGATCACGATCATGCGTCCCGTTTCGGGGTTGATCGCGAACTGGATGTTACTGCCTCCGGTTTCGACACCGATTTCACGGATGACGGCCAGCGAGGCGTCACGCATCCGTTGGTATTCTTTGTCCGTCAGGGTTTGAGCGGGGGCGACGGTGATCGAGTCCCCGGTGTGAACACCCATTGGGTCGAAGTTTTCGATCGCGCAGATGATGACGACGTTGTCGTCGGCATCCCGCATCACTTCCATTTCGTACTCTTTCCACCCGATGATCGATTCTTCGATCAAGACTTCGGTGACGGGTGACTGGTCGAGACCGTTTTTGACCAGCGAGTCGAACTCGTCTTTGTTGTATGCGATTGCGCTGCCGCTGCCGCCCATGGTGAAACTGGGGCGGACGATCGCTGGCAGGCCGACTTCATCCAGTGCGGCGCGTGCTTCTTGGATCGTGTGGACGGTGAAGCCTTTGCAGACGTCCAGGCCGATTTTTTCCATCGCGACTTTGAATTGGTCGCGTTCTTCGGCTTTCGCGATCACTTTCGCGTTGGCGGCGATCATTTCGACGCCGTATTTCTCCAACACCCCGTTGGCGTCCAAGTCCATCGCGACGTTCAAGCCGGTCTGGCCGCCAAGGGTGGGCAACAGTGCGTCGGGGCGTTCCTTTTCGATGACCTTTTCGACCATTTGCCACGTCAGCGGCTCGACGTAGGTCGAATCGGCGGTCGCCGGGTCCGTCATGATGGTTGCGGGGTTGCTGTTGACCAGCACGACCTCGTAACCCTCTTCGCGAAGTGCCTTACAGGCCTGCGTTCCCGAGTAATCGAATTCACAAGCTTGCCCGATGACGATCGGGCCGCTTCCAATAAGCAAGATTTTTTTAATGTCGTCGCGTCGTGGCACGTCGATTTTCCGGTGGTCAGTACGATCGAATCCAAATTTCGGGAAGGATATCAGATCAACCACCGACTTGCGTAGGACACGGACGCCGATATTTTTGCGTTCGCGGCCCAGTTTTCCCGAAGTCCGCTCGCAAGGGGGACGGCGAAACGGCGCTGTCGTCGCACGCCGGAGAGCATCGCGACATCGAGTTCAATCGAAGCTGATCTGTCCCGAGAGACAAAAAAGTTTTTTGGGGCTGAACGACGCTCTGGCGATTTCTCACGCCAGAGGTCGAATTTTCAAGCGACCTGATCGCTTGTGATTAGACCGCAGGATCGGCGGGCAGATCATCTGCGGCTGCCGCGTCGGCGACGGTCGGTTCTGTTTTCGTGCGATCCCAGAAGGTCACGGCAAAGATCACGAAAATGATCGCGGCCATGATCGCTGGAGAGAGCCAGAAATTCTTCCACTGCTCCATCGTGCTGGCGAGCAACTCTGGATCCAGGGATTCAGGCAGCGAGCGCGAGAACATTTTCGTGAACGATTCGAGGAACGATACCGCTTCTCCTTCGCCACGGGCCTGGCCGAGTGCTTCGACATAGTTGGGCGAAGCGACTTGTTCCCCGTATTTGCCGAACGTCAGGTTCAACGGAATGAATCCGAACAGGTTTCCGCCCGCCATGATTCGGTAGCCGAAGAACATTCCGACACCCTGAGTCAGGAACACCAACAACCCTTGTGCCTGGCCACGAATCGCAGCCGGTGCTTTTTGGTCGGTGTACATGAATCCGGTAACGAAAAAGAAGTCGTAGCAGATCCCGTGCAGGGCAACGGCCAACAAAAGCATCCAAGTGACCTGATCGGGAGCACCGAATGCGAACAGGGCATATCGCAGAACCCAGCACGCCATCCCGACCAAGATCATCACTTTCACGCCCAAGCGGCGGAAGAAGAACGGGATCAGCAGCATGAAAAAGATTTCTGACATCTGGCCGATGGTCATCGTTGCCGCCGGTTCCGAGAAGCCGGTTTGGTTCAAGTAGGTCGCCGTCATGCCGTAGTAATACGCCAGCGGAACGCAGATCAGCGTCGAGCAGACCGCGAAGACCAAGAAGTTGAAGTCTTTCAACAGCGCGAATGCGTCAACCATGAACAGCGATCGCATGTCCATCGGCTTGCCTTTCAACGGAGGCGGTGTGTTGGGCAAAAAGAAACACAGCGCGCCCAAGGCAAGCGAACTGACCGCCCCGAGCCAGAAAATATTGTACGAAGATGACCAACCGAATCCGCCCACGGTCAAACCGGCGACGATCCAACCGATCGTGCCCCACACGCGAATCTTTGGGAATTCGTTTTGGCTGGGGATATTCGAGAACGCAACCGTGTTGCCCAAGCCCAGCGTCGGCATGTAGCAGAGCAGGTACGCCAAGATCATCCAAACCAGCGTTTTGCCGGCGGTGTTTTCGGCTTGTTGGCGTTCGGTGAACACATCGGCGTCATAGGTTCCGGCTGCACGCATCGATTCGGCCATTTCATTGGCGAACACCGATGCGTTCTCGGCGATTCCGGGAAGTGACAACATGATGCAGCCGCCGACCAGCATCAGCACGCCCATCACACGCTCGGACGAGAACAAGCGGTCAGCGATCAAGCCGAGGAACAGCGGTGCAAAGATCGCAGCGATTGGCGCCGCTTCATATGCTCCACCAATAAACGCCCCCAGCAGTTTTGTATCCATTGCCGCCGAAAGGCTGGCAAACCAGGCTCCCCAGGCAAAGAACTGGAGGAACATCATCAATTTTAAGCGAACAGTGGTAGGCATCTTGGACGTCTAGATCTGGCGTGGCAATGAAACCGATCAGCCCATTGGACTTGGTAAAGGGCACCGAGGTATTGGCGCTAATCGGTACGCATCGGTGGACAACAGGGGAATCTGGGCGGGCTCCTATGATAACGTTGTGTTCACAAAAAGGTGTACCACCAGACGGCACTTGTCATCACAACGGCGAAATCATCTGCCTTGAAGCACGTGAAGATGCCGCAGGGTTTTCGCAAACGTCACCTTCGCGGCTTTCAAAAGCCGCTGGACCATTTCATCCGCCAACGGATCACCCGTGTCTGTCGAACCGCCGTTACCGAAACCATGCGAGCTTTGCGGTCGGCGGACCAAGCGAGGGACGACCGAGCACCACTTGATTCCTCGCACGTGCCATCGCAACAAGTGGTTCAAAAAACGGTACACTCGCGAGCGGATGAGGCAAACCGTTTCGCTTTGTCACGAATGCCACAATTGCATTCACCGCTTTGTGCCCAGGGAAAAGGAACTGGGGCGTCACTTCAACACTCTCGAATCACTTCTCGCGCACGAGCAGATCGGGCGATTTGTTGAGTGGGTCAAAAACCAGAAATAGGCTGCCGAGTAACCGCATGGAAGATTCCGGTTGGGAAGACGACGATCACGAATTTGACGCCGGCGTCGACGGCTTCTCGCTAGACGATCTGGGCACCGCGTACGCGCGAGCGGCCGCGAAGCACGACCCAGAAACCTTTGCCGCGCCGCCGGAACCGGAACCCGAGGAATCCGACTCGGAGGATGATGACGGCGTCGAGTCGGACGCGCCGGAAACGGACGATACCGTCCACCCCGAAGGCATCATCGAAGCCGCACTCTTCGTCGGTCACCCAGAGAATGACGCCTTTACCGCTCGCCGTCTCGCGTCCTTGATGCGCGACGTGACCGAAGAAGAAGTGGTCGAAATGATCGACTCGCTCAACGCGTCGTACAAAGAACACGGTCAGGCACTTCGCATCATCGAGAACGAAGGCGCGTATCGTTTGACGATCGCACCGGCTGTTGAAACGGTACGCCAGTCCTTTCTTGGTAAAGTCCGCGAAACAAGACTCAGCCAAGCGGCAATCGAGGTCCTCGCACTCGTCGCTTATCAGCCAGGTGTCACCAGTCAAACGGTTCAGGATCAGCGTGGAAAAGACTGCGGTTCGCTCTTGAACCAGTTGGTTCGGCGTCGGCTGCTGGAAATGAAACGCCTTGAACCGGATGGCGGCGGCAAAAAGGTCCCGCACTACTATCCGACCGAGCGTTTCTTGACGCTGTTCGGTCTGGAAACGCTGGAGGATTTGCCGATGGTCGACGACAGCACGTCGGGGCTGTAATTCAAATCGGCTTGTCTTGAACGAAAAAGAAAAGGGCCTTGGCTGAATACCAAGACCCTTTTCGCTAATTCAGAAGTCGCGAGCTGAAGACTACTTCAGTTTCGCGGCGAAGTGTGGTCCGCCGTAAAGTGCCGCGTCGCCCAGCATTTCTTCGATGCGGAGCAGTTGGTTGTACTTGGCCATACGATCGCTGCGGCTTGCCGATCCGGTCTTGATTTGTCCGGTGCAAAGTGCAACTGCCAAGTCAGCGATGGTGCTGTCTTCGGTTTCACCACTGCGGTGGCTGGTCACGGCGGTGTAACCGTGGCGAGCAGCCAATTGGATCGCGTCGATGGTTTCGGTCAGCGAACCGATTTGGTTGACTTTGATCAGAATGCTGTTGGCGATTCCTTCGTCGATGCCTTTTTGCAGACGCTGAACGTTGGTGACGAACAAGTCGTCGCCGACGAGTTGGACTTTGTCGCCAACGCGCTCGGTCAGTTTCTTCCAGGTGTCCCAGTCGTCTTCGTCGCAACCGTCTTCGATGCTGCAGATGGGGTACTTGTCGCACCAGCCAGCCAAGAAGTCGACCATTTCGTCGCCCGACAGTTCTTTGCCGTCGATCGAGTACTTTTGCTTGTCGCGGTCGTAGAACTCGGTCGAAGCCGCATCGAGAGCGATCCAAACTTGTTCGCCGGCTTTGTAGCCTGCTTGGTCGATCGCTTGCATGATGACGTCGAGAGCTTCTTGGTTGCTCTTCAAGTCAGGAGCGAAACCGCCTTCGTCACCAACAGCGGTGTTGTAACCTTTGCTGCTGAGAACCTTTTTCAGGTTGTGGAAGATCTCGGTACCGCAACGCAGTGCGTCGCTGAATCGTTCGAATCCGAGTGGCATAACCATGAATTCTTGGATGTCGACCGAGTTGTCGGCGTGTTCGCCACCGTTGATGATGTTCATCATGGGGGCTGGCAATAAACGAGCGCCGACGCCACCGAGGTAACGGTACAACGGCTGGCCGGTCGAAGCGGCCGCGGCGTGTGCGGTTGCGAGCGAAACGCCCAGGATCGCGTTGGCGCCCAGGTTGCTCTTGTTGTCGGTGCCGTCCAGGTTGATCATGGTCGCGTCGATCTCGGCTTGATCGAGTGCGTCCATGCCTTGCAGTTCGCTGGCGATCTTTTCGTTGACGTTGTTGACTGCTGTCAGGACGCCTTTTCCGAGGAAGACAGACTTATCGCCATCGCGAAGTTCCCATGCTTCGTGAGCACCGGTGCTGGCGCCGCTGGGAACTGCCGCACGACCGTGAGCACCGTCCTCCAACAGGACCTCGCATTCAATGGTGGGGTTTCCGCGGCTGTCGAGAATCTGGCGTGCGTGGATCGCTTGGATCAGGGACATCGGAATTCCTCTTGCAAATTGTTCGGTTGGGGGTGTGTTAAGGGGGGAATGCCTAAAGCCATCGCTTGTCGGTTCGGGCGGCATTCTGTCCAATGCGAGCTCAAGTGACTACCCGCCGAGCGCTTTTGCGACAATTTACACCCTTGGTTCCTCAACAATGTTCACTGGTCTTGTAGAAACGATGGGCACGGTCGTCGACCTGATCGACGATCCACCCGGCAAACGGCTCCGCGTCGAGTCCGATTTGATCGCTTCGGACGTCGCGATGGGCGACAGTATTTGCATTAACGGATGCTGTTTGACGGTCATCGCCATCGACGGAACGAAGCTCGATTTCGAAGCCGGCGAGGAAACCCTCTCGCGCACTAACCTGGGCGAATTGAGTGCCGGAGGTAAAGTTAACCTGGAACGCTCACTGGAAGTGGGGGCACGGATGGGTGGCCACTACGTCAGCGGTCATGTGGATACTTTGGGCGAATTGATCGAAAGAACCGAGGATCCGCCTTGGGCAACCCTTCGTTTTCGCCTGCCAAAACGCTACGCTTCCCAAATCGCCGCCAAGGGAAGCATTGCGATCGACGGGATCAGTTTAACCGTTGTCGACGCTGACGAAGACAGTTTCAGTGTCGCGTTGATTCCGCACACCTTGAGCGTCACGACACTCGGCCAGCGTCGTGTCGGCGACAAAGTGAACTTGGAAACAGACATCCTGGCCAAATACGTCCAGCGCTCACTGGGGCTGCTGACCGTCGAATCGCAACAGTAAACCATCGGCCCTTTCACTAGGCACCCACCGTTTTGAATCAGCCACGTCAGACCGCCAGCTACCTGTCCCGTCGACTGAGCGAAGCCGGATTGCGTCCGGTTTCAAAGTACGGACAGAACTTTCTGATCGACTTGAACCTCGTCGGGCTGATCGCCGACTCCGCCGAACTGCGTCCCAACGACGTCGTCCTGGAAGTCGGCACCGGTGTGGGATCGTTGACCAGCCAACTGGCCGACAAAGCCGCTGCGGTTTTAACCGTCGAAATCGACAAAAACCTGCACCAGCTCGCCAGCGAAGAACTCGCCCATCGCCCCAACGTCAAGCTGATCCAAGGCGACGCGCTGCGCAACAAAAACTCGCTGCGCGATGACATCATGGAATCGATTCGCGACGCGATGCAGCGTGTTGGCGAGGAAGCACGCTTTTTGCTGGTCGCGAACCTGCCCTACAACGTGGCGACACCGATCATTTCCAACTTGCTGCACCAAACGCCAGCGCCCGATGCGATGGTCGTGACCATCCAAAAAGAACTCGCCGAACGGATCGTCGCTAAACCGTCGACGAAGGACTACAGCGCCCTGAGCATCTGGATCCAGTCACTCTGTAGCGCCGAGATCGTTCGTGTTCTCGGTCCAAAAGTGTTCTGGCCCCGCCCCAAAGTCGACTCAGCCGTTTTGCGGATCGACTTGGACCCAGCACGACGCGACGCGATTCCGGATTTGAAGTACTTCCACGAAACGTTGCGAGCGTTGTTTTTCCACCGCCGCAAGTTTCTGCGCAGCAACGTGATCAGCGCGATGAAAGGGCGAATGGAAAAGGAGCAAGTCGACGAAGTGCTGCAACAACTCGGCCATAACGAAGATTCACGGGCTGAGCAATTGACCGTCGAACAGATCAATACGCTGATCGAAAGTTTGCGGATTGCCGAATCGCAAAACTAAACCTGACGTCCAAAACGGATAACGTCACGTCACCTTCTTCGCTACACCTTTGATCCATTCGCTGTGAGCCAAAACGTCAAACTGTTCGCCGGTATCGCCGAGAAAAACGCAACCCTGTTCCGACGCGTCCGTGTGGGGCTAGGAGATCCGGCTGCCTGGGTTGAAACCGACACCGGACAATTTGCGATCGTCCGCGATTTGGAAATGGACCGAGTTCGCAAAAACTGCTCTGCGGAAAAGGTTTACTGCCCAGCCGACCTTGCGCCGCCCGAAGGTTTGGACGCTGACCGCGAAACCGCAACCGCGCAGGCGCTCGCACAGTTCTGTGTCAAACAGGGCTACGAAATGGTTACGGTCGATCGCACGTTCCCGTTTATCTTTGCTTGGTACCTGAGCCAAGCCGGAATTGATGTTGGTTACGACAGCGATCTCGGTGTGGTGGATCGCCGTCAAAAGTCGGAACAAGAAATCGGTTGGCTTGCCGAGGCACAAGCGGAGACCGAAGCGGTGATGCGCGTCATGTGCGAAATGATTGCCAATGCGGCGGTCAACAGCGATGGCTTGCTGACGCATGGGGGCGAGATCCTGACCAGCGACAGCGTTCGCGCGATGGCAGCCACCGAATTTATGAACCGCGGTTATTCGATGAGTCACGGGGCGATTATCGCGACCGCACCGCATGTTGCCGATTGCCACCACGCCGGCGAAGGCCCTTTAAGTACCGGTGTGCCGATCGTGGTGGACTTGTTCCCGACCAATCAAAAGACACGCTACTGCGGCGACTGCACCCGTACCGTCGTAAACGGTGAACCGACTGACACGGTCAAGAAAATGCACGCTGCCGTCGTTGCCGCAAAAGCAGCCGCAACCGCTCAGTTGATCACCGGCAGCAGCGGTGACGCGGTTCACAAAGCGACCGAGCAAGCGTTGACCGAAGCGGGCTACAAATCGTCACGCGGAACGATCACCGACGAGCCGTCGATCCAGCATGGCACCGGTCACGGGATTGGTTTGGAAGTTCACGAGCCGATCTTGTTGGATTTTGGTGGCGGCACATTGCTGGAACGCGAGGTCTTCACGATCGAGCCTGGCCTGTACGGTCGAGTCGATGGCGGAGTGCGGATTGAAGACATGTTGGTCGTGAGAGATGATCAGGCCGAAAACCTGAACCGGCTGCACGAAGGACTTGACTGGAAGTAAGCGGGTGGAGAGAAGTGGTATGTCGACCGCAAAGATAGGCGTCGTCACGGTCAGTGATCGTGCGAGCCGTGGCGAGTACGAAGACCTTGGTGGACCGGCGATTCGCGAATACCTCGCCGAAGTTTTGACCAGTCCATTTGAAACGGTCGACCGCATCATTGCCGATGAACGTCAAACGATCGAGGCGACGCTTCGCGAACTCTGTCTCAAAGAAGGCTGCTGCTTGGTGGTCACCACCGGTGGGACCGGGCCTTCACCTCGCGACGTCACGCCGGAAGCGACCGAAGCGGTTTGCGATCGCATGATGCCAGGCTTTGGTGAATTGATGCGGAAGGTGTCGCTCGAAAAAGTTCCCACCGCGATTCTGTCGCGTCAAACGGCCGGATTGTTGGGGACCAGCTTGGTCGTGAACTTACCCGGCAAACCGAAAGCGATCGGGGAATGTCTGGACGCGGTCTTTCCTGCGATTCCCTACTGCATCGATCTGATGGAAGGCCCGCGCCTTGAAACCAACCCGGATCGGATCCAAGCGTTTCGGCCCAAGGCAAAGTAGCGTCTCCGTTGTGGGCCGGTTTGAGGCCACCTATCGACGACCTGGGATTGAACCCAAACGCAGAGCGACACGCGACTGACTTGGCGCGGGTGTGCTCCCTAGACAAAACGGCGCGAACCGGTTTTCATAGTGGGTTGTCTTGCCAGGAAACCTCCACGAACAGCTGATTCCATGACCACACTCGCGACACCAAGTTTTTCGACCAGCCGTCACCAAATCGCGGGTCAGTCCGTTAGTGAGCTGGCAAAAAAATTCGGTACGCCGTTGTATGTCTATGATCTGGCGGTCATTGAGCAGCGCATTGCCGATCTGGCCAAGTTTGACGTGGTGCGATACGCGCAGAAAGCTTGCAGCAACCTTGCGATTTTGGATCGTATGCGTCGCAAAAACGTGGTGGTTGACGCCGTCAGTGCGGGTGAGATCTATCGTGCCCTTGCCGCCGGGTACTCGGCCGAAAACCACGGTATCGTTTACACCGCTGACATCTTTGACAGCGCAGCGTTGGAACTGGTGCTTGAGCACAACATCCACGTCAACTGTGGATCGCCTGACATGATCGCGCAGCTTGGCGAACGTCGCCCCGGTGCGGAGGTGACCTTGCGGATCAATCCAGGTTTTGGTCATGGGCACAGCCAAAAAACCAATACGGGTGGCGAGCAGTCCAAGCACGGGATCTGGCACTCGCAAATCGACGAGTGTCTGCGTTTGGCAGATCAGTTCGGCGTCACGATTACCGGCTTGCACATGCACATCGGTTCGGGCACTGATCTGGAACACCTCAGCGAAGTCTGTGATGCGATGCGGCGCACCGCAATGGAAGTTGGCCGCACGGTGAAAACCATCAGTGCCGGTGGCGGATTGCCGGTGCCATACAACGCATCGGAAACCTACGTCGACTTGAACAAGTACTTCGAGCTCTGGGACACGGCTCGCAACCAACTTGCCGAATCTTTCGGACACGCGATTTCGTTGGAAATCGAACCCGGTCGCTACCTATCCGCCGAAGCCGGATCGCTGATCGCTGAAGTCCGCAGTGTAAAGAAGGTCGGTGACAATCTGTTCTTCCTGCTCGACGCCGGCTTCAACGACTTGGCTCGGCCAGTGATGTACGGTGCCTATCACCCCATTTCCGTTTGCGGTGCCGATGGCAACTCGGTTTCCGATCGTGAAACCGTTGACGCAGTGATCGGCGGACCGCTTTGTGAATCGGGTGACATCTTTACTCAACGCGAGGGCGGTTTCGTCGATCAACGAAATCTTCCGATGTGTCGTGTCGGGGATTACGTGATCCTGGAAAATGCCGGTGCGTACGGCTTCGTGATGGCCAGCAACTACAACAGCAAACTGCGAGCCGCTGAAGTGCTGATCGAAGACGGCGAGGCCAAGTTGATTCGCAAGCGTGAGACGTTCGAAGACCTGACACGGTCCGAGATCATCCCTCAGTAACGGCGTGCGAACCACGCAAACGCTGCGAGTTTAGGACATCATCCATTCGGCAATGCGAGCGCTCGCGTTGCCGTCGCCATAAGGATTCGCGATGGATGCGGTGTCGGCGAGTTTGCCTCGCCGCAAGAGCTCCGAAACACGCTCGACGATCAGGTCACGATTGGTTCCGACCAATTCAGCCAATCCGGCTTCGACGGCTTCAGGTCGTTCGGTTTTCTCACGCGTGACAAGGACACCGCTGCCAAGCGACGGGGCTTCTTCTTGCACGCCGCCAGAGTCTGTTAGCACGACCGTGGCGCGGTCCATCAGCCAGACAAACCCTGGATAGTCAGCTGGTGGGACCAAGTGAATGTTCGTGCTGCCGGAGAGACATTTGCGAACCGGTCCTTGGACGTTGGGATTCAAGTGGACCGGGTAAATGAACTCGGTCTCTGGAAACGAGCGTGACAGATCAAGCAGGGCATCACAGATTTGTTGCAGTCCGTCGCCAAAGTTTTCACGGCGATGGCCGGTGACCAAGACCACACTGTCAGCGGCTGCCATTGGGTATTGGGTGCGCCACTTGTCGTCGTCGGCACGTTCACGTTTGACAGCCAACATCAACGCGTCGATGACGGTGTTTCCTGTGATGCGGACTGAATCTGTCGCGACGCCTTCGTCGAGGAGTGCTTGTTGGCTTCGTGCGGTGGGGGCGCAGTGCAGCGTGGTGACTAATCCAGCGACGCGGCGATTGAATTCTTCGGGCCAAGGGGCATCGAGGTCACCGGTGCGCAGTCCAGCTTCGACGTGCACAATTGGCAAGCGGTGATAAAACGCTGCCATTGCGGACGCCATCACGGTTGTGGTGTCACCCTGGACCACCAAGCAGTCCGGTTTTTGTTCCTGAATGACTTGGTCGACCGCTTCGAGGCAGCGTGCGGTTAGGCCGGTCAGGGTCTGCCCGGGCCGCATCAGGCCAAGATCAATGTCGGGAGTGATTTCAAAGTAGCCGAGGACCTGATCGAGCATTTCGCGATGCTGTCCGGTGCTGCACACGGTCGGTGACACCGCGTGGGAATGCTTTTGTAGCTCGAGGACCAGAGGGGACAGCTTGATCGCCTCGGGGCGGGTTCCAAAAACGATCAGGGGGCGCAGGTGGTCACCATTATGACGCTGAATCAGGGAAGCGGTCACGAGATTGAGGGCGTTTGCGGGCTCGAGGTGGAGGATCAGGTAAAGTCTGCCGATTACCGAGGGCAGCGGACGGTTGCTGGACAGCAAGTTAGCTGAAAAACAGCCCAGAACGGTCCGTAGGCCTTTGGATTGTTTGCAAATCCCCTTGGGAATTGGATTCGGCGCGGCTATACATATAGTCCGACTGAAGCCGTCCCTGAATTAATGATGGCCGTCGTAGAACGAAACACAGCCCTATCGGAACAGAGATTGACCGCTCGGACGGACGCGAACGTGTGCGTATGACGACTTTTCCATGCTCACGCCGCACGAGGAAGATGAAATCCCGTCAGCAGACTCCCATTGGCCCGCAAGCGTAGCTTTTCAAATTGCCAGTGCCCGCTGACGCCTCCCAAATTTCCCTCGATTTGCTTCCGGACCGAACAAAACGATTGATGAGAATCGGTTGCCCGCCCGCTGCTGGCCGATCTCGTTGCGATACCAGATAAACCCTGAGCCGCCGCCGACGACGCGATTGCGGCTCGATTACGCAGAATCGATTGAATGTCAGACAATTGGAATCTCCTCGCTAAATTACTCGGCACCCCTCAACCACCGCAGCCTCGGGAGGATCAGTCAGCAAAGTCTCAGCCGCAAAATCAAAGCGATTCGCAACCCCAGGCTGATCAAGACGCCCAAGCTGACTTGGAAAACGCTGGCGATGACAGCGGTTCGGTGACTCGTGAGATGCCGCCCGTTGCCGAAGCCGCCGTGGATTTGGATTCCGATCTGAGTCCGACCGACGATTCGCTCAATCAGGAAAACGGTCAGGAAGCTGACGACATGTCGGCTGAAGACGTTCTGCAGGCCTTGACGTCGCAAACGGTGATGACGCAGTTGCCTGGATTTGGCGTGTCTCAGCGTGACCCCGGAATGGATGAGTTGACGTCGGGTGGGCCCGCTGTCATCGAACAGCCCCTGGTCCCAGAATTGCTCGAGAAAGAAACTGCGACCACTGCATCAGACGAACTGTTCGAGCAGCCCCCTGTCGAGACGCAAGAAGAGGAAAACACCGCTTGGTCCGACCTCGCCGGTCAACTGGGAATCGAATCCACAACCGCCCCGCCGCCTCACCGCGAACCACTGAAGGTCGAAAGCCGGCAGGCTTCGAGCGTCGCACCGGCGAAGCCAGCACGTGCGTCGGGTGGATTTGGCGATGGATTGGGCCTGGATCTTGGTCCAGATCCTGAAGAACTCGACGTGGAACCTCAGTCGCCAGAATCAGAAACAAAGGCGAGCGAAGTTAGCGACAGCGCACCGCAAACGAGCGCGGAACCGGCCTTGCCCTCATTTGACCAGGGCGAAGAGATCGACCCACTGTCGTTTAAATCGTTCCGGGATCTGCCGGACGAGGATGGAGACGACGAAGCAGCTGCTACGTCAGATGCAGACGTCGAGGCGACGGTTGAGGTTCAGGAGCGTCCGCGACGTGGACGCCGTGAACGTGGCCGAGGACGCGGTGGCGACGACCGCAAATTCAACGATCGTGCTGAGTCCAAAGCAGAACCGGAGTCCGACGAACAGGAAGACGAAAGCGAAGCTCTGGAAGCAAACTCGTCAGCTCGATCGGGTGGCCGCGACCGACAGCCAGAACGCGATCGCGACGAACGCCGGCCTCGCCGTGGACGCCGCGGCCAACGTCAGCGTATGGCAGAAAACGATGGCGATGCCGAATCTTTCGATGCGGCGATCGAAGAGCTCGAACAAGACGAACAACCATTCGAAGAAGTCAGCGAAGAATCTCCTTCGCGTTCTGGTCGTCGCCGTCGACGCGGTCGCAATCGTCGAGGCCGCGACTTTGAAGATCGTGAAGTCGAAGCGGTTGATGACGAAGAAGAAGTTGAAGTTCTCGAAGTCGACGCGGAATCCGATGAGTCCGACGACGAAGACGAAGACGAAGAATCCGGTAGCCGCCGTCGCCGACGTCGTGGACGCCGCCGTCGCGGTGGACGCAAACGCCGTGGGGCGGATGACGCACAGGATTCGTTCGAGGACGAAGGCGACGATGATGACGAGGCCGATGAAATCGTCTCTCGTCAGCCGACCTTTGATGACGACCACGAGGACGACGAAGAAGTCGACGCGATCCGCCGTGGGCGCGACGTCGTGGACGCCGTGGACGTGGTCGTGCCGGTCGCACTGAGGGTGAGACGGAAGTACGCAGCGAGTCGGTAAGCGAAGAAGCCGATCGTACACGCGGACGCCGCCGAGTCAGCAGCAGCGAAGAGGACGACGCTGATACGAACGGGTCTCCCCGACGCCGAGCGATCGTGCCCACCTGGAACGAAGTCGTTTCGCTGCTCGTCGACAACAACGTCGAGAATCACAAAAAGGCAGGCCCTGCGAAAGGGAAAGGCCGCGGAAAACGCCGCTAGACACCACAACGCTTCAATCCGGCCGGAGGCGACATCGCTATCGCCTTTGGCCTTGCGCAGGTGCTAGAATGATTAACAAGCGGCGGTTCATTGGAACGGCCGCAATTACGGCTTCCTGTGACGTTGTTCCGGATTCAACATGTTGATGAAGCGTCTCGCTTGGTTGCCCCAAGCCATCGGTAAACTTGCTGCTGTGACCGCTCTGATTACCGCAGAGCCTTTTCTGAATGCATGCCCCGCCGAACAGTTCGATCTGTATTTCTTGGGCGGCCAATCGAACATGGAAGGGTTTGGGAAAGTCAACGAACTTCCCGACCAACTGAGCGGACGATTGCCAGGTGTTTACATCTATCACAGTCCAGCGGCCGCCGACCAAACACCTGCTACCGGCGACGGATTTTGGTCAACGTTTCAACCAGGTCACGGAACAGGGTTTCAGTTGCGAAACGGCACGATCCGCTATTCCGACTGCTTCGGATTAGAAGTTTCAATGCTTCACGCCTTAAAGGCGGCAAACCCCAACCGAAATATCGCGGTGGTGAAATACGCGAGAAATGGCTCCTCAATCGCCATCGCCGGCGCGGGGCGATTCGGATGTTGGGACCCAGATTTTGAAGCGTCCGAAGGGCTGGAGCGTTCGATCAATCAATACGATCACTGCTTAGCGACGATTCGACGAGCGTTCGCAGATCGCGATATCGACAACGACGGCGAAGTCGACGAATTGATTCCGGCCGGAATCGCTTGGATGCAAGGCGAAAGCGACGCGACAGTCGATCAGGAGACCGCCGAGGAATACGCGAAGAACCTCAAACGCTTGATGGACTTGCTACGAGCGGCGCTCCGTACTGACGACTTGCCGGTTGTAATTGGACGCATCTCGGATAGCGGCAATCACCCTTCGGGGCGTGTTTGGACGCATGGAGATCAACTCCGGCAACAACAACAGCAGTTTGTTGACGCGGACGCTTGCGCGGAATTGGTGACGTCCACCGACCAGTACGAGTACTCGGATCCGTGGCATTACGATTCGGCTGGCTATGTCGACTTGGGCAAAGAGTTCGCTGCGGCGTTTCTGCGATTGCAGGATCACGGCCCCCAGCGAACTTATATCACTCAGTAGTCGTTGCTACTTCAAGACGCCAATACACCCGGCAGAACACCGGTGCTATCGGCGAACTTGTCGATGCCGGTGCCCAGCGCCGATAACATCGACGCATACAAATTAGCAAGCGGCGTGTCGTTACCAAAACTGAGGTGCTGGCCACTGTTGAGTCGGCCGCCCGCTTTACCGGCGACAACGATTGGCAAGTTATGTGGACTGTGGCTATTACCGTCGCGAAGCCCTGATCCATACATGATCATCGAGTGATCCAGAACGGTGCCATCGCGTTCTTGCATGGATTCAAGTTTGTTCAGCAAGTACCCGTATTGTTCGATGTGCCATTGATTGATCAGCTGGTACTGGGCCAGCTTTTCTTCGTTTCCTTGGTGGTGCGAGATGTCGTGGTGGCCACCGGACACGCCATCGAGGAACGAGAAATTACGCCCGCTGACCGCATTACCGAACATAAACGTGCAGACCCGGGTCGTATCGGTTTGAAACGCTAACGCGATCATGTCCATCATCAAGCGGACGTGCTCTTGATGGTTGTCGCGGGACGCCTCACCGGGGCGTTTTTCAGGATTAACCGAAACCAGTGGTTGCCAGTTTGCGGATTGGCTCGCGGACTGTTTTTCAATTCGCTTTTCGATCGAACGCAGAGACTGCATGTACTCATCCATGCGATGACGATCGGACGCACCGAGCATTCGATTGAGCTGCTTCACATCTCCCAATGCCCGGTCAAGCAACAACTGATCACGCCACGCCGATTGTGCTGAAGGCTTTGTCGCACGCAGCAGACGGTCGAAAACAGATTGTGGATTGAGTTCTTTGGCAAGCGGGCTGGTGGGGCCGTTCCAAGCGATATGCGATCCGTAAACACGTGTGTAGCCGACATTGGTGTCGACACCCGTCGTGACCGGATCGATCCCCAGTTCCAGTGATCGTAGCGGCGTGTGCTGTTCACCGAAGTCAGCTGCGATTTGGTCGACCGAGCGACCGTTGCAGTTCAAGTCGATTCCAAGCGATTTGTTGATCGTGGTGCAAGTTAGGTAGCCTGAGCACTTGACGTAGTGGCCGTCGCCGACGTTGCTGGCCTGGTTCCAAAGGTTGGACAAGACCAACAGTTTGTCTTTGTAGGACGAGAGGGGCTGCAGGGTCGGCGAAAGTTCAAAGTCTTTGCCTTCGCCCTTAGGAGTCCATTGGTCAGCACGTACCCCGTTGGGAACAAACATCGCTGCCATTCGGATTGGCGTGTCCGACGGACGCTGGCCTTGTGCGTCGGTTTCGACCGACGCCTCATCGCCTCTTGATTCGCTCATCATCGCTTCTAACCAAGGCAGTGCTAATGCCATTCCGGTTCCACGAAGTAGCGTTCGTCGCGAAAGTGGTCCGCGAAGTTTCGCATCGCCGTTCAGATAGACCGAACTTTCGCGTTGAGATGATTGTTTTGCAGAACGTTTCATAGCCGAACTTTCCGTGCAATCGGTGGGATGATGGGCGAGACCTAGCTGGCTCACCGGCGGGATCTGTATTGTAGGCAATGAAGTGCCAATCGGCGAATAATTCGCAGCTTGGCGGACTATTCACTGCCGCGTTTGTAGCGAAACGGGACGCTTAAAACGATTTCCTTGATCAATGTCTGGGATCGGTAATCGTCCTGTGCCAGATTTTGCGTGATTTCCTCAACCACGCAGTTGTCTTCTTCGGTTAGTCCCCGTGACAGCGCGTACCCGAGTACTTTCGAAACGAAATGACGGACGAATTTATCCTTGCGTTCCATGAGTAGTGCTTTCAGTTCTTCGTGACCGTCGAAGGTCTGACCGCCCGGCAGTTCGCCGCGCGTATCGATCGGCTGACCGCCTGCCTCATCTCGCCAACCGCCAAGTAGGTCATAGTTTTCGAGTCCAAAGCCGAGTGGGTCGATCATGTCGTGACAACTCGCACAGGTCGCGTTATCGCGGTGCAACTCTAATTGTTCACGAAGACTGCTCGGTACATTTGACGAATCATTTTCCTCGAGAGCGGGGACGTCCGGAGGTGGGGGAGGCGGTGGTGTCCCGAGTATCGTTTCCAGGATCCATTTGCCGCGAAGAACCGGACTCGTTCGATACGGATGGGAGGAAACGGCCAACACCGCTCCCATTCCCAGCAGACCTCCACGGTGGTGATCGGGTTCCAGGTCGGTACGCCGAGGTTGCTCACGAAAGTCGCCTTTGATTCGATAGTGCGACGCCAAGGCTCGATTCAAGTAAGTGAAATCAGAATCGATGAAGTTCAACAGCGATAGGTTTTCGGCAAGTATGTCTTCAAAGAAAAACACCGGCTCGTACTTCATTCCGCCTTCGAGTTCTGAGTTGTATCGACGTGCAACTTTGGGGTCAGGGATAAACTCTCGGCCCAGTGCTCGAGTACCAAGCCACTGTTCCATAAAGCTTTCGGCGAACTCGCGAACCTTGGCATTGCGGCGAAGTCCATCATCGCTCAATCGGCTTTCCAGCATGCGTTCGACTTGTGTCTTCAAGACATCAGGGTCTTGCAGACGTTCTTCACGAGCTAGCTTTAGAAGTTCGTCGTCCGGCATCGATGCCCAAAGAAAATATGACAGTCGCGAAGCCATCTCGTATTGGCCAACCGGTGCTTGTTCGCCTGTCAAATTTGGCGTCTCGTACAACATCAGAAACTTCGGCGAAACCATCGCCGCTTGCAGCGTGACCTGAATGGCCGCGTCATACGATTCATCGGTTTCGAAAGCCATTTCAAATACCGAGACGTACTCATTGACTTCCACTTCTTCGACGCCACGGCGGAACGCACGGGGTAAGAACTTTTCGAGCACCGCACGAGCAGCATCTTTTGGCGAACGTTCAGCATTCGGTTCCGAAACAACGATCCGTCGTCGCGATCCGGGATCATTGAACGCATGGCTGAGGGCCTCGCGCGCCGCATCGATGTATTTTTCGGCGTAGATTGGCGAGATAAACAATGTCTCGGAAGCGTTGTCAAAACCTTCGCCGCCCGCACCGTCCGATGGCAGTGCGTGTCCCGCGTTGACATGGATACCCAACAGGTCGCGTACCGTATTGGCGTATTCGGTACGGTTCAGTCGGCGAAGCTGCGGTGGCCCGGGTTGTGCACCATCTTCGCAGATGGCTTTCAGGATGCTCGCCCGGACGGAATCCAAGAACGCCGAGCGGGCGACTTCTTCAGGAACGTCCGCTTCTCGCGGTGGCATTGAAAAGTTCTCGGTGCGCTCGACAACTTTTTTCCAAACCTCAAGCGATGTGTCCAAGTTCAATGACGATTCAAAGCCATCGAGTCGTAGGCCACCTTCAGCATCTTCACCCTGATGACAATCGACACAATAAGTTCCCACAAACTTAACAGCCGTAATTTCGGCTTCAGACTCGGCCAATAACGTCGCGGAAGTGATGAGTGGCAAAGTGAATGCAAACACAATGCGGAGCGTGCGCAACGCGGTCTGCGGTCCCTTGGCGGGCTTCGGATACATAGTTGCAAATTAAAAGGCGGGCGGCGTACGTGTGGTGGCGGTCCCCCGCTGCAATCGCACGCTCGTGACAGAGGATGGGTTGTTCATTGTAAACGCTGGACCTACAAGAGCGACAGAGATCTCCCGGGACATGTCGATTGCACGTGAGTTTCGCAAGATCCAATCAATTTTCGCATCGCCGCAGCCCCACCAGTCGGTTGCATCGCCGACAATGTGATCCCCGAAATCGTGGCACAGGCGAATGCGAGTCGATGCCCGTTTCAAAACATCCCACCCTTGCGCCCGCAATAGTTGAACTTCTATGAAGCGATCACCCCGTCAACTTCGCCAGCTCGAACGTAGCCAATTGAGCCGCCGTGGCTTTGTTGCGTTTTCAGGCTTATTTTCGTCCATGGTCCTGACGTCGCAGCACGTCAACGCGGACCTTGCCGTCAACCTAAACGTCAATCCGTTTACGTTGGGAGTCGCATCGGGCGATCCCGACCACCGCGGATTTGTGCTTTGGACCCGTTTGGCTCCAGAACCGTTGGAACCGAGCGGCGGAATGCCGATTCAAAACGTCGAAGTCCACTGGGAAGTCGCTACGGACGAGCAAATGAAGTCTGTGGTGGCCAGCGGGACTCATGTCGCAAGGCCAGCACTGGGGCACTCGGTCCATGTCGAGTTGACGAATCTAAAACCGGACCGTTGGTACTGGTATCGCTTCCGCTGCGGCGACGCGGAAAGCACGATTGGACGTGCACGCACGATGCCACATCCCGATAGCCAGCCTGAGAAAGTTCGATTTGGCGTCACATCTTGTCAGAACTACGAACAAGGCCTTTACACCGCCTATGAGCAGATGGCCAAGGACGAGTTGGACTTAGTTTTCCACCTCGGTGACTATATCTACGAGTACGCCGCGGGAAGGAATGGCAAAGTTCGTACGCACCACGGTCAAGAAATCATGACCTTGGACGATTATCGCAGTCGCTATGCCCAGTATCGATCTGATCCGCTTTTGCAGAACATGCACGCACAGTGCCCATGGATTTTGACCTGGGACGACCACGAGTTCGACAACAACTGTGCTGGTGAGATTTCTGAACAGAAAGACGTCGACCCGGTCGACTTTATGGTTCGTCGTGCCAACGCGTATCAAGCATACTACGAAATGATGCCGCTTCGCATTGCCCAAATGCCAACCGGCAGTGACATGCGGTTGTACCGTTCGGCACAGTTCGGTCAGCTCGCGAACTTTATGGTTTTGGATACGCGACAGTATCGCAGTGACCAACCCAACAACGACAAAAAATCGCCGCTCAATGAAGCTGCATGGGACAAGAAACAATCGATGCTCGGCCGCGAACAACGCGGATGGTTGAGCAGCCAAATGATTCAGTCCCAAGCCAACTGGAACGTGCTCGCACAGCAGGTAATGATGGGGACCGTCAATCGCAGTGGCGATAACGAGAACCCACAGTTCTCGATGGATCAGTGGCCTGGCTATTTGTATGAGCGGAAGCAAATGGTCGAATTCATGCGTGATCGCAAGATCGCCAACCCAGTGGTCTTGACCGGTGACATCCACACCAACTGGGTCAATGAGTTGCGTGTTGATGACCGCAATGAAGGAGAGGCAACCGTGGCAACCGAATTTGTCGCCACCTCACTAACAAGTGGCGGTAACGGAACGCTCAAGCCCAAGCGATTGGACGCGGTTCTGGCGAATAATCCCTGCGTCAAATACCACAACGCGGAACGTGGCTACATCCGCTGTGAAGTGACTCCGAAGCAATGGAAATCAGACTACATGACAGTTGACGAAGTCACGAAACCCGGTGGCAAGACGTTCGAGCGAGCATCGTTCGTCGTTGAATCGGGAGCAGCGAAAGTCCACAATGCCTAGCGGCCTTTTGATCTTCAAAATTGCACTGTCCCGATGTCGTCTGTTGCTTCGCAAAAAGCAGCGGTAGAGAACGCTACGTTCTCGGAGCGAAAGGCGACACGCGAAAATCAACAGGCTGCCAAAACGAGTCAGTAGCCTGTCATTGAAAATGAAAAACGCCCGGCGAGTTCGTCGGGCGTTTTGTTTTGGGTTTCAGGTTTTCTGTCTGCGTCTGACTACAGCGGCAAACGACCGGTCTGAATTTTCGGGAACGAACCGGTCAAGCCTTCTTTCATGAACGCGACGACGTCGGCTTCTTCTTGTTCGGTCAAATTCAGCGGCTTCATTTTGTCACTCAGCCACTCATTGGGGTGCCCGCCTTTGTTGTACCACGCGACGACTTCTTCCAAGGTGGCTTGGCTGCCGTCGTGCATATAAGGCGGCGACAAGGCAATATTGCGAAGGGTCGGCGTTTTGAAGGCACCCTTGTCTTTGTCGGCCTTCGTGATGACGTAGCGTCCGAGGTCTGGATCTTTGACATCCATCGCGACACCAAGATTGTGGTATTGCTCGTCCGTAAAATTAGCGCCGGCGTGACACGCGGTGCAGTTGGCTTTGCCGAAGAACAATTTCATGCCGCGTTTTGCCGATTCGCTCATTGGGTGCTTTTGAACGGCAACTTTCAATGCGTCGTACTGCTTTTTCAACTCGGGCTCTTCGTCAAGATATTCCAAGTCATCCGCAAACAGTGTTTCGAAGGTCTCGAGTTCCTTTTGGAAATCGTAGGGAGTTGGTCCGGTGACAAGCACACGCTCGAAAGTTGCCAAGGCACGACCGACGTTCTCGATGGTCACGCCATCATGAAAGACTTTCTGGAACTCGGCTTTGTAAACCGGGTGAGCGGCCAAATCGGCGATACAGGCGTCGTGGGTGTTGCCCATTTCGATCGGGTTGGCAATTGGACCAACGGCTTGGTCTTCGAGACTGGCGGCGCGTCCATCCCAGAACTGTTCTTTGCTGACGATTCGGTTGTAAGCGACGGGTGAGTTCCGGCCGCCTTCTTGTCCGTCGACTCCGACACCAAAACGGGTTTGGGCACCGTAGCCTTCCGCCGGGTTATGGCACGACGCACATGAAATGGTGTTGTCTGATGACAAGCGTGGATCAAAGTAGAGCTGACGTCCCAGCTCGATCTTTGCTCGCGTAATCGGGTTGTCGCCTGGGACGAAGATATTGCCAGAGGCTGCGACCATGCCTTTGGGAAGCTCGTACGTCAGTGGTTCGTGAATGCCGTCTTTGGACATCCACTCTTCTGCTTGCTCGACCGTCAACAACCCCTCGCCAGGAATACCCGCCAGCAGTTCGTCATCAGCACCAAGGACGACGCTGCCGATCGCGTCGGCGGCATCGACATGCCCGACAAAGCTGCTGACGCCGACAAGTGCTGCTGCCCCAACGGCAGCGCGTAGGGATGCTTGCAGGGTCAATGCGGGACGTTGGATCGTCGCCCCAAGCGTCCGACGAAGGACGGATCGGTTGTGTTGGTCATCGCTGGATAGTCGTGGGGTAGCAGTTGGTCGTAAAGAAACGAATCGAGGTGGGAACGCGTCGGGCGCGTTGAAAGGCGGATGTCCGAGGATCGGTCGCCGCAAAAATTAATCGAGTGATTCGAGCGTCATTGTAAACCGCAATTCGCCGATGGGCGAAACTTTAGCCGAGCGGTAAAAGCGGTTGATCAGATTTTACGATCAGATCGACTATTTTTCTGCCCGTCACACTCATTGGAAGTTCCGCCAACTGATCCTGACCAACCCATTGCCATTGGTCAGAAGCGATCGGATTGGGGGTAGGCGCATCGAGTGCTGCGGAATGGACGTGCAATTGGATGCGATATTTTGTCACCGCATGACGAATTGTCTTCAGACGTGGGCCAGGACGCACAGCCGCGCCGATTTGGGACCCGATCCATGTTGAAGCTTCTTCGACCGTGGCGGTTTGCACATCAGTCGGCCGGGGGAAGTCCCAAAGTCCCGCCCATCGCGCATCGTTTGGCAATTGCCGCACAAGGTACTGCTGCGTTTTTCCAAGCTGGCGTGAAAGGATCAACGCGAACTCCGATCGATCTTCGTACTGAATTCGTTTGATCTTGCCGGGGATTTCCTGCTGCAGTCCTGCGGCCGCCGTTCGGCAAAGCGTCATGACCGGACAGGCATCGCAATTGGGATTCTTTGGCGTACATACGAGAGCACCGATTTCCATCGCTGCTTGATTGAAGGTGCCACAGTCAGAATTGGGCAACATTGTTTCTGCGAATTGCCAAAGCCATTTGTTGCTGTCCTTCTCCGTAGGCGAACTTCGCAATGCAGCCCAGCGACTGAAAACGCGCTGGGTGTTGCCTTCCAAAATCGGCATTCGCTGATCACAGGCGATCGACAAAATCGCGCCGGCGGTATACCTGCCGATTCCCGGCAAAGCCAACACGCTTTCGGCGTCGGTTGGAAATTCGCCGTCGTGGACTTCGACAATCTTTTTCGCGGCGGCGTGAATGGAGCGAACTCGCCGGTAATAGCCGAGCCCTTCCCATAAACGCATCAGATCTTGTTCGTCTGCATTGGCTAGGCTTGCGACCGTTGGATAACGCTTCATCCAGCGTTCATAGTACGGCAGCACCGTTGCAACCTGCGTTTGTTGCAACATGATTTCGCTTATCCAAACACGGTAGGGCGTCGGCTCGCTCCGCCATGGCAGAACACGCGCGTTGTCGTCAAACCAAGCCAACAGACGTCGGCGGAGATTGCTTCGCCAGCGTGAGTCCGTCCAGATTTCGTCGACGGGAACTTCGATCGGTTCCGATTGCTTGGCAACAGTTTTGGATCGACTGGATTTGGGTTTGTGCTTCCGTGCCGTCGAATCCGTCATTGCGTCTCGAGTTTTTTTAGAACCGCAGTGGTGCTGATCACTTGCTGGAATCGGCGAATTTGAATTTTGATTTCGTCGCCCGGTACGTGCGTGTTGATTTGACGCTGTAGATCATCAAATCGCGAGATCTTTGTGTCGTCGATGCGAATCACAATGTCGCCGGCAAGAATGCCAGCTTGGTGTGCGCCGCTTCCCGGAATCACCTCGTCGACCTCGCAATAATCTTGATCCAAACTTCGGCAGATCACGCCTAGGAATCCGCCGCTGCGCGTGGTGACGGCGACACCGGGCATTGCGACACGCAACTGTTCCAATTGGTCGTTTTTGGTGCCTGTGCCCATTAGGTGCAATGCTTGTCGAACGCCAAGCGATGGAAGTTGCGACAAGAGCGATTGGTTCAACGGGATGTATCGAATTTCAATCGCATCGATACGGTCGCGTTTTTTAAGAACGTCAATCGCTTCGAGAGAAAGCTGACCTTCGATCAAAATCAACGTCATGTCCTCGGGCAATCGAATGACCGATTCGAAGACGTCCGCCCGCACCGCGTCACCTTGGACAATGACATAGGGAGTTCCTTTCAGCCATCGAATCCAGGCCAATAGCTTTGCGTCTCCGCTCCATCCGTCGTCAATACGGATGACCTGTTGCGCGCGACTGCGAGCCCCGAGAGCGACGGTTTCCTCACCGACGAACACACCGACTTTCGCCAGTTCTTGTCGTGCTTGGAGGTCGCGGATTTCGCTAAACGATTTCAAGACGCTTTTTGCAATCGTCGCTTTGGTTCCGAAGCCGGTTCCGGCGATTTGCTCGAGCGTGGCGATTGCCCCGTCCTGTTTCCAGGGCGGTTCGTTCTCGGCGATTTTGGCTAAGATCCCGACGACGGCCTCGGTCGAATCGAGTTCCCCTTCGTCGAGAATCTGCCGCAAGGCGGGTACCGCTTCGTAACCGCCTTGAATCAAAGCTTCTTTTGCGGCCTGCCGAATACGGAAACGATCACTAGTCAGCTCCTGTGCCCACTGCTCAAGGGTGCGTTGGCGTGGCTTGGGAGCCAACTCGGCGAAGCCTATTGAGGATTCACCGACTGTCGGCGGTTTCGAACCCTCAGCCGGACGGGATTCGTCTTGGCCAAACACAGCCGGCTGAGGAAAAAGGCAGGTCGCCGTAGCGACGATTGCGAACCCCGCCCGTAAAAACGCCCCCTGTAAAAATACAGTGCCGACTCGCCGATGAGAGGCCGGAATCGTTCGTTGCGTCATTCACAGGTGTCCCTGTTTTGGGGCGTCCGTCGAAACGGAGCGGGGCTTACGCGAGGGTTAACCGATCGACCAACGATCGTTGAACCAGGTCACGCGATCTGCGCGACGAGGGTTGTACTTGGTCGAAGGATTGAATTTGTGAGTTTTCAGGAAGGACATGAAAGCCTTGCCTGGAACTTCGGCGTGCTGCGAAACCAAATCGACGTACTCACTCTCCGGTTTCCAGTCGTAAAGGACTTTGTTGTCCGATTCGAACTTTTCGTCGAGGTATTCGATGTTGGACGAGCTGCAGACGACGAAGTCGCAGTCCCGTTTGCAGAGAAAGTTCAGCAGTTTGGACGCCAGGGCCCGGGTATCTTCGAGTTTTCCGTCGCAAGTCGCCGAGGCAATGTTCCAAATGGTGACAAAGCTGTGCTCATCCTGGTCTTCTGGCGAAATTTTGAAATCGATGTCTTCTTCTTCGGCGGTCGCCATTGGCAATGGTTCCTGTCAGTGGAGTATTTCAACGAACTGATTTTAGCCGATTCTTTTTTTTTCTGACAGTGTGTTCTGGGACGTGACCTCACGTGTCATGCACGTCTCGATCATTCAGCCATACGAATCAGCCAATTCGGCTGGTCAAAAAACATTTCGCTGAATTGTCTTGCCCGGAGCCCTGTCATGACGCAACTGATGCTCTTCGATACCGATTCGCTGACCACCGCTGTTGCACCCGTTTCGGCTGCTAGTGCCCCCCCAGCGGTCGCGATCGTTCCCGCGGCACAATCGGGTCAGCCAACCCAGTCGGAAAAGCGAAAGGCCGCGATGGCAAGAAACAACGGCCAAAACGGAAACACGAATGTTGCTGCGGCGACTCGGTCGATCACTTCAGCCAGTCAAGATGCCGGTGACGACAACCTGCACCGAATGGGGGATTTGGCCCGGCTCGTTCTGCTTCGCTACCAATTGGTGGCCAAACGCCGTGAAGAATTTTTGTCACGGGCTGCGGCTCGGCGTGCAGAAGGCACCCATTTGGCTCAAGTTTCCTAATTTTTCTCATCGGTCTGAAATTCTGACAATCCGGAATCTGGCCTCGAGCAAAAGCCCGCCTCCCCGGTGCCGCTAGCTAGTGATCGGAGACTCAGCGATCGGTTTGGCCCCCTTTTTAGACACTTGGGCCGATCTCCGACGCAGCATCCAGGCTGTCCAGAGTGCACCAACCATAAACCCAATCAAACCTGCCAGGGCGAGTAGCATGGCCAGGGGAACACTGATCTGAAACATCAGCGGCATTCGCACGTCCACCGCAGCGGTGTTGGCAAGCGAAAAGACCACCAGCACCAAAATGCCGGAGATGATCAGCCCCCATCGAATTCGCGCCCACATTGAACTGACCCAACAACTAAAGTCTGGAAAAAGGAAGCCGCAATGCTAGCATCGGATATGCTTGCACTGGGTTTTTGAGTTTTCGTTTTCAGAACCATTCGTTTCTGGATGAACCGAAATGGCAATTGAGCAGCATTTATTTTCTTTTATGGAGCCTCGGTCGCAATCGGCGACGGATGCACCCATCGGAACCGCGCTCCCGGAAACGGCTGCAAAAAAGGCGACCGCTGCTGCCAACCTTGCCAAAAAAGTGTCTGTGGGCAAGGCGTCTGAACCAGCCCCGGCTGCAAATTTGCTCAGCGCACCGCTTTCCCAAGCCGAGGTGCTGCGTTCGTTGCGGGCAAAAGTCGGTTGTGTTAGCACGGCCCGAAATGCGGCTGAGCCAACGTTTTCGACCGGTTGCTCGGCCATGGATGTCTGGTTGCCCCATAACGGTCTGCATCCGGGCACGCTGACGGAGTGGGTTGCCGCGCATGAGAGTGCTGCCGCCGAATCGCTCTCGCTACGGGCCGCTGCTTGCCGCCTCGATGCTGTCACGTCCCGACCGCTTGTGATCGTCGATTGCGAAGGCACGTTCTATCCGCCAGCTGCGGTTGCCTTGGGGGTCCCTGCTCAGCGAATGATTTTGCTACGCCCACGGGGATCCGATGACGCGCTTTGGGCGATCGACCAGGCGTTGCGTTCAGGCGCTGTCGCCGCAGTGCTCGCTCGCTTGCCAATGCGGCTGGATGATCGTGATGGGCGTCGTTTGCAATTGGCGGCGGAAACCGGTAACACGCCGGGCCTGTTCATCCGAAATTTTCAAGCACGACACCTGCCCAGTTTTGCCGAAACACAATTTTACGTTGCGGAACGAAAACGTTTGCAAACCCCCGAGCGTCTCTCGCCACGACATCGGCTTTCGTCGGGACGCGATTCCGAAGTGATCTCTGTCACGCTGGATCGAGTTCGTGGGGGCCAAGCCGGCAAACAGCTTGACGTTCGCTTTGACGATTCGGGCGTTCTACATCCTGTCCCATCCAGCGATCCACAGCGACATGAAACGGCTGCTAAGCGTCTGGCTTCACAACTGGCCAATCCAGCGGCTGCGAAGCGAGTGGCGGCACGAAGAACGTCACGCACAGCGTCCTGACGAATCCGGCACAAGTCTGCTGAACCAACCGGTGATCCTCTGGAAAAACGATCCACGACGTGGACGCGTTGTTGTTGGGTGTTGCGAAAGGTCCGCCCGACTGGGCGTTCGACCAGCCATTGCGATCGCGCAGGCAACCGAATTGGTACGGCGAGCCAGTTCACAACAACAAACCGAGATCTGCGAACCGATCGCGATCGAACATGATCCCGTTGCTGATCGCATCGCTCTAGAAAAGGTCGTCGATCAGATTCAAGCGACCGTCACTCCGATGGTTGCGATCGAAACAGTTCCGAAGCGTCCGTGGGCAGGCATGTTGCTGGCCGAACCGGAAACAATCCTTTGTGACCTTAGCGGTGTCACGCATCTGTTTGATGACGAGCAAGGCGTGCTGCGTACCGTTCATCAATTGTTGGCCGCGACTTTTCTTGCCGGTCGGCTAGCGATCGCCGACAATGCCGCCGCCGCGTGGGCACACTCACACTACAACCCAACCCCCGATTTCGTGTCGCAGGATTTGGTCAATGATCTTGTAGCACTCTCCGTCAACGGGCTCCGAATCGAAACGGAAACCAAGTACACACTCGATCGGTTGGGAATCACAACGATCGGTGCGTTGCTTCGATTACCACGCGCAGGTCTGGCGCGACGACTTGGCGAACCGCTGCTTCAACGGATATCAGAAGCCAGTGGTGAAATTGAACTGCCGCTCGATGTACAACATCTAGAACAACAGGTCGCCTCCACTTGTGAACTGGAATACCCAACGGACGATCAAGAGATCATCGGATACCATCTTGAACAGGTGGTCGAGAAGGTTGTCGCGAGCTTGGCGACAAACCAACGTGGGGCACTACGATTGGTTTGTCGCCTCGACCTGATTGGTCGCTCGCAACTATCTACCACTATCGGACTGTTTGCCCCAACACTTGACGGAAAACATCTACATCAATTAGTTAATTCTAGTGTGGAAACGCTAAAGCTCTCCACGCCGGTGCGTCAACTGACTTTAATTGTGCTCCAAAGCGAACCACTACGAAGCCGGCAGAACTCGTTGTTTGCGCAAACCGAGTTTGCACTTTCGGACAAAACCCATGCCGATCGTTCGCTCGCGCAATTAGTCGATTCGCTTTCAGGGAGGCTTGGACGTGACGCAGTTCTGGGTGTCAGGTTGGCAAACAATCCGTTGCCGGAGCGAGCGTTCAAAACCTATTCACTGACCGATCATCACACTCGTCGTTCACTTGCCCAACTGACCAGCAAGCGAGCACGCGTGGCTGGCGCGGATGCGATTCGCATCGCAATGTCTTCCGATGCTCGGCGTCGGCCCCTGCGTTTGTTACGTCGTCCGATTGAACTCGCCGTTACACCAAAGTCAAAGGACCAGGGGCAGTCCTTGCCACAATTGAGTTATCAAGGCAACACACATCAGGTGATGTACTGGTGGGGACCTGAACGTATCGAAACCGGTTGGTGGGAAGGACCGACAGTTCGTCGTGATTACTATCGGATCGAGACCGACCGTGGTGAGTTGTGGTGGGTCTATCGAGATCTGAAATCGGGAAGCTGGTTTCTGCATGGCAGGTTCACTTGATGAACGTCGGCGAACGCACGCTCATCTGTTTCGCATCTGTGAAAGCATAAACCCTCAACGCTGATGGTTTACCATCGGTTAGGGAGAATCTCCGTGGATATCTAGCGGGAATGCTTACCGCCCGTTCCAGGAGTTCTCGATCGCGTCCTAGAGTCGTCTTGTGATCACGAGCGACCTTCGGCCAATGCCCCGACTGAAGTAGTTGCTTCAATGCATCGATCCTGTCGATCGATGCCTTCGTGTGATAAGCGGCAGTTGAAATCAATCTCTTCGTTCGACGGATCGTCGTGACGTAGGCGAGCGACTGCCAAAGCAAGATGAGATGTCGTGTTGTCGTCACAATCATTCGGGGACTGAGGAGTGCGTGTCTACACAGATTTGCCGCTGCAGTATCGCGTTGTTGGTATCTGCATTGCCGGGCCTTTCGTCATGGTTGCGGCGATCGTTTACATGTACCGGCGAGACTGTCATCAACGGGCACTTGCGACGACGATCGACAAGGCGCGAACGATCTGCCTAGAAACGGAAGCGGCAGAGCAGCAGCGCAAACGCGATTGGGAAAGCGGAATTATCAGCCATGACGAATTCCTCGCCCTGATCAAAGCGGGACGCAATGACGAAGCGATGCCGTTGCTTCCGGTCGTCGCCGCGGCACATGCCGCCACCGACCAATCAGAACAGGGTGACTACCAATTTCGCGTCCCTTCAGAGAGTGCCCGTGATCAAAAACACAAACCCAATGCGCTCGAGCAACAAGCTCTTGATACGTTGCGTAGTGAAGGGCTCGAAGAGCACATCGTCATTGATGACGCAAACAATCGTGTGCACTACTTTCGGCCGATTCATGTTTCCAAGAGCTGTCTAAAATGTCACGGTGATCCGGCAACGGCGGAAACGCAATGGGGAAGCACCGACGGAACTGACCCGTCAGGCTTTGCGATGGAAAATTGGAAGCCAGGTCAGATCCAAGGTGCCTTCGAAATCATTCAATCGCTGGATAAAGCAGACGCGGCGGTCGCCGAGCAACTCTCTAGCGTGATCGGTGTCGGACTGATAGGGCTGTTGTTCACCGGAGCGCTGACCTGGTTCGCATTGCAAAAAACGGTGACATCGCGGTTGTACCGGTCAGCACATTCGATCGAAGATGCCACACACGCGTTACATGAGCTAAGCGATCGTCTGGAGGAGTCTGTCAAATCAACGTCGTTTGATTCATCAGCCATGTCCGCTTCCGTTGCCGAGATCTCGTCCAGCGTTAGTGCGCTCGCATCGGCATCCAACGAGATGTCAACGAGTATCGCAGACATCTCAGAGAACATGAGCCGTGCTGCCGCTGTCGCCGAACAGGCAGTGCAGGAGTCACGGGAATCGACCAAGTCGATCGAGCACTTGCAGGAAAGCAATCACAAGATCGAAAGTGTGATTGAAGTCATCAACGGCTTGGCCGAACAAACGAACTTGCTTGCTTTAAATGCGACGATTGAGGCAGCTCGAGCGGGAGAAGCTGGCAAAGGGTTTGCCGTCGTTGCGAAGGAGGTCAAGGACCTCGCCAATGAAACAAGCAAAGCCACACAAAGCATTGCGCAGGCGATCGGTGATATTCAATCGCATAGTAATCTTGTGACCGCATCAGTGCGGCGCATCCAAGGGATCATCGCGAATATGTCGGAGTCTCAACAATCGATCGCGTCCGCGGTAGACGAACAAAACGCGACGACCGCAGAGATCAGTCGAAGCATCGGCGAGGTTGCGGCGGCGGGTGACGAACTCGCCGCCCAAGTCGCCAGCGTCGCCAGCAACGCACAAACGAACGTCATTCAAATCAAGAGCAGTCGTGACTCTGTTGTGGGCATTGAGGAGATGGTTCACGAGTTGCGTGAAATCATTGATGGCGCATCACAGACACACCACGTTGTCCCAAGTCGCGTCGCGACAGGATAGGCGTTACGGGGGGCAGCAGACAACGAAAACCTCGTTGTCAAATGAAGCGGATGCGAGCGATAACGTTTCGCAACGGTAAGCACAACACCGCTAAAGACAGAACATTGTCGGGGGAATAGATCATGAAGTTGCATTGGCTTTTGCTTGACTTGCTACGGAATCACCCTAGGGTAAATCATGTAGCGACCGTCTTGACCGGGCCGCAATTTCAAATGTCATCCCTCCCTTCAATGTGAGACGCTAGAGGCCTTTACCCGTTAGCCGTATGGCTTCAATGGATTCGAATCGGAACTCTAGTTGGCCTTGTCAAAGATCAAGGCTATTGGTTGGAACTCACATTTTCTAAATACCCGTGCTGGGTTCACTGGGAGAACAGCATGACTTCAGCAACTGCAATAAAAGAACACACCTTCGAACGTACCACCGCAAAAGCTGTCGACAAACTTCAACAAGCTCATGGGCATATGACACCAAGGATCTTGTGCATCGACGATGATCCCGATGTATCACGATCCATTCAGTTACGTCTTGGACGATACGGACTTGAAGTCCATCCGGCGTACTTTGGTACCCAAGGATTTTGGGAAGCCACCACAAATCACCCTAACCTGATCATCATGGACCTCGCCATGCCCAACGGTAATGGGGAGTTCGTCCTCTCTTCGATTCGTGCAAACGCCTGCACGCAACACATCCCGGTCATCGTATTGACGGGCATGCGTGATCCAAAGCTCCGCAAGCAGATCCTGAGCGCTGGGGCGGACGAGTTTTTGACTAAGCCGGTCGAGTTTTGCGATCTGCTGGAAGTCATTTCGCGTTACGTCAAAGTTCCCGAGATTCCACCGGAAGAGCGATCGACGTTTGAGAAACGCCGTCGCCGCATGCGTAGGAGGGCGCAATGAGAATCCTGCTGATCGAGGACAACCCTGGTGACGCGGAACTCGTTTCACGCGCACTCCGTGCCTCGCATGAACAAGTCGATTTTCATTCTGAATCTCGCTTGGAAGCCGCCTTGGCGAGGCCCGATTTGGAATCGTTCGATATTATTTTGACCGATTTAACGCTGCCCGACAGCGACGGGCTTTCCAGTGTTGAACATGTCATCGAGCGCGTTCCGACCGCGCCGGTGATTGTGCTGACATCACTGCCGAACGATGAAGTCGCGATCGAAGCGATTCGCCGGGGAGCACAAGACTACATCGTCAAAGACCACGCGAACGAGTACACGTTGACTCGCAGCATTCGCCATTCGATCGAACGGCAGCACATGTGGTCGGAGAATGAACGTCTGTTGGCGGATGTGGAAGAAAGCAAGCACCTGTTGGAAAACAAGAACGCGAAACTGCAAGAGCTTTGCGAAGCTGCCCAGCAGTCGATCGACAATATCTCGCATGAATTCCGCACGCCGTTGACGGTGATCATCGAATATGCGTCGATCATCAGCGAAGGCATCGTTGGCGAAGTGAATGACGAGCAGCGTCGATTTCTAGACGTCATTGCTGATCGCGGCAATGACTTGAACAACATGGTTAACGACATGTTGGATGTCAGTCGTCTGGAATCCGGCGTGATGGGGATTTCTCGCGATGCCCACGACGTCGAAGAGATCTTGGAACATGTCGAGTCTTCGTTGATGCGAAAGGCTCAGGTCAGGCAAGTCAATTTAACCACCGAGATAGAACCGGACCTGCCCCAGGTCTATTGCGACGCGGAAAAAGTCGGTCGAGTGGTCATCAACTTGACAATCAACGCATTGAAGTTTGCCAGCGATCGTGGAAATGTGTCGATCATTGTTCGAAAGATTTCCGACGAAGAAATCGAGTTCTCGGTAACGGATGACGGGCACGGCATCCCACAGGACAAACTCGAAGAGATTTTCCAGCGGTTCTCACAGCTGGGAAGCGGGCCGATCTATCATTCGACCAAGGGCTTTGGCCTCGGTCTGAACATCGCCCAAACGTTGGTGAACTTGAACTTCGGCGAGATGCACGTCGACAGCGAACTGCAAAAAGGCAGCACGTTTCGATTTACCCTCCCGATCGCACACCCGACCGGGACCGTCAAACGGTATTTGAACTGGCTAAAACTCCAGCCAGAAATTTGCGATGCCGTCAGCACTGTCAACGTCAGTTGCACGTCGGTCGAAGAAGCTGACGAAGTGGATTCGTTTCTTCGGTACCTTGTGCGACCCTACGATCTCGTGTGTCGCACGAAGCCTGACCAGTGGACCCTGTTGGTGAACACCCCGCGGTTCGAGCTGGAAAGTGTGAAGAAACGGATCATCAACGAGCATGAGTTTTTGAGCCGAAATCGCCCCCAAGGCCCTCTTTCAGAGATCGCGATCAAGATCGGGCAAACGCAAGTGATCGAAGACGCGATTGGAAGCTTGGTCGACAACTTGGCCATCGCGCCAAAGGAGACTTGTTATGTCTGATCGATTAATCCTGATTGTCGACGACGAAGAGCAAATCGCTAGCAGTGTCCAATTGCGGCTGAAGTCTCAAGGGTACGAAACCATCACCGCAATGAACGGCGCCGATGGTGTGAAGATGGCGAAAGAGCATCGGCCCAACGCGATCCTAATGGACGTTCGGATGCCGAAGATGGACGGCATGCAGGCACTGCGTGTGCTGAAGGACGATCAGGAAACCGCCAACATCCCAGTGATTATGTTGTCAGCCAGTGTCGCTGACCAGCGGACCACCATCGATGCGGGGGCGCGGTTCTTCGTCCGTAAGCCGTTTCAGTTCTCACGCTTACACGAAGCCGTGAAAGCAATCGTCTAATTCGGTTGTTGAGCAAGATGTCACACGCCCCATTTGCCGGCGTGTGAGTTGACCCCGTTGCGGCAGGTTCAATTTGGACGGCCGTTTAAAGAGATCGCTTGAGAACGTTCTACAGGACGATGATCGCAACTGCCCACCAAACATTTTACCAGAGCCTGACAACGATGACACATAAGACAATCTTATTCGCTGATGATGACCCTGATTTACTTCGTCTACTCGTCGCAAAGTGCAAGTCGATCAGCCCCAATATCGAAGTCGTCTATGCGCGAAACGCGATGACTGCGCTCACGACGACCAATGTGCTCCGACCTGACATGGTCTGTATCGATGTGAACATGCCACGCGGTAACGGGATGGCCGTTTGTGAAATGATCGCGAACCATGCCGAGCTGAAAGATATCCCGATTGTCGTACTCACCGGCAAAGAGGACAGCGAGATCAAGGAGCGTTGCAGACAGATCTCGGCGCATCACGTCGCGAAGTCCGGTGCTATTTGGCCGACGCTCGAAAAGCTGATCAAAAGCAATCTTCTCCAGAATGAGAAGCCCGTCGTAAAGAAAACGCTCGCGCCGCCTAACGCACCGAGTGAATCACCACAAACCGGTGTCGAAGCTGCAGAAGAAGATTTGTCGGTCGAAGAGTTTCTCAACGCGCTCGACATGCGATCCGAGATGGAATCCGGTTTCGAGCCGCCGTCCACCGAGCCACGTAAACCTTCTGTCTTAATCATTGATGATGATCCGGCGTGGGGTGGGCTACTGCGTCGTCGGTTCGAGAGCAAAGGGGTTCAGGTCTATCACTCACTCGAAGGTCTGAATGGTTTTCGTGAAGCGATCCAGCAGGATCTGATGGCGATCATCTTGGACTACGAAATGCAAGACGTCCAAGGTGACTACGTACTGGGCCGTTTAAAAGACAATCCGATTACACGTGAGATACCGGTGATTGTTGTGACGGGCCATGTCAACAATGCGCTCAAGCGAAAGGTGCTGAACCTCGGTGCCGCCGCATTTTTAAACAAGCCGTGCTCTTGGGATCGACTCTGGAGCGAGATGCAACTTCGGACAGAGGTGTGCGTCTAACTACACAGCGAATGGGGAGACGATCATCACATGCCAAAGCCCTCGCGCGGGGCTGCGCGGCCGGTTTTGCACTTCAATAGGATCAATGCAACGCGTTGTACGTTGCAGGTGCATCGACGAAACGGCCGGAGGATTGATCGGCGAACCGATCCACTGTCGACCGCCCACTTGATTAGGGGCAAATGGGCGTTCAGCCAGCTCAGGTTCGATTGTCGAACTATCGAATTACTTTGGGGGAAGGATTCCCTCAGGGTGGTTCGCGTCTTTTGCCGATTCACGCCGCTTGTGAATCCATTCCGATCGTCGGTAGATTTGAGAAGCCGAGGTTTTCAACGTCCTCTTCGCTGTTGCTACGGAACACAACCGGAATCCTCATACCAATAGACTTCCGTAGTTTCCGATCGATTTCGGCTCGATGATTTATGTCTCGTAGGTGTGTGACAAATCATTCGGTGTCAAATCAGCAGCGCAGAGTTCAGCTGCGCACAGGAGCGTGGAATGTCGGGAGAGATGAAAGAGCGGATCGTCTTGAGAGCGAAGAAAACGTTCCGAAGAAGTCTCGCGGCCGGCCCGATGGCGGAGATCGCGCGATTGCCTCAAGTCGTCGGTGTCGAAGTCGACTCTGAGATGATGACCGACGCAGACACTGCGGATCTGCGTCGCGATCCAGATGTAAGTATGATTGTCGACTCGATGCCGCTGAAACTGATCGAACCCGTTGGCGGCCAAGAGCATACGCCAAGTGCGGTGGGAAACACTTGGGGAATCGAAGCCGTAGGAGCGCACACCAGCTCATACGATGGTTCGGGTGTCGTTGTCGCTGTACTGGACACCGGAATCAACCCGACACACGTCGCGTTCAGCGGTGTTGCGCTCGAACGCCGCAACTTCACGCAAGGAGGACCCGATGACGAGAACGGTCACGGAACACACTGTGCGGCAACCATCTTCGGACGTGATGTCAACGGACTTCGCATCGGTGTTGCTCGAGGCGTGAGGAAAGCGTTAATCGGTAAAGTCCTCGGCCCGGGAGGCGGCAGTTCGGCCAGTTTGGCGAACGCGATCAATTGGGCCTATGAAGGCGGCGCCAACGTCATCTCGATGTCACTTGGAATCGATTTCCCAGGATTCGTAGACTACTTGGTTAGAAGTCAGGGGTATCCAATCGCCGCTGCGACATCGATCGCTTTGGAACAGTACCGAGCGAATGTGAATTTGTTTAGCAGCTTGACCGCGTTGCTTGATGCCGGCAATCCGTTCTCTCAGGCGGCGATCATTGTTGCGGCGTCAGGAAATGAAAGCGATCGCCCGAGGTATGAAATCGCTGTCTCGCCCCCGGCAGCCGGTGATGGCATGATCTCTGTCGGTGCTCTCCAACGTTCTCAGGTTGGAAACCTGAGCGTTGCCAATTTTTCCAACACCCAGTGCAACCTGTCAGGGCCTGGCGTCAGCGTAACATCCGCTTGGATTGGCGGCGATCATGCGCTGCGAACCATCAACGGTACCAGCATGGCGACACCGCACGTGGCTGGATGTGCCGCACTTTGGGCAGAGTATCTGAACCGCGTCGGAGTGCAGTTAACGAGTGAGAACCTTGCCGCAAAAACCCTTGCCACCGCGGAGCCGATTATCGGATCGACATTTGACGACGTTGGGAATGGAATCGTGCGGGCACCACAGTAGCCGCAATCACTTCGTCGTTGGACGATCCGTCACTTGCTGACGAGTGAGTTCCCAGATAACTCCTTCGCCGGTGCCATCACCTCGGAAGTGAATGAGTGGATGCAGTTGTTTCCGATTCAAACACTTGATCGTATCACTGAGCCGGCGTTTCGAGTCTTGTTCAGGTTGTCCGGGCAGCGGGTCATCGATTCTCGGTGGCCAGCCGTCCTCTTCGAATGCGTTCAAGACGGCCTGCTGATTGTGTGCAACCCATTTGAAATGTTTGACGATCGCGCCGCGAAAATGAAGCACGCGTCGCTCCGAGTCCCACTGCGGAGACGGAGTTGACGTTGGCAACTTTGATATTGGGAAAATTTTTTGAGCGCTGTTGGACACCGCTGTTGTTTGACGGCGAAGCGGTTGCTCAATGAGGTCCAGGATGTCTTTGGGCACGGCTGCGATTCCGGCAGCACAACGAATCCCTTTGTCCGTTAAAACGAAACAGGTTCGTTTAGCAAACGTCAAATCACCTGTCTTTCGAAACGAACGACCATTATCGTTTTCTAACGTGATTTCTCGTTGATGTTCGACTAACCCGTTGCGAACCAACCATCGGAAGTCATTTGGGACGAGCGCAAGTGACGACAGCTGTTCAATTTCTACCGCGAAATCCCAACGACAACTGTCGGATTGCTCGGCATAAATGTTCGCTGTCAGAAGACTGGCAAGCGCTGGACGCAAGTGTTCTGGAACGGGGCCAACTTCGACTGCTTCAAGATGTTGTGACATGCATCTGGCTCGGCGACGTACAATGATCACACCAGTGTGATCACCATACCGAACCCCCCGATAGAATTCAAGGTTCGAGCCTGTGCGTGATGGATGCAAAGCAGCAAGTTTGGCGCTTCGCCGACATCCAGCGGATTTATGCTGGCGAAGCCACATCATCGACCTGACCTTCCGTAGCAAATTCGAATTGTTCTTCGTCAGGCAAGGAGAGAATCAGGTGATCTGGGATACTGAAATGGAACGTTGAACCAACCTGCCTCGTGGTTTCCACCCAGATTCGGCCGCCCAATTCGGAGACGATGCGTTTGCAGATCGCTAACCCGATTCCGGTCCCCGAGTACTCGCCTTGCCCATGCAGTCGTTGGAACGGTTCAAAGATTTTCTTTTCGAACTTTTGATCCATGCCGATGCCGTTGTCGACAATCGAGATGATATAGAAGCCCGCTTCGCGTCGTCCACGTACGTCGACGAGAAGCGGGCGCTCGGGGTCGCGGTATTTGATCGAATTTGCGATCAGGTTTTGCAGCAGCGAATAAATCTTTGTCGCGACACAGCGAACCCTCGGTAGTTTGCAGTGTCGGAGTAACGCGCCCGATTCTTGAATCGCCATCGACAGATCGTGCTTAATGTCGTTTAACGCCGAATTTAGATCGACATCGGTCGCTTTCTCGTTTGACGTCCCGAAGCGAGAGTATTCAAGCAGATCGTTGATCAGGTCTTGCATTCGCTTTGCGTTGTTGTTGGCAAAGTCGATGTATCGTTGCGCGTCCTGGTCAAGTTGGTCGTAGTACTCTTGTCGCAACAGTTCTGTGAAGCACGTGATCATCCGCAGAGGTTCACGAAGGTCGTGTGAGGTCACATGCGCGAACCGTTGCAGTTCCTCGTTCTTCTGAATGATCTCGTCGGCTGATTGCTTCTCACTGGTCACGTCGAGAAAGATCCCTGCCGCGCGTATCGGATTTCCCTCAGGGTCACACTCCACCGTTTTACCCCGTGATTGAATCCATTTCCAACTCCCGTCGGCACAATGGATTCGGACAACCGTTTCTTGAAACTCGCAGTTCGGTTCGACATCCTCGTGAAAAAGTTTTTTGGGGCTGTCATCGGGATGAATCAACCGAGTAATGGCATCGATTGTCGTCTTGTTCTCGACAACTTTGTGACCAGAGAGTTTGCTGAATTGGTCGTTAACCGTGACTACTCCGGAGGGAAAACTGACGTCCCAGATGACGGCTTCAGCGGACCGAACCACTAACTCGAGCCTTTCACGCCATTCGGCTTCCTTCCGTTGACATTGATAGATGTATGCGTCACGACATGCGATTTTTCGTTCCAGGTTTTTCTGTTCGACAGCAGATCGAATCGCACAGTCGAGTATCTCTGCCGTCAGTGTTGCCTTGACCAGATAGTGCTGCGCACCGGTCCGTATTGATTCGGTAGCGAACGATTCACGACCGAGTCTCGTCAGCGTGATCACGGGGAGAAACGGATGTTCCAAGATGGCTTTGCGAATGAAGTGCAACGTCGCTTCACCGGGAAAGGAATCATCAATCAGAATGCAATCCGGTAACTGGTCTGCCAGAACGTCGTTGGCTTGCTCGATTGTTGCGGCGGTAATCGCGATTACTTGATAGCTAGGTAAACGTTCGATATTCCGTGCGATCCATCCGCGATCGTTGCTGCTATTGTCTACGATCAGGATGGACAGATTGGTTTCTTCGGCCTGATCGCTTTGTTCAGCAGCGGTTGCATCGCGGATAACCGAGAACAGTGAATCGAAACGCATTCTCGATTTGCTGACAAAGTCTCGAACGTTTCCATGAAAGACGTTCGCGGCCACAAACTCGTTGCTATGTCCCGTCAGAATTACAATCGGTATGTCGGGGCGTTCACGTTGGATTTTGGTGACGGGCGGTTCATTCGGCTCACATTGCAGCTTTTCATCCAGGAAGATCAGGTCGGGATTCCATTCTTTCGCGGCTGTTAGTGCCCGACAACAATCGTCAATATGGTGCAAGATAAAGCGACATCCATGTGGGTCACTCGCTTGACCTTTCCTCAAAATTTTGGACAGCAACTCGAAGTCGTCGTGGTTGGGGGTAACCACGAGGATCCGATAGTCGCGGGCGACGATTGGTGGTGGGGTCATTGGCTTTACTACTACGGTCATGGTAGGAAGCCTTCTGCGACGCAATCGACAGAGTTGATTGCTACAAAAGACGGTGCCTTCGAGTGTCGCCGGATTTCTTGGATAGCGTCTTGAACCGCGGTCGCGACGTCGAGTGTCGAATCCGACTCGATGATTGAATCGGAGTGAGAAATCGAGTCGAAATTGAGGTCGCGATACAGACAGCTATGCAGCAAATCATCGGGTTTTCGCTGAGGTGGCTTGAGCGTTGTCAACGGTTCCAATTCCTTGCAATTCTTTGTTCACTGAACTGAACTTGAGTCAGTCGCCAACACGACTTTCCCGCAAAACCCAGCAATTGAATTCCTCCTTGATGACGATGAATGTCACTTCGTTGGAATTCGTGTGCCACTCGCGAAACGGTGATCACATGCATTGATCACTTTGACCTTCTCGTGCCCCATCTCATCAATCGCCTTCATAGCAGATCGTGTTTCTGTGAGAGGGGGTCTACGAAGGAAGCAGTGTGACGTCTTGTCTCCCGCAATGAGCGGGCAATGGCCGTTCGCATTAAAACTATCTTAGCGCGAAGCTATCAACTCGCAGATCAATTCCACAAACCTGGGGGCAACCTTCACGAGGGGAGTAGCCGTCTACCACTCGAACCGTCTGATGTCTGAATGATGCCATCGAATGAGAGATGGCAGGCGACGGTCATTTGAGAGACGCGATCCTTTTTGGGAATGCGTTTTTACGGCATTTCAACAGGGCGTTATTTTTTAACGCGAAACGACCGATGCGTGAATGCGAAACACACTTCCTCGAAGAAAACGACTTGAGTCCATGGTCCCGAATCTTGATGTCGGAAAACACTTTTCGACTTTCATGCAGATAACACGGAGCTATCCGCACCATTCAATGTTTAGATCACATCGCGAAGTGAACTTAACGCGAGTGGCTCCTTCGTGGCAAAGGGCTCACCGTATCGTCGCGCGATCAGATTACCGAAGTAAGCGGCGTCTGTTTCAAGGCGGTCCAACATGGTTGGATGTTCTTGCGGACGGCCGGTAATGAACTGGCTTTCATAAGCCTTGATCGATTCTCGTTTGCGATCGAAGGTTTCCGAAATATCGACGATCCAACTCGGCTGTACCGCCAATCGAAGGTGAATGCAAAAGTAGTAGTACAGACGTTCGGGATGAAAACGTTCACCCGGCATGTCTGACTTCGAGAGCTTCGCATAAAACCGCGCCGCTTCGATCATCTCCGTTGCGGCGACATGGTCCGGATGGGCGTCATGAAAGAAGGGAGCAAAAATCCAACGCGGACGCAGCATTCGAAAGTAGCTGGCGATGTGCTTCCGAGCTTCCAAGGTATGCTGTAGCTCGCGGTTTTTAAGCCCCGCGTTACCACGCCAAGTAGGCCTAAGAATCTCCGTTGCCTTTTCAGTCTCTGCGCGGCGGATGGCTTCGCTGCCGTGCGGTGTGGGTTCACCAGTTGTCAAATCAAGAATTCCGACACGCATTCCTTGGTCGACCATTTTCGCAATCGTTCCGCCCATTCCAAGTTCGGCATCGTCGGGGTGCGGTGCGATCACTAAAAAGTCGAGCGGATCGATGGGCCCGATTGCTTCGGGACCTTCGGTGTGAATGGATGTCATCGCTGATAGATCGGCAAATAGTGATAGCGTACTGAAAGGGAGAGTACGGCAAGTGAGGTTGAGTAAACCATTCCGACGTTTCGTTCCTCGCCACTCGGTGACATCCACGATCCGTCACGTCGTTGCCGGGGCAACAGTAGTGATGCCACAACGGATCGCGCTTCGTCATTGAACTTGCCCCCGGCTTGGTACATGCCCTGTGCATAGTAATACAAGCCATAGAACAAATACCTTTCACTGACTTTGGGACGGTTTTGCATTAACCAGTTCGCGGCTGCCGCAACCTCTGCCGCTTCGTATTGTCCACAGACTTGCATCGCTAGCAAGCCAGCCGCAGTCATCGTGAACGAGGGGTGGGATTGACCGGGGGTGTAACTAAATCCGCCACCAGTACTGGCGGGACCACTGAATCGTCCGGTGTAAGAATTGCGAAGGTACTCCAGGGCACTTTCGATCGCCTCCGAAGGAACATCCAAGCCGTCATTCTTCGCGGATCGAAGTGCCATCAGTTGCCAAATGGAGACCGAGAGGTCGCTTTCAGTTGATCCCGGCGTGTAACGCCATCCACCTTGTAGCCGCCGGGATTTACGGACCGCTTGCGATGCCAAAATTAGTCGGACGGCTTGTTCGAGTCGGTCGTGAATCGCACGATTCTGAGCTTCACTGGCGCCCATTCCCAACATCTCCGTCAACATCAACGTCGCGATCCCATGTCCGTACATACGGGAACCGTCGTGCGATCCCAAGTATCCGGCATCGGTTTGATGATGCTCGCGAAGCACAAAGTCAATCGCTGCTCGCATCGCATGACCTTGCCGGTTGGGCTGGGACGGTTCAATGCCTAGGGATGCCATCGCCATAATTGCGAGCGACGTCAACGCGACTTCGTGTCCGCGGTCTGTGATAGATCCGGCAGCAATGTGATCGGCGGTGCGCTGATTGCTGAGCAGATAGTCGATTGCGCGATCGCATGCTTCATCAAGTCCGTCATCAACGTAAAGCTGATCGATTGGTGCGGACTCCTGTGCGAATATCCAGTTCGGTTTTTGAGAGCAAGCCAATGCGCCCATCATGCCGAAAACGCAGCGGCGGTTGAAACGTTTCATTCGGTCACCTCTGCGGATCGTTTGCCCAGTGCCTTGAAATACGCTTTCACTTCAGCGGCATAGCTCCGCGGAACTTTAGAGCCGGGACCTTCGTTGACGTCTTTCACGCCTTGTGCACGAAGATCGCCCCAGTCGCCGCCTTCGACCTGATCGATGGCATCGACCGCATCACTTCCGCCCGGCGGATCTCCTGTTCCCGATTGCGACAACGGATCGTTGGACTGATTGCCTGTTTGATTTGAATTTGGCGACTGACCCGCTTGGGCTTGCGCGAGACTTCTCATTCGTTCCTTTGCCGCTTGTTGGGCCTGCGCGTCGAGCATTTGCGCCAGCGTTGCGGAGGCATCGGTAGCATTCTCGCCGCTTTGGTTTTGCCCCGACTGAGAACCAGACGATGCTTGTGCGGATTGTTGCTGGTTCGCATCGCCACCGTTAGAGGCGCCCTGGGAAGATGGTTGTGGTTGTCCGCCGGATTCACCCGCGTTCTTGTTTCCAGACTGAGCATTTCGTGAAAGTGTTCGATCAAGTTCATCGAGCGTTTGGGCCATCTGCTCCGGGCTTGCTTGACTGATCGGTGACTGGGATTGCGAAGCTGACCTTGGCGACTGACCTGGCGTTTGACTATTGCGTTGCCTGTTCGGATTCGTTGAGGCCATCTGGCTTGGATCGGCGCTTGGCATCGATTGCATTTCCGTTGACGCAGCTTGATCCTGATCGGCGTCTCCTCTAGAGAACGTGGCTTTTAGTTCCTTCGATTGTTTGTCGAGGAGTTGCGAGGCTTCCGACAAGGCAGAGCTTGCCGTCGGAGTCACCGAATTTTCGTCTGCCGCACGGACCAATTTTTCGTTGGCTTCTGTGGTAGCACGGGCAGAACTGTTTTCGACCGAACGTGAAGCACTAGATAGCTTTTCGGCGACAGGTTCGTTGCCCAGCCGACGCTCGTGTCGTGATGCACGCATTAAGTCGTCCGCCGATTGCCGAACATCTCTGTCGATGCCTGATTGTTGCGTCTCAAATCGTTCTGCGGTTCCTCGTTCCGAGCGAAGTTGATCGGCGAAGTCGCCCGCTTGTGTCAATTGGTCAAGCTCTGCGGTGAGTTGTTGAAGCCGGTCGATGGCGTCATCGGAAAGCGAATGGCCTAGTTCCGAAGCCGGATTCGGTTTCGTCAGTTCGATTGCCTTCGGCGTGTTAATGGCCAACGCTCGGTCGTTGGCCCGGTTACGTCGATCCCGTGCAAGCTCCTTGGTGGTTTTGGCTTGCTCTTCTGTTCTTTCGGCCTCAAGCAGCCGATCCTGTTGCCGCCTGATCTCCTGTTTTCGCCATTCGTTGTTGGGATCGCTTTGTAGGCGTTCTTGCTCGCGAGTGATTGCTTCGTTTGCCTCACGGATGGTTTTTTGGGCTCGGTTGATTCGTTGGTTCGCCTGCGTTTCATTTGAATTCCAACGATTGCGTTGCTGGTTGAGTGCGTTCAGTTCTTGATTGCGGAGTTGGTTTTCGTTTCGCGTCATGTCCGCGGCGGCGCGATCGCGAGCTTCGTCGGACTGATGAAGCGCACGTTCAGACGACCGTTCCATTTGCGACGAAGCCTGTTCGGTACTCTGACGAGCGCGCTCAAGCTGGTTTCGAAGTTCTCGGGCTGATTGCTGAATTTCCTCTAGCGTCGCGTCACCCCGACGGCCGGTTTCGGTAGCCTTTACGGCGGCATCAAGCGTTTGCCGTGCTTCTTCAAGCAGCCGTCTTGCGTCGGCGTCGTTGCCCCAACCTGCAGCGGATGCTGCGGTGGAAAGCGTACGGTCCCTCAATGTCTCTGCTCGCTGGACGAATTCCTCTAACAGCATGCGTTGTTGTTGCTTTCGCTCTTGAAACGCGTCATCCTCTTGTTCCAGCCGCCGCTGAATCTCCGCTTCCAGCTTGGATGCCTGTTGTAATTGTCTGGCCGCGTCGTCGACGATTTCGGAAGCCAGATGACTGAGCGAGTCTTGCATCGCTTCGTTCCGTTGCAATTCTTGCTCAAGCTGCTTGAGTAGTTCCCTTGGGTCTTGAGACGCTGCTTGTGCAAGTTTTTCAGCTTCGTTGTAGCGGTTTAAGAGCTGATTTGCCGTACTCAGTTGTTGTGCATCCTGACGAAGTCGCTCACGGCTTTCGCTAAAGTCTTCGCCTCGTTGCAAGCGTTCAAAGTGCTCCGCGGTTTCTGATAAACGCTGTTTCAACAATGCCAAGTCGTCGGCGGATTTTTCGAAAGCCCGCTGACGTTGCAGATCGGTTGAGGCGTCTTGAATTTGACGTGCGGATTGTTGCGTTTGGCGGAGAGCGTTGGAAATCAATTCCGAAGCGGCATCCGCATCACGAGCGCGTTCACGTTGGTCTTGGTCCAACACCGTGGCCGTATTCGCTTCATCGATCAAGCTTTGTACCGTTTCGGTCGCTTTGCGGCTGGCTTGATCGATCGCTTGAAGTGGCTTTTGGGAATCTTCGTCGCTGTCTGATTGACGCTGTGGGTTCTCCTGGATCGCCCGATCGGCTGCCGCCGCCGCTTCACGAGCTTGTTCGACAAGGCTTAGTACATACCGTTTCAGCGTTTCACGTGCCTGCGTCTGTTGTTCGTTCAGTTGCCGTTCTGTTCGAGTGAGTTCGTCGAGTACGACATCAAGCGGTGCAACCGCCGAGAGATACGGTTCGTTACGCCAAACTCGCTGATCAAATTTCTCTTGCGCCGATCGCCAGTCGTCCGAACGTCGTGTGCGTTCGATGGGCGCTAGGTATTCGTCCCAGTTGATGCCCGCATCGCGAAGGTGAATTGTCGCTAGTTCGAGCACGATCTCTTGGTGCCGGAACCAAATGGGGTGATAGATTTTTCGCACGGGGGCGCCATCCGGCTGACGCTCGCCTTCACGAATCGCCGCGATCGAGCTTTTGGCTTGGCGTAGTTCGGCGCAGGCTTCAAGCACTCGGATCGCCCTGGAGATCGAGTTCAATACAACCTCGGGTGTTTCGTCCTTGTACGGCTCGTATCCTTCTCGTGTCACGTTCTTTACGGCGCGCGAGTACAGGTTTAGGTCGGAGGCAAATTCAAGATCCGAATGCATTTTGACGCGGCTGAGTGTTTCGCGTCCTGCTGTCCGCACCGTCAGGCGTTCTTGTTGTGAGGCAAAGCGTAGTTGTTTCCAACGAACGTCGGCTGCAAGTTTGGTCGCTTGATCGGCATCACGCGTATTTTGCGATTCCGACAACGACTGTCGCATTTGATTCCCACGATCACGGAGGAGATCGGTTTGCGTGGCGAGGTTTCCCAGTTCCCGAGAGAGATCGCGTTGAAGCCGGATCATCGAGTCGTGGACGCCGTGGTCGATCATTTCTTGTGGCTTGTTGGAAGCTTGATCATTCAGTGATTGGATGACCGCATTCGCTTGGTCGCGCTCCGCGTTCTCCTGAATCAGCGTGTCCAGTTGGATCGCCCAACTCTGGGACCACGGGCTCCAGCGACCTGAAAGATGTTGCGCCGTTTGCATTGGCAGGAGCTCGGCATACTTGGCGAGCAACCGATCAACTTCTTCGAACTGTCCGGCAAGCAGCCCCACGTATCGCCCCAATCGTTCTTCCGGCAAATTCTCAGCCATGTCGCTGATGTTCCGCTGCAGTGTCAGAACGTCCGAGTACATCGCCGATTGAAACGCGGCGGCGAATCGATTTTGTGATAGCTCTGAGAGGCGTTGACTCTGGTTCATCGCATCGGCAGCTTCTGATTTAAGCCGCTCGTACGCTTCCTTCCGTTCGGACGCCCATCGGTCCTCAGAGAGTGTGCGGATGAAGCTCAAGCCGACAAACACGCCTTCGATCCGAAACTCGATATCCACGATCACATTGGCTGCCAATTCGGTGACCGCGGCATTGGCGTCATTTCCAGTTGAGGCAAGAACCAACCGTGACTGTTTAATCAGATCAGTTGACTTGCGTTGCAGCTCTGACCACTGTTCGTGGTACTGGCCGTAGTTTTCCAGTTGTTGGTTTTCAGTTGCATCACGCAACTTTTCAGCAAGTTCATGACAAGCGTCAGCCCAATCGTGAATTGAAGATTGGTAAGCGGCTTGGGAATCCAAGAATGCATGACGATCCGAATTGAATCCTTCGCCAGCGATCATCAACTCGATCACCGGCGACATCGCACGGTTGCCTTTGCGATCGATTGCGACGACACGAGTGCGAACGACATCACCAGCCTTCAAGCGATTTTCAGGGGAAGAATCCCCAAGTCGATGCATCAAGTCCCAGGACCAAGCCAGGTCATGCTGGCGGGAGGGGCTATCCAAGTCGAGCGGATACGATTCGATTTCGTCACCGTTGACCTTTACTTCTTGCAAAACCTGGTCGAGTGGTAAGTCGTCCGTGACTTGGGCCTGAAGCTCCAAGACATCAACCGAAGATACCAATCGTTTAAGTTCGGTACCGGTTTGCCAACGCACAATCGGTGTCAGATCCAGCACTGGGACGATCAAGTTCATCGGGGCGAACGGGTTGTCCAATCCGCTCACGCTACTTTCGGCTTCGATCTGATACTGCCCAGACGTTTTAATTGAGACCGATGTCTTGAACCGTGTTCCCGCCTCGTCCACTGGCTCCATCATTGTCTTGCTGCCGCGGACGCCGTAGCGAATCGCAGCGAACTGGACAGGCTGATCAAAGGTGACAGTGACCTCCGCAGTCGTATCTTGCAACGCTTTGAGGTCGCCGTGTTCTTCGACCGAAGTTCGATCGGTAAGCTCAGCGTATTCCGGAAGATGGTAGAGCTTTTCGAATTGAATCACCTTGGGACGTGGCAGCGGTGTCAAGCGATGCCACCGCGTGATGGCGTCACCGGCAAGTACTCGATACTCGATCGGGGTCGATCCGACCGATAGGTTTGCGGAGTATTGTTCGGAAGGAACCGATTGGTCATTTGCTAATTCGGCCGATTCGTCGGGAGACGCGTAGCCGAGCATCGACGGTGACAGTCGGGGCGTCATGGTCGATTCGCCTGAATTGCCGTCCGGGTCACGCCATTGGAGCAGAACATCGGCGTTTCCGAGTCGCTCGATCGAAACGATCACTGCGACAGCATCGCCTTGAGCGACATATTTTGAAGCAGGACTTGGCGCTTCGATGCTGACTCGCGTTTGCGAGGCTCGTTCGATCACAATCCCCGGCAACGCAGCGCGTGCGAGTCGCCGGCCGAATTGCGCCGAAGGGATGAGCATAAAGGCTAAACAAATCGTCAGAACACTGGCACCACTCAAGATCCAACGTCTCACGAGCTTAATCGGCAAGACGGATTGGACTTCGAGTCCAGCGATGCGTCGGGCGACACGGTTTTGCAGCACACGCTGAAAGTAGATCGAGCCGTTGGAATGGTCAGGGTCTGATAGCTCTACGGCGGAAAGTAAATCCTCTTTCAGGCCAGGGGAAAACTCGCCAAGTTGCTTTGCTAGTTCAAGTTCGTCCCTTTGACGAATAGGGCGAATCGCGGAGAACCACACGACGACTGCCGTGGTGAAGTAGATCACCGCCCCACAAGTCCAAAGTGCGATGTCGCTGACAAAGAGGAAGTAGTCAAGCAAGGCGACCAGCATGACCGTCGACAGGAACGTAAGAATCGCGATACCGATGCCGCGTAGCACCAACAACAAATTGCGCCGACGACGAAAGCGATTTAACCCGCGCTGCGTGACCGGGTTCAATTCACCCGCGACGTTCATGAAACTCGAGGGCGGGGAGCCACCGGGAGGTCCGTTATTGATAGTCGTTGACATCGCCAAATTTCGTCCTGTCTCGGTTAAACCAAACCCGCACGCTTGCGGCACCACCATTCAACGGAAAGCAGCGCAATGATCGGCAGAAACCAGAAATACGATTGCCAGAGCACCGTATCGGTTTCGATGATAGTGCCACTCGAAAGCGGTTTGAGGTGTTGAAGGATGCCCTGCGCGTCTGACTCGTGGTAGTAGTCGCCACCGCCGGCCGACGCGATCTCTCGCAGCGTTGTTTCATTCAAGCTCATCCGCAACATCTCCGCGTTGCGTGGCTGGTTGATCCAGATCGGTGTGGTGGCAAGCAAAGCCGACTCGTCAAAGCCGCTAGCACGAATTCGAACGGTGTATTCGCCGGGCGAGAGCGTCTGCAGCAATCCTTTAAAAGTCCCGCGTTCCGGTTGGTCCACAGACAAGGGGACTGTCGCGATGACGATCCCATCACGCATCACCATCGCATCCACCGTCGTATCGGTGACGGGATTGCCTCGCCCATCTCGAAGCCTCGCGCGGACTTCAACCGGATCACCTGCCGAATACTCCACGCGGTCCGTACCGAGTGAAACGAATTGATCACTTGCCGAGTACGGCGGATCCATCGCGGCAACGACAAGCTGGTTCCAGAATCGCGCATGGAAGCGGTCAGCGACCTTGTAACGCCAACGCCATGTCTGGTCGGATCCACAATAAAAGACTCGGCCGGAACCATACATACGAGTTGCAAGCCAAGGAGTCGATTGGGCATTGCGGATGACCGCATCCGCCCATGATTCAGAACCTTTGGTTAATTCCACATTGGTTGACCACATCGGCGGAGGCAATTGCATCCAAAACCGTTGCAGGTTTTCAATCCCATCCGCCAGGGACAATGCGGGCTGTTCCATTCCAAGATCGGTTGGGCGGATGCCGGTCGGTTCGTTCAAAATCTGGCTGCCCAGGTACCTGACGGGCATCAATTCGCCGAACTCTGTTGACGCGAGTGTACGGAGTTTGCCGAATCGACCCTCGATCAAAATCAGTCCGCCACCGTTGGCGACGAACCGCATCAAGCGGCCGCGATCCTCGGTGCGCAGAAGCGACGGTTCCACCTCGCCAAGCAACACCGCGTCGTACTCCGCAAACGCCGTATCGCTATCGGGGAACTGCCCTTCGCGATTACCAAGAGGAAGCGAAGGCTCGCTGGTGCCAGGTCCGAAGACGACAACATTTGCGGTCCATGCGGGATCTCGTTGAAACAGGTTTTTGAGATAGCGTTCTTCCCAGCGACTGGAGCCGTCGACAATTAATAGATGGCGATCTCTTGTCGATGCGGTGACACGAAAGTCCATGCGATCATTGTCGGTCGCATAATTATTTCCGGGTGACGTCACGCTGGCAGTCAGCTGGATGACTTCGTTGTTCCGCTCAATTCCGCGTGGTGTTTTGCGTTTCAAACGCTCGACGATCGCTTGCACATCGATATCGAAAGGCACGTTGCGAACTGATTGATCGTCAAGCAACAAATCGCTTTTCCAAACGACCTCTCCTTCGGATTCGATAGCGATGCCGATTGGTGTCCCCCGTTCGCCGGATTGTTTCATGACCAGTTCACCGGTCAATCGGCCTTCGCGGGCCACCGTCTGTGGGTGACGGACTTCGAAAATTCCAACGTCAGGCGGCTCCTCGGTTGACCCAAATCCCATCGTGACGACTTCGGTGCCACCGAGTTTCAAATGGTTTGCCAATGCGGTGCTGCTTCGGCCGCCCATGTTGGCCAGTGTTTGCTGTCCGTCGGTCATCAAGACCAACGCTGATCTGCGCATGGAGTCCTGTTGGGCCTTGCTCGAATCGGTCGAACCGCCGTCGTTGAGATTCAGCGACGCGAGAACTGCATTCAGGGGTGAAGCCAAATCGGTTGCCGCACCGGAGGCAGAAAGGTCAAGCGATTGGGGAGTCTCTCCCCCATCGTCACTGGACCAAATCGGCGACACGCTTCCTTGATCGAACGCGACAACGTCAACGACATGTGTTTGCTTGATTTTCTCCAGCCAGCCCAGTTCCGTCGTTGACCCCATCAGCAAATTGGTTGCCCGCTGGAGCCGAGTGGGTTGGCCGGAATCACCTTGGCTATCTTTCAGCGACATGCTGTTGGACGTATCGATCGCAAAGATCACTCGTCCAAGGGTGCCGATCACTTGCCGTCGATGCCAAACCGGTCCGGCGATCACCAAGACGACCATTGCAACGGCAGTGGCTCGAAGCGCGGGTAACAACCAGCGGTACGGATTTGGCAACTGTTGTGTTTCGCGTTGGTACAACGCAAGAACCGCGACGATTGCCGCCAGCGTGAATAACACGACCAACCAGATCGGGTAGTCGCCGGCGAATCGAAGCGAAGCGACGAGGGGCAAGCTCATCGGATCCCTCCTTGAACTCGTCGTTTCGCGAGAACATTTTGTTGCAGCCAGAGTTCAGCGACTAATGCGACGAGCAGCACACACCACAGCCAACGCCAGATTTCCCGACCAAATTGCCGTGTGCGATCGGCCGCATTCAGTCCAGAGGCGTCGTCGAAAAGCGACGCTTGTAGAGACTCGCGCAAGCGGTCGATTTGCTGCTGTCCGGCTCCACGCAGCGAGGATTCATTTGCGTCGACAGAGACCAAGCGGACGACGGAAGGTACGCTCTTGGCAGCGGTTTGATTATCCATCGCTGACCGGCGGGCAATCGTATACAAGCCTTCTTGGTACGTGTCCGTGAAACGAAGCACTTCGTCACCACTCGGCATTGCTTGGGCCACCTCACCATCAGGCAACGTCACCGACCAGCGAATCGAGTTGTCGCTGGCTTCCAAGTCGGTCGCTTCAAAATCGCTCGAATCCAGCACAAGAGGCTGACCCACGGGGATATCCCATTGCTCGCGTTTTCCTGCTAGGTCGAGGACCATTTGACTGACCATTGGAAGGAACACGGGACGCAACGGTAAGTTGCTCCAAGCGTCGTTTGCCGTAAAAGCGAACTGGACGATCGTGCCTTCACCGACGGGAGCGGCGACAGCGAGTAAGTCGCCCGCCGTCGTCTGCATCAACACTCGTTTTGCCGATTGGGCTTCCGGTGACAGAGTTTTGTCGAACGACAATCGGCGATAAGCATTGAGTGTGACGTCGGAAAATGGATTGCCGTTACCGTTGGCGATCACTTTCCAAGGGTCGTACTGCGGGTTGGGTCGATCGATGCTGAATGAAAGTTTGGCGCTATCGAGGCCTTGATCGGAATCCTCCTGAGCGGTTTGGTTGACGGTTCCGAGCACCGCCGGAAACGAGAGTGACTGCCCGTCGGCTTGCCAAGTCGCATTGTAGGTTTCGATATCGACGTCTGGCCCATCGAACACCACCAATGCGCCGCCTTGATTAACGAAGTCGACAAGTGTCGAACGTTGTTCCGGTTGCAAAGCGGGAACATCGGCGAGGATGACGACGCGTGGCGCGTCCTCGCTGATTGACGCTGGCATCTGGTCGACCGTAACGACCGACGACTTTACCGGGTCTGGTCGGTCATCGCCGCCGAAAGCGAAGGGGCTCAACGCGATCGCCAGAAAATCAGCCTGTCCACCGAGCGGTCGTGAACTTGGTTTTCCGTCGACCAACAAAACGTTGACGGCGGACATTACATCAACGACCACCCCACGATGATTGTCTTCGATCAGCATGTCAGATCGATCGATCATTGCGGTGACAAGGTGCTGGCCAGGATCATCGATCGTTTGAGTCAGACGATTTGTAACGACACTTTTGGCGTCAACCGAGATGGTTCGTGGGTCCAACGATTGACCATCGATTGACCAGACAAGTCGCACATCGTTTGCTGCCGCTTCACCGCTGTTGCGGATGGTTGCTTCGTAAACACCGGCGCGTTGGCGGACGACGACGGGTGATTGGACAGAGACCGAATCGACGGAGACGTTGTTGATCGCGTCCCAGTCCGGTTGGAGATCGATGAAGTCAAAGTACGTTTCGACGCCCTGACCGGCGAGCACCTTGGTTTCATCAGCGACTCGCTGCGCCGTTTCCAGGCTTGTTGCATCGATGATGCATTCTTGAAAGTCGCTGAGGAGAACAATTTGCCGCCTGCGGTGAGTCGCATCTTGAGCGGCAACCACGGCGGCCTCAAGCAACTGCCCGATCGTCGTAGGGCCGCCTTCGGGTGAGAGTTTTCGCAACTTGGTCAATGCTTCGGAAACGCCCATCTTCGACGGGACCGAGGCGACACGCGAAGATCGAACAAGGATCACTTCGTCGCGGCGTGAAAGTTCGCCCAGAACCGATCGTAGTTGTTCTTTTGCTTGCTCTAACAGCGAAGGCTGACCCTGTGGTGTCAAGGACATGCTGCGTGAATCGTCGATTGCGATAATCAACGTTTTTGGGGTGTCACCGGCGACCGCCTTGAGCCCAGTCCAAACGGGACGGGCGAGGCAGAATGCGAGGATGACAGGAATCAGGCAACGCAGCAAAAGCAAGAGCAGATTGGCGAGTTGCATCCTCCGGCGATTTACCTGCACGACCGCTTGAAGCAAATGCATCGCGCCCCAGTCAATCGTCTGGAAACGACTGCGAAAGAACAGGTGGATGACAAGCGGAATGGAGAATGCCAACGCTCCGAACGCTAAGACTCCGTTGAGCAAGTTCATCGCGTCAGCCTCCGCCGAGCGGCAACGTACTCGTGCAAGACATCAACAAAAGGCTGGTCCGTCGTCACCTGAACGAGGTCAACGCGACTACGGCGACACGCTTCCTTCAAGTCATCGTTGTGTTGCAGAAGTCGTTGTCGGTAGGCATCACCGAGCACACGGGCATCAACCATCTGTTCGGGCGCAGCCAGTTCGAGGTCCTTGAATTGAACTCGTCCGGTGAACGGGAAGTCAACTTCGTCCGGATCCAAGATTTGGAAGAAGATGACTTCGTGGCGGGCGGCACGCATTTGGGCAAGTGAGCGAGACAACGACTCGATGTCGCCCATCGAATCTGACAGGATCACGACCAGCCCGCGTTTGCCGAGCTTGGTGATCACTTTGCGAAAAACATTTCCCAAATCAGTTTCGCGGCGATCATGGTTCGACAGCAGTGCGGTTAAGATCGCGCGAAGGTGTGACGGGCGACTGCGTAGTGGGACTTGGTTGCGGATTTCGTTATCGAAGGTGATCAACCCGACAGGGTCTTGCTGGCCCAATAAAAAGTATGCGATAGCGGCAGAAAGTCGGACCGCATATTCGCGTTTGGTTAAACCCTCGACACTTCGTGTTCCGCCGTATTCCATCGATCCGCTTTGATCGACCAAGATGCTGCAACGGAGATTGGTTTCTTCTTCGTATTGGCGGATGAACAGTCGGTCACTTTTTGCAAAGACCTTCCAGTCGATGTTCTTCAGCTCGTCGCCTTGAACGTATTGGCGGTGTTCTTTGAATTCGACACTGAACCCTTTGTGGGGTGAACGGTGTCTGCCAGTGCAATAGCCCTCCACAACTTCTCGGGCAAGCATTTGAAGTCTCGCGACCCGAGCCAGTTCTTTCGGTTTGACAAAGTCCAAGATTCGCATTGGCGAAAAAAGTCAACGACGTTTGAAGCGGGGTGGGACGTTGGGAGAGATCACGTCGGCAAAACTTTGATGTGTCTGCCAAACGGCTGGCGTAGTTAAACGACGTTTAATCATCCCATTGTATCCAGGCTATTGTAAGCAAGTTTCCCTTTCCCTTGACCACGATTGCCCCCATCCGATGGGGAGATTGCATGTTTAATTCCACCCAGCTTGGCTTCGCCTTCGCGATCATCGCCAACACCATTTGGGGCGTGTTCCCGATCTTTTGGAGCTTCCTGCGGGGGACCCCCGCGTTGGAACTGGTGTGTCATCGAATCGCCTGGGCGTTCGCGTTCTCGCTGCTGATCGCCGCCGCCCGCTTTTACACGCTTCATCAGGACCTGCGGAAAAAGCTGCTCAAGACGGTTTTCAATCGGAAAACGTTGGCACTCTACGCAGGCTCGGCAATCTTGATCGCAATCAACTGGTTGGCATTTCTGTGGGCGGTCACCCACGATCGCGTGCTGCTATCGTCGCTCGGCTATTACATCAACCCGCTGTTCAATGTTCTGTTGGGCGTCCTAGTGCTAGGGGAGACCCTCCGGGCCTCGCGGTGGGTAGCGATCGGGTTTGCAACCGTCGGCGTGGCCGTGATGGCGATCGGAACGGGAGAATTTCCCTGGGTTTCTTTGTTCATGGCGTCTTCGTTCGCCGGTTACGCGCTGCTGAAAAAGAAGGCTCAGCTGGACGTGATGTATGGCTTGCTGATCGAAACCGCGGTACTGATCATCCCGACGATCATCTACTTAGGATGGTTGCAGTCGACGGGCGAAGCGGCATTTTCGGTTCACAACTGGAAAGTAGACGCGCTGTTGATGCTTGGCGGCATGTTCACGTTGATTCCGCTCGCGCTCTTTTCGGCAGCGACTCAGCGAGTTCCACTGTCGGTGATCGGCGTGTTGCAATACGTCGGCCCAACGTTGCAATTTATCTGTGGTGTCGCGTACTTCGGCGAAACTGTCAGCGTTCAACGGATGATCGGATTTGCGTTCGTATGGGTTGGCGTCGCGATCTTTCTATTTGTTCGCAATCCACAAACCGCCAATGCGGATGACGCGGACGCTGCGATCGAGGAAGCCGAGCGCGCTATGTCCGGCAACGAGTCAACGACAACGGTGGCGTTCAATCCTCGCACGCCCGCCCCATGTTGCGAAGGCTAACAGCACCCTGTTGCGAACGCTAACGGGCCGCTAGCGGTTGCTTCGAAGAAACGCGGCTTTGCCAAGTTTGGCAAGCTGTGGATCCATCTGATTGAAGGTCGATTCGTCTTTGAAAAGCCACAGGATCCGTGTGCGTCGATTCTGTGGCAGTCGTGGCACTGCCGCATAGCCATCAGTAAAGATGATCAGCCCGTCGTACTGGCGATGTTCGTCGATAAAATCGATGACGGGTTGAAACTCGGTCCCGCCGCGACCTGTAACGACGAAGTCGCGTTTGGCTCGTTTCAGCGTCATGACTTCGGATTGGATCTGGACGTCAAACCAAATCACGTCGACCGATTCGACACCGTAGCGAAAGAAATTGCTAACGACCGAGAATCCGGCTTGCAAATCGCTGTGGTTCATGGAGCCTGAAACGTCAACGGCGAACAACAGCTTTGTCGTAAAGTCGTAGCGACTTCCCATCTGTGCGAAACCGTATCGCCGGCTTGGCTTCATCCGTGTCAGTCTTCGTTGTACGGCCAACACACTTTGACGGAACTGACGTAGCACAGCGCGATAGTTCAGCTTTGGATTCAGCGTCGCAAGAAGCTGCTCTTTTGCCGATCCCGCAATTGACCCCCAGCCGTTGTGTTCGGCTGCTTCGCGGACTGCCGTGTGGATTTCATCTTGGAGCAGTTCGTCACTGTCCCACTCCAGTGTGTTTTCGACACCAACTGCTTGCGGATCGGCATACGCATCCAAGCTCGAGGGGGCCGGTGCCGGCGTTGGGGCGGATGAATCGGGTGCATCGTCCGTTTCGTCAGAAGACTCGGCTAGTGATTCGTCGACGGCTGAACTTTCATCGTCAGCACCACCATCCTCTTCGTTTGACGCATCGTTTTGCGATTCATTCGCGTTCGGTTCGTCGCGGGCGTCAGATGCAGATTTACCGGGATCTTCGGGAGGATCCTGTTGAGATCGCTCAGACAACTCGCGGTAGTAAAATTCAAAATACTGGTCATCAAACGCGTCGTCAGAGAAAACCTCGCGAGCACGCGGAACTGGCAAACCAGTCCGCAAGCATTCTTGCACGGTCAGGTTGCTTGCCATGTACGACAACTCGGCTTCTGGCTTGCGTCGGTCGTAGGGATGGCCGAGCAGGATTCGCATCGCTTCGAACGACAGCACGTCGCGAAGTTGATCACGCCGGAGTGAAGCGATGAACGTCGGGTTGAACTCCACGCGGCCTCGTGCCACACGGATCGTTTCGATTGCCGGCTGCGCGACGACGTCGTGCATTGTCCATGCGGCAAACAGCAGCGGCTCGGTCAGAAACCAAGTTTCAGCGACCTGCGTGATCCGCTCACGTGGCGAGAGTTGGTTAAAGCGACTGGACTTTTTTGCGGCCATGGAGTCTACGTGCCTACTCGACGCGGATGCCTTCCATGTAGCTGGTCAGCAATTCTGTCAACTCCAGCGACTCGGACACAAAGCCCATCACGGATTCAAACTTCGGTTTCTCCAGTGTCGCGACCCAGTGCGCGACAGCTTCGTCAAGCTTTCGTCGACGAAGTAGCTTGAGGTAACCGAGCAATCCCTTCCGCGCATCATCTTCTTTGTCCGTCGGGCACTTTTCACCAGCAAGCCAGATCAGAATCTGTTCGTTTAACGTCAGCAATTCCGCCAGCGTCATCTTGTTGAGTGTTTTGCGGTGCTTGGAAAGGTCAAACAGAACGTCCGGTGGGCTGACAGCTAGCTGGGTTGCCAAACTGCGGCGGAACGCAGACGCGGCCGCCGAACCGACGATTCCGGCGACCAATTTGATGTGTTTGTCTTGCAACTGATCGATCGGACGGATGAAGTCACTGACGCGATTCCATGCACGGCGGTCGGGCGTCTTGTTTAACCCCGTATCGCTTTCCGGAGGCGAATTGGAAGCCCCGGAACCCGCTAGGACAGAATCGAGGAAATGCGGTTGCTGCTGGATGAAGTGCGTGATGCGGTGATCGACGCCGGTGCGTTCTGCCCACAGCAGCCAGTCTTCAACTGTTGGCGCAAATTCGTAGAGGTTGAACCGCGAGATCAGTGCGGGATCCAAGTCGGTGAGTTGGTATTCGTCACCATCGTTGACCGCCGACACAATCACACTGCCTTCGGGCAAGCGTTTGCCGGCGAGTGTTTTGTTGAGCGCCAGCTCCATCACCGCTTGCAGAATCTCTGGGCGAGCGCGGTTCAATTCGTCAAGGAACAGCGTGATCGGCTGGTCGTCTTCGGGCCACCAATACGGCGGCAGGAATTCGCTTCGTCCAGTCGCTTCGTCTTTGTGCAACAACCCGATCAAGTCACCGGGGTCGCTCATTTGCCCTAGAAAGAACGAGATCACCTGCATACCACGTTTGGCGTAGTACTCGGTAATGATTTGGCTTTTACCGATCCCGTGGCGCCCGACCAGCATCACGTTCTGACTTGCTGGTGTCAGTTCCAGCAACTCCAACAATTCGTTCGCGTCGACTCGTACGGCCAATGTGGATTCCTTCGTCAATCAGGCTGGCTGGCACTGCGATTTTCGGCTGCGTCCAGCGTTTGTTTCTACAGAGTGTGGTGTTCGACCCAGGAGAGATTCCAGGGAAACCGAGTCGTCGGCTGCATCTTGAAACGCAAGCCTTCCGAATAGAGTTCGCGTAGGTTCAGGATCGTCGACCGAAGCTTTGGCAGAACCTTTTCAAATTGCTTGAACGGCACGTGGATTTCGATCATCTCGTGCGGGGCGAGCTTCACGTACAGTTTCAGTTTGACAGTGTCATTGGTCGTCGCAAAGTCGAATTGTTCTTCCTTGGCCAGTTTCCGCACCTGGGCAATGATCGCTTTCGATTTGAACAGCCGGACCTTTTCGCGTTTCTTCGCCGCAGCCGCCTTTTTGGCGTACCGCTCCAGCACATGGCGGACGAACGTTTTGATTTCGTCAAGGTCGCTGACCACGGCGGTGTGCGGCGGGTTCGGATAGTCGTACGACTTCAGTGTCAGACGCCGCTCGTCGTCGTATTCCAAGCGAAGCTCGTCGTTGCGATAGTACGTGGCATCGGAATCTGGTTCCGGAATCCCAAACCGACAGAGCGTGTGGGACCGTGTGTCCCGATCGCCGGGGTGTTTGGTCAGTTTGCAGCCATCGATTTTCGCGATCAACTCCTGCCAGCGCTTCGCCTCTTGGTGTAACTTCGAACGATCGACCAGGATCGGGGCTTCGCCAGAAAAATCTTCGCGAAACAGCTTTCGGATACTGGCAGAGAGGAGCTTCAAGGCTTCGCCGGCGTGTTGATTTCAGCGTTTTTGGTTCGTGAAAGCCTGTAATGTACGGAATGCCGTGGCCTTGTCGACTTCCCGATCAGCGAGAAACCGGCAACACTACGCCCCATGCAACAGTTGACTCACCAATTTGACGTTCCCGTTTCGCGATTCACCGTCGGAAACCACTCGCTGGCCTACCGCGATCAGGGTTCCCAATCCCCCGGATCCGGCGGGCGTACGATCTTGTGCGTGCACGGAAACCCGACGTGGAGCTACTACTACCGCAACGTTTTCCACCGATTTGCCGGTCGGTATCGTGTCGTGGCGGTCGACCACATCGGATGCGGTGAAAGTGATAAGCCGCCGCGCGGTGCGTTCTCGTATCAGTTGGCTGATCACCAGCAGAATTTGGCTGACCTGATCGAACACCTGGACCTGAAAAATGTCATGCTGCTCGCGCACGACTGGGGTGGTGCGATCGGTTTGGGAGCCCTGCTGAAATGCCGCGAGCGATTCTCCGCGATCACGTTGCTCAACACCGGTGCGTTTCCGCCGCCTTACGTGCCGTGGCGAATCGCGGCTTGTCGGATTCCAGTGCTGGGGACGCTTGGCGTTCGTGGGCTGAACTTGTTCGCCCGTGCCGCGATCACGATGGCAATGGATCGCAATCATTTGTCCCCCGAAGTCACTGCCGGTTTGCTGAAGCCATACGACAGTTGGAAAAACCGTGTCGCGATCGACGCGTTCGTTCGTGATATCCCGATGAAGCCATCGGATCCGACGTACCAGACATTGCTGGATTTGGAAAACGCGCTGCCATCGCTGGCGCATCTGCCGTCGCTATTGGTCTGGGGAATGAAAGACTGGTGTTTCCGTCCGGAATGCTTGCGTCGATTTGAAAAAGCTTGGCCGAACGCACGAAGCGTCGAGATTGCCGATGCCGGGCACTATGTGATCGAAGATGCGCCGCTGGAGGTTTTGGACGCGATCGAGACTTTCCTGAGCGACCAAACTCGCAATTCGGCGTCGTGAACCGGATCCTGGACCCCTATCGACATCTGTGTGACACGCCGGAAGCGGGCGTGCGCTGGGCTTGTCTGTTGGAGGCGACCGCCCCCAAGGCAGGAAACGTTTTTCCCGGTCACTCGTTCAACGATCTCTGCTTCGAGCAATTCGTTCAGGCTGCCGAGATCTCGGCGACTGCATTCGCGGGGCCTTTTGACCGATTTAGCCTGCCAGTTCTTGAAGCCGTCACGCGGGTGGCGAAGGAAGTTGGTACCAACGTCAACTTGGGAATCCTGCTGCTGATCGGGCCGCTCGTGCAAGTTGACCGTGCGTTTGAAGGCCTTCCAGATTTAGCGGAGCTTTCGAGAGCAATTTGCAATCTGATCGACAGCTTGGATGCGGATGACTCGCGGAATTTGTACGCGGCAATCAACGCGGCGCATCCTGGTGGAATGGGCAAGGTCGACGACATGGACCTTGGTGCCGCCGCCCCACCAACTTTTCAGCTTGCGATGCGTTCGGCGCGTGAGCGTGATCGGATTGCCGAAAACTACAGTGATGGGTTCACTGATCTATTGCACGAAGTCGTTCCGACGATTGACCAAGCGATTGCCGAACAGCAAGACTTGATAACCGGAATCGCCGTCGCGCACTTGCGTCTGCTGGCGACTCGAACCGATAGCTTGATCGAACGAAAATTCGGGCCAAAGATTGCCGCGACGGTACAAGCCCGTGCGGACTTTGATCATCAAAATCCAGCCGCGCGAGCGGCGTTCGATAACTACTTACGAACCGACCAAGCTCGACCAATCAACCCCGGAACGACTGCCGATCTGATCGCCGCCGGGCTTTACGTACTCCTCCGCACCAACGTTTCGAACTGAATCATGTCCCATCAAGGCCAAGGGACGCCGACATTTCGCGTCGACGTCACAAAAGAACAATTCGTCTTTTCGGCAGCCCACTTCATCACCTTTGCCGGTGATATCTGCGAGCGATTGCACGGCCATAACTATGGTGTGCGGGCCAGTGTTGAAGGGCCGCTGGACGAAAATCGTTATGTCGTCGACTTTATCGCACTGCGTGATGCGGTATTGGAACAGACAATGGCGCTAGACCACCACGTCGTTTTGCCGACCGATCACGCGGAAATCAAAGTCACCAGCGATGACAAGGAAACGACCGCCACGTTTCGCGACCGTCGTTGGGTATTTCCCAACGAAGATTGCGTGCTTTTGCCGGTGATTAACACCACGGCCGAAGAGATGGCCCGTGTGATCGCCGAGCGGGTCCGCGAAAAAACACGAGCCCAGTTCGGCGACGCGTTGACCTGGATCGAAGTAGCCGTGGACGAAAATCATGGGCAATGGGGCGTCTGTCGGCTGCCCTGGTGATACGATAGGGGCCCACGACTTGGCAGCTGCCTTTTCCACCCCCTCCCCGAATCTGAACTCACCCGATGCGCTCGCTACTGCTCTCTTCTCTCTATTCGGCTTCGCTTGTGCTTTGCGTCAGCTCTCATGCTCTCGCTCAAGACCAACTACCGATGCCTCAATTGGGGCCCTACGAATACGAACCGAAACCGGAAGGCGAAGCGTTTCAGAAACTGAATCCACGCAAGGCTCCGGCAGCCGGCGCGATGATGCTGAAAAAAGGCGATCGGCTTGCCATCATCGGTGATTCGATTACCGAACAGCGAATGTACTCGCGGCTGATCGAAACCTATTTGACCGCGTGCATGCCAGAACTCGAGATCTCTGTTCGCCAGTATGGCTGGAGTGGCGAAAAGACTGACGGCTTCTTGCGTCGTATGGAAAACGATTGCCTGCGATTTGATCCGACAGTTGCCACGCTTTGTTACGGTATGAACGATGCTCGTTATCGCCCATTTGATGTAACTAACGGCAAATGGTACGAAGATCACTACACCGCAATCGTTCGCCGTTTAAAGAATGCCGGTTCGAAAGTCGTCGTCGGTTCGCCCGGGTGCAGTGGCAAGCTTGCCACTTGGGTCGGTTCACGCGTCGGAACGCTGGAAGAGCATAACCAACACCTGTGTGCGCTGCGTGACATCGCGATGCAAGTCGCCGAGAACGAAGGTGTCGCTTTTGCAGACATCTTTTGGCCGATGTATAAAGCACGCGTTGCCGCACCGGGGCTCTACCCCGGCGACGGCTCGAAGCCCTACGAAATGGTCGGCCGCGATGGCATTCACCCTGACTGGGCCGGACACGCGATCATGGCTTATGCGTTCCTTGAATCACTTGGATTGGATGGTGATCTCGGGACAATTTCCGTCGACTTGCAAAACAAGACCGCAACAGCGACTGATGGTCACAACGTCGACGGATTTGACAACGGTGAAGTTGCTTTAACCAGCACACGATACTGTTTCTGCGCTCCCGGACCGATCGATCGAGATAACTCCGTCCGATCGGGAATGACATTCATTCCGTTCGATGAAAAGCTGAATCGATTGACATTAAAAGTGACCGGAGTCAGCGGTCTGGCCACGATTACCTGGGGCGGTGCGTCGAAGACGTTCTCCGCCAGCCAGCTACGCGAGGGTATCAACCTTGCAGCCGAGTTCACCAGCAACCCGTTCTGTGGTGCGTTTGCACGAGTCGATGACGCGGTTGCAGAAAAGCAGGCTTACGAAACGAAGCAGATCAAGCAGATTTTCCATGGGCGTGCCGCACGTGACAACATGGAGCAAGCCGTTGCGGACTCTGAAAAGGAACACGCTCCACTGGCCCAAGCGGTCCGAGACGCGGTTCGTCCTGTTCGCCACGTGATTCAAATCCGCTAGCGTCCGGTTAACTTTCGATTGTCGCCCTTTCCGCCGCGAAAGTATCGTTCTCTACCGCTGGTTTTGCCAAGCGTAGGCGACATTGGGAGAGAACAAGTTTGTCGATTAACGGGGTCGCTAGTTGATCGATACTTAGCGACTCCGATACACAGGGACTCCGGCTGACGCGAAGCCCCTGAGAGGATGACGTTTGATTGTTTGGATCAGACAGTCAGCGCGCCCTGATCACTGTTGATGCGTGTGATCAGTTCATTCAACACACGCGGCGCGTCTTCGTGGCTGACTTGGCAGGTACCTGCGGCCTCATGTCCGCCACCGCCGTACTGCAGACACAACTCGCCGACATCCGTTTGGCAGGACCGGTCAATGATCGACTTGCCGATCGTAAAGACGGTGTTCTGCTGTTGCTTTCCCCAAAGCACATGGATCGAAATGTTACATGCGGGGAAAAGTGCATAAACCGTGAATCGATTCGTTGCGAAGATCGTTTCCTCCTCGCGCAAGTCCAACACGACTAAGTTCTCGTGAACTGAAGCACAGCGTCGGATTTGATCGACAGCCCGTTGTTGGTGCTCTCGATAAAGTTCGACGCGTTCACGGACGTCAGGTAGCAAGAGAATGTCTTCGATGTCCAGGTCGCGGCAGCAGTCGATCAAGTCCATCATCAACTGGTAGTTCGAGACGCGGAATTCGTGGAAGCGTCCCAAACCGGTTCGAGCGTCCATCAAGAATGACAGCAGTGGCCATCCTTGTGGGTTCTTGATCTCGTCAGCAGTGAACTTCGCCGCGTCAGCTTTATCGACCGCCGTCATCATTTCTTCGCTGATTGCGGGGAAGCGTTCGCGTCCACCGTAGTGATCGTAAACAACCCGTGCCGCGGAATCCGCTTGGGTTGATAGAACGTAGTTGTCGCGATGCTCGCCTTCGTTGCGAATCTCTTCGCTGGAATGGTGGTCGAAGCACAGATAACATCCGTCGACATAAGGCAGATTCGTCAGGATGTCGTTCTCTGTCACTTCGACCAGACCGTCTTGCATGTCTTTGGGGTGAACGAATTTGATTTCACCCAAGATTCCGAGTTCTTTCAGTAGCAGCGCACAGACGAGTCCGTCGAAGTCGCTTCGAGTTAGCAATCGGTATTGTTGGTTTGTATCGGTCATGGGTCCACACGAGGCAGCTTAGTGGTTCGGTTTTGATGTCGACGTTCGGCTGCGTCGACAGGTTGGACCGCGTCGCAGCGTTGTGGAAACCTAGGACGCAAAATTAGCGGGCTGGCTGGCAATCGATCGGGGGAGCAAAATTACGTCACAACTGTACGCCTCCTGAGGGCAGCCCCTCAGCGATCTGGGATCAAGCGTCCGATCTAGAGCCGCCAGCGGTGGCAATCGTTGTCACTGAGCGTTTTTAAAAACGAGATGAATTCCTGATAAATCTGGAATTCTATAGCACCTATCTGCCTGGATGCGGGAAAACAGAGGGCATCAAACCGACGTCCTGGATGAACCGATTCTTTACATCTTCCCAATCAGAACGCTGTGCCAAATAAACCGAGTAAACACCGAACACGTGTCTTTTCTTTCAACGCACATGGCACTTCGGACAAGCTCAAGCTGCGACGACTCGTCCGTTTTCTCAAGAAGAACAAGGTCGATGTGGGCTTCATCCAAGAAGCCAGTAAGAACTCCAAGTTGTTTATGGCAATCCTCCGGGATGAGTTTCCGAATGGGGAGATCGTGATTAAGCCTGAAAACGCGAATCAGAAGCTCCGGACTTTCAATCTGCGAAGCGGTCCTAAGGTGATCCAGCCAGCAACTGGGCGCGAGCAAGCGTACGCTTATGTGATTACTGACAAAACGAAAACGACGTTTCAGCACGTCGGAATGCCGGACTACATCAATCATCCCGGCGTTGCGAAGAATTTCTTTAAGCAGACAGTGATGGAGGATGACGAGGGCAACGAACCCGAGGAGCAACCCGAATCACGGTATCCGCGTCGCCAACGTGAGACGCCAATGGATGTCGCCGCGTTGAACCTTGCCGGCGAACGGCGTCCTGAAGGCGTTATCGTTAACAATATCCAGATGTACAACTTTCATGCCCCACAAGGCGGCGGATCGGGCGGTAAAGGTACCAGCGGGATGATGGCACGTACTGGCAATGCAATGTTTGCCGAATTCACCTTTGGAAAACCGTTCGTCCTGAACGCCGATACGAACCTGACACATAGCGCCGCTCAGAATGTCTACAAAGGCGCAAAAGTAATTTCCTCGAACAATAAAAAAGAGCTTCTCAGCCACACGATTGTCAGTGGATTCAAGGCCGAAGGGGTCAAAAATATTGTCGAACCGGAGCTACTTGATGGGCTGAGCGATCATCCCGGCGGTGTCATGACTGATATCGAATAGACGACTGGTTTGGGAAGTTTATTTTAGGTCCGTTGAACATTGGCAGTTTGACGCTTCTAGATTCGGTAAGATGAAGGTCCCGCCCGCCTTCCAACCTACCGACGATCAATGTCAAGAAGCTTCGTCTTCCGCATCATTCACCGTGTGATTCGCTGCACGACGGTAATCGCTGCAGTAGCTCTCTGTTCAACTCACCTCGTTGCGAATCCGCCGCAGGTCGAGACCGAAGCCGATCTTTCGCGCGCCGCGAAACTCTATCGCGATCAATGCGAACGCTGCCACGGCGAGCAGGGACAGGGTGTTAATGATGGCTACGCGATGCCTTTCGATTATGACCAATCGCTTGAGCAAATGACTCAAGTCATCTCGGAAACGATGCCGGAAGAAGATCCTGAGTCCTGCGTCGGAGAAGATGCTGTAGTGCTGGCTCGCTACATTCGCGAACAGTTTGCTTCCAGCAGCAAGACGAATCAGACTTCACAGCTGACACGTCTGACGGTCGCTCAGTATCGAAATGTGTTGGCCGATTTGATTGGTCGCTTCACGCCGGCTGTCGAAGGCAGTCCATCGAATCGTGCGCAAAACGCCGGGCGGATGCGCCGTGGCGGACAAGCGATTGCGGGATTGCGTGGCGAGTACTTTCAGTCGGAAGGAATGAACAAGGCACAACGTCTTGGTCACTATCGTAGTGACACGTACATGGCGTTTGACTTTGGTCAGCACGGTCCAGTTCCAAGTATCGATGGTGACCAATTCGCAATCGTTTGGCAGGGCAGTTTACGAGCGGATCATACGGGTGACTATCAGTTTCGTCTGACAACTGAAAATGGAGCACGACTTTATCTCAACTTTGACCCGCGGCCGAATACCGGATCGCTTCGTGATGATCGTTCGTCCGGCGACAACGAAGCATTGATCGACGATTGGGTTGGATCGGGAAAGAAACGCCAAAAGGCGGGTTCCATGTTCTTACTCGGCGGCCGTGACTATCCAATCAGGCTCGAGTTTTTCAAATATTTGGAGCCGTCTGCAAGCGTCAAATTGGAATGGAAACCTCCGCATGGCACTTGGTCAGTTTTGGATTTTAAACATCTGACCACGGATGACTCGCCACGAACATTTGCCTGCGATGTTCCTTTCCCGCCAGATGATCGTAGCCTGGGGTTCGAACGTGGAAGTTCTGTATCGGAGCAGTGGCAAGCTTCGGTGATGAAAGGAGCAATCCAAACCGCATCAGAAGTCGCCGCACGTTTGCCGTTGTTAGCATCGCTCGATGAGAAGGAAGACCGAACCGAAGCGATTGTGCGATTTGCCGAGCGGTTTACCCAGTCAGCTTTCCGCCGCGAATTGGACGAAGTCGAACGCGAGCGGATCAACCGATTCGTGCGATCGGATCCGAGTGACCTTGAAACGGGCCTTCGCAAGGCGATCGTCTCTGCGCTGATGTCTCCCTATTTTTTGTATCCGGAATTCGCGTCCGCTTCCCAATCACCGTCGCCTGAGATTGTTGCAACCAGACTGTCACTCGCTCTATGGGACAGCTTTCCTGATGACCAGTTGATTTCCGCAGCAAAGAACGGCCAGCTCGACACAGCTGACGAAGTGAAAGCGTCTGCCCGTCGAATGTTGCGAGATCCTCGTGCAAAAACAAAAATGCGGCGTTTTTTTGGAACATGGTTGGAGATTGAAGACCGTGATCTGTCCAAAGACGCCGCGTTATTTCCCGAATTCGACGAGCAAGTTGTTGCTGGCCTTCGGGAATCGTTAGAGATCTTTATCGACGACGTCGTTTGGAGTCGCGAGTCTGACTATCGGCAACTTTTATTGGCGTCAGAGATGAAGCTGAATCAAAAGCTTGCGGAACTCTATCGACCGGATCCGCTCGAGAAGGCTCCGAGTGGTGCAACTGAAACGAAAACAGATTCTGACCAGGCGTTTGACGCCGTCTTTCGCACGGTCCGCTTCGACGAGCGGCAACGGTCTGGGATTATAACCCACCCCTATTTGTTGAGCGCGTTTGCGTATCATGACAACACATCGCCAATTCATCGCGGTGTATTCTTGACACGAAACGTCGTCGGTCGCGCCCTCAGCCCGCCACCCAATGCGATCGCGTTCAAAGACGACGAATTCCCTTCCGATCTGACGATGCGAGAGAAGGTCACTCTATTAACGCGAGACAACGCATGCATGGCCTGTCACAGTGTGATTAACCCTTTGGGGTTCACGCTGGAAAGTTTTGACGCGGTCGGTCGCTGGCGGGAACTGGAAAACCAGAAACCGGTCGATACGCAATCGCTCTATACGACGGTAACGGGTGATGTGATCGAGTTATCGAATGCCCGAGACGTCGCCAAATTTGCAGTCCGTAGCCCCTCTGCTCATCTCGCATTCATCACCCATCTCTATGAGCACATGCTACAACGCAGTGCCCATCAAGCGGGTGATGAAACCCTGGAGCGTCTTCGTGAGTCGTTCGCGAACGATGACTTCAACATCCAAAATCTGTGTACCGAAATCGCCGTACTGGCCGTAACCCGAGCTCCCCAACCCAATTCAACCGAGGAATCGCGATGAGTTCTATGAACAATGGCCGACGAAGGTTCCTGCGCGAGCTAGGTGTGAGCGCAGCGTCGTTACCGTTTTTATCGAGTCTGAACAGTTTGGCTGCGGGCGAGGCTGCTGTTGATTCGCCGAAGCGGTTGATCGTGATGTTTTCGCCCAACGGAACGTTGCCCGATGAGTTTTGGCCGGATTCCTTTGGTGAAGACAAAGGTCTGGTACTCAAACCGATGCTTTCGGCGCTCGAACCGTTTCGGGATCAGACGCTGATATTGAAGGGGATCAACAATCAAGTTGGCGGCGATGGCGACAACCATATGCGCGGCATGTCGTGCTTGCTAACCGCTCGCCAGCTCAACCCCGGAAATATCCAGGGCGGAGGCCACACGCCGGCCGGATGGGCAAGCGGAATCTCAATCGATCAGGAAGTCAGAAATCATTTCCAAGCGAATGAGTCAACCAAGACTCGATTTGGATCTTTGGAATTCGGCGTTGCGGTCCCGGACCGGGCCGACCCTTGGACTCGTATGAGCTATGCCGGAAGTGATCGCCCGATGGCCCCGATCGATGATCCCGAGCAGATGTTCCAGAAAATGTATGGCGGGAAGCAAGATCGCAAGTTGGTTGCGAGTGTGATCGATGAGGTCAAACTGGATTTGGAAAAGGTTAGTCGGCGATTGAGTTCCGCCGATCGGCAGTTGCTGGATCGCCATTTGCAATCTGTTCGCCAGTTGGAGCAGGAAATTGCCGCGTCGGCGAGCGATTCGCAGTTACAACACCCTGAACCGGAAATCGATCCCAACATCGAGCTCACCAACGACAACACTCCAGCGATCAGTCGGATGCAGATTGACTTGATCGTCAATGCGCTTGCCAACAACATGACTCGCGTGGCAACGTTGCAGTTCATGCGATCCGTTGGGCAAGCGAGAATGCGTTGGCTGGAGATCGAAGAAGGCCACCATTCGCTGTCACATGAGCCGCGAAACAATCAACAAGCTCACGATAAACTTCGCAAAATCAATGCGTGGTTTGCCGGTGAACTCGCCTATCTTGCAAAGCGATTGTCAGAAATCCCCGAACCTGGACGGGACGGCGAAACGTTGCTCGACAATACAGTGATCGTCTGGTTGAACGAACTGGGCGAAGGCAATTCACACACGTTAAACAACATCCCATTCCTTTTAGTTGGCGGCGGCGCCGGGTTCCGTACTGGTCGTGCGATTGATTTCGGCGGCGTCCCACACAATCGTCTTTGGATGTCTGTTGCTCATGGCTTAGGGCATCGAGCACTGGACGCTTTCGGGTCAACAGAGTTCTGTGGCGATGGAGCGCTGGACCTGCTCTAATCTTTGCAGCTGTCCGCCGCCGTATGACTTGTTTTGCGGTGGCGAACACTCCTCCTTCCAACTCTCATTATCTATTCCGAGAAAGCGTATGGATCGATTCTTGGCGGATCCCAATTCTGAAAAGATTTGGCACGCGACGCTAAAAGGCAAGACAGTTGAAACCAAAACTGGTAACCCCGCAAAGCCGCGCGCACAGTCCAAATCCTTCAAGTCAACCGATGAAGCAAAGGGGTACCTTGAAAAACAGGAATGGACGAAACTGAAGGCCGGCTTTGTCCTTCAAAATCCCGATGCGAATGGGGGCGAAGCGACCGCGTTGAGATTACTTCCCGGTGGATGGACTGGGATGTTGCCATTAGCCACCTCACAGGATCATCTGTTCTGTGTTCGCTATCCCGAAAGTCAAAACGAACTATTCGTGTTTGATAACTCGGGAGCGGTGGTCAAATCAACGAAAGCGAAAGTTGATGGTCTGGTTTTGTATGCGGCCTGCGATTCAATTAGCGAGACGATTTTCTTCAATGCGGATCATTCGATCTATCAATTGGATTCGAATTTCGCTGTCATAAAGAAACCACTGGCTGTTGGAAAGGAAGCTTCGGCATCCTGTTTGAGCGTCGCCGGCGGAAGGCTACTCGTTTACCATCGCAACAAGATTGAGGTTCGCAACCTCGCGGACGACAATGAGCTCTTGTCTGTTGAAGTCACGCCCGACCTTTACGGTGGGCACACAATCACATTGGAAGCCGTTCTCGATCGTGGCGGGAAACTTGCCGCGGTCCATGAAAAGGCTGGGGAAATCGCAATTTACGACGTCAAGAAAGGGAAACTCATGTTTCGCTTCGAAGGCGACATCCCGATGATTTCCAAATTGCTTTTCTGCCCCCAAGGAAAAGTGCTCTACGCGGTGTCACCATACGCGGAGTCGGGGTTGCTCGCTTTCGATTTGAAAGCGAAAAAGCAGATACCGCTACCCAAAGATTTGCCACGTCTCTCTCAAGGCAAGATCGATATCGCTTGTCACCCAACGGATGACCGCATCGCTATCGTTTCCACCAATAGTGCAACGATCTTTGACGCGAGAACGAATCGGGTCGTGAATTCGATCACGCTCGATCACGTCGTCAAGCGTGCCGGCATTGTCTTTTTTCAAAACTCACTGGTGGCACTCAGCGATCTTGGTGTACTTGGCTTTTACGCCTTATAAGTCGGTGACAGTGTCGCGCGTACTTCTGCATGCTGGGGATCGTTTTTCACTGAGTGTGCAGTACAGAAAAAGCCGGATGCGTTTCGCACCCGGCTTTTCGTCTGTCGTTAGGGAGTTGACTGTGTCCTAGCTGTAGGCCGGTTCACGAGTCGCCTCGCCGACCAGTCTTAACAGTTCGAGGGCCATGTCTTCGAGATCTGACGCTGTCTTGACGGCGTTGCCTGATCCACTGGTCGTGTTCATGGCCGCTGACGAAACCGCCGAAACACTCGATGCGATTTCGCCGCTTCCCGCAGCCAGATCGCCGATGCTCTTCGAGATTTCTCCTGTCATTGCTGATTGTTCTTCGACCGCTCCGGCGATTGCGTTTTGGCTCTCAGCAATTTGTTCGATCACCGTACTCGCGCGACCGATCGCTTCGATGGCTAGCCGGGTGTCACTCTGAATCGCTTCGATCTTCGTGATGATTTCGTCGGTCGCTCGCGTGGTGTCTGCCGCAAGGTCTTTGACTTCATTGGCGACAACCGCAAAACCTTTGCCTGCCTCACCCGCCCTCGCCGATTCGATCGTTGCGTTGAGTGCCAACAAGTTCGTCTGAGAAGCGATCGCACTGATCGTTTTGATCACTTCGCCGATTTCGGAACTGCTGGATCCCAACTGGCTAATCCGTGAACTGGTTTCCCGCGTTACCATCACGGCTTCTGACGCAGTGCTGACGGCATTCGATGCGTTGTGTGAGATCTCTTTGATACTCAGTTCAAATTGTTCGACTGCGGTCGCAAGAGTCTGTGTATTGATACTTACCTCTTTCGCCGCGCTGCTAGCCATCAGTGCCTGAGCCGATGTTTCTTCTGCGTCTTTTAGCAACTCTGATCGAACATACTTGGACAACTCTTGCAGCCTTGCCGCGGAGGCCCGCAGTGGATTCACCGTGTCACGTGAAATGATGTATCCAAAGACAATCATCATTCCGGTCAGCAAGATCAATGCCCCGATCGAAATGTAGGCGCGACGTTGTACGATTGCGGCGACATCCTTTTCGGCGAGATTATTTGCTTCGATCGCCATCGCAACCACTCGGTCGATGGCATCGCGGTGTTCTTCATACAGACTCCGCAGAGTACCACGTTCAAGCTCTTGTACCCTTTTGAGGTCTCGGGCAAGACAGGCAGGGATGAAATCGCGATTGAGAACTTGATAGAACTCGTCCGCCGGGGCAAAGCTGTTTACCACTTTCGCGTGTTTCATCTCGCCTTCAGGCAGCGTGTTGAGCCAGTGGTTGTGTCGGTCGTAATAGCGTGTCTCAAGTTGTTTTAGGCGGGACGCATTGTTTTTCAGCTCGGCTATGTCGTCGCCTTCCTCGACCGAGTTTGCCATATGCAACGCCATCAAATACGATTCGATGATGTAATTGGGAGGAGGCATGATGTCTGCGATCAAGTCCTTGCCCATCTCAATTTGCTGATAATACGGACCGTGAACCTTCGCGACAGCAAGCGTTCGCCACGTCCACGCGCCGTACAAAAGGAACGCCGCTCCTGAGACGGCAACCAAAGCCGTTAATTTTGCTTTTACGGTAAGCCTTTGAAGATCCATTCCGCCAATCCATCTCGTTGCAATATGTTGTCAGGCGACGTCGCATTGACGTCCCTAAAAATTGGCTTACAGCAAACTGACGGTGACGACCTTTCGTACGGGTCTTCCCTCATTGTCGTGGGCATTTACGCTCAGCAGAGCGTTCAGGCCGCTCCGATGTCCAGCTGACTTGGCTGGGCGGCCAAATTGGTGAGAACGATGCTTCAATCCCCACACGATAGGTGGGAGAGAGCAGTCACAACGAACGGGCGCAACCAGAACGGTGCTTGAGAAGGTATCGCGTTGTGCTGGCGAAGATGCCACCGAAGGCTTGGTGGAGTCGCGACCGACGCAGTGCATACGAAACATTGCCCTGCGTCGGCATGAAGGAGAGCGATTGATTACCAGCGAAGGCCGAATTGCTCGCCGCCGGTATCGCGGTTGTTTCCGCCTTTAAGAGGACCAGCGTGCTGCGGTTTTATCGCGACTTCACGTTGTGGCTCTTCGATTTCCTCTTCTTTCGGCTTCGTGTCTTGGGCTGGTGCGTTGACAGCTTTCATGGACAAGCCGATCTTCTGCGACGCGCGGTCGAACGACAGCACCTTCACGTCGACTTCTTGGCCTTCGCTGACAAAGGCATCGACTTTGGAGACGCGGTGGTTTGCGAGTTCGCTGACGTGCACCAAGCCTTCGATTCCGGGGCCAAGGCGGACGAAGCATCCGAACGATGCGATTCGCGAAATCGTTCCCTTGTGAACGCTTCCAACGGCGTATTCCGCTTCGGCCGCGTCCCAAGGATTCTCGAGCAAGTCGCGATAGGAAAGGCTAAGCTTGCCGTTTTCCTTGTTGATCGAATCGATTTTAACTTGAACCTTTTGCCCTACTTCTAGAACTTCACCTGGATGCTTGACGCGATCCCAGCTGAGCTTGCTGATGTGGACCAAGCCTTCAAGGGCGCCGAGATCTACGAACGCGCCGAAGTCTTTGATTGTGCGAACGACACCTTCGAGCGTGTCGCCGACCTGGATTGTTTCAAGTTGCTCGGTGCGTTTTTGCTCGCGTTCGCGTTCCAGAATGGCTCGACGGCTGAGCACCAAATTGCCGCGTCGCTCGTTGGCTTCGGTGACCAAGCAAACGAATTTTTGATCGACAAACTCGCTGGCGTCTTCGATTCGGTAGTCAGCGATTTGGCTGATCGGCATGAAGGCGCGCACGCCGCCGACCTTACATTCAAGACCACCGGTGTTGTGTCCGGTGACAACTGCTTCGACCACGGCACCTTCTTCAAGGTCGCTCCAATCAGCGACGTTGACGGCGGAACCAGGAAGACTGCACATGTACAGCCCGTCTTGGCGGTTCAATCCACGAACCATGACTTCGATCGACGATCCGATCTCTGGTTCAGCTTCGGTGAACTGTTCGAACGGAACGACACCTTCGTCGGGGCCACCCAACGAAAGGTAGACGCTGTCTTGGTGGATTTTTAGGACTTGCCCCGATACGCGGCTACCATCAGCAAGTGGTTCCCTGCGGTCCGGCATCCCGGCGTTTCCGCCCAACATGGCGTCGACGTCCGCAGAACCGAGTTCGGCTTCGAATTCAGCAAGCAGATCGTCGCTCAGCTCGCCGCGAACGGACGGGACTGCGACTCGCGATGGCTTCTTCGAAGCGGCCGGCGCTGCCGATTTAGCCTCACCTTCTTTCTCGCCGTGCAAGCGAGGACGAGGGGCCTTTTTCTTTTTCGATGGCTTATCGCTTTTGGCTTCGGCCTTTTCCAACTGCTCGGTCGAGACCGACGGCGATGCGGGTTTCGCGATGCCCAATCCACGCGCGGCCAAGGGACCGGCGCCGGACGGCTTGTTGGCGGGAGCTTCGGCGGCAACTTCTGATGTCGCCTGATCGGCGGTCACGGCGGGCTCAGAAACGTTGGCGGGAGCGTCAGCTGCGTCGGATGTCTCGGTCGGTTGGACACCGGGTTGGGATTCGTTGCTCATCAATAGAGATGAAAATTGATGTGGATGAGGACCGCGAGCGATACTCGCATCAGGTCAGTAAGTTGGCTCGTAGCCTAGCAGTCTAGCAAGCGAGGGCTATTCTCGGTAGTCTGCGAGGCGAATCGCGGTAGCGTATCATCCGAGGCGGTGCCGCAGCAAAACCCATCTGACAATATCTCCAGAAGAGTCTCGCGCGATGCCCGAGTTTTCCGATTTTGCCCATTCCCTTCGCGATGCGATGTCGATCGAGATGGTGTCGGCGATCGAATCGGCCCCCATGCCGAGCTTGGGCGAAGGCTCGATTCATAAACCGATGCTTCCCCTCCTCTCTGGCGGTGTTGGCGACCACTTGATCGGAGTCGCTCCAGGTCGCCAGATGGAATGTTTGAGTGGATTGTGGCTGGTAGCGGGCGACATTCATCGCAGCCATTCGATTAGCCAAGATCTGCCCAGCCGCGAAGGCAGCTTTTGGCACGGAATCATGCACCGGCGCGAAGGCGATTTTGGCAACAGCAAGTACTGGTTCCGCAAAGTCGGCCAGCACCCGGTGCTTGAACAGATCGCACACCAATCCGATGGCGTTTACACCGATCCGTACGACTTCGTCGATCGCTGTGAAGACGCCGTCAGTGGGGCCGGAGATCCAGCAGAAGTGAAAGCGTGCGAGCTGGGACAATGGATCGAGTGGCAAGCCTTGATGATGTGGCTTTGCAGCTGACGGTCAGCGATCGATCTTTTCAAACTTCAGATCGTCATAGTCGATCCGCCCAGTCGCACCAAATAGTCCGATTCGCAGGATTGCTTCGCGTGCTTGCACGGGAACACGAATCAGCCGACTGTGCGAACGCCAATCTCGCGTCCCCCGGAATGGGCCTACCCAAAAGGTTCCGAGGTCTTTTCGGATCTCGTCATAAAACGTGATCGCGATGGCTGGCATCCCGTCACTGGTGGGACCTTTCTCGATGTCCTCGGTGCGGACCGAGCCGCTCAGTCGGACTTGCGAAACTTCTTTGCCGTCAATTGGAATCCCCTGCAGCAGGTGAGCACTCAGGCCCGGCGTTTCGTTTTTGAAGCTGAGGTATCGATTCCCAGACGGTGCGGGGTCGCCGGAATAGCCTGGCATCAAACGACATTGGCGTCCGTAATACCAACCGGGGACGTAATCCTCTGCCTCGGCTTTTTCTTCTTCGGAGGCGACTTCGAAATCACCGTTGATGATTTGCGGGTTCGAGGCGTCGGGTTTGACCTGGCGGCCTTCCTCGGCTTCTCCAGTCATCGGAACGAAGAGCGTCGGCCGGAGTGCTTCACACTCTAGCTTGCCGTCTTTTTTGATCATCCGGTAAAGCGTTTGTTGATACCGCTCACCGACCGGGATCACCATCACGCCGCCTTCACGCATCTGATCGATCAGTGGCTGTGGCACTGATTCGGGGCTGCATGTTACAATGATTTTGTCGAAAGGTGCAGCATCAGGCCAGCCAAGAAAACCGTCGCCAACACGCGTCGAAACGTTTTCGTAATCCAGTCGTGCAAGCGTGTCAGCGGCTCGTTCCCCAAGTTCACGTACGATCTCGATCGAGTAAACATGTTCGACGAGCGGGCTAAGCACCGCAGCCTGATAGCCGCTGCCCGTGCCGATTTCCAAAACTTTGTCGGACGGTTCGGGATTCAACGCTTCCGTCATCAGCGCCACAATAAACGGGCTGCTGATGGTTTGTGATTGCCCGATCGGCAATGCCATGTCGTAGTACGCCCGAGCGAGCTGGCTTCGCGGTACAAACTCATGGCGTGGCGTGTTGCGGATCGCGTCCAGGACTCGCGTGTCGGTGACTCCGGCGGTCGCGACGCGGCGATCCACCAGGGTGTCACGTGCCGCTTGGTAGGGATCGGCAGAGCGCGCGCTATTGCAATTGACCAGGCCGAAGGCGAACAACAGCGACGAGCAAATCCGAAACATGGCGAACATTGTGGTGTGAAAGGAGCCGACCGGCGCGTGTCGTTCCGGTCATGCCGGTCGCGGCACGCGGATCGCACGTGTTGCCAGGAACGTTGCGATGTGTTCGGAGAGCACGTCGTCACCGCCCCACGTATCTTCCATTATAGCGGTCAGGTAAAAACCGGCGTCCAGTTGTCCGCCAATCAAGTCGGCAAGGCTGTGGCCAAAGTCAATCGGACGTTCTGCGCCGATCGTGCGTTCTCGCTCCTCTTCCGGCAGGTCCAGATCGCTATAGGGGATCGTGAAACGGACTTTCAACTTGCGGCCATCTCGAGCGACTTCATCGAATAGGTAGTTCACCGGCTGGATGACCCCGCGATCAGCACCCCGTGGTCACAAAGGACACGAGCGGCTTCCTGCCAAATGGGACGGACGTCGGGGGCAAAATTGACCGAGCATGGGTTGATCACCATGTCAAAACTCGCGTCGTCCAATCCCGCGAGATCCGCCATATCCGCTTGCAGTGTGACCAGATCCAATTGATGTTCGTCAGCCATGCGGCGGTCGATCTCTAATTGGCCTTCGCTGATGTCGACGACGGTCACCGACGCGCCAGCGGCCGCCAAAATTGGGCCTTGGTGCCCGCCTCCGGCAGCTAACGCAAGGATTCGCTTGCCTTGGACGTTCCCAATCCAGTCCATCGGAATGGTTTTACATGCGGTCAGACGCAGCGTGAAGTCACCGCTGCTCGCTCGAGCGATCTGTTCGGCAGGTGCTGGTGTAAACCAACGATTTCGGCTGCGAGCGATGTTGTCCCAGGCCTGACGATTGAATTCGGTCGGATCCAACGCGAGACGCCTCATCATAAAGTTACGGAGTTGCGCATCATCGGAGCAAATCTAATACAATGAAAGCCCCCCAGCGAGCCACCCGTGGGTTTCCCCCAATCCGTCCCCCGCGGCTCGTTCTCCTACCTTCTGTCTAACGCTTCACTGGAAACTGTCACGATGCTGAATCTGACTGGCCGTGGTTCGTCCCAAACATGCAACGGTGTCCGCCGTCGGGACTTTATCCAAGTCGGAACGCTGGGCGCATTCGGTTTGGGATTGCCACAGTTTCTTGCTGCTTCGGAACGAGGCGTCGTCGATTCGACGAAGGACAAACGCTCGTGCATCATGATTTTCAATCTTGGTGCTCCCAGTCAGCTCGACACCTTTGACATGAAGCCGAACGCGCCGGCGGAAGTCCGCGGTCCGTTCAAGCCAATTTCGACGAAAGGCGATTTCCAGGTCTCCGAAATCTTACCTCGTCACGCCGAGATCGCTGACAAGTTTTCGATCATTCGGTCTTGTTACCACACCGCCGCGGCTGTCCATGACGCCGGGTGGCAAATGCTGCAAACCGGTCGGCAATTCACCGGCGGTGTGAATTATCCCCACGCCGGAGCGGTCGTTCAGTACATGCGCGGCCGCCGAAGTGACTTGCCGGCACACGTCGTTTTGCCCGAAACCATGGGACGCGGCGGAGGGAATCTTCCCAATGGCCAAGCAGGTGGTTTTCTGGGCAAAGCGTATGACCCGTTTGCATTGATGGCTGACCCAAGCCAACCCAATTTCAAAGTTCCCGATCTATTGCCGCCACCCACGCTTGGTGACGTTCGTATCGATCGCCGTCGCAGAATGCGGGATGCCGTCGAAGGTCGGATGAAGCAGCTCGAGACGACCGAATCAGCAAGATGTTGGATCGGAACTTTGAAGCCGCGTATCGCTTGATGAACAGTCCGCAAGCGCGGCTAGCATTCGACCTCGCACAAGAGCCGACTTCGGTGAGGGAACGTTATGGGATGAATCGCTTCGGGCAATGTTGTTTATTGTCGCGTCGATTGATCGAAGCCGGCGTCCGTTTCGTCACCGTCAACACGTTCCTGACCGTGTTCGATGAAATCACCTGGGACATTCACGGCAGCAAACCATTTACGACCATCGACGGCATGAAGAACATTGTCGCGCCGATGTACGACCAAGGTTACTCGGCATTAATCGGCGACCTGCACGAACGTGGCATGCTGGACGACACGCTGGTCTGCACGCTTGCCGAATTCGGGCGAACTCCCAAAGTGAATCCGGCTGGCGGACGTGACCACTGGCCACAATGCTTCTCGACTACTTTTGCCGGCGGTGGCGTTCAAGGCGGACGTGCGATTGGGGCGAGCGACCCGATCGGTGCGGTTCCCGCAGACCGCCCAACGCAGCCCGGCGAGATTATCGCGAGCGTCTTTCATTCGCTGGGGCTGGACCTGCACGCCGAGATCCCTGGTCCCGGCGGTCGGCCGTTTCCGCTTGTCGACTTCGGCGTCCGTGAAGTCAAAGAATTGTTCGCCTAGTCGCCTCCCCTCGCTCTCCCCACCTCCCTCCTCTTTTTGGTGCTACACGATGTGGACCCGCCGCCAACATCGATTTCGTTTTCCTGTTCGACCGTTCGCACAAAACGCAAACCGCGTTGCTTTCATCGCAATCTGCTTAGTCGGTCTTGCCACTGTCTCGCGTGCGGAGAACTTCAAAGTCTTACCGTCAGAGATCCAGCTTCGTGGCGCGTCCGCGATTCAGCATTTCACCGTGGTGCAGTCGGAAAACGGTTCGATCGGAGCGAGCGTTGCTGGCGAATTGATTTCGATCAAGATTGATGACGATGGCGTCGTGAACGTTTCGGATGGTGTTGCCCAGGCGATTCGGAATGGCCAAACAACGATGCACGTCACGATTGGGGAACAAACCATTGATGTGCCCGTCAGCGTCGTGGAAGCAGACCAGCCGACGCGATGGAGTTTCCGCAATGACGTGCAATCGGTTCTCGCCAAAGCGGGGTGCAGTATGGGAGCTTGTCACGGGGCATTGGCCGGTAAAGGCGGCTTTCGCCTGTCTCTCCGAGGCTACGATCCTCAGCATGACTACCTCACGATCAGCAAAGAAGCTCGCGGACGGCGGATCGAACTCGCGGATCCGGGACGCAGTCTGATCCTTGCCAAGCCGACCGGCGCATTACCACACAAAGGCGGTTTGAAGTTGCGGACCGGCTCACGTGAATACGACATGATCGCGGAATGGATCGCCCAAGGTGCCGAGGGGCCAAGTGATTCAGATGCTCGATTGCAGCGGATCAGCGTGCTGCCCGACGTCGCGACGTTGGCACCGGGCGATCAGTCGCAGATCTTGGTCAGTGCACACTATGACGATGGCAGCGTGAAAGATGTCACCCACTTGGCCAAGTTCTCGGCGACAGACGAGTCGGTCGCGCGGGTTGACCAAGACGGTCTGGTCACCGTCAACGGTAGCGGCGAGTCAGCGACGCTGGTTTGGTTCGGCAGTAGAGTAACGCTCGCGCGGCTGATCGTTCCCTATGAATTCATGATCGCGTCAGAGGCTTATGATGCGGCGCCGCGACGGAACTTCATCGACGAATTAAATCTCGATCAACTCAGAACGCTTCGCCTGGCGCCTTCGCCGCGCTGCGACGACGCGGTATTTCTGCGTCGATCGACAATCGACACCATTGGGCGTCTTCCTACCTTAGAAGAACGCGACCAGTTTTTTGCTGATCCGCCGGAACAAAGAAGGGATCGTTGGATCGAACGCCTGCTCGCCAGCGAAGACTTTGTTTCGTACTGGAGCTATAAATGGTCCGACATGCTCCTGATCAATGGCACCCGATTACGACCATTGGCGGTGAAATCGTATTACCAATGGGTGCGTGAACGTGTTCGCGAAAACCAACCTTGGGATCAGTTTGTCCAAGAGGTGTTAACGGCAACCGGACGAAGCGACGAAAACGGCGCGACGAATTTTTATGCCTTGCATCAGTCTCCTGAAGAGATGACCGAGAACGCATGCCAAGCGTTCATGGGATTGTCAATCGGCTGCGCGAAGTGCCACAACCATCCCCTCGAAAAATGGACCAACGACCAATACTACGCGATGGCAAATCTGTTTGCCCGCGTTCGCGCGAAAGGTTGGGGCGGTGATGGCCGCAATGGCGACGGACTGCGAACACTCTTCGTTGCCGCCAGCGGCGATGTGGTTCAGCCCAATCGTGGTCGCCCGCAACCGCCCGCACCGCTTGACGCCCCGCCAATCGATATTGACAACCCGGGTGATCGCCGACTGGTATTGGCCGATTGGATGACCTCGCCAGAAAACCCGTATTTCGCACGCGCTATCTGCAATCGCGTTTGGGCCAACTTCTTCGGGCGAGGACTCGTTGAACAAGTGGATGACCTGCGTCTAAGCAATCCTGCTTCGAATGGCCCATTGCTCGACGCACTTGCCGATCACGTCGTCGATATCAAATTCGACCTCAAGCAATTGATGCGCACGATGTTGCAAAGTGAAACGTATCAGCGAAGCAGCGTCGCAATCGATCAAAACCGCCCGGAATCGAAGTACCATAGTCGATACTATCCCCGACGTTTAATGGCTGAAGTGCTGCTTGATTCCATCGATCAAGTGCTTGGCACAACGTCGACGTTTAATGAGATCGCGTTCCCAGGGGCGGATAAACAGAAGACGGACTTTTACGCGACGGGGACGAAAGCGATCGAATTGTACGATGCCTCGGTCAATTCTTACTTTCTGAAAACGTTTGGGAGAAACCCACGCGAGATCACGTGTGAATGTGAACGCAGTGCCGAGCCGAGCATGGTTCAGGTGCTACACCTTTCAAACGGCGACACACTGAATCCCAAACTCGCTGCCGAAAACAACAGCATCTCGACGGCAATCGCCAGCGGGCTTAGCGATCGCGAGTTCATCGATCGTCTATTTTTGAAGGCGTATTCCCGTTTGCCTCAGCCCGACGAAGCGACACAGTTTCTGGCGATCATCGGTGAATACACCGATGATCGCCGCACAGGTCTAGAAGACGCCACCTGGAGCGTTTTGACCAATGGGGAATTCACGTTCAACTATTGAGCGACTAAGCCGCATCGACAGATGAATCAAAACGCACTTCGCCGTTAACCAATGTCTTACAAACGCGACCGATCAGTTCCATTCCTTCAAATGGGGTGCTGATACACGTCGAACGAAATTCGCTCGGATCAACTTTCCAACCGGCGTTGGGGTCGATGATGACGACGTCGGCTGGCATGCCAACCTTGAGCGATCCTGCTTCGATTCCGGCGATTTCGGCTGGTCGCGTGGACATCCGATCGATCAGTTCGATCCAATCCAAGATTCCTGAACGGACCAAAGCTGTCGCGGCGGTTGCCAACGAGGTCTCCAGCGAGGACATGCCGAACGGCGTCTCGTCGAGGTCGTTCATCATTTTCTCGCGACTGCGTGGCATGTGCCCCGATTGGATCGCGTCGATCGTTTTGTCCTTGACCGCTTGGCAAAGGGTCGCGACATGGTTGGGACTACGCAGCGGCGGGTGAACTTTGTAGCGAGACTCAAACGACCGCATCACCCGATCGCTTTGCATCAGGTTGTGAGGGCAAACCGATGCGGTAACCACGACACCGCGTGACTTCACGCGGCGAAGCATATCGACCGCGCCCATCGTGCTGACTGGTCCGACGTGTAATCGTCCGTCGGTCGCTTCGGCCAACCGAACGTCACGGGCGACCGCCAAGTCTTCTGCTTCAGTCGGTAAACCACGAAGTCCTAGCACCAGCGAGATTTGGCCTTCGTGCATCACACCGCCGGAGGCCATTTCAGGGATTTCCGGCCGATCGAAGATCGGGCGGTTCAGCATTCGGCAGTATTCAAGGGCGCGCTTAAGCAACGCATCGCTGTGGATCGCACGCGGCGCATCACTGAACGCGACCGCGCCGGCTTCGGAAAGCAATCCGAGCTGGGCCATCTGTTCGCCTTTTTGCCCTTTGCTTAAGCAACCGATCACATGGATTTTTGCGCCGTTGGCTTGAACCGCTTTTTGGCGGACAAACTCGACCGACCCATGGGAATCGATGACCGGATAGGTGCTGGCCGTTGCAAGGATTGATGTGTATCCGCCCGCGAGTGCGGCTTCGCTGCCGCTGAGGATCGTTTCGTCTTCTTCGAATCCTGGCTCGCGAAGTTCGACTCCCAAATCGACCAATCCAGGAGCGACTAAGCAGCCCGTTGCGTCGATCGTCGTGTATTCCGACGGCAAATCAGCCTCTTTAGGATCGATCGCGATAACGCGTCCTTCGCTGATCAGCAAACGGCCAGGGCGGCTCAGATTCTGGCTGGGATCTACCAAGGTCCCGCCGGTGATCAAAACGGTTTTATTCATCACTTCAGACTGCGAATTTGATTTAGACACCGACGGACATTTGGCTGCGGTAACGGTCGTCTGCCAACGAAAGCAGGTACAGTGCCGACATGCGGACCGCGATCCCGTTGGTGACTTGTTCCAAAATTACCGAATGGGGACCATCGGCAACTTCGGGAGTGATTTCGACACCACGGTTAATCGGCCCTGGTGCCATGATCAGGATGTCTTTGCTGGCTAGCCGCATCCGCTTGGCATTCATCGCATACAACGCCGCGTACTCGTGCACGCTTGGGAATGGACGTGCGTTTTGCCGTTCGAATTGGATTCGCAATAAATTTAGGACGTCGCATCGCGGCAGAATCTCGTCCAAGTGGTGCGCGACTTCAAATCCAAGTTCCTGCCATCGTGGGCTGACCAGTGTCGGCGGACCGCAAATGATCACGTGAGCGCCTAGTTTCTTTAGGCCCCAAATGTTGCTGCGTGCCGTTCGACTGTGTGCGATATCACCAACTAAGGCCACCGTTAGACCTTCGATCGATCCGCGGTGTTGTCGAATCGTTAGCAAATCCAACAAACCCTGGGTGGGGTGTTCGTGTGGTCCATCACCGGCGTTGATCACGCAGCACGTCAACTCGCGAGCGAGCAAGTTTGGTGTTCCCGGTGTGGAGTGCCGCGTGACAACCCAGTCGACGCCCATCGCTTCGATTGTCTTGGCCGTGTCGGCAAACGTTTCGCCTTTCGCCGTGCTCGAACCGCTCGAACCGAATTCGACGGTGTCGGCACCCAAACGCTTTGCGGCGAGCGAAAAACTGTTGCGGGTCCGCGTGCTGTTTTCGAAGAAAAGATTCGCACAGGTCTTTCCGCTTAGCAGCGAAAGTTTCCGGCGGCAGCCTTCCGTCGCGTTCTTCAGTTCCTGCGCGACGTCCAGCAGGGTGCGAATTTCGTCAGCCGACAGGGATTCCAAATCCAAGAGGTGACGACGATTCCAAGAGTCTGTGAGGCCGGTTAAATCCGGCAATTTGCTGTCCGATGCCATTCATTCAAGTCCGAGTAAAGCACCTTCGAAGACGTACCTGTCTGTCTCTACTGGGACCGTAGCCTAATGCATGCATCCAAATCGTGCGACCGGTCAAATTCGATGATTCCCAGCTCGGCGGCCATCCCCGATTTGACGACTTTGGCCACCGTTTGCGGCGGGCTTTGTCAATGAACGGCCATTAATACAACGATTCGCAACCGGAGGTCCGCAGCGACAGGCAAGCATTTGTGTTCGAAGCACTGTTGGTCACGAGCAAAGAACAAAACGAATCTTTGGAAATACTCGACGTCGGAACCCCGGTCGAGTATCAACGTCGCACGGGGACGGCGTTAGAAACGTTCCGCGCAATTCGTTGGATCCAGGCGTCGTTGTATCCACGCGAAGACAGGCTTGCACGCAACGGCCAGGGTGACCAGTGGGGAGTGTAGTGTGGTGAAGCAGGTTGTTCTCCTAGGCATCGGTCACACCAACGCACACATTCTGCATCAGTGGATCGACGCACCAATTCCTGATTGCGAGTTGGTTTGCGTCACTCAATTTCCCCAGTCAACGTATTCGGGAATGATGCCCGGTACACTGGGAGAGCAATTTGAACGAAATGAAACGCGAATCGATTTACCTCGGCTTGCTGAAGCGGCAGGCGCGAGGTTGATCGTTGATGAAACGACGGGGCTGGATCTGGATTCGCGTCGCCTGCAATTTGCCAACCACGGAGCACAGAAATTCGATGCGTTGTCGATCGGCGTCGGTTCTGTTCCGCTCGGCTATGAACCGTATCGCGAAGTGCCGCACGTCGTTCCGGTCAAGCCGATGCAAACCTTCTTGGAACGCTTGGATCAAGCGTTGGCGGTTACGTTGGCTAGGGTGAACGCCAATGACGCATCAAACGATCCGCCGCTCCGCGTGATGGTGGTTGGCGGAGGAGTCGCTGGGGTCGAGATCTCATTTTGTCTTCGGCAGCGACTGCTTCGCGAACAAGTGCGACACACCATCCAGCTGGTCACTGCGGGTGACGCGATCGCTGATGGGATGAAAGAGAAAAGTGTGCGCCGGATTGAGCGGCTTTTGCTGGATCGCGGGATTGGTGTTTCAAAATCAGATCGGGTTGTGGGAATCGATGGTCAAAAGCTTCGCATGAAGAGCGGCCTCGAGCTTTTTGCGGATGTGATCGTTTGGGTTACAGGAGCGGCCCCCCCACCGGTGATCGCGGCACTAGGGCTGCAGACCGATGACCGGGGCTTCATCGCAACCGCCGCGACATTGCAGACCCACAGCGATGGTGCGATCTTTGCCGTGGGAGACTGTGGGACGAACCCCGACGTGCCTTGTCCGAAAGCGGGGGTTTACGCGGTACGCCAAGGTCCGGTGTTGTGGCATAATCTAAATGCAGTGATTCAGGGATCGGAACTGCAAGCGTTTCGTCCCCAGCAGGGTTTTCTGAAGCTGATCAATACTGGCGACGGCAAAGCGTTGCTGGACTATCGCAGGTGGACTTTGCATCATCGCTGGTGTTTGAAACTCAAAAACCACATCGATCGCGATTTCATCAGACGCTATCAGAAGTGAACTGAGAGCTGCCCCAATTGATTCTTCGTTTAATAAGGCTAGTGACCATGAAAGACTCGATGTTTTCAATCGTTCGCACAATGGCGTTGGCAACGCTTTGCGCGGTAAGCACCGCGGTGTCCGTCAGTGATGCTCAGGATGTCGCCCCGGCTGCGGCACCGACGCAAAGTGCGGCCGAGTTGAGTGTGGTTCCGGAAGGAATCAACAACAATTTCAAATCGGATGATCTGAATGTCGACGAATGGATCGAACGTTTCGAAGTGGAAAGTCGCGAAGCGTTTTCGGCGCGTGACGAAGTTTTGGCGGCCTGCCAGATCGAACCGGGCGACCGGATCGCAGACGTTGGTGCGGGCACAGGCTTCTATAGTCGCCTGTTTGCCAAACGCACCGGCTGGGGCGGCTGGGTATACAGCGTCGATATCGCGCCGAAATTTCTGCAGCACATCGCCAAGCGGGCCACGGACGAAGGAATCGAAAACATCACGACGGTTCTGGGGACGGACAAGTCCATTCGATTGCCACCCGAATCGGTTGACTTGGTGTTTATCTGTGACACCTACCACCATTTCGAAACCCCGCAGGACACTCTGGCGTCCATCGTTCGGGCTCTGCGTCCAGGCGGGCGATTGGTCTTGATCGATTTCGAACGGATCCCTGGGCAATCACGAGACTGGTTGCTCACCCATGTACGCGCCGGAAAAGAAACCTTCAAAGGCGAAGTCGAGCAAGCAGGTTTGACATTTGTTGACGAAGTCAAGGTTGGCGGGTTTGAGGAGAATTACCTGCTGCGATTCAAAAAATCGAAGTAAGCAAATTTCATTTCATCAGCCGCAGAGCAATCGCTCGCGGTTCTCGGTGCCCTGACCGTTGCACCGAGATGCATCTTTGATGCTCTTTTTCGCGTACCAGCTTGTGCGAGCGATCACCTGATTTGTGTGAACCAAACCAACCGCGCAACCTGACTGGGGATGAGATTTGTCCAATTGGGCCAAATGCGGTGCGGTGGGCCCTCGCCGAAACTTCACGATCGCGGTATCCTTCTCCGGTGACAATTAACTCAAGCTGGCTTTACTGCAAATATGAGCGTCACGGCAAAACTCGCACTTGAAGACGGCACCGTTTACACCGGCGAAGGCTTCGGTGCTGAAGGTGAAATTAGTGGTGAGGTGGTCTTTAACACCTCCATGACGGGCTACCAAGAAATCCTGACGGACCCCAGCTACCGGGGCCAAATCGTCACGATGACGTACCCCGAGATCGGCAACTACGGCGTGAACTCGATCGACGTCGAACACGAAAAGCCCTCCCTTTCGGGCTTCATCGTTCGTGAAGACAGTCGCGTGTTCAGCAACTACCGCGCCGAGGGTGATCTCTCGAGCTATCTGAAACAGAACAATATCGTTGCCCTTTCCGGGATCGATACACGAGCCTTGGTCCGTCGCATTCGCCAACAGGGTGCGATGCGTGGAATCCTTTCCACCACCGATCTGGACGACGCTTCACTGGTTGAAAAGGCGAAGAACTCGCCCGGTTTGGTGGGGCGTGATTTGGTTCAAGAAGTCATGTCCAAGTCGGTCGTGAAGTGGGACCACAAGCTTGACGACTGGACCGCCGCCGAAGTCGATCGGCTTCGAGGTGAATCAGCACAGGCCGCAAACGGCGCCCACGTCGTCTGCATGGACTTCGGAATGAAGTGGAATATCCCGCGTCACTTCGCGTACCGTGGGAACCAAGTCACTGTCGTCCCCGGAAACACCAGCGCTGACGAAATCCTTGCACTGCAACCGGACGGTGTGTTCCTGTCCAACGGTCCTGGAGACCCAGAGCCGTTGACTTATGCTCAGGAAACGATACGCGCGCTCGTTGGGAAGAAACCTGTCTTCGGAATCTGCTTGGGGCACCAACTCCTGTCGCTCGCACTTGGCGCAAAGACTTACAAACTGAAATTCGGTCACCGTGGTGCGAACCAGCCCGTGATTGACCTGGAAACGGGCAAAGTTGAAATCACGACGCAAAACCATGGCTTTGCCGTCGAAGAAGAAACCCTTCCCGATTGCCTGGAGATCACCCACCGCAATTTGAATGACAACACCGTCGCCGGTGTTCGTCACAAAGACGCAGTTGCGTTCGGTGTCCAGCATCACCCGGAAGCATCGTCAGGTCCGCACGACAGTCATTATCTGTTCGAGCGCTTCCAAGACGTGCTGACCGGTGCAGCCGCAGGCCGCTAAGTCGCAAGTCCGCAGAACAGAGACAACCGCTCGCTATCGCGAATGCGGCTGATAAGCGCCAATCACCGCGTCCATCAGTCGAAACTCGCTAGCGGGCGGTTACGTGAAGCATCAAAGCGCAACCGATTGCAAATTGCAAACTGAACATTGCAAATCGCAAATTGGTCCCCGGCACCCGCGTCAAACCAACCGCATCACGCGACTCTCCTACCACACTGGCTCCCCTCTCCCCCCAAAC
>PPHI01000096.1 GCA_002901265.1 Rhodopirellula baltica | reverse complement strand
CGTCACTCCGATTGCGACGCCGTTGATTTTTGGGTGATCGTCTTTTGGCCGAAGGCCATTCGCACCATAGGCTGGGGCATCGCCCCAGTTTTCAGTTGGCTAATCGCCATCTTTGGCTGAAGGCCATACACACTTCTCGCTTGTGCGTCTTGGCAGGTGAAATTGACCTTCGGCCAATCAGCATTTTGGGAACCGACTTCCTGTGGCGATGCCACAGGCTACGGTGGTTGAGGCATTCGGCCAATGGAATGTAGGTCGTGCTGAGGTGACATTTCTGCGATGTAGCGGTACGCATCGACAGTCCCGATTCCTGCACACTGTTGGCAGCTTGCAAGTGGCGTCGGCTGAGAAGTACTGTCAAACTCGAACTCTACCAAACTCGTTTGGGCCTGCAGACGCCGGAGCAGAGAACGCTCAATTCCAATTGTGATGGCGATTGCTTGCGACACTCCGCTTGCAACGCCGTTGATTTTTTGGGGATCGTCTTTTGGCCGAAGGCCATTCGCACCATAGGCTGGGGCATCGCCCCAGTTTTCAGTTGGCTAATCGCCATCTTTGGCTGAAGGCCATACACACTGCTCGCTTGTGACTTGGCAGGTGAAATTGACCTTCGGCCAATCAGCATTTTGGGAATCGAATACCTGTGGCGATGCCACAGGCTACGGTGATTGAGCCTTCGGCCAATGGATTGCAGGTCGTGCTCTGAAGTTACGTTTCTTCGATGTAGCGACGCGCATCGACGGTCCCGATGCCTGGACGCTGCTGGCAGCTTGCGAATCGCGTCGGCTGATAAGTGCGGTCAAACTCGAACTCTATCACGCTCTTTTTGGGCTGGCAGAAGCCGGGGCAGAGAACGCTACTTTCGCGGAGCGAAAGGCGACATTGGTGCAACGATAGTGCGTTTGACCATCACTGGTCGGTCAGATTCTTTTGCAGTTGCGCGACGGCAAGTTCAGCATCAAGTCGATAGTACCGGGCATACTTTTCATCGATGTGACTTGCAGTGGTTCCGCGAGCGGTGCGGATCGCATCCGCTTGCTGCATGACTCGCTTTGCGAACGCCAGTCTGCCCTTTTGCAATTCCAGCTCTTCGTCCGGCGTCAGTCCCATGTCGACTCGTGACGCGATCAGCCGGTTTGCATTTTCACAAACACTCACCAGTGTGCCCTGCCCCTGTAGCCAATAGATGTAACGGGCACGAAGCTCATCCAGGCAAGCGTTGACGCGTTCCTTCTGAAGCTTTTGAATTGGATCGTCGCTTTCGGCGATCTCTATCGGGACATTGTGGACGATGGCAGGCCAGGTTTCTTCGTTCAGCCATTCACGATCCACTTTCTGGCCAAACGAAAACTCGCCACACAGCCACAAAAAGCTCAAGCACACCAAGATCGTTCGCATTTTCATTCGTCCTTTTCGCATTGAACTTGACGTCGTAGCGGTCGGCCGAGGAAACCGAGCCACGAACGTTGACCATTCATTACAACCTCGTCCGCCAATCGCGGCTAAGACCTGCGGTTACATAGGACCGCAGATTGCCCTTTAAAGAACAACGTTATTCTAAACGCATGATTTCCGCGTGTGCTGCCTTGGCAACAGACACGCCGATGGTGAATTAATCACTGGTGTACAGCCAGATCGAGAGTTGACGAATTAGTTGGTCTCCAATGATTGGACGAGCTAGCCATACGCCTCGGCGGCCAAGGCTCTCACGCTGATGCAACGCAAGTCGTGCAACGTGGTGCGCCATTGAGACGTGTCATCGAAGGGACTATGGCTCAATTAAAAGCGAGCGTGAGGAGAGAACAACACGGCTCATCAGTGAGTGTTTCCGCTGCACGATCTTTCACGAGAGCCTGATGAATCGGCTCGCGAGCCGATTCCCTCTTGGCCTCTGCACGAGAGCGAACGCAAAAACGAAAAGGCCCGCAAGACGCTTGGTCTCACGGGCCTTTCGAAAGGTGGAGGATAACGGACTTGAACCGATGACCTCTACAATGCCATTGTAGCGCTCTCCCAACTGAGCTAATCCCCCGGGATTTGAGCAAGCTTCCGCTTGCCGGTTGAGCTGGTCGCTCAACGAAGAGGCGGAAGTTACTGGTTCGCCGGATGGCTGGCAAGTCCACCTTGGAAATTCCTTGTGTGGACGTTTGCTGCCGCCAATCACTGACGAGCCGGTATCCTAGCAAACCACTGTGGCGGTTGCCAAGGCTACCCGGGGATGCTCCTAGACATTTTTTCAGGTCATCGTTTTCGCCGTTCCGGTTGTGCCTATTCGGCGTGATAGCCTCGCCACATCCAAACCAGCGTGTCCGCCAACGTCGCTTCGAAAACACGACCGTCGCAGTGACGTGAGTCGCGACTGAAGACGTAGCGGTAGTCGTAGCCTTTGGCTTTCAGTGCATCGGCGGTGCGATTGTTGGCCATCACCCAGTTGTGGTAGGTCTCTTCTGGATCATTGGCACGCAAATCGTTTTCGGCGACGTGGGTAAAGATCCGCAACGGTTTCTTGTCGCTGTTTTCGATCAGCTTCATCCCCGAGTGGTATTCCCAAGCACCAAGCGGGTACTTCGCTTCTTCGGGTGCGTCGTCGTCTTGTTGATCAACGAAGGTACCTGAGTACGTGATCAAGCGACGGAAAAGGTCAGGACGAAACCAGCCGATTGTCAGCGCCGCGGCACCACCAGAGCTGCAGCCCATGACCGCTTTGCCCCAAGGGTTTTCGGTGAACGCGATGTTGGGGTATGCCGCGCGGATGTCGGGATGATTCAGGACGGCCGGCAGAACTTCGTCGTTGATAAATCGGGCGTGCCGATCGGACATGGTGTCGTACTCCAGCCCACGTTGGCTGCCCTTGCCGTCGTTACCGCCATTTTCGACAGCGATCGTAATGAACGCAGGCAGACTGCGCTCTGGGTCTTTTGAGATCGACAGATTGTCGACAGCGTTGCGGACCAGATTCAGTCGACTCGGACCATCGAAGGTCACCAAGATGGGTGCTTCGGTGCCGTCTTTGTATTCCGCAGGAACGTAAACAAAAATTTTCCGAGACTCGCGGACGGGTTTTCGGCGGCTGAGCGTATCGTCGTCGCCCCGAAAGATTTTGCTTTCCGCGAGCGGCATCGAGAATTCGAAGTACTTGCCTTTCGGATTCCCTTGGTCCGTCAATTCGGGCTGGATCGTGTAGTCGGGGCCGACCACATGGTTTCCATTGCCGTCTGTACCAGGATTCTCGGTGTAGTCATCAGCGGCGAATGCCACGGGGCTGGCCAGAGTCGCGACGGCTAGGCAGGCATTTAGAGTCGCAAATCGGAATTGAAATCGAAGGTGTGTTTTCACGGGACGAGTGGTTTTCTGTGGGGGAAGGGATTGGGGAGGAAAGGGAGGCTTCAAGCCAGCCTAGTTTAGCAGGTCAGGCGAGCAGAAATGAAAGTCTGCCGATCAGATCTTTGCCGCGGCCTCCACCATTTGCACAAAACCCGCCCCCCGAAAAACTTCCTCGCCGTCAGCCTCGTCGGCGCGGATGCGAACGCAGTCTACAATCCGGGCTCGAACATCGATTGAGTGCTGATTTCCCCGTGGCGACATTTGTCCCTCGACGTGGCGCCGTTCGATTCATTCCCCCAATTACCTTCACTTCCCCCCTCTGAGATTGAATGTCCAGTCGTCGTCGTGCCCGTGAAATTGTCTTGCAACTACTTTACGAAGCCGATGTGAATGAGCCACGCAGTCCAGAGGATGCTCGCGAATTCATCCGTTCGCGGATGCAGGGCCGAACCGCTTTGACTGCGTTTGCCGAATCGGTCTACGCAGGAACGCTCAAGCACCGTGAAGATGTCGATCGTCACCTGGCACGTTTGGCCAAAGGTTGGACGTTGTCGCGAATGGCGATCACCGACCGCAACGTGATGCGGATGGCCGCGTATGAAATCTTGTTTTCGGAAACGCCGGGAACGGTCGCTGTCAACGAAGCGGTCGTCTTGATCAAGCGCTACGGTGACAAGAACAGCCCGCGTTTTGTAAACGGAATTTTGGATCGGTTGTTGAAAGAATTCAACGCGCCGGCCCCGGTGGTGGAAACCGAACAGGGCACCGAGAATAGCCCCGAGGGCTGAAACGCTTTGCCGTCGCCCCCTTCACCTTGACCGTGCCGCCCGAATTGATGCCAGACCTGATCAACTTGATTGGGATTGCCGCCGTGTTATCGGTGGGCATTTTCGTTCAATCGGCGGCAGGATTTGCAGCCGGACTGCTGATCGTTCCGATGCTACTTTGGCTGGGGTATTCAATCCCCGCAGCCAGCATGGCATTGTTGGTCGCGACCGTTCCACAAAACGTCATGGGCGTGTACTCGCTTCGTGACGCAATCCGTCCAAGCAAACTCCTTTGGCCGGGGATCGCACGGATCGCGTTTTACCCAATCGGGATCAGCGTGCTTGTCGTGATCGAAAGTACCTTTTCGGTCGACCGAATTCGGCAACTGGTCGGTGCCGCAGTCCTGCTATCGACGATTGCCATCATGCTTTACCGGCCGCATCCCAAACCATCGATCGCCGCGTTTTGGGGATGGATCGCATTCCCGCTGTCGGGATTCCTGCAAGGACTGATCGGTATGGGTGGCCCTGCGATGGTGTTTTGGGTTCAAGCTCACGACTGGAACACACGCCAAGTCCGCGGTTTCCTGTTTTCGATGTATCTGATCAGCCTTGGCCCCGCACTTGCAATCCTGTTGCTAAAGTTTGGTGAGAAGGTGATTCCTGCTGCGGTTTTGGCGACATTGAGCTTACCCGCTTTGTTGATCGTCACTTGGTTTGGGTTACGTTTTGGGAATTGGCTCGGCAAAGAACGTCTACGCCGGGTCACTTTAGGATTGTTGTTGCTGCTTGGCTTGGTCGGTTTGGCTTCACCCTGGTTGCGTTCCTAACAGTTGCGTCCTGTATAGACGAAGGAATAAGTACGGACATGGATATTGGATCCCTGCTTACTGGCGATGCATTCTTTGCACTGCTCACCCTGACGCTGATGGAAATCGTGCTGGGGATCGACAATATCGTTTTCATCGCGATCGTGACCGGTCGGTTGCCGGAGGAAAAACGCTCCTTTGCCAGACGATTCGGCTTGGTGTTGGCGATGGGAATGCGGATTCTGCTGTTGCTGTTCATCGGCTACCTGATGCAGTGGGTGGGCCCGCTGTTCGAACTGACCGATTTCATTTCGCTCGACTCTTTTGCCGAATACCTGCATGAACACGAAGAAGCAAACGAGATCAGCGGCAAGGACTTGATCCTGATGGGCGGCGGCTTGTTTTTGCTTTGGACCGCCGTTCGCGAAATCCATCACAAGATCGAAGGCGGCGAAGAAGAATCTGAGATCGGAAACGTCCCCGGCGAAGGAAACCAAGGGGCCGGCGGTGGTTCGGCAGGCGTCACCGTTGGCGGCGTCCTGTTCCGCATCGCATTTATGGACATCATCTTCTCCCTCGACTCGGTCATTACCGCAGTCGGCATGGCCAAACAAATCCCCGTGATGGTGTTAGCGGTTGTGATCAGCGTGGGAGTGATGATCGCGTTCGCCAACCAAATCAGCGAGTTTGTTCAGCAGCACCCTACGATCAAGATGTTGGCGCTTTCGTTTCTGATCCTGATCGCCGTCGTGCTGATCAGCGAAGCGAGCGGGACGCCGATCAGCAAAGGTTACGTCTACTTCGCGATGGCGTTTTCGCTGATGGTGGAATTCTTGAACCTGCGGATGCAGATGAAACGCTACCGGCCTAGCGAAGGCGAGGGAGAAACGGGAAGCGTTCGCCGCTGATTCGGCCCAACGGATCGCCAACCGATGGCATAATGGGAGCTTCGCCGCGTTCGAATCGCGGCCAATCGTGCATTCAACCTTCGTGCCTCCCCTACCCCATCGGCCCCACCATGAACCGAACGCTATCGTTCCGCCGCATGCGATTTGCCAGTGCCCTGCTCTTCGCCGGCGTTTTACAACCCTTTACTTCAACGTTGTCTGCCGACGAACCGGCGACCTCGGTTGAAGTCGGACAGTGCGAATTGTCGACAGGCGATACGGTTGTCTTCCTTGGCGACAGCATCACCCACCAACGGCTTTATACCCAATACATCGAAGACTTCTTCATCACCCGATACCCTTCGATCCAGCTTCATTTCCACAATTCCGGTATCGGTGGGGATCAGGCCTGGGACGCACTGCAGCGTTTACAGCGCGACGTCTTGGATCAGTCGCCTGAGTTGGTCACGATCCTGTTGGGAATGAACGACGGACGCTACCAACCGTTCAATCGCGAGATCTTTGACACGTATCAGTCGGACATGTCGAAACTGCTGGACCGACTGGAGGAGGCCAACGTCACGGTTTCGCCGATTACCCCCACAATGTTCGACGAAGGTGCCGCACGCGCCGAGCTTGAGCGACGGCGCGTGACGAAGCGATGATGCAGCAATACAACGCTGTACTCGCTTACTTTGGTACTTGGTTGCAAGGCGAAGCAGAACGTCGCGAGATGCGTTCGATCGATATGTTCAGTCCACTTAACCAGTTGACTCAGGACGCTCGCATCGAAACACCCGAGTTTACCTTCATCGGTGACGCCGTTCACCCCGGACCGGCGGGTCAGCTGATTATGGCCTACGCATGGCTGGAAGACCTTGGACAGCAAGGCCCGGTGTCAACCATCACGCTAACGCCAACCGCCAAGGGTTACCGCAATCGTGCCAACGGCGGAACGGTTTCAAACGTCAGCTCTCAAGACGAAACAATCGAGTTTGATTTTTTAGCCAACTCGCTGCCTTGGGTGACACCACAGTCAACCGAAAAAGCAGCCGAGATGCTACGTCTTGGTCATCGCTTCAGCAAAGAATCACTTCAAGTCCACGGCTTACAACCGGGCAAATACGCGTTAACGATTGACGGAACACACATCGGTGAGTTCTCAAACAATCAACTTGCCGCACACATCGAACTTCAACGATTCGCCAACACGCCTCAATCGCAACAGGCAGCCAATGTGGTCGCGATGAATGCGAAACGCAACGAAACCACAATCCGTCAACTTCGTGATCATTGGGTCGCTTATCGAAACCTGCAACGCGACAAACGATCGCTTGAAAACGCGGGTGACGAAAATGCGAAGAAGCGTTTCGAACAGCGAGTGTCTGAGGGCGAACAACGTACCGAGGGCTTCGAAGCGAAGCTTGTTGAACTTGAAAAGCAAGCGGATGCGGAGCTGGCCGAAATTTACAAAGCCGCCCAGCCCCAAACGCATCACTACGTCTTGACCAAAGTCGAATAGACGATTGCCGGTTTTAGCGTGAGTTTTTCTGAAAACTCATGCAACAACTGGCGCTGAATCCGAACGAGCGACCGGCAACACGGTCCGGGATCATTTTGCGGGAGTCAACACTTTCCTGAAAATGAACCTGGACCGTTTTTTGGCTTATCCGTTGGCTGGAACTGACCTGCCAATGTCCCAGATGATTTGCGTATCCGGTCAATGACTCGACCAAACCGCCATTCTTGTCGTGAATGGCCACTACGATCTTCGCACCGGGACGCGATCCACCAAGAAAACGCGATCCCGCATTCAGCTGCGGAAGCTCCATTTGAAGCCGACGATTCTGAATCGCATGATCCGTCCCATATCGTGACGGATCATTTCCGAAGCGTGATTGTGGGGTCAGCTTCCCGGTTACCTCTCCAATCAGATGTGACCAAGTTGGGTATTGGCCAGAGTCATAGCCATCGAACGTAAAAAAGGCGGTCGCTGATACGGTCGAAGCAATCTTTTCGGTCGACTCGAATCGATTGACGGGTTGCAACTTTCGCGAGCTGCCAACTTCGCCAGACACTTGCAATTGATTATTTAAAACGGCTCCACACTGCCCTGTTCCGTTTTTCAACCGCAATACAAATTGCAACGTGATTGACTGCCCGGGTTCAATCTCTCCGCTCACCCCGTCAAACAGTTCACCGTCGCTAACGACTCGCTTCAATCGCGGTGTCTTTGTCGCGTTTGAATGTACGATGAACGGTCCGAATAAAAGGTCGTCGAATCGGTCGCCAAATGTTTTTGCGGAATCGTCGGTCAAGCGAATGTTCTGTACGGCAACATGCCCGGTGTTTTTGATCTGAATTTGAACGGTCAAATTCGTAAACAGTCCGGTACGATCGGCAGACAGAACTTGTTTATCGATTGCCAGTTGGGGCGTGGGGTTGCGAAACGTTTCCTGCTCGGAGTGCAGAGACTCCTGGAGTTCGCCATCACTGGGATGATCCGATAGATCTAATTTCAACGTCGACTGGTCAGCGACGATCAAATGGGACGTTTGTCCCATCGCTTCCGCTTTTGCGGTCGCGACCAATTGATCATCGACCAATCGAGCACCCAACATCTGCGGGTCGGCCTCGACCGTTAACCGAAACGTTACCGCTTCATTCGGTGCCAGCCGGTTTTCAAATCCGACGCCGCGCCGCAAGATTGCCGGTGCCAACGATGTCCCGTCATAATTCGGGTTCACTGTCGCTGCGCGGACAGCGTCAGACCGAACCAATCGCGGGCGGCGTACCAAGCCGACATAGGCATTGCCGAAACAGGCATCGAAGTCCATCGTCAGATGTGATTGCACCAGCGGCTCGTTGCCAACGTTTGTCAACGTCACATCGAAAGTGATTTCGACATGTCGCTCCATCTGTGATGTCGCGGGCGTGATCGAGAAAACTTTTTGACTGACACGGACGGCCGGATTGATCCCGTCGTCATCAGCTTCATCTTGTGGTTGGAAATCTCTTCCAGCACCTTTGATCGATTCGCCAATTGGTCTGCGAAACCGATTCGACGTTGTGTACGAAAAGGTTTCTTGTGCCTGCGAGTCAAACAACTTCGAATCAAACAAACGGTTTTGTCCAACAGGTTCATTGGACGGGTTTCGCAATCCTGTTAAGAACGGATTTCGGGTCATAGCGTAACAGTACCTACCGCCCCATCGCCAAAAGCGACCGGACGCATCAGTCAGAGATTTCAATCGAAGAGCCATCGAAGTCGCGTCGGGGAACGCACTTCGCCAGAAACGTCTTCATGGATAACGGTCGAGGGTCGCCCCTCACCGAAATGAATCGGCGTGGAATCGACACGGACCATCAGAGACTCCACGGATGGCGCAAACCGTGCGGGATGTGCCAGAGATTCAGCCTTCGCTGACTTTGACACTCGGTCCAGCAAACGAATTGTTGCTAATCTCGCTCAGAACAACGATGACTCGAGTTCGAGTTCGATGTCGTCATCCGACTTGTCCTCCGACAACAGCCCGCTGCCAAATTCGGGATCCGCAAAAACCGAATCAATTGCTTCGCCTTGTGCACTGTTGGACGAAAGCAAACGTGCGAGCTCATTGATCACCGTCAATGCGTCCATCGGACTGATCACCTCGTCACCGGCCACGTCCAGTGCCAATCCGGTCGCTTGGGCTTCGTCAGCGATGGTATCTGTCCTTCCGGAGCGTCCCAAGAAATTGATGATCAACAGAGCATCCAAGGGTGAGACTTTCCCGTCGCGATTGACGTCTGCTTTCAGTGCCGCGTTTTGCAGTGAAACACTGCGAACGGAGCAAGCGGAGAGCACGCCGGTACAAACGTCGGCTTCCGGATCGAACAGCGAAATTGTGATGCGAACAATCGGCGATTGCGAAGTAAACGCAGTTCCCAGCGCATTTCCGGTCGGTAAATCGGCGCCGATGAATTCGTCCAAGCCGTCGTGAGTGTGGATCACACCATTTTCATCGACAGACATACCCCCACTCAACGTGAACGCGGCACCACCATCAGGATCGTTGACTTCGGTGCCACTGTCCAACACGTCCCGGCCATACAACGTGATCTGTCTTGCGCCATGAAAGTTGCCTTGTGGATCGAACAGCTCGTATTGCCGCGGGTTGCGATTGGCGACAAAAGCGTCATTGGATGGAACCACCATGCTCGCGAAGCATAGGAAGCGATTCATGTACGATTGCCGCACTTCGATAACCTGGCTCGCGACTTCTCCCGGATCAAAAACGGGCAACCCAGGAAAACCTGCCGGCGCAGTGACAACGGTTTCAACGCCATCAGATTCGTCCATGAACCGATCCGAAAGCACGCCGGAGTTGCCTTGTTCGGCAAGCATTTCGATACCGGCGAATTGCGATGCCGGCATCCCCCCTCGGGCAAGTTCAAACCCGCCTTCGTGCAATCCTACCCAAAATGGGCTGAGATAAAGCCCGTTGCTTTCGGTCAGTGACTCGATTGAAATTTGCAATCGCACCCCAACGTCCACCGCAAAGTCACCGACGGAAGTTGCCTGTGTCGCTTGCCCGAACGTGTCGCTCACTTCGCCACTGCGGACGGTGACGAAATAGTTCCCGTTGTCACGCGCCGTGAACGGGCCATCCATGGGTTTCACTCGGTAGACGACCGATACAGAAGTATCGCCAGACGCAGCCGCCGGATCGATCATCGCGTCGACGACTTCCAAGGAGTGGTTCAATGGCCCGACCACCATGATGTCGTGTGGATCGATGGTTGATAAATCGATGCCCGACGGATCACGATAGGTCACGTGCACCTCGTGCGTATCGGTTCCAGCTAGCGTGACATCACTTGCCATCGCTTCGGCTGTCGGTCCTTGATGATCGACAGGGACCTGCGTTGAACCAGCCATTCCGATCGTTAAACGCGCGATAGGTGTCGAAGCATTGAATGCCGACATCAAGGTTCCGCCCGTGGGAAGTTCCGCACCGATAAAATCCGCAAGTCCACTATGTCGATGGATCACGCCAGACTCATCGACCGAGCTTCCTCCAGCGACTGTGAATGCCGCGCCGCCCGCCGGATCATTGACTTCGGTTCCAGCATCCCAAATATCACGACCATAGACCGTAATCGTTTGGGGGCCTCTAAAAAATCCTTGGGCATCGAACAGCTCAATTGCTCTCGAATTCAGGTTGGCAACGAAAGCATCGTTGGACGGAATCACCATGCTGGCGTAGCTGAGGAATCGATTCTGGTTGGTGTTGAAGACATCCAGCATTCCCGTCGTGACTTCATTCGGTTCTAAGATCGGTGCTCCCGGGAATCCGTCTGGCGCGGTCACAACCGTTTCCATGCCTTGCGTTTCATCTTGAAACCGTAAAGACAACATCGTCGGATCGCCTTCTTCGGCAATCATTTCCAGACCGCCGAAATCAGCCGCCGCTTGCCCCGCTGTCGCGACCTTGAAACCACCATCGTGAACTCCAATCCAGAACGGCGTCTGCGATAGTCCACCGCTCGGCAACAGATTTTCGAGAGTGATCTCAAGTGACACGGGCAAGTAAACTTCAAACGAACCCAAGGAATTCGCATCGGACGTGTTCGAGATCGAATCGGCGACTTCTCCGTCGCGGACGCTAACAAAATAAAGCCCGTTGTCGCGAGGAGTTACCGTGTCGCCAAGCTTCGACGCAATTTCGTAGGTTGCAACGACTCGATGGTTGTTCTGCCCTTGGACTGCGTCCGTTGTCACGCCGACGACTTCCAAATTATCCGCGCCGGTCCCAAGCAGATGCAGGTCGTCGACATCAATGCTGCTCACGTCTATCCCTGACGGATCAGTGTAGACCACTTGCACGTGATGAGTACTTTGACCAGACGTCAACAAATCACTTGCGTCCAATGTTGCCATCGGCCCAGTGTGATCTTGCGGCGTTGCCGGGTGACCTTCCATCGAAATGGTGAATCGACCGATCGGAGTCAGCGAATCAAATGCAAACCCTAAGTCCTCGCCTGTAGCCAACCCACCGCCGACGAAGTCATCAAGCCCGACGTGGCGATGGATCACGCCACCTTCATCAACCGCCGTACCGCCTCCAGTCGAGAAAGCGGCGCCGCCTGCGGGATCGTTCACTTCTGTCCCAGCATCCCAAATATCACGCCCATAAACGGTAAATGTCTGCGTTCCTCTGAATTGACCAAACGCATCGAACAACTCTATTCCACGCGGATCAAAGTTCGCGATAAACGCATCGTTAGACGGGATGATCATACTTGCGTAGCTGAAGAAACGTTGACGCAGCGGATTCGCAATTTCAAGACTCTCGCTGACCGTTTCGCCGGGTTCAAAAATCGGAGCACCGGGGAATCCGTCTGGTGCAAACAACACCCCGTCGACTCCGTTGGATTGTGAAGCAAACCGGTTTCGTAGCCCACTGACGTCGCCTTCTTCGGCAACAGCTTCCAGGCCAGCAAAGTTCGATGCGGCTACTCCACTCAGCCCGACACGGAAATTCCCATCGTGAGTCCCGACCCAAACCGGTGTGTTGAACAGCCCGTCGGAATCACTCAAATTCTCGAATGAGACATTCAAACGCATTGGGATATCAACACCGAATTCACCTAGGTGCATTGGAGAGGCACTGTGACCGAAGGGATCGTTCACCTGGTTACCGAGCAACGCGACGCTGTACGTCCCGTTGTCAAGCGGATCGAACGAGCCGTCGTGCGTGGAGAGATGGTACGTCGCGGTGACTTCGTGTGGCGTCGTTCCTGGTAAAGCGTCAGTCGTCACCGAATCGACATTCAACGTCGTCAACAAAGGCCCGATCACACGAATGTCAGATGGATCAATGCTTGTCAGGTCGACACCTGAGGGATCACTGTAGGTGACTTGTATGGCGTGGTGGGTCGACATCGTTTTCAGCTGATCGGCATGAAATCGGACCTTCGGTCCTGAATGATCAAACGGAGACTGAGGATCGGAATCCAATGCGATGGTGATCCGGGCGATTGGTGTTTGGGGCGCGAACGCCCGCCCCAAGTCATCACCGGTCGGCAATCCGGTACCAACGAATTCGTCCAAACCGCTGTGGTGCATGACGACGCCCCCTTCATCAACGCCGGTACCGCCGAGGGTTGAGAATGCCGCCCCGCCACTGGCATCGTTGACTTCGGTCCCCGCGTCATAAACATCGCTTCCGTAGATGACGATCGAACGCGCTCCGGTAAATTGACCGGTGGCGTCAAATAGCTCAATCGCCATCGGATCCAAGTTCGCGATGAAAGCGTCGTTGGACGGGATCACCATCGATGCGTAACTGAAGTAACGTTCCGTCGTCGTGTCCGACAAAAATAGTGGGGCGACGGCAATTTCATAGGGTTCAAACACCGGTGCCCCTGGGAATCCAGAAGGCGCCGCGATTACCGCATCGTGTCCGTTGGAATCGCTGGCAAATCTCGCTGCGATTCCACTGGTGTCGCCTTCTTCGGCAAGTTGTTCGAGACCTGTGAAGTTTGCTGCCGGTTGTCCGAGAGCCGCCGTTTGAAATGTCCCATCATGTGCCGCAATCCAAAATGGAGTTTGTGCCAGTCCGTTTTCGTCTGACAGATTCTCAATCGTGATACGCAGCGTCTCCGCTGCCAGCATATTGCGTGTTTCCATCGTTTGGACTTGCAACACCCGGCGAATGGAATTCTTGCCGGAGGATGCTTTACGGCTGACACGTCGCGAGATTAGGCTTTGCAAATGACGTCGTTTCATCAAACAAGTCCGCCCCTAAAGGAATAAGAAGACTATTACCCCGTGATGGCGGTTGCCGTGTTTAGATAGCTATTGGTTTAGCAACCGCACTCTGGTCTGTGACCTTTTGAATGATTGGTCGCATGTGCCGATCAGAATTCACACGCATTCGGTCATTTCTTTTCGCTTTCCAAAGTTCAGGACGCATGAACACTAAGAACGGAATCGCAAGTCTGGACAGCGACGTGGCCGACGTTCTGGAACAATGTGTGGACCGATTCGGAAACGCACTCTTCCGATTTGCTTTCGCGCGTACCGGTCAAGAAGCGGTCGCCGAAGAGTTGGTGCAAGAGACGTTTCTTGCTGCGATCGCTGGCGGAAAGAAATTCCGTAATGAAGCGACCCTGTCGACTTGGCTGTTTGCAATCCTGAAGAACAAAGTCGCCGATCATTTTCGCGTTCAGAATCGCCGCGTTTCCGAACAACCACTCGATCGTACACCCGACGGGCAGCCGTCACCATCGACGTACCGCGATAATCCTGAGGCGTTATTTGAAGCGGACGAGTTTTGGGAAACGTTTCACGGTTGCGTCGATCGGCTTCCAAACAAATTGGCGGAAGTGTTTATCTTGCGAGAAATTAACCAGCATTCACCCCAGGAAATTCGTGAATTGCTAGGCATCGGAGCGACCAACCTTTCGATGCGTCTCAGCCGGTGTCGGCTCGCGCTCCGCGAATGCCTTAACGTCCGCTGGTTTGACCAATCCAATTCAACGAAGTCTTGAAAGCCAAACTCTTCACGCTGCTGAAACGGATTCAAATGGTCCTGACGCTCCACTGTGAGGAAGCGTCCCATCTGATGTCAGACTCTCACGATCGGCCCCTGGAATTCCACGAGCGCGCGGCACTCCGCGGACACAAGTTGTCTTGCGGCCGATGCTGCAAGCTCGAACGCGATTTGGATCTGGTCGTCGCGGCCAGCCGAAAGGGGCACCTACGCGTTCCAGAAGACAACGCCCCTGATTTGAGCGACACGGCCAAGCAGCGCATCAAAGCGACCATTCGCCAGGCCGTCGATGACCAGTAACCGGCCGGGCCTTCGGCCCTACAGGATTTTTGTGGCGACCTTTACCCGGCCCTGCGGACCGGGCTAGGTAACCGGCTGGACCTTCGGCCCAAAAATGCAACACCGTTTTAGGGGCGAAGCCCCGGCCAATTACCTAGCCCAGGCCAACGGCCTGGGATACCAAGCAAAACAATTCACAGAGGGCCAAAGGCCCGGCACGTTACCGCCCCGCATCTTATCCAAACGCACATCGCCACCGATTTGGCCGGTCGTGGCTTCGCCCCTAAAACGATCCCCGTCCCAAACGTGGGCCGAAGGTCCAGCCAATTACCCAGCCCAGGCCAACGGCCTGGGGCATCAATAAAAACGAATCACAAAGGGCCAAAGGCCCGGCACGTTACCGCCAAACTCCGCACCCATCCGTTGTTGGCGGCCCCTCTTGATCGCGACCGGATTCTTTCCCCGACCGTTCCGATCCATCCATTCTCTTCGCTCACCAATGAATGTTTTGTGAATCGCGACGCGCCATACCCGCCTCGCACTTGTACGGCTATCTTCGGACTTTGATAAACTGCGTTTACTGACAGGTGGGCTGCGGATTGACGGCCCACCACCTTTGTGACGCCTCTCATCGTTTGGCACTGTGGACGATCCGCACACCGACGACCAATTGGATGCCCCTACCGAGCACGGCACACCCGGCTTGACCGATACCGGTTCAGCCAGCTTCGATCTGGATGCACCTACCCCCACGCCGTCCGGGAACGGCCGATGCGGCGAGAGGAGGTTCCCCGTCGCTGGTCAACATATCGACGAATATGAGATCGTGCGTGAGATCGCTCGCGGGGGAATGGGCGTCGTTTTCCTCGCCAAACAGCAACCGCTGAACCGCTTCGTCGCACTCAAGATGATCCTTGAAAGCAACGTCGCGAACGATGCAGAGCGAAAGCGATTTGAAAACGAAGCCCGTGCCGCCGGAGCATTGGACCACCCCGGAATCGTGCCCGTCTATGAAGTCGGCTCGCACGACGGGTGCCCCTATTTCTCAATGGGATACGTCGATGGCAAAAGCCTTGCGGCAACCCTGCAAGACGGTCCTTTGCACCCGACGCATGCGGCCCGCATCGCGCAGGCGGTTGCCACCGCGATCGCCCACGCCCATGACCAAGGGATCATCCATCGCGATATTAAACCTGCCAACATCTTGATCGACCGTGAAGGAAATCCGCGTCTGACCGATTTTGGCGTTTGCAAATTACTGTCTGCCCAAAGCCAATTGACCACCAGCGGCGAACTGATTGGCACGCCACATTACATGCCTCCCGAACAAGCCGGAGGCGCCGACGCGACGATTGGTCCTGCGTCGGATGTCTATTCAATTGGTGCAGTGCTTTACGCGATGATGACCGATCGGCCGCCATTTCTGGCACCGTCTCCGATCGACGTTGTCGCCCAAGTGATGACCAAAGATCCGGTTCCACCTAGCCAGTTCTTTTCTGGTATCCCACATGATCTCGAAACCATCACACTGAAATGTCTCGCCAAGGCTCCAGCCGATCGCTACGCGACCGCACATGATCTGGCGGATGACCTTCACCGATTTCTAAACGGTCAACCGATCCACGCTAAACCTCCAGGAATCGTACAAAGGATTCGACACGCGGTCCGTCGCCACGTATTGCTTGCGAGTGTTTCCGGCAGCATGGCGCTGTTGTTGGTCGTGCTATTGATCATCCTGGGCGTCGCTCTCGTCCAATCCCAGAGCAAAGTCGCAAGACTGCAAAATCTCTTGGAAGTCGAACGCAACGGAGCACGACGGTTCGCCGGCGCAAGACTTTCTCGCGACACGACGAAAGATCAGTTCGAAATCGAACGCTTGACGGACGCCGCGATCGAATTCGCAGATGACGACCCACAACTGGCAATTCACCTTTCAATTCATGCTGCTGAACTGGCGTTCGAAAACGATGTCAACGCTCCTTCGCGACTCGTCAAGTTTCTCCGTCAAGTCGCCCAGTCTGATACCGATCCGGCTCTTCCCGACGAGCCAACTTTGCAAAGCTTGATCGAACAGGCAGAGAAACGCCTGACCCGTCAATTGACTGAATTTGAACACAAAATCTACGGATTGATTGATCGCTCCGCGACGTTCGATTCGCCCCCGTTGGAAACTGAATAGGCAACACGATGAACCCACACTGGAAACTGGTCGTCTCGGAAGGGCCTGATCAAGGCCGCGAATTCTTACTCGCCGATAGTCAGCCGCTACTGGTTGGCCGAGGCAGCGATAGCGACACCAAAATACGCGACCCAAAAGTCAGTCGCATTCACTGCGAAATTCGCGTGGACGATTCCACTCCCGTCGTCATCGACCGTGGTGGTGCGGGCGGAACCTTGGTGGACGGTGAACCGATCGACCAGCCTCGTCGACTTCGCCCCGGGTCCGTGCTACGAATCGGCGAATCGATCCTGCGAATCGAAAACGGAACACAGCAAGACCAACCAACGGTTCGCTTTACGACGACCCCCGATACCATCCCCAATGATGAACCGGTTCCGATCGGCGGTGTCACCGAATTGGTCGGCCAGACCTTGCATCACTACGTCTTGAAAGACCTGATCACAATCGGTCGAAACAGTGCGATGTTTCGTGGTTACGACAGCAAACGCGATCGTGACGTTGCCGTCAAAGTCTTGCTTCCACAGATGACAGCGACTGATGATCAACGCGAGCGTTTCATCCGTGCGATGAAAACCGTTCTACCGATCGAACACGACCATATCGTCAAGCTTTACAACGCTGGCAAGAAAGGCCGCTATTGCTGGGCGGCTTTGCAATGGGTCGAAGGAACCAGCGCCGCAAAATTGATCGAACGGATCGGGATCGGCGGCACACTCGATTGGCGCGAAGCATTCCGCTGTGGGCTTCATATCGCACGCGCACTCGTTGCCGCGTCGCAACACGGAATCGTCCATCGCAATATCACGCCCGCGAATATCCTCCGCCGCGATGAAGACAATGTGTACATGCTCAGCGATTTGGTGTTCGCCAAAGCCCTGGAATCGACTGACGCATCGCAATTGACGAAGCCGGGGGACATCATTGGCGAACTCGGCTATCTCGCCCCAGAACGCGTGATGGATGCAACCAGCTTGGACCGACGTAGTGACTTTTACGGACTGGGCGCGACCATGTTCGCTTTGCTGACCGGGAACCCACCTTACGCCGCAACGTCGATCGGCGATTGGATTCGATCCATCAACCACGATAAACCCGTCGCACCGGTCGCTTCGCAGATTGGCATGGATGAGCGGCTGAGTGACTTGGTCATGCGATTGATCGACCGGCAACCGGAGAACCGCTTCGAAACTGCCAGCGAGGTGCTGGACGATTTCAAGCGAGTGGGGACGTTCGCCGGTTTGGATATTTCACGACTGTAGTTCCACGACTGTCGTTCACTGGGCGGATGCGTGGACCTTCAAATACGCTGCCATCGTTTCAAGGTTCTCGACCACTTCACGCATATCGATCGACGGTCCGTCCGATTTGTGATAACGCATACCGCCGCTGGAAACCCAAAGTCCGTCCTCACGCTGACGATCGATTAACTGACGTACCTTTTGATCGGAAACACGACGCGTTGGAACACCACTAAGTGGTCCGCTCGCGATTATTTTCCGATAGCGTCGCTGCAGGGCATCCACTTTGCTATTGAGTTTAAATCCGTAGTGCGTGGGCAAATCACCGTCGTCGTACGTCAATCTGTATTGCCGGTCGAAGTACAAAGGGCGATTCGTCTTTAGTTCATAGAACCTTGCGACTCGACCATCATTCAGTTCGCACGTTTTCAAGTACTGCAACGCTTGGGGGATCGGCGCCAAGTACTTCTTGTCGCCTGTTTGTTGGTAGACATCCAACAGAGTATCGATCACACCAAATGACTCACTCGTCGTGATCGCCGGAGGTTCGAACTTCCGAGCCCAAATCGGTTGCATTTCCGCGTTGTACTGTTGAGCCCAGGCGGGCTGTGGATCAGGCATCTGGGCGGCAAGCAATGCGTCAGCAAGGCGGACGGCCGATTCGCGATACCGATCATCCCCATAGATCCGATCCGCCTCCCACAGCACCGCCATCGTGTCACGGGCCAAATGATCGTTCAACGTGAACCGATACCAGTACTGTTGATGCCCGAGATACTCCCTTGGCCAGTCATTCGGATAACTTGCTTGCCGCTTCGGTGCCGAATGATCGACTGTTTTTTGGTCGGTCCAAACCTGCGGAAATCCGCCGTTTGCAAACTGCCCCTGACCGAGAAGTCCGTCGAGGCCGTACAAAGCTGCTTCGTGGACCGCTTCGTTCTGGAACCGCAACGTCTCGTCCAACGTGATCAGAAACAACAAAGCAGACTGAGTCTTGTTGTCGTCAAGACTCGACTGATCTTTGGCTTTGCGATGCTCTGGATCGATGCGATAGGCCCATCGCTTGCGACGGTCGGGTTCAAATTCGATCGAGGCCTGCCAACCGCCACTTCGCATTTGACCTTGTCGAAGTGACTCTGCGGCAGCGAGCGCAGCGTCTAAGAACTGTTGCTCACCGGTCGCTTGGTAGAGATGCGTTAGCGCCAAGCCGACCGCCGGCGTTCCCGGCGGTTGGACCCAAACCGTTTCGGATTCGACAACACCCTCGCCTTCCCGCAAACTCAGGTCCGCGGAGTAACGCCACAAGTAGCCGCCTCGTGTGCTGACTTTTTCTGTCAATGTTGCAACGGCACGCTTTGCCGCTCGCAGCGTCTCAGCTGGCAATCCTGAAGCAAACGATTGGGCGGATCCAACAGTTTTATTCTGGCAGAGCGCCCGTGGTGTCCACGAACTGACAACCAACAGAAACGCTAAACCCACTGTCCACTCAATCCGCCTTTTCACTCGCATCAGTCCGCCTGTGGTTGAAGTGTTTCGACAAAGAAATCACGCATTCTGCGTTTTCCATACCGACCACCGTCACTGTGTCCCATCGAAGGCACCACCAAGTAGTCGAAATCTTTGTCCGCTTTGATCAAGGCGTCAGCCAATCGATAGGTCGATTCTGGTGGAACATTGAAATCGAGTTCGCCGACAACCAAAAACAGATTGCCCTGCAATTGTGATGCATTGTCGATGTTACTAGACGCCGAATAATGCGGCCCGACCGGATAGCCCATCCATTGTTCGTTCCAACTTGCTTTGTCCATCCGGTTGTCGTGGCACCCACACGATGCGTATGCCGATTTATAAAAGTCGCCATGGAACACCAAAGCGCCACATGCGTTTTGCCCACCGGCGGAAGTACCAAAAATTCCTACGCGGCTGGCGTCAAGTGCCGGATACTTTTCCGCCGCATCTTTGATCCACTGGATACGATCAGGAAAACCCGCGTCCTTGAGGTTGTGCCAGCACACATCATGAAAGGCTTTGGATCGGTTTGCGGTTCCCATCCCATCGATCTGGACAACGACGAAGCCGAGTGAAGTCAGGTCTTGGTGACGCGCTCCGTGCAGGTACCGTGTTGGCACGTGGGAATCATGTGGTCCCGCGTAGATCGCTTCGATAATTGGATAGCGTTTGGTTGCTTGTGGATCGAATCCTTCGGGGAAATAAATATTCCCCCAAATCTCCGTCTCGCCGTCACGCCCTTTGGTATGAAAACGCTCGGCAGAACGCCAATTGGAATCATCCCCGACGCGTTGTGCCTGAACCAAATCGCAAACCAAACTCCCGTCTTCTGTTTTTCGAAGTTGATGCAGGGGCGGGGAATCGATCCGGCTAGACGTCGTCACCAAGTAATCTTTGTTCGGCGAAAACTCGAACGATTGATCTCCGTTGGCGTCCGTAAGTGGCACCAACGATTCGCCGTCAAGAGTCGCTCGCACAAGGTGCTGGAGATACGGATCTTGATCTTGGTAAAACCCGCCAACCATTAAATCGATCGAACGAGCGTCCTCATCAATGCTTTCGATCTTGCGTACCAGCCACTCGCCTTTGGTGATTGCCAACGGCTCGATCGCATCGTAAGACGACTGAGGATCAAAATGAAACGCACTGTCTTTGTCGCTCAAGTTGACCAAGTACAGGTGGCGAAATCCACTCGCTTCGCTCGAATAGATCACTTCGTCGCTCTCGCCGAAGTAACTGACCAGTGGGACGTTGGGACCGTGCATTGTCCAAATGAATGTCTCCGTCGATTCATCAATTGGCGTTCGCGTTTCGCCAGTCAACGGATCGAAAACGAACAACCGAAAACGCTGATGCCCGCGATCAACTTTCTCGAACGTGATCTGATGATCGCCAAGCCAACGCACTCGCGGACGTCCAAAGTCGACCACCGGTAGTTCACAGGGCAACGCTTCGCCCTTGTCAATATCGATGACAAACAGCTCGTAGTCGTCATAGGGATCACCTGGAAGACGATAGGCATGCTGGCGCACGACTGCTCGGCCTCCTTCTTTCGGCGACGACTCGACCATCGTCACCATTGCGGGCTCGTGGCGGACCAGTTTCCACCCGGCGAGCAACGTTCCATCTGGCGACCACGAGACGTCAACTAAGTCCGCCCCGTTGACGGTCAATAGATCCTTTGCCGAATCGCGAGAAGCTTCCACGTTCCACACGCGCAACGTCGCACTTCGTTCGCCGTCACTGTCCTGTTGTTCGACGGTAAAACGCATCGATTCATCAGGCGAACCGCCGGGAGCAGTGCGGGCGCGGAAACGTCGGCGTGAACGCGGCGTCAAACTTTCCGGCGTATCGAACGTCTTGCTGATTTTCGCTACCAGTGGGCGAGCGCCAGCGACAACGCTTCCATAGAACTTGCGTTCTCCACCAGGGCCTTCGGATGAACGCACCATCCAAGCGTGCCCGCTGAAGGTATGCTGAGTTTTGCTTTTGCCGGGAGCGAGATCGCCATAGCTGGTGGGAAACCCGCGTTGGTCCAACCAATACAACTCGACCGATTCGTCGGCTTCGTTGACAAACGTCAATTCGGAATCTGTTGCCGAGGTCTCTGACACGGGCAGTGGACCACCAGAAAGTGCGTCACGCCGTCCGCCATCTTCACTGGAAACCGTTTCGATCTCACCCGATTCGCAATCCACCTGCCTCGTCACACGCTCACCCGTTGGCAATTCTTCGGTGAACGAAAAATGCGTGTCATCGATCCAACGCGGAATGATCCGTTGGTTGATCGTTCGCGACTCGACGGCGTCTTGTGAGACACAACAACGACCGGAACATGCGACGATTGCAATTGGCATGCAAAACACCACGAACCACCAAGACGACTTCATTTTAGGGAGCATCAGCAATCTCAAAAGAACAAACTCAAGCGTTGGAAATGGATCCGCCTCTGACAGTCGTCGATTGTAGTAGATCCGTCTAGCGAACGTGTTGAGGTTCTCGACGAAGCAATAATCTCCGCCATCCAGACGATTCGACAGACTGGAATCATTGTCTGCGACAACAGCCGATGCGACGCCCTACGAGCGGTTATAGTGTATGCCTCCTGTCTCGCTATCATCCCGCCATTGCACCTCCCGCATCGACCTTGTGGATTCAGATGTCCCGCAAATCAACGCTTCACACCACCCATTCTCTGGGGCGTGACCGCCGCACAAGACACCGGCGGAAAACGTCGAAACTCATTCTTTGCTTGATGCTCTTGTCCCCTGCCCTGCCTTGTCTGCAGAGCATCGCACAAGAACGCACGCGTCGAGACTCCGAAACGGATCGACTTCAACTGATCGTCGATGCCGTGCGATCGACGCACAAAGATTCCGTTCGTCGGTCTCTGATTCGTGGAATGTTGCACGGGCTCGAAGGTCGACGGAACGTCGCCGCGCCAACTGGCTGGAAGTCGCTTGCCAAAGAACTATCGACCTCCGCTGATGTCGAAACGCAGCGCAATGTCCAGCGGCTGTCGCAGATCTTTGGTGATGCCGAAGCACTTGCTCAATCGCTGGCGACCTTGCGCGACGAAGCGGCTTCGATTGAACTTCGACGTTCAGCCTTAGCTGCTCTCGTCACACAGCAATACGACGGTTTGGCGAGCGAACTTGAACCGCTGCTTGCAACGGACAACCTACGAATCGATGCGATTCGTGCCTACTCCATTACAGGTTCGCCACTTGGCCCCGTCTATTTCAAACGACTCTATTCAGCTGCAGATGCGGATACCAAACGTGCCATCGTTGAAACGCTGGCGACACGTAAAGACTATGCCATTGAACTCGTCGCATGGATGAATGAAGGAATCGTCGAACGAACGGAAGTCCCCAGCTATGTGGCACGCACAATGGGTGACCTGCTTGGCAAACAGTTCACAAGCTCCTTCGGCGAAGTCGAGTCACTCGATCAAGATATCGCATCAACGATCGCACGATACAAATCACTGATCACCGACAAAACGCTGCAGAAAGCCGACGCTAGTCGCGGGCGGACCGTATTTGCGAAAACCTGTGGTGCTTGTCACCAAATGTACGGTGACGGTGGAAAGGTCGGTCCGGACCTGACCGGATCCAATCGCGCCAACCTCGATTACTTCCTACTCAACAGCGTCGCCCCCAGCGCCGACGTCCCCGAAGGCTACCGCACGCAGATCATCCAAACCGCCGACGGACGGATCCTGACTGGTGTGCTCGCTGAAGAAGACTCACAGCGTGTTGTATTGAAGACCGTCGATCAACCGCGTCTCGTCGTTTCCAAAGACGACATCGAAGCACGCAAGGTTTCCGACAAATCGATGATGCCGGACGGTCAACTCGACCAATTAAAACCACAACAAGTTCTCGACCTTTTCAAGTACATGCAAACGCGTTCCCAAGTGGAGGTGAAACAATGAGCCAATTCATTTCCCGTTGCGTTCGAACCAAACGGCGTTTCGTTTCGGCCCTGTCGATCGCACTCGCCCTGGCGCCGACCGCGTTCGCACAACAGCTTTTACCCAAGCAACAGCATCGTACGAGCGACGCTCCATTTTTGACGCCTTCCGAAGCCGTTGACAAAATGTCGATCCCAGACGGATTCGACGTTTCTGTCTTTGCCTCCGAGCCGACTTTGGCGGAACCGATCGCATTCTGCTTCGACGATCGCGGACGAATCTGGGTCGTTGAGAACTTGAACTATCGCACACGACGTGAACACACGGATGAGAAAGTCAGTCGAATCCAGATCTTGGAAGACACGAACGGCGATGGAGTTTTCGATACAAAGAAAACGTTCAAAGACGACCTGACGTTCACGTCCGGAATCGCCGTCGGCTTCGGTGGTGTTTACCTTGGTTCACCGCCGAACTTCGTGTTTATCCCCGACGCTGATGGCGACGACGTGCCGGACGGCCCCGCCGAAACATTGCTGGACGGTTGGGGAATCAACGATCGACACGAGACACTCAACAGCTTCATCTGGGGCCCCGATGGATGGCTGTATGGATGCCATGGCGTCTTTACCCAATCAAAAGTCGGTAAGCCCGGATGTGATCCTTCCGAGCGGCAATTCATCGACGGTGGCATCTGGCGTTTCCATCCCGTCACGAGGAAGTACGAAGTCTTCGCGCGGGGTCTCTCGAATCCCTGGGGCTTCGATTTCAATCGGCACGGCCAAGCATTTGCGACTTGCTGCGTGATTCCGCACCTGTTCCATGTCTCACAAGGCGGCGTGTATCACAAACAAAGCCTGCCACACATCAATCCCTACATCTACGACGACATCAAAACCATTCGGGATCATACGCACTTGTCTGCTCATGGTGGCGCCAGGTTCTACCTAGCCGACGCATTCCCGCGTCAGTACCACGATCGATTGTTCATGTGCAACATCCACGAACATGCCGTGCTGACAGACATGATGCAGCCGAGCGGCAGTAGCTTTATCGGCAAACACGGCGATGATTTCATGCCCACCAACGACATGGCTTGGGTCGGATTCAGCATTGAAATTGGTCCCGAAGGCGGTGTCTATATTTTGGATTGGCACGACACCGATGTCTGTGGGAACGCCATCAACTTCCCAGATAGCGGTCGGATCTATCGTGTCATGCCCAAAGAGGCGGAACCAATCGAGAGGCCAAACCTGCGTGCACTCGATGACCTGGATCTAGTGGAACTGCAATTCCATCCCAACGATTGGTACACCCGTCAGGCCCGCGTGTTGTTGCACCACCGTGCCGTTGCTGGCTCATTGAATAAACAAGCAGTTGGACAAGCATTGCAGGAGCGTTTTGGCTCGGCTGTTTCCACTCGCGATCGATTAAGAGCGTTGTGGGCTTGGTATTTGAGTGGCACGCTTTCGCGAAGTCGTTTGTTGGATCAACTCGACCACGACGACGAATATGTCCGATCCTGGGCGGTTCAACTCCTGTGTGATCGAAGCACTGTCGACGCGTTCTACTTGGCAAACGCTGACCACGCTGATCCCCCCATCGAACCAGAAACGTTGCGACGTTTCGTGCAGATGGCTAGCGAGGATCCGTCGCCGATTGTCCGTCTTTATTTGGCATCCGCGGCAATGCGTCTGCCCTATACCGATCGCTGGGAATTGCTCGCCGGTTTAGCAAGTCATGCGTCGGATACGAACGACCCAAATCTGGAGCGAATGTATTGGTTCGCCTTGGAACCGATGGTCCCCGATTGGCCGCAGCGAGCGATCGACTTGGTCATCAACTCGGACATGCCGAAGTTGCAAGAGTTTGTTGCTCGGCGCCTGGCGACTGGAACAGCCGATACCGATTCGAGCAGTGAAGCGGACGCGATCATCGGTAAAATCGCCCCGCAATTTGACGTCCAAAATGTCGGCGAAGGCGGAATCCTCTACCACACCAGCTTTCGCAACCAGCCTGCGATGCAAACGCATCCCGGAAGCCGCGAACAGCCGTGCCAACTCACTCGGACCATTTCGGTGCCCGAGAACAAAGCAACGCTCCTGAAACTGCGAGTGAGCCATCATCCCCACGGAGATTGGCAATTGCGCATCCTTGCCAATGACAAACTCATGGCCGATACGCTCGTCGCGACAAACACCGTTGGCAAGAACGAGTGGCTGGACGTTGCGGTGGATCTGTCAGAGTTCGCAGGGAAAGACGTCCGATTGGTTCTGGAAAACCGGGCCAATAATTGGCAAAACGAGTGGGCGTATTGGAATCACGTCGTCATCACCAGCAAATAGTACTCACACACAATACGCATAGGTAACACATCGGTCTGTCTGTCGCTTGGTTGTTCGAAGTCGCCGATTCCGGTGGCAACAACACCAACGACAGGACTTTGACCGATGAACGTTTCTACATTCAAAAGAATGCTTGCGGTTTGCACTGTTTTTGCGACAGCGTTTTTGGTTGGTAGCCCCGTGCGGGCCCAGACGAAGACTTTCTATCCAATTTTCGGTCGCTCGTATCTACCCGTCGCCGAGAACCATGCATTCGATCATTTCAACGCGATGGACGAAGGCAGCAACCTCGTCAATCGCTATCTACTCGCCCACCTCAGCATGGCGGTGTACAACAACTCGCAACTCAGCGAGCAAGATTACGACGCCTACCTGGACGCACTGTACGCCAACCATGGCGTGATCGAAGTCCAAGGCTTTCATGATTCAACGACCGGTGCCGACGGAGCGATTTTTGTCACCGAGAACGCCGTCATTGTCGCTTGCCGCGGGACGTCCGGCAGCTTCACAAATATCGCTGATCACTATGCGGATCTCGACCACGCAGTCAAGTTGGTCAAGATTGACAATGTGGAAGTTGGTGTCCATCGCGGTTTCTGGGACGCCGCGACTAGCGTCTTTCCCGAAGTTCTCTCCAAGGTCGCTTTGGAAGTCAGCAACGGACGCAAACTTTGGCTGACCGGCCACAGTTTGGGAGGGGCGAGTGCGGCAATGTTGGCATTCAAACTTCAGTACCAAGCCAACCTCCCTGTCCAAGGCTTGATGACCTTTGGTGCCCCTCGTGTCGGTGACTCTTGGTTCCATAAAATCATCGAGCAACCACACGCCGGCGGTCGAGCATTGACCGACTCGACACAGCGATTCGTCTTGGCCGGTGACGTCGCCGCAACCTTTTGGACCGACGGCAACGATATCTACAAACGCAAACACTACTACCTACACTTTGGACACACCCACACGATTTTCAAAGAAGCGGGCGAATACAACTTCGATTACTTCAGCGGCGAGCTCCCGATGGGCTACATCCCACGAACCATGATTCCCTTCATCCTGACGGTGGGGATTCACATGGAGTACGAAGACGCCCTCTTCGAAGAAACCGCTAGTCTGCTGCTTGCCGTCGGTGATGATGAGGTACTCGAGGACCTGCTCATGCTGCCGTAGTCGCCAGACACATCGCGAACCTGTCGTTGACGTGTGTCCTTCGCAAGAGGGGCACACGTTTTTTCGTTGTACTCCAACTGTCGGTATCATGGTGCGAAACCTTCGTCGCTGAACCAGGTTGCAACTTTTGGAGGAACTTCAAATGAAACCATCGACTTTTCTGACTCATCCTTTCCGTCTCAACGGCCCGTCTCGATTGTTTGCGATAGTCGCTTGTTTAGGTACCGTGATGCACGGATCAATCGCCTCTGCACAGGCACCGCCACAGCGATCGGGCACACGGCCAACGTTTGACCAAGTACTACAAAGAGAAGACGCCAATCAGGATGGCGAAATCAATCGTTCGGAATTCAAGGGTCCCGCCCGGCTGTTTGATCGCCTCGACCGGGATGGCAGTGGGGCGATTACCCGCAAGGAATTCGAAGCACGACGCCCTCCGAATACCAATCCCCCTCGACAAGGCAGACCAACAGTGCCCAGCGATGTGATCGTTCAACGTGACGTCGTCTTTGGAACCGGCGGTGGACGCGACTTGAAAATGCATCTTGTCCTCCCCAAGGATAGTACGACGCCACGGCCGGCTTACGTTTGGATTCATGGAGGTGGTTGGATGGGGGGGACCAAAGACGGCGGTGTTGCCAAGGTCACGCCAATGGTCCGCAAAGGATTTGTAGGCGCTACCATCGAATACCGTTTGACTGGCGAGGCCCCGTTCCCTGCACAAATCGAAGACTGCAAATGCGCCATCCGCTATTTGCGTGCTCATGCCAAGGACTACAACATCGATCCCGATCGAATCGCGGTCGGCGGTTCTTCTGCCGGCGGCCACTTGGTTGCCCTACTCGGAACATCTGGCGACGCAAAAGACCTCGAAGGTTCCGGCGGTTGGCAAGACCAATCGAGCAAAGTTCAAGCCGTCGTTGACTTCTTTGGCCCCACGGACTTCCAGCTGTTTGTCACTGCGAGAGGCTACGAAAACCACAATCGCGATGGCTCACCCGAATCCCGTTTGCTGGGCGGCGGCGAAGTGCTTTCCAACCCGGATGGCATCAAACGCGTCAATCCGATTACTTACATCGACAAAGACGATCCACCGTTTCTAATCATTCACGGTACCAAGGACGGAACTGTACCGCCCAACCAAAGCGAAGCGTTGCATGAAGCGTTGGACAAGGTTGGCGTGCAGAATCAGCTTCACCTCATCGACGGTGCGGGACACGGTGGCTCAGCATTTTCTGCTCCGGAAGTGAATCGTATGGTTGAGACATTCTTGTCGGATTGTTTTGCAGATCCAACCGCCGAATGACAATCGATACCGATCCGTCTGCTCATTCGATGGCAGTCGGCAGATGCGCGTCCAGGAACTCGAGCACCCGTTCTCGGTACGCATCGCCGGCATACCGATACAGGTCCTTATGCCCTACTCCGTCAATCAACCAAAGTGACTTGGGTTCGCTCGCGGCCTCAAACATCCGCCGCGTCTCCACTTCTGTGGTCTGTTGATCTTCTCGGCCTGACAAGATCAACACGGGACACTTCACGTCCGCAACGTGATCGATCGGCACCAACGCGTCTGACGGGATACCAAGCCGATACCTCAACTGAAACAGCAGCGCCGCAGACGCGAGTGGCGCAATCGGACCAAGCCTGATCCGCACTCGATTTTCGACCGCATCGGAAATCGTTGAGTAAACGGATTCTAGTACTAAGGCATCAATATCCAGTGGCGAAGCAAGTACTGCGGATGCGCCACCAAGCGATACACCGATGACACCGATCGGCAATTCAGGATGTGCTTGCCGGGCAAATTCGACAGCGGCAGTCGCGTCAAATCGTTCCAAATTCCCAAAGGTGATCTGCTGGCCGCCACTTTCACCATGCCCACGAAAATCAATCAAGACTGTCGCATAGCCCGCTTCGTACAGCATCTGGGCTCGATCGACCATCGCCCGTCAATTTCCACGGATTCCATGTAGCAACACGATGACGCCACGGCAATCGCTCGGTACGCAGTGCCATCCTGACAACGTAGCGTCTGAACGACTTTCGATTTCAATCGCAACGGCGTGCAACCCGGACGGTGGATCGCCGACCTGTCTTGGACAAGGAGCCACAAGTCGGCTACCGACAATCCAAGCCATAACGCCACCAATTCCAACTACGGCGATCAATACAAGAAGCGAACGGCGCAACCACACTCGCACGCGATGGCTGACGTGCTTCTCGCTCACGAAGTCGCCCAATCGTATCGCTTTCTAACGTGTCGAATACGTGCTTTCACAGAGGCCGAATCAGCGGCTTCTGCATTGTCCAAGACGGATCGCACATGATCTCGGTACGTCGGATCGGTTTCTGCGATCGCCGCCAGAACGCTAAAGCACCACGCTCGGACGAATTTATTGTCCTGTATCAACAGGTCATTGAGAACCGGCTTCAAGGACTTGGCCGCTCGCAACGGAATCGGATGAACCGACAAAATTTGCAATAGATGCAACCGCGCCGGCCAAGCCGTCACTTGCCGCAAAGCTTTGACGAATTTTGGGATCGATTTCGCGATCAGCGGCTCACCCTCATCACACCAACGTTTCAGTATCCAGGTCGACGCACTTTGCATCGTTTCATCCGTTTGTTCGGCTGCCACCAGCAGCTCTCCAAGCGTGTCCTTGTCACGAGTCAACTCCGCATCAACCTGTTCGAGTGCCGCCGTTTTCTTGCCGTCGAATTCTCGAAGTGCTGCGTAAAGAGACATGAGCGATGTTTGCCGAGGACAGGTAGTGTTGGGGCAAGGTGGAATCAACATCGGAATCGGAACGAGCGATTGTTACAATCCCGCTAGAATCACCGAGGAAACCAAAACGATGCGACACCGAATGCCAATTCATCCCGCAAAACCAACATCGACTTCGACTGATGCACAGCGTTCACGAGCGTCGCAACGGGCAATGGAACGCGAGCAATTGTACCAACGGCGGTTGGCAGCAGCGACGGCAGCAAAACACAAACGCGGTGACCTAGACGACTCATTTCAAGTCATTGTGACGTCGAGCAACAGGCGAACCCTGACAAAGCTTTCTGGCCAACGAAAACGACGATTCGCCACCTACTTCGAACAAGCAATCGGCGAGGCTGAATTACCATGTCAAATCGAGTCTGCCGAACACCACGACGAAATGGCCGCCGTCGATGATCGGTTCTCACTGCCGCTTTACGCGGAGGTCTGTGCGAACTGCCGAGGTGGATGCTGCTTGCGTGGTGGAGACCGAGCCTATTTGTCCGGCGCGACAATCGAGCGAGTCCGACGACAGCATCCCACACTCTCCGATCAGGACCTTTCCGATCGTTACCTCAAATGTCTTCCCGAGTTTAGCTATGAAGACTCCTGCGTCTTCCATAGCGAACACGGATGCGGATTGCCATTCGATCTGCGGTCTGATACCTGCAACAACACGGTCTGCGGCGGCTTAATTGAAATCGATCAACGCCGCCAACTCGACAAACAGCGGAATTTCTTCGTTGCCGCTTGCGACCAGGAAAACGTCGTTCGCTCGATCACCATCCAAGAAGAATAACGCGGTTGCCAATCAGTCATCCAGCTCCGTCGGCGGAAACCGCTTGCGAGCATCACTGTCAACGGGTTCGCCCCGGTTTTGATTCCACCACTCCCCTGCTCTATCCGGATCGTAGTTCGGATTGTTAATCGGCATGCGAGCAATAACCTCGGTCCGCCAATCGCCAAGTTTCTTACGCAAGTCAGCGACACGCCCCTTCTTTTCACTCGCAAGGTTTGTTGACTCTCCGATGTCATTGGAAAGCTGATAGAGTTCCAAGTCTCCGCTGCCATCAATGTACTCGATCAGTTTCCAATCACCGTCGCGGATCGCACTCGCGGGTCGATCATGGTGATAGTGCGGATAGTGCCAATACAACGGCCCACGATTCAAATCCATGGTGGGGTCTTCAAGAAGCGGCAACAAGCTGACGCCGTCGATCGTTTGTGTTTCCGGCAGCGTTCCGCCAGCTAGATCAACGAAGGTCGGGTAAAAATCGTAGCTAATGCAGGGCTGATCACAAACCAACCCCGCCTGCTTCGATTGCGGATAATTGATGATCAGCGGAACCCGAATCCCGCCTTCGTGAAGCGAACCTTTTTCGCCGCGCAGTGGCTGCTGACTACTGACCAAATCGTCGGCAGCCTCACGGTAGTCATACCGCTTGTAGAGTCCGCCATTGTCGGAAGTAAAGACAATCATCGTGTTGTCCCTGATACCCGCTTGGTCAACCGCATCAACGATTCGCCCCACCATGTCATCCACATGCTCGGTCATCGCGGCATACACAGGGTGCGGCAACTCGCGTCCCAATGCTTCTGCTTTGGCGCGATACTTCTCGACCTTCGACGACATGGCTCCTAACGGAATATGGACCGCAAATGGCGACACCATCAAAAAGAAAGGCTGGTCGCGATGCGACCGAATAAAATCGACGCTCAGATCAGCTTCGAAATCAGTTCGGTACTGATCAGCCCCAGGTCGAAAGTCACTCTTTCCTTGGACGCGATACCGACCTGGCAAATGGGGCCCATTGATGACCGCACTCAATTCATATCCCTGACGATCCGGTTGGAACATCGCTCCATTTCCTAGGTGCCATTTGCCAATGTATCCGGTCGAGTAGCCGGTCTGTTGCAGCGATTCTGCGACCGTGACGACGTCCAGAGGCATAGCCATTGTTGTTTGAGGCGTGATGACACGTTCAAAAGGACGCCAATGCCCAGGGATGTGAGCCGTGATACCGATGCGAGCTTGATTTTGCCCGGATTGAACGGCACATCGAGTAGGCGAACAGACAGCGCCGGCGGCATAGAAGTTCGTAAAACGCACCCCGCCCCGTGCCAACGCGTCAATATTTGGCGTTTCAACAAAATCATTGCCATAGCAACCAATGTCTTTCCATCCGAGGTCGTCGATGAATACCAAAATGACGTTCGGCGCCGCGTTTGCTGGCGTTCCGCGCCCGATCATTAGTGCCACCATGCTGACGGCGGCGACGGCCAGTATCCGTAAGGACAAATGCGCTGGGTTCATAAATCAAGCTCACAGGAGGGCGAACGCCGGTCCTCAAACAATTGGACGTGGCAGGACGATTGGACTTGGGAAGGGGAAGCCAACAGTTTAACACTCGAGCGACAGCTCAGTGCGGCAAACAGCTCCACGCCGACAATGGTGCAAGCTTGACAACAATCTAGTGTTCGTCAGAATGTCAGACTGTGCGGTATGCGTCTGCACTTCCCTACACTCCCTGAATTTCTGATCCGCTTTCACCTACCAACCCCACCAATGTCGCAACCTATTCGCTTCGTCATGATCGGCGGTTTTCTAGGCGCCGGAAAGACCACCCTGATTGCCAAACTAGCCCGCCATTATCAAGAACAGGGCAAACACGTCTGCGTGGTTACAAACGACCAGGCGGCAGGTCTGGTTGATACCGAGTTGCTACGCAGCCAGGGACTAAACGTCAACGAAGTGGCCGGATCGTGCTTCTGTTGCAATTTCCACGGCCTGACCGATGCGATGGATTCGTTTGAAAAAGATCAACGTCCAGATGTGATCCTGGCCGAACCAGTGGGCAGTTGCACCGATCTGGTCGCTACGATCGCCCTTCCAATGATGGAACGCCTTGGCGAAAAGTTTGTCCACAGCCCCTACGCCGTCGTCCTCAAACCCAGTCACGGACTAAAAATCCTGACCGGAAGCAGCGGAAGGGGCTTCTCCGAAAAAGCCGAGTACATATTTCGGAAGCAACTCGAAGAATCAGAATTGGTGCTGATCAATCGAATCGATGAACTGACCGCCGATCAACAAACGCAATTGCGGGACTGCATCGAAACGCAATATCCCGGTCGCCCAGTGATCGGCATCTCAGCGAAGACGGGCGAAAACTTGGAAGCTCTCTACGACGCATTGGCTCAGGAACCCACTGCGAGAGAGAAGTTGATGGAAGTCGACTACGATGTCTACGCAGAAGGCGAAGCTGAACTCGGATGGTTAAATGCGACGGTCACGCTTGTCGCCGACGCTGCCGTTCCTCTCGACGCGATTGCACTAACGATTGTTGATCGACTTCGTGCACGACTCGATGAACTCGATGCCGAACCCGCCCACCTCAAAGTCCTTTGCTCATCGCAAACGTCAGTTGCTGTCGCAAACCTGGTTAGCAGCGATACCCCGACAATGCTTTCTGTTGCGGCAGATACCAGCAGCGACTCGGCGACGCTATTGATCAATGCCCGTGTTAGTCTTGCCCCAGAACCACTCCAAAAAGTGGTGACTGAATGTGTCGCAGAGTTGGCGACGCAGTTTAAAGCCAAGACATCAGTCGAAACCATCGAGAGCTTCCGACCGGGCCGCCCTGTGCCGACGTTCCGCGTCGAGTCGACCAGTTCGTGATCGCTGCTGCCGGCAAATGAGCTTCCGGCCAATGATTATCCGCTAGGGCACAAACGGATCGCCTCTTCTTTGCAATTCCGATCGACGAATCGCTTGCCGCGCTAAACGGTACGCGATTCGCACGCTGCGTAAACGACGTCCAATCGACCGCAGCGTCTCACTTGAATTCAGACGCCTCCCAATCCAACGACTTGCGGTCAGCAACGACACCAAGACGAATCGTTCCGATCGCTTGTTGGAACGAAGGAGAGTGCTTTATGACGACCGAAACAGCAGCGAAGACAACCGACCCGGTCTGCGGCATGTCTGTTAACCCAGACAACGCACCGTCGCACCAGTATGAGGGCAAAAAATACTACTTTTGCAGTTCGAGTTGTGCCGGCCGGTTCCGAGAGTCCCCAGAACAATTTCTCAAACTGACAGACGCCCCAAACAACAGTGATGAGTCATGCTGTGGGAATCACGCGCATGCTGATCGCAAATCCCACAAGCGAAGCGTAAATGATTCGCCGGGTGACTCTGGTAGCTCAACGAAGATCTATACCTGCCCGATGCACCCCGAGGTCGAACAACAAGGACCAGGGGACTGCCCCATCTGCGGGATGGACCTCGAACCAAAATCCGGCTCGGCGGACCCATCCGATAATACTGAATACCAACGCATCAAACTGCGGTTTTGGATTGCCGCTGCTCTGGCGGTTCCGCTTCTGGTCGTCGCGATGGGACCGATGGTCGGCTTCGATGCGACCGATTGGATCAGCAATCGCGCATACGGTTGGCTGCAATTCGCGTTGGCCGCACCGATCGTCTTCTGGTGTGGTTGGCCGTTGTTGGTCCGAGGATTCAAGTCGTTCGAAACGATGAACTTGAACATGTTTTCCTTGATCACCGTCGGTAGTTTGGCGGCGTTCTGTTTCAGCTGTGTGGTCGTGCTGTCGCCGGCAATCATCCCAGAAGCGTTTACCGAGAACGGTCGACCGCCGTTGTACTTTGAAGCGTCAGGCGTGATCATCACTTTAGTTTTGCTGGGTCAAGTTCTTGAACTTCGAGCGCGAAATCAAACGGGCGGCGCAATCGAAGAGTTGCTCGAATTGACTCCAGAGACGGCAACTCGAATCGATTCATCCGGTGAAGAACAGGAGATCCAACTTTCGGAGGTCCGCAAAGGCGATCACCTTCGTGTTCGCCCCGGCGACAAGGTGCCGGTTGATGGCGAAGTCGTCGAAGGCTCCTCCTCGATCGACGAGTCCATGCTGACCGGTGAACCAACGCCAGTCGAAAAATCGAAAGGCGATTCGATCACCGGGGGCACGATCAATGAAAATGGCTCACTGGTCATCGAAGCAACGAGTGTTGGAGACGAAACGGTACTCAGCCGGATCGTCGAAATGGTTGCCGAAGCACAACGCAGTCGGGCCCCCATTCAAAAGCTTGCCGACATCGTCGCTCGTTACTTTGTCCCGTCAGTGATCGCCTGCTCGATTCTGGCATTCATCGGATGGGCCGTATGGGGCCCTGATCCAAAGCTCGCACATGCGTTTATCGCGGCGGTTGCGGTCTTGATCGTAGCTTGTCCATGTGCACTGGGATTGGCGACTCCGATGTCGGTGATGGTCGGTGTCGGTCGAGGCGCCAAAGGCGGAGTACTGATCAAGAACGCCGAAGTTCTGGAAACGATGGAAGAAGTCGATATGATCGTCGTCGACAAAACGGGAACGTTGACAAAGGGCAAGCCCGAAGTGACCGACGTCGTCACGTTCGGCGATGTAGACGAGAACGAACTACTCTCCATCGCGGCAGCGGTTGAACGGCATAGCGAACACCCGTTGGCGCAGGCCATCGTCAATGCCGCTGAGCAATGGGACAACACGGATCGACAAACTGCTGACCATTTCGACGCGATGTCGGGAATCGGAGTCACCGCAAAAGTCGACCAGAGTACGATTCTGATCGGCAGTCGCAAATTGCTCGAACAAAATAGCATCAACCTCGATAGCGCACGGGAAACCCAATCAAGCGACCTGCAATCGGCGGGTGCGACCGTCGTCTATGTCGCCCGAGACAATCAAGCGATGGGGATGATCGCGATTTCGGACCCGATCAAAGATAGCACGCCGTCCGCATTAGAGTCACTTCATGAACTCGGGCTGCGCGTGGTGATGTTAACGGGTGATGCCGAACCGACGGCCAAGGCGGTCGCGAATCAACTGGGACTTGATGAAGTCCATGCAGGAATTTCCCCAGAAGAAAAGCAGCGACACGTCAGCGAATTGCAAGATCAAGGTCATCGTGTCGCGATGGCGGGCGACGGGATCAATGATGCGCCGGCACTCGCAGCGGCGGACGTCGGAATCGCAATGGGGACGGGAACTCAGGTCGCGATCGAGTCGGCAGGCATCACACTTGTCGGCGGCGACCTAAGTGGCATCGCTTCCGCCGCACGGCTTAGCCGAAAGACAATGTCAAATATTCGTCAAAACTTGTTCTTTGCGTTTGTCTATAACGCGATCGGAATTCCCATCGCTGCGGGTGCCTTGTATCCGTTCTTTGGCATTTTGCTCAGCCCGATGATTGCAGCCGCCGCGATGAGTTTTAGCAGTGTTTCGGTCATTGCGAACGCACTGCGGCTCCGTGCTATCAACTTGAGATAACAGTTTCGGCAACTCGATTCTGACTTTAGGACCGGGTGCGACGAAGGTCGATGCTTTGCGACTCCGCGCCTGGTAGCAGTAAGTTCGAGTGCAGCGGCTGGGCGACGACTCCACCAAATCGAGCTTCGCTAACAATCACTGGTCGTCCCAGGATGGTGCAAATGACGGAACCACAATCCGGATACTTGACCTCCGTTTCACTTTCATAGCCACAGTCCAACCCACCTGACAGACTGTGGTTTCCAAACCGTAAGCGTTTGCCCTGACCATCTTCGGCTAATCTCAAACAGTCGTGGCAAATGTACCAAGGGTATCTCGAAAACGCCGCCAACGACTTTGCACAGACAGGGCAGCGGTGATTCGGTAGATTTTCACCGGTGTCCCGTTTTTCTTTCGCCTGCCGAAATGAATCAACCAACTCGGTCACCTGTTCGTTCGGCGAACGATGGCTGACGATTGTCGCTGTCAGTTGGTAGGCGCGGAATTTAATGCACGCACGTTTGATCGCGCGAATGATCCAATCAAGCGAATTCCCGAATGCGCCACCTCCTAACAACGTCAAATAAAGCTCGCGGTTTTGGGTCTGCCTCCCATTCAACACCGCGGCGGCAAACGTTGCTTCATAGGCAGCCTCCAAGATCAACGTCGCGAACGCTTTCCATTTCACGGCTTCGACATCGCTATACGCGACCGGCATTGCGGAACAGTAAACCTGCGTCACGGCATGCTCACACTGTCCGATCGTCACCTGAGTATGACTTTGAACGCCCACTTTGACGTTCGCACGTAGTAGATCAATCTCCTCGTCCGACATGACGTCTAGCTGAGCATTGATCTCGCGCAAGCCTTCGGACGTGGGTAAGGCGTATCCGTTCTTCATCGTCCAAAGACGATTTCCATCATTGCCGAGTTGCCTTCCAACTTCTTCGAGGCAATCGATTTGATGGTGCGCAGACTGGCCAATTCGATCTCCCAGCGGGACAAAGTAGTTCCGGAAGATCGTTCCTGCACCACAAGCGACGGCACAGGCGGGCCCCTGCGTCGGATCGTTTTCATAAATGCCAACGCCCTGCTCTGGCGTGATACTGGGCGATACCATTTCCAGCAAGTTGAATTGAGAAGCGACTTGAAATGTCGCTCCTGCGTTGCCAACACTGCCATGCAAATCTCGCACATCAGCGACCTGCTGCTTGACGGAAAGGGTCCCCGCTTGGGTCTGCAACGCATCGAGCCGCTGTCGCAATTCGCCGAGAGAGACGACTTCAAGCCGACCTGCCTGGTATTCGCGTCCGTTGACAAGTGACGTCAACTTGCCGTCCGCAAACCGCAGCCCATCCTGCACGCCTGCGACACCGTTTTCACGGAAACCGGTCAAGCGAGAAAACCAATCTTCACCAGGATTTGGCGACGAGACGGAGTTCGGAGTTTTATCCGGAACTGATGCCCCGGAAAACGGCTCAGAAGACGAAGACATAGCGAGATAGCCTCACGCTAGAAAGCTGGCCAACGCAATGCGATCGACCGGGAAAACTTGGCGATACTCGTTTTACTCTCGACATCATCTGCCTGTAAACCAGCATCGCAGCCCAGGACTTGACGTTCGACCGTAAAACTCACTCGAATAACGTCAACACGAGACGACTAAAAATTCAACTTCGACAACGTCAAAACAGTACCACGACCAGGGCGAGAGCAGAATGAATCAAATCCACGAAGCCTATCCCTACCTTCGCGTTCGTGATGCGAACGCTGCGATCAAGTTTTATCAACAGGCGTTTGATGCGCAAGAGGACTTTCGACTCAGTGAGCCCAACGGTCGCGTCGGTCACGCAGAACTCAAATTCGGTGACGCGGTCGTGATGGTTTCCGACGCCTATCCTGAATACGGTATCGAACCGCCAAGTGATTCCGGCACCGTCGGATTTTGCATCCACCTTCATGTGGACGATGTCGACGCGATGACCGAAAAAGCGATTGCCGCAGGAGCGACTTTGACGATGAAGCCAACGGACCAATTCCACGGCGAACGATCAGCGAAGGTCCGCGATCCCTTCGGCCACGAATGGTACATCGGCTCGAGCATCGAAGAAGTCTCGCGTGAAGAAATGCAGCGACGCCTCAACGAACTTTGTGGCGAATAGATCAACGTCATTCGTCGTTTTGTTCGCTAGGCTTGTCAATGACAATCTTAAACAAGATCGTGTTGTCTTTCTTTAGATCCGGTCCCCAAATCAGCTTTGCTTGGTCGTCCCACTGAATTTGATCATAACCATCTTTGGGACGAACCGCGGATTCTGAGTATTCGCTGGACTGCCTCCAATCAGCGGTTGAGAATTCAGCAGTCTTCCAACCTTCAGGTTCCTCCAATTCGGTGAAAGCACAGGGTCCTTCTCCCGCAACTGGATCCGACAACTCAGCACAAGCTTCCTGAACAGGGCCGTGGTGCAACACATAGCACCGCCACTTTGAATTCGTGCCAGCGATCAACTTCCCAGACGAAGCTTCGCGAAATTGGGCGATCAAACCACCGTCGCCGAGTTGTTGTTTTCGCGTGCCAATGTACTCAAGCCCTGACGCGTTCTCTTTGAAGTCCTTCGCAACCAAATTCAAGACGATGGGATAGTCTGCCTTGAACGTAAAACATTCTGCATTGAAGGAGCGTTCAGTTTTGATACTGACCGAATCTTCGATCAGCAAGTCGTCTCCCAAATACAATGCGAACCAATTGTCTGCCCAGATATCCGCCTCAATCGTTATTGCACCTTCACCGTTGTTCAGCAGCACGCGTTTCGGCGCCGGCTTACGCCCACAACCCGCGATGGCCAATAAAATCAGAATGATTGGTAGCGACTTGGTTATGGCGATCATATTCCCCGATCTCACGATCTCTCTTTGAAACAATTTGGTTGCCGATCTCCAGTCGAACACCGGAGCGTCTCAAAACTGAAGCGGCACCGCACAGGATAGCAAAATGGAATCCAACGAAAGCAGTCGCCTCGAACGGATGACCGAAAAGGCGATGGGGATGAGTGATGCAACTTGGGAACGTCACGCAAATCCATGGAGCGGTTGGACGCGGGTGGCAACGATGCCACTTCTAACGGTGGCCATCTGGTGCCGTGTCTGGATCGGATGGTGGTCGCTACTGCCGATTTCAGTTTCCGTCGTCTGGATCTGGATCAATCCACGATTGTTTCCGCCTCCGAAATCACTCGACAACTGGATGTCGCGTGGTGTTTTGGGCGAGCAAATCTGGCTTCGAGCGAAACCGGGTGAAATCGCCTCGCACCATCGTCCCGTCGTCAAATCCACCAGTGCAATTGCGGGAATTGGCGGCCTAGTCTGGATCGCCGGACTGGTTCTTTTGGATCCCACAAGCACCATCGCCGGAATGGTCGCTTCGATGCTTGGGAAACTCTGGTTCGTTGATCGCATGGTTTGGATTCAGCGGGAAAACTCCCCTCTCGCTGGCACTGCAAAGCCAGCGCGAGTAGCCGACTGACGTTTTGTTCCCGGTGCGACACTCACCCCAAACGTCCCTCTTCGACTGGGTACTAGAGCCGATGGCTGCGGAAAGAGTGCCGGAACAGGTGAAAATCTCCAACAGTGTCGCCGCGACAGACGCAAAAATGCCTCGTGCGAAAGAACTTGTTTGTTTCTTTGTAAGCACGTCGATTGTGTCTTTTCCCAATCGACAACCTCTTGGATACGGCTTGGTCATGGAATGATCACACGTCTAGGCCCACCCAAGTTCAATCGCCGCTCAATCTTTCAGTTCAAATCACAGAGGATTTTGATCGATGGCTCCCAACCCAGTTTGCTGGTTCGAGATTTATGTCAACGACATGGATCGCGCGACTGCTTTTTACGAAGCCGTCCTAGCAACCAAACTCGAAACTCTCGATTCGCCGATGCCCGAGTTGAAAATGAAGACCTTCCCGATGGCGATGGGATCTCCGGGCGCCGCAGGCGCCCTTTGTCAAATGCAAGGCGTCGAAGCTGGCGGAAGCGGCACGATGATCTACTTCGCCTGCAAAGACTGCGGCGTCGAAGCGTCGCGTGTTGAGGCTGCTGGCGGAAAAATCCACAAGCCTAAAACATCCATCGGCCCGTACGGATTCATTGCGATCGCCGTAGATTCCGAAGGCAATATGTTCGGGCTTCACAACCCACCTGACTCGGCAGAAGCCTGCTAAACCCTGACTTTTTGTCCCACACCCCCTCTCATTCAATCCCAATGTCCAAATCAATTTTCGTGAACCTTCCCGTTCTGGACCTGCCCGTGTCGATGCAGTTCTACGAAGCGATCGGCTTTAAGAACAACCCGACCTTCACCGACGAAACCGCCGCATGCATGGTATGGAGCGAAACGTTTTCGTTAATGCTTTTGACTCATGCAAAGTGGAAAACATTCACCGATCGGCCGATCCCACCTCCCAATCACAGTGAGGTGATGGTGGCAATGTCGCTCAATAGCCGTGAAGCGGTGGACGAGGTCGCGAAGTTGGCTGGCGAAAACGGCGGCACACCTGATGTGACACCCGCGCAAGACTACGGTTTTATGTACACACGTTCGTTTGCCGATCCGAGTGGGCACGTCTTCGAGCCCATGTGGATGGATCTTTCTGCGATGCCCACCTCAGAATAGACAATCGAAGCGCAACGCCCGGCACGGATTACGATCCCGCCGAGCGTTGTATCGTCGCCTAGCCTCATCGACCTCCGTCGATTCGATATACTCCGGCTCTCCGCGAGTGATTCCGATCGATCCGATTTCTGTCTTGCTCCGGGGAAACTCGTACCATAGCTAGACAGTTAACTTTCGGACGGAAATGTTTGGATCACCGCTTACCAGGGCCATTCGACGCGGACTGAAGCCCAACGCTGACCTGCAGGTTGAAATACGTTCGATCGGTGATTATTCGATCAAATCTCGCCGAGATGCATTCGCGATCGTTGAAGCACTGCGGTCTGTCTCGCGTCAAATCGCACGGTCGAATTCAACGGCGACAATCGAAGATTTGCCGGTTTTCTGTCTTGCCGCCCTTTTCCAAGACATCGAGAGCGTCGATGTGCCCGCCTTCGAAATCATGGCAACCGAAGGCATCGCAGAGCTGATTCAAATCTATGACGAGATGCTTCACCTCGATACCGAAGCGCACATCAGTGATTTGCTATTCATGCTGAAGATCTTCGCAATGTATGGCTCGAAGCCCGGTAGCGAACGGATCATCAAAGCCGTGAAACGTCCCCTCGCCCCCGAAAACTATATGTGGGGTCCGGTGCTGCAGATGTTCTCCAGCGATCACCCTTCTGTTCGTTCAATCTTGCAACGCATTGCAACCCCAATCCCTCCAGGATTTATCGCCGTGAGCCTCCTTGACGTTGGCAACGTCAACTCGCTCGAGCATCAAATCGAACCACATCCTTTCGATACAAAAGACGGTATCTCGCAACTTCGATCTTGGATCTGTTCGTCCGATCCTGACGAGTTCAGCTATGCGCATAGCGCAACCGCAGCGCTCCCCTTCCTAAGTTCCGGCGATCGCGACGAGCTGTTGAATTTGTCAATGCAACACGCTGATGTCGGTGTCCAAATCGAAGCCGCTTGGGCGGCGGCAAAGCTTGGACGGTCTGAAGGCATCGACGCACTCGTTCGCTATTGTCACGATGTTTCCCATAGCGAACGCGCAAGCCACTACCTTCAAGAGCTGGATCTCGCTGAGAATATTCCCGCTGAAACACAGGACGAAACGTTTCGGGCTCGAGCAACCTTTGCGAATTGGCTGGCCCATCCAAACGAACTTGGCAGTCCCCCCGATGAAGTCGAAGTGTCGATTCGCGACAACTGAAGTGGCCGACTCATGATGGACCGACACAGTTCTGGCTCCTCAAATATCGGGCGATCGACAAGTCAGGGCTCAGCAACGACAACACCAACTACGGTCTGGTCGGCAGCATGACTTGGTGCTTCTTTTCCAACAACATGCCGATGCGCCCGCCCGAGGACTGCTACGCGATTCACTGCACCTGGGAAATGTGCGTCAATGAATTGATCGAAGTCACCGAAATCACCGATGCAGACGAATACGCGCCCCTGCTACGCCACCTTCCACCTGACGAATATGACAACGCACGAATTGTCCGTGTCGCCGAACTGTCGCCAAAACTAAACCGCGACCATCGGCTGGTCGCCATCGCCACCGCATCGCATGACGGGAACAACGGCTGGATCGTTCTCGACGGGAACAAATGCACTTGGTATTCGCCAGATGACTTTCCCGAGGACGAGAACGACGAATCGATCTTGCGAATCCATCTCGGTCGATCGCTACTAGGACTGACCGCCCCGGTCGATCGAAAGGCTGCCTTGCGCAACAAACCAGCCCCCTTCCCTGCCGATAAATTGATTGCGGGTTATGAAACACTTTTGGAAGAACTCGCAACCGCATCCATCGAACGCACCGCTTCGCTGCTAGCACGCAACGGCCTAATTCAAAAACACCTCGAAGATTATTTGGACGCGATCGAATCGACGCCTTCGGGAGACCGACATACCGCACAACAGCTCGCTTTCGAACGTTGTCTCGCAGCCGCCGAGAAGTTGCCAGACGCCAAACATCCAGAGGTTTATGACTCGTTTACTTTGTTTGGCAACCAATTTGAAGCGTACACGACCAGACTGGCTGAACTTGGCGAGTTCGAAAAGGTCGTGAGGCTCATTCAGCTTTTCGATCCGCATTGGCAACACAACTTGGGCTTCGGAATGCTCGGCAGAGCTGCGTTTGTCGCCCAAGACTGGGACTTGGCCGAGTCCTACTTTTTGAAATTGAAAGAGGGACTCGACACCTATTTCCGATGCGATGAAATGAGCCAGCTCGCAACCATTTGGCACGGCCGAGGAAATCACGATGCGTCGTCGAAACTGCTTATCGATTGCCTTCGCGGAACACAAACCACTTTCCTTGAAAGCGAGTACTTCTCCGACCGCGAAATGCACGCCGACGAGTATCGTGTCCATCGCGAAACGCTTCAGCAATTGTTTCCCAATGCAACCGAGATTCTCCAGCAACAAGAACTGCCATTCGACCTAGTTCCATAGATCTATCCGAGCAGTTTTCGCATCGCTCCAGCAACGCCCAAGGTCACTTCGGTCATCCGCGGATAGTCGAGCGTGTCCGGCGTATCGGTTGCCTTGTGGTAGTTCGGGTTCCGTAGATAACTGGTATCCGTCAGCATCAACGCCGGGTAGCCCTGGTCCCAAAACGAGCTATTGTCGCTCAAACGGATCTCATTAATTTTTTCTGGCAGACAGATCGAGAAAAACGGCATCCGGCGTGTTCCTCGCTTAAACCCACGCCGAAACTGCCAACACAGCTTCCACGATGGCAGATTGCCAACCGCCGCCAAGAAGTTGCCACGTTTCGGAAAGAACCGATGCATCCATTTTGGAATCCCGGGCGGGATGGACTGCGATCCTTCCTCGAGACGATAGTAACCAACCATTTCCAGGCACAGCATCCCAATGATCTGGTCGCCACGTCGTTTCGACTCGCGGGCATGGTATTGGCTACCCATCGAATCGAAATTGAAATACGGAGGCTCTTCGCACGCAAAGGCAACGTACCGCGCGGTTCGTTTGCCAGAATGCTCGCGCAGCAATCGGCTGACTTCCAGCAATACCGCGACTGCGGAAGCATTGTCGTCGGCACCAGGCGTACAAAACACCGTGTCGTAGTGGGCGCCTAACAACACGATTTGCTCCGAACGCCTGCTTCCTTTCTGTTCGACGATCAGATTCGTCGCTTCCTTTCCTTCTGCGTCATAACATTCATGTGATACGCCATAGCCCATCTCGGCCCATTGGGCGTCCAAATATCCAATGGTCGCTTGGATCGTCTTCGGATGATCCAACGTTCGCGGTCCAATCAGACCCGCTAAACGGTCAACGTGTAGGCGGAGGTTCTGCTCGATAGAGTCTCGATCGATTTGCATTGCAAGTTTCTTCGGCGGCTAGTTCGATGACTGATGAGACAGCGTACGATCATACGGAGGGGCCAAGCGACGAAAACCGTGGAACAAGACGACGAGCAAGAACAGAACGTTTCGAAAGACAACACTTACTGGGTTGACCTTCGGTGCTTGGATGCGGTGTTGACCTTCACCCCCAACCGCAACAGTCTGGCCAACATGCCGCATCCATTTCACGCTTCGCGGCCATTCCCAAAGGTCATTCAACCAGTTCCCAGGGATTTCTTTTTCGCCTGTCCGCGACCCCACGATCCCTCCTACGATTGCGGCGACCGTATCAGCATCTCCGCCGCATTCGATCGCCGCAACGACGGCTTTTCGGTAGTCGTCAGGACTTGAAAGCCAAGCATGAATCGCGATCGGCACGGTGTGATAGACATACCCTGTTACACCACGCTCGAGGCCAACCTGCCTCGCAAAATCAACAGTCGATTCATTACGCTCGACGCTCGCGATTGCAGACTGAAGCAATTCGATCCATTCGTCGCAGTCGCCCTTCGTTGCGTCGATCACTCCATCTAACCAACACCTTGGATCAATCACTTCAGATTCTCGTGCGTGCTTCGCTGCCAAGCAACTGCAATCGCACCATACTCGGCCTTGGGGTCGGTGTGCGTCAAATACGAAGAGCGTTGCACCAGCTGCAAAAGCAGAGAAACATCATCAACAGCTGCCCCGAAAATTGCCGCTCGCATCGCGGGACCATTCCCCGCTGAAAACACGCCTGCTTTGCTTGGGCCTCTCCCCAGCCACAATCTAATTCCCGCCTGAGCGGTTGCTTTGCCGACTCCTGCTGGCAAAGCGAACAGCCACCATCGCAAACGTCGCGCAAGACATTTTCCGAACAGTTCAACATCCATCCCAGATTCGATCAGCGACTGCGCAACCATGCAGGTGTGCTCGGTATCATCCGAGATCATGCCTTTGGCAAACAAAAACCGATAGCGACTTGGAGCGCCGAGCATTCTTCGTGCGCGAGACGGAGTCAGCCCTTCGTACGGCAACCCCAACGCATCGCCAACCGCGGTCCCAAGGATACATCCAACGATCGCATCAGTCTTGTCCCGCACTACCATCCTGAATCACCCTACCGATCAAAGAACTCACTGCCTTGTCCAATTGTAACCAGGCGTTGTGTTCACCGTGACCGGCTCCAACAGGTCGATGTTCCAGTGACGGATCGTTCTCAGGCGAACATCGATTGGAATCCAGGAACTGATGTTCCCCCCCAAGATCTCGACAAGCGTTCCAGACTCCAACGCCGCATCGAACAATTCGTAAATCAATTCGGCCTCTACATAGTTGTCAGACTCAAACTCCGTGGCCCAATACGTCCCTCCACTTCGCCAAAAATACCACTCCACCTGAACGCTATAGCTGGTCGTGTAAAGCGGAATCGAAGTTTGTGCTTGAGCTTGCGGTGCCACCAAGAACGATGCCGCGATCAAGCACAGCGGGGCGAAGGTTCTTGCCAGAAAACCAGGCGTTTTGATCTGCAACATTTTCAACTGCCACATGGTACGGTACTCACTTCAAAAGAGATCAGGTCAGCGTACGAGATCCAGACGCTCCTAACCAAGCGGATTCGAAGTCGAACCGTTACGCGAAAAACGCCCGCTGCAAACCGATCGTTGCAACGGGCGTCTTGTGAATTTCGCTTACTTGCGTTTTTTCTTTCGCTTTACCCTCAGTCGTTTCCAAACCATTCGTCCGGTTTGTCGATCAAGCCGAACCAATTGGTGTCGCCGGGTATCGAAGACCCTGATTCCACCAAACGCCCGTTTGACGTAAACGAACGGCAAGCAAACTGCGACGACTTTGCTTGGGTTGCCAGCGTCTTGAGGTTTGTAAACAGAACGAATTGGTTCTTCAGCTGAAACAATGCCTGCTGAACAACCCCACAAAAACGAAGGAAGCTCGATCATCTCATTCAGAACCGTGACGAAGTCACCGGGACGAATGTCTTCTCCTGCGACTCGCGTCACAACCTGCGTCGAAAAGTGGTTTTCGGTGGTCGTGTCCATCGATGTTCTATGCTGTGTGTCATTGAATTGTTTCCTCACCATTGACCAACGTCATGGCGGTCTCGATAAAAGGCGTCCACGCTACTTGGAAACGCGCGGCGCAATGAAGTATTGAAAAATCGACTGACGCATCGCTGAACTCACCGAAGCTGCTGGAAATCGGGCCGATCATTTCTAGAATCGGTACAGCCACCAAATTTGCTGGCTCGTAGTATTAGTCGCAAAGTTGCTGTTCCAGGTTCGCATCCGTCGAGAAAGTTCCCTGTTCCCTTCGCAAAAAAGAACATGTGCAACGAGTCACGATTCTGCATTCGAGCGTTCGAACCAAGCGACGCGGCCGATTGTTTGATGCTGTTTCGCAAGTGTGTCCATCGTGTCAACATTCGCGACTACACGAAGGAGCAAGTCGATGCTTGGGCCCCCGCAGAAATCGATCAAGACGCATGGCGAGAACGGTTTAATAGCCGATTCGCCTATGTAGCGATCGAAAATAACTCGGTGGTTGGCTTCACCGACATGACCAAAGCAGGACATCTCGATCGACTGTTCGTGTCGGCAGACCACCAAGGTCAAGGGATCGCGCGACGCCTGGTCGAACAGCTCATTCATGACGCCGAAACGGAAGGCATCGAAAGCATTAGCACTGACGCCAGCATCACCGCCAAATCCTTCTTCGAAAAAATGGGCTTCGCTGTCGTCACCGAGCAATCGGTCAATTGTCGCGGCGTCCGGCTCACCAACTTTCAAATGCGACGAGGGTGAGCACTAGACTTCAATCGCTAGTGGATCTACTTCTCTGAATCAAGTAGCAGCACGCCATCGGTGATTTTCATGATTGCCAAGCCACGCTTTCCGTCCGCGTCGTGCTTGGGTAAGCCGACTCGCGAATCCGCGGAACCGATCAAAAACCAACGGTCCATAGGAACACGCATGGTGCTTTCGATCGAAAGCGGTGTTTGATTCTGTATGCGCAATTGCACTTTGATCTGTAGCTTGTCCTGCTCGGTCGTATTCAAAAGCGACGTTAGAACACTCATCTGGCCATATCGAGATTTTCCGGTCACCGTCGATGGCTGGCCAATTGTCACCGCTGCCGTCGCACTCCCGGCCCGCACCAGTCGCCCATAACCCGCCTCCGTCAATCCGCCGCTCGCTGGCCCTGAGTAAGCCTCGCGATTGGCGTCGTCGGATTCGATCAACCAAATGACTTGATAAGTCACGTCCTGCGTCGGACCGGCAAACATGGCGGAGTCGTCAAAACGAGTTGAACCCGGACCAGCGTTCGGCTCCTGTGCAAATGTCGACGCAATTCCGACCATGGCACACGCGATCACACAGACAAGTTTCTTCACAGCAACATCCTTCGAAACGGTAGTTTGGCGTTCTAATTCGACAGCGGCGGACGAAAGAAGTTCCCCCATTCTAGCGGGAATCGAAGATAACTTTCCGGGATCGCAATGCCGCTTCTTTTTTTCTGCTCATCGGCTTGGCCACTTCCATCCGTATTGGCTCAACAGATCGCCACCAGCAATGACTGTTTCGCCGCCGACTTTCTCCAATTGAATAGGAACGCAAACGTCGTCTTCCTCCAATAGTTCGACCAGTCTGGCACTATGGCTGACAACCACAATTTGGCTATTCTCAGCAGCCTTCTTGATCAACTTTGCCAACGACGGCATCAACTCAGGGTGCAAGCTGTTTTCCGGCTCATTGAGGACGAACAGTGCTGGAGGCCGTGGTGTCAAAAGTGCCGCAACAAGCAACAGGTACCTCAACGTCCCATCCGATAATTCCGACGCAGTCAAATCACGCTTGATCCCCGGCTGCTGCAGACTCGCCTGCAACCCAGAATCGAGACAATCGATCTTCAGAATCGAGCCAGGAAAAGCGTCATCAATTGCATCCAATAGCCCATCCGCATCACCAATCTCGAAGATCGTTTGTAACGCCGCAACCAAGTCGCGCCCATCACTCGCCATCACCGGAGTGAATGTGGCAATGGACGTCCGGCGTGCTGGTGAGTCTGCATCAACGCGGAACGTATCATAGAATCGCCACGAACAAATCAGTTCCCGCATCACAACCAACTCGGGTGCGTTGAAGGGATCCGAGTATTCCGAAAGCATGCTTCCATGCCGCGACAACGGCAAATCGACATCCTCCCATTTTCCTGAACCACCGCGACACCGAAGCGTCCTCACTTTGCGATCAACGCAAAGTGCCTTGGGGTCCATCCCAACACCCCGCCACAAACACTCGCGTTTCATTTCAGGGTCGCCGTCGAAGGCCGAATGCATTGGAACCGGCAGACCAAGATCGAAACAGTAGCTATAAGGATCAGCCGTAAACCCCAATCGTACAGCGACAGGATCTTTCTTGTTCTTCTTCACCCCCGCCCAAAGAATCGACTCGAAACCGCCTTCTCTTGCGATCGATTCGCCAAGCCGTCCCGCCGCAGCATCGGCGATCAACTTCAACGCGCGATAAAGATTTGATTTCCCGGTCCCGTTCGCACCGGTGATCACCGTCAACTGTCCGAGCTGCAAAATGATAGATCGAATCGACCGATAACCAGAAACCGCAATTCGATCGATCACTCGCATGCTCCTACAGGAAACGCCAGATAGGGTTCCGGCACCGCGTCAACCAACCAAACGCCATTGGCAGAGAGAAAGAACACGTGCCCGTCGGCAAACATCGTTGCTGCATCAACCGTCAATACCACCGGTTTGCCGCGTCGCGAGCCGACTTTCTCTGCAGTAACTCTATCACTTGATAGATGAACGTGGTGCCGAGACCGTTTCTGTAATCCTTGTCGACGAATACGTTCCAGAAATGCCGAAACAGTGCCGTGATAGAGAACCTTGGGAGGCTCCGCCGCATCAAACAAGAGATCGACTCCCGCCACCGAATGCCCTTGATTCGCGCGAATACGAAGCCCATCGTCACTCAACGCAAACCGCTTTTTGTCGTTGTTCACAATCGCCTCGTGGACTTGCTCCAACGTCAACGACTTTCCGTGCGTGTTGGCTTGTGAAATCAATGCCTCAATTTCAACCCACCCCTCCGAGTCCAACTCGACACCAATCACGTCTGGCCGGTGCCGAAGAACCAGGCTCAAAAATTTACTCACCGCTACCAAGTTGTTTTTGTGATTCATACTCATGAGTCTATCGAGTTGACTCGCTTGGCAGGCTGTCAGGCAGCGATGGGTGGCGGAGTTTGTTCCGCATCCGATTCTGGCCGCGAAGACGAAGCCGACTCCAACAGCCCACTGGGAAGCATTCCCAATGTCCCGTTGATCGTGACACAGGTGTTCGGAGGCTGAATCCGATTGAGACGCCAATCCAAACGCTGCCAAAACGAGAGACTTCGTTCCCATTCCTTGATCGCCGTACGCAGCACAAGTTCTTCGTCGTTGGAATGATTAACCACGTCAGCGAGAATTTCCAACGCACCGCTTGGTCTGCCAGCCAGCAGCACCGCCGTCGCATAGTTGATCTTGACGGAGTCTTCGATTCCGGGACGCAGCATCGTTGTGTTATGAAGCAAACACATTGACTTGTAGAGTTCGACAGCGGATTGAAATCGTCCAGCTCGGATAAAGCAAACGCCTAAGACGTCTCGCTGCTTGGGCGTACATGACATCGCCTGCAAAGCATCACATGCGGTGGCATAATCCCCCGCCGCGATCGCTTGGATCACTCGCGAAGGCAACTGACTGGACGGTTGCTTGGGAACACGGTTGATAAAAAACATGGGAAATCATCCTTCAAGTAAGGTGAAGATCGATTGAAATCAAATGAGGAAAGCGCAACGTGGTCGTTGCCGTCCCTAGATTTGCAATCGAATTCCCATTTCGCAGAGCGTTGGCAGCCCAAAGCAGACTGCCGACGTTTTGACAATCGCGAAACGCCCGAACGGCAGTCGCCTTTCAATCGCGACGACGCTTCCTTCATGCAGACGCTCAGATTCCGTTTCATTGTCCGCCGATGAGTTGACGGGCTCAGACGTACGCAACGCATGAGTTTCGCTCTCGGCACCTACTGGCTGCCAAACGCCATTCTTAACCGCCGCAAAATTCTCCGGCGAGTGCTCAAAGTTCCCTGCCTTTGTGCCTACGGCTGGCGCTTGAATATCGCAAGAAGCAGCGACAACGTTCAATCCGGCGACGAAAACACCGAGTCCCAGAAGGATCAGCTGAAAGACGACTCGGTGAAGGGAAGAAGGCCGCATTGAACGCCCACTCGATAGAGTGGCCTGAGATAAATCGTTGTGTCCCACAATTGCATTATCGAACGTTGACCACAAAAAGCAATTGATCGAATTCACAAATCGTTGAGGGTTGGCAACCGTTGAGACGCTCACAGCTTGGGGGACGTGCTCCCAGAAGGCAATCGTCTTGGCACCCATACACCGACCTGATCGCGATACCGCGTGTATTGATCACCAAATCGCTCAGCGAGATCGTCTTCTTCGGCAGGACGGACAAACACATGCCAGACAAATACACCAATCAAGCTGTACGCAATCACCGGCAAACTGCCTAGTAACCATCCCATCGCACATCCCTGCAAGATTCCCGCGACCGCCATCGGGTTCCGCACGTAGCGATAGGGCCCGCTGACCACCAGCTCCGGTGCCGACGCCGTAGGCAACGGTGTTCCACCTCCGCGTGATACCATCGACCAACCGCACCAAATTCCAAGGCAAGAAGCCAGAACGAAGAGGACCGCCGAAAGACTCGTCTGATACGAATGACTAAATCGAGGCCATTCGAGTTCTGCCTGCAATTCGACAATTGCCATCGGCAAGACCCAAAGGAACGTTCCCCAAAAAATCAGGATCTGAAAACAGGTTGCGATCAAAGCCTGTCGGTGTGACATCGTCGCGACCCGAAACGCTGCCGGACCGGTATCGCGATTGCCGATCGCGGTTGCCATTGCCAACGACAATCCTGACATGCATACCATCATGGCTGCAGCTTTCCACGCTTCTCCTGTCGCCACGCTCGCTGTGAGACAGACGAGCGTCGGGTACCAACAAACTGCGGTGACAATCCAAACCGCTTGCCTCGCCCATCCGCTCCGCCGCCAAACGCCTATCGCTGCGACCGCCGAACCGATGACAATCAACAAGAGATCGGCAACCGAAAAGACGTACAAACTGATTGCCGGCCACTGGCTCGGCCAAAACCAGAACACACTCCAAGGTGCCATCAACAGTACCAGCCACCAAGCGATCACTCCCAACGCTTGAATGGCAAAATACGAGGCAACAACTTTTCGCGAGTTCATCAACGGTACCGTGAGAAGACGACGGAGACTGCGTTTTCAGGCATCTTTTCAGCTCTGGCTCGACAAGCGACCGCTAAGATGCGCCCTCCAGAACCAACCGCAAAACCAGTTGACCAGGCAACGATTGGTCCAATTAGTTCCGTGACGAGCGGCGAGTTGAAATAACTCGAGTCAACGTCCTCATCAATCCGGCGGTAGTACTCGCTGTTAGCGTTTCCGAACGACAGCCAGCCAATCCAGATCGATGTCATTCGGCGGCAATCCTATGCGAACAACAGAACCGCCAACGACTTCAGCGGTCTCGCCTGACGTTAACTTTCCGCCGCTTCGTGGGTTGTACCACTGCACGGCAAAATTGCCGGGCGCTTCGCTTAGATCCAATTGATGCGCACCGCCCTCTGGAAGATACACCAGATAGAGCTCGCCAGATTTTGCCAAGCAATATCTCGAATTGTCATGGCGCAAGTTGTCGACCAACGCATCCGCATTGGTCATTTCCCAGAACGGAATGTCGTGACCTTGAAAGAACGAAAGCGCGTGACGGCAATAATCCCAACTGCGGTCCCGGCTTCGCCAATCCTCGCACACGATGTCATTCTGATCGAATTGGTAGCCGAAATAGTATTCGTTCCCGGCACCGCCACCCATCAAATGCCCCCACAACGTTTGCTTGCGAACGGTGTGCTCGTCGTAGACAGTGGTCCCCTGCCGGTCGCGACCATCAAATCCGTTGTAGCCAAGATCCGGACATTGGGCATGAGCGGCACTCCCTGATTCGTCAAACGCAACAATCCATGGCCGCCCCGAAGCAGCCGATGCCTCAACCCACTTCACCGTCTGTGCATGCGTCGTTTCAAGTTCGGAATTCTGTAGTGAAACCCCGGTCAGCTTCGATTGCTGACCAAGCAATGGCTGATACACCTGATCCTGTGCTTCCGGATAGGTGTGCACAACGATGTGATGGTCGTATGCGTCCAGTCCGGCGATGTAGTCGATCATTGCGATTTGCTGAGCCGTGGTTTGTGTGTTTTCTTCGCCGAGATTCCAATTGAGCGCCATCTGGTGTGCGAACCTGGCGATCAGTTCACGGCAGTACAAGCGTCGCTGCGGCCCCAAATTGCCGCCGTCGAGTGACTCAGCGATGAACGCGGCCTTGCGTGGCCCTTGCACATGGTCATCGTTTTCTGTTTCCTGCATTTTGAAGTGCAGGTACATCCCGCGATTTGTGCCGTGATCAAAGACGATGCCCCACTGGTCAAGTTTGCTGCAGTCGTAATGGAGCTTGTCGTCGCGATCGATGAACGGCCAAACGTTGTCACCGTCGCCGCCCGCGTTGTAGGTCAAAAACGAGAACACGTTGCATCCCTTACCAGACAAATAGTTGATCGCGCCAATCAATCCTTTGCCCTTGCCGTCTTTCCACGTCGGGTCACCAGTCTGCCAATCGCGAACATGTGGTGCCCATTGCTTTAAAGGTGCCTTTCGGGGATTGCCGGCAACCGTGTTGTCGAAATCCGTGTAAGCGAGCAACGTCTCCGGCGCGTCGGCCCCCGCTTTGATGAAGTACTGGCCGGACCCGAGATGACGAAGGTAGTGCTTACCTACATAGGCCAGGCGACCGGCGGAGCGAAAATCACGCCCTGATTTATCGGACTCGCCCACCGTGAACGTCCCGCTGACTCCGTCGTACGGCGCAAGTTTTTGGGAGGCGTGATTCTCATCCAATGCACAGTGATGACCGCTACGAAATGAGATTTGCCAATCCCACTCCCCAACGCGATCCGGTGCAAAATGGGCTCGCCACACGTTTCCCGATTCGGCTGAACTGTTCGCAGCGTCTCCGTCCGCGGCGAAGTAGCCTGGAACCGTGTACGTCGCACCATCGCGATGGGTAAACGTGACGGACAAACAGTGATCGGTGAACGGATTCGGGACGTTGTCTTGTTCGTGGGCAAACGGCCCCGATTGAGTCAGCGTGATCTTGTGCCAACGCTTGAGCTCACCGGCGACAAGGACGCTGCCATCGCCGTCTTTCCCGCGAGGCAGTTGCAGCGGCAAATCACTGACGGGCGTCGTTGGACTGGTGTTGTGATCAACCGAAGCTCTTGCAGTTTCCTCCGCACAAAGCTGCTGCCCACTGCCAAACAAGCCAATGGTTGCGAACGCAAAACAACACAGGCCGACCAACGCGTTGCGAACGAGCACACCGTTCATAGAAAAGCTCTCGAAAGAATCGGGCGTTCCGGGGAATTTGCCTGGCGCCACAAGCAAACTTGCAAAACCAAGTCACACGGCACGTTGATTTTAACGCCCCCACACTCAGCCAACTTGCTTTCCTGCACTCCCACTACCCGAAAGCACTCACGGGAATTCAGCAGGCCCCGTATGCCGCTGCGTGCGCATACGAAAAAAGGCCAGCGTGAGAACACGCTGGCCTTTTTAAGTTGTTGTCACTTTTGCAGCTACTAAAGCGACGAAGTTGCGGGAGCCGGATTCGAACCGACGACCTCGAGGTTATGAGCCTCGCGAGCTACCGGGCTGCTCCATCCCGCACAAGGAATATCGTCGATCGTCCCTTCGGCGCCCAGGGGTTCTTGCGCGATTCTGTGAAATTCTTGTGAGCTATTTTTTTGCCCGACTTCGGCGCGAACTTGTCTCGTCAAACGCAAGTCCAATTGCGAATCTTGATCAACTTTCCGGTCAGATAAGGGCCACTTGTAACGTCCAATCCACCCGAGTCGAACCGCCGGTCCCCCTCATTCGTTGAGGTGCGAAGCGTCTTGTCGTTGGATGTCGATTCTCAAACGCGTTGATCGAAGAGAAGAAACTCTTTCGGAAGTGATCAGCGTTTTAATTTTTGCAGCAGCGCGTCGACATTTTCTTTGGCATCGCCGAACAACATCCAGGTGTTCTCTTTGTAAAACAGCGGATTGACCACCCCGGCATAGCCGGTCGCCATCCCCCGCTTCATCACGATGCAAGTCTTGGCCGTCCAAACTTCGATGACCGGCATCCCGGCAATTGGACTATTCGGATCATCAAGGGCCGCCGGATTCACGATGTCGTTCGCACCGATCACCAAAATCGCATCGGTGTCGGACATGTCTTCGTTGATCTCGTCCATCTCCAAGACAATGTCGTACGGCACATTGGCTTCTGCCAACAACACGTTCATGTGCCCTGGCAAACGCCCCGCAACCGGGTGAATCGCGAATCGAACTTCTTTGTTCTGGCCTCGAAGCGTTTTGACAACCTCGGCAAGCGAATGCTGTGCTTGTGCGACGGCCATCCCATAACCGGGCACAATCACCACGCTTTGGGCGTCTTCCAACGTCGAAACCGTCTCGTCCAAACTGATTTCGCGAACGGTTCCTTCGATCTCCGTCTGACTGGACGAGGTTCCCGTACCAAAGCCACCCATGATGACGCTGACGAAGCTTCGGTTCATCGCAGCACACATGATGTACGACAAGATCGCACCGCTGCTGCCAACCAGTGCCCCGGTCACAATCAGCAAATGGTTCTTCAACATGAAACCGGCTGCCGATGCCGCCCATCCGGAGTAGGAATTCAACATCGAAACCACGACCGGCATATCCGCACCACCAATCGCCATCACCATGTGGATGCCAATCAGCGAAGCGATCGCCGTCATCAACAACAGCGGCACCATCGCCGCAGACGTTTCCACTTGGCAAAACCAAACCCCAAGACAGACACAAATCGCCAGGGCGGCCAAATTGACCAGGTGACGACCGGGGATCAGCCACGCGTTGCCGCTGATCGTGGCCTTCAATTTCAAAAACGCGACGATCGACCCGGTGAAAGTAATCGCGCCAATAAACACGCCCACGAAAATCTCTATCTCGTGGATCGTCTGCTCGCCCGGCGGGACATTGATCGCCGGATCCAAATGGCTGGAGATCCCAACCAGAACAGCGGCTAGTCCAACGAAACTGTGCAGTAGTGCGACAAGCTCAGGCATCCCTTTCATCGGCACACTTCTTGCCAACACGGCACCGATCAAAACGGCAGGCGTAATCGCAATTGCGGTTACCCCATACCCGCCCTGCATCAAACCGAAAACCGTCGCGACCAGTGCCAACAACATCCCGGCAATGCCCAAGTGGTTGCCGCGGCGCGCAGTGGATTGATTCGACAGCCCCGACAGACTGAAGATAAACAAGACACCAGCCACCAAGTACATCACCAGCGCGGCGGATTCGTTTAAACCGATCTCTTGGGACGCGACCATGCTGTTGACCATGAATCTTCAAGACTTGAGTGAGACGAGGGAATCGGTCATCGAATACGTCACTGCGGTGTGCTGTTAACCGTCTAGTTTGCGAAACATCTTCAGCATCCGCTGAGTCACCAGAAATCCGCCAGCGATGTTAATCGTGGCGACAAAGATCGCGATCGCTCCCAACACCGAAGCCACCGGATGATCGGTGCCGGCTTGGACCATCCCGCCGACAATGATGATGCCGCTGATTGCATTGGTCACGCTCATCAATGGGGTGTGCAGCGCCGGCGTCACGTTCCAAATTACCTGCCAACCGACAATGCATGCCAAAACGAAGACAGTGAAATCCGTCAAGACGCCTCGATCTTGCGTCATCACCAGCATTGCCAATAGCGCAATCCCGGCGATTGTCAACACCACGTCGATCACGCCACGCTGTTTTGCAATTGCCGGCGTTTTCTGTTGGCCTTCTTCTGGTTTCGCTGGCGCAGCCGCTGAAACGGCAACTGGAGGTGGCGGCCAAGTCACTTGACCTTGATGAACCACCGTCGCACTGCGTATCACGACGTCGTCCATGTCGATTCGGAATTTTTCAGCACCGCCCATCTCGTCCAACAAGTGAAACAAGTTGGTTCCGTAGAGCTGGCTGGACGTGTGTGCCAAGCGACTCGGTAGATCGTAGTATCCGACCACATGGACGCCTTCATGCTGGATGACCTTCCCTGGTACGGTGACTTCGCAATTGCCACCCTGCTCTGCCGCCAAATCAACCACGACACTGCCATGCCGCATCGACTCGACCATCGAAGTCGTGATCAACGTCGGCGCCGGCTTTCCTGGGATCAGCGCCGTCGTGATGATGATGTCGACGTCTCGTGCTTGGTCAGCAAACAAAGCCATTTCCGCATCAATGAACTCCTTGCTCATCGTTTTTGCATAGCCGCCGCTGGTCCCACCGTTCTCGTCACTTGGGAATTGCAGGTACAGAAACTCTGCTCCCATACTTTTGACCTGATCGGCGACTTCGGGACGGACATCAAACGCCCGAACGATCGCCCCCAACCCCCGCGCGGTTCCGATCGCGGCAAGCCCCGCGACCCCAGCACCAATCACCAGCACACGTGCGGGAGGAACTTTCCCTGCCGCAGTGATTTGCCCGGTAAAGAATCTGCCGAACAGTCCAGCAGCTTCGACAACCGCCCGGTAACCTGCGATATTCGCCATCGAACTGAGCGCGTCCATCTTCTGCGCCCGACTGATTCGCGGTACCGCTTCAATCGCCAACGCATTTGCACCGCGCTCGGCAATGCGGTGAAGCAAATCTTCGTTCTGTGCGGGAGCCAGAAAACCGACAACAGTCTGCCCGTTGCGAAGTTGACCCAGTTCATGCTCGCTTGGTCCGCGAACTTTTAAAACGATTTCTGCGTTCCCCCAAATCTCTGTGGCGTCGGAACAGAGAATCGCCCCGGCGTTTTCATAGGCAGCATCCGGGAAACTTGCCGCGGCACCGGCATTTCGTTCGACAAGCACTTCGAAACCAAGTTTCTCGATCAAGCGCCGAGTGGTGTCCGGAGTCGCGGCAACACGTCTTTCGCCATCAATGACTTCTTTGGGGATCCCAACTTTCATTCCCTGACATCTCCTCGCGAGTCCGAACAGGTTCTGTCACGACATCAAATGACGCGGGTCATAGACGGCCGCCAACTTATTGAACGCGCTGATTTGCTCTTCAACCCAGGCTTCGTCCATCCCGAGCTCAGCCGCCATCAGTTTAGCGACCGTTGGTGCTGCCCGTATTGCCGCGGCGGTGTTCAGAAACAACGCCCGCGTTCGTCGTGCAAGCGCATCTTCCACATGGCGCGCCATCTCGTTTTTTGCCGCCCATACGATTTCAGCTCCGGTGATGTGCAACGACTCGTCGATCGGTGCGGACAATTCAGGTCGCTGATGTTCGATCGCCTCGATTTCAATCAAATCGGTACCGTAATGTGACCTAGGATTCGCCGAGACCGATGTCGCGCCATGAACGGCAAGTGTTTTTGTCTGACACGGAGACGCGGCAAGCTTTGCTTGGTCGATTGCGTGATCCACACAGTCCTCTGCCATCTTCCGCACCGTGGTCCACTTTCCGCCGGTGATCGTGATCAACCCTGACGGCGAATCGCGGATGACATGATCGCGCGAAAGCGCCGACGTCTTCTTTCCCGATCCTCCACTGGTGTCGGCTTTGACAAGCGGCCGAATCCCGGTGAACACGCTCTGCACGTCGTTCAGGGTCGGTGTTTTTGTCAAGTAATCCGACGCGGTGTCCAGCAGGAACTGAATCTCTGCTCGCTGAGCGGTTGGCTCTGGTACCGCCTGAGGAATCGCCGTGTCTGTCGTTCCGACGACTGCGTGTCCATGCCACGGGACGATAAAAATGACGCGTCCGTCAGATGTTTTCGGAACGATCATCGCGTGATCGCCGGGAAAGAACTCGATCGGAAGAACCAAGTGGATCCCTTGGCTCGCCGCGACCATCGGTTCAGCATCTGACCGGTCCAAGCGACGCACCTCGTCACAAAACGGTCCCGCGGCATTGATCACCGCTTTGGCAAACACGTCGTGGGATTGTTGCGATTCCATGTCGCGAGCGACAACGCCTTGAACCCGACCGTCATCGTCTTTCAACAGACTTTCCACGGTCACATAGTTCGCCGCGCAGGCACCATATTCGGCAGCCGTTTGCAGCATGTTGATCAGCAAACGTGTGTCATCGAACTGGCCGTCATGGTACACGACGCCTCCGTAAACACGTTCCTCGCGGATACCAGGTGATTGCTTCAGCGTCGCACTTTTCGAGATCAAGTGTGACCTGCCAAAACTATTGCGTACCGCCAGCAAGTCATACGCTTTTAGCCCCGCGCCATAAAACAACCATTCACGCAGGCTCTTGCACGGGATCACAAACGCGCGATCGTGTACCAAATGCGGAGCGTTGTTCTTGAGCAAGGTTCGTTCATGCAACGCGTCATGCACCAAGGTCAGATTGCCTTGCTTCAAATAACGCACACCGCCGTGGACCAGCTTTGTACTTCTGCTGGACGTACCGCTGCCGAAATCAAAACGTTCGAGCAATACCACGTCCAATCCCCGGCTGGCCGCATCCATTGCGATCCCGACTCCAGTTGCCCCGCCGCCGATGACGGCAAGGTCCCAAGGTTTACAACGGGTCGCGATCTTGGTGATCGACGCTTGCCGATCCAATTGAATCGTCATGCGTTCGTTCTCTCCCAGTGCTGCGATCGACGCAACGCTTCCGCCCAGCGTTCCCGACGATATTCGACTTCGCTCTGCTTCATTGACGGCTCGAATCGGCGTTCAACTTCCCAGACCGATTCGATTGAATCGATCGACGGAAAAAATCCTGTTGCTAAGCCCGCGAGATACGCCGCCCCCATCGCGGTCGTCTCTGTGATTTTGGGCCGGACAACCGGCGTTTGCATGATGTCCGCTTGAAACTGCATCAATAAGTTGTTCTGTGCTGCGCCCCCGTCAACACGCAATTCATGGATCGATTCGCCGGCGTCGTTTTGCATCGCGTCCAGCACGTCGGCGACTTGAAACGCAATGCCCTCGAGTGTCGCTCGTGCGAGGTGCGCTTTCGTCGTACCACGTGTCAGCCCGACGATCGTCCCACGGGCTTCTGAATCCCACTGCGGTGCCCCCAATCCGCTGAACGCCGGCACCAAGTAGACTCCATCGGTGTCTTCGACAGTCGCTGCCAAGTCCTCGATGTCGCTGGACGATTCGATGATGCCCAGTCCGTCACGCAGCCACTGAACCGCCGCACCGGCGATGAACACGCTGCCTTCGAATGCATAGCTGAGTGACGCGTTAGGACTGGCGGCGACAGTCGTCAGTAATTTGTGCCGGGATGCTTGGGGCTGATCGCCCAAGTTCATCAACATGAAGCAACCGGTGCCATAGGTGTTTTTGGCCATGCCGGGTCGAGAGCAATTCTGTCCGAACAACGCGGACTGTTGGTCTCCCGCAGCACCGGCAATCTTGATCACGCCGCCAAACAACTCGCTATCTGTTTCGTCGTAAACACTGCACGCCGGGCGAATCTGGGGCAACAATTCACGCGGAATTTTGAAGAGTTCCAATAGCTCGTCGTCCCAACTTCCAGTGTGCAGATTCATCAACATCGTCCGCGACGCGTTGGTGATGTCGGTCATGTGCAATCGACCACCGGTCAGATTCCAGATTAGCCAGCTGTCGATGGTGCCAAACGCAAGTTCACCGCGTTCGGCGCGTGCCCTGGCGCCAGATACATTGTCCAAGAGCCAGCCGATCTTGGTTCCACAGAAATACGGATCGATCAGCAGCCCTGTCTTGTCTTGAACGATCTCGTTTGCACCGTCGGCGATCAATCGCTGACACTCCGGCGACGTCCGGCGGTCCTGCCATACGATTGCGTTGTGAATCGGTTGCCCCGTTTTGCGATCCCACAGCAACGTCGTTTCGCGTTGATTGGTCAGTCCGATGCCGGCGATCTGGGACGCATCAATTTTCAATCGGTCAAGAAGTTTGCGTGTGACATCAAGTTGTGATTGCCAGATCTCATTGGCGTCGTGTTCGACCCAACCCGATTTTGGGAAGTGCTGCTTGAACTCTTGTTGTTCGATCCCACAGATATGTCCGTTCTCGTCCACCGCGATCGCGCGTGAACTAGTGGTGCCTTGATCCAAAGCAACGATGAAACCCATTGAAGTCCGCCAAACCAAGAGTGTCGTGCAAAGAGAGCGACATGCCGCGGTGCATTCCGCGATCACGCCACTTGCATGATAACAAACTTCCAAGGTGGGCTGCGGACGGCAGCGAGGTTGCAAAATGGTTCGCGATCGCGAAAGAAAGCACGCAACCAAGAGCGTGATGCGGATGATTGAATAAACCCCATCAGCCGAAACGCGATAGCGTGCGATTAGGTGTCTTCATCCCACTGCTCGTGCGCAGGCTCCGCCTCGCACGCATCTGTCTCGCAGGCTCCGCCTGCCATCTCACCTACCAAAACAAAAACACATCGCCAAAGCCGACGCTCAAGCAAAACCACGAAACCGCTGGCTATCGCCAATGCGGCTGATTGAATAAACCCACCAGCCGAAACGCGATGGCGTGCGGTTAGGTGTCTACGCGTTGCCGTTCAAACGCTTTTCTTTTTGCGTTGCACTTCGATTTCGTCGAACGAGTAAAGCTTGCCTGTACCGGCGCCCGGACAAACGTCACAGGTCTCTTTCCAATCGCGTTTCGTTTTCAGTGTCGAATCCCAGAACGGCCAGGTGCGGCATTGAATCGGACGTCCTTCGTAGACGAGGCAATTCCGTTTTTCGGGATCCAACAGGATGCAATCACCATCAGGGTACTCACGCAGACTTTTATCCACGCCAACCTTGCGTATGAACTTTGCTTCGAAGTCATCGACGGACAGCTTCATCTGCACGGCCATCGATTCGATCTCTTCTTCGTCAACCCACACGTAGCCGGGTTCGCCGCTGCAACATTGACCACACTGCGTGCATTCGAAACTCAGGCCGTCGCGATACCACGGCGATTTTTTATCAGCGCGTTGCTTGGGTTTCGAACTTGATTTTTTAGAAGGCTTTTTGGAGTCCGACATCGGGGGACATTTAACAGGTAAGAAGAGTTGAACGGCGATTCGCAACAACGTGATTTAAAATCCAACAACGCGATTGCAATCACGCCACCAAATGCGATTGCAAAGGTCGCGAATGAAGCAACGACGAAGGCGTCGTTTTGAAACGGCACCGATTGTATCGAATGCTCGTGTCTTGCCATCAGGGTTGAGTTGGGGCAAACGAATTCTTCTAGACAAACTTTGGCGGCGTGGCAGAGTTTGACGAGTCCATTAGTGCGACGCCGAGACTGCCTGCCCCTCCCAATTCGCGGGCAAGCCTCGGCGTCTGTGTCTGCGGTCGCGACCTTGCCCCCCTCCCGCAAAGGTCAGGCCGCCGGGCACTGTCCGTTTGTCGTCTCTCAGTTCGATGCCATGGACCGACCGCGTGTCAGTACCGACACCAGTTTGGCCGCCCCAATCCACTGGAGTCACGAATCGTGAAGCTATCAGATCCGACTGAAGCCACCGATCCGAGAGTGATCGAGAGCAACCGAGCCTTACACAATCCTCCCCTTGCCGTGCCAAGTTTTGGAATGCCCTCTTCTATTGGACGTACGATTCAGACCCAGTTCCTGCTGGTTTGCGAAGCCCAATCCACGACATTGACCGACGGTCAATGGCGTTTCGCACTCGAAGACAGCAAGGGCCAACTGGTGCTCGATGCTGAGGACCGTGATTTCGGTGACCTCAACCGACTCACGTTGCTTGCGGCGGTCCGCGGGCTCGAAGCGATCGACGGGCCAACTTCGGTGACGCTCTTGAGCACTAACCGATACTTGATCCGGTCGCTTTCGCAGTCTCTTCCGCGCTGGCGACAAAACAACTTTGTCTGGGAACACTTCGGCCGTCGCGTCGCTGTCCAACATGCGGACTTGTGGCGTCGTGTCGACCGTGCCCTCGACATCCATACCGTCCAGGCTTGCCTGGTCAGTTCTTGCGTGGTCGGCCGCGGGTCGGACGAGGCTGGTACAAAAAATGCAGCCCTTCCCGAACGTCCGGCACCACGGCAAGCGTTCATCGAACCAAGCTTGCGGATCGACACGCCCGCAGCACCGGGGCGCCGGCCCAGCATTGTCCCAGCTCCCAGTTCACGACTGAGACGCCTGCTTGCGACCGATGCGGCATCATCCGAGCTCCGAGACGAACACGGAATACCGACCTTCGACGGACCGACAGAGCGACGCTATGCCACAGCGAAACGCCGAGGTCGATTCACCGCCGAAGATCTGAATGCCGAATAAAACGGTTGCAGAGCGACCAAGCAGAACGTTTTCTATCCACCGACTGACAGACTTTTGGATTCTGGGACATGCAAACACAGGTCAACCTTTCAGAGTTAGGACGACTGATTGACGGTCACCTGGAAAACCCTTCCTCTATTCTGGGACCGCACACGGTTGACTATCGTGGTGGAAAGGCGATCGCTGTACGCAGCTTTCTACCCGATGCACAAGCCGCTTGGGTCATCGACCGAATCAGCGGAGTGCGCCGTCCGATGCGTAAATTGCACCCTGCGGGCTTTTACGAAGCCATTTGCGAGGGTGTCATCGACGCCGGCCGAATCGAACATAATGATGCAGCCACCTCCATTGACCACGCTACCTACCGAATTCAAATGGCTGATAAAAACGGAAAAGTGACCGAAGTCGCAGACCCTTACGCGGTGCCTTCGATCATGAGCGACTACGACCGCTACCTCCTGGGCGAAGGCAAAAACTACCGCCTGTTCGACACGCTTGGGGCGCAGCTGCGCACCGTCGGCGATGATGACGGCGTGAACTTCGCCGTCTGGGCACCGAACGCTCGCGTCGTCCAAATCGTCGGCGACTTCAATGGCTGGGACGGTCGCGCCCACGTTGCGAAAATGGACCAGTCGGTCGGCATCTGGGAATTGTTTATCCCCGGTGTCACCGTCGGCCAAAAATACAAATTCCGAATTCTTGACCAACACGGCCAATGGGTCGACAAAACTGACCCGGTCGGATTCGCCGCCGAACTTCCGCCACTGACTGCATCGATCGTCAGTGACCTGAACAGTTTCCAATGGGGCGACAACACTTGGATGGAACAACGCGCGGAAATGAATCCGATGCACGTTCCGATGAATGTTTACGAATGCCACCTCGGCAGCTGGCAAAAAGGCCCAGGACGCACGCACGGCTGGCTGGACTATCGCGATCTCGCTCACCGCTTGACCGATTACTGCCATCGCATGAATTTCACTCATGTCGAATTGCTGCCAATTACCGAACACCCCTTCACGGGTTCGTGGGGCTATCAGACGGTCGGCTATTTCGCGCCAACGTCGCGACATGGCAGCCCTGAAGACTTCATGTACTTCGTCGACTACTTGCACCAACACGACATCGGCGTGATCGTTGACTGGGTTCCGGCCCACTTCCCCAAAGACGGCCACGGACTGCGACGCTTCGACGGTTCAGCGCTCTACGAGCACGCCGACCCACGTCAAGGCGAGCACCCTGACTGGGGCACGATGATCTTTAATTTCGGTCGCAACGAAGTTCGCAACTTCTTGGTTGCCAACGCATTGTTCTGGCTAGAGAAATACCACATCGATGGTTTGCGTGTGGACGCCGTCGCGTCGATGCTGTACCTCGACTATAGCCGCGAAGCCGGCGAGTGGATTCCGAACCAATACGGCGGTCGCGAAAATCTTGAGGCGATCGAGTTCCTGCGTGAATTCAACGTCGCCGTTCACGAACACCACCCCGGCGTTGTCACGATCGCCGAAGAGTCGACGGCGTGGCCAGGTGTTTCTCGCCCGGTTTATGATGGCGGACTCGGTTTCACCTACAAGTGGAACATGGGCTGGATGAACGACACGCTGACGTACATGCACCGCGAGCCCGTTTACCGAGGTCATCACCAAAACGATTTGACCTTCAGTATGATCTACGCTTTCACCGAGAACTTCATGCTGCCTTTGTCGCATGATGAAGTGGTTCACGGCAAAGGCGCGTTGCTGAGCCAGATGACGGGCGACATGTGGCAAAAGTTTGCCAACCTGCGTTTGCTCTACAGTTACATGTGGACGCACCCCGGCAAGAAGTTGCTGTTTATGGGTGGCGAACTCGGCCAATGGAACGAGTGGAACCATGATGACGGTCCCGACTGGTTGCTGTTGGATTTCGAATCGCATCGCGGCATCCAAGAGCTGATCTCTGACCTAAACCGTGTCGTGCTAGAGAACCCCGCGTTGCACGAGTTGGACTTCACGTCCGACGGCTTCGAATGGGTCGACTGCATGAACTGGCAGGACAGCACGCTCATCTTCCTTCGCAAAGGCCTCGAAGGTACCGAGCCACTGTTGGTCTGCTGCAACTTCACCCCCGTCGTCCGCCATGACTACCAAGTCGGCGTCGACAAAGAAGGTTTCTGGAAAGAGATCTTCAACAGTGACAGTGACCGTTACGGCGGTTCCAACGTCGGCAACTACCCTGGTGCCAAGACCACCGGCGTTGGCCACCATGGTCGCAAAGACAGTATCAGCGTCACGCTACCGCCGCTGGGTGTCACGATCTTCCGCCGCGAAGTTAAAGCGTAGCCACCGCTAGCAGGGCACAGTCCTTGTAACCTAAGTCAACTCTGCACATTCAATCAACGACGAGCCGCGTCACCCCCAGGCGATGCGGCTCGTTTATTGGCAGTGACTTCTTTTTCGCGCCCGCAAAAACGGCCGATCAAATCCACGCGTGAAATACCCGTCAACGGCGCTCGACAACAGTGCTATGATGGAACACGCTACCGTTTCGCTGATTGCGGATTCTTGTAGACGAAATTCCGCATCCTGTTCGTCCAACCGGTGCCCCCTGACAAGGCTTGCCTGATCATGCCCGTCGAAATGCAACTCGCTCGGATCATTATTTCCGAGCTCACCGAAAGCCAAGTGATCTATCTGCGTGAAGTCGATGGGGAGCGTGAGTTCCCGATCTTGATCGGGATCTTCGAGGCGACGAACATCGACCGCCGTGTGAAAGAAGACGGTTACACCCCGCCGCGTCCATTGACACACGATTTGGTGGTGCAAACCGCCGAAGCGCTCGGTGGGCGTATTCACAGCGTCGTAATCAGTAACCTGAGCAACCAAACCTACTTTGCTCAACTCCGCGTCGAAACCGAAGACGGCGACATCGTCGAAATCGATTCGCGCCCTAGCGACGCTATCGCCGTCGCTGTCACGTTCTCGCCGCCGCTGCCGATCTACGTGGCGGAACACGTCCTCGACGAAGCAACGTCCAGCTTGCCCTAGCTGCCGACAACAATCTACTTTCCACTCCGCGGATAGTCATTGCTGATCACGTTCGGTATCGTTTCGGCCGCCAATCGTGATTCTCGAACACGCGGATAGTTTCCGATGAAGATCCTCCATACCATCCAGGACGCGCGGCGTTTTGTATGGAATCTGCGCAGTGGCGGCCAATCCGTAGGACTGGTCCCGACCATGGGCGCCCTCCACGCCGGGCACCTTTCGCTTGTCGAACAAGGACGAAAGTCTTGCGATGCCGTCGTCACAACGATCTTCGTCAACCCGACACAGTTCGCGGCAAACGAAGACCTCGACAAATACCCTCGCACGATCGAACGCGACATCGAATTGCTGAGCGCGGCGGGATGTGACGCCGTGTTCATTCCCGACGTCAGCGAAATGTACCCCGACGGGTCCAGCACGTTTGTCAAAGCTCCCGATGTCGGCAAGCCACTCGAAGGCGAATTCCGGCCGACGCATTTCGACGGCGTCGCGACGGTGGTGCTGAAGCTGTTCCAAATCCTGCCCACCAGCCACGCATTTTTCGGGCAAAAGGACTACCAGCAACTGCGCGTCATCGAAACGATGGTTCGTGATTTGAACGTCCCAATTGAAATCATGCCCTGCCCCATCGTTCGGGAATCTGACGGACTGGCGATGAGCAGCCGAAACCGATACCTCAGTGACAGCGAACGGCAACGAGCCCTCTGTCTGTCGCGTGCCTTAGCGGGCGTTCAAACCGCGTTCCAAAATGGTCAGCGGGATGTTGCCAAACTTACTGAAATACTTCACGCTCCACTCGCTGACACGCCCGATTCACAGGGGGTCGATCGAGTAGACTATGCGGTGATTGTGGATTGCGAAAACTTGCAACCGATCGATACGATCAGCGCGTCCGCCGTCGCGTTATTAGCGACCCATGTCGGCACCACACGCTTGATCGATAATTGCGTTCTCCGCTGCGAATAGTCATCGGGCGCGATCATTTCAGAGGATTTCAAACACACCACTACCACATGATTGAACGAATTCTAGTCACCGGCGGCGCTGGATTTTTGGGATCCTATCTCTGCGAACGATTGACGGACGAAGGGCACGATGTCATCTGTCTGGACAATTTCTTCACCAGTCAAAAGTCAAACGTTTCGCACCTGCTCGACCGCCCCAACTTCGAATTGGTCCGCCACGACGTCACCTTGCCGATCTTTCTCGAAGTCGATCGGATCTACAACATGGCCTGCCCGGCCGCACCCGGGCACTACCAGTTCAATCCCATCAAGACGATGAAAACCAGCGTCATGGGGGCGATCAATATGCTGGGAATCGCCAAACGCTGCGGCGCTCGCATTTTGCAAGCCAGCACCAGCGAAGTGTACGGTGACCCGGAAATCCATCCCCAGACCGAAGACTATCGCGGCAGCGTCAATCCGATCGGAATTCGCGCTTGCTACGACGAAGGCAAACGGGCAGCCGAAACGCTGTTCATGGATTACCACCGCAGCAACAAAGTTGATGTCCGCGTCGTGCGAATCTTCAACACGTATGGACCACGCATGCACCCCTTTGACGGTCGCGTGGTTTCGAACTTCATTCGCCAAGCTCTCGCCGGTGAAGACATCACGATCTTCGGGGACGGTTCGCAAACCCGCTCGTTCTGTTTCCGTGATGACCTGGTCGACGCAATCATCACCATGATGAACACCCCCGACTTCATCGGTCCGGTCAATATCGGCAACCCCGACGAATTCACGATCAAAGAACTCGCCGAACTCGTGATCAAAATCTCCGGTTCGTCCAGCAAACTGGTCCAGCGTCCGCTGCCTTCAGACGACCCGACCCGCCGACGCCCAGACATTTCGCTGGCCAAAGAAAAGCTGAACTGGGAACCCAAGATCAAGCTTGCCGACGGACTGGAACGCACGATCGAATGGTTCAAATCGATCAACCTCAGCGACTACCGTCCGCCAACTCCAAACTACAGCTGATCACGCCACATTGGGCTGACAAGCTGCAATCCAATAAAAGGCCGGCACAAAAACGTGTCGGCCTTTTTTGTTGCGCACACGCAGGTTTCCGTTGAACGCGGCCGCGTCTATTGCTCGGGAAAGATATTCTGCAGTTGCCGTCCGCGAGGCCAAACTTGCAAAATCGCGCCTTCGCTTTGCTCGGCGTCGTCACCCAACGGATACGCGACAATGCGACGAAGTTCAAGGTCATTCATCAAGCCTAGGTGACGTGCCTCCTTGCGTTCTTCGATCCACTTGGGCCCTTTGATCAACAACATTCGATCAATGTTGCTCCAGTACGGCTCCACCCAACGACATAGCTTCGCGATGCTGCCAACCGCACGGCACATCAAAGTGCTGAAACGAAAATCGTCGAGCAGCTCTTCACCGCGTGATGCGTACACGGGAACTGGCAACCCTAACTCGGCGACCATTTCGCCAAGTACATTGGCACGCTTGGCAACCGACTCGGCCAGCGAGACTTCAATGTCGGGACGCAAAATCGCGAGCGGTATTCCAGGGACGCCGTTGCCGCTGCCTAGGTCTAATACTTCTTCACCCGGCAAAATCACTTTCGAAACCTGCAAACAGTCACGTAAATCGCGACCGACGAACAGGTCCCAGGTCGTGTGACGAGTCAGGTTCAATTGCTCGTTCCAGTCCCACATGTCTGTCACATACGCTTGCAATCGCAACGCCAACTCTTCTTCGAGTTCGATGTGGTGATTCGCGAGTGCGGCAGCAAATTCGGGGACGATGGACATCAGCTATGCGGAAAAGGGGAACGAAGTGCCTGAAGTCGTCATCATGAACGACAATCGACACTTTGGGAACAGGCTCCGCAAGACTTCGTCAGCCCGTTCGCCCTAGAAACAGGGCTCCAATGCCAGAATCACCGCAAAACGCTCGGTGCGAACGATTTGAGTGACCATTTCCCGTGCTCGGCCGGGTTTTACAACTCAGATTTCTACGCGCTGCTCTCTCTCGCCCTGGCTCCCAACCACATCACATTGCGGCACTCCTCAAACAACCTGAGGGGGGAACTCGTTCCAGAGCCGGTTCTCCCGGCAAAAACGCACGGCAACACTGGCCTGCGGAAGAATCGCTAGTCTACGGTAGACGCTCGTTCGCCGGACAGGTTTGCCTTCCACGCCCGGGATCCTAGAATGCTCGCCTTGATGGACCATACAATCTGGGCGACCACGTCACCCACCTCTCGCATTCAACTCGGGAAAACGAGTTCCTGATGGCAAGAAACGAACAGCTCATCCGCCAGCACAAGTTACTGCAACTGCTCGAACTTTCGAGGTTTGGCCGCACGTTGGATGAATTGCGTGGCGATCTGGTCGCCGATCTCGGGCTGACCAAACTTCACGAGCGAACCGTTCGCCGCGATATCGAGGCGTTGCAGGCGGCAGGATTCGACATCCAGTCCGAAACAGTCCAGCGTGGACGCGTTTTCAAACTGGGCCAGAACACCACCGACGTCCACGAAATCGGGATCAGCTCCACCGAACTGATCGCACTTTCCATCGGTCGCGAACTGCTTTACCCGTTGATGGGAACACAGTATTGGCGCGGGATCGAAACGTTCTGGAACAAAGTCCAAGAAGCCGTTCCCAACGGCGTCTTCGACCACTACGCCCGCTACCGCGCGGCGCTGCATGTCTTTGGCTCTCCGTACAAAACCTACGAGCGCCAAGAAGGCATGTTGAAAACAATCAACCGCGCGATCCTGGAACACCGGCTAGTCGAAATCGATTACCAATCGATCGGAAAACCGATTTCGACACGCAAGATCGAACCGTACGGCTTAGCGGTTTACCAAAGCAGCATCTATATCGTCGCCGCGACACCGAAAGCAGACGACACACGCAACTTAGAAAAAAACGAACGGCTGCGAAACTGGAAACTCGACCGCTTCCATCAAGCGCGTTTGCTTGACGAATACTTCAAAGCCGATCCAGAGATCGACTTGGCGAAATACCTGGGCAGCAGCATCGGAATCTTCTCCGGTGACTCACCAACCAAAGTCCAAATCAAGCTCGGCAAACGCAGCGCAGCGTATGTTCGCGAAGACCCCTGGCATCCTGAGCAAACGCTCGAAGAGATTGACGAGGAAACGACGATGCTGACAGTGCCGGCTTCGCATCCGCGAGAGATCTTGCCGCGAGTGTTGTCGCTCGGTGCCGACGCCGAAATCATCGGACCGGACGAGTTTCGCGCGACGATCGCAGACTCGGTCCGGCAGATGGCCACAACCTATGGCCACTCGAATCCCTAACAGGTGGGAATGAATCAAAACGCGATGGTTCCGACCCTTCGCGTTTTTCGTATTGGGAGGGCAAAAGCACAGAGTGACCAACACGCCAGCAAAAAATTTCTCCCGAACCTGCCAAGAAGTGACCGAGTCCTATTTGGCAACCGCGAAGCATTTGCTACACTTCGCGGACTGCTCAAGCAGCAGCCACTACCCCGTGGTGTAATTGGCAACACTACTGATTTTGGTTCAGTCATTCTAGGTTCAAGTCCTAGCGGGGTAGCTCTGAGGCCCGTAAACCATTGGTTTTACGGGCTTTTTTATTTGGGGCGGTGCACATTGCGGTGCATTTCTGCTCATTTCCGCTATCTACTGCACCGCTTTCTGCACCGCTTTTTCTGGTGCAGCAATCGCACGCTCTAAGTGAGCCTTGGTGACTTGCAAATAGTGGCCCTTCGCGACCTTCGTTGAGTGCCCCAACCACGCATCGCAAACGTGACTTGGGAACTCTTCTTCAAGCTCTGTGCGGCGCGTCGCTCTTAAATTCTGGAACGGCTTCTTCCATTCCTTGACTCCGGCCTGCCGAACGTAACGCATCATTTGAACGCCGAGATTCGTCGTCACCGCCAACCGGCCAAGACAACGCTTTGCCCCATCGTCGGCAAGCTCGTGTGATTGGTCCAGGTACGGGCGAAGCTCTGCGAACATTGGCACGTATCGCGTTCCCGTCTTTGGACTGCGGACAATCAATTCGTTGTCGGCCCAGTTGCAATCCGACCATTCCAGCGTCAGGATTTCGCACATTCGCAAACCACCATAGCGGCCAAGCGCGAACGCCAATCGGTAGATGTGGTCCGGGCAACTATCGAGAATCTTTTCGGCCTCGTCTCGGTCAATGAAGTGATCCCGGTCCCGATTCACTTCCCCGCTGCACTTGATGCCGTCCATCGGGTTTTCAGCTATCAACCGAGCTTTGACCGCGTAGCCAAATATCGTCTTTGCTCGCTTGGTGTGTTTGCTGATTGTCGCGGGGGCCAGTGTCACCGCTTCGGTGGTATCGCTCGCTGGCTTCCAAACGTAAGCCTTCATCCACCGCTGCCAGTCTTCCGCGTCGGCGGGTGTGATGTCGCCGATGTCGGTGTCGGCCTTGAAGTGCTCAACCAGCAACCGCCGGGTGTAGCTGTACTGCTCCAACGTCGACCTTTTCAAGTCGGTACGCTTCGCCAAGTACCCGTCAATAAATTCACCGAGCGGTGGTACTCGGTTTTCATCGAGCTTGATTCGAATGCGGCTCGACACAACGCCGCACGATGCTAGCCGTTCGTGTACGTCGTCGGTGAGTTCGTTCAGCCATTCAACTTGCGGCAAAGTCGGCGGAAGCCCGCCCCAACGCCGCGAGGCGATAGCCTCAATCATGTGCTTGTAATCTTTCGCACCGGCCATGTCGATTTTGCCCAGTCGGATTGACCGACGTTTCCCATCGGGGCAAACCAATTGGATGACCTTCCGCCCGTTCGCCTTCTTTGTGATGCTAGCCATTGTCCACCATTTGCAAACCGTCCACCTTCAAACTAGATTGAAGGCACCGGCAGAGAAAAACGCATCCCATCGCCGTGATACGTCCTCACCCCGCCGGTACCCAAACACTAGGGGTTGCCGCCCCTAGCGGATCAAAGCGTTAGCTGTTCGACGACAAGCCGAACGTCAGCAATCCAGTAGCCGCCGTCACCATTCGCTGCATGCGTCCCGTGTCGGTGGCTTTTTTATTGGCTTCCACTTCCTTGCGGCGTTTCTTCTTCTGCGAGTGGCTCTCGGTGAGTTCCAAGACCTCTTTGCAGCATCGGATTGCCAATTCGATGTTCTCGATTGATGACTGGTCCATGACAATCATCTGGTCGACTTCACGCATCCGCGTCAAAGCATCCGGGGACAGCGTTCGAGTTGCTGCGATGCTCTCAACAATGCGAGTTGAACGCGGGTCGTTTGGCTTCTTCGCTAGCGTTTGTCGGAAGTGAATCACGTTGAGCAATGGCACCCAAACAGACGACACGGTTAGCCACGCAATCCGGTGCTGCTGCCAGTCGCAATGCTCTTGGGCTGTTTCGAGCGTGTGCCAAATCTGCCGGGCCATCATCTCAATGTGGGTGCGGCGAAGCTCTGGCGTAATCTTCTTCACTTTGGGCTTTGTGGTAGTCATCGAATGACTGATTCCTTGCGCTGAAAATGTGCGCCATGGCGCACAAATCACGAACGCATACGACAAAGCCGCAAGACCTGTTGGAAACCGGGTGCTTACGCCCAGTCGGGTGCATCGCCTGCTGGCCATTGGCCAACATACCTGCCAGTGCAGGCGGCTTTGCATGGACCCCACAAATCTTGCGGCTTTGTCATTTCTCAAATGTTTTCAGAAGGTGTAAGCAATGCGTTTGTCGCGACGGCGTTTTGAAGCCGTAGCCAAGTCTGTGTCGTTTCCAGGCGACACCGACAGCGAGGCCAGTATTGCCCGTGTCGGTTGCGTGGTCAAGTCCGAAAAGTTAAACGGCTCCTCCCACGTCCTGCCTCTCAATAGCTTCTTCCAGCCGACTGAGTAGCCGATTACTTTCGTGAATCGCCTTTGTCGCTTCGACGGCCGCCTGTTTGTGTGCGGTGGCAAGGGCCATCCTTTGCGTATGCTCGTTCGCCTGCTTCTGGGCCGCAGCGTTCTGGGCCTTAGCGATCATCTGGTATTCTTCACGGCTGCCTTTGCCAATCGTTGGTGGCAGTTCGACTTTGATCGACTGTTGCTGCGAGAAGCCCTTGGCAACGTCGCCCGAAGCCGCGTTAAATGTCCTTTTGTCAATCAGTCCGGTCTGACGCATCCGCTCCAATCGCGTTAGCTCATCCGTCATCCGCTGAATCGGGCTCCGAACAGATTCGGCCACCCGCTTCGCGTCATCGGCAAGGCTTTTGCGTTCGCCGATAATCGAGTCACGTCGCTGCTTGGCTAGGTCAAGTTGCTTGTTTGCAAGCTCTACCCGGCGTTTTTCTGCCGCCTCGATTTCGCGCAGAACCTGACGCTCTTTTTGCTGATGGGCAAGGTTGAGCAACTGCGTTTTTGTTGCACCCCGAGCAATCAACGCTTCGCGTTCTCGCTGCGTCTCGGTCACCCCACGAAGACGTTGTTCCTCACGCAGTTTTGCGTTAGCTTCTTCCATCGAGTTGATAGTGACCTGGGCAACGCGAGCCTTTGCGGCTTCTTGCTCGTGCAGCCATCGGTTTAGCCTGCCCTTGTCGATGTCAGGTCCACCGCTTCGTGTTGTTGCGAATGCGTTGCTCGCTTTGGCCGCACGCTCCGCTGCCGCCGCCATGCCTTTGAAGTTCGATTCGGCTTTTCCCGCTGCCGCTGCGACTTGTTCCGCCGTCGTCGTGGTTTGCTGCAGGGCGTAGTCAATCGCCACCACGGACCCGGCTGCCAGTGCGAAACCGCCGATGGCCTTCACCCATCCGCCGGGGCCCATCACCGCGTTCAGAGCAATTTGCGCCTTCGTCCAGTTTCGGATGCCTGCAACAATCACCGGAATGATGCGTGTCAGGCGATGCATCACAGCCAAACCGGGGCCAACCGCCGCAGTAAACAGAATCATGTTCCGCTGACCACGCGAAAGCGAGGTCGCCCACATTCGAGTCCGTTCAATCGAATTGGAAAGCGAGTTCGCAGCTAGCCGTGCCGCCGGAAAGAACTTCGTCTGGACGTCCACCGCCGTGACTTCAACGACGTTCCGCAATCGAGCGATTGCACCGCCGGTTGATGCCGCCAACCTGTCGTTCATGCCGTAGAACCTTCCGCCGGCTCCCGTCGCGTTGTCCATCGCCCGTTCAACCATCGCGAGGGAGATTTCACCCCTACCCATTGCCGCCGTCAGGTCGTCCATCGAGCGGCCCGTGTCTTGCGCGATCTGTTGCAACGGGTTGAATCCGGCGTTGACAAATTGACGGACTTCCTCACCCATCAGCTTTCCCTTGGCGGCAACCTGGGCATAGGAAAGTGATAGCCGTTGCATGGCATCCGCGTTGCCCGCCGAGATTGCTGAAAGCTGTCCTACTCGCTTGGTAACCCCTTCGCTCCGGACCCCATAGGCGAGCATCGCTTGTGCCGCCCGCTGCAACTCCGGCAATCCGTAGATGGGCGAATCGGCATCGAGACGTTTTAGGTCTTCAATGATTCGTTTCGCTTTGTTGGCCGACCCGGTGAAGACTTCATATTGAATCGTGGCCTGTTCGAGGCCCAGTGCAGTCGCCCCCGCTCGCTTGAACACGCCGAGAGCACTACTCACGCCGCGATAGGCCAGCGTCACAACGCCTGCCTTCACGGCGAGGTCTCGCAACGATTCGGACTGTCGCCGGTGTTCAAACTGGGCCTGCTTCGATGCCTGCGTAGCTTGCCGCATCTGGGCCGTTAGCATCTGACTCGCGCGATGATAATCCGCTGCCGATACTCGCCCCGCCTGGTGCTCCGAACGCAACTCACGCATCTGAACCGAAAGCCGGTGTGCCGCTGGTGCTGCTCGATTCAAAACCGCCTGCACCCGCTGTTGCAAAGCTTCCTGCCGACGTGCCGCCTCGGCTGCTCCCGATTGTTCGTCCTTGGACCGACGCGTTTCCTCTTTGACTTTGGCGAGTGCCCGCGTGTATTCCTCTTGGGTGATCTTCCCCGATCGCAAAGCCGTGTGCAGGTCGCGGAATTGCTCCTTCGACTTTTCAATCTGTGGAGTCGTCGAGTCAATCAGCCCTTTGATGCGGTTGAAAGACTGGTCAACCCGCTTGGATGCCTCGGACTGCTCCCCATATCGCTTGTTGATTGCCGCCAAGCCACGTTCATACTCTTCTGCCGTGATCGCACCCGTTTGCCAGACGTTTCCCAGCGATTCTTGGGCTTGTTTGGCTCGGTCGCTCGCTGTTGCCGTCGACCTTAGAATCCCGTTGATGCGTCCCACGTCGCCGCGTACCGTACGGACGGCCCTCGAAACGCCTTCTGTGGAAGCATTGATGCGGAGAGTTAGAGCGTTAAGATTCGCCATCGGACTACCTGAACACCTGTTCGAAAAAAATCATTTTGATGCACGCACGGACGGAAAGGGACAACGATAGGTCGTGGCCTTTCGACCCCTCAGAAAAAACGCCCCCCCGGTGTCTCTCATCCCCTGATGCGTCCACGCTGCACGTTGCTGGTTGCTGCTGGCCTGTGCTTCGGTGCGAGCACAAACAATCCAGGGCAAACGCTTACGCTGTAAACAACATTGCGTGCAACCAACTGGTTGATGATGATTTCAACCGCTGGCCGCATTTGTTCGATGTCATCGGGCTTTGCACAATGACTCACGATGTCGTCGAGCCCAATTGCCTCGTTCCCGTTGAACGCACTCAAAACCGCTTGGTCGAGTAATGCCATAGCCTCACCGTTGAATTGAAAGGCTGACTGCATCAGGTTTCCCTAGTGCAGCCAGCCAAGAACGCCGAGCAACAACGAGTTGCTAGACAGAGAGGTTCGCTAGCTGACGGTGATACCGGTCAGGATTTCGAACGCCGTATCATCGACGCTCACAAAGTCAAAGCGGGCAGTCGCCTTGATGTAGACTTCATGGTTCTGGAAAGCGTTTCCAGCTTCGCGGCTGACCTCGATAACGATGCCAGTGCGAACACCCATGAAGTATTTGGAGAAGTCTCCGATTGCCATCTTGCCCGCTGGGCAATTGGTCGTCGGAAGATACTGCTTGCCCCGAATCGTTGGCGGTGCTTCCAGCCAACCGCGTGCCGAGTTCTCCCCATCACCGGTTTCGATGTTGAACAATGCATCGTGCACGGTTGGGTGCATGACGAAGCTGGTCGGCTCGTGATTGTTCACGCGGATTCGCGTCACCGCTGAGGACACGTCCACCCAGTCGATATCGCCAATCGAATCCGTCGAGTTGATGCCCTCGGTCCCAAAGAATCCATGCGGCTTCGACGTGTAGCCATTCAAGCCGATGGAGTCGATTTGCTTGGCCATTTGAGTTGCCATCCAGTTTTGCAACTGTGCGGCAAGGAGGGTCGGCGAGTCTTCCCAAAGCTCACGTGAACACTTCGTGATAGACCCAGCCGTTCGAGTCGACAGCTTGCGTTGTCCAATCGTCACTTCGGAGAAGCTGATAGCTTCACCTTCGCCGCGTAGCTCAACGTCAACGTCCGATTCAAGCGTAGGGATATTCATCGAGTCGCTTGTCATCGCAACCGTCCGCACGCCTGCATCCATCAGGACAGACTTTGCACGCGCCAAGTCGATCACTTCGCCCAGCATTTGTTCTGGAACGGTGTAACCGCCTGCGGCTCCGCTGCCTTCACGCATAAGGTTGACCACGCCTTCGGGCGTGTCTCGTGAAGGCCCAAAAGCGTAAGCAAGTACCGCGTGTCCAAATGCGTCTTTGCATGGAGTGCTGACGTAATCGGCAAAGCGGTCCTGCTTGTCCAGGATTGCGTAGCGGTTGCCCTGGGCGTTGACTTGCCATTTCTCGCTGCGGGTGTTTTCGTCACTCGCAAAACGAACTTGCCCCGACGCCACTCGGTCCGACAAAATCTTGGCTTGGACCTTATCACGGTTCACTGCCCGGACCAAATCTTGTTGTAGGTTGTCGATTTCGCCGGGAACATAGTTCGCCGAATTGGGGTCACCCTTGCCGCAAATGGAGTCAAACTCCGCTTGCTCCCGTGCGGTTAAATCTCGGTCCTCCGCTTCCGCCAGCTGGCCAATCGCCAGGGCGCGTGCTTCGAGTTCGCGGATTTCCTCACGTAGTTCTTTGCTATTCAGCGTCTTAATCATTTCGCCAATTCCCCTTAGTTCCGCAACAAAGTTTCAACGCCGTACTGTGCGGCCGTGTTCGGTGCCCGCTCGCCTTCGGTCAAAATCGCGACGACAGAGAGGTAGGTTCCGGTCGACCCGTCGCCAGCCGTGGCAACCAGATCCCAGTAGCGATAGTTGCCCTTCTTCAAGTCCGCTTGGAAGACAACCAGCGAGTTGTCATCGGTTGCACTTGGGAGTGCTGCGGTACCGCCGAATGCGTCCGTATCGCCGTCCATGTCGAGCCCGTCAACGTCGACGAACCCGGTTCCTGTTTCGTGACTCGCTTGAAGCTTCATCGCTGCCATTGCGATATCGGTGGCCCCGACGTTGCAAATCAGCGTCAGGTAGTCATAGCCCGCCGTATCAATCTCGGCAGTCGTGAACGATGCGTTGTCAACAATCGCACCGGGTGCAATCACCTGCACAAACTTTGCATTTTGCAAACCGTCCATTGGTCAAGCCTCCTGTTTGGCTTCGGAAGTTTCGTCGCGGTTTGGGTCCGCGTCTTGAATGTGTTGTTCAAAGGTTGCACGCAACCAAACTCGCTTGCGAATGCCAAGCCGCAGGGGCTTAGGGAACTTGCCGGTAGCAATGAGGCGGTAAAGCGTGTCATCGGAAAAGCCAAGCGTTTCCAGGATTTCAGGGGCTTCGATGAAGCGATCGTTATCAGGCACTTTGCTGGGCTCCGATTTGGTTGAGCAGTGAAATCGAACTTGCGACGATGTGCATATCAACAGCTTCCAAGAACTCGTGAACACGATCAGGGAACGCAATACGCAGAAAGATGTAAGACCCCAGAAGAACGGGCCCCATCTCGGTTGCACCCCAGATCGGCGTCACTTCCATCTCTGCTTCGGTGCCTGGTGTTTGGCGTCGATGGACTTCCTTGAAGACCATGTTCAGCAACCACTGGCAATACTCGCGGTGGTTTGCCATTTCGATGCAAAGTGCTTCACCGAGCATCGCCAATTCTTGCTCAGTGAATCTCGGCAACATGATGCCAAGCTTCGGGCGTTCGATTGGTAGTTCCTGGTCGTCCATGTGTGCTCTCTTGCTTGCGGTCGATTGCGGTATCGTTACCGACAATCGGGAACTGTCAAACATTGCGATAGGTGTGAGGTCGGGTGTTGCTCGGCAGATTGCAGCGAGAAGCAGCGACACCAAGAATCCAGCCACGGAAAATATTTACGTTTTATTTTCCTCAGTGGTATTTTCGAGTGCCCGGATGGCCAGGCATCGAAAGTGATAGCCGCGAAGCAACGCTTTGATGATGTGGCGAAGCTCCCGAATGGTCCGCCGATCGTCCGGTGAGTCGGCTTGCAATTCGATGCGGAAACCGGGTCGGTCCTTCATGATTTTTCATCCACTTACGACGGCGTTTAGCGAAGCGTCAAAAACGACCTCGTAATGCCTTTGTCTATGAGAGGTACGCAGTACTGCGTAGGTTTACTGTCGATTCTGCGTAGGTTTAGTGTCGATTCTGCGTAGGTTTTTTTTCCGATACCTACGCAGTAGTGCGTAGGTTTTTGAATGGCTGAAAAGTGATTCGGCGTTCCGCTCCGAGTGCCCTTCCGCCCTTGTTGCAACCTCCCTTTCTGGTCGCAAAAACACCCCCGTTGGTAAGCGTCTGGAGATGCCTTTCAACCGACCGGGCGTTCTGTCCGGCGAGGGGTGCTAGCTGCGTGCTGGTCAGGTCAAAGACCAAGTGACCACGCTCGGTGTACTCGGCGTTGAACCAGCAAGCCCAGAAGACGGCAACGCAACCGGCGTTCGGTAGTGTGGGGATAACTTCGTCTTGGAGTCGACGCCCATCCGTCCAGCGTCTTGCGCTCTTGCCTTTGTTTGAGCGGGGTAGCGGTGTCCGTTCCATCAAAAGCCCTCGTTGTCCGTCCCGTTCCACTTCTCCAATTCCGGTGAGAAGTTGAGCTGCCGACTGAATTTCATTTGAGGCCCGTCGAACGTCAGAGGGATGCTTTTCAGGGCTCCGTTGCGGTTCTTCAAGCATCGCAGCACCATGTCACGCACGGCGGGCTTGTTGTCTTCGTCCTCGTACTCGGTGGCTTCTTCAAGCAGATAGCACGATGTGCCGCTGTACTCCACTGCTGACGTGTCTCGGAAGCTTCCAACGCCTCCTTTGCCATAGCTGGCCCGCGCAACCGCCGAGACGCCTACCACGGCCCAGCCGCGTTCGCAGAATCGCCGGGCAGTCGCCATCGTTGCGGCCCCGCGTTCCGCCGCCGTTGCTGACTCCGCCCCGAAAAGCTGGATGTAATCCATGAGCAACAATCCAGGCCGGTCGAACTCCTGCAACATGGTTTCCAGGTCGCCGAGTCCAGAACGCTCCGGTTTCAGAAAACCAACGCTCTGCAAGGTCCGCCGGAAGTCGTCCAGCTTCAAAAGCTTTTGCCGCTGTGATTCCGTCAGGCGGTTGAACCGGATGGAGTCAAACGACACGCCGAGCAACGCCGCCAACCGCCGTTTGAGCAATGTCGCGGGGGACACTTCCAAAGACGCAACAACGGCTTGAAGTCCATCCTGCCGACTGACCGCCTCATAGACGGCTTGCAGTGCCAATGCGGTCTTTCCGCGTCCAGGCGGTGCCCCGATGATGGTCAGTAGCCCTGGGCCAATCTCGATGTCTTCCAACGCTTCGCCGCAATCAAACAACGCGTCGGCCTTGCCGGCCAACATGCCGTTCACCACGTCGTCGAGAAGGTCGGCACCATTGGATAAGAACTCAGACTGGGCAAGCTTCGTTCCCCGTTCTTCATGCCACAACGAAAGGATTCCGCCGCCAAGCTGAAAGTGATCCTCGAACGATTCAAGACGCCCTTGGATTTCGCCGTCGCTTGTGTGGAGCCTATCGCCAAGGCTGACAACGCCCGCCCCGCGGCTCAGTGCCATGTCGAACGCTTGAAAGTACAGTTTGACGATTCGGTCAAACGTCTGGCTTGCCAAGAAACTTGGCTCATCCTTGGATTGTTCCAGCCTGATAACGTTCTCGATTCGGTGAGTTACCGAAAGGAGCAAGTCATCCGCGTAGTAATCCCAAGGTGCATCAATCGCAGTGATGCGGCTTGATTCCGCGATGGCCCCCGCCATAATGTGCCTACCTCCGTTTGTCGTCCAGAAAGCAAACGATTTGGGCCCGTTCCGGTTTACGCCACTGGAACGGGCTCGTTTTATTTCTGGCCTTCCTCAGAGACACACGCAGCGAGCCCTTCCGCCAAGAAGCGTTCAAGCTCGGAGTGTGGATACAGCAACCCCTTCTTAATGCGGACCGCTCGAATTGGGCCGCGAGGTGCTGTTAAGTCGTAGAGCGTTCTTGTGCTGACAGAAAGGATCCGTGCAGCGGCAGAAGTCTTGTGTGCAAGCGGTTGTACTTCCGTCTTCATCGTCCGTGGTCTCCTTGGGTAACCGGAGTCCACAGCCTTGGCATGGGAACACCGGCGAAAGAATGTTCCCCTCACAACCGCCCCGTACTGCCGTATAGGCAAGCACAAGCAACAGCCGCGAAGCTCAAACTTCCAATGGTGTGATCCCATGCCGCTGATGAGCGAGCACGAAGCGTCACAAGTAGTCATGGTGGAAGCGTTTGAGTGGCGGGAACAACAAACCGAACCAACGCAGTTCGGCCCCGATACTGTGATCTCACGCAACTCATTAGCTTCCTGCCCGCAAACTTGTTGCAGGCACTAGCAAATCTAACAATCGGCAAAGAGCGGTCAACCGTCATTTGCTACCAATCGCCCTTTATTGCGGTTATTTGCCGCAGCCTCTTGTTGCTGATGTGAGTCGACAGTCTTTGCAACTGCACCGCTTTCTGCACCGCTTGCCCAATGTCAGAAGATTGCCCCCGTAAATTGCCGCGTCAAACGAGACGCTTCAAGTCCTAGCGGGGTAGCTGAAAAGCCCGTCGAACAGATTCGTTCGACGGGCTTTTTTTGTGGCATTTCAGCTATGCCTGCCGGCCCGACCATTCGATGCCCAGTCCCGTCGACCGCGATCGTTCGCCAAGCCTGATTCCGTAGCGACCTGCATTTGCATAACGTATGCATTTACACTCTTGGATCGGGTGCGTCGTCCGTACTTTGGAACGCTGCCGATTAGCTCGACCGCATCGGTGCTATGATCTCCTCTGCTGGCGAGTCTCTCAATTATCCTGCCCCCAAGGTTCATGATGTGGGTCCATGCGTCTTGTTCGCTGCAATTTGATGCCGCGGCTCCAACCCCATTTCTCTTCATGCTGCGTCCGCGTAGCGGGATGCAACAGTGGGTCGCTCGCGAGCAGTACACGTTGCGACCGTCCGTACCGGCGGTCGAATACACTGACCCATTCGGAAACCTTTGCCAGCGAATCGTCGCGCCTGCTGGACCGTTTTCCATCCACACCGCCGCCGATATCCAGGCTGCCGACGCAGCAGACGCGATGCCAGGCGCACCCTATGTCCCAGCAGAGCAACTGCCGGTCGAAACGCTACCGTTCTTGCTGCCCAGTCGATTCTGTGAATCCGACCGATTCACCGAAATGGCTGCTTCGCTGACACAAGAGCAAACGCCCGGATGGGATCAATGCCAAGCGATCGTGAACTACATCCGGCAAACGCTAGACTATCGCCCCGGCACCGGGCAGCAAATCATCAGCGCCGTCGAAGTGAACCAACGATCGATGGCCGTTTGCAGAGACATGGCTCACTTGGGCATCGCGCTGTGCCGCGCTATTTCGATCCCAGCACGCATGGTCGTAGGTTATTTGCAAACGCTTACGCCGATGGACTTACACGCTTGGTTCGAGGCCTACGTGGGCGGCCGATGGTACACCTTTGACCCAACTCAATCGAACCTTGACGGCGCACGGATTGCGATCGCCTACGGACGCGATGCCGCCGATGTCGCGGTCTACACCCAGTTTGGCGCGCCCGTTGAACTGATCGGAATGCAAGTCAGCGTTGAACCACTACTGCATCCGCCCGCGTGAAGTCGAATGGTGAGCGCTAAAGCCGTTCGAGGAGCTGCGTTTTCTTGGCGATGAACTCCTCGTCGGTCAGAATGCCACGGTCTTTCAATTCACCAAGTCGAGCGATCTGGTCAATGATGTCTTCGCCTTGAGAAGGCATCGCATTCGTCCCCTCGACGTCGCTCGATTGGCGCACAGCAACCGGCTCTGGATTGAACGCTGGCTGCACAGACTCAACTGAAGGCGGCGCTGCTTGCTGCGGCTGTCCGTTTTGGGAAACCACCGGCAAAGTGGCCAGGTTGATCGTACCATACTGGCTACTGAAGACGATCGAACTTCCGCCACCTTGCTGCTGCGAAAAACCTCCGATCTGATGATCCAACGTGTCGTAGACCCAAACCTGATCACCAGTCTTGACCGCTAGGCGTCGATTACCGGCGAAGTAAGCGTATCGAACATTGTTCTGTGACCCCAACGAAGTCGGTGCCCCAAGTTCCGTTGGCCACCAATGATCATCAGGATTTGGCACAAATAGACTCGACGTCGCCTGCGATGCGCCCGTCGCTTGGGACTGCTGCCCGCTTCCGCTTTGACTTTGCGATTGAAAACTGCCCGTGCTAAGTAAGCCTGGCTGGTTGGCAAGGATCTGAGAGATCTCGTTGCAAAGTGCGTCAACGTTTGACTTCAGCACGTTGTTAAACATGTCGCCGAGCATCAACATGCCGCCCCGCATCCATTGCCCGGACCCGGCAAATTCGGGATGACAAAACTGGGCCATCGTGCCGTTGCCGTGAAGCACCGCGACCAGCATGTGAGTCACCGCGTCTGGGCTAAAACCATAACGCTGGGAAAGATCCGACACGATCCGCTGTCCTTCGGGGGTAAGTTGCTGCATCACGTCTCTTGCGGGGTTGGCTGTGCTTGTGGGGGGATTCTCTGTAGCCGCGACCAACGATCCTACCAGAGATCGCCAACTCCGCTCACCCGCCAAACGCCCGTGTTTTAGAAACACATGACTAGGGCGTGTAGTGAACCACTCGAAGGGGAAATAAGCTCCCATGAGTTGCCCCAATCAGGCACTCTCCGTTACCTTCGCACCGCCAGCAAGACCGGCTGGTTTCCGTACCGATTGACTTCCGTTTGCTCACCAAATTCAACAATGTTGGAATTCCTACAAGCGATCTCGCTACTCCTTGCCCTGCTGAATCCGTTCCTAATGATCGTTTACCTAAGCGATGTGGTTCAAACGGTTGATCGAGCCAAATTCAGCCGCGTGCTCATCCGTGCTGCCGCGATCGCCGCTGTCGTCTTTATCTGTTTTGCATTGGCTGGCGACGCGATTTTTTCAACACTTGTCCAAGCGGAATTCGCGTCGTTCCAAATTTTCGGCGGCGCGGTGTTTCTTCTGATCGGCATGCAATTCATGTTTCGCGGTCCGACAGCAATCGAGATGCTTCGTGGCGAATCCACCAATCTCTCCGGTGCGATCGCGATGCCGGTACTGATCGGCCCTGGAACCTTGAGCGCCAGTGTTGTGATTGGCAAGACCAGCGCTCCCTGGCTGGCCTGCCTGGCAATCGTCGTCGCCGTCGCGGCGTCAACCGCGGTCATGGTGCTGCTAAAAATTCTGCACGACTACGTACGAGCATCCCGCGAGGATCTGATCCAACACTACATCGACATCGCTGGCCGAGTCACCGCGCTCTACCTCGGCACAGTCTCCATTGAGATGATCATGCTGGGGATTCGCGACTGGGTTGGTCGCTTCTAATACTCATGCCACAAGCCGACTGTCGGTGTCGTTCGCCTCGTTTTCGCGAACGATCTCTTGATTGCCGTTCTCTGCCTTTTCGTACCAGATATTCAGCAGCGAGTTGCGGATCGGACTTTCGACCGGCAACGTCGTGCGGCCATGCCAGCTTTTCAAACGCATCGTGTTCAGCACAACGAACGCATAAGCCGTGTTAGGAACAAAGGGCATACGTTTGACGATCTCGAAGCCTTTCGGTTCACGCAGCCATGCCATCGGGTTAGTGCTGCGTCGATAGAACTCGGTCCCAAGATCGCGGCGATCTTCAGAGTCTGGCAATGCGATTTGCATCGTCACGACTTTCTTTCGAGTATCAGGGTGTGGCTTGATGCAATAACCGCCCGTTTCGTGAAACAACTCTGGTAACGCAAACCCGGGCAATGCGGCGGCCTCGCTCTGGCTACATCCATAGCGATAGGCCAAACCGGAACTCAATTTTTCAAACACAGCTCGCTTCAGTTCGACGCTCCCAAGCGCACTTCGCACCGAGCACCAAAATTCTCGCAGCCCTCCAGACAACGAATCAAGCGAAACCTGATCCAGACAGAATCGCTTTCGGTTGCTATCGCCCTCGGTATTGTGGTGCTTGCTGTACGAAAATGGGTGATAGTGCGATGGAGGCGGCAACGATTCCAACAATGTCGCGTACACATCCGCTGGAAAGAAACCGCTAACACTCAAATGCGGAAAGGGGCTTTGCCGAAACGGAGTCGCTTCGATCGCCGCAACGAGGTGCGTGACGACGGAATCCCGCAGTGCAGAATTGAAATTGCTATTGGCCACGACACGATTCCTTTCTTGGTGGGACGCTTCGAACGCTCCATAAAAATTGCCCCAGTGTGGGTCAATTAACTAGATCAACACAGCTCGTCAAGGTGATGTTGATCGGAATACACAGATACTAAACCTGTAGTACTCGTGATGGGGCATCTCACGAAAACACCTGGATTACTCGGCCAAAGCAAGTACCTTTCAAAGGCATCAACATTTGTGGCGGAACAGTTTTCACCCGCCAGCCATAGCACATTCACATCTGCTTGCAAAACAAAGCTTGTTGCATACGATGCGATCATTGATTTTCCACATGACTTGGTCCACCGTTGAGCGACAAATGAAGTTTCCTATCACATTGGTCTTGTTGACGCTGTTGGCCGCGCCCGCACCGACTGCCTTGGCACAGCGTTCCCCCAATGCAATTGCTCTTCGACCACTAACGAGTGGAGTCGACGCGTCGTTCCGTGGCATGGCGATGCATGGCGCCCGAGAAGCCTGGCTCGGGGGAACGGGAGGGACCGTGATTCGAACTACGGATGCCGGCCAAACCTGGCAACAAATCACAGTGCCGGATACTTCTGCTACAGATTCAGAAAAGCCAGACTTTCGCGACATCGAAATTTTGCCTGATGGCACGGTGCTGTTGATGAGCATCGGTGCGGGCTCGGCATCAAAGATCTTTCGCTCAGAAGACAATGGCCAAACCTGGCAAACCGTCCTGGTCAATTCGGATCCGCAAGGTTTCTTCGACGGAATGGCGTTCCTCGCAGACGGCCAAACGGGATGGTTGTTCGGCGACCCATTGGAAGGACACCTCGACCTTTATCGAACAAACAACGCCGGCAAAACGTGGCATCACTTACCATTGTCTCAGCGTCCAAAACTTGCCGAGGGTGAATACGCTTTCGCAGCGAGCGGCACCAGTATTGTCGCGCGGGGCCAGAGCATCTGGATCGCAACCGGCGGTTCGGTCGCACGGGTATGGAAGTCAACCGACGAAGGCAAGACGTGGCAGGCATTCTCAACGCCAATTCGCAGCGGCAACGAGTCGTCCGGCATCTTTTCAATCGACCTGATCGACGACGATCGCGCCGTCGTGATCGGTGGCAACTACCTCGAACCGGAGCAATCCGAAAACAACGTCGCCACCTCCACCGACGGTGGCAAGACCTGGCACAACGCCACCGGCGTCAGCATGCCACACAAAGCCTGTGTTCAATCCCTAGGAGAAGGCCGACTGATCACCTGCGGCCGAACCGGCGTCGCCTACTCCGAAGACGCCGGCAAAACCTGGGGCAACCTATCAACCGGCAGTTACTACACACTGCGAGTCGACAAGAAAACGGGAACCGGCTTCCTAGCCGGCAAAGACGGCCAAGTTGCAACCTTCGAGTTGCTCAACGATTAACGGATAGCGGTCTGTCGATACTCAATCAAGTTCTCTCCCAAAGTCGCCATCTGCCCAGCATCCCAAACCAAACACCGCAACGTATCTCCCAACTTCATCGACTGCGATTAAATTCAGACGTTCGCGAGCATCCAACGCACTGCACCTTTCGTGCGTACACATATAAAGCATCGCCGAACGGTATGCGTCCCAAACGCCCTAAACCAAACTCTGGCCCCCTTCTCCCCCAAGGGCGAACGAGAGCCTTGCTCTTGTTCGTACTTGGGGGAGAAGGGCTGGGGATGAGGGGGTTTCGGAGACTCCGCGATTTACCGCTGCGCTGTCAAACAAGTCTGCAGTTCAGACCAATCCGCGATGACTAACCGATCAGCCCCAAGTTCATCGACTGCGATCTATACCAGGCGGTCGCGCGAATCCTACGCACCGCAACTTTCGTGCGTGCACCTGCAAAGCATCGCCTAACGGCATGCAAGAAGAACGCTACTTTCGCGGAGCGAAAGGCGACTATGGATAGATCAATCTACTGCTACCATTTAACCCAAACCACGGGAAAGCTCCGACACGGCATCGGTGGCACATCTTTGCAACCCGGCAATCGCCCCACCAGATCATTGATGACGGCGCATTTCGGTCGCAACCAATTTCAGTGCGTATCCCCATGCCACGCTCCCCTTGATCAAACGCCCACAATCCAAACTCTGGCTCCCTTCTCCCCCAAGGGCGAATGAGAGCCTTGCTCTTGGTCGTAGTTGGGGGAGAAAGGCTGGGGATGAGGGGGTTTCGGTGACTCCGCGATTTACCGCTGCACTGTCAAACAAGTCTGCTGTTCAGACCAATCCGCGATGACGAACCGATCAGCCCCAAGTTCATCGACTGCGATCTATACCAGGCGGTCGCGCGAATCCTACGCACCGCAACTTTGGTGCATGTGCTTACAAAATTTTGCCAGTCGGCTGTTTGAAGAACGCTACTTTCGCGGAGCGAAAGGCGACAATGGGTCGATTTGTCCGTTGCTCGCTGAATCTAGCGTAGGACTATTCCTGATCCACCGGCGTGATGCTCCACCGTTGATTGTCGTTGCCAGTGTGCTGGTACTGATGAATCTCCGCGCCGTCCGCCCGGCTGACTCCATCCACGTCAACGTTCTTTCCGCTGACCTTTGATGTGATCACAAAGTATCCGTCGTTGGTCCGAGTTAACGCCCACCGCTGATTGTCGCCTCCGTTGTCACGGTACTGCTGCAACGCGGTGCTGTTTGATTTCGAGCCGCTTGGTACATCCAGCACCTTGCCGCTCGCGACGTTCGTCAGACGCCACCATCCATTCCCCATCTCGTCTAACTGCCAGCGTTGATTCGCATCCTGCTTCTCCTTCGACGCGGCAGGACTGGACTGCCGTGCCGTCGCACCATCGGCGCCAAGTTGATCGCCAGAGATCCCCAAACGCTTGTTGCTGTGTTTGGCTGTCAGGTAATAGACCTTGCCCGAAACGATCCCGTTCGCTGCTGCCGGTTCCAGCGTTTCGATCCACTCGGAAATCGCATCTACCGCTTTCACATCGACTACGTTTCGGCCGACGGGAGGCATTCGTTGCGTCAACTGTGACGAGGTCAATCGCAGGTGCATGATCGACTGTTTCAAGTCACCCGGAGAGACAATTTTTGCCCCAGGGATCCCAAACGTTTCGCGGACCGCACCGTTGATGTTGTGTTGATCGGCAAGTTCAGTCAGGTAGCGAGCATCCCACTGAGCCCCCGTCCCACCAGGCCGATGGCAAAACGCGCAATTGGCGTCGAAATAAGAACGCACTCGATGCTCCAAGCTCGCACTGGGGTCATCCACACGCACCAGCTTTTCGAATCCTGCGACGCGGTCCTCATCGATGTCGCTTTGAAACATTTGCAGATAGTTCCACGTGCGAAGCTGATTGTCGACTCGCCCCGACGGATAACGGTGCTCAAGGTTCAGCTGCCGAGTACTTGGCCCAAGCACAAAACCAGACTTAACCGTGTGACACTGCAAACACTCTTGCTGTGACGGGTAGTGCCACGTCTGCTGACGCGTCTGCCCGTCCTTGCCAACAATCTCGATCTCTTCGTCCAATCCTTCGGTCAGCAAATCGGCGTCAGCATTGTCGCCACGCCATTTGTAAGTCACCCCGTAACCGTAACCCGTTTCATCAACCACCAGGACACGCGTTTCCAAGCGTCGCTTCTGCTTAGTGCTTTCGTTGACCACCAATTCAAAGTGCTTGATGAACATCGTTCCGCCCGGCCACTGATACTCGCCTTGGTCAGCGAATTTGATCCGTCCACGAGCCGGCAGCGCAACCCAACGTGTTTTGTCTGCGCCGTCCGACCAAAGCGGGCTGTTGACGTCATAGGGCACGACGCCAGCGGCTACGTTCAATGATGCCACATCGCTAAACAGACCGGTTGCCGTCAACGTTGTTGGTATCTCCGGACCGTTAGCCGGCGGCATCGAAACACCAGTCACTTCCGGACGGAAGTCCATCCCATACGCTTTCTCGTCGCTGATCGTCAAAAGGGCGTTCGCGCGATCGCTGTCGGCAAGGTCAGAACGTGTAGCGATCGCGTGCACCATACTGCTGTTGGTCAGTAGAAACGGTTCACGATAGACCGGTGACGCGGTCGTCGGCATCGTCCCGTCGGTGGTGAAATGGATCACCGCATCTTCTGTCGCACACTCGATCTGCACATGCACCGGTCCACTGTAAGTGCTGCTTCGCGGCGTGATCGACGGCAAATCGACTTTCGCTGCGACCTCAAACACTTCGCTAGAAGCTGACGCCAAACCTTCGCTACTGCACTCAATCGCCAACTCACCGATCGACCGATCAATTCGCAAATCATCAAACGTCGCGACTCCATCGATCGCTTGTCGAACGATTGTGCCCGAAAGCTTCGCTGCGATCGCGGCCTCTTTTGCCTCATGGCCTTTGATCTTTAACGTCACCCAAGCTTTCGACGATGTGATCGTTTCGCCTTTCGCGTTTTGCACGGCGACTTGTACAGCCGGACCGATCAAGCCACCGACGTTCGCCGAAGCTCGCTGGGAAAGGAACTTCAACTGCGTCGCAGCGCCACGCCCGGTCCATTCCACTCGCCAAAGCGAACCGTTTGTTGTCGCGGTATTGTCTTCATCAGATCCGCCGCCTTTCCCGGCTCGAGCGAGATACCACAGAGATCCGTCCGGGGCGATTTCGACATCGATCGGACGAGCAATCTTGGTTGCAAAGTCGTGTCGGACCTCGGGCAAAAACGGATCGATGTACTTGATCCAGCCACCATAGTCGCTGAAAAAATACGCCCCGTGGTACTCTGCCGGGAATGCCGGCGGCGTGTCACCGTCCACGACATAAAAGTCGCCGCCGCACAACGCCGTTCCTTGACCACTGCCATGGTCATAAGCGTACGCCGGGTCGCGATACCCTTCTGGGCCATACTGCCCGCCGCGTGGTCCGTCCAAATTGGGCCAACCATAGTTCACATGCTGTGGCGTGACGTCGCTGTCATAGCGTTCGATCTCTTCGTACTTCGCACCCACATTGCAGATAAAGATCGTCCCGTTCTCCGGATGCGCCGTCATCGCAAACGGGTTACGAAATCCGAGAGCGACGATGGCTTGATTGCGATCGCGGAATTTGCCGTTATTCGGATTGTCGCTGGGGATCGAACCGTCGCGATTGATGCGTAGCAACTTTCCAAGCAGATTGCTTGGGTTCTGTGCGTTGTCGCCGTTGGCGTTTTCACCCGTCGCGATGTAGAGCTTGCCGTCTTTGCCGAAGCAGATCCCACCACCGTTATGCCAGCCGATTTTGGACAAATTGTCGATCTCAAAAATCACCTGCTCGCTGGCTTTTGCAGCGGTGTTCCCAACAACGGTGAATCGACTGACGCGATTGTGCGACGGTGCTTTAGCGGTGTAGTAAAGGTAGATGTATCCGTTGCTGGAAAACTCGGGATCAAAGCACAGACCGCCAAGTCCACGTTCGTTCCAACCGTCGACCTGCTCCGAAAAGTCGATCAGTGGTGTCTCCAACACCTTGCCATCTTCGATGATCAGGATCCGCCCCTGTTTCTCGCAAAGAAACAGTCGTCCGTCAGGTGCAAACGCCATCGTTGTTGGGTTTAAACCTTCAGCAACCTTGGTCTCGCTAAATCCGGCTGGCAACTCGGCCGCATCCGATGCCCGAGTCAGCATCGTGCAAGTCCCAAGCAATCCGCAAACAACAAGTAGCCAAGCGCGCACCAGCGCGTTCATCCGCGAACCCAATGGCTCGCGAAGCGTAACGTGCGAATCAACGTCGGAAGCAGAGAAATGTCGCATGGCGGCATCAAGAGGTGGGGCAGGGTTCATAGGAGAGAGCGGCGACAAGCGTTGGGCCAGCAAGCAAACAGGGTGCGAGTTGAAACTCGCACCCTGTCCAGTTTGGCAATGAAACGCAACGAGAGCAGACTATTGCTTGGTCGTCAGATCGTAGTGTTTTTCCAACCAAGCGAAACGGGCCAGGATTTCCAACAGCCCGCCTTGATCGACAAGGTTGCGGACTTCACCGCGTCGTTGAACCAAGCCTTGCTCGTTCTTGGCGTAGCGAAGCGAGTTATCGAGGCAACGTTGGAACCCGCGAATGTACTTCATGTCCGGATTGTGTTTCAGCAGGTGCTGGTACGCACGAAGCAAAACAGCGTTGAACCAGTAGTCGTCCCGAAAACGTCCACGGCCATAGAAGTGATCCAGCGAGCTTTCCGCGATCGCGTTCGCTTCATCGAGGTACTTCTTCTCGCCAGTGATTTCGTACAGGTACACGTTCGCTTGCAACATTGTACCCGTGTTGTACGAAAAGATCGCTTTGTTGATGCCACCGTCTTTGGTGTTGATGTTGTCGTAGTACAACTTCGATGGCGTCTGCAACTTCTCGTTGGTCCAGTCGTAAATCTTCAGGGCCGAATCGAGGTACTTTTGATCCTTGGTGGCCAAGTACATCTGCAACGCGACCAACACGCCGGGACCGTTCGAACAGGTATTCTTGGTGTCCTTGGAAGTGTCTTTCCAGTAAATCCCGCCGCCGAGCACATCATCGTATCCGCCCATCATGAAGTCATACATCGACTTCCCGAGTTCCAAGTACGACTTTTTACCGGTACGCTCGTACGCGTCCAATGCGGTGATACCGATCCATTGGTTGTCGTCGTAATATCGCTCGCCAGGCTTCAAGTCCATCAAGTAATCGGAATAGCCGGCGATTGGCGGAGCAGGATCCCAGTACGGTTTCATGCTTTCGATCAACTGATCGACCATCTTGCTTTCCGGATCGACTTTCTCGATCTCGTTGGCCGCCTGGAACAGCGCGCACAAGGACCAAATGTACGTGTACTCACGAAGGTACCCGTCTTTCCGCTCGCGTTTATCGGGATCAACGACCAGCAAATAGTTGCCAGACGCTTCGTCATAAAGATGCTTTTGGATCGCCGCGTTCAGCGACTCCATCTCTTGTTTGTAGACGTCGCTAGTGTTTTCGGCGGGTTGCTGTGCAAAGGCCGGAACCAAGGTGAAGCTGCAAAGCCAGGCAAGGGCGATGCATGTGATTGTTTTTGTCATCGTCAACTGAAGAAGTGTAGGTAGGGCCCGTTCACCGGGCACGTGACATGCTGGAGGTTGTAAGCTGTTTGGGCAAATCCGTCTTGTAATAAATTGCCGCATCTTTGCGAAATTCGGACATGATGTGGGGTTTCTTGGCGAACGTGGCTCCCCCCGGAAATCGGACGTGGAGACCGCACGAAGAACTGACTCGCTGCTTAAAAAAACATGAAATCACTTTGCCCCAAACACATCGTTGCGTTAACGCACGTTAACAGCCCCGTCCGGATTTCATCACAGCACTAGCATTGCGATCCCCTCCGTTCGCGGTGATCAATCATCAGGGCTACAATTCCCAAAACACGATTTCGCGACGCAAACGCCAACGGGTGGGGAAGCAATTGAAATTCGGTATTCGGGACCTGCTGGGAATCACCTTTTTGGTTGCCTTGGCGATGCTTGTCATCCGCGGCAAACAGGAATTGCAACGATCACGTGCGGCATTGCTTTCCGCCGCGCAACATCTCAAGCTCGCCAAACTTGACCTAGACCAAGCCACCGGCTTGCTCGCTGATGCGGATGGTCGCATGGACTACTTCCATGAAGTCGCAGAGGTCCACAGGAACGCGGTCACCGCTTTCGAGAAAATCCAATCCCGCTATCACGAAGTGGTGCCAAAACCAGATTCGATCGGCCTCCGCCTGTTTCCGGTTCTAAAGGAAGATCCGAATTCTCACGTTTGGTCGTATCGAATTTCCGTTCCCGAAGAACCCCCGGTGTTCCTGCGTACGGCGGTCTCCGTGAAAGATTCCTTTCCCAGGGAAGGACGCTCGGACTTAGATCATCAGCAATGGCTCGATCAGTCGCCATTTGACGCGTTGCCCGGTGAAATTCAACTCTCGCCGGGGATCCACGACATTGTCCTGACCCAGTCCAATGTTCGGCAGGAGAGTGGGTTTGTTACCCTCTCACTCAAAGTCGACCAACAAACGTGTTTTAAAACGACCTCAACTCATTCCAGCTATCGATTCCGCTCTTCGTCTAGCACGGCCCCCAAGCAGCAATACGACCTCCGTCTAGCCCCAGCGAACAATCTAGCCCCAGCAAACAAGCGTGGCCGGTTGTCGTCGACTTTGGTGAGCACCAACTTAGAAACGTCTGGCGAGACAGACCTGGTATTTCCAGTCGACTATACGATTTGGCTTTGGCTTTCGAGCACTCCGATGCCTGAAACGTTCGCACCGTTCAGTGTCGATCAATACAGTACCGATCAAGACAGTGTCGATCAATCAGCCTTCGGATCGGAGTCTCACGATGACTGAACCAAACACCGATCCAACACCAATCCGCCGCTGGACGCCATTCTCCGCCTTGCGGTTGGTAATCTTTTCGATCACCTGCGTTTGTCTGATCACAGTCTTCGTCAACGACCGATCGGCGAAAGGTCTGCTTGATCGCCAGGTCGCAGCACAACGTGATGAAACGAAATTGGTGTCGTCGAAACGCGAACAACTGCGTGACAAGGAACGTGAACTCGACAAGGCCATCAATGACGCCAAACAGCAAGGTGATCAGCTGAAAACAGTTTTCCAGTACGCATCCGACGTCGACGACTTTTGGCAAAACGACGCGGCCTTGGGCGTCTTCACCCTGGAACAGAAAGGCAACATGAATGACCTAGTTCGCCTGTTGCTGCCCAGCGGCGTCCACAAACTGCAAATCGAAATCGAGCGAAGCGTAAAGGATTCCGATGCACCAAAGCAGACGACGCAGCTCACCTATGACCTACACGGTACCCACGCTTATGAGATCGCACTCGTCCACGAACGAGCAGACGGTGCAGATTACAGAGATCCACGCGAGTTAAAGCTTCGAGTAACTTCCTCGTACCCCGAGTTTCAGTCAATCGAGCGCTCCCTATTCCCAGAACGCCTTCCACCGCCGACAACGTCCAGCACTTCGATGATCGAAGGACGTATCCCGGTGTTCTTTCCAAACCAGATGCCGAACGATCACGAAGACGAAACCGACGGCGTCTTGATCAATCGTATGTCCTGGTCGTTTAAACCGCCTGATGCGGAGGCGTTCACGCTGACCTTTACCATGCGACTTGAAAGCGATGGACCGCGAATCGTCCCCGCCGAAAACCAATCGCTCTTTCGTTATGGCGTTAACAAAAAAGAAATGAAGTACATCGGCAAAGGACGTTACGAAGTGCTGCAATAGCGAGCGACTCTCACTCGCTGTTTCCGTGGCTTGGAACGTCGGAGTCTTAATCAGGGACCTTTGCCGATCGTACGCAGCAAGAACTGCTCATACTTTCGCATCCGCCCGATCCGTTTGACATCGCCACCAAGTCCGTGTCCACCGGTCGGATCAAGGAACAGCTCAACATGAGTTTCCTTACCGGCCTTCAGCAACGCCCGATAGACCGCAACCGTGTCTTGAAACAGCACGTTGGTGTCTTCGATCCCATGGACCAACAACAGTTGCCCCTCAAGCTTTTTGGCAAGCGGAATCAACGAGTACTTTTCTTGGTCCGGCTCACCCGTGCGTGACGGGCCAATCGTTCCGGTGGAGTACCACGAGTTGTAGTTTTCCCACTGCGTCGGCCCGGCACCGGCGATCCCCACTTGGAAAACTTCCGGTTCGGTGTAGAGACACATTTGCGTCTGGAAACCGCCGAAGCTCCAGCCGGAGATCGCAACGCGTTTCTGGTCGATGTTGAAGTTGTCCGCCATGTACTGGACACCGTCAACCAAGTCTTCCACCTGTGGCTTGCCGACCTGCTCGTAGTTCGACTTCTCGAACAACCCACCGTATCCAGATTGTCCACGTGGATCGACAACGATCGTGATGTAGCCGTGTTTCTGTGCCATGTACATCTGAAAGAAGTACGCGTCGGCACTGTAGCCGCCATCGTTGACAAAGTGGCGGTTGCCGAGCGGGCCACCGTAGACATAGATCAACAGCGGGTGCTTCTTCGATTTCTTCCAGCCCTCGGGTTTGAACATCATTCCCGAGATCGTGTGACCGTGGCGGTTTTCATATTCAAAGAATTCCGGCTCGATCTTCGTCAGCCGCGAAGCGTCTTCGGGATGTGAATCGGTGACTTGCTTGACCTGGTTCTTTTCGTTCTGGGCCACCAATTCGGTGAGGTCCCCGTAGCGAACGAAGTTGGCCAACATACGCTTGCCGTCGTTACTGACCGCCACGTCCGAGAACGTGCCTTCTTGATCATTCAGACGCGTCAGCTCACCCGATTCCATCTCCAGCACATACACCATCTGACGCGCGGGTGAGTCTTTGGTCGCTGTCACGAACAGCCTTTTGTGGTCCTCTGAAAAACGAATCGGATAGACTTCGAATCGTCCTTCCGTCAACTGACGAACGCTTTCATAAAGCGGATCCAATACATGGATATGACGGAACCCGCTCAGTTCGCTGACGAACACGATGTGTCGGCTATCGTCGGCAAAGTCGGGCGAGACCATCGAAGGCGTATTGGGTCCGCCGTAGTGTTTGAATTGGTAAGCGATCTTGGCGAGATGCTCGACCAACTCCGGATCTTCAGTGCGACCACCGCGAGGCCCACGTCGGCCCGGAGTAACGTCTTCTTCGTCTTTCTCCCTAGCTTCACGCATCTCCTTTTGAAAGTCTTTCTCGCGTTCCTTGACCGCTTCTTTCAGCCCTTTCTCGAGCTCTTCTTCGGTAGGCCAGGTGGCCAATCGAATCTGCACGTCGGAGTTCTTTTGGTCAAAGAAGCAAAACGTCACTTGCTGATTGTCGAGCGACCAACGCGGTTCGGAGATGATGTCGCGCGGCTCGTCGATTTTCTCTTCGAAGACCTTCAACAAAGGAGCTTCTTCGGTATCGGCGCCATCGAATTCGAACATGTAGACACGCACGGTTTCCGGCTCGACCTTGTCATCCGAAACGGTGCGGGAGATCGAGTCGGATTGTGCGAATCGATCGCGGTATCGGATGATGTCGACTTTCCGTGATCCACCACGGCTGTTGGTACGCGTGATCAGCGTGATGCGTTTTCCGTCGTGGCTAAGCGAGTATCGGCTGAGGTTTTCTCCCGATGGCAAGCTTGGTGTTAGCTGACGGACGAGGTGTTCGCCAAACTTGGTTTGAATCACGGTGTCGTCGCGGCGGACGGTGTATCCGCTTCCGTCTGGCAGGAACTCGACCTGCGATTCACGCTGATCGGTTTTGGTCAGACGTGCCAGCTTTGGCTTGTTCAGATCTTCAAGCAAATAAATATCGCCTTCGGAAATCAACAGCAGCTTGTTCTCTTTGGGGTGCCAGCGGAACGAAGCGATTCCGGAATACACGGGACTGTATTCGGCGTCGGCGTCATCTTCCGACACCGTCATGTAGATCTCACGTTGCTCCTCGCGTTCCTTTTCGGTCAGCTCGTCTTTTTCTTTGTCATCGGAGTCGTTTTCGTCGTCCGACTTCTCCTCGTCATCACCGTCTTCTTTTTCGTCTTTGTCGTCATCCTTCTTCTCGCTCTTCGCTTTCTTGCGATGCTTCTCCAGACGGTCATCAATCACAATGCGTGCGGAGCGTTGGAACTCGGACAGCATGTCGATGGAAGTGATGCGTCGCGCTTCGGACTTTTTGAAGTCGTAGACCCACAAGTCGCTGCCATGCCGACGTTCGTTGTAGGGGCGATACAGATACGCGGCGTAGCGTCCGTCATGCGAGAATTCTGCGTTGCTGGCAGAGGGCCCGAACAAGCCTTTTTCGGGGTAGAGGTCTTCGAGCCGCAACTCGTCCTTGTCTTTGTCTTTCTTTGAATCAGCGGCAACGGCCGGACTGATGAGCGAACCGATGACAAGCATCGAGAGACACACAGTACGCAGAGAATCGTTCTTCATGGAGTCGTTTGGTCCGTCCAAAGGGAAGGTGTCTTCGTTCATTCCAGACCGCGCAGTGTAGTCCGCAGCGCTGACGTCGCAACACTCACCCCACCCTGCCCACTGCAGCGATAAACCACGAAAAACGCGGCGAATCCAGCCAAAATCGCAACGACCACACCGACATCCAAGAGCCACTGCGAGAGCTCAAGGCCTAAGTAGTGGACACTAGCAGCACCGAACGCCAGTCAATCGCACCCTATCAGCCAGACGCCACACTTGAATCAGCACCGCTGCGAACCACTCAGCCACGAACACCCTAAATCGGATCGAAAAGACCTCGACTGTTGCCACCACCTCCACAATCACAACGAGAAGGGCAACCACATTCACAGAATGAAGCACCACTTTCGACTTTCAACAAACCACCAAATCACAGAGACAGCGGGTGGTGCGTAAAGAACATCAACGACGCGCACTGCCCCAAGCTGTGCCGTCGTCCTCCAAGATCAACAACGTCGGCTGACGCTACTTCCAAACAACCAAACCACACAACGCAACTTGAGCCGAAGGTCCAGCCGCACCGCACAACTTGGGCCGACGCTCCAGCCACGCCGCACAACTTGGGCCGAAGGCCCAGCCAATTACCTAGCCCAGCCCAACGAGCTGGGAATCTCCAATAACCTGACCGTGACAATACGACGAGAGGCTGACCAGGATTTCTCCCGTCAGCCTCTTGTGATGATTCGAAATTAGACCAGTTGGACTAGTGTTTATCGACGACGTCGGGCGATCGCCCCCAAGCTGAGTAAGCCGAATAGGGCAACGCTCGCGGGCTCAGGAACAGACGCAACCGGAGGCGACACCACAGCGGGAGCGAACGTGTAAACCTCGACATCGCTTACCCGAAAATCGGTGAAGCCATTCTGTATGCCTGGTCGCGTCACGATGTAGCGACTATCGCCAAGCAAATTCTTGCCGGCGTAACCGCTCGAAAAAGCCCCCGGCCCCGCCACGCCGTACGAGTACTGTCTCATGTAGCCATCACTCAGCGAGTAGTCTAGAAAAAGGTCGCTACCGGCACCGAAACTCGGCCCAGAGTTTAGACGGTTGTACGTCTGATATCGGCCCCGCCCCTGTTCGTTCGGATCAGAGGCTGTAGCACTCAACCGCTGGTCAAACTTGGTGTCCGTCGACAAGTTGAAGATAAACCCCGTCCGGTCCGCGTTGCTCGACGTGAGATTGAAATTGCCAGACCTATTCCAACTCTGCGGGTTGTAGCCGCCGAGAATCTGCCCGACCGCTCGGTCTTTCGCGTTGTTCTCCACTCGCGAAATCCGCATCAGGGTAATCGTCGGCCCGATACCATCCACAGCAGCGTGAAAAGCGTACGAATTAGAAGCCGGAGCCTTCGTGAAGACGTTCGTGAAATCCAGGTCTCCTTGCCCCAGCCAGGACTCAAGCCTGGACTCGAAAGCCGATGTTAGAAGGCCCGCGTTTGCCTGCGAAGCAAACGCCAGCACGAGCAATGATGCTAAAAATCTCATGTCGTCTCTAATGAAGGTGTGGGGTACATCTGGCCAGTGTACACAGGGTGAACAGGTCGATCAATCAATTAAAGACGACACGGACAAACCCGAACGGAGCTGGAAACGAAACGAGCGGAATCGCGAAGCCCGTCCTTCAACAGGATCGTTGTCATCGAACGGTCCGCCTCTTCGTCGCTTTCGATGTAGAGACGAGAACCTCCCCCGTGGTCTGCTGCATTGGCCCCAGTACTCGACACCGCACAATCTGCGAGACCTCGTCGCCACTGCACACATCCCGAGACCTAGACGGACAGGTGCTGGACATGATCATCGGGGGGCTTCGCATGGTCGGTATAGTCCGGCCAATCCACAAGCCTGAGGAATTCGAGCACAGTTGCGTGGTGCATCTACGTTGCTCGACTCTCCGAGTCGAAAGCGCAATCGACTCGGAGAGTTGAGCGACACTGGCTACCGGGACGTTCGCGGCTTCTGCAAAGGATCGACGCTGGAAGACGTCAAAGCCATCAACTACGTGCTCACACCGGTACGATACGACGGCACGGCACTGCTGGAAAACGACGGCATTCCGCTTGAGCCCCAGTTGGCCGACTTGACCACCAAGCTGTACCAGCAGATGGACGAGGCCGAGAAGCTTGCCCGAGTGATCCTCAACAAACTGGAGACGCTTGGTTATGGAGCGTAACGACCCGATTCTGCCAATCTCCCAAAGTGCATCGGTCTACTCAGTCTTCGCATTCAGAATGCAATGAGTTTTCCGACCGAGGAATTACTCGTCGCTGAAGCGACTTCATTTCGGCTCAACATGCGCCAAACCACGCATTCGACGAAATCGTCAGCCTGAGAGCCAAGTGGTTTGCACAGGACTCAAAATGATCACCGCATTTTGCATCTCAGTGCCACTGCGTTCAACAACGACACGAGTTCCCCAACACCGCCTGACCACACCAGACCTGCCATCCAGAAAACTCTCACCCTCAAGCACAACCCCACGATGTTCAACCCCAAACGCAACTCAGCCCTGCTCGCCAACATCGCACGCCACTCCCCATCAATCGAACCGCAGCCCGCAACGTTGGGCCGAAGGTCCAGCCAATTACCTAGCCCAGCCCAACGGGCTGGGAATCCCATCCGAACCCTCAATCGCTGAGGACCAAAGGTCCGGTCCATTACCGCGCCGAACAGCCCAACGATTTGGCAAACAACCAACCGGTGAAAACACGGCAACACCCACTATCGACCCTTCGTCTCCAAACATCGATCCGAACCCTCAATCGCTGAGGACCAAAGGTCCGGTCCATTACCGCGCCGAACAGCCCAACGATTTGGCAAACAACCAACCGGTGAAAACACGGCAACACCCACTATCGACCCTTCGTCTCCAAACATCGCCAACGTCGGCTGACTCGACTCCCAATCAACCAAACCACGCCGCACAACTTGGGCCGAAGGTCCAGCCAATTGCCTAGCCCAGCCCAACGGGCTGGGAACCCCATCCGATCTCCAACCACTGAGGACCAAAGGTCCGGTCCATTACCGCTCTGATCCATCCAACGATTTTGCAAACAACCAACCGGTGTAAATACGACAACACCCACTATCGCCCCACCGTCTCCAAACATCGCCCGACGCCGCTCCCAATCAATCAAACCACACAACACAACGTGGGCCGAAGGTCCAGCCAATTACCTAGCCCAGCCCAACGGGCTGGGAACCCCATCCGACCCCACAATCGCTGAGGACCAAAGGTCCGGTCCATTACCAAAACGGTCTCGCCACCTCCGTGTGAACCGACCGCTTCACCACGAAAACAACATCGCAACGAATACCGAAACCGCCAGATAACTGCCCCACCTCACAAACCATCTCGCGTGCATCCATCCGGGCAAGATCGATAACGCGAGCACCAACAACATGACCAATTGCTTGAGCGTCCCATCTTGTTTGAGCGTCCCATCTTGTTTGAGCGTCCCATCTTCATTCTGAATCATGCCAAACAGAGCGAAGATCAAAAGACACGCGACCAGAGCAGCCAAGGTCGACAACACAAGCAGTTCCACATAGCGCAACGTGCGGTTCGCAAACGAGAAATTGGCTTGCCCAAGCCGATAGGCATGTGTGGTACCAAGCAAACAAAAGTTTCCGGCGAAGACCAGACAGGCTAACAAGCAGCCGATCGCAATCGGTGGCGAAGTCAACATGATTTCGATTGCCACCAGCTGACTGATCAACTTCGCCTTCTGTGCAGGAGGCTTGCTGGCCAAATCAGGGTACTCGGCAAGCAGATCAGAAATCGCATGTTGTTGGTTCGCCGGTTCAGCGAAAGCGGCTTGCGACAACCGTTCGATCTGATCTGCGTTTGCCAACGCGAACGTCTGCCAATTGGCAGCAACTCCATACACGGCAAATTGCACAATCGTCATCAGCAACCCCGCGACCAACCCCACCGCAACGGCTTGACGGATCTCTTGCGGTCGCACCAACCTGCAAACCATTGCGCCCAAAAAGACGCAACTGGGAATTCCCAACACCGTCAAAAGAATCACCAAAGCTTGCGGCGGCCTGATCCACCACGGTTCGACGAGACCAGCAGTCGGAAGCTGCTTCGCAAGTTCGTTCAAATTGAATCGTGCGTCTGATCCACTGAACAATCGATTGGCAAGACCACTGTACAAGGGCAGACCAAGTGCGAGTCCACCAAGAATCCCCAATAGCATCGCTCCGATGACCGATCGCAATTGGCTACTGATTAAATCGCCACAGATCGACACCAACGATTTCGGTTTGACGGAGACCGCATGTCCGGACAGCCAGTTCTGTAAATCATTCTTGAACTCGTTTGACGAAGCGTATCGCTGGTCAGGATTCCGAGCCAAACATTTCATACAGATCAATTCGAGCGTCCGATCGATCTGGGGATTCAATTGACTCGGAGCGATCACATCACCACGAGCTGCCTCCAGGAGCGTTGCAACGGCGGTTTCCGCTTGGTGTGGTGGCCGCCCGGCTAATCCGTCGTAAAGGATGGCTCCCAAAGCATAGATGTCGACCGCGGTGGTGATCTCCTTCGATGCATTGGCTTGCTCGGGTGGCATGTACGCCGGCGTGCCCACGATCGCGCCCGTTCCAGTCAGGTCGCTGTCGCCGTCGGTGCGTTTGGCCAACCCGAGATCGGTGACGACAGGATTCCCATCACGGTCGATCAATATGTTGGCTGGCTTCAAATCACGATGCAAAATGCCTCGGCGATGGGCGTAGTCAATTGCATCGGCGACACGAATCAACAATCGAACCAACGCGCGATGGTCATCGCGAAAACGTGACATGTTTTCCGACAGTGACCCGCAGTCGATCAGCTTCATCGCAAAGAAGTGGTGCCCATTCTGCTCGCCGATTTCATAGATGGGGACGATCCCCGGATGGTCGAGCGCGGCGGCCGACTCCGCTTCCAAATGAAAACGTCGAACGTCACTCTCTGAAGCAAACCCGCCGCTCAAGATCAACTTCAACGCGACGTCACGTCCAAGCGTTTGATGTCGAGCCTGGTAGACGACGCCCATTCCACCACGAGCAATTTCCCGAACGATTGTGTAACTGCCGAGGACCTGCGAATTGGTTGTCGACGCATCAACTTGCCGGTCAGGCCCAGTCCCGGAGTCAAGCGTCTCGGCAAGCGATCCGCTTAAAGGTGACGACAGTGGAACGTGCAATGAGAAGTCGACGGTATCTCGCGGAAGCTTGCATTCTGGACATTGACCATGCGTGCGTTCATCGTCATTGGTTGAACCACAGCGTTCACATCGCGAGCGAGATTGATCGGACGTCATCGAATCCGGCGACTGTTGATTGCGGATGAAACAAAATCACCACGTTTTTCTAAAACAATTTCCAACCAGCATAGCAATCAACGACACACGAAGCGTTTCAAAACGCCCCATTCTCATACAACCCGCAGTCAAAACATCGAGTCCCGCAACCTCCGCAAACGAATCCCACCGCGCTCACAACTCGCCCCCGGGTGTTTGTAGCCCCAACATCGCACGCCACTCCCAATCAATCCAAAACAACAACATGGACCGAAGGTCCAGCCAGTTACCTAGCCCAGCCCAACGGGCTGGGAATCCCATCTGAACCCTCAATCGCTGAGGACCAAAGGTCCGGTCCATTAC